>NZ_JBALDR010000044.1:0-5440 GCF_036917315.1 Nostoc sp. | reverse complement strand
TTCTGCTTCATCATAATTCCTTTGCCATTTTTATGGGATGTTTGGTTTCACCCTCTTTTAATTCGCCAACAGTCTCATTCTATTCGCGGCTACACAGGCAAAGTCCGCGGAGGCGGACTAAGAAAAATTGCGGGTTTGAAACCCACGCAGGTGGGTTTTGCTTGTGTAGACGCGGTTTCTAACCGCCCTTTTAACATCGCCCTTTTAACTATGCGTCCCAACGAACGGACTGTATTACACCCAAAAACTAACTATACGGAAGGAAAAACAGATGATTATCATACTTAAGAGCGGTACACCTGTTGAGGAAATTACTCGCATTAGCCAAGAACTGAGTGAGACTTGGGGAGTCACAGTAGAAAAAAGTGTTGGCACTCATAAAGTTGTGCTAGGGCTAATTGGTGATACCACTAGCATTGATAAATTACAGGTTCAGGAATTTAGCCCTTGGATTGAGCAAGTATTACGAGTGCAACAACCTTTCAAGCGGGTAAGCCGAGAATTCCGACATGGAGAAGCTAGCGAGGTGGTTGTACCTACACCTAACGGTCGTGTCTATTTCGGCGAACATCATCCGATTGTAATAATAGCCGGGCCTTGTTCTGTTGAAAATGAAGCGATGATTGTCGAAACAGCAAAGCGGGTGAAGGCAGCTGGGGCACAGTTTTTGCGTGGCGGAGCCTATAAACCCCGTACTTCACCCTATGCGTTTCAAGGTTATGGTGAAAGCGCTTTAGATTTGTTAGCAGCAGCGCGAGAAGCTACTGGTTTGGGTATCGTCACAGAACTAATGGATGCTGCCGATTTATCCGCAGTGGCGAGAGTAGCTGACATCATCCAAATCGGAGCGCGAAATATGCACAACTTTTCGTTGCTGAAAAAGGTAGGCGCTCAAGATAAACCAGTGCTGTTGAAGCGGGGTATGTCTGCAACAATTGACGAGTGGCTGATGGCGGCAGAATATATTATGGCATCTGGAAATCCCAATGTGATTCTTTGTGAACGAGGAATTAGAACCTTTGATGGTAAATATGCCCGCAATACTTTAGATTTATCAGTGCTGCCGGTGTTGCGATCGCTAACCCATTTACCGATTACGATCGATCCCAGTCATGGTACTGGTAGGTCTGAATATGTGCCATCAATGGCAATGGCTGCGATCGCAGCTGGTACAGATGGCTTAATGATTGAAGTTCACCCCAATCCCGCAAAAGCTTTATCCGATGGCCCCCAATCTCTCACCCCTGAGAAATTTGACCGCTTGGTTCAAGAAATGTCAGTCCTGGGCAAACTGGTCGATCGCTGGTCTACACCTGTATTCGATCGTATTGGTGGGCGTTGAATTCAGAATCAAGATGCTCTGGTGCGATCGCTTAAGGGTACAGTTAGAGACTTCCAAAGAAAAAGACTGAATGGCACGCTTGAAAAGCTGAAACCTCCTTGCTGGCAGGGTGTGGGAGGTGTGGGAGGTGTGGGAGGATGGGGAGGCAATGCAGCATTTGTTGATATGCAGTTATTCAATTTCTCCTCTTCCTCCCCACACTTCCCCACACTCCCCACACTCAAAAATCTTGTTATATCAGGGCTTTGCGATTAACAAGCGTGCCATTCCTAACTGTACTTTTGCGGGATGGGTAATTTATTAGTTGGAATTCCTAAAGCGAAGTCTTAGCTGATTTTTGGCAAATGCTTAAACCCGAACAAGAAATTATTTCGTCTAAAAAATCTATTGTTCGGTTCTTCTTGAAAAGAGTGTAAAATCTCAAACTACCTCTTTTTTTGAAGTTCGTGCATACTTCTAACAACCTTTGTGACTAAATTTCTGGGCGTAAATCTGACGCTTTCAGTTAATATCTTATTTCTCATCCCAGGAACAACAACAGTTTTGTTTTTCATTAAGCCCCGATAACCAATCCTAGCGACGGTTTCCGTATCCATCATTCTGTTAACGTTAGCAATCTTTGAATCTTCCATTGCAGCATTTTGTTGGAATTCCGATGCTGTTGGCCCTGGACAAAGAACAGTTACGTTGACACCTGTGCCCTCTAATTCATTCGCGATCGCTTCTGAAAATGATAATACATAGGCTTTAGTAGCAAAATAAACTGCCATTAAAGGCCCTGGTTGAAAAGCAGCCGCCGAGGCCACATTTAATATTTTTCCATAGTTTTGCTCGACCATATCTTTGAGGAACAACTTCGTTAAATGAGTCAGGCTAACCATATTTACCTGAAGCATTTTCAATTCAGTGCTGAGGTCTGTTTCGCTAAATGCTCCATAAGTACCAAAGCCAGCATTGTTAACTAGCACATCAATCTTAATGGATGCTTGCTGTAATTCTGTAAAAATTTCTTCTGGGGATGTGGGGATAGATAAATCCTTAACAAAAATTTTGACAAAAATGCCAAACTTTTGGGTAAATTCATCTACAATTTCAGTAAGTTTTTGTTCATTCTTATCTACTAACACAAGATTATAATTATGACGGGCAAAAATCTGGGTTAATTGATAACCTATACCACTAGCCGCTCCTGTAATTAGAGCAGTTCTTTTTTGCCGACTTTTGGATGTTTGATTCATGTTAAAAAATGGCGAATTTGAGTTAATTAATTTAACAAGAAGAATTCAGCAGTCAGGAGCTAGAATTTAATTTCAATTGGTTTAAATTCCCCACTAATTTATTCTGACTTCTGTTAGCGTCGCGGGACGTAGCTCGTTCTGACTTCTGGATTCTTATTTAACTTTTATAAATTTAGCTACAGCAATATATAATATCTGCTGTAGCTATTTTTATACTGAAAAAATGATGCTATCCACCTGAAATGAGTATGCTTCAATCCAGGATATTAAACGCAAATATAAAAATCTGTATCTATATAAACAAGAGCAAGAATATTTAATCTCATCGTCAGAATTCAGCACCCAAGAGTCAGAATTTAGAAATAATCTAGTATACTTGGTATATTTATTATTATCAAATATTCTGCTGATTTTTTAACTATCCTTATTCCTGAATTCTTACATATCGTCATCAATGACACAACCTAATTCCGTTGCTATAAGTGACGTGCAAGCAGCACAAAAGCGAATTTTAGGGATTGCCCATCGCACACCTGTACTAACATCTAGAATCGTTAACGATCGCACCAATAGCCAAGTGTTTTTTAAGTGCGAAAACTTTCAACGCACGGGGGCATTTAAATTTAGAGGCGCATACAACGCCCTAGCCCAACTATCGGTAGCAGAAAAACAAACAGGCGTTCTCACCTATTCGTCGGGAAATCATGCCCAAGCGATCGCTTTAGCTGGACAATTACTAAATATTCCCACCACCATTGTCATGCCTGATGATGCTCCGGCTGTCAAACAAACTGCTACTCGTGGTTATGGTGCAGAGATAATTTTGTACAATCGCCAAGAAACAAACCGAGAAGAATTAGCCCAAAATTTAGCAGATGAGCGCTCTTTGACACTCATTCCGCCTTACGATCATCCTCATGTCGTCGCCGGACAGGGAACAACTGCTTTAGAATTAATCCAAGAAGTTGGTGAGTTAGACTTACTATTAGTTTGTTGTGGCGGTGGCGGATTACTTTCAGGATGTGCGATCGCAGCCAAGTCACTTTTACCCAATTGTAAAGTAATCGGGGTAGAACCAGCCCTTGGCGATGATGCTACCCGCTCTTTTCACACCAAAACCTTACAAACAGTCAAAAATCCTAATACCATCGCTGATGGCGCGCGGACTCCTAGCCTTGGTAAAATTACTTTCCCCTTGGTGCTGCATTACGTCGATGATATGGTGACGGTATCGGAAGAGGCGATTCTTCGCACCATGTTTTTCTTGTGGGAACGTTTGAAAATTGTCGTTGAACCCACTGGAGTACTTGCAGCAGCAGCCTTACTCGAAGGTGTGGTGACAGCACCAGAGGCGAGAATTGGTGTCATCATCAGCGGTGGAAATGTAGATTTGGCGCAAGTTGGTAAATTGTTTTCTGTGGGATTGAATTGAAAACTTAAATTCCCAGCAAAGTTTCTACACAAATTGGACATTTATTCAGTTAAACGGCTATCGGATCGGCTGATACAGTAAAATTATAGTGATAGGCTATAGTAACTTTATTGAAGCAAAACTCACTATATGTTGGAATTGAGATAAAAATGGAAACTACAACGAGAAAAAAAGCTTTAATCAAAGCTATTTATGAGCGATTAGAACAAGCTTATGAAGATACTTTAGAGGATGTCATAGAACTTTTAGACATTCGTAAAGCAGAAGACCAAGAGGATATTAAAGCTTTACATGAAGAACGGGAAGATATTAAGAAAAATGGCACTATTCCTTGGGAGCAAGTTAAACGAGAATTAGACAGTGAATCAATATAAAATTGAATTTTCTAATGCTGCATTTAAACAACTTAAAAAATTACCTATAAAAGTACGGACAAGGATACAAACAAAAATTGACGATCTAGCTGATAATCCCCGCCCTAACGGCATTGTTAAACTAGAAGATTCGGACAATGGTTATCGAATCCGAGTCGGCAGTTACCGAGTTATATACGATATTTTTGATGATGTATTACTAGTTAGTGTTGTGAAAGTAGCGCATCGTAAAGAGGTTTACCGCGACGAGTAAGACAGCAACACTAATAGCAGGATAAAAGCTTTATATTCATACTCTCATATCGTATATCGCACTTTTGCTAATGGGGCTGACGTGAAGATGGTGCGTTAGGCTAAAGCCGTAACACACGCTATGCTTTTACTTTGCCATTGTTATTCACACCAACAATTATTGACGGTGGCTCATTACTAACAATTGGCGATTCACCTCGCAATCCCTTGCGGCGTTGGTTTTTAGGAACTCCTCCCGCCATACCATACTCTACACTGCTTTTGCCATATTTAGCCCCAATGCCCATGAGTATGTGTTCTGTCATGTCTGCCAACTGCTGCTCTGTTTCTAACATTTCACGGTATATCTTATCTAGGTTAGAAAGCGCAGTGTTGTAAGTATTTTCTTTATTTCGCATTGTCTCAATTAGGCTTGAGTAGGCAAATAAAGTGAGTCCATTACTCACATCTAAGTTTGGATCGATTGAACTGATACTGGCTGCACGACGTGCTGCTTTTTCTAGCACTTGGGAAGTTCTTTTTAGTCTAGCCATAAAATGTACCTTTTAATGCGGTTATTTATTTGGTTATCAGTTCTTGAATTCACTGATTTAAGCTTCTTTACTTTAAAAAACTTCCGTATCGATCAGCCTGAGGAAATTCCTGCAAATCTCTATTAGCTTTTATTACACTGTGAATTACTAATAAATCAGTAAATTACGCAAAAAAGAACTCAAACCCCAGTTTGAGAACTCAATATTAGCTTTTGCGTACTAAATATACTTAAATGAGAACTCAAACCCCAGTTTGAGAACTCAATATT
>NZ_JBALDR010000043.1:0-93773 GCF_036917315.1 Nostoc sp. | reverse complement strand
ACTCTTAAATGATGGAGAGCTTATTATTAAATGGGGAAGAAAAATAAAAAACAAGGGAAATGCTGTTTGTGCAAATTAAAAGCACAACAGCTTACATACAATCATTAATACATCAACTTTCTGAGGTGATATGCTTTTAAAACTGCAACAAATTATTGTTAAACCTGGGCAATAAATGTTACTCAAAGATATTAGTTGGCAGCAATTAGAAAATATTTTAGAAGAAATGGGAGAAAGGCGTGCTGCACGTATTTCTTATAGTCATGGTTGGTTAGAAATTATGGTTCCCGTACCATAACACGAAAAAGATAAAGAATATATTGGTGAGTTAGTAAGAGTTTTATTAGACAAACTTCAAATTGATTTTGAGCCTTTTGGTTCCACAACACTTAAAAATGAGCGAATGCTGCAAGCAGTAGAACCAGATACCAGTTTTTATATTCAAAATCAAGCTGCTATCATTGGTAAAAATCGCATCGATTTAAATATAGACCCACCACCAGATTTAGCAATCGAAATTGATATTACTTCTCGAACTCGATTTGAGAATTATGAAATTTTGGGAGTTCCTGAACTTTGGCGACATACACAACAAGGTTTAGAAATTTCGATTCTACAAGAGGGAAAGTATATTAAATCTCAATCTAGTCCTAATTTTCCTAATATCCCAATTGTTGAATTAGTTAATGAATATGTTCAGCAGTGTTTAACAATTGGTAGAAGTCAAGCTATGCGTAGTTTTCGAGATTGAGTAAAGAATAATTTATAAGAATGCGATCGCTATTTTAAAACGTTACAATAAACAAGTGCGATCGCTATTAAGCAAAGCTGCAAAACTAAGGTTGCCGCACAAATTTGTATTTATCAGTGCCAGATATTTGTTGAACTTTGACTAAGAAAATGGCATTATCTGTGCGATCACCTGATTGTGCAAACTGAATCCTTCCTGTAGCACCATCAACTAAAAAACTTGGACTGTGCAATATATTTTGCAAATCATCACGAGTTTTACTTTGCTGCAAACCTTTAACTATCGCTAAAGTGGCATCATAAGCTGTAGCCGTTCGCCAATTCACTGTTCCACCCCAAAGCTTCTCAGCATTATTTACAAAGGAATTACCGGGATCAGGAAACCAAGGTATAGCAATTACCATGCCGTTGATAGCTTCCCCCTCATTTAGGGTTTCGCTTGTAAACAGCGTGGAACTACTAAATAAGCTCAATTGTCCTTTATTCGCTCGTGTCACTGCTAGACCTTCCCTATTTCTGTCTATGTAGAGAGCTAATACTAAAGCATTAGCACCACTGCTAACAGCTTGGGTAATAACTGCACTAGAGTCAAAATTTTTGGCAGCAATATCGCAGTTGGTGGAGTTAACCTGACCACCAGCAGCTTTTATCCCTTCAATAAATCTGTCCTTAAAGGAAAAATTATCTATACCTTTAGAATCAATACAAATCAAAAAATTGGTTTTACCTGTTTTGATAGCGTAATTAGATAGGTTATCTGCTATCGATTTAACACTAGGAGCAGTGCGTAAGATATAGTTGCCTATAGTGGTAAGGTTTTGAGCAAAACTAGTGGGAGATATCATTACTAATCTTCCACTTTGATACACTGACGCTGCTGCGATGGAAGCATTACTAGCATTATGTCCAACTACAGCCAAAATGCTGTTATCTTTGACAAAGTTAGTCGCAATCTTTACAGCTTCACTTGGGTCATTATCATCATTAGCGATCGCTACTTCTAAAGCTTGACCATTGATCCCACCACTGTTATTCACCTCATCTTGAGCTTGAGCCACACCCCGTAGCATCTCTTTTGCCACATTTGGATTTGTACCAATAGGTACACTTGTAGCTATTTTGACGTATTTTTTCTGTTGGCGAGCCTTGGCGTTATTCAAGTAAATCAAAGCTTCTGGGTCTGTACGATTAGCTTGACGGTATGAATTTAATTTATCAATAGCAGTCGGACAATCACCATTTAAGAATGCTTTCACTCCAGCTTCTTTATCTGGGTTCGTATCTTGCTTGAATAGAATTTTTTCACCAAAACTAATTCTATCACCTAGAGTATACTCCTCTTTGAGACAGGAGTTTACTAGAGGTTTAACTACAAGTTGAGGTTTATCTTTAAGCCTAAAAAAGTAGACTACAGTACCACCAATAACCACTCCGATTATTCCAACAATGCAAGCTCCTATTATATATTTTGTAAAATTACTATTTTGGGGGGGTGGAGAATTGTCAACTCCCGGAGGTGCAGTAGTAAGTGGCTGTTCAGCAATTATTGGAGCTTCGATTAGGGCTATATCTTCATTTCTAAGTCCTAAAGCTTGCTGAAGACGTTTCAAATTAGCGCCAGTTCTATCGCTGAGAGGAAACCCTTGTCTAATCTCGTCGCGGAACGCTAGCTCATATCGCTGTAATTTTATCCTTTTGTTTTCGATAGGTGCTAAAACCTGAGTTTCAATTGCAGCAGCGTCCTCAGATGATAGTTGCAGAGTCTCTTGTAATGCATCCAATGCAGCGCGACCAGCAACAGAAATTTCACCATTACCACCCTCTACCCAATACTCAACTTCTCGAAGATATGTGAGTCTGGGATCATTACTTGGTGCTTTGGCAAGCTTGATTTTAAAGCCACCTTTGACAGGATATATCTCTGGTTTCATGGCTGGCGTACTTTCTTGTACTTTCTTGGCAGCGTATTCATGCAACTCATCGACAGAAATCCAACCGTCTTCATCCCGATCTGCCGCACCAGTCTCTAAACCCTCAACTATGTAGCTGGTATAAGTTGAGGTATCTACTCCTTGCTGTTCAAAAGCAAATTGAGTTGAAGTCGAAGATGTGAGAACAGCCCGCCCTTCTCCACCCAATTGGTTCTTGACATCCACAAAACCATCATCTTTAGCCGCCATATCCTTGGCAAACGCACCACTAAAGCAACAATCGAGAATCACTACCTCGCGTTTGGAGCGGCTATCACTCATGGCCTCATGGACAAAATTAGCTGGTACTGTTGTTGCCCTAGCTGGTACTCCCTTGTCAGTTTTACGGGTGTTACGAGCCGCAAAGTAAAGCTTACCACTCTCATCTTTAATGCCATGTCCAGAGAAAAATAGCAGCACGAGGTCATCTTTTTGACGATTATCAAACAAGATACCGATCGCTTCCTCCATCTCATGCCGTTGAGGGTTCAGCAGCACTTTGACATCATCAAAACCCCCAATCTCTGGGTTCTCTAAAACTCGCTGTATTGCCTCAACATCTTTTGTCGCTGCTGGCAATGGAGTAAGGCCAGGTTCATACTCACTGACTCCGATTAGCAGTGCTATTTTCACCATCTCGTTATTCTTCCTTGCTAATGGAATTTATCAGTTGCCTGCGATAAACTTTTGAGCTTGTTCAATGGCGGCGTTTAACTCTTCCTGACTACTAGCTTTCACCTTCAGTTTTTTGCCGTTAGCCTCGACTTCCAATTCAATGGTTTTGTTGCCCAAGCGATCGCCCAAAAATCCCAACAATTTCTTAAAATTGGCAAGGCTAACCTCTGCCTGTAATACTCCCAGCAGAAAACCGCCAACAGGCTTGCCTCTTTCGGGTATTTCTGTAAGTGCTACAAGTTCAGCACTTTCTACATCTAATTCTTTGATTTCTCGCAGCAGATTCCGTGTTTCCTGTTCTTGCTCCTCTGCATCTAAGTCTGGATTAGAAAGAGCGATCGTCAGTTTGACATTAGATTCAGAACTCATTTTTTGCCCTTTTAAGTTTTTCAGCAGTTGATGGTCAATAGTATTTCTGTAGTATATCGATTGACATCACATCTTCTATGTAAATTTCCTGAAACTTTTGCAAGATTTTTCCAAAAACTCACGAAATTAAGGCAAAAATCTGGTATAAACACAGAATATCCCTCTTCAATAGCTTCAAAACTTAGAGGCAATCAACAGTATTTCATCTGACAAGTTGTTTCGATACAGCAATTTGTTTTACCACGCTTGCGATCGCAAAGTAAGTTACGAGTTTGTCCTTGCAACTTCTTTAGAAGCGATCGCTAGATCGAACTATTACAGGATGACGTAAATCCAGCGACCATCTCAAATCAACCAGACAAGGGGCTGAAGCCCCTTGTTAAAGGTAGGCAAACTTGTGCCACAGTTGTCAGGTTAATTAAAACAAGTCCAAGTCTGTCACAGCACCAATACTGCTAGAAGATACCAATTTGGCATATTTTGCCAACACGCCTTTAGTGTAACGCGGAGCCGGAGGTTGCCAGTTGGCACGACGACGGGCCAATTCTTCTTCAGATATGTTCAACTGCAATAAACGAGCGGGTGCATCAATAGTAATACTATCGCCTTCTTCTACAAGCGCGATCGCCCCACCAACTGCGGCTTCTGGAGCAACATGACCAACCACCATGCCATAAGTACCTCCAGAAAAGCGTCCGTCGGTAATTAATCCCACCGCATCACCCAACCCAGCACCGATAATTGCTGAAGTGGGAGCCAACATTTCCCGCATTCCAGGACCACCTTTAGGCCCTTCGTAGCGGATTATGAGAATATCACCAGCTTGAATCTTACCAGCCAAAATTGCATCTAAAGAGGCTTCTTCTGATTCAAACACCCGTGCAGGCCCAGTAATTACTGGTTTTTTTACCCCAGTAATTTTGGCGACAGCCCCTTCTGTTGCCAAATTACCTCTGAGGATGGCTAAATGTCCTTGAGGATACATCGGGTTATTCCAAGGACGAATCACATCTTGATTGGCAGATGGTTCTTCTGGTATGTCTGCTAATATCTCTGCAATGGTTTGACCGCTGATGGTGAGGCTATCACCGTGTAATAAATCATGCACAAGTAACATCTTCATTACTTGCGGAATGCCGCCAGCTTTGTGCAAATCTGTAGCAACATATTTACCACTTGGTTTCAGATCGCACAAAACGGGAACGCGGGCGCGGATAGTTTCAAAGTCGTCTATGGTTAACTCTACATCAGCGGCGCGGGCGATCGCTAAAAAGTGCAGTACTGCATTGGTCGAACCACCTACTGCCATAATCACAGAGATGGCATTCTCTATAGATTTGCGGGTGATAATTTGACGAGGTAAGATTTGTTTACGAATGGCTTCGACTAAGACAAATGCTGATTTTTCTGTGCTATCGGCTTTTTCGGCATCTTCCGCCGCCATTGTCGAAGAATAGGGTAAACTCATCCCCAGCGCTTCAAATGCTGAAGACATGGTGTTAGCTGTAAACATTCCCCCACAGGAACCCGCACCAGGACAAGCTCGGCCTTCAACTTCTAATAATTCCTTTTCGTCAATTTTTCCAGCACTGTATTGACCAACAGCTTCAAAAGAACTGACAACAGTTAAATCGCGTCCGTTGTAATGACCGGGTTTAATTGTGCCACCGTAAACAAAGATAGCCGGGATATTCATCCGGGCCATTGCAATCATTGCCCCTGGCATATTTTTATCACAACCGCCAATAGCCAGCACGCCATCCATACTTTGTCCAGTACAGGCGGTTTCAATGGAATCGGCAATCACTTCCCGCGACACTAGGGAATATTTCATCCCTTCAGTTCCCATCGAAATCCCATCGCTAATAGTAATCGTACCGAACACTTGCGGCATTGCTCCGGCGGTTTTTATCCCCACCTCTGCCCTTTGCGCCAGTTGGTTTATCCCCATATTGCAGGGAGTGATCGTACTGTAGCCATTGGCAATGCCCACAATGGCTTTATTGAAATCTTCATCTTTAAAACCAACTGCACGCAGCATAGCTCGATTAGGCGATCGCTGCACTCCTTGCGTCACAATTTGGCTTCTCAAATTCTCCGACATCTTTTTTCCTTCCGTGCCATTATCGCAACAGTTGCGATTGTATTACCTGATGATTTTCTCATGCCTGGGCGGTGCGATCGAATATGAGTAATTCTCTATGTTTCACCGTGTCTTTTGGTCAACCCTAATTAGAATAAATCTTCATCTAAGCGTTTGTATAAAATAGGGATAATTCTTGTGTGTTAGGCATCTAGAGTGCCGGAAATACTAGAGATAGCAATACGAATTTAAATATGAAAAAAAGTCATTGCCCCAAGCTGAGGCTCTGACTTTCCACATTTATAGCTTAGTATATTGATATTGATTCCGGCGCAAAGGTGGAGACACTCTAACTTTGCACTAGAGTTCTTCAAAATTATATCTGCCTTGAAAATAGTGAGTAGGGACTGGGAAAGAGATGTTTTCATTCTCTAGTGCTTTCTGCCTTCTCCCAAGGTGAGACGCTAAAAGCCATCTGTCTGCTGCCTTATTTTCAAGGCAGGAATATTACATTAAAGAACGAAGTCACTTGACACTACTTGTGGCGCCCCTATAAGCCGAATTTGAAACTCAGCCGACCGATCCCCATCAGTACTACCTTCGAGAATACCTCCTGAATAACGGATTTGTCCGGGTGCGGAAAATTGGCCACTCCCAATGAAAGTGAAAGCTTGGTTGCCCCCAATAGTGGAGTTGGCATCGATAGTAAATAGATCAATTCGATCGCCTGACAAATTACCGTTTCCACGAAAGTCAGTGATTAAGTCGCGTGACGAAAGTGGACTATCAGAAATTGAGTTGTACTCGAAAACATCATTACCCGATCCTCCAGTGAGAATATCTTTTCCACTACCGCCAGTCAGGACATCATCCCCATCACCGCCGATAAGATTATCATTTCCAGTACCGCCAAAGAGAATATCTCTGCCAGTACCGCCATTCAGGCTATCGTTGCCACCACCACCGTTAAGAGTATCGTTGCCAGCATTACCAAAGAGGCTATCATTGCCACCACCAGCGTTAAGGAGACTGTTGCCACTACCACCTATAAGGGTACTGTTACCACCACTAGTGTTAATGACATCGCTTTTACCATTATTGCTGCTACTGCTGCTGCTACTGCTACTGCTACTACTACTACTACTGCTACTAGAGCTGGCACTAACACTGCCGCTACCGTAGGAAATTGATATTGAACTTGGCATTGATGAATTTCTCCTAAAACTTAGAGGAAAAAAAATTACGTCTTTACTTCCCCATTATAAAACGCCATTGCTGATTAAGAGTATAAATTTGCTTTCCTTCAAATGCATAAAGTAAACAATTTCAAACATAGAACTTGGGATTTTCATACTTTCATTCCGCAATGCCGAAATAGCAAGGTAAAAAGCTCAACAGTGGGAATATATTCTTGAATAAAGCTGACAAGAACAGGTCTTGACTATTAAGTTTGAATATTTGAGAATATTTGAGAATATTTAAGAAGTACTAGATGTATTTGATGATCTTTACATCAAAATTGTACTAAAAATCATCTAATCTTCTTGTACCTTATGTTTTCAGTTGTTTCAGTTGAAAAATACTAAGGTAACAGGAGATTTGTTCTAAGTAATTATATAGACTTGAGTCCCTTGCTACTGTATTCATAATAACAATACCATAGTATTACCCTCCAACAGACTTTTTTATAAATAGAAAAAAGAACAATTAACTTTCTTTTATTCTCTGGTCAAAATAAAATCGAAAACCTTTGTACAGATAGAGTTGGTTTTGCATATTGGTATTTGTTTAGTGGTTTCTGTAGTTATATATAACAAATAATTGTCAATAAGTTAAAAGCTTTGTTAGACGCATGAGACGAAGAAAAGCCTAAAGATTTGTGTAACTTGAATTCGTTTTCAGTCTTAAGACTGGAAATGTATTTCGAGAGGACTGCTTTATATGGTAAAGCCACTGGAGGCAGAGTCTTACAGGATCGAGGCTGTATTTGAACTGAGTGCCATTCCCTTGTTAGACCAGTGCGTAGGCGTAGCCCGTCGTAGACATATCGCGCATCCCTGGGGTTACAATTTGGTTATTGTGGCATTATCACAACTTTTGCGATTGATTGTATTAACAGATTTTCTCATGCATACGCAGCACGATCGAACCTTGGCAAGCATTGGTAATTTTCTATTTTTTAGATGTGCTTCTGTTAGGTGCAGTTGCTATGAGCAATTTTGTTAGTATTTAACTGTGTTTGACTATAGCAATATCATTCTTGAGAGGTTAAAGCCTACTGAATTTTCTCACAATTGGAGTATGTTTTGCTTTGCACCTAAATTATTCTTCAATATTAGACTTCTTGCATAAATCATAAATAAGAACCCCACTCCTAAGCGCTTGCTCTTAGAAGTAGGGTGTTCAGCGCTTTTGCAAGAGGTGTATTAGATTAGAGGATGATGTCGCTTGCTATTAGTGGTGGTGCTCCTGTCAGTCCAATCTCAAACTCAGCCGAGAGATCCCCATCAATGTTAGCTTGAAGAGTACCTCCTGAATAACGAACCTGACGGGCCGCTGAGAATGTGCCAGCACCGATGAAAATAAAGGCTTGGTTGCCCGCTACACTTGAGTTAGCATCAATGGTAGATAGATCGATTTGATCGCCTGCAAAGATACCGTTTCCAACGAAGTCAGCGATAATATCTCGTGATAAACCAGTCGGACTATCTGAAACTAAGTTGAAATCGAAAATATCGCTGCCAGCACCGCCAATAAGAGAATCAGTGCCAGCACCGCCAGTGAGGATATCGCTGCCAGCATTACCATTAAGGGTATCGTTGCCAGCACCACCATTGAGGATATCACTGCCAGCACCGCCATTGAGGATATCACTGCCAGCATTACCGTTAAGGGTATCGCTGCCGGCATTGCCGTTAAGGATATCGCTGCCAGCACCCCCATTTAGACTATCGTCGCCGGCATTGCCGTTAAGGATATCGCTACCAGCACCCCCATTTAAGATATCGTCGCCGACATTGCCGTTAAGGATATCGCTGCCAGCACCCCCATTTAGGTCAGGGCGAAAGATTAGTGGGGAACCGTTGATGGTATTGTTGTCATTAAAAATGGTACCGTTAATAATTGCCATTAGTAAGTTTCTCCTGAACTTAGAGGGTAAAAAATAACCTCGTCACTTTCCCATCAGAAAACGGTGTTGCTGATTAAGAGTATGAATTTGGTTTACCCCAAAGGTGTAAAGGAAACAGTTTCAAAGATTGAATTTTTAAATTTCACACTGTCATTCAGCAACGCCGAGAAAACAAGGCAAAGAAATAACGAGTGGGAATAGATAACTGAACTGCAACTGATTTGAACAGGTCTTTGCTGTTAACTTTGAAGATTTGACAAGCACTAGATGTATTGATGATGCTGGCATCAAAATTATTATGCCAAGAGTAATGTGATGTCCTTATATCTTTACTGGTTGCAGTAGTAGGATGGTATGAAACAAGCTGATTTCCTCCTACAGAAGCGCATAGCTTTTAGAACGTTTTGATTTTAGCCACAATCACAAGACTATACTATTACTTTCAAGCCTAGTTTTTCCTATCTATAAGAAAGAGTAATTAGCCCTTTTTTATTCCTCTCGCTAAAGCAAAATCTGAAACCTTTGTTCGGATAAGGTTAGTTTTGGTTTTTGAGATTTATTTGGTGATTTATTTGGTGATTTATCTAGTTATGTATAAGGAAGTAATTGCCTATAACTTAAAAGCTTTGTTAACCAGTGCGTAGGGCGTAGCCCGCACTTCGACAAGCTCAGTGACCATCGTAGATATCGCTACATCCCTTGCGTTACAATGTTCCTTCTCAAATTCTCTGATATCTTTTCATTAGGCGGCAGTCCGCAACAGTTGCCATTGTATTACCTCATTTTCTGATGTAGACGCAGCGCAATTTAATAACTATAAACTATCAGAAAGGCAAGCTAAACTTATCTTTATTTGCGACCATTCAATTATCAAAATTCTGCATTATGCCTTATTTTCAAGGCAGATAATATTAAATTAAAGGATAATGTCGCTTTCCACTAGTTGTGGCGCACTTGTAAGCCGAATTTCAAACTCAGCCGACAGATCCCCAGCAGTACTACCTTGGAGAATACCTCCTGAATAACGGATTTGACCGATTCCAGAGAATGCACGACTTCCGATGAAAGTGAAGGCTTGGTTGCCCTCTTTAGTGGAGTTGGCGTCGATGGTAGATAGATCGATTTGATCCCCTGCAAGGATACCGTTTCCGACAAAATCAGCGATCGCATCCTGTAACAAACCAGGTTGACTTTCTGAAACGAAGTTGAAATCGAAAACATCGTTACCCAATCCTCCAGTGAGAACATCAGTTCCACCAACACCCGTGAGGATACCACCGTTACCAAAATCACCGCTAATCGTATCATTACCAGATCCGCCAACTAGGTTATCGTTGCCTAATCCACCAACTAGGTTATCGTCGCCAGAATCGCCGTTAATCTTATCGTCGCCAGAACCGCCGTTAATCTGATCGTTGCCAGATACGCCGTTAATCGTATCGTTACCAGATCCACCTTGAATCCGATCGTTGCCATTACCACCTTGAATCTTATCGTCACCGTCAAATCCGCCGTCAATCGTATTGTTGCCAGATCCGCCGTCAATTATATCGTTGCCTCTTCCCCCGTCAATCGTATCGCTGCCAGATCCGCCCAAAAGGCTATCATTACCGTTTCCACCGTTATATTCTATCGTCGCCAGAACCACCGTTAATCGTATCGTTGCCAGAGCCGCCCCTAATTGTATCGTTACCGTCAAATCCATTGATGATATAAGGGAGAATAGAAGAAGGAATACCAAGAGTGTCAGGCTGATTAGTACCGTTAATGGTTGGCATCGTGAATTTATCCTGAATTTAGAGGGTAAAAAATTACTTCGTTACTTCCCCAGTGGAGAAATAACGAGTGGGAAGATATAACAAATTAGACCTGTTTTAATCAGGTCTTTGCTGTTAAGTCTAAAGATTTGAGAAATACTGGATCTATTGATGATATTGGCATCAAAATAGATTGTGCCAAGACTCATGTTATGTCCTTATACCTGATGACTTCACAGTTTCTAGCAGTAATCTACTAGCAAATAAGCAGATCATCTCCTATGGAATTGCATAGGTTTTAGGACATTTTTACGGGATTCAGAATAATAAGAGTATGATAATACCTCAAGCTTACTTTTTTCTATCTTTAAGAAATAATAATTAACGAGACTTGAGATCGCGATACTTTTTTATAAATAAAAAAGTGGCATTCATTTATAAAGACTGAATGCCACTTTGTATTTCTCAAAATTCTTGATGATGCAGATATTTTATTTATCCAGGTAGAGTTATGCCAGTTACAGCGATCGCACCTGCGATCGCACTGGCGCAAAGAGAAGTAATCGCTGTGCCAAATATCCACCACGCAGCATTAGCCACGGTTTTCTTGGTTTCTTCGGCTTGCTTTTTAGCTTGCTCTTGAATCGCTTTCAAACGTTTTTGGGTTTCTTTCTGGATGCGTTCGGCTCGTTGCAATACGCCATCCCGCGCCGATTCTATTTGGTCAATTATGCGGTTAGCATCCGCTTCAGAAATATCTTCACGAGAACTCAATACAGCAACTAAGGTGTTACGATCGAATTCACTGAGGCGATCGCGCAATGCTTCAAATCCAGCTTGGGGATCGTCGAAGACTTTCGCAAAATCTTGCTTAATGCCTTCATAGTTGAGTTCAGAACGATTCAGGGAGTTGAGATAGTTGCGAACTTTAGCAAAAACTCCATCTAGCAATGATTGCACTCTCTGCTGAATCTGCTGGAATTGTTCGACAATTGAGCTGCGAACAGAATCAATTTGATCCACAATTCGGTTAGCTTCCTCTTCTGAGATATCCTCACGCTGGGATAATAGCGCCACAATTGTCGAACGGTCAAATTTTGAGGCGCGATCGCTTAAACTTCCAATTCCAGCGCGGGGAGAAGACAGTAGCAATTGTAAATCGCGTTTGATTCCTTCGGGATTGAGTTCTTCTTTATTGGTATTACGCAGATATTCTTCGAGATTGGCTTCAAAATCTAAAGCTTGTTGAGTAGTGCGCTTTGCTAAACGTCGTGGCGCTCTCAGAATATCACCAATGGCATCTTGAGCGCGATCGATGATCTGATTAACTTGCTCTTGGCTCAAGTCGCCGCGTTGACTCACGAGTTTAACCAAAGTTTCTCGATCGACATTAGATAAGCGATCGCGCAGTGCTAAGGCTCCAGCTTGAGGATCGTCGAGTAATTTTTCCAAATCGGCTCTGATACCTTCTGGATTAAGTTCTTCCAAGTTGGTATTGCGGAGATATTCAGCGATCGCTTTTGTCGTTTTTTCGTACTGTTCTTTCGCTTGTTGCGGTACTTGTAAAATACTATCTCGCACTGCTTCGAGCTGATCGAGAGTTTCGTTTACCTGTTCCTCGCTCAAATCTTGACGCTGACTGAGCAATTGTACCAAGGTATCGCGGTCAAATTGCGATAGGCGCGATTGCAAAAGGCTAATTCCGGCTTGCGGATCGTCTAGTAAAATTCTAAACTCACGTTTGATCGCTTCGGGATTGAGTTCGTCTTTATTAGTATTCCGCAGATATTCTTCAACTCTTTGGCGCAGTTCATCGGCTTTTGCTTTTGCTTGTTCTTGCAATTCTCTCGCACGATTCAAGAAATTATCGCGGTTGTGTTCCAGTTGACTAACAATATTATTAGCTTCTTCTTCATTAATATCTTGACGCTGTTGGAGCAATTGTACAAAAGTATCGCGGTCAAATTGCCCGAAGCGGCTACTTAAATCTTCAAACCCAGCTTGTGGATCGTCCAGCAACTTGCCAAAGTCCCGTTCAATACCTTCAGGATTGAGTTCGTCTTTACCCGTCGAACGCAGATAATCTTCGATGCGGCTGCGGAAATCTTGTCCTTTTTCGCGACTTTGAGCCTGTTTGACAGTTTCTAAAACTTCCAAGCGATCGCTTTCCATTTGTTCGGAAATTTCTTTCACCCTAGCTTCGCTGATATCACCACGCTGCTTCAACAAGTTGCTGAAATATTCTTGATTGATTTCTTCCAACTCTCGTCTCACAGTTGTCGGATCTGCATTTACGTCATAGATGACTTCTTTAAATTCATCTATTAGGGTAATTCGGTTGAAGTGCCAAGGGAACGAATGCAATATATAGTCTTTTACATCTGCCTTAATCGCATTTTCTAGTGAGATTGGTAATTTTTCAGATACTTGCTCAGTTGCTTCCTCTCTAAACTTTTGAAGTTGTTCTGTGATTTCCTCAACATCGACATCTTGAACTTTTTCTTTCAGTTTTTGCAACTGAGTTGTAATTTTGTTCACATCGATATTAGAAAGGTTTAACCGTTCCAGAACTGCTGGCGCAGCTGCACTTAAGCCATACGTAATAGCTTGCTTAATTACACCATTGCCATTACCACCTCCAATTGTAACCAGTTCTTGCAGCCGTTCGCCTAATTGCTCAGAATTAAGTTCTTCAGGTGTAGCAGACTTAAGTAAATTAATTACTTGCTCTGTGGGATTTTTACGATTTAAAGCTTGTTGCCACGCACCTTCAAATTGGTCGGCAATGCTATTGATATCTTCTTGAGATAAATCGCTACGGCTGCTGATTAAATCAACAATTTGTTGGCGGTCGATATTTTGTAAAAGGTCGCTGTTATCAATAGATTGCAAATCTGTATCTTTAAGAAGCTGGTCAAATTGACTGCGAATTTCTTTAATATCCAGCTTTGGAATTTGCAGAGAACCTAAAGAACTTTGGAGGGTATTTTTAATACCTTCAGAATCAAAACCTGAAGTTAATTCCCGCCGGACTGCGGCTGTAATATCTTCAGCAGTAGAAACTAACTGTTTTTTTGCAGTATTAGCACCGATACCAGCAGTTGCCGTGCCCATCAGAGTTTGAAAACCAGAAGTGACAGTATTAGATATAGAACCAATTAAAGAACCTACCGCTGATGAACCCAACCAAATTACTAGTGAAAAATATGTAGACCAAATGACTACACCAATAATTGCTCCTAAAAATGCACTTTCAATTAGACTCAGTTTTACTGCTAAAAAACAAGCAATAAATAATGCGATGCTAACGGTTATTAACGCCCAAGTACCAACTTTAGCTTGACCTTTACGAATTGTCTTGCCCAAACTTTCAGACTCATCATCAGAATCTGCATCAATTTCCCAAGATGAAATTCCGACAGCAACTGAAAAGTTTGTCAATAATAATTGAAAGGCAAATGCCATCAAAACACCAGCTAGCAGCGCCACCAATAATTTAGGCCCAGAAAAAACAACTGACGCTTCTTCTGGAGTTAGTACTTCCTGAGCTAAAGTTATGGGCGTTAATCCAAAAGATAGCCAATTCCATCCTAAAATAGTTAAAACACCTTGAAACATAGGATTTTCTCACTTTTACTCAATTAAATACCATTTATAAAATGGCTTATTTATCAGCTTAATTATCATTTATATAAACTGACACTTTCTTAAGTAATAGGTTGGTTGTCCAAAAGTCGTATTAAAAAAAATAAATTAAATATTTATCTTGTATAAATCAACTAAAACTTATGATTTAGTTAATATTTTTTTAATAAAATTTATTAGGCAAAATGAATTGTGTAAAACTGTATCTACCGATATAGCAAGTTCGGAGCGGGTGAGTTACACTAGCGAACGCTAAAAAATCATATTTTGGTATCAACCATTATGTAAGAAATTGTTTATTGAAGAAATTCAAAACAAAGCATAATTGTTATAAAACTTTAGAAAATAAAATATATTTTTTATCTGAGATTTAGTTACTACCTTTAGATAAAAACACCTATATCTAATGATAGAGGTAAAAATTCTCCCAAGCGATTGATGAAAAGTAAATAGAAACATGCATTAATAAGGGTTAGTACGAGCTATGAATTAGTAAATAATTGGATTTTTGTTGAGGAGAAAGAATAATGGTAGTCGGCGTACATAAACGTGCTGTAGGTGTATTTTCTCATCGTCGAGATGTTGAACATGCCCTACATGAATTAAAAAAAGTTGGCTTTGACATGAACAGAGTTTCTGTCATTACCCAAGATGGGGACAGAGACGATATTGCTGGTGCAGATGTGAGCGATCGCGTCGGCGATCAATCTGACGAAGGTGCTAAAGTCGGAGCAGCTACAGGCGGTGCTTTGGGCGGATTGGCTGGCTTATTAGTCGGTCTTGGTACTTTAGCAATTCCTGGAATCGGGCCAATTATGTTGGCTGGAGCCGCAGCAACTACTCTAGCTACAACTCTCGCTGGCGCTGGTATTGGTGCAGTAGCTGGTAGTTTGCTTGGTGCATTAATTGGTTTAGGAATTCCTGAAGAACGAGCTAAAGTTTACGACGAACGTGTTAAACGAGGACACTATTTAGTCATTCTCGATGGTACAGATGCAGAAATCCATAGAGCAGAAGCAATTTTAAATCATCAGGGTGTGGAAGAGTTTGGCATTTACGACCACCCAGATGCAACAAATGCAACCACTGGTTATGTGACTCCAAGTTCTACTGCTGGTCATAGTGGTGTTGCGAAACGCGCGATTGGGGTATTTTCTCATCGTCGAGATGCTGAAGTCGCAATTACAGAATTACGAGATGCAGGTTTTTCGTTGAATCAAGTCTCCATCATTGCCAAAGATACAGACGGTCATGGGATCGGTGGTGTAGATGTAGATAGAAATGTTGGTACTGGTAATAAAGCAGACGATGGTGCCAAAGCTGGAGCAGCTACAGGCGGTGTTCTGGGCGGCTTGACTGGCTTATTAGTTGGACTTGGGAGTTTAGCAATTCCAGGAATTGGGCCCGTGATTGCAGGTGGTGCAGTTGCAACCACTTTGGCGACAACATTAGCTGGTGGTGCGATCGGTGCAGCAGCGGGGAGTATTGTCGGCGCACTCGTTGGCTTGGGAATTCCTGAAGACAGAGCGCGAGTATATAGCGATCGCTTCCAAAAAGGTGACTACTTAGTAATTCTCGATGGTACAGACGCTGAAATCCACCAAGCTGAAGCGATTCTTAAACGTCGAGGTATTGAAGAATTTGCAATCTATGATGCAACTGAAATTAGTGAATATCGTCCAGGTTCCGACCGAGTAACGCATAATGACGCAGCAGTAGTCGATCCGATTCGCCCCAATTACTCAACAGAGCCTCATAGAAACGATCCTTCTGTAGTTATTGTCGATCGTCGTGACGAAGTACTTTAACCTAAAGTAGTTTTCACTCGCACAAAATTGCAGGAGCAATAATTTGAAAACTTTGCTCCTGACTAAAAAAACTTGCTCCTCACTTTTGCCGTAAATATCAATAGATTTCACTTTCTGATTCAGAATTAAACCAATGAAAAAGCTAACCCCCTTTGTAATTAGTTGCCTTTTAGTGTTTGGTGTTGCTGCTTGTGATAACGCTTCTAAAACAAGTGAATCTGCACCCAACAATCCTAATGAGGCTCCCCAAACACCGAGTGCAAAAACAACAGAAGCTTCTCAAAAAGATGCACAAAGTGAAGTTCGTAGAAGACAACTCAATGAGGATATTCGCGCCCGCGAACAGCGCAATAATACCACTGGTGGCGATACAAAAAGAGCTAAAGCTGATTTAGAAAGTGAAGTTCGTTCTAAATTAGAGGCTAATATCCCCAAGAGTCAACTAACAGTTAATGCCGCAGACGGTGGTGTTGTAACTGTCGCCGGAACTGTCACCAATCAGCAGGAATTGGCTAAAATTGAAAAATTAGCTAAGGAAATTAAAGGTGTCAATAGTGTAGTTGTGAAAGCAACTGTTGCCAAAGTAACTAACTAAGGCAACTAACTAATAAATCCAAGCGAGCAAGTAGGCGTAAACAGATTTAACTGCTCCTGCTAACTCTCAGTGGTCAGTAATAAATTTAACTGACCACTAATAATTGAAAACTGACGACCTTAATCACTATATTTGTTGATGCTCAGTTCAGTTATACAAAGTCTTGTAGTTACCAAACATAAAAACTATGGAAACCGAACAACAGCAACGTGAATCCATCAATGCTTCCTTATCACAAGGTACGCTAGCACTGGAAGGTACTGATACTGAAAACTTGCCAAAGTTACCGCCAGCACCTGAACCTGAATCTCAATTGCAGCAAATTAGCAGACAAATTTCTCAATTTTTAGAGCAACTGCCCCAATACTTAAGTGACTTTTTTCGGGATTACAAGCAGCCTCTAATAACCGTTGCTTTAATTTTGGCGGCAATTGTTACAGCTAGGATAGCACTGACGGTACTAGCTGCAATCAATGATATTCCCCTACTCTCACCACTTTTTGAGTTAGTTGGAATTAGTTACACCAGTTGGTTTGTTTTCCGTTATCTACTGAAGGCTTCAACTCGCCAAGAATTAGCCGATGAAATTCAATTACTGAAAGACCAATTCGTGGGCGAGTAAATTTACTGACTATTAAACTAGGATTTACACGGGCAAATAGAATTCGCAACGATACAAACTCTTGTCCGCGTCTGCGGAATTGGGTAGAGTCTCTTAATAGTTGCAGTTTCTAATTGCCCTTTTAATGTATAAGTTTACTTCAACCAAAACCCTTGTTCTACCAATAAATATCAATTCACAGTATTTAACCGGACTCTATCTTAGTCTTTTAGATACATCAAAAGATAGAGAATATAACATTATTTTTAAATTTAAGTCACTTCTCAAGATAGTAGCTTGGAGAGTAAGAAACAGCCTAATCTAGTTTCTGAAGTTATTTAATAGATTCTTTAACGAGGACATAAATTATGGCTAATGAAGCAGTTAAGAGAGATACAGATTCATCTGATAGAGCGGAAGTCAATAATTACGATCGCGGCATTATCCCCGCAGAAACCGCCGCTAGAATGGAAAGAGAAGGAGATAAGTACAAAACACTTCCCACGGAAGAACGGGAAGCAGATGCACCTACTGACGATCAAACCGATTCAGGAAGTATACGCACCACTGACGGCTATACCGTGGATAAAGAAGGTTTGTCTAATAACTATGCAATTGAACCGGAAATGTATTATGAAGAACCGGGTGATGCACGTCAGCAAGCGGCAGAAGATAGAGAACAACGTATCGAAGAACTTGGAGAAGTAAATCAGGACGAGGAAGGCAAGTTGACAGATAAGGGCGACAGCCGCGGTAGAGGCCCAGGAATAATTTAATTAACTACTCTTTTGCTGGGTGTAATTACACGTAAGAAGTCTAAATAGGTGTTTTCTAGAGACGCAGTTATTGCGTCTCTAATTTTTTATATTGTGTCTTCAAGACCGCAGAGCGGCAGGGTTTTTACGCTTTTTGCATAGATTTGAGAATTAAAACTAATTAGTCGGACATAATATTACATATTACGTCCCTACATTTATTTTGATACCAATTCAATTAATGATTGCAACACATCCTTGGGTAAAGACGCGATTCATCGCGTCTCTACAAATGGTCTATTTGTTGCATTCTTTTTTCCAATTGGTAGGAGTCGAAACAATCCCATTGGGGACTTACAACAAATAAAAGACAAAGCGCTTTGGGGTTCTACGGGTTTAATACAGCAGTATTACTAGATAATAAGTGGCTCAAGTTCGCGATTATGCCATTGCCGCTGATACCATTCGGCAACCAAAGGACGGACAATAAACTTAGGCTGTCCATCGCCTTTAACGTCAATACGCAAACCTGAATAAGGTCGTCGCTTCTGAAAACCTTGACCGTTGCGACCGATGAAGAGATGCGATCGCGCCACTAATCTATTCTCCTCCATCAAATCTGCTCCCTCAATTCGCTGGCGTCGCAAACTAAACCCGCTACCGCCACAAACAATCCAATGGATATGAGAATCAGCGTGTCCCGTATCCATTGTTTCCAGGTGTTCTAAGCAATGGGCGTGACCGTTTAATACCAAATCGACCAAAGGACGACCCTGATTTAAAGAACCGATTTCTTTAGCTACCGCATCCAACACGCCACGTAAGCGATCGCGAACAATTAGAGTTTGTGCTTGTTCCCACTTCGTCGCCTCAGTTACATAAGGTGGATGATGGAAATAAATTATCCTTCCCCGAACTTCAGAATTATTCCAAGATTCAATTAATCTTTGCTTGAGCCAATCCAGTTGTTCAATGTCAGTCAGCGTTGTTTTATTAGTAGCTAGTTGCTTATCGATATCAACAATAATTTCTTCAATTTGTGACAGCTTGGCATGGAAGTCATCTAATTGATCGGCTTCATTAGGGTTTTCTGGGCGAAGTTTGGCTGAAGTTTCAATAATTTCCTGCTTTTCTCGCTCGAAATCTTCACGGCGTTTTTCTAAAAGTTTGCGATCCGCGTTACCTTTTTTTGTTTTCGGTAGCGGTGGTGGATCGTTAAAGGTATTAGAATCCAAAGCGAAGAAATCAATACCGCCATAACGAAAAGTGTAATAGCGATTGGGAAGGCGGGTAAATTGCCCAGGTTGATAAGAAAGACAACGACCTGTATCTGTCTTAGCTGTGTAGTGCCGATCTAAGTGAGTGGCTAACTCTTCTGGAAGCTGAAACGCCTTCAGATAGTCGAGAAATGCCTTTGCGTAAGCGTCACCGCATCCTGAGCCATGTAAACCCACATCTAGGTCTAACCGCGATCGCAACAGGTGACGAATGGGTAATGTTGTTAGAGACGCCAAGCTCAATAAAATCGGCAAGTTATAGTAATCGTGATTTCCCGGCACTGGTAAAATAGGCAGCTTAAAAACCATCTGGTCAAAAGCAATCCGTTTGCGATGCTCTATGCCGGAGATAAACTCTCGGTAAGGCTGAATAAAGTTTTGCTGGTAATATTCACTCGATCCCACTAAATAGATTACATCCCCCATATGCAGCATAAACCGGGATTCGTTGTGATGGGGCAGCATAAGTTCAGCTACTTGTCGCTGGGGATTGTGTCCTCTGTGTCTGCCGGAACCACTATCACCGACAACTAAAAATGAGAACTCGGAATTGTCTGTTTGACCATCTTCCAACACCAGCCGAGTTTGGTCGATATCCCGTTCCACAATTAACGGATCTTGCCACCGTACCCGCTGATTCATTTTCCGAATTTTCTTAGCGATCGCTGGATCAGATACAAGTTTCAATGCAACCTACTCCTGAGTTTTCAATTGAAGGAGAGCAGGAGAATGAGGGCAGGGGAGCAGAAGAAGTTGCACTAAATTTTTCCCCTCTGCCCCCCTGCCTCTCTGCCTCTTATGCCCCATGCCCTCATTCTTCCGCCGTATCTTTCATCTCAATAATCAGATTAGGGAGTCCCTCTAGTTTTTCGGTCGGCTCAACTTCTTCTACTAATGGCACGAAAATTCTTAAGCCTGCTGGTACACACTTAATTTCTACAGGTGTTGTGCCGACTATTTCACCATCTAGAACAACTTTTTGTGGTGGCTCAGTGGTAATTTTAAATTGTTTGGCTCGCAGAAAACCAATATCATCCCGTTCAACGGCGTTACCTGTGGAAGCCGTTTGAAATAGATGAAACGTGGCAGCGATCGCTCCTGCCTTGTTAGTTGGAGCGACAATTGTTAAATCTAGTAACCCATCATCATAAATCAGACCTGCTGGGCCTTGAGCCAAAACTGAAGTGGGAGGCGCGGCATTTGCTACCGTTACTGCACTGGCACTAGTTTTAATTATCCTATCTTCAGTTTCAATTTCAACATCAAAGTTTTTTAAATTTCTTAATTGCTGGATTCCTGCCAAAACGTAGGCCATCATCCCAAAGCGATTCTTAGCGTCTCGGTCTGCCAATTCTACAGTGTCAGCTTCAAAGCCAATACCTGCCAAGAGTACCATTGGGCGATCGTTGCAATAAGCTACGTCTACATGGGTGGTTGCTCCCTGCAAAATTGTCTGACACGCACCTGCGATCGTGTCAGGAATTCCTAAAGCTGTGGCAAAAGCATTCGCTGTTCCTCTGGAAATTATCCCAAATGGGATATCAGTTCCCACTAAAGCCGCCGCAGCTATTGAGAGAGTACCATCTCCCCCAGAAGCAATGATTGCATCTACTCCTCGCTCTACAGCTTGATATGCCAGTTGGTCAGCATCAATTTCTTCAGTTGTAAAATGAATATCTAGATCGATATCTGGCTCTAATATTGCCCGAATTTCTGCTAGCTCTGTATCTGGGTCGCCCTGACCCGCAACAGGATTGAAGATCAGACAGGCGGAACGATTCATAAGGTATAATAACTAAGCTTGGATAACTAATGAAGATAACAAATTATTCTTAGCATTCGTGGAAATTTTCAACTTCTCTTTTCGGGCTGAGTTTTTTAGAGATATTGACCAAGTTCAGCGGAATGTGCGATCGCATCATACACCAAGAAAAGGCAAGAATCTTTAGAACCTTCCCAAAGAAGTCTATTTTTAGCCGCCTGTTTCAAAAGACTCACTCAACTGGAAGGGTGTTTGGTTAGTCAGTAGAAAAATTTAAAGCCATCATCAGAATTGTATATAGACAGGTTTTAGGAAATTCCTATATTATGGAAGTGAGCAAATTACTGTTCTTGAGTCGTAGTTTCAGCAAAGTGAAATCAGCGATCGCAAGTTTATCTGTTTAGTAGCGAAGGGCAATTGAATTAAACTTTAGGCATCTCTTTCGTTACGCTCCCATCAATGCGTAAATCTAGCTACTATCTCAATTAATCCGACAAGTTGCTTGAGCAACTTATTAAAGGTAGACAAAGTTCCACTACAGTCTACTAGTATTTTGTCTAAGTTAATCTTGAGGGTTTGTAGTAAGCACTTTAGTGCTTAGAAAATAAGGACTGAAGTCCTTACTACAAACTTAAACTTGGCATACTATTAGTCAATTTTGCGGCATTACAACTCAAAGGGTTAATAACTGGGGATAAGGGAGACAAAAGCAAAATTAAATGCCCTTCAGAATGCTGAGTTGGGAATCTTCAGAACTCGAAACTGACTCAACGCCTCGCTAACGGAACTGTTTTGCCTCATACATAATGCCCACTCCCTACAAATTTATAGCTCTAATATGTCTATTCCTTTGTTAAGCTATTCCCCTTCATCTCGAAATCATCGTGTATCTGGATATGAGATTCTTGGCGACGAGCAACCTAGAATTTATACAGCCGAATATCTGCAATCATCACTAGAAATGGATGCCTTGATTAAGGCAGCCTATCGCCAGATTTTCCACGAACAACAGATGCTAGATAGCAACCGCCAAATCTGTCTAGAATCCCAACTCAGAACTGGTCAAATTACAGTCAGGGATTTCATTCGAGGATTAGCAATATCTGATGCATTTCGGCGACTCAATTACGAAAGCAACAATAATTACCGCTTTGTGCAGATATGCATACAGCGCTTATTGGGTCGCGAGGTTTACAATGAACGCGAAAAACTAGCCTGGTCGATTGTCTTAGCTAGTAAAGGACTGCACAGGTTTATCGACGATTTGGTGGATAGTGAGGAGTATATGAGTAACTTTGGTTACAATACAGTCCCCTATCAACGGCGACGAATTTTACAAGGACGCTCTTTAGGGGAATTACCATTTGCCAGAATGGCTCGTTATGGCGAAGATTATCGCGATAAATTACCGCTTCCTTTGACGAGAAAGCAGGTTGAGCCTTTTAATTTACAAACCTTCTTACGCAGTTCTGACAGAGATGTGGTGTTATTGCTATTAGCTTCGACGCTGACACTGATTGTCTTGTTTAGTTTGCTGACTACATTTGGTTATTTCCCAAAATTTGGTGGGTACTAGCTGAAACTTAAAGGTGTTGCGATCGCCATTGTGAGCGATCGCAACATCCTCAATGCATAAAAATTCTATTATTTGAGATTTCACAAACAAGCTTTTGGTAAAGAATTGTAATCCAAAATCCCAAATCCAAAACCCAAAATTCGCATGAGTCCCTGACTACGGTAGTCTAGATGAAAGTGAATTTATCGCGTGCGATATTATATTGTTTTATGACTTCAGTTGTTTCTAGTCCCCCACGCACTATTCGGATCGGCTCACGCAAAAGCCAACTTGCTCTGGTTCAGACCTATTGGGTACAAGAGCAGCTCCAGAAAAGCTTTCCTGATATCACTTTTGAAGTCCACACCATGTCTACCCAAGGCGATAAAATCTTGGATGTAGCATTAGCTAAGATTGGCGATAAAGGACTTTTTACTAAAGAACTTGAAGTTGGAATGCTCAATCAAGAGATTGACTTTGCGGTTCATTCTCTCAAGGATCTGCCGACTCACTTACCAGAAGGGTTAACGTTAGCAGCAATTACTGAACGAGAAAACCCAGCAGATGCATTAGTGGTGCATGAAAAGCACAAAGATAAACAAATCGATACGTTGCCAGAAGGTGCGGTAATTGGTACATCTTCTCTACGGCGGTTAGCACAGTTACGCCATCATTTTCCTCACTTTACCTTTAAGGATGTGCGGGGAAACTTGATTACACGGTTGGCAAAACTGGATGCAGGCGAATACGATGCTTTAATTTTGGCAGCAGCAGGGTTAGAAAGATTGGGAATGGGCGATCGCGTTCATCAAGTCTTACCCAAAGAAATCTCCCTCCATGCCGTTGGACAAGGCGCTTTAGGGATAGAATGCCGGGCTGATGATAGTGAAGTGCTATCTCTACTCAAAGCGATCGAACATCCCGAAACACGCGATCGCTGTCTCGCCGAACGTTCTTTTCTCCGTTCTCTAGAGGGCGGCTGTCAAGTACCTATCGGTGTAAATACAGAAATATCTGGTGAAAATTTGACCTTAACCGGGATAGTCGCCAGTGTAGATGGTCAAAAGTTCGTAAAAGATACCGTCACAGGGATTGCCAACAATGCCGAAAGCTTAGGCATTGAACTAGCAGAACTTTTGCGGCAACAGGGAGCGCAAGAAATTTTGTCAGAAATTTTTGCGGTGATTCAGCGCGGTTCCTAAGCAATTAGGCAAGCCGATGTGATTAGATAAGAATTGATCGCCGTTGCACTAAAGATGTGCCAGACGCGACAAGTTGCGTTGGTCGGAATCGATCGTAGAGTTAGTTTGACAATATAGACTCAGGGAAGCAAAAATTACCATGCGGATTCTATTTGTTGCAGCAGAAGCAGCACCCGTTGCGAAAGTAGGAGGAATGGGTGATGTTGTCGGGGCATTACCCAAAGTCCTGAGAGAAATGGGGCATGATGTGCGGATATTCTTGCCTTACTACGGCTTCCTGCCAGACAAAATGGAAATTCCCCAAGAACCGATTTGGTGGGGAGATGCCATGTTCCAGCACTTTGCAGTATACGAAAGTATTCTGCCTGGTACTGATGTTCCCTTGTACTTATTTGGACATCCGTCCTTCATGCCGCGCCGCATTTATTCTGGAGATGATGAAGATTGGCGGTTCACATTGTTTGCTAATGGTGCAGCCGAATTTGCCTGGAATTACTGGAAGCCAGAAATTATCCATTGCCACGATTGGCACACGGGGATGATTCCCGTGTGGATGCACCAAGATCCTGATATCAGCACAGTGTTTACCATTCATAATCTGGCTTATCAAGGGCCGTGGCGTTGGTATTTAGAGAAAATTACTTGGTGTCCCTGGTATATGCAAGGACACAATGTAATGGCAGCGGCAGTGCAATTTGCCAATAAGGTAAATACAGTTTCGCCCACCTATGCCGAGCAAATCAAGACAGCAGCTTACGGTGAAACATTAGAAGGTTTACTGTCCTTTATTAGCGGGAAATTATCTGGGATTATCAATGGTATTGATACCGAAGTTTACAACCCAGAAAATGACAAATACATTACTCAAACCTTCACTGCTGATACTTTAGATAAACGCAAGGCTAACAAAATTGCTTTGCAAGAAGAACTAGGATTAGAAGTCAACTCCAAAGCCTTTTTCATTGGGATTGTGACGCGATTAGTGGAACAAAAAGGCATTGATTTGATATTACAAATCCTCGATCGCTTCTTATCTTATACAGATGCACAATTGGTGCTGTTAGGGACAGGCGATCGCTACTATGAAACTCAGATGTGGCAATTAGCATCCCGCTTTCCCGGACGCATGGCAACTTACTTACTGTATAACGATGCTCTGTCTCGCCGGATTTACGCTGGTACTGATGCTTTCTTGATGCCTAGTCGTTTTGAACCATGTGGCATTAGCCAAATGATGTCTTTACGCTACGGTTCTGTGCCCATTGTCCGCCGCACAGGTGGATTAGTTGACACCGTAACCCACTACGACCCCGAAAATGCCGCAGGCACCGGTTATTGCTTTGACCGCTATGAACCGCTAGACCTTTTCACCTGTATGATCCGGGCTTGGGAAGGCTTCCGTTTCAAACCGCAATGGCAAGAACTACAAAAACGGGGCATGAGTCAAAATTTCAGTTGGCATCAATCTGCCAAAGAGTATGTGAAGTTGTACAGGTCAATTTACGGTCTGCCAGAAGAAGAGGAAACACCAAAACCAGAGTTAGTGTTAAACGAAGCAGTCACTAATAGCAAATCCTAAACCGCCAACTGTTTCTGACTTGTGATTTGTAAGAACCTCTCCCTGCCTTGAACTAAAGTTCAACTCTTTCCCTCTCCGACTCGGAGAGGGACGGTTTTGCGTAGTAAAACCAGGGAGAGGTCTTTTTCCAGACACTATATAAGCCCTATAATTCACGTATTGTTAAGACTAAAACTCCAAACTTTTGTACAGACGCGATTAATCGCGTCTCTCCAAACTGCAAACTGCAAACTATTGATTACTCGTCGCTTTCGCCCTAATTAACCAGTCACGATCGCGATCGCAAATTTCCCGACCAGACGAGTCTCCTAAGCGGTCTAGCGCTAATAAACAAGCATATTTCAAGTCCCAAATCGGCGTATTTAGGCAAGTTTTGAGTTCAGTAATTGCTCGTGAATCGCCCAATTCACCAAGAGCGATCGCACACGCCGCACGAGATTTCTGAAACTGAGGTTCGCGGTTGTGCAGGTTTTCTATTAATAAATCGTAAGCAGGAGCATATTTTAGCCAGCCGAAAAGTTTCATCACATGATAATGAGCGCCATAGTCGTTATATGCTTTGTCGCTATAAGTTGCTAAAAGTGCTGCTGGTGCTTCTTGTGGATAGATATCTAGTAAGGTTTTTGTCGCTAAATAGCAACGTCCAAAATCGGTTTCGTAGAGTTCGTTAATCACAAAATCTAGAACAGGGGTAGCATCATACTCATGTACTAGATCGAGGTCGTTGGGACGATCGTAGAGTACTTGCTCTAAGTAAGGTTGAATTTCTGTAAAGCTAATTTCACCACTGGGAACACCTGCATCCAAAAGCATCCGCAATCCTCGCAAGCGAAACACCAGAGATACGGGACAACGGGCAATTTCTGGGATGGCTTTGTAGTAGCAGGAATCAATCAGGTCTTGAATAGAACCGCGCCGTGCATTGACGCTAGAACTTTGCAGCAGCGCCATCACCTCGGTAATTTGGGAGTAGTCACCCGTGAAGCGACAAACCGTAGCGATCGCTGCACTACGGGTAGGTTCATCCTCAACTTGGGTAAATTTCCGCACACGTTCAAGGGACGGCTGATAGTCAGCGTTAGCTAGAGTGTGAATAATGACTCGATAGATTTGACCTGGTTTATCAAGCAGTTGTGCTACCTCTTCGAGAATTTCTGGCTCTTTAGTGCCAATTTCCCCGATTGCCCACACGGTATTTTCAACAGTATAAATATCATCATCTTTAAGACATTGCCGAATTACAGGTAAAGCTGATTCCGCCTGCAATCGCCCCAGACTTTCTACAGCTTTGCGTCGAACAATGCGGTGGTCTAACTCATCAGGGTTACTGGTTTCAATCGCCCGCACCAAAGCCGCAATCGATTGCTCAGTCGGGAAGTTAATTAAATGGGAAACAGCAATATACTTATCAGAAGCGTCTTCGAGTTGTTCTAACGGTGTATCGATAATTGCGATCGCTTCTTCTTCTGTTAGCCCAAACATTTTAAAAAAACGTTTATCCATTGATCTATAAATGGCTCTTGGATAATTGCTTGCAGGTCACTTTTACTATCGTACTAGGGACTGGCTACTAGTGATTGGCGACTGGGAAGATGAAGTCTAGACGGGGCGAGTACAAAATAACAACGTAGAGCCAAAAAAACCAAAAAACCGCATCATTGCCCTCAAAAAAACTGTACAAAAAAGCTATTCGTCCTCATCTCCTGATGGTCGTTCGCTGTCACTTTGTTGGGTGTTCCACTCTAAAACAATACGCTCTAGCATTTCCGCCTGCGTACAGTTATTTACAGCAGCGTATTGCTTAATTAGCTCTCTGACGTTAGGACTAATATGACGTATATCTAGTGGGTTGTTTCTTGTCGTTTCCACGATCTTTTTCCATAATGTAGTTGGGTTAAACTTTTGAAGATTTACGTCAAAAAGCTTTACCAGTGGTAACGCGATCTGAGAAGATCATAATATATGCATTTGTCAGCTATTAGTTCAGTTGCCTCTTGCTAATTGTTCAGTTTTATGTAACAGCTAAACGTTGGTCTTTAGCGAGTAACCAAATACAAACATTTTTGGGAACACCGATCGCACATCATTCATATAAACACATAATTTAGGAAACCAAACTTATGGATGAAACCTCTGAACTCACAACAGCCAATCACATAACCGCTCAAGATGTAGCAGAAGTGATTGCAGAACTTGAGCAATATCGGGAACGTCTAGTTCAAGAAACTACGGAAACGGCAAAACGGGCTAAGTTGATGAGAGTAAGCGTTATGGCAAAACTAGAGCCTGAGCTTGCCAAGATTGATTCTGCCCTCCAGGAACTCCGTAATCAACAGGCTGCCCTGAGTGGCAGCAACTAGTCATTTGTCTTGATAATTTAGCTAGAGATTATATGCTCAACTCCGAAACTCAATCCGGGGCAGATTCGTTAAATCTGTCCCATGCAGAAACTGACGCTTTATTTAAAGCGGTGAGTGAGCAATTAAGCTTAAACACCTTCAACTCCGATGACCAAGAGCTAATAAAGCGGATGGTTGAGAGTATGGGAGACTCACGAGGTATGGTTAGGTTGAGTTTTGCTGAGGCTTTGGGTAAAATCGGCAAACCAGCGACCCCTTTATTGATGGAAGCTGTGGCAAATCACCCCAACCCAGTTGTACGGAGAGCCAGCGCTAAAACCTTGACACTGATTGCTGACCCGATCGCAGTTCCGACTTTGGTCAATGCCCTCTTAAATGATGAAGATATGGTGGTCAAAACCTCGTCGGTGGGGGGGCTGGCCAAAATAGGTGAGGCAGCTGTGCCAGCATTACTGAAAATCTTGGCGTCAACCGACTATCCAGAAAGTGCCAAAGGTCATGCTGTATGGGCGTTAGGATTTATTGGGGCAGAAGCGAAGGAGCATTTATATCGAGAGATTAACTCAGACTCGGCTGAAGTTCGGGCTGCGGTAGTGGGTGCGATCGCTAAAATTGCTCAAGAAGGCACTCAAGAAGGAGCATTTAATATTTTAATTAATGCCCTCAACGATCCATCTGAAATTGTCAGGTGTGAAGCCGCAGCAGCTTTGGGTAGCCTCACCTATCGCTCGGCAATTCCTAGCCTTGTTGAATTACTACATCACCCCGATTGGGAAACCCGAAAAGCAGCGGCTCTGGCATTGATGAAGATTGGCGACGGTGCTGCTTTAGAACCCCTGCAAGCCGCATTAACTGAGGAAGAAGAAGCGGGGGTTCAAGCAGTGATGAAGTTGGCGATTTCTCAAATTGAGAGGCAGTTAGAGGAAGAAGCTTGGGAATAAGGCGATGAAAATTTCCAACTTGAGCGAATAATTAGCGATCGCTACTCTCTCTTATATTTAATCACTTGATCTAATCGGGGCAAAGCACTTACTGCTGACTCCCGAACATACGGATCGATAGATTCATCATTTGTCAATGCCGTCAGCACTTCCACCCCTCGGATATCACCCATCGAACCGAGTGCATTGACGATCGCCACAGCCACGGCAACATTATCTATTGTTTTCAGAGCTTCAGTCAAAATCTCAAAAGCAGGAGTTCCAATCTCACCCAATGCCATTACTGATGCGATATAAACAACAGGATTTTGGTCATTGAGCGCTGTTTGCAATCCCTGTAAACCCTCATTTGGGAAGGGAACATCGGGATGATTAGCAGCAACCTGTGCTAGAGCTTTAGCACAACTACCCCGAATGGTCGCATTATCACTATTTACTAATGACTCTGCCAGTAGCGGTACAGCATCTGTACCAATAGCACCCAGTGCTTTTACCGCAGCTCGCCGATAGGTGACATCTTCTTCATCTAAAATATCCATCAGCCGAGGAATGGTATTTTCATCACGGACATCAGCCAGTTCCCACATGGCTCGTTCCCGCAAATTGGGGTTGGGGTGTTTTAACTGTGCAAATAAAGAATCTATTGTCATAAAAGAAAACTTCCCTGTTTAAATCCTCCAAATCCAATCATTAATTACGAATTACGAACTTGTAGTGAGCGTAGCCGCAGCCTCTCGTAGAGAAGTATTACGAATTATTAACAACAGAGGGACTCTTGGTCAATCACTCAACCTGATACAGGCAAAGCAACGGACTGAGAGTCCCTGAGTTTTAGAGTATAACGATCGCTCGTCTACCTCTAGTCAATCCCTATTACTATGAAAGGGAGTTGATTACATAGTCAAGAAGAGAGCGGAACTCAACTAATGCTTGAGGAGACAAGTCGCGAGGAGAGCAAGCGCGATCGCGAGTATAAGTCAACGCGGTAACGTAGGGAGCGGTGGGCAGACCCAAAGAGCGATAAACTTCACGAGCACCTGCAATACCCCACTCATCCAAAGGACCAGTGCCGCCCACAACTAAGCTGTAGTTGATCAAGCGTAAGTAGTGCTTGATGTCGCGGAGGCACTTGTCTTTCTTAACTTGAGTGTCGCCAGCTTCACCATCTTGGCTCAGGTAAGGATATTTCTTGAAGGCAGCATCATAACCTTCCTTAGCTACGTTATCGATACCAGAAGCTAGCTTTTCAGCAGCTTCTAGACGAGCATTAGCACGCTGAATGCTACCTTGAACGGATTCTAGATCGGAACTGCTGGGAAAACGACCTGCTGCATCAGCAGATCCAATAACTGTAGTGATAACTGATTTCATTGCTTTTTATACTCCAGATTAGATTTGATCGAGTTTTAATTTCAGTTTGCTTGGCTAACAGCCTTTAGCCATGAGCGATTAGCTCAAAGCAGAAATTACGCGATCGAAGTAGCTAGCAGCTTCAGCAGCTAGAGCAGAGCAGTCGCCTTGAACAACTTCTTGTTTACGGAACTTTTTACCAGCGTTAGCTTCAGTGTTGGTGTTGGTGATGTGAGCGACGCTGATAGCCTTCAGGATTTGGAAAGCCCGTACAGAAGAGCCAGTGGGTACGCCCAAAGCTGTGTAGGTTTCTTTCAAACCGTTCAAAGCGCGATCGTCTAATACGGAAGAATCACCAGCCAATAACGCGTATGTTACATAGCGCAGAACGATTTCAGCATCACGCAAGCAAGCAGCCATCCGGCGAGTGGGATACAAGTTACCACCAGCTTGTAGCAAACCTGTATTTTCACAAGCAATCCCAGCAATAGCATCAGAAACCGCGCAGCTAGCGTTGCTGGCGATCGCATTCACTGCATCAAGGCGCTTGTTGCCTTCAGCGATGAAAGACTTCAGGGCTGCCAAGTCAGCACCACCGATAGGAGCGGTTTTGGCATCAGCCGCAATTACAGCTCTGGAAAAAGCATCAAGAACCATGAGTTCTCCTTAATATTCACAAATGGCGGATATTATTTTTGGCGTGTTCTCGATCAGGTTAACTGTGAGTAGCCAAACAAAAACATAGGGGATCAACAGTACCCTAGTCTTTACTATGAGAGACAAAGTAACAATCTGTAATATTTATTTTGGGTATGGAGGATATAGCGCTTCTGTGTTGAGTCCAATAGAGACTTAACCCCCAACCTTAGCCCAGTCATGCCTAAAAGCAACTAGAAAATCTCTAACTCCAGTAGCAATTGCATCCCGAATTGCCGAAAACGCTTGTTCCCGTTCCTTGGTTATGCAAATAGCTCGACAAAATCCTGCAATCTTTAGTCAAACGCAACAAGTCTGCTGGTAGGTTGTTCAGCAAATGCTCTGCCCAATGCCCAAAAATTAAGACTTACGCAATTTTGTGGAACTTTGCCATTGCGTAAGTCTTAAGGAAAAATTTTATTTTTTACTCGATCAAGCTTGTTTTAACAAATGTTTGACCAAATTATCTTTCACCATCATCTGCCGTAAAACTTCTAGTAAAAATTCTTGAGCCTCTTGTTGACTCAAACTTTTTACCTGGTCTTTCAAATTTTGTAAGCGAAACTGTTGTTCTAAAGTTAATTCGACTGGAAAGTCCATCATTCACTCCTGTGATTGACTGAATCGAAAGGTATTTGTTGTTAGTGGAAGACGATCGCTTTCTACTAGTGTAGCACTCGAATATTAAAATGTCTACATTGTCAAGCTATAGTGAATCACACTCATAAAAGTTTACAATTGCATAACAACACCTCTACATATCCTTTTTTAGGGTGTTTATTGAAGCTGGCCGCTAATCGCTGTAATGTTTAGAATGTTTATATACCAACTACTCTAAAAAAAAAGAACTCGTAAAACATCATCCGCAGGAGCAATAAGTAGGAGTCAGAAGATTGATAGACGCAATGGAATTTTTTCAGCTAAGTGCTGGTAAGTGGCGATCGCAACGTGCAACTCATCATCTGGCGTTCAAGCGCTCAGAGATAGGAGAATCGGATATACAGGTAGAAACTCTCGATGCCGATCATCCAGAAATTATTGAACTGTGCCAGTATCATGAGATTGATCCCAGCCTTTCAGTCGGTGGTTCGCGTGTGCGTTGGCTAGGAACAATGGCTTGGGATCGAGAGGGTGAAGAGAATCATCAGGGGAAAACTATATTTGCGATCGTGCCTGATGGCGATAACCCAAGGCAAGGTAAATTACTCCGCGAAAGAGGTTACGCCGAAATAGTACCTGTAGTCGGTCTTTTTCACATGGACGATGAAGATGGACTAGTGTTAACAACCGAATACGAAACAATGAGTTCCATTGAGCGATTCTGGTTCGCCAGCCCAAATATGCGACTACGAACCAGTACAGTCAAACGGTTTGGTGGCTTTAGCACCGCATCATTTTGTAGTGAAAGCCGCATTGAAACTTCTGTCGAGGTTTCCAGCCCAGAAGACATAACAGAAAGACTTGGGACGGATGTTCTGGAAAAAAGACAGTTTTATTCAGTTTTGGGCTGGTGAATTATCTCAAGCAGAGCGATGCTTATACTCGTGGGCAAGATTATCTGCGTCTGGTACAGGGACTTGCCCTAGAACCGGGTATGGTGGATGTGTTTGATAACCTGCGCGATCGCATCCCCATTTGCACTTGGATCGGCGAAAATATTAACGCCGTAAACGCTCAGATCAACGCCTATCTGGAAGTTTGTCATCAGTGCTTTCATCCCCAAGAGCGTCGCCAAATCCAAATTTTTGCAGTCCCTATAGCTCAATCCTTCGGCATAGATGGGCTGTGCAACATTCTCACAAACCCAATCACTATTCTGGTAGATGTTGGTCGAATTGCACCTAGAGATTGGTTTGGTGTAGTCGTCCATGAATACGCCCATGCTCATCTAGGAGAGTTTGGTCACAATGAGCAATTTGCTAGCATCCTATCTCATCTATGCTTAGGACTGGGATTGGAACCACCCTCCTGGGAAGAAGGAATGGAAGCAACTTTGCGTAGTTGGCCTTACTGTAAATCAACCATAGATCCCCTGGAATTTTGGATAGGTTGCTGAGTTGCCGAGGGAGGCAGGAGGCAGGAAGCAGGGGAGCAGGGGAGCAGGGGAAGTTGCAGTAAATTTTTCCCTCTGCCCCTCTGCCTCTTATGCTCAATGCCCCATTAATTTCTTTTGCTAAATGTTAAAAATTATTGCTTCAGTTCAAAAAGGTGAAACTGAATCTCCTAATCTAAAATATGTGAATAAAATTTTTTAGTTATTTACATAGTCATTAAGCTGGAAGTCTGACTCTCTATTTATTGATTAGCTATTGGTTGAATCCAGCAGACTAATCATTTATCCTACGAATACTTAAATTCCCCTTAGTTAAGTTTCGTGAAATTTTATCAGAATCTGAAGTTCTGATACAACTACTCCCTTAATATGTGATTAAAAGTTGTTAACTTTAATTAAGAACATGGAGGCTTTAGAGTGCCACTTCCTCTGTTAGAATATGAACCTTCAAGTCAAAACCAGCGTGTAGCTGGATATGAAGTACCGGGTGATGAACAGCCCAGGATTTTTACTACCGACAATATACTTTCTCCGTCAGATTTAGGCGATCTGATTGAAGCAGCATATCGTCAAATTTTCTTTTATGCCTTTGCTGCCGATCGCGAAACATATTTAGAGTCTCAACTCCGTAATGGACAAATTACAGTACGGGACTTTATTCGTGGATTGGTGCTTTCCAATACCTTTAAGAAAAGCTTCTACGATCTCAACAATAATTATCGCTTTGTTGAGCAAGTAATTCAGCGGGTTCTAGGACGCGATCCATACAACGAGCGGGAAAAAATCGCTTGGTCAATTGTAGTCGCAACCAAGGGGATTGTAGGCTTTATTGATGAAGTGCTCAATACTGAAGAGTACCTGAGCAATTTTGGATATTCCACAGTGCCTTATCAGCGCCGTCGGATACTGCCATCCCAATCTGCGGGTGAGTTGCCATTCAACATCAAATCTCCGCGATACGAAGATTATCACCGTGCCAAATTGGGTTTCCCCCAAATCATTTGGCAGGTCGAAGTACGCAGATTCCTTCCACAAGAGCAAAAAGCAAAGGCTGGAGATCCATCTCTATTCTTGGGTATGGCACAAAATATCAATGCAACTGGCAATGCTCCACAACGGATCTCGCCATACAACATCGATATCGAAAAGTCTGTACCTTATCGGCAACTGGCAGGAATTAAATAACGATTTTTGGTCGGTGGCTGGCTAGTACATCCATTTGATAGTTTTATAGCGTGCATAAGTCTTGGGTTATGTAGGAGTTTTATTTAGATATAACTAAGTGAAACAGACTCTATCCCATGTCTAATGCACGCTAGTTGTTAATGGTTTTTTATCAATGCTTGATGTATTTAAAACGGGGTTAGATTCAAGCGTGGATGAGCTTAAAGTGTAGTTCGTCTTTTTAGCATCTCCAAAAGTTTTGTAAAGTGAGCGGGAGGAGTAGCTGTCACCTCAATCAACTCCTCAGATAGGGGATGCTGCAATTTGAGTCGCCAAGCGTGTAATGCTTGACCAGGTAAATTTACTCCCACTGAATGGCCAGAACTATAAACTGGGTCGCCGACAATGGGATGACCAATTTTGCTGCTGTGGACACGAATTTGATGGGTGCGTCCAGTTTCTAATTGAAAGTGAATTAAGGTGAAGTTACCAAGGCGTTCTAATATTTTCCAATGAGTGACGGCAACTCGTCCGCCTTGTTCAACAGTCATAACAGCCATTTTTTTGCGGTCTTGGGGATGGCGACCAATAGGCAAGTCGATAGTGCCACTTTCAGTTTTTGGCGCACCGTAAACTATGCCCAAGTATTCTCGCCGTGCAGTTTTTGCTTTGAGTTGTGCTTGTAGATGATGATGGGCAATATCTGTTTTAGCGATCGCGATCGCGCCCGTAGTATCCTTATCCAATCGATGGACGATTCCTGGACGTTGGATTCCGCCAATTCCTGGTAAATTGGGACAGTGAGCCAATAGAGCATTTACTAAAGTACCATCTGGATGACCGGGTGCGGGATGGACAACTAAACCTGCGGGTTTGTTGAGAATAAGTAACTGATCATCTTCGTAAAGGATATCTAAAGGGATATCTTCTGCTTGCAGTTCTAAAGGTTGAACTTCTGGTATTTCCAGAGTGATGCGATCGCCTATTTTGACATTGATCTTCTTAGATGTGCAAACTTTGTCGTTAAGTTGGACATTACCCTGTTCGATTAACTGTTGGATGCGGGAACGGGATAAGTCTGGTAATTCTTGGGAAAGGAAACGGTCGATGCGATCGCCTTTGGTGTTGACACAGTGTATTGTACTCTTAAGGGGAAGCAAGCTAGGTAAAGCATCCTCCAGTGGAGTTGAGAAGCGTTCGCCCTTGGCGTTGGCAAAGCGATCGCTATTTTCTTGGATTTGTAAATTAAATTCGGTCACAATTGCTCTAGATTAATTCCCGTTCTTTAAGTAAAGCGCGAAATACTTTAAATTGCTTCTCGTCTTTACTCTTCAGCATTCTTGGCATTCGCGCAGCGTGTCGCAGACAAGCCTCTCGCAGAGAAGGCGGTTCGTTATTCTAAATCTATAACTTCTTGCGGCAACTCAAATAAACCATCTTCCCCAGCTTCAAAATCAATCACCTGATACACAGCATCAATATTTAACTCACCATAAATGTGAGGAAATAATTCTCCTATTTCAGCAGGTTCATAGCGAATTTCAGCTTGGACTTTTTCAGAATCAATAAAAAGTAGTACCAATTCTTTTTGATTATCAAAAAATCTCTTGGCAACTTTGAGTATTTGCGTTGATCTTGAACAATGTATAAAACCTTCACTGTCTAACGAATCAGCGCGATATGTACCAAGATTTTTTGCTTGTTCCCATTGTTGGCGTTTTGTAATGTGGAGAATGGTGTTCATAGAATATCTAGGAATTTCTGCGTCTTGTAATATTTTCAGGAAATCTTCTAAATTTGTAAAGTCTTTAATTACTTTGGTAGCACCAACATTTGTTAATTTATTATCACCGATTCCAACAAAAGCAATACTCAACTGATAGGCTGCTTTTACATCCCAAACACCATCACCTACAAAAACAATTTTCCGAAAATTTTCAACTTGATAAATATTTTTGGCTTTAATAATAGTTCTTTTAATAATATCTTCTCGCGACAGTGCATCATTTGCTGAAGCCAACGGTATGCCTTCTATTGGTAAGTTAGCTTTTTGAAGTTTTAATTTAGCAGACTCACACCAACCACCAGTTGCGATCGCAACACACCAATCAGAGTCTAGCTGTAATTTAGCTAATATATTTGCAGAACCAGGAATTTCGCTGAATAAATCTTGGTTATTAATAAACGCTTCCTGAAGTAGACTAACAAAACGTGCTTTAAGTCTAACTAATTCTTCATTTGAAGTAAAACGTTCTAAGTTTTCTTGTAAAATTTGCTGGGTAATTCCAGAATCTGTGGTGTATGTGTATTCAGTCCAATTTGGATTTATACCAAAAATTCCTAACTCCAATGCAAAAGCACGTACAAAACAATTTTCATCAATTTTGTTGGTATTTGTTAGTGTACCATCAATATCAAAAATGACTAATTGCATATAAGCGATCGCTATAAAAAAATTATTCTTTAAAATATCACATCCAGATGCTAAATCCGTAACACAATCTACTTAAGATTTACTTTATAAATTGTCTCTCAGAATCGAGTTAATCAGTGCGATCGCTGCCAATTATTTTTGCTTATTCCTATTGTTGGCGTTCAGTGATGTAGAGAATAGTATTCATGTTGCTTGTATCATTTTACGAATATCATCTAAAGGTGATTCGGATTCAGGGGGTTCATCAGAACAAAATTCTAGAGATAATTTATATTTATCTTTAGTAATATTTGATACATATATATTAATTTTTAGTTTTCCTTTCTGCCAGCCGTTACCGCTAATTTTAAGTATTTGGCAATCTACAATCAAATTAAATTTAATTTCATCTATTTTGAGTATCTGTTGACTAACAGATATTTTCTTGAAAAATTCATAAATTGAAGTGTTAGCCTTTTGAATCGAGTAATCATAAGCACCATGACTTTCCCATTTTCTGCAAATCTCTTCCTGAACTAATTCCTTTAATCTGCTGACTTTAAAAGTGTCTTTCTGCAAAAGTACAACATCATCATCACAGTCTAGAGCAATGAATTTATTATTCATATCAATGTAGTCAATTCAGAGTGGACAATAATAGCTTGATAATTTAAGCTTACTCCCAGTTTATTCTGCAATTTTGTTTGCATCAAGTTAGTGAAAATACTCAAACGACTGCAAAAAAATAATCTGAGCATCATTAAGCGATGCTCAACAATATTCCTAAATAAATTACGAACAAAGAGATCCCCGAATTATTGAATAATTTGGGTATCAGAGACTCTGGATGTTTGTAAAATTACGCCCAGACACGAAGCTTTATTTTACGCTTTTGTGTAAGTTTATCATTCTATAAATTCGGCGGAATACAAACATCTGGCGCACATAAACCAGGAAATTGTAGCGTTGTCATCTCAAAGCTATCCAAATCTACGCAACGAATAGCATGGTTATTAGTATCAGCAATATATAAATAAGAACTCAAAGCACTCAATCCTGAAGGTTCAAAAAACCGAGTGTTCTTACCCTGGCCATCTTGTAAACCCGCAGAACCATCTCCCAAAACTGTTTGACAATTCCCACTGGGGCTAACTAATTTAATTTTATGGTTATAAGTATCTGCCACCCACAACAAATTCTGCGCATATTCCACTCCTAAACAGTGTTGTAAACGAACATCTTCACCTTGTCCATCTACATCGCCAAAACCAAATAAACCGCCACTACCGCAAACAGTTCTTACTTGATACGGTTCGACAATTCCAATACCACGAATTGAACTAACTTCACTGTCAGCAATATATAATTCTTGCCCATTACTAGTAATACCACTAGGTTGAGCAAAAGCAGATTCAGTAAGTGAACCATCAATACACGCTTCTGCACCAGTACCAGCATAAGTTTTGATGATGCCAGTTTCTAAATCCATTAGCCAAATTTGATGCGGCCCAGCCATTGCAATAAATAAGGTATTTTCCACTTTCACTAAATCCCAAGGGGAATTCAGTACGGTTTCTAACCCAGCGCCTCCATGAGGATGGATATTGCGACTTTGTTCGCCAGTTCCCGCAATAGTTTTGACTACTTGGCGCTTTAAATCAACTTGCCGCAGCGCATGATTTTCTGTATCAGCAACGTAAAGAATCTGATTTTCGGCATCATAAGCCATTCCTTGCGGTGCAAAAAATTGCGCTTCGTTAAAAGCACCATCGGTTAAGCCAGATTTTCCAGTACCAATCAACTGTAAAATTTCTCCATCAAAGCTACTCATAACCAGGCGGTGATGTCCAGAGTCAGCGATAAACAAACCTGCTTGAGTAGCTAGAACTTTACCAGGAAAAGCTAAAGGTGTGATTAATGGTTGGCGCTGTTTTTCTAAAGTTAAGCTGATTTCTTGGAAATTAATTGTGCCTTTGTCTTGGTGTTGCTGAATTAACTTTTGAATCAACTCGTCTAAAGTGTCACGGTTTCCTTCACCAGAAATCTGGGCGATCGCGTAACCTTCTGGATCGATAATTATTAACGTAGGCCAAGCACGCACAGCATACTCTTCCCAAATCCGAAAACCTCTGTCAACTACAACAGGATGTTCAATGTCATAGCGCAGGATAGCTTGGCGAATATTTTCTGTTTCCTTTTCGTTGTCAAATTTGGCAGAGTGAACGCCGATAATAGTAAGACTATCTTTATATTTTTGTTCTAAATATTTCAGGTTTGGCAGAATATGCAGACAATTGATGCAACAGTATGTCCAAAAGTCTAAAATTACGACTCTACCCTTAAGTTGTTTAAGAGACAATGGTTTATCGGTATTGAGCCAAAAGTAATTTTGCGGTAATTTTGGCGCTCTAACACGGGGAATCATAAAGTATCCTTTGCTAAAGTTAGTTCATCAGTTTAACTTTAAATTTAGAGGGGTTTTTATACTTGATTCTTTTATATAACAATCCTAAATGAATTACGAACAAAAAGATCCCCGACTTCTTGAAGAAGTCGGGGATCTGAGCCTCTCGGTGTTTGCAATTCAAATAGGATTATTAGCATATTGCAGTAAGTCTATCGACTTATCGTGATTTAAAGTATAATTATCCTCTCAATCAGTGTCAGCTACAGTTTATGAACACTTTCTATGTTTCCGATTTAGACGGTAGATTGCTTGGAGATAATGCAATTCTTTCTTCGTTCAGCAAAAAAATCCTTGATGAACTCTTGCATCAAGGACTCCAGTTTACTGTAGCTAGTGCGCGTAGCGTTGTTTCTATGCAAGTCATGCTAAAAGGTTTGAATCTTCGTCTACCGATTATCGAATTTAATGGTGCTTTTCTTTCTGATTTGGATTCTGGTAGACATGAAATTATTAACTCTATTTGTCCTTCCGTAGTTGAAAGTATCTATAAACTTATCCTGGAGTTCGGCTGTGTTCCGTTTGTATCTAGTTTTAATGGTACGGAAGATTGTGTTTACTATATTGACTAGTAGTCTGTTCCATTAATTCTGAGGGATAAAAGAACGAACCGCCAAGGACGCAAAGAGCGCAAAGGAAGAAAACTTAAGAATGAGTTCACCCATTATATTTAATGGGACAGACCACTAGTAGCATAGGGATTGAAATTGCTTAGTTTCTATTAGGAGTTATATATGGTCGGGGTAATATTTGATCTAGATGGAACTCTTTGGAATATATCTAGTATATGTGCATATGCTTGGAATGAAGCAATTAAGATTGCCAATATTCAGAGAGTTCCTATCACTGAGAATGATATCAATGGGGTCAGTGGTCTTCCTTTGATAGAGTGCATAAAAAATATTTTTCCAGACATAGAAGAGGAAAATATTGATAACCTTTCTATTTTAATAGAAGACTGTGAAAAGCAAGAGATAAAAACTAGAGGTGGAACTTTATACAAAGGAGTTTCAGAATATTTAGATACTTTGTCCAGTCAGTTTCCCTTGTTTTTAGTTAGCAATTGTGAGTACTGGTACTTACAGGTATTTCTTTCTATGCCTTTAAACACTAGTAATACAAACAAAACTTTTAGGGATATATTTGTAGACTCAGAGTGTTTTGGCATAACTCAAAAACCTAAAGCTGAAAATATCATTGCAATTTGTCAGCGTAATAGCCTAAAAAAGGCAATTTATGTTGGAGATACAGAAAGTGATAGATTAGCAGCTATGAAAGCAGGGGTTGATTTTATTCACGCCTCTTATGGATTTGGTTATGTAGAATCAGCAAATTTAAAGAGTGCAGCTTCTTTTAGTGAAGTAGTCGATATACTGTTAACTCTTATCAATCCACCATCAGTAACGATAGAAAAGATTACAGCGAGTTTATAAACTAGAAATGGTTTTAGCGGATATCACTTTTGAAAAAACTTGACAGACTAACTACTATAGAGTTGTCAGCTTGGGTACAACAAGCGAAAACTAAAGCTGAACACGGAAAAGTTATCGATCGCATTCCGCTATTAGCTTTGGCTGATTCTGCTTGGTTTGCAGTTCACATCTGCTGTGAATCGGGGAAAAATATCAGTTTTGGGGATACAGCTTGTGTTTTCCCGCTAATGAGCGCGATCAAGACATTTTCTCTACTTTATCTGCTAGAACATCTAGGAGCAGAAACAGTTTTTGGCTGGGTTGGGGTGGAACCATCGGATGCACCCTTCAATTCTTTAGAACAATTAGTTAGCGATCGCGGCCATCCCCGCAACCCGATGATTAATAGTGGGGCAATTACCCTCTCTGATAAGTTACCAGGAAAGGACGCTAGCGATCGCACTCTCTTATTTTGTCAATGGCTCAACCAATTAGCAGGTTGCCAACTAAGTTTAGATGAGGAAATGCTGGCTTCAGTGCGATTAACCCGTTCAACAGCTAATGAAGCGATCGCTAATTATCTTGCCGAAATTGGTCATTTAGAAAATATTGAAACAGCACTTGACACTTATGAGGAAATATGCTGTTTGTCTGGGAAAGTTGAAGATTTAGCCCTGTTAGGAAAACTCTTAGCTTTTGACAATGGCTGTATATCACCACAAAACCGCCGAATTGTCAATGCTGTAATGTCAACTTGTGGACTATACGAAGCTTCTGCTGAGTTTGCAGTCAGAATTGGTTTGCCGATGAAATCAGGGATTGGTGGTGGACTTATAGCAATAGTACCAGGAGAGGGAGCGATCGCTTGTTACAGTCCTGGTTTGGATAATATCGGAAATCCTGTAGGTGCGATCGCATTGGTTGAAGTTTTAGCGCAAGAGTTGCAGTTGAGTATTTTTGGTTAATTCTGGTTTTTCTGCGTCGGGAGCGGTTGTTTTAGATAACGGCGTAGATTCAGAATTTGGCGTTACCTCTGACTGTGGTTCTGCTGGTGGCGTAATTATTTTTGGTACAGGAGACTCAATAATCTCTGGCAGTGTGGGTGACGAACTAGGGGATGGTGCAATTGTTACTTGTGGAGTAGGTGTCTTACTCGTTAGACGATTAAAAAATCCGCCAAATCTAGATTTTTTTGGCTGAGGTGTTACTTTTTCGGGTAACGGCGTAGATTCAGGAGTTGGTGTTACCTCTGGCTGTGGTTCTGGTGTTGGCGTAATAATTTCTGGTACAGGAGACTCAATAATCTCTGGCAGTGTGGGTGGCAAACTAGGAGATGGTGCAACTGGTGCTTCTGGGGTGGGAACTTTACCAGTCCCACGGTTAAAAAATCCACCAAATCTAGGTTTTTTTGGCTGAGGCGTTACGTTTTCAGGTAAAGGCGTAGATTCAGGAGTTGGCGTTACCTCTGGCTGTGGTTCTGGTGCTGGGGATTCAATAATTTCTGGCAGTGTGGGTGGCAAATTAGGAGATGGTACAGCCGTTGGAACTTCTAATTTTGGTTGTTCTGGCTGTGTTTTGGATTGTTCTGGAATTTCAGTTTCAGGAATAGGCTGTATTTGGGGTGTTTTTTCAACAGAAGGTGTGGGTATGGGTTTAGGTGTAAGTTTATAATTCTGGTCTACAATAGGGCGCACCTCAGCTGCTGTGAGTTCTCCTCTGACAATTCTCGACAGAGTGTCTTTGCCCTTTGGCTGGTAGTCAATCAATCTAACTGTAGTATTAAAAGCATTTTTGACAGCATTTCCTTGATTATCGAGAAATTCTAGCTTTACCCAGTTTTTCCCTGGACGGAAGCCTTTAAGGTAAACTGCTTGCCAGCGATCGAAAATAAAGCTTTCACCATTAATAGTGGAGCGGATGCGCCAATCACTGAACTCGTCGTTGGGGTTTTCCTTACCAACGAGATGCAGAGGAGCATTAGTTAGGTAAAAGTCCAGTAAGATTGGTTCTGCTCCGTAGCTGCTTTGAGGACGGCTGTAAGTTAACAGGGGTAATTTCGGATCTGGGGTGTTGTCGTCAGTTTTGGTGAAGACGTGAAATGTTGTTTGGGCATAAGCACCTTCATTCTTAAAGCTTTCATGCCAAGGACGAGAAGCAAAGACGCGCAGGGTATGACTACCTGGAGACAAGTCTGGCAATACCAAGGGCTGATTCAGGTCGTAAACAGGTATATAAGGTTGATTATCCAGAATTACGTGTAAATGTGGCCCCAGTTGTAATTGTGGGTCTTTAAATATTGGTAAATCCTTAACCTGAAAACTGGCTGTTACTTTGTTGTCTTGCAGAACTTCATCAAATTTTGGAGTAACAATTGTCACTTGTGGCTGATAAACTTCCAAAATTGGACGCAGTTCTTGAATAACAGATGGAGGGGAAACTTCCGAAAATTGCTTTGAAATTTGAGAAATCTTTGGGGAGTTTTCTTTATAGCCAGTAGATACTTCCTGGCTGCCGGCTTTCTCGCCGCAACTGGTCAAGCTTAATACCAGCACTAATATCATTACCCACCTGAGAATCGGGAACCTCTGAGGGAGGAGCTTCTCTAACACCCTTTTCTGCCACGAGTTCATGCGTTGCATCCAGTGATAGTCTTCGACAATTGACAGATTATTTTGGCTCAAACTGTCCATCTGGAACTATAGCCCAAACAAAAGGTGAAATCTGCCTCATATCACATAAGTTTTCCTTGGTATGCTCATAAAATTTTAAAATAAATCATAATCTCTACAGCGTTTTACTTGCAAAAATTGAAATATGACATAAATGTTCATGAGTAATAGGAGTAAAAGTTGGGACATGGGCTACATACAGCCAAACCATAAATTTTACGAATTGTTATTCTTTGTAAATTAAATAGATAAACTATTGACTTTTGGACAAAAAGTTTGAAGTTAAAAGCCAGTTAAGGCATGAATTTCAGCAATATTTGAGCAAGTTTGAATTATTGTTAAAATATCTCTAACAATGTACAAGTGAAGACTCTATAATTCAACGAGAAACAACAATCCACATAGGTCTTCATCGCGGCTTCAGCAAAATTCTGGAGTTTGCGGTAATGGTTAATTTTGTGGTATTCATGATTCCTCATTCCTTATCAAGAGAGGAGGTCGAATGACAATAAGTCCTCCGGAGCGAGAGGAAAAAAAGGCAAGAGTAATCGTCGATAACGATCCAGTTCCAACCTCATTCGAGAGATGGGCGCAACCTGGACACTTTGACAGATCCTTAGCCAGAGGTCCCAAAACCACCACATGGATTTGGAACCTGCACGCACTCGCCCATGATTTTGATACACATACAAGCGATTTAGAAGACATCTCCCGCAAGATATTCTCAGCCCACTTCGGCCACTTGGCAGTAGTGACAATCTGGTTGAGTGGGATGATTTTCCACGGCGCGAAGTTTTCTAACTACGAAGCTTGGCTAAGTGACCCGTTAAACGTTAAGCCTAGCGCTCAAGTCGTTTGGCCCATTGTCGGACAAGACATTCTAAACGGTGATGTTGGCGGTGGTTTCCACGGTATTCAAATCACCTCCGGTTTGTTCCAAGTATGGCGTGGCTGGGGTATCACAAACTCCTTCCAACTTTACTGCACAGCGATCGGTGGATTGGTATTAGCAGGCTTGTTCCTATTTGCCGGCTGGTTCCACTACCACAAACGCGCTCCCAAACTGGAATGGTTCCAGAATGTGGAATCGATGCTGAATCACCACTTGCAAGTACTGCTAGGTTGTGGTTCCTTGGGATGGGCAGGTCACTTAATCCACGTGTCCGCACCGACCAACAAGCTTTTGGATGCAGGTGTTGCTCTCAAAGACATACCTCTGCCCCACGAGTTCATCTTGAACAAAGACTTGTTGACCGAACTGTACCCTGGCTTTGCAGCTGGTTTAGCACCTTTCTTCACCTTGAACTGGGGTCAGTATGCTGACTTCCTAACCTTCAAGGGCGGTCTGAACCCGGTAACAGGCGGCTTGTGGTTGACTGATATTTCTCATCACCACTTAGCGATCGCAGTTCTCTTTATCGTTGCTGGACATCAGTACCGTACCAACTGGGGTATTGGTCACAGCATTAAAGAGATCCTCGAAAACCACAAAGGCCCTTTCACTGGTGAAGGTCACAAAGGTCTCTACGAAAACCTGACCACATCTTGGCACGCTCAGTTGGCTACTAATCTAGCCTTCTTGGGTTCGCTGACCATCATCATCGCGCATCACATGTACGCGATGCCCCCCTATCCATACTTGGCAACTGATTACGCTACGCAGTTGTGCATATTCACTCACCATATGTGGATCGGTGGATTCTTGATTGTTGGTGGAGCGGCTCACGCTGCGATCTTCATGGTGCGGGATTACGATCCAGTTGTGAATCAAAACAACTTGTTGGATCGGGTGATTCGTCACCGTGACGCGATTATTTCTCACCTGAACTGGGTGTGTATTTTCCTCGGCTTCCATAGCTTTGGACTTTACATCCACAACGATACAATGCGTGCATTGGGTCGTCCTCAAGACTTGTTCTCTGATACAGGGATTCAATTGCAGCCAGTATTTGCCCAGTGGATACAAAGTATTCACGCCTTGGCTCCTGGTACAACTGCACCCAATGCCCTAGAACCAGTTAGCTATGTCTTTGGCGGCGGTGTCTTGGCTGTTGGCGGTAAAGTGGCAGCTGCACCCATTGTTTTGGGCACAGCGGACTTCCTAATTCACCACATTCACGCTTTCACCATTCACGTCACCGTCCTAATTCTGCTCAAAGGTGTGCTGTACGCCCGTAGCTCTCGTCTGATTCCAGACAAGGCAAACTTGGGCTTCCGCTTCCCTTGCGACGGCCCCGGTCGTGGCGGTACCTGTCAAGTCTCTGGTTGGGATCACGTATTCCTCGGACTTTTCTGGATGTACAACTCCATATCGATTGTAATTTTCCACTTCAGTTGGAAGATGCAATCAGATGTTTGGGGAACCGTAGATGCAGATGGGACTGTAACTCATATCACTGGTGGTAACTTTGCCCAAAGTGCTATTACCATCAACGGTTGGTTGCGAGACTTCTTGTGGGCACAAGCTACACAAGTCATCAATTCCTATGGCAGCGCGCTATCTGCCTATGGTCTACTCTTCTTAGGCGCTCACTTTGTCTGGGCATTCAGCTTGATGTTCCTGTTCAGTGGTCGCGGCTACTGGCAAGAACTGATTGAGTCCATTGTTTGGGCGCATAACAAACTGAAGGTAGCACCAGCAATTCAGCCTCGCGCTCTGAGCATTATTCAGGGTCGGGCTGTAGGGGTAGCTCACTACCTCTTGGGAGGAATTGCCACAACCTGGGCATTCTTCCATGCACACATCCTTTCAGTAGGGTAGCAATCAGTTGTGGAGTGCTGAGTGCTGAGTGCTGAGAAAATACTCAAAACTTGGTACTCAGAACTCAGGACTCTAGACGCTGGTATTTGATGGCTAAAGGTCAGAGGATTTATTAAACCTATGGCGACAAAATTTCCGAAATTTAGCCAGGATCTCGCACAGGACCCGACGACTCGTCGGATATGGTATGCGATCGCTACAGGCAACGATTTTGAAACCCATGATGGCATGACGGAAGAAAATCTTTACCAAAAGATTTTCGCAACTCACTTCGGTCACTTGGCAATCATCTTCCTGTGGGCATCCAGCCTCCTGTTCCACGTAGCCTGGCAAGGTAACTTTGAACAGTGGATTAAAGATCCCCTTCACATCCGTCCCATCGCCCATGCGATTTGGGACCCCCACTTTGGTAAACCAGCGATCGAAGCTTTTACCCAAGCGGGCGCTAGCAATCCGGTAAACATTACCTACTCTGGTCTCTACCATTGGTGGTATACCATCGGTATGCGGAATAACGGCGAACTGTACAACGGTTCAGTGTTCTTGCTATTATTCGCTGCTGTATTACTGTTTGCTGGTTGGCTGCACTTGCAACCCAAGTACCGTCCTAGCTTGGCATGGTTTAAGAGCGCTGAACATCGCCTAAACCACCACTTAGCAGGTTTGTTTGGTGTTAGTTCCTTGGCGTGGGCTGGTCACTTAATTCACGTTGCTGTCCCCGAAGCTCGCGGTCAGCACGTAGGTTGGGATAACTTCCTGAATACTCCACCCCACCCAGCAGGTTTGACACCATTCTTTACAGGCAACTGGGGTGTTTACTCTCAAAACCCTGACACTCCTGGACATATCTTCGGGACATCGCAAGGTGCAGGAACTGCAATTCTGAGTTTCTTGGGTGGTTTCCATCCCCAGACAGAAGCTTTGTGGCTGACTGACATAGCTCATCACCACTTAGCGATCGCAGTTTTATTCATCGTTGCCGGTCACATGTACCGGACAAACTTTGGGATTGGTCACAGTCTCAAAGAAGCATTAAATGCCAAGAGTTTCTTTGGTATTCCTGTTGAAGGACCGTTCAACTTACCTCACCAAGGTATTTACGACACCTACAACAACTCCCTGCACTTCCAATTAGGTTGGCACTTAGCAGCGCTAGGTGTTGTAACCTCCCTGGTAGCGCAGCACATGTACTCCATGCCTTCCTACGCATTTATTGCGAAGGACTACACAACTCAGGCAGCGTTGTACACGCATCACCAGTATATTGCTGGATTCCTGATGCTCGGTGCTTTTGCTCACGGAGCAATCTTCTGGGTACGTGATTACGATCCAGAACAAAATAAAGGCAACGTACTTGAGCGCGTGCTGAAGCACAAAGAAGCGATTATTTCCCACCTAAGCTGGGTATCCCTTTTCTTGGGCTTCCACACCCTTGGTTTGTACGTACACAATGACGTAGTAGTTGCTTTCGGCACTCCTGAAAAGCAAATCTTGATTGAGCCAGTATTTGCTCAATTCGTCCAAGCTGCTAACGGTAAGGTATTGTACGGTTTAGATACATTGCTATCTAACCCCGATAGTATTGCTTACACAGCATGGCCTAACTACGCTAACGTTTGGCTTCCAGGTTGGTTAGATGCCATCAATGCTGGTACTAACTCCCTGTTCTTAACAATTGGCCCTGGCGACTTCTTGGTACACCATGCGATCGCTCTAGGTCTGCACACCACCACCTTGATCTTGGTCAAAGGTGCTTTGGATGCCCGTGGTTCTAAGCTGATGCCCGATAAAAAGGACTTCGGCTATGCCTTCCCTTGCGACGGCCCCGGTCGTGGCGGTACTTGCGACATCTCAGCATGGGATTCCTTCTACCTCGCTACATTCTGGATGCTCAACACCATTGGTTGGTTGACCTTCTACTGGCATTGGAAACATCTAGGTATTTGGCAAGGCAACGTAGCTCAGTTCAATGAGAACTCTACATATCTCATGGGCTGGTTCCGCGATTACCTCTGGGCTAACTCTGCTCAGTTGATTAACGGTTACAACCCTTACGGCGTGAATAACCTGTCTGTCTGGGCTTGGATGTTCTTGTTTGGACACCTAGTTTGGGCTACTGGCTTCATGTTCTTAATCTCCTGGAGAGGGTACTGGCAAGAGTTGATTGAAACCCTTGTTTGGGCACACGAACGCACTCCTCTAGCTAACCTAGTTCGCTGGAAAGACAAGCCCGTGGCTCTGTCCATTGTTCAAGCTCGTGTAGTTGGTCTAGCTCACTTCACTGTTGGCTACGTCGTAACTTACGCAGCATTCTTGATTGCTTCTACTGCTGGTAAGTTCGGTTAATTTCAGCTGCTAGTTTTGTAGATAAGTAATAAAAATCCCCTACCGCAAGGTGGGGGATTTTTTGTGAAATCAATTTTGTAACTGGATGAGGTTAGGGATATAGTATGTATTAATTTGTATGTTTTGAAATATTTTTTGATGCAAGATTCGGAATTGTTAGAAAAATTACATCGAACTTGGGTTCAAGCTTTAATTAATGATTGCTGGAACGACTATGCAGCAATTATTGTTGATGCTGAATTAGAATTTGATCTTGAATGGGATGAATATTATTCACACAATTGTAATTCAGGTCTTGTAGTATATTTGCCACTTAATCTCAGATTAATAGTTTCAAATAGTGACGAAATTCAACAAACCTTGAGACATTATTTTGTATCTATTGCTGGTGGCTACATTTGGAATGATATGACTAGTTTTCCCATCTACTATAGAGTTAAGTTACTAGAGGTAGAAGAGAATTGGCAGAAGACTATTAAATTTCTAATAGCTAAATCAAAAGAGTTGAATCAAGGACTTGTTACAGAGAAAGCTTTTGCTCGAAAAGGTAGAGAGCCGATCATTTACAATGAGATGAAATTTGCGTCGCAGTCTGAAATTAGGATTGCACAAGAGCTAGAAGTTAAAGGTGTCTTGTTCTTTCCACTCCCTCTAGCTGTCAAACATGAAACAGGTAATATTTATGAAGATCACCGGGAAGTAGATTTTTTAGTGTGTTTAGACGGAACATTCGGAATATTAGAGATTTCTTTTCACCCAGACAGGTATGAGAAGGATAAAGAAAAGGATGCTTGGTTTAAAAAATCAGGAATTCTCTGCGTTGAACACTACCCTGCGGAGAAATGCTACAACCAACCAAGGACAGTAGTAGAAGAATTTTTGAGCTTTTTGTCTAAACACAAAAGGTAGACTGCGATCGCCTAAAATTAACTTAGTGATAAGCAGCAATATGGAAGAATTGCAAATCTCAGAAATAGAAGCTACGTTTGCAGCGCTTGTTAAGCAATGGCGTGAAGAAACTTTTGGGATATCATCTACTAACCAAATGTCGATGCACCCTGCATACCAACAAATTATCGGCATGGGAAAACCTGTAATCCCACTTTTACTTAGGGAACTGGAAAATAAATCTGGACACTGGTTCTGGGCATTAAAATCTATCAGCAGAGAAGATCCTGTACCTCCAGAATATAGGGGAAAGGTAAAGGAAATGACTAAAGCTTGGTTGGAGTGGGGTAAGCAAAGAGGCTACAGGTGGTAGGTAATAACGCTTGAGTTAAGTTTGTCAGAGAAAAAATTGAGCGTGATTATCCTAACCTCATTGTCTATGGATACAAACTTACCAGTCCAGATACAATTGATTACAACTGTGTTGCTTGGGCAGCCGAGGATGATGAAACATGGTGGTGGCCAGATATTCAACATCAATTTTATTGGCCATTGAGTATTCCCAGAGAGGAAACTATAGAGGCTTTTCAACAGGCATTTGAAACACTTGGTTATGAAGTTTGTCAAGGTGATGCTTTAGAAAAGGGATTTCAAAGAATAGCGATATATACTAATTGCAATAAAGTACCAACTCACGTTGCTAGACAACTACCTACTGGTAAATGGACAAATAAGCTTGGATCGCTAGAAGATATAGAGCATAATAATTTACAAGGACTAACTGGAAATCCTGGTTATGGTGAGGTTGCCTGTATTATGAAAAAATCAATTCCAGTGTAGAAAATATTTAGCACTAATCTAATTACTAAGTTAAGCTTTAAAATTAAATACTTGAACAATATCAAAACAAGTTATAACTATAAAAAATGAGATAATTTTATAACTCTTGCAAGAAAAACCAATAACGCCACCAAAAGAAATAATTTTTAATCCCTCTTATACCCAGCAGAACGGAGCAGCATATTTAGGTGATAGCCTTAAACTTATTAAATTCATTGATGATAATAGTATTAATTTAATTATCACATCACCACCATTCGCTCTGACACGCAAAAAAGAATACGGTAATGAAACCGCTGAAAAATATATTGAGTGGTTTCTACCTTTTGCTTATGAATTTAAAAGAGTACTGAGAGATAATGGTTCATTCGTATTAGATTTAGGCGGCGCTTACCTACCTGGTAATCCAGTGCGGAGTATCTACCAATACGAACTTTTAGTCAGATTATGCAAAGAAGTAGGTTTCTTTCTTGCTCAAGAATTTTACCACTATAATCCGGCTCGACTGCCAACCCCTGCTGAGTGGGTGACAATCAGGCGAATTCGTGTGAAAGATTCTGTAAATACAGTTTGGTGGTTGTCTAAAACACCAAATCCTAAAGCAGATAACAGAAAAGTTTTAAAGCCCTATAGCCAAAGTATGAAACAGTTACTCAAAAATGGCTATAAAGCAAAAATACGTCCTAGTGGACATGATATTTCTGATAAATTTCAAAAGGATAATCAGGGTGCAATTCCGCCGAATTTGCTAGAAATTGCTAATACTGAATCGAATAGTGCTTATTTACGACGTTGCAAAACAGCAGAAATTAGACCCCATCCAGCACGGTTTCCTCAAGGGTTCGCCGAGTTCTTCATCAAATTCTTAACTGATGAAGGTGATATAGTATTAGACCCATTTGCAGGTTCTAACACAACTGGCTTTGTTGCTGAAACTCTGCAACGTCAATGGATATCTTTTGAAATTAATGAAAATTATGTAATGGGAAGTCGTTATCGATTTAGCCAATAACAAAATTAAGTAAAGAGTCAGGAGTGAGAAGTTAAAATTGATAACCCTTCGGCAGGCTCAGGGCATCGCTCATAACTCTTAACTCATAGCTACTCAATTAAATTTCTCCATTCACCTGCATTTGATGAACTCGATCGGCTAGCTCTTGACGACCTCGATCATCTAGTTTATCAATAGCTAACATCCCCATCAGAATAACTTCTTTCAGGGTCAAACGTGTGGAATGTGCCTGTTTTTGCACAATCTCTTTAATAATCGGACTGACACCAATCGCTGTACTAGCTCTAGCCACAGAAAAAAGGAAAACACTAATGATTCAGCCTAAATCTTAGCACTTTCAATGAGGTTATTCTCTAGAGTGAAAACTTAATTTAAATGTGTTTCAACTCATACTTCAATGAGTAAACATAAATTTTAAATTACGTCTAGTGAGTTATCAAATTCTCAGTATGGCAAACCTGATACTTGCTCATTGAGGACACGTTATCGTATGATATCAATAATCTCAACAGTTAAAATTTTGCGTATTTTTTTCCAAAATTTCTACTAAGTCCTCAATCGTCATATTGAAGATATGAGCTAATTTGGATATAGCAGGAAAGTCAAGTTTTGTCATTTTGTGACGAAGCGCATAAATTGTAAATGTGCTGCAAATTACCCTATAATGGTCAGAAATTTATTTTAGTGACCATAGTTTCACTTGTGCTACATCTCGAAGCTTTAATCTGAACTAATCACATATTTAATAACTGGTGCATTTGCACTGCTTAATTTCACATGACAAAACGAAAAATGTAGATGTATTTGCGTCTTGTAGAGAAACGGCTTATAGAGCTAACTTTTATGCGATCGCGACAATTGACTAAAATCTAAAAACCTAAAATCTGATGCTTATTTCATATATGAGCAACATCAAAAGCAAAAACCTTTGTCCTGAGATCCTCAAAATCACTCACTAATCGCCTAGTTTGCAAACACTTGCAATATTTGTGAAAACTGAGTTATGAAAAGTAGTCGGCTGAAGAAAACAGTGCCCTCAGTATAAGTATTCGCATAAACGAGACTTGTATACCACCGGGAAAACCGTACTTTAAAGAGATCGTAAATTGTCAAATATAATCTCATGAACACGCTTTACAGAACTATACAGCGTAAATAAGAATAATAACTTAACCGAAGTAAAATTTTCCTGAATACAGGCAATTAATGCCGTCATAAGGAAAAGCAGTGAGTAGAGGAGAGAGAAAGCGATGAGGGACCCTTATCTGTTGGCAGCAGGCTTGTTAACAGGATTAGCAATACCAGCATCGGCTCTTCCACATCTGTCAATTGTCCTGCCAGAAAGTTCTAGATTCCTGTGGGATTTAAAACAAGGTTCACAGACAATAGTCAGTACAAAAATTATCAAGAGCGTTGATCTCTCCTTACCCGAACTCAGCGGCCAAGCGTTCCAACCCCTAAAAAGTTCGCAGCCAATAGTAAGTGAGAAAAACGTCCCTAGCGTACCAGAATTCAGCAGTCAGGGATTACCAGTATCAACAGAGTCATCACTCAACCCCAGCACCCAAGCAACGAGCCTTCTATTGACATCTGGAAATCAACTTTACTACCAAAGATTGGCAGCTCTGAAAACAGGTCAGATTTATACACGCGTAGATAGTGATAATTTGCAGTCATTGTGGGAGTCGATCAAGAAACGTCAGCTAACTTATGATGACTGGAAAAGTTTATTAACTTTAGAAGCTAGAGCGATCGCTCAAGGTCAAGGCGCCAATCATCTAAGTATTTTAGTTGGTGATTCTTTGAGCATGTGGTTTCCTAGAGAAAAACTGCCTGCTGGTAAATTGTGGCTGAATCAAGGCATATCTGGAGATACTTCTAGTGGCGTTTTAAAAAGATTGGGGGCATTTTCAGCAACGCGCCCAGATGTTATTTACATCATGGCTGGGATTAACGACCTACGAAAAGGCGCTAGTGATGAAACAATTTTGCATAATTATCGCCGGATTGTCCGACGTTTACGCCAGACTCACCCCAAAGCTCAAATCATTGTCCAATCAATTTTGCCTACTCGTCTACCAAAAATTTCTAATAGCCGTATTCGTCATCTAAACATCCAACTAACCGTGATTGCCAAACAAGAAGGCGCTAATTATCTCAATATTTATAGCTGGTTTACGGATATGGAAGGCAATTTGCGCCCAGAATTAACCACAGATGGGTTGCACCTGTCTCAAGAGGGATATGATGTGTGGCGAACGGCACTACAGCAGATAGAATACACACTGACTCAGCGTGAGAATTGAGCGATCGCTTTGCCGACACTTGGAGCGATGTCTACGATGGTCACTGAGGTTGCCGTACCACTTGCCTACGGCACGCTCCGCGAACGTGGAAGCAAGCTACGCGGAACGTCTCGTAGAGAAGTGCGGGCTGCGCCTACGCAATTTTTAAATTTATGGAAGTTACTGATACTGATGCCATCAATATACGTTCTGTAATTGAATACCAATTTGCAGCCTTTAAAAAAGATGATGCCCAAGGCGCTTTTGCCTTTGCTAGTCCAGCAATTCAGGCGCAATTCGTAACCCCAGAAAATTTTATACAGATGGTAAAGACAAGCTATCCAGCAGTATACCGTCCTCGTTCTGTCTTTTTTGAAAAAATAACAACCATCCAGGGAAACATAACTCAACCAGTGTTGCTACTTGCTCCTGATGGAGTTCCCTTGAGGGCTTTATATTTTATGGAAAAACAGCCCAATCATATCTGGAGAATTAACGGTTGCTTTCTAGTTTCTCTAGAGGGTAAATAAACTTTATATTTATAGAACTAAAATTCTATACTTTAACGCCCAAGGCTTCCCTATTTAAAACCTGATTCAACTTACCGCTACGATAACCTTCTAAATCTAAGGTTACGTAGATAAATCCAAAATCTTGAAATGCCGAAACTAGTGTTTGTAAATCGTTAGTTAACACAAACTCTTTGATTTGTTCTGGTGGTAATTCAATACGTGCTGTATCTCCTTCCGATCGCACGCGCAAATTCTGCCAACCTAGCTTTCGCAGAAAAATTTCTCCTCTGCCGACTCGTTGCAACTTAGCGACAGTAATCTCTTCACCGTAAGGAAACCGGGAACTGAGGCAAGGTTGAGCCGGTTTATCCCACCAAGCTAAACCGAGTTGTTGCGAAAGTTGGCGAACTTCTACTTTGGTGACACCCACTTCTGCTAAAGGCGATCGCGCCCCTCTTTCCTTAGCCGCCTGAATTCCTGGGCGATAATCATGCAAATCATCAGCATTCACCCCATCCACCACATAAGGATAACCCAGTTTTAAAGCTAAAGGTTTCAGAGTGTCGTGCAACTCACTTTTGCAAAAATAACAGCGATTAACTGGGTTAGAGGTGTAATTGGGATTTTCCATCTCGTGAGTCTGGACGATTTTATGAGGAATCCCAATTGTTGCAGCTTGAATTTTCGCGTCTTCCAATTCTTCTGGTAACAGTGAAGGAGAAACAGCCGTGACAGCCAAAGCGCGATCGCCCAACACATCATAAGCAATTTTGGCAACCAAAGTGCTATCAACGCCCCCAGAGTAGGCAATCAATGCCTGCTCCATTTCTCTAAATAAGGCTCTTAATTGCTCAAATTTTTCTGTCAGCATCATTTCCCAATCCTGCCAAAACCCTATAGCACCCAATCATTTATATTGTAGTCATTAGTTATGGAGCATTGGGCACAAAAGGCAAAGGGACTTACTGTAACTTCCCCTCTGCTCCTCTGCTCCCCTGCTCCTCTGCTCCCCTGCTCCCCTGCTCCTCTGCTCCCCTGCTCCTCTGCTCCTCATCAACCAACGTTGGTGCTTGACTGTACTTAGCCACCAGACTGGCTAAAAGTGGTAAATCAATTGGTTTAGAAATATAGTCATTTACTCCGGCATTTAGACAGGTTTCGCGATCGCCTTTCATCGCCATTGCTGTTTGAACAATTACCGGAATCTTCTGATATTGCTGATGTTCTCGCAGTTGTTGCACCAAGTTAAGACCATTTCCATCTGTCAGACAAACATCCATTAAAATTACTGCTGGATCTAACTGTGTTAGAGCTTCCCACATCTCGGCAGCATTCTTAACCCAAGTCACTTGATATCCCAATTTACATAGATAAATTTGCATCAAATTGGCATTGGGTAAATCATTTTCTACCAGCAAAACTTCTACAGAAGAACTAGGTGTCAAAGACAGAGGAAATGAGGAAAATTCTGCTTTCCCTGCTTCCTCATCTTCCTCTCCACCCTCATCTCCTCCTACTCTCAGTTCTTGCTTAAGGGGAAGTACAAGAGTAAAACGGGAGCCACGATCCATTTCAGATTCAACTTTCACCGAACCACCATGAATTTGGGCGAGTTTCTGAGTCACTGCTAAACCCAAACCAGTACCTTCAATACCATCTGCTACAGCCTTAGCAATTTGGAAATATGGCTGAAACAGTTGAACTTGGTCTTCCTGGGAAATGCCAGTGCCAGTATCCCAAACTATAAAATGCACAAATACACCTTTGGAAGCAACCTGTAAGCCAACACTTCCTTTAGTGGTAAACTTTAGGGCGTTGAAGAGTAAATTCAACAACATTTGCTTGAGTCGTAAGGGGTCAGCTACTAAGGTTGTAATATCGGGTTCAAGTTCTAGGCACAGTTTCAAGCCCTTATTAGCGGCTTTCTCTTTCACCAGTGCCAAAACATTGTTACACAACAGTGGTACATCTACTGTTTCCCACTGTACTTCTAGCTGATTTGCTTCAATTTTAGAGAGATCCAAAATATCATTAATCAGAGCTAGTAAGTGTTTACCGCTAGACTGAATGATATTTAAATACTCTTGCTGTCGTTCTTTAGTTGGTTCGTACCCTGGAGCTAAAAGCAGATGGGTAAACCCAATAATGGAACTAAGCGGTGTGCGAATTTCGTGGCTGGTGTTTGCCAGAAACTGATTTTTCAGTTGATTAGTGCGCTCCAATTCTTGATTAGAGTTACTTAACTGTTGACACCGTTGCGGCCAAGACAAGATGTGTCTAAGTTGTACCAAGGCTGTAGTACAGCATTTGGCAGACCTTGTTATCAATTGCGATCTGAGTTGAGCTTGCGATTCTATGAACGACTCATGATGAGAACTTAGGGGCGTTGTGGCAAGAATTAGCCAGCCGATAACACTGCCAGAATCATCCGCCAACCGCCAAGCGCTCGGTAGTTGCTGATTCTCAAGCTGTTGTAAATCTTCAATTTTTATGACTTCTTGCAATCTCAACAGCAGCTTGTTTTCTGCTGTCAGCACTTCTAGAAATAAAGGTGATGAATTTGGGGATGGAGAACGAGAAACATAGCAAACTGTGGCAACAGTGTCTTGTGGTTGACACATAGCGATGCCTACGGCACATTCTGTAAGTGCCAGATTACTGCTGTGAATAGCACTGTTAATCTCGTTAACCACGGTTTGGAAAATTTCCGCTTGTGCTGCTTCTGGCTGTGGGACAGTGTTACAAGCAAAAAGCAAGCAATCATTAAGGCGACTTTGCAACTGGTTTAAGCTGCTCTCCAGCCACAGCTGCGCGCGAAGTTGCTCAATTGTTGTCAAAAGTTTTGGCGTTGCATCTATCAGTGATTTCTGGTCTGGTAAGCTTGAATACTGCTGCATGGTCAATTAGACCGCTGAACAAGTTTAGCTACGCATAAAAATCCCAACAGGATTTTATGTATATTAACGGACAATTCTTTTTTATTTATAAACGATAACTAATGTTGTTATAAACCATAACTTATGATGTCGAGTTTAGCAGCTAGTCCAAAAAAAAATTATTGTATGAACCACTAACCTAAAATTTTTTCAACGCAACTGAAAACTTATGGATACACAATTCGCCCAACTAATCGTTAATGGGATTGCGGTGGGGAGCATTATTGCTCTAGCCGCAGTCGGACTGACTCTTACTTATGGAATTTTACGGCTATCGAACTTTGCTCATGGTGACTTTCTCACTTTAGGAGCCTACCTAACTTGGCTGATAAACACCATTGGAGTCAATATTTGGCTGTCGATGATTTTGGCGGCGGCGGGAACGGTAGCAGCAATGCTGTTATCGGAAAAGTTACTGTGGTCAAAGATGCGCTCTATCCGTGCTACTTCCACTACGCTGATTATTATTTCTATCGGACTTGCCTTATTTCTTCGCAATGGGATTATTTTTATCTGGGGTGGCAGGAACCAAAATTATAATTTACCTGTTACTCCGGCTTTAGATATTTTGGGTTTAAAGATACCGCAAAATCAATTATTGGTATTAGGGTTGGCAGTACTAGCAATTTTGGCGCTGCATTACCTGCTGCAAAATACCAAAATTGGTAAGGCGATGCGAGCAGTTGCGGACGATCTGGACTTAGCGAGGGTTTCAGGTATCAATGTCGATCGAGTAATTTTCTGGACTTGGGTAATTGCTGGCACTCTTACGTCATTGGGCGGCAGTATGTATGGGCTAATTACAGCCGTGCGCCCGAATATGGGTTGGTTTCTAATATTACCCTTGTTCGCCTCAGTAATACTTGGGGGGATTGGCAACCCCTACGGTGCGATCGCAGCAGCTTTTATCATTGGCATCGTCCAGGAAGTCAGCACTCCTTGGCTGGGTTCACAATACAAACAAGGTGTCGCACTGTTGATCATGATTTTGGTGCTGCTCATTCGTCCCAAAGGTTTATTCAAAGGAACGATTTGAGCAGCACCTATCCACTTCTAACTACTCAATAATGTGGAAATACCAGGCTGCTACCAGGAAATTGATAGCTAACAAGAATATTGCCCAGCCTGTGCGATAGGCGTAGGGAGGTTTAGCTCCACTGTCGGCAACTGGTAAATCTGCCGGATTCTTCGTTGTTTTAGAGGTCATAATCCGATTCTCCTAATGTCATGACTTTTTAAGAAATACCAAACTGGCGTACCAAATACTCAAATTCTTTAAGAATATTTGTGTGAAGTTGGGAATTGGGCATTGGGCATGGAGAAGAGACAAGGAAGAGGGGGGAGACAAAGGAGAAACTTGTCCCCCTGCTCCCCTGCCCCTCTGCCACCCTGCTCCTCCCACTCCCTACTCTCCAATCCCCACTCCCTCCTCTCCAGCATGGTAGGAACTGCGAACCAGAGGCCCAGAACGAACATGGTTGAATCCCATTTCCCATGCTAATCTGCCAAGCTGATCGAATTCCTCTGGAGTCCAATATTTTTGGACTGGTAAATGTTCTAAAGAAGGACGCATATACTGCCCGATAGTCAAGCGATCGCATTCTACAGCCCTTAAATCAGCCATTGCTTCAATGACTTCATCAAGTGTTTCTCCGTGTCCTAGCATCAAACCTGATTTGGTGGGAATTGTCGAATCGATTTCTTTAACCGTAGCCAGCACCAAGAGGGAGCGATCGTACTTGGCTCCCCGGCGCACTGGGCCAGTTAACCGCCGCACTGTCTCGATATTGTGATTGAAACAAGCTGGTTTGGCTTTGACAATCATCTCTATCCGCTGGCGTTGACCTTCTTGCCCAACACCAGTACCACCCCAAAAATCGGGGGTCAGCACTTCTATTTGAGTCTCTGGGTTCAATTGGCGGATAGTCGCGATCGTCTTTACAAAGTGCCCTGCACCCTGATCGGGCAAGTCATCACGGGCTACAGAAGTCAGCACCACATAACGCAATCCCAAAAGCTGCACCGCCTGGGCAACCTTTTCAGGTTCCTCTAAATCAAGAGGCATTGGTGCATGACCTTTATCTACTTGACAGAAAGCACAAGAGCGTGTGCATGTAGGCCCCATTAGCAAAAAAGTTGCAGTTTTTTGGGCATAGCACTCTCCGCGGTTAGGGCAGCGTCCTTCTTCGCAAATCGTGTGAATTTGGCGCTGCTTAATAATGCGTTGTACGGTAGAGATTTCACTGGCTTTACCAATTGGGCGACGTAACCAGCTAGGCATTGCCTTAATTTCAGACTTTAGTTCGGCTTGTTGTGACGAAATCATAGACATCCAAGCAAGATGCGGATATAGATGTAGTGGTCGGTTGATTAAATATCACAATGACACAAATTTAAAAGAGCGCAAGCAAAAGTTTTGCAAAACACCTCTAACAATGTCATTTATACCGAAATATACTATCCCCCAATTGCTAGAAATTATGTATATAGTGGGAGGATTCTCAAGGACAATCGGCAAAGCCGCTATTTACACTTATAGTTTCTGTTAGAGCAAACAGTCGTGGCAAGCAACAAGATTTTAGTTATCGATGACACTACAGTTGTCAGGGTAAAAGTACGAGAAATGTTGCCTCCGGGCAATTTTGAGGTACTAGAAGCAAAAGACGGTTTGGAAGGACTAAATTTCATCCTTCAGGAAAAACTCAGCCTGATTATGCTGGATTTCCTGTTGCCTAAAATGAGTGGCTGGGAGGTTTTCCAGAAAGTTCAAGCCGATCCGGAGTTAAGGAAAATTCCTTTAGTGATCATGTCTGGTCGCAAGGAAGAGGTAACTGAGAAAATCACAGAACCATTTGAATATTTTGAATTTTTGGGCAAGCCTTTCGATCAGAAACAATTAATTGGCGCTATTAAGTTAGCTATGGCTAAGGCGAAACAGCCACGCCCAGAACTAGTCGCAGTCGGAGCAGGAGTTTCCGTAAAAAACGGCACGTTATCAACCTCTGCTGTCGCCAATAGTACGGTAGTAGCCCCTAGCGTAGCAACCTCTAGCGTCGCAACCCCCAGCACTGGAGGAGTCTCCGAGGCAGAAATTAATGCATTGAATGAGAAAATTGTCAAAATGCAAGCAGAAATTGATGGTTTGAAGAAACAGCTAACTCAGGTTGTGACTTTTATTAAACAAAAAATCAAGTAGTATTTGTGCTCGTTATTATTATCGCAGCCAAAAATACACCATCTATACTGGTGTCCGATTAAAAGCGGATAAAAATAGTTAGTTCAAAAACACTTATGTTGACAAATCATCATTATTTAGTGAGGTACAGCTTGACCTTAGTCCGGTAAAGCTGTGCTTTATCTTCCCTCTTCGTAAGTTCGGAGAGGGGTTATGGTTGAGGTTTTAATATGTACATTAACTTGATGAGGAAACGCTACAATTCAAGATTCAGATATTTAGTAAAAAAATATATTAAAAGTCATATTTTATAATACAAATTAAACCAAAAAATCCTATTTCATGATGAGGATAGTCTTGGCGTGGGAATAATAAGCCATAGAAACAATCATTATGAGCATAATCCGCAATGTTAATAGTATTGGATACATTATATTCGTTTCCTGGCTATCGCATTACCGAACAAATCTACTCAGGCAGCAAAACCCTAGTTTATCGGGGTATTAGAGAAGAAGACCAAAAATCAGTCGTTCTCAAATTGATGCGGAATGAATATCCTACCTTTGCGGAAATAGCTCAGTTCCGAAATCAATATATCATCACCAAAAACCTCGATATTCCTGGCATAGTCAAAACCTATAGCTTAGAAAATTACCGTAACAGCTATGTCTTAGTGATGGAAGATTTTGGTGGTATTTCCCTCCAAAACTGGCTAATAGAGGACAAGAGAAAAAAGGAAAACTGGCTTTCCCTGAACGAGTTTTTCCACATAGGGATTAAAATTGCTTCTACCCTGGAAAGACTGCATCGCGATGCCTCCGGCGGGCAAGGGTTACGCATCATTCACAAAGATATCAAGCCTGCCAACATCCTCATAAACCCTACCACAGATGAAATCAAACTTATCGACTTTAGTATTGCCACCCTTCTGCCAAGAGAAATTCAGTTTCTCACGAATCCCAACATCCTAGAAGGCACTCTGGCTTACATTTCCCCAGAACAAACCGGAAGGATGAACCGAGGTATTGACTACCGCACTGATTTTTATTCCCTCGGTGTCACCTTCTTTCAACTCCTCACCGGACAGTTACCCTTTACCAGCAAAGATCCGACGGAGTTAGTTTATTCTCACATTGCCAAACAACCGCTAAAAGCCAGTCAGATTAACTCCAATATTCCGCCAATTTTGTCTGACATCATCAGCAAGCTGATGGCAAAAAATGTCGAAGACCGCTATCAAAGTGCTTTGGGGTTAAAACATGACTTGGAGGCGTGCCAAAGCCAGTGGCAAGAAACAGGAAATATTGCACCCTTTGAACTCGGTGTGAGAGACATCTCAGACCGTTTTATAATCCCCGAAAAACTCTACGGTCGCCAAAGTGAAGTTGAAACCCTACTCGCTGCTTTTAAGCGTGTAACAAGCGGGGCAACAGAAATGATATTAATTGCAGGTTTCTCTGGCATTGGCAAAACTGCCGTGGTCAATGAAGTCCACAAACCTATTGTGCGGCAGCGTAGTTACTTCATCAAAGGCAAATTTGACCAGTTTCAACGTGATATTCCTTTGTCAGGATTAGTGCAAGCCTTTCGGGACTTAATCGGGCAACTGCTATCAGAAAATGATGCCCAAATTCAACAATGGAAATCCAAAATTCTGCGGGAATTGGGTACACAAACTCAGGTGATTATTGATGTCATTCCTGAAATCGAACAGATTATTGGTAAGCAACCTCCGGTTACTGAACTATCTGGTAGCGCTGCCCAAAATCGTTTCAATTTATTGTTTCAAAAATTCATTCAAATTTTCACAACTAAAGAACATCCTCTGGTTATATTTCTCGATGACTTGCAATGGGCAGATACGGTTTCTTTGAAGTTAATTCAATTATTAATGTGTGAAAGTATGTTGTCTTCTCTTTCAGAAGAAACAGAACAGATAGGTGAAACCAAAGGAGGTTTTTTATTAGTTGGTTCCTATCGAGATAATGAAGTTTCCAAGGCACATCCGCTTTCTTTGACACTACAAGAGATTCAAAAAGCAGGATCAATCATTAATACAATTACCTTAACACCTCTAAATCAAGGTGATTTAAATCATTTAATTGCTGATACACTTCGTTGTTCTGAATTAGTTGCTTTTTCTCTCACCCAGATGGTATTTGCTAAAACTAAAGGCAACCCCTTCTTTTCTGTTCAATTTCTCAAATCCTTACATGATGATGGGTTAATTGTATTAAATTTTGATGCTGGACATTGGCAGTATGATATTTCCAAAATCAAAAATTTAGCTCTTACAGATGATGTAGTAGAATTTATCGCCCTGCAAATAGAAAAATTGCCAATATATACCCAAAAAGTTTTGAAACTGGCTGCGTGTATTGGGAATCAATTTGACTTAAAAACTCTGGCGATCGTTAATGAAAAATCTTTAGTAGATACAGCATCAGACTTGTGGCAAGCATTACTTGATGGGTTAGTTTTACCACAGACTGAAAATTACAACATTTTTTCCAAAGATCATACTAATCAAGAATTAATTGTTGATGGAATAGAATCTACACAATTTTCAAATTCTAATTTACAGCTACCTAAGTATAAATTTGTCCATGACCGAGTGCAACAAGCGGCTTATTCTTTAATTCCTGAAGAACAAAAAAAGCCAATTCACTTAAAAATTGGGTTACTGTTATTGAACAATATTCCTGTTGCAGAACAGGGAGAAAAGATTTTTGAGCTTGTCAATCAGTTTAATATCGCAGTAGAATTCATCTCTCCTCAAGCTAAACGAGATGAACTGGCCCAGATGAATTTAATTGCTGGACGTAAAGCTTTAGCATCAACAGCTTATCCAGCTGCTGTTAAGTATTTAACTATCGGTATCCAATTGCTGGCAAGTGATAGTTGGGAGACTAAATATCAACTAATCCTAGCTTTGTATGAGACAGCAGCCGAGGCGGCATATCTAGCTGGCGACTTTAGGCAAATGGAGCAATTAGTAGAAGTAGTGTTAGAACGAGCAAAAACACTGCTAGAAAAAGTAAAAGTTTATGAAGTCAAAATTAAAGCTTATGGAGCGCAAAACCAAGCACTAGAATCTGTCAGGACTGCACTAAGTGTTCTAAAATTGTTGGAAGTTGAGTTGCCTGAAAATCCTAGCCAGTCAGATATTCAGCTAGCGATCGCTGAACTAACATTAAATTTAAATGGAAAGCGGATTGAGGATTTAATTGATCTGCCAGAAATGACGGCAGAACAAACATTGGTAGTTATGCGGATTCTATCGAATGCGCTTTTTTTCGCCTATGCAGTTACTCCTGAACTTTTTTCATTAATTGTTCTTAAACAAATCAACTTATCGCTCAAATATGGCAATGCTCCCTTGTCTGCCTTTGCATACGTTCTTTACGGAACGATCCTCTGTAGCGAAAAGGGAGATATTCAGTCTGGCTATGATTTTGGCAAACTGGCTTTAAGTTTGGTGGCTAAGTACAATGCTAAAGAAGTTGAAGCAAAAGTTATGGAGGTATTTCATGCAGGTATCCGCCATTGGAAGGAGCATCCTAAAGAAACATTAAATACTGTACTAGAAGCTTACTCTCTAGCGATAGAAACAGGAGATTTAGAATTTGCAGCTTTATTTCTTCAGTTTTATTGCTTCTGTTGTTATTCCATTGGTAGAGAACTGACAGGGCTGGAACGCGAGATAGCAAACTACAGCAATGCCCTGAAGCAAATCAAGCAAGAAAGAGCGTTTAACTGGAATTGTATCTATCAACAAAGTGTCTTAAATTTACTGGGGTTTGTAGAAGATCCTTGTCGTTTAATTGGTGAAGCCTATGATGAGGAGAAAATGCTGCCGCTTCACTTGGAAGCCAAGGATGGAATCGGACTTTTATATCTATATTTTCATAAACTACATTTATGCTACTTGTTTCAGCAGTTCCCTCAAGCAGCTGAAAATGCCACCCTAGCTGAAAAGTATTTAGATAGTGGTACAGGACAACTAGTTGTTCCTGTTTTCTATTTTTACGATTCTCTGGCCAAACTGGCGGTGTACACTGATGCACCTGATTCAGAGCAAAAGCGTATTCTCGATCGGGTGCAAGCTAATCAGGAAAAGATGCAATATTGGGCATATCATGCCCCAATGAATAATTGGCATAAATTTTATTTGGTAGAAGCAGAAAAGTATCGAGTTGAAGGGAAATATTTTGAAGCAATGGAAGAATACGACCGTGCTATCTCCCTAGCTGAAGAACATGACTACAAAAATGAAGTAGCTTTAGCTCAAGAACTTGCAGCTAAATTTTATTTAAAATGGGGCAAGCAGAAAATCGCCCAAACCTACTTAATTGATGCCTACTATGGATATGTTAATTGGGGAGCAAAAGCCAAAGTTGACGATTTAGTAAAACGCTATCCCCAATTACTAACTCCTATATCTCACCAACAAAAGCTGAGTATTCCTGCCAGCGAGGAAAGCACTTCTTTCAATCGCACATCTATATCATCTTTATCTACCCTGAGTAATCAACAAACTGTTATTGGCTCGAAGACAGGTATTTCTGACTCTCTGGATTTAGCCGCATTCATCAAAGCATCTCAAGCACTTTCTGGGGAAATCGAGCTTGAGCGACTACTTTCTACTTTGATGGAAGTTGTTATGGAAAATGCAGGAGCCTCTAAATCCGCTTTAATTTTGAGCGAAGGTGATAATTTAGCATTAACTGTCACGGCTGTTTGTTCAAGTTCAAATTTGGAACATACCTACACTGAGTTTCCATCAACTTGCCTCGAGTCAAGCTACGATGTTCCTATTACTTTGATTAACTATGTTAAACGCTCTAGAGAAATCTTGGTTATTGATGATGCAATGGCTGTTTCTTTTCTAGTAGGTGATAGCTATATTCTAAGTGAAGAGCCTAAGAGTTTATTGTCTATACCTCTTCTAAATCAAGGTAAATTAATTGGGATTCTTTATCTAGAAAATCATCTAACGACAGGAGCATTTACACGCGATCGCGTAGAAGTCCTCAAACTTCTCACAACTCAAGCAGCAATATCCCTAGAGAATGCTATTCTCTACAAAAACTTGGCACAAGCTAAAGAAAGCTTGGAGGAATACAACCATACCCTAGAAGAAAAAGTCCAGAAAAGAACGCAGGAACTCAACGACAAAAATCACTGTTTACAACAAACTCTGCAAGAATTGCAACGTACCCAAATCCAATTGATTCAAAGTGAAAAAATGTCTTCTTTAGGACAAATGGTGGCGGGAATTGCTCATGAAATCAATAACCCTATTAACTTTATTCATGGCAATATTAATCATGCTAATGAGTATGTCCAAGATTTGCTGGATTTGATAGTTATTTATCAGCAAGAATATCCCCATCCTTCCCCTTTAATTGAAGAGAAATCTGAGGATATTGACATAGATTTTTTATCAGAAGACCTTCTCAAAATTCTAGATTCAATGAAAGTAGGAAGTTCGCGTATCCGAAATATTGTTTTGGGCTTACGTAACTTTTCTCGCTTAGATGAAGCTGAAATGAAATCTGTAGATGTTCATGAGGGAATAGACAACACCTTAATGATTTTGCAGCACCGACTGAAACCAAATAGCAATTTACTGGAAATTGAAGTCATCAAAAAATATGGGCAATTATCGGAAGTTATTTGTTACCCTGGGCAACTCAATCAGGTATTTATGAATATTCTGAGTAATGCAATTGATGCTTTAGAAGAGTTATTTATCATAGATCATCCATCAGTAGTAAATGATCGAGAAGAATTAACAAATGATATAGATACGTCACCGACTTCTCATCGTGTAGGACAAATTCATATTTTTACTGAACTAACAGATTCTAATACGGCGATAATTCGGATTACTGATAACGGTTCTGGCATGACAAAAGCCGTGCAGCAGAAAATATTTGACCCGTTTTTTACCACTAAATCAGTAGGAAGTGGTACGGGTTTAGGGTTGTCGATTAGCTACCAAATTGTCGTGGAAAAACACAAAGGTAGTTTAACCTGTGATTCTACACCAGGAAAAGGGACTGAGTTTACTATTGAGATACCGATACAACAGTTATAGGGCTAGATGAGTAATTGATCGAGTCCAAATCTAAGAGTACTAAAAACGCAGTTTTTGTGAAAAGCTGCGTTTATAATATTCATTAAAATCGCTCTGACAGATTACTAGAAGACGGATGTGGATGTAGTTGTCATATTCACTTGAGGCTCTTCACGCACATGTCGTCCTGTAACTACCATCTTCACCCCATTAGCAGGCGCAAGTGCAAAACCTCGACGTTGAGGATGCTCTGGCCGCTTACTAGCTAGAGCAAGTTGATAGTCTGACAGTACTTTTGCTAATACTAGCTTCATTTCAAACATAGCCAAAGCTTCACCCATACAGCGACGAACTCCACCACCAAAAGGCAAGAATTCATAGGCAGAAAATTCGCGTTCTATAAACCGTTCTGGTTTAAATTGCTGAGGCTGCGGATATAAATCCTCACGCTGATGAGTCAAGTAAATACTGGGAACCAGTAACGTTCCAGAAGCTAAAGGATGTCCTAGTAGTTCGCAGGGTTCTTGGACTATCCTGGGGAACGCGAACATTGCAATCGGGTAAATTCGCAAAGTTTCATTACAAACAGCCGTGAGATAAGGCAGTTGGAAAATGCTCATGGGATCTGGGGAATCACCGAGAGAATCAAGTTCTTGAAGCAATTTCTCTCGGACTTTCGGTAAATGATGAATCCAATACAATCCCCAAGCCATTGCTGTTGCCACTGTTTCATGTCCTGCTACCATCAGTGTCATCAAATCATCACGCAACTCTTGATCTGTCATCGGATTACCCTCTTCATCCCGCGCTAACATCAGCAAGGATAGGATATCGATGCGATCTGGATTGGGTTCTTCCCGGCGTTGGGCAATTTCAGCGTAAAGCAATTCATAAATTTGTTGCCGTTGACGCAGAAACCATCCCCAAGGACTCCAAGCTCCTAAATCTTTTTGCAGAAAGGGGAAAAAAAGAAAGCTAGAAGTAAAGGGTGAGCTAAAGAGATCCAAAAGCAACGCCACTAAGCGCTTGATTTCGTCGTAACGTGCTCCCTTATGCAAGCCAAAGATAGCTTGTAAAATGATTTGCAGAGAAATTTCCTGCATTGCAGTACGAGCTAAGAAGGGCTGATTTAGTGGTAATTGACTAAAGACTTGTTCGGTGAGATTAGAAATCAAAGAACCGTAGGCTCGCATCCTGTCGCCATGAAAGGAAGGCATTGTGAGTTTTCGCCGCCGCTTATGGCGTTCACCATCCAGCATCAGGAGTGAATATTCCCCGGCTAAGGGTTCAAATATTTTGTTCCCTCTACCAACGAATAGAAACTTCTTCCTATCATTAGTGAAAATTTCCTTGATTGCTTGAGGATGGTTCACGAAAACCACGGTCTCCCCAAAACCAATTACCTCAGCAGTAAAAATGTCAGGATATTGTTGAGCCGCATTTTCCATAAAACTAACAGGGTCTATAACCCACTGAATTTTCTGGAGTAAAGGGGAGATTTTGAGTGGATTAGGTGGTTGTATTTGATTTTTCATACTGAGATTGCGTTACTTTTGTATTGTTGGCTATGGGGTAATATTGATTAACTTTGAAGCAGTAAAATTCTATATAGCGTTTCCCAAGCAACTGAGGTACACCGAATTCTTGCTCACCAAGGTTAATAGCTTTAAAAACGTACCTCACTAGGTCGGGAACCGCTATATAATCCCAACATATTTAAAAAATCGTTGGGAGCATCGTGGAAAATCTTCTTTGAGATACTATATTTTTCCTTATGATGGTAGTAAAACTTTCATATTTGAAAGTACTTGCATATTGCTTTGAGATTTATCTAGTTCCAAGGTTTCTACTAACTCCAGCCTTTCTATAGTTTGATAGCGATCGGAATTAAAGTACCAATCTAGATTGCCCCGTATCCAGGCATACATTCCTGATATATACTTTGCAAGTTCAGTATCTACTTCTTCTCCAAAAGATGGCAGACATGCTTCTAATTCGATCAGTTCTCGTACTTCTCGATCGTGGATGTCGATTGCACGCTTAATCGCTATTTCTAGAGGTAGTTGCTGTTGATAGTGCAATACTAATACTAGATTGTGAACATCACCACTTGCCATTTCTCTAGAATACGAGAAGATATCATTACACCAGGCAAGAATATTAATTGTCTTCTCCTTGAGTTTTTTGAAAATCTCGTGCTGTCGTAAAATATCAGGAATCAGCAATTGATCGCAAAATTCAATCAATACGACAGTAAGATCCCCAGCCGAACTTAAGTTACGTATTCTGATATAAGTATCAATATCCGGTATTATTTCTTGTGCGCGGTTACTTGCTTCCTGTACACATCCGGCGAAGTATTCCTCAAAGCTAAAAACAAAGTGATGGAACCATTCTATGCTCCCTATTTGGAGCATCCGCTGTCGTAGGTCACTTAAAGCATAGCTAAGGTGTATATCGTTGTTTGTAAGTTCTGCTCCATTTAATACTTCAATAAATCTCTGGTGAAAAAGCTTGAGTGCTTCAGGTTGTTGGCCTAAATCTGACATATCGCATTGGTCATCCCAAATAAACAGCCAACTGAACAAGTCACTAGCAATCTTTATTTTTTCCAGATTGCAGTAAGGATAAGCACCTGCTACTAGCTTGAAAAAATTTGACTTGGTGAAACGTCGATAAACTGATTCATTTGCCAGTAAGTTAAAGCGAGTTACCCATTCAAGAGCAGACTCTTCTAAAACATCAACATGCTTATTGATATGGGATGAAAATGGACAGTATAAATCGGAGGAAAGTAGTTCCTTCATGGCAATTATTAGAAGTCAGAAGTACTGAACATAAATTACAGGAGAACAAAATCAATAGACAAAGAGTCTATGACAAATTTTTGAAAAGAACTCGCTGTAATATCACACGTTATACAGTGTATAAATTATATTTACGTCCCTGTTAGTGGCATGTAAATATATATGAATATTTCCAAACTTAACTAGTTATGTTTTTTAAAAAACATAGTTGTAACTATAGCGTAACTACATGTAATTATATTTTTTGTAAAGAAAAAGTTACATATAGAAATACTCATGATAGACACTATTGACTAAATGAAACAATTAACTTATAGCATTAACAATCTTTTTCTGAGCTAGCAATCACTACTTTTATAAAAAGACAAGGGTAATAATGACTAATTTATGAGCGGTTGTCTTCAAAAAAGAAGATACTTATCTCTACTGAAATGAAGATTGGTGGTTAATGTTCCTCATGTAGCGATCGCCCCAGCCCAAAGCTATAGGCAATTTAGTGTGAAAATGTTGCTGTTATCAGAGTTTTTGGGAACTATAAGGTTGTCAGACGAGAAATTTATCAGTCAGTCTGCCAATAAAATATAGGGGACTTAGCTGCGATCGCAGGGCAAATAGGGAATAACTAACAATGAATAAAATTAATTTAAATATATGAATGAACAACCAGATATAAAAATGCTTTATACCCCAGAAGATAGTTTAATCTTAGTGGTAGATGATACTACTACTAATTTAGAAATTGTCTTTGATATATTAACTAATGTCGGTTTTAAAGTTATCACAGAAAATGATGGGCAAAGAGCAATTAAGCAGGTTGGATTCCAGCTTCCTGACTTAATTCTATTAGATGTGATGATGCCTGGAATAGATGGGTTTGAAACTTGTAAAAGACTGAAAGAAAATTCAGCTACTTGTGATATACCCGTAATTTTTATGACAGCTAATTCGGATACTCTTAGTAAGGTAAAGGGTCTAAATATAGGAGCAGTTGATTACATCACAAAACCCTTTCATGAAGAAGAATTATTAGCTAGAATTAAAACCCATCTTCAATTACGAAATCTCACAAAAACTTTAGAAAAACGAGTTTTAGAAAGGACATCAGCATTATCTAGGGCATTAAAAGACTTACAAGAGTCTCAACTTCAGCTTGTACAGACAGAAAAAATGTCTGCCCTTGGTCAATTAGTAGCAGGAGTTGCTCATGAAATTAATAATCCAGTTGGTTTCATTCATGGCAATCTTGGACACGCTTCAGTATATTTCCAAGACATGATTAATATTATTGACCTCTATCAGCAGCACTATCCTAATCCAGTTCCAGAAATTCAAGAGGAAATTGCAGCCATAGATTTGAAGTATATACTTGCCGATCTACCTAATTTAATTTCCTCAATGAAAGAGGGAGTTCAGCGCATTCGCAACATTAGTACCAGCTTGAGAACCTTTTCTCGAGCAGATAGCGATCGCAAAGTTTATTGCAATATTCATGATGGCATAGACAGTACAATTATGATTCTCAAACACCGTTTAAAAGCATCCGAAGATCGACCCGATATTCAAGTAATTAGAGATTACGATATATTGCCAGAATTAGAATGTTTTATCGGGCAACTAAATCAGGTGTTTATGAATTTATTAGCTAATGCTATTGATGCTTTAGAGGAATCCAATGTCGGACTTACCTATATGGAGATTGAAGCAAATCCTAATCAAATTTTGATTCAAACTACTCTCAATGAAGAAAAAAATTATATCTTGATTAGGATTAAAGATAATGGCGTAGGAATGCCGGCTGATGTCCAACAAAAAATCTTTGATTATTTATTCACCACCAAGCCTGTGGGTCAAGGTACAGGATTAGGGTTATCAATTGCTCGTCAAATTGTTGTCGAAAAACATGGAGGAACTCTAGAGGTAAGTTCATCAATAGGGCAAGGTTCAGAGTTTATCATTAAACTTCCCATTTAATAATTATAGTAAGTTCCGTTTATCAACATAATAAATAAATTTATGTTCAAGGCAGTAGTAGGTCACAGTAACGATCCAGATTCTCTAGCAGCAATTGAAGAAGTTCTTCACCAATGTGCCAGTTCTCTTGCAGGAGATATACCAAAAGCTGGGATTATTTTTGCTGCAATTGATTTTGATCATTCTCTCATTTTGCAGCAAATCGATCGGGTTTTTCCGGGGATTGAGTTGATTGGTGGAACAACAGATGGAGAAATTTCTTCAGTCTTAGAGTTTCAGCAAGACTCAATCACCTTGATGTTGTTTTGTTCAGACGAAGTTGAAATTCATGCAGGAGTTGGACGTAAAGTTTCAGACGATCCAATTACTGCAACTAAACAAGCTGTAGAACAAGCCAAAGCAAAAAGTACCGCACTTCCAAAGCTATGCTTAACTCATCCAGAGAGCCTCACAACTAGTGGTGTCTCTATATTAAATGGCTTAAAGCTAGCTCTTGGTCAATATGTGCCAATATTCGGTGGTTTGGCAGGCGATCAATCAAGATATCAAAATACATATCAATTTTTTCAAACAGAAGTATTAAGTGATTCTGTACCAATTCTACTTTTTTCCGGCACAATATTGTTTTCTCACGCTGTTGCAAGTGGTTGGCATCCGATTGGTCAAACAAGCAAAGTGACTAAGGTAGATAAAAACATAGTCTATGAAATAGATGGTAAACCAGCTTTAGATTTTTATCATCATTATCTAGGTTTGCTTCCACCTTCAATGGAATATCCACTAGCAGTGTTTGACGAGAATGAAGACAATTTTTATATAAGAGCACCTATTGCTTACAATCAAGAATCTAGTAGCATAACCTTTTTTGGAGATATTCCCGATCGAGCAATTATTCAAATTTCCGAAGCAGATTATGAAGATATTTTGGCAGCTTCCAAAGCATCATTTATGAATGCCTTAGATAATTATCCTGGTACAGAGCCAAGTGCTGTTTTATTTTTTTCATGTGTAGCTCGTCGGCAAATACTTGGTACTAGGGCACAAGAAGAGTATCAGAATACAAAACTTTGTCTGACTGACTATTTACCTGCCTGTGGATTTTATTCTTATGGAGAAATTGCTCCTATAGATGGAATTAGCCAAACGCAATTCCATAATGAAACTTTTGTAACTTTAATTTTGGGAAATCAGTAAACAATAATGGAAATATTAGATTATCAACAAGAAATTAAGGAATTAAAAAAAGCCAACCGAATTATCCAAAAGAAATTAGAGCGCTCTGAATCAGATCGAAGAAAACTTGAAGAAACAAATCGAAAAAAAGAATGTTTACTCAGAAGAGTAATTGATGAATTAAAGGCATATCAAAATAAGTTAGAAGAAAGAAGCTATGAGCTAGAAATGATGCTTCTTAATCTTCAGATAATGGAAAACAAGATGTCTACCTTAGGAAGTATGGTAGCGGATGTAGCTCATGAGATTAATAACCCAGTTGGATTTATTGTAGGTAATCTGACTCCGGCTAAAGAGTATATTGAGAATTTATTACATCTAATTGATCTCTATCAGCAGACCTATCCCAAAGCATCTCAGCAAATTCAAGAAACAATCAAAATGATTGACCTAGAATATGTGCGCGAGGATCTACCTAAACTCATTTTCTCAATGAAAGAAGGTACAGATCGTATTTCCAAGATTAGCGACAGCCTGCGAACTTTCTCTAGAGCAGATATAGAACAAAAAATTCTGTTTAATATTCATGAAGGCATTAACAGTACTCTCCTCATTCTCAAACACCGTTTACAAGCTAATAAGATTCGTCCTGCTATTCAAGTAGTTCAATCTTACGAAGAATTTCCCCTAGTAGAATGCTTTCCAGGACAATTGAATCAGGTATTTATGAATCTATTGGCAAATGCCATTGATGCATTAGATTCATCTAATACTGGACTGAGTTTTAATGAGATTAAACTAAATCCTAATCAAATTACAATTCATACTGCTCTTACAGAAGATAAGAATCATGTCTCGATTCGGATTCAAGATAATGGGGTGGGAATATCGGCTGATGTTCAGCAAAAAATGTTCGATCATTTATTTACAACAAAACCTGTGGGAAAAGGAACAGGATTAGGGTTATCAATTGCTTATCGAATAATTGTCCAAAAACATAAAGGAACTCTAAAAGTAAATTCTGTGTTAGGAAAAGGCTCTGAGTTTATCATCAATATACCTATTTATTAAATCATCAAAAATATAAGTTATTTAAAACATTTAAAAAATAAATATCCAAGATAATAGCAAGTTACAGCGATCTAATTTTTGACTTTCTACCTCAGAATTAATTACATTTTTAAAGTAAAAGTTTTTATTTATAGAAAAGAAAAAAGTTGTATCCTGGTTGCAAATAAGTAGATTTTTGCGCGGGTTGATAATAAACTATTTTTAGTGTTAACAATATTTTGCCCCAGAAGATTCTCCCAACCCAAGCCCACTACTGATGGTGAAAAAAATTAATATTTTGCTGGCTAACTTTTTAAGACTCGATCTAATTCCCCACCTTTTAAGGAGGGTTAGAAAGGATAATGGGGACTTAACCTAGAAGAGACTATGCAAAACCGTAAACTGTCACAACGAGAAGGCTCAGAATTAATTATGGAGATTATTTTTCATTAGAACCAAAAGCAAACATTAAATTCTCCGAATAAAAATATTAAGTAGTTACTTTAGAGATATTTTGGGGAACTCTATAACTGTACTTCCTAGATTGTATCCTCAAAATTTATGATCAATATACCCAAGCAGTCAATAGCTACGCTTAATCTTTCTTTAGAACGCGACATATTTTTACGTACACTAATCAGAGAATTATCTGGTACTTTGCAGGATGTAGTTGGTTTAGAAGAAGCTTCAGGATTTATTAGCGTTGTTGGTGAAAGGATGGGAAGGCAGATTAACCAAGATTATAAATCTGCCCTGGAAATCTCTAACCTTTCTCGTAAGCAGGTAGCTGATGTCTTGATTGATTTAAAAAAGCGAATCCAGGGCGATTTTTATGTTATTGAGCAGAATGATGAAAAAATTGTCTTTGGAAACCGTGTTTGCCCATTTGGCGATAAAGTACTTAATCGCCCTGCCATGTGCATGATGACTTCAAACGTTTTTGGAACGATCGCAGCTAATAATCTAGGATATGCGAAAGTAGAATTGCAAGAGACGATAGCAGAAGGTTATTCTGGATGTAAAGTTATTGTTTACTTAAAACTTACAGAAGAGGCAGAAGATGCAGAAGGTCGAGAATACTTTAGGGGACTAGAATCTGTGTAAATCCTTCACCATCAAACAAAATAACTCCAGGATTAAGCTTAGTGCAGATATGTAAAGTAGAGTCAAACCGTGAAAGTGGAAGCTCCATGACTCCCGAACAATTTCTTGAATTTGCCAGAGTTTTACCAGAACCTTTACTTCTGGTAAGTGGAGAGGGTGAGTTGTTAGCGACGAATCAACCAGTAGCAGATATGCTGGGGTTACGCCGTCAAGAACTGCGGGGAAGAATGCTCTTTGAACTCGTAACTGATTCTAGCAACGATATTGTAAAGTATTTACAAGCTTGTTCAAGTAGTAGGGCAATGGTGATTGGCTCTTTGACTTTACGAATGAATGATGGGCAAACCTTAATATGTCGTAGTCAAGGAGCAGTTATTCAACCTTGGTCTCCTGAATCTTCAGCTTTAATTCTCTTACGCTTGGAAAATAGAGTTTTAGCCAGTAGTAATTTCGTTCTCTTAAACGAAAAAATCGATGAGTTAGCCAAAGAAGTTCAGAGACGAAAACAAGCGGAGGAAGCGCTTTGGAAAGCGAATCAAGAGCTAGAAATTCGGGTTGAGGAACGTACAACTGCTTTACAAGAAACACTAAATGAACTACAACTTACCCAAACTCAGCTTATCCAAGCTGAGAAAATGTCTAGTTTAGGTCAGATGGTCGCTGGTATTGCTCATGAAATTAATAATCCCGTGAGTTTTATTTATGGGAACCTTCACCACGCTCATAAATACACTCAAGATTTACTGAAATTAGTCGAAGTTTATCAACAAGCTTTTCCAAATACTCTTCCAGAAATCCAACAGCAAGTAGAAGAAATAGATTTAGATTTTTTGATTCAAGATATAACTAAACTCTTCCAGTCAATGCAAGTGGGAGCAGAACGCATTCAGGAAATTGTTAAATCACTACGTAATTTTTCCAGGCTGGATGAAGCAGAACTTAAGCAAGTCAATATTCATGAAGGAATTGATAGTACTTTAATGATTTTGGAGCATCGCTTGCAAGCTAGGCATGAGTACCCAGAAATCAAAGTCATCAAAAAATATAGTCAACTACCGAATGTAACTTGCTATCCTGGTCAACTCAATCAAGTGTTTATGAATATTCTGGCTAATGCGATTGATGCATTGGAAGTATCGGCACTCAACAGTCAGTATTCAGAAGTAAATACACAAAAAACTGAAAGTCAAAAACTGATAAATAATAATCCCCAAATTCAAATTAAAACTGAGCTACTCGATGAAAAATGGATAGCCGTTAGGATCGCTGATAATGGTTGGGGGATAAATGAACAAGTTCGCTCAAAGCTATTCGATCCGTTTTTCACCACTAAAACTGTGGGCAAAGGTACTGGACTAGGGCTATATATAAGCTATCAAATTATAGTCGAAAAACATAACGGGCAACTTAACTGTTTTTCTGTTCCAGGAAAAGGTGCAGAATTTGTAATTAAGATACCTATTCAATCAGCTTCATAAAATTTCAGTTAAAAGATATGACAACGCCTGTCTGCTAATTAGCAAACAGGCGTGTCTTTAAGGACAAAATTTGGTTGAGACTCGGTTATATCTTGGCAGTAGAATCAACTGAAGATTGAGACTGACTAACCGAATCTAATTTTGGTAAAAGCAGGGGATTTTGTGCTTTTACATTACTGTTGATTGTTGCTTGCAAAAATGGGGTATGGGAAACGGAATTGTTAGCCAATGTAAACAGTGGATTTGACAAAATCCCTGCTATGGAAGTGGCAATTAATGTTACCACCAACCCGACCTGCAAAGGTCTTAGCCCAGGCAAATCCCAACGCACTTGGGGATAATTCTTCACTGCGTCGGACATTTCATGAGGTTCTTTGACTACCATCATCTTAACTACGCGAATGTAGTAGTAGATGGAGACGACGCTGGTAACTAAGCCCAACAAAACTAACCAATAAAGTCCTGCTTGCCAACCAGCCCAGAATAAGTAAATCTTGCCGAAAAACCCAGCCAATGGTGGAATACCACCCAAGGAAAGCAGGGAGATACTCAACGCCAGTGTTAGGAGCGGGTCTTTTTGATATAAGCCAGAGTATTCGGCAATCTGGTCGGTTCCCGTGCGTAGTGAGAATAGGATGATGCAGGTAAAACCACACAGGTTCATGAATAAGTAAACCAGTAGGTAAAATATCATACTGGCATATCCTGCCTGTGTACCAGCAATCAAGCCAATCATCACAAACCCAGCTTGGGCAATGGATGAATAAGCTAGCATCCGTTTCATGCTGGTTTGAGCTAGGGCGACTACGTTACCCAAAATCATGCTGAGAACGGCTAGAGCTGTGAAGACAAACCTCCACTCGTCAGCAACAAGTGGGAAGGCTGTTGTCAGCAAGCGGATGGCTAGGGCAAACCCAGCGGCTTTGGAACCAACTGATAAAAAGGCGATGACTGGGGTGGGAGCGCCTTCGTAAACGTCTGGTGTCCACTGGTGGAACGGTGCAGCGGAGATTTTGAAGCCAATACCTGCGATCGCAAAAACTAAGGCAATCACTAAACCTAAAGATTGTCCCACTTTTGCTGTGGCAATGCCATTTGCGATCGCACTTAGTTCGGTTTGTCCTCCAGATAGTCCATACAGCAGTGATACACCGTACAAAAAGATTGCCGTACTGGAAGCTCCAATTAACAAGTATTTCAGCGCCGCTTCGTTGGAGCGGGGGTCACGCTTGGTATAACCTGTCAACAAGTAAGAGGAAATACTCAGGGTTTCTAGGGAGATGAAAATCATCACCAACTCACTAGCCCCGGATAAAAACATCCCTCCTAATGTAGCACTCAGCAAAATAGCGATGAATTCTGCTAAAGCGGTGCCGCTCTGCTCAACGTAGCGAATTGACATCAGTATAGTGGCGATCGCAGATAAGGCAATAATCCCGCGAAAGACGATACTCAGGTCATCACTGTTAAAGCTACCGGTAAAACCGATGGGATTAGGAGAGTCCCATTGAAAATATAGGGCGACAATCGAAGCAAATAAACCTGCGATCGCTAGATATCCAATCCAGCGCGCGGATGTACGCCCCAAAATCAAATCAACAATCAAAACCCCCAAGAGGGTGAGAATAACAATCCCCTCTGGTAAAATCGTTCCAGCGTTTAGCTGGGATGCAATATTAGCAAAATCCATGAGATGTATAGGTTTTGGCGATTAGACATTAAGGCTAACTCTGTTCACTCTAGCAAGTTTTCTAATCCCCGGACTAGCTCTTTTAACAAGAGCTTAACAGCTTGGATGCAGATGGCGATTGCACCAACCTTACTACTTTACCAGCAGCTTTCTCAGTATCCAGGGATTCACTTAACAACTTTCCTACTTCGTTTTTCAGGCGTGACTTTTAGCGAATATCATCAATAATTATGCTGCAACCAGTGCAATAGTTACTTACAAAAAGCTGATAAAATTAATAAGGGCACAGCTAATGCTGTGCCCCAACAATATTCATAACTCCTAACTTTATTAAAAACCGACTGATGGCAGCTTGCCTTGTAGCGACTGAAATTTAGACTGAACACAGTTGGCACAATTGCAACCAACTCGATCGATTATCGGATGAGATGTTTGAATCAAGTTTGGTGTTGCCAGATCGGGAATTTGTTGTGTAGATACTACCGTCATAATTTGGGTAGCGTATGTAGATTTAAGGCTAGATGCGTTTGCTGGATTGATTATCAGCAGCATGGATACCAGAAATGCGGGACAGGCAAGTAAAATCAGTTTGACAATTTTCATAATTCACACAAAGATAGCTTTGCTGATACAGCATAGCTAATAAATTGCGCAGCTTCAATTTTAATTACCAAGTATTGCTTAACTACGCCCGAATCCTTGACCGCGCAAAACCTTTGACCATACAAGTAATTCGCCCTGTTCGCCGCCTGCGGCCAGTAACTTGCCTTGGGGATGCCAAGCTAGGGTGGAAAATCCTGCTGAGACACCTGTGATAATTTGGGATACTTCCTTGGCTTTGTTCCACAAACATAACCAGCCGTCAGCAGCAGCAGAAGCTAGCAGAAAGCTTTTGGGTGCAAAGGCGATCGCATTGATCGTACCCACATGATTAGTTAATACTCGCGCTTCCCAACCTAAAGAATCATCCTCTAACTTTTCCCACACCACAATACCTTCAACGCTAGAAGATGCCAATATTGGCGCACCCACTTTGGTCATAGCTTCTGACCATGCCAATTGGCGAATTTTACCAGGGAAGCCACGCATCACCCAAGGATCGGGGTTGTTCCATTCTAAAACGGTGACACTGCGATCCATGTTGCCAGAAGCCAGGAATTTGCCATCGGGCGACCAAGCCATCGCTAAACTGACAGTAGTCATATCTAAGCTGTATGGTTCTTCATCCCAGTTTTGACTGTGCCAAATTTTGACTCCTTTATAACCACTAATAGCTAAGTACTGTCCGTCAATGCGCCAATCTATACCCAATACTGAAGAGTTGTCGAAATTCAGCGTCACGACAATTTCACGAGTATCTGCATCCCAGACTTGGGCATAACGCCCCAAACTAAAAGCCAATTGGTTACTGGTGTAATTCCAAGCTAGCTTGTCAACCCATGCGGGGGCATTTTCCAACGTGGCGATTAATTCAGTGTTGCGCCAAATTTTCACCTGTCCATCTTGTCCACCAACAGCTAAAAATTTTCCATCTGGTGAAAAGGCGAGACAGTCTACTGATTTACCATTACCAGTTTGTAAGCTTGTGAGTTCGCCATCATTCCACAGAACTACTTCCCCAGCGGCAGAAGTTGCTGCTAAAGTTTGACCTTGTGGCGACCAAGCCATCGCAGTTACATAATCTAAAAGTGTCCCGGAATAGTGTTGTTCAAATTCCTTAGATTTGCTGGTTGTGGTGTTCATAGTTATTGAGTACTGGAGACTGGGGACTGGGGACGGGAACTAGGGGGTGAATTTTTCCCAATCCCCAGTCCCCACTTCCGAAATTAAGCTAGACAAGCAAGAAAGTCTTGCTTGAGTTGGGCTGCATCAAGGTTGCGACCGATAAAAACTAGTTCATTTTTGGGTGTTTCGCTTGCTTTCCAAGGACGATCGGGTTTGCCATCAAAGATCATGTGTACTCCTTGGAATACAAATCGATTATCTTCTCCAGCAATATTTAAAATGCCTTTCATCCGAAAAATATCTGGCCCTTGAGTACGCAGTAACTCCGAAAGCCAAGTGTTTAATTTTTCTCCATCAACTGCACCTGCTTCTACTAAAGCCACAGAATAGACAGTTTCATCGTGTACGTGGGCATCTTCGCCTAAGAAATCTGGATCGATTTCTAATGCGCGTTCTAAATCAAAGGCTTTTACACCCAACAAAGCATCCATTCCTAGTTCAGAATTTTGGGTGCGGTAAATTTTTGCGATCGCATTCATCGCCCGAATCCGTTTTTCTAATTCATCTAACTCTTCTGGTGCTACCAAATCTGTTTTATTAAGTAAAATTACATCGGCAAAAGCAATCTGTTCTTGTGCTTCGTCGGCATCCCAATGCTGCCAAATATGCTTGGCATCTACAACTGTCACCACCGCATCTAGAGACAGTTGACTTTGTAAATCTTCATCAACAAAAAATGTCTGAATCACTGGTGCAGGATCGGCTAATCCAGTTGTTTCAATTACTAAATGGTCAAATTTATCACGCCGCTTCATCAAATTGCCAATGATGCGAATTAAATCGCCGCGCACTGTACAACAGATACAGCCATTGTTCATTTCAAATATTTCTTCATCAGCATCGATAATCAATTGATTATCAATACCCACTTCCCCAAATTCATTGACAATCACAGCAACTTTTTTGCCGTGTTCGTAGGTGAGGATGTGATTGAGTAGAGTCGTTTTACCTGCTCCCAAATAGCCTGTCAGAACAGTAACGGGAACTGAATTGTTAATTACGTCAGCCACCATACTCTAAATTCCTCTTATCTCACCTTATGGATAATCATTTTCGCCTATGATAAATCTTTTTATATTTTTGTGCGAACTTGCTATTATTTTGGCTTTCAGCAAAATCATTACATAATTTAATCACCAAACATTTTATTTGTATGCATCTGTAATAAGTAATAAATGTTCACAAGTTGAACTAGCCTGATAGGAATATTGCATACAAGCCGACCCACACTGCGGTCAATACGGTTGGGTTAAAGTTAGCACTCGTTTGTCAAAGTCATTTTTTTACGTAGACGCAAAGCGGCTTGTCGCAGGCTACCGCAGAGGCACAGAGAGCAAAAACTGCGAGAACTGCATTTGCTTCTCTCTGTGTCCTCTGCGCCTCTGCGGTTTAAAAGAATTTATTGACCAATATTTTTACCCATCTTGAAAGGGCTAGTTATATAATCTTAGTCTCGCACCAAGGTGCAATGTGAAAATTTAATTTTCTGGGGATAACAAAAAATCTTGAACTGCTTCTAAAACAACTACTGGATATTCTTCATGCAGTCCCAGAGAACCAGGTATGACAACACTTTTCACTCCTGATAAGGCTACTAAAGCGTTCATTTCTTCTAGTGATTTGGGGGGGCTAGATTCCCCAATTACTACCATGAGCGGTACAGTTAAAGACTTTACAAGTTCTAAAAAATCAGATTGTTCGCGTACAGCATCAAGATTACCAGTTACAAAGGCAGCAGATGCAAATCGCGCTCCTGGTTGTTGAGTCGTGTGCCACTTTTTCTCAATGAAACTGGGTGTAATTTTAGCCGCGTCAGTAAAGACATGACGGCGGTACATAAAACTTAAGAAAGATTGAGTAGTGTTGAGTTTGTAGAGAGCTTGACCAAGTATAGGCGATCGCACCAATTCTCTCACCAGAGCAGCTATTTGCTGACTTGCCCCCATTGTTGGCAAAGGCCCACGCCAAGTAGGGCCTAACAATACAATCCGGGAAAAAGTAGCAGGTTGTTTCACAACTAATTGTAAAACGTAACTAGCTGCATGACCAGCCGCCACCACAGTAATGCAAGTATTAAAAATAGCTTTGACAAAATCTTCCAAAAATTGCTGATATATTTCCGGTCGGTAATTCAAACTAGGGCGAGAAGATTCACCAAATCCAGGCCAGTCTACAGCTACAACTTGAAAATTGGGAGCTAGTAACTTGGCAAGTTCGCCCACTTCCAAACGCGTCGAAACACTGCTGAAAGATGGTAGTAGCAATAGCGGTGAACCTTTACCAAGAGTTTCATAAACAACGCGCAATTGCTGATTTTCAAAATTCCAGAGATATTCTTGAACTACTCCACCAAAGCCAGTAGCAGCAGAGGTAGATAATAAATTGGTTGACATAAGACTAAATTTTGGTATTTGTATGTTTTTTGTCACTTGTCAGTTGTCCTTTGTCCTTTGCAAATGACTAATGACTAATGACAAATGACAAATGACCAAGTTTAGCTAGGCAAATCTAACTTACATTCCAATGCTTTTTTTTGCATGGTTTTAAAAATGTTGTAGAATCCATTCGCACGGGAAGGTGTCAGGCTAACATTTAAACCTGTTTCTTGAATAAAATCTGGAGTAAGTTGGACAATCTCAGTTGGCGTTAGTCCATGCAATCCTTCAACCAGAAGCCCGACTAATCCTTTGGTTAACTGAGAATCGGAATCGCCCTGAAATACAACCTTACCGTCATCCAAGGCTGCTGTGATAAAAACTTGAGACACGCAACCAGGAACTTTATTTTCAGGTAATTTATCAGCTTCTGGGAACTCATTGAGCTTCTGAGCATACCAGATTAGCTGTTCGTAGCGTCGCTTCGGTTCGGAAGCGCGTTGAAAGCGCTGGACAATTTTAGCGAGCGCAGGTGGCAAAGAATCTAGAGTTGAGGACATAACAGAAGCTGCAAACGATCGGTATCTCTTTGAGTGTAGATTATCTTTAGAGCGATGCCGACGGCGGGCTACGCCTACGCGCCTCCGGTTGGCTTGGCATTATCAAGCTTGCCATTACTGACTCTAATTTATCAAATCCAGATAATTACTGCGTAGGCGCAGCCCGCCGCAGGCATCGCATCCCCATCGTCCAGGTTTTTTAATGCGTCCAATCACAAAAACTTAATTTTATTCCAAGTAAAAACTTTATTAGTTTGCAGCATATTTTCTGCGTGCCTCTGCGCTTACCTTTGCGTTCCTCTGCGTTTAAATTTCAACCCTCAATTCTCCACGATTCGACAATTCGATGCCTACAGCGGACTGCGCCTACGTACTTACAAAATTAGCTGCAAGTTCATTAAACTAAGCAGCTAGATAATTATCAACAATTATAAAAATTAAAAATCAAAAAAAATTCTGATTTTTAATTTTTAATTTCTCTCCCTTGAGGATTAATTTGTAGTTTGTGCAGCTAGCATCTGCTTCAGCTTTTCTAATTCCGAAGCCCAACGAGGATCTGGACGAATAGCGTCTGAATCGGTGGTTGTAGTGCTGCTTTCGCGAGAACCTCCGCCACCGCCGCCACGACGAGGTTTCTTAGAGCTTTTCTCACGACGGCTACCTTCTCTGTTCGGGCTAGGAGTCGGGGTACTATTACTAGTACTAGCAAGAGTAACTGGTTTAGGAGCTTGCTCGTCGCCCTCTTCACCCTTTGTCCGAGGTAATGCCTTCTCTAGCTTAATCGGAGTGTCTTTGAACATCTGACCATTATACTTTTCAATAATTTCGTCAGCTTGTTCGTCATTGTTGACTGTAAGAAAACCGAAACCACGGCATTTGCCAGTTTTGCGGTCTTTAATTAATTTAGTAGTTACAGCATCACCTTCTGCTGCAAAAACGGCTTGCAGATCTTGACGATCTATTTCATCTTTAGGCAAATTACCTATATATAGGCGAACGGACATGAACTATACCTCCAGAGTTGAATGAACATGGCAAGGCAAGAAAACAATCACTTAGCTTTGGCTTTTAAATAGATGCTATTGACCAAGACTGCCATAAACCAATTTTTTTGCTCGAAACTGTCAACCTATACAACAATACAGTTTTTCGTCGGGATCAAGCTTGTTTAATCCAAAGGCTCACACTATGGTGAGCTAATAACACCTTAATTCTAAGAATTGTAAATTTAATAGCCTATTGCCTGCTAAAGTACACGCTTTCTTCTATGCCCTTTTTCGCAGAATCAAATACCATTCCTTACATTACCACGGTATTTTCTACGTAGCTAGTTTAGCGCCTACATTTTCAGCATTACTATTACTGCATCGTAACATAAAACACATTTTTTTATGCAAGTGAGCATATTTTGAAACAAAAACCAGCCACTGGCTGGTTAATTTGCTGCTGTGTTGGGAGGATAAAAAGGTATAGAGCGGGGAAAAAGCACCTAAATCTATAACTAAGCGGTGATACTGAGTTATGTCGGCTGCTCTTGTTTGTGTAAATAAATGTAACATTTGTTAAGAAAACCTGCAACTTTTGTTTACATTCCAATTTGTCCTTTGTCAATGAGCAATGACTAACCAGTGAGAAAGACATATGCGCCCCAAGCCTGTGCTGCAACAGCCAAAAAAGTAGACCAAATGGGATGAGGGCTATGAATGGTTTTACCACTTTGAGTTTCTAGGGTTTGGATATCGATCCAAGGTGTTGCCCCTCGCCGGAACCAACCTGTGACGATAATTTGCCGCCCGATTAGATCCTGGTGATTGACTGACTGTCCTAGCCAAGAAATGTGGTGTAATTTCACCAAACCTGCGCTGGATTGCAAGATTAAATCTTGCGCTAGGGTGTTACTAGTACCTTGACGACCTAATAATTTACCCACAAGACGCACGCTGACGCTATCAATAGGTAAGGCAGAAGGGTCAGCTAACAGGTTGGGTAAGCTGTCGTCAGTTTGTACGGTGGCAGGTTTAATATCGGGGAAGAAAGAATTAATCCGCATCACAGTACCGATGCTAAAGCCAATCAGAAGGCAGCCTGTAATGAAAGACCAATCTTCATATATCCACTTTAGATTTAAAAACTTGAGTGTGAATGCTAGTTGCCAGGTTAGCCAGACGAAAGCTGCAAACAGAACCCCTAGAGGAATTCCCAACCAGGGAGCGACTTGTAATAGAAAAGACTGACGCTTAACCTTTGATGGTTCGCTAGCAAAATGTAGTTCGGTGTCTAGATGCCAGTGACGGGCTATTTGGCAGAGGCGTTCGATGCGATCGCCCATTAAAGGATGGCTATTATTAATCGTAAACCATCGGCGATAGGGATTGGCAGTATCCCACTTCAAAAAGGATTCAAAAGATAGATTGCTGGCAATAGTGCCCAAAGATAAACTCTGTTGGTAGCTGACTGGTGTTAAAAGATTTAAGCTTTCTAGTTGCCAACTGGTGTGTTCTTGTTTTTGGATATCAGCGGCGATGCCAATGGCAATTTTGAGTAAAGCGCGAATCAGAGCATTGGGATTACCAGTAATTTCAGCGGCGACGCGATCGCTATAATAAAGCCGCAACCGCGACAACCACAATGCAGTCCCAGTCAGCAAACACCAAATTCCATAAATTAGACTCGCCAGAATTGTTACCGGCCAGCGCCAAATTTTCGCTGATATTTTGTCTCCCAACTCCGACATTTGCTGATATAGCTTATGAGTTGGTAGTGTCACCAGCAGCAACAAAGACATTACAGCAAAATCCCAGTGAGCAATATGCCCTAGCTGCGTGGCATAAATAATGGCGATTTCATCATCTGCCAACTGCTCTAATAGCCCTTGACTCACAACAATCCTGGCATTACGTGGTAAACTACCATAAGTCAGAATAATTGGTGCAGCCGTTGGTAAAATCCGCAGTTTGGGTAACGGCCAGTGCCGCTGTTGGGAACAACGTTGTAGCACCCGAACGGCTTCGCGGCTATGGGTATTCAATACATCTTTCGGAAATTCTCGCTGACCATACAAATTCGCCAGTAGCAGATCCAGCAACCAAGGTGATACTGCGATTAAAATCACCAATGCGATCAGCAACAGTTGAGTAGGGTCGTGGTATAAAAGCTGTATCGGCTCCAGATAAGGTAGTTTGACTAAAGTCTGGTTGATTAATCCCAGAGCTAACTTGAGGATTTCTCGTATTACCCAAAACACTGCGATGAATGTCCCTGCGGACAGTAGCCGCAAGGGAATTAATTTTGGTTTACGTAGTGGTTGCCATGCTCTGGCGCGTTGTGCTTGTCGCCAGTAAATAACGCCGAATAATTTGGCTTGGGTGCGAGTAACAGAACCCATGAAGCCGCTTAGGGGTGTAGCCGATGGTGGCGGTGGTGGCGGTGTCGCTAATGTAGCTTTGAGTCTAGCTAGTGGTACCATCGGCGGGATGTCGTCGCTTTTGGTTTCTATTACTCGATCGTTGTTCGGCTTTTCCTCTAATGTAGAAGTTTCCGGGGGAGTAATGGGGGTTGAATCTGGTGCTGAATTCTCAAAGGGAACAAATCCAGTTTCGACTTTTTTTGATTCTTGCTCGGTTTTTTTACGTTTTGTCAGGTGTTCGAGAGCGCGTGTTGCCCACTCTTGAACTTGCGGATTGTTACTCTCAATGAGATTCTGGGAAATAGCGATCGCTTTGGGAACTTCGCCAGTGCGAGCATAAGCCATCACTAAACCAACCTGAGCTTGTAAGCTAGCAGTCCCATTATTTTGGCTGCTAGCAATAGGTTCTAGTTGGGCGATCGCTGTTTGGTAATTTCCCTGCTTGAGGGCAACTAAACCAGCCTCCAAAGACGGTTTGGCATGTGAAGGCATACAAATTCTGGCACTCCAATCTCTTCTAAATGATCCACGTTTGTGCAAAAGCGCGAACCTCGGATGCCGTGGAAATCAACCGCGCTCAAGTTTTGTTTGTCAAGTGAATGATAAAGATTGAATTCAGGAGTCAGTCGTCAGAATTCAGTTAGCTCTTTTGTAGGACTAATTCTGAATTCTGGATTCTGAATTCTGTATTCTTCTTCACTCTTCCACTGGTTGTTGACTAGAAAATACTGGAGCGATCGCGCTTAATTTTAACTCTGGATGGTCGCCCAGTAACTGTTGACAATTCCACTCATTGCGGAATAACAACACTGGGCGTCCCATACTGTCTTTAACTGTAGTGGTATTGAATATTCGTCCCACTTTTTCTAATGCTTCCCAACCACCCTCAACCCAACGGGCGACACTGTAGGGCAATAAATCTAATATGGTTTCTACACCATACTCATTTTGTAAGCGAAACTGTACCACCTCGAATTGCAACTGACCCACCGCCGCCAAAATTGGATCGCGCTTGGCTTCATCAGTTGAATACATAATTTGCACAGCACCTTCTTCTCGCAATTCCGCAACGCCTTTTTGGAATTGTTTAGACTTCGAGGGGTTAGGATTCCTCAAAGATGCGAACAGTTCCGGCGAGAAATACGGAATTCCCTCATATTCGAGCTTTTGTCCCGTGTAAATTGTATCCCCGATCGCAAAAACACCGGGATTATTCAAACCGATCACATCGCCAGGATAAGCCACATCAATCGATTCTCGCTCTTGAGCAAAGAGTTTTTGCGGGCGAGATAGACGGATGAGTTTACCAATGCGAGCGTGATTCACCATCATATCTTTTTCAAACTTACCAGTGCAAACCCGGATAAATGCGACGCGATCGCGGTGTTTCGGGTCCATATTCGCTTGCAGTTTAAAGACAAACCCCGAAAACTCTGGGTATGTAGGGGGAACTTCGCCAACACTGCTAATATGAGAACCGGGTTTGAGGGCATAGTCGAGGAAATACTTGAGGAATAACTCTACCCCAAAGTTGGTCATGGCGCTACCAAAGAACACAGGCGTCATTTTGCCTTCGTGTATCAACTGTAAATCTAGCTCTGGACCAACTCCATCTAACAGTTCCAGATCGTTTTTCAGTTGGTGGTACAGGCTTTGTTCTAGCTGTTCTTCTATTTTCGGATCGCCTAATTCCACTATGGTATCACGGGCTTCTCGGCTGCCGTGGGCGCTGCGTTCAAACAGGTGAATTTGTTGTTTGTGTCGGTCAAAAACACCTTTAAAGCGATCGCCCATGCCAATCGGCCAGTTTACCGCATAGGTTTGCAATCCCAGTTCTTGCTCAATTTCATCCAACAATTCCAGAGGTTCCCTTCCTGGGCGATCGAGCTTGTTGATAAATGTAAAAATTGGGATACCCCGCAACTTACACACTTCAAACAATTTGCGCGTTTGCGGTTCCAAACCCTTTGCCGCATCAATCAACATCACGGCATTATCTGCGGCGGCAAGGGTGCGATAAGTATCTTCACTGAAATCTTGGTGTCCGGGAGTGTCTAATAAATTGATTTGGCAATTCCGGTATTCAAATTGCAACACTGTGGAGGTAATGGAAATACCCCGTTGTTGCTCCATCGCCATCCAGTCAGAAGTAGCTTTTCGCTGTGCCCGTCGTGCCTTAACGGCCCCAGCTTCGTGAATCGCACCCCCGTAAAGGAGTAGCTTTTCAGTTAGTGTAGTTTTACCTGCATCGGGGTGAGATATAATCGCAAAGTTGCGGCGAAGTTCAACTGCTTGAATAAGTTCAGACTGAAGTTCAGTAGACATAAATGTATTTGTTTGTTAGCTAGCTTAATTTTTTTTGACTCTGGTAAGTCTTTTAATCTTAAGACAACGATGCTCATGATAGGGTCGTAGTATAACCAACAATCTGACTAAATAGGAGAAAGCAATGTACGACACAGACAAGCGAAAGCTTCTATCTGCCTTGTCTCATGGAGCGATTTTTTTCAGCACAACATTGGTATCTGTAGGCATACCTATCGCCATACTATTCGTATCTAACGATCCTGTTGTTAAAGAAAACGCCAAAGAATCGATCAATTTCCACTTTAATGTCTGGTTTTATGGTGCAATTCTGGGAGCATTGTTTTTTCTATTCGGTTGGTTAGTATTACCTTTACTATTGCTGGGGCCACTAGCCGGTCTGGGATATCTATTACACTGGGGATTAACAATTTGGGCGCTCATTGGAGTTTTTAGCAATCCTGATATACCCTTCCGTTATCCCTATATTTTCCGAGTTTTTTAACACAAATTTATGGGATTAGGCATAGAGCATTGGTAATTGTCAGTTATTTACTACCAAGCACAACATTTCATTAAACTTAGTAGCAAATTCTCTGCGTGCCTCTGCGTTTACCTTTGTGCCACTTTGCGTTTAAATTTTTGAATTTCTTCATAATGTTGTTTTTTTTCCAGTCCGTCGGATAGGTGCAACCAAGCTGTAGAATACAAAATTGCCCCACAACTTGATTAAGAGTAGGGCAAAGGACAGTTAAGCACTGTTTGTAGTCTGTCTGACGGCAGGAAAATTTTAGCCTGCTTTTGTGACGCTTTGTTTTGTGTCTGTCTGCGTTGTTTTTCTTGATAAAATTTTATGTTTCCTACACATCGCCCCCGTCGTCTGCGTACTCATCCCCAACTGCGCCGGATGGTTCGTGAAACTGTTTTAACAACAAGTGATTTAATCTACCCATTATTTGCTGTACCGGGTGAGGGAATCGCTAATGAGGTGAAATCGATGCCCGGAGTCTACCAACTTTCGGTAGATAAAATTGTTGAAGAAGCAAAAGAAGTTTACGACTTAGGAATTCCTTCTATTATTCTATTTGGTATTCCAGCTGATAAAGATGTGGATGCCACTGGCGCTTGGCATGATTGCGGTATCGTGCAAAAAGCGGCGACTGCGGTAAAAGCAGCAGTACCAGATTTGATTGTAATTGCCGATACTTGTTTGTGTGAGTACACCAGTCACGGTCATTGTGGTTATTTACAAACTGGTGATTTAACAGGACGAGTTTTAAACGATCCAACTCTAGAATTGTTGAAGAAAACGGCAGTTTCTCAAGCAAAAGCCGGTGCTGATATCATCGCGCCTTCGGGGATGATGGATGGGTTTGTCCAGGCAATTCGTCAGGGTTTGGATGAAGCAGGATTTCAAGATACGCCGATTTTATCTTATGCTGCTAAGTATGCTTCGGGTTATTATGGCCCATTCCGGGATGCAGCAGACTCGACACCACAATTTGGGGACAGAAGAACTTACCAAATGGACCCAGGTAACGCCCGCGAAGCGATTAAAGAGATTGAATTGGATATCGCTGAAGGTGCTGATATGCTCATGGTTAAGCCAGCCTTGGCATACATGGATATTATTTGGCGCGTCAAGGAAGCAAGTAACTTACCAGTTGCGGCTTACAATGTTTCTGGTGAGTATGCGATGGTGAAAGCTGCGGCTCTCAATGGTTGGATTGATGAAGAGCGGGTGGTTATGGAAACTTTAACTGGGTTTAAACGCGCTGGTGCAGATTTGATTTTGACTTATCATGCCAAAGATGCGGCGCGATGGTTAAAGTAGGCTAGGCATATTGAATACTAATTTAGGGGGAAATCTCACGCAGAGGCGCGAAGACGCAGAGTTGTCTTTTGGTGTTTGGGCGTGAGATTCTTTTGGGACTTACGCAAGAGTTAGGGAATAACGTAGACGCAAAGCGGCTTGTCGCAGACTACCACAGAGGCGCAGAGGACACGGAGAAATAGAGGATGATTGGCTGAACGCTGGCTAACCTTACAAGCGGGTAAAACTTTGGTAGAGAGGCGGGGTGGACACCCTGAACATCTGCTGCAAGATGCACCAACGGATTTATCGGAACGCTCAAACCGTAAAAAAGCGATCGCTCAATATCTCAACAAGCGGCATTCATGACCTATTATCCGCTTATACTCGCAGATAGCGGGTTTTTGTTTGCGTACTACAGCGCTAGAGATCGGTATCATCAACAGGTGTGTCGCTTCTTTGAGAACTGTACTTCTAGGCTAATGCTAAAACTTAATCTAAGAAATAACGACTTAAAAAATCTTGCGGAGTTAAAATTGGAATTCCGTTGAATTCTATCAACACCAATAAATCTAAATCTCCAGTAACAATTGCTTCAGCATTTGCCGCAACAGCCGCAGCCAGAACTAAATTATCTTTTGGGTCGCGTAATTGAGGAGCATCTACAGAGATTGTTGGACAATCATTTGATAAACCCTTGACTACAGAAATCAAATCCTCAACCGTATAACCTCTTTGTTGTAATCGTAGTTGAAATTTATCACGTTTTAAAGTTGTTTCTAGTTCTAATAATAAAAATTCAGAAGCAAATATATTAATTTGTTGATTTCTTGCTAAACGCAAGGTTTTACCAGGAACACCTCCCCACAACAAAGCTGAAATCCAAACATTTACATCAAGGATAACTCTCATGGATTAGACCATAACTCCTGTCTGACATCCTTGACAAGTTCACTAATTTCTTCCAGAGTTGGTTGATTAGGATCGGGTTCTAATTGTTCAAGACTTTGTAAAAAATCATCTAAATCTACATTTTGCTGAGTAATTTTTTCTAAAACAATACAATTTTCCTTTAGAATTACTCTGTATTCATCGCCAGGTATCAGTTGAGATTCAATTTCTACTGGGAGATTTATTTGCTTTTCATCAGTGACTCTGATAATTGGATCTGTCTGCATAAGTTTACTCATTTATTACATTATTAATGAATACCTAAATTAGCCCAAAGTTCTTGTCTAACTTGTTTGACTATTTGACTAATTTCTTCAAGCGTTGGTTGATTTGGATCTGAACCAGCATCTAACGCTCTCTACCTTAATTCTTTTAGTGTTAATCGTTGATAAGTTTTTTTGAAAACTATCTGATCTTCTGTAACCGAGACTTCATACTCAGTAGAGGGCTGAAACTGTGCTAATACTTCTGGAGGATTTTCTAGCTTTCCATCAGCCGTTACTTTGGCAATAATAGCTGTTTTCATAATTTTTATATTTGAGTCTTATTCAATTTTATCCTTTTATTTGTGGCATTTGGCTGGGGTGTAAATAAAGAATCGCTTGTACTTAGGCAATTATAGATAGACCTTTTTCTCCTTCCTTATCTCCCAATACTCCTCGGTTAAGGCAAGAGACACGATGAATCGCCGTCAAGACAATAGTCTTTCGTATTGACAGTGATTTATCGCATCTTTAGCGATCTAGAATTTTCATCAAAAAACCTTAACTGAACCGTATTGCCTTATCTCCTGGGAGGAAGCGCGAGAACGAGAAAATCAGTGTTTAGCGAGGGAGTTTGTTGCAAAAACAGAAACCAAAGCTGTAAACTTTGACCGCACCCATAAAATCAATTTAAAGTTTCCGCAATATCCCTGATGACAATTAAATAGTTTACTAACGTCAGGGATTGGTTTGCCAGGAATTGGGTTGCTAATAATCACAGATTAAGGGTAAACAATGATGGGGAGTGTAAAGTCTCAGTGGGTTTTTTGGTGCTTGTTAACAAAATTTACCCGTTACAGTTTAACTTTGTTGTTGAGTGCGGTTTTGCTTGCTGATGCAGTGGGGGCGACACCGAGAAACCGAGGGTTGCAGATAGCACAGCAGCCAGGAACTACTCAACAAAATGCCACTCGCGCTGCTGCGGAACGGGTTTATCAAGAAGGGAAGCAGCTTTATAAACAAGGAACAGCAGAATCACTGCGACAAGCGATTGACAAATGGCAAGAAGCGCTGAAGCTTTGGCAACAAGTTGATGATAAACCTGGGCAAGCACTCACTTTCCTTGCCATTGGCAGAGTCTACGACTCCTTAGGAGAAAAGCAAGAAGCGCTCAAATACTACAACCAAGCCTTACCCATATTTCGTGCAGTGAGGAACAGGGGAGGGGAAGCCATCACTCTCAACAATATTGGTGGTGTCTACGACTCATTAGGAGAAAAGCAAGAAGCGCTCAAATACTACAACCAAGCCTTACCCATACGCCGTGCAGTGGGGGACAGGGGAGGTGAAGCCACCACCCTCCATAATATTGGCAGTGTCTACGACGATTTAGGAGAAAAGCAAGAAGCGCTCAAATACTTCAACCAAGCCTTACCCATACACCGTGCAGTGGGGGACAGGGGAGGTGAAGCCGCCACCCTCAACAATATTGGCAGAGTCTACTCCGATTTAGGAGAAAAGCAAGAAGCGCTCAAATACTACAACCAAGCTTTACCCATACTCCGTGCAGTGGGGTACAGGAGAGGTGAAGCCACCACCCTCAACAATATTGGCAGTGTCTACTCCGATTTAGGAGAAAAGCAAGAAGCGCTCAAATACTTCAACCAAGCTTTACCCATACATCGTGCAGTAGGGGACAGGGGAGGTGAAGCCGCCACTCTCCATAATATTGGCAGTGTCTACTCCGATTTAGGAGAAAAGCAAGAAGCGCTCAAATACTTCAACCAAGCCTTACCCATACACCGTGCAGTAGGGGACAGGAGAGGTGAAGCCACCACCCTCAACAATATTGGCAGTGTCTACTCCGATTTAGGAGAAAAGCAAGAAGCGCTCAAATACTACAACCAAGCTTTACCCATACGCCGTGCAGTGGGGGACAGAGGAGGTGAAGCCACCACCCTCCATAATATTGGCAGTGTTTACTCCGATTTAGGAGAAAAGCAAGAAGCGCTCAAATACTTCAACCAAGCTTTACCCATACTCCGTGCAGTGGGGGACAGGGGAGGTGAAGCCGCCACTCTCAACAATATTGGCGGTGTCTACTCCGATTTAGGAGAAAAGCAAGAAGCGCTCAAATACTTCAACCAAGCTTTACCCATACTCCGTGCAGTGGGGGACAGGGGAGGTGAAGCCGCCACTCTCAACAATATTGGCGGTGTCTACTCCGATTTAGGAGAAAAGCAAGAAGCGCTCAAATACTACAACCAAGTCTTACCCATACACCGTGCAGTAGGGGACAGAGGAGGTGAAGCCGCCACTCTCAACAATATTGGCGGTGTCTACTCCGATTTAGGAGAAAAGCAAGAAGCGCTCAAATACTTCAACCAAGCTTTACCCATACTCCGTGCAGTGGGGGACAGGGGAGGGGAAGCCAACACTCTCTCTAATATGGCTTTCCTAGAACGCAGTAGTGGTAATTTACAGCAAGCCCAAACACATATTCAAGCAGCTATTGAAATCATTGAAGATTTACGCACCAAAATAGCTAATAAAGAACTACGTGCTTCTTATTTTGCTTCTGTCCAAGACTATTACAAGTTATACACCGACCTGCTGATGGAACTGCACAAAAAAGATCCATCTAAAGGATACGCTGCTGAAGCACTGCACATCAGTGAGCGATCGCGCGCCAGGGGTCTTTTAGAACTATTAACAGAAGCCAATGCCAAAATCCGTAAAGGCATTGACCCGCAACTACTAGCAGAAGAACAAAACTTGCAGCAGCAACTTGATGCTAGAGATAAACTGCGTCAAGAGTTACTGAATAAAACAGCACCCACAACCGCTATACAAAACCTCGAAAAAGAAATTGCCGACCTCCTTAACCAATACGAAGAACTGCAAACCAAAATCCGTACAAGTAGTCCCAAATATGCAGCACTGAAATATCCTAACCCTCTAAAATTAACTCAAATTCAGCAACAACTAGATTCAGACACCCTGCTATTGCAATATTCCTTGGGTAAAAAACATAGCTATCTTTGGGTTGTCACTCCCAATTCTCTTGATACTTATGAACTACCCGGACAGGAAAAGATAGAGAATGCTACAAATGATTTTCGTCAATCTCTGTTAGATAAGCTGTTGTGCTTTTAATTTGCACAAACAGCATTTCCCTTGTTTTTTATTTTTCTTCCCCATTTAATAATAAGCTCTCCATCATTTAAGAGT
>NZ_JBALDR010000042.1:0-278621 GCF_036917315.1 Nostoc sp. | reverse complement strand
TATGCCACTTTTGTCTCACAATTATTCTGCTCACTGATTACTGCCTTCTTTGATGAGGGGTAAGACCCCTCATTTATTCGCCAACAGTCTCATGGAATTCGCGGCTACACAGGCAAAGTCCACCTGCGTGGACTAAATTCATACATAATTTTTGGTTTATTTTGGAGTGAGTTCCCAGGTGGGAATAAGTGATTTTTGGCTATGGTGGGTAGCTTGGTTTCTGATGTAATTGGCTATATTATTAATAGCATCGTGACTCACTGTAAAAGCTCCATAGCTGCCTTGCCATTTAAAAAACTCACCTGGCTTGATTTCGTGGGTGATGAAATGGGAAGAACTTCCCTTAATTTGTTTAACTAATTCAGAGATACTGATGGTTGGCGAAAAGCCCGTTAGCAGATGGACATGATCTTCAATACCACCAATAGCAATTACGGTACACTTTAACTGTTCACATTCCCGAATAATTGCCCCGAAAACTTCCTTCTGAATATCAGGTGTAATTATGGGCAATCTATCCCAAGTCGCCCAAACATAATGCACATACAATTGCGTAAAACTTGATCTCATTTTCTTTAACCCACGAAGGTGGGTTTCGTCTGTGTAGCCGCGATTTCCAATCGCCCGGTATTCATCCGGTATTCGCCCGGTATTCTATTATTGTTATGAATCTTTCTTTTTAAATTTCATACTTGCCCAAGTTACCTCTTCATCGCTGTCACCTTCATCGACTTCATTGATTGCTGGAACATCGCCCAAAGTCATCTGCTTGACTTTTGCAACATCACCTTGACTAACTGCTTCGCTTAATTCGCGTTTCAAACGAGCATTTTTAATCGCATCTTCTGGAGAACGGGAACTCGTATTAAAACATTTTTCTAGGGTTTCGTATATCCCTACGCGACGAGTCTTTTTGCGATACTGGCGTTCTGTGTCTAACAATTTCGCCATGAGTTCCAAGTGCATCGCGTCACCATCACAGATTTCTTCTAATACTATCCATTCATCACGGCCTAGTAGGCTATAGTCTGAACCAGGACGAGGGTCTTGAAATTCTTCGCCTGTCACTTCTTGATAAATCCGGGGTAAGCTATCATCAAATTCGTGTTTTTCTTCTAGCCAAATGCGACGAATTTCGCTCATTTCTTCTAGAGTAATTAGGGTGATGTCGCGCATACTTTCTGGCGCTGTACGACGGGTTTTTGTTTGCGCTTCTAATAATCGTCTGAGCCAATGTTCCCGCCAATATTTGGTATAGGGGCCAGGGATTGGTTCAATGGAGGTTTCCCCGTTTTTATTGCGTTCAAATAGTTGGACATCTCCCCAAATTCTTCTAAAATCCCTTTTTTCTCGGTCATCTTTGATATCTAGTTCATTACGGATATCTAATAATGGCTGCATCCATTCTTTTTCTTCATCATTTTGGATCATCGCCTCCATTGATTTATCCTTATTCACTAATGTGCAAACCCAGCAGCCAAATCGGGAATCACCACAGCTAGGAGTAGAAGTATCAACAACTAGTGGACATTCATTATCGGCTGTTGCACCTCGATACATAGCAAATAATTCTTTATTACTTTGTCCCCAAGGATTATCCCACTGATTCAGGTATATCCAGACATCGTTATTACTCCAATCTTCAATAGGGGTATAGATTAAGGAGTTGGGTAGGCTGGCATTAGGACTCAGGCGATCGCGTACTCGATCAATTTGATGCTTTTTCATTGTGGCAGCACGTTTGACGCTTTCTGCTTTGCGAGTACCCAATACAAGAATTGTTTCACCGTTAGCTCTAACTATTTCACGGATGAATTGATTAGCAGGATTAATTTTTAAGCGTGGTGTACACCAGCGAAACTGGTTACGGGGTGCTGGATATCCCTTACCAATAAGATTTACCCAAAATGTGTCTTCAATTACTGGTTGCAGTAGATGTGGATCAATTGGCATCCCCTGTCTTTTAGCAGCTACCTTGAGATTCTGCATGGATTTGCGAACCCAAGCAGACACTACAGGATTTTCCACCAGAGTATCGGTTGTAATTACATAGACTGTTTTAGTTCTTTTTTCTGGAGGAAGAGCAGCGATCGCATTCCATACAAGCTGCAATACTGTACTAGAATCTTTTCCCCAAGACACGCCCAAAACCCAAGGTATCTCATCTAAACAATACAATTCTTGAATTTCAATGTTGAGAGCTTGGATGTAATCCACTAACTCTGCTACAGTACGTGTTTGCTGACCTTTATTTTCTGCTTGTTGTGCTGTAGTCATTTCTCCTTCTCTCTGGAAACACTGGCGTAATATCTGGGCGAATAAAATTCACGTCTAGATAGACAAAACCTACCTCCGTGGGTTGAAGAAAAGTTTTTAAAAACTTCACTACTAATATCCAAATTTTTGGATAATTAAACGACATAATTCTATTCTGTTTTTAAAATTTAACATGAAAGATAGTGCATCTGACCCAACGGCTGACATCGCTAGAGAGTACCTAGAACGAGAAAACAAGGAAAAACAGGTACTAGCTTTACTCCTAGAGAAGTTTTTAGGGAGAAAAGATCAGATTCTCGTTCAGAAAACCGAGATGGGTGGTACTGAGGCTTATGTTAGCTCTGTTACACTGGAATGGTTTGCAGGTCGGGTTCACTTCGCCTCTGGCTTACCTCTGTTTCAAAAAAAGTATAATCCTGAAACTGATAATGTCGAGATTGACGCGGATAGTATTGATGAAATTCAGCAGCGTCCCCTTGATTGGTCACGTCAAGCACCGCTAGTACAGTATTTGGCGGCTAGACAAAATCACAAGTTTCCGCCAGTGCTAGTAGTAATTAATCAACCGTGGGTGGATAATCCTAAAGCTGCTGAGTGGAATAGCGAAGGACGCGCCACAAAGTCTACTACTGATTTTATACCCTTAGATAAAGACGCTAAAGTAGGTCTGCTAAATATTTCTGAAGATGATGTGACTATTTATGCACTAGATGGTCAACACCGATTAATGGGTGTACAGGGGTTGATGGAGTTAATTAAAACTCGCAAACTCCAGCGCTATAAGAAAGATAAAGGTGCTGATGACAGTTTTATTACAGTCAATGATTTGATAGAAAAATACCAAGTAGACCTTGCTTACTTGCAAAATTTACCCAAGGAAAAAATTGGTATTGAGTTCATCTGTGCGGTAGCGGCTGGGGAAACTCGCACCGAGGCGAGGCGGAGGGTGAGATCGATTTTTGTTCATGTCAACCTGATGGCTGCACCGTTGACTAAAGGGCAACTAACACAGTTGAATGAAGATGATGGTTTTGCGATCGTTGCTAGAAAAATTGCAGTTACACATCCACTATTAGAACAACGACAAGAGCGCAATCCTCGTGTTAATTGGAATAGTGCAACAGTCGCTTCCAATTCTACAGTTTTGACGACTTTGCAAGCTCTACAAGATATGTCTGAGCGATATTTAGTTCATAAGTTTCCTCACTGGAAACCTTTAGAAAAAGGTCTAATTCCCATGCGTCCAGAGGATGAAGAAATTGAGCAGGGAATTGAGGAATTTAAAAAGCTATTTGATTCTTTGGCTAGTCTTTCCAGTTATAAAATTTTAGAACACGAGGATACACCAGCTTTACGGCGCTTCAGCTTTGAAAAAGATGGAGGTGAAGGAAATATGCTTTTCCGTCCAGTTGCTCAAGTTGCATTAGCGCAAGCTTTGGGAATTTTGGTTTTTAAAAAAGGTTTTTCCCTGGCAGATATTTTTAAGAAACTGCGGAAGTTTGACCAGCAAGGTGGTTTTAGTGGTATGGAATATCCCCAATCTCTCTGGTATGGGATTTTGTATGACCCAAATAAAAAGCGGGTGCAGGTTGCTGGACGAGATTTAGCGGCGAAATTATTGGTTTACATTCTGGGTGGAATTCAGGAACAGATGGAACGTGCTGAACTTCGTAAGGCTTTGGCGGATGCTAGAACAGTGGAAGATAAAACTATAAGTTTCGATGGTCAGTTTGTTGATCCAAAAGCTGTAGGACTTCCACATATTCTCAACTAGCAAAGTTAAGTAGGGATTTTGCAGTGTGGTTTTTACCGATGCTATAGTCCATAAGGGTTGCATATCATGTTTGCTAACATCTACTAATTTATATTAGGTTTTTATTATATGGCTCAACCGATTGAGGACGACAATAATAGCATTTCTCCTCAGATAAAAGCTCAGTTTAGCTCCTTTATTGAGCCATTCTTTTCACAATATCATCGCGATCGCTGCTATCCGGGGCTGATTTTTCAGCAGGGAAAGCGGACAATGCTGCAAATTAATGTACCTGCGAGTGACTTTTCTGGTCTTCTCCAAGCTAAACCATCCACTGGGAATGATCCTGATTCTGGTAAAAATCGCCCAGTGGTTAAAGGTCATGCTGATGAAATTAAAAAATATATTGTTGAGCGTTCCCGAAAAGAAAAACCTTGGATTGTAGGAACGCTGACTGCTAATGTAGCCCCAAAAGACATAACAATTCTTGAATTGGGGAGGGGCATTTGTCTGGTTGTAATTCCTCGTGGAGTCAAGTTAGATATAACTGATGGACAACATCGTAAACATGCAATTCACCAATTAATAGAAAGTGGTGAAAGCAACTTAATCAGCGATGATGATTTTGGGATCACTCTAGTTTTAGAGGGTAACTTTCAACAGTGTCAGGCAGATTTCAGAGACATGGCTCAAACAAAACAACTAGATAAATCATTATTATTATCATTTGGTGAGTTCTCTGGTCGAGTTGGCATTACTAAAGAGTTAATAAAACGAGTGCCAATGTTTGAGGGTAAGACAGAGAAAATTAAATTGAGTCCTGCTACTAAAGATAAGTTAATCTACACAATTAATTACATAGCTAGGTTTGTAAGTTGCGTTTTTACTAACGATCCAAGTAATCAGCTTCGAGATTATGATGTTTATCAAGCATCTGATGCTTTGGTTATTTGTCTTAATAAATTTTTCTCCGAATGCAGTAATACTGAATATATTTCTGATACGACTGTTGAAGAACTAACACAAGATGAAGTAGGCACATTTAAAGAAGATTGTATTCTAGGTATAAGTGTAGGGCTGGAAGTTTTAGGGCGTTTATTGTACTATATATATGATGCAGAAAACAATTATTTTAATGAAGAAAAAGTTTCACAACTAGCACGGTTAGATTGGTCAAGAGAAAACCAACTTTGGAAGGATAACGTAATTAGAATAGATGCCCAACCTAAAAATCCAGACAAGCCATATAGAATATCTGCTACTGTTAGTGCAGTAACAAATGCAGTCAAAACAGTAAAAAGTACACTGGGGTGGATGTAAAGTTATTGCTTTTAACCATTACTTAAAAATCAAGAGAGGAATTTGGTTAGATCAAATTCCTCATCTTGCTGCTCTGCATTCGTTCTTTCATAACTAAGAATCAATAAAAGTCGCTCTGAATAGTCTACTGCTCCACGCAGTTCATTTTGTATAATCTCTAAACCAGCATTAGCGTACTCTTCAAAAATGTGAATGCGTTGCTCGTCAGCTACATTATCATCATCTATAATTTTAATATTTTCTGTTTCGGTGATAGCCAACAAATTAATTAATAGAGTGAAGCTGCTAGTAAAATAATCTTGTCGCAGTGGAGATAAATCTTTAGAAATTACGTCTAAAGGAATGCGCTTTTTATTTTTAACGCCCAATGCTGCTGCAAACACCATAACTTCTACATAAGTTTGAAAAGGCCCAGTTGTGTCTTTTGATGCGACTAGAGATTTCACTAACTCAGCCTTATCTTTAGCAACCCTGATTCTGTTTGCAGCCATTGTTTTAATATTTACATTGTTGCTATTTTAACCGAAAGTTGGAAGTGATAGTAATTATTATCGCATTATTTTATACTAGTATGTGGGCGATCGCTTAAACAAACAAATTATCCACTAACATAGTCCATCGTGGCACTGCGGGTTCAGCCTCCACCACCTCACCACGGCGATAAACGGTTCTTCAGCATTACTAGCACGATCTAATCTTACCAAAATTAGCGTAGCTTGCCGCCGTAGGCATCGCACCGATATTCCACACTCTGCTAACTTTCTCTTTATAAATCTCGCTACGATGTCCTATTTTAATTACAGTCACTATTAAAACATCATCATTTCATAAACAACTCGATAATCTCCTACTCGAATACGATATGAATTATCATCAGCTTGTAATTTTTTTACCCCGTTTGAACGCGGTTCTATTGCCAAGTCGCTGATTTTAGTTTGTATGCGCTATTGTACGTCTATAGGTAGTTTCCTAAACTGCTTTTTCGCACCCCTTGAAAATTTAACTTCGTAACTCACGCAACATCCTTGTTTATTTCGTTTCTTATTTCGTTTTGAATTTCATCCCAAGACACAGTGCCATTAATGCGTATATCTTCCCTAGCTTCTTTAATGGCTTTTAAGTCTTCTTCATCGTCTATATCATCGATTCTTTTTAATAGTGCGTGAATTTTAACTAAAGTACTGTCATAAGCTTGATGTAGCAGTACGTTGATATCTTTAATTAACTGTTCTCTTTCGTGTGCTTTCATTTTTAATCATCCGAGCGTGGGTTTACTTTTTCTGCCACTGTCTCTAGTTTTCCCTAAACTCAAGTTGGAAACTGAACATCTTCATAAACTAAAGAAATCGGAAAGTTAAAATCAACGCTAGTTAAATTAACCTCATCCCCTTCTTCATAAGGATGTAACTCCCAAATCCCTTTGTCATTGATACGAAAGCAATCTAAACTAATTTTTTCAGCATCAATAAGAACATATTCTTGTAAAGTTTTCATACGGCGGTACTGAATAAATTTACGACCTCTGTCGTAAGCTTCTGTACTGGGGGAGAGAACTTCGACAATTAGACAAGGATACTGAAGAAATTTAATAGCTTGTCTATCTCTTTCATCACAACTCACCACAACATCTGGGTAGTGAAACGGCCCGTTCTCAGTCACTCCTACTTTTGCATCTGCCATAAAAGCCCGACAATAACTTCCTCGGAGGTGACTTTTTAATGCCGAAGCTAAGTTTAAGGCAATACTAGTATGAGGAATTGTCCCCCCAGTCATAGCGAAGACTTCACCATTGATATATTCGTATTTAATATCTTGGTGTTCTTCCCATTCCAGGTATTCCTGGGGAGTCATATACTTTCCGTCTAGACTCGCAACCATAACTTTATCCTTTAAAAATTACGTTCAACCGCAATAATTTCAGTATATTCAAACTCGTTCGGACTTTGTTTCACCAAAGGATATCTTTCTCCACCCAACTCAATATAATCTTGTTCGCAATCTGGCTTAGATGAATAATAAGTAAGTACATATTCTCTACCAATTCTCTGTGTAATCTCTGCTTCTACTTCACCCCGCCACTGAGTCTTAGTAACTAAAACTATCAACTGATTCGCTAATTGGGGAATTGTCTTCGCAATGTGCCGCCGCGAACTTTCATCCAAACTACCAAACGGCGAATCCATGACAATTGGGAAAGTGCTACTGTCGGGAATCATCATCATTTTCCGTTTCTCACTCCATTCCCGCACTTTGTCAATGATGCTGGCAATAAAGGATAAACTGAGAATTTGATTCTCGCCCGTGGATGCTGCAACTGGTGCTTCTATACCTGTAGTATTTTCTATTAATGTAAGTTCATATTTTTCACTAATTTTAGGAATGTATGGAGTTACAGAAATCTCCATGAATATTTCTTGTACTCGCTTTTCTAGTTGCAGACGAAATTGTTGTTCTTGACGATTTCTAACTTCCGTTAAGCGTTCAATTGCATCTTGAGTGGCGTTAATTCGTCGCTGTGCTAAAGTTTGCTTGTCTTCATTCAACTTTTGTTTGGCAATTTGTTTGTTCAAGCCTTCAATTTCAGTTGTGAGTTGAGCAATTTGCTGCTGATTTGCACCCTGTTCTCGATTTAACTCATCAATTTTACTTTCAATTTCATCTAAGCGTTTTTGTAAACTGCTAATTTCTTCATTAGCATCTTTTCTTAACCGTTCTTGAATATTGTCTAAATCGCCTTCAATTTGAGATATGCTTTGCCTTAACTGATTAATCCTAGTTTGTTCTCTATCAACCTCTTCCCAAAAACCTATTGCTTGCTTATCAATTTCATCTACTTGAGCCATCATCCGAATTGCAGTTTCTTCCACTGCCGAGGAACCGGCTTTATTTAACCAAGTACTCACATGAGTATGAGAATGATTACCCTCGTGTAATTCTGCACCACAAATACAGCGCTGAGAATTGAGTAAATCATTCACAAATTCCCGCGAAATTCCTGACGTTAACTCGCCTCTCTGTTTCAAATCATTGATAATTCCTCGAAACTGGGATGTAGTTTCTGAGAGTAAAACGGTATAACCCCGCGCGGAAATAACTTTTTTTAGTGCTTCCTTAGTTTTTTTATATTCTTCTTGATTTGCTGCTTTCTGCGATTCTAAATCCTGCCATCTTTCTTGTAATTCCTTAGCAGCACTCAGTTCTCGCAAACGGTTACTTGTCTCTTTTTTAAAAGTTTGTTGATATTCTAACTCTTCTTTAATTTCAGCTTGCCGTTTGGTAATGCGCTCGCGTTCGCGTTCTATTTTTTCTTGCTGTCGTAATAGTTGTTTAGTTTCAGAATCACCAATCGCTTTTAACTCATTTTCTAGAACTTTTTTAGCATCTCCCAAATGTCTGATGGAACGGTTGATTACTTCTACACCCAAGAAAATCTTTGTAGCTTCGGCAATCTCAGCTTTTTTATCAGAACGGACTATTTCTTCAATTCGCTCGCCGTCAAAGAAAAAATATTGATGTAAAGTAGCAGGTAAAATTTGATTAATTATATCGTCTGGTTGCTGAGTTGGTATATTCCATTTGCCATCATCCGCACCAACCCACATAGTTAATTGAGTTTTGCTAGCGTCAAAATCACCTTCGTTTTTATAACCCCGACAGGCGCGTTTAACTCGATAGCGTTTACCTTCATGTTCCCAGCCAATTTCTACCCAACATTCTACAGCTTGACCTTTTTGAGTTTCTGCGATCGCACGCTTATTCACTAACTGTTCTATCGATGCAAATGCTGCACTAAATTTCTCATATAATACCCAAGTAAAGGCATTCAGTAAACTAGTTTTTCCAGAGCCATTATTGCCATGAATAATCGTCGTGTTGTGAATATCTCCTCCAGCGAGGAGCATCTCTGGTGTTGTACCATAAAAGGAGCGAAAGTTGCATAGCTTGATTGAAGTTAGCTTCATCGCACCTCTTCCTTAATAATGTCCAAAATATTATCATTTATATGGCTGTTAATCTTCTTATCTAGCCTGCCTTTCTCCAGCTTCCATACCCGCTCAATAATTTGCCGCACTTCCGGCGGAGCGCTGGTTATTGGCTCCTGCACATCATCAATATTTGCCTCTTGTGACATATTCGGTTTGAAAATATAGTTTTTTTAAATTTTAACTTTCTCTAGTACTGCATTTACCTCCGTAAAGACACTGTTAGCGTTATCTTTAATTTTGTAAAAACTATTTTTTTAATTTATACTTTATCTTGGAAAAAAGACTTTATTATTAAATTATCTTCTGTTATTATTAATATAATCAATCTAGATGATAATAGGATGTAAGTAAAATTTTTAAACCAACTTACATCCCATTATTATCTAACTCATAATTTTATTATTTCATACTTAATGTTTGTTTTTGCAAAACTCGAAAAATTTTACAAAATCATACAACTATATATAGGACTCCGATTTGATTTCTGAAAACATACTGAGACTGAAAAGCCCGTTTTATCTAGGGTTTTATCTGAAATCTTGTTCAGAAATCAGATATGAGTCCTATAGTTCATCATCAAATATCTAATAAACCATAGCGCTTTTGTAAATCAAGTAACTTCATTCTTGCTTCTCCTGCGTTATCAGCTAAATCAGCAAACTCTACAAAGCGCCGTAATTCCTTTTTCAACAGATTACGCTCAACTTCTATAGTTTCTCTATCTAAATCTGGTGGCAAAACAATCATGTCAAATATAGTGGCGCGTTCCTTACCTGGATGAGGACGTAAAACTCGTCCCCGTCGCTGGATAAACTGGCGGGGATTACCAGAACTTGATAAAATCACCGCAGTTTTAATTGCCGGAATATCGACACCTTCATCTAAACAACGAATTGCGACTAAACCCTGCAACTCACCACTTTCAAATTGATGCCGCAAAATTTCTCTTTCTTGTAAAGTTGTGTGAGCCGTATAGGTACTTACCTTGTACCCTAAATCCACCCCCAGAATTTTAGCAACAGCTTTGAGTTGGCGTAACGATGAACGTTGTCCTAAATCTTGCGAACCATCACTGCAATAAAAAAGAGTGTGAGTAGTGTCGCGGCGAGTTGTCATTAATTCATGCAAAGCGGTTAATTTATTTTCCGCTGCACCAATTAATCTTGCTCTTTTCATCAACAACGACTTTAAGTCTTCATTGTCTTCAAATCCCGCTTCGCCATTTTCTCGTTCTCTATATAGTAGCGATCGCCCAATTCTTTTAGTTAACTTTAAATAGGCAATACTTTCTGCTTCAGTTAACTCCACCAGCACCGGATAATACAAATAATGTACCAAAGCACCTTGAGCGATCGCATCCCTTAAAGTAAACTCTGGCTGGAGAACTGGGCCAAAATAATCAAATAAAGATTGCGTACCAAAATCATCAAAGTACCTCTCCGGTGTGGCAGATAAAGCCAATCTCAACCCAACACTGCGCGGTAAACTTTCTCCTAACTTGGGTGCGCCTAAATTATGCGCCTCATCCCCAATAATTAAAGTTTTGGCGGGAAAATATTTGAGTTGAGACTGAAACCCATCTCCAATTAAAGTGGAGTTTGTAGTAATTACAGTAACAAACCGTTGAGAACCAGAACGCAGATTATAAATTTGCGTAGAAAGTTGACTTTGCCAAGTGCGTAAATTCTCGAAAGCTAAAATGGGTTGCAAATTAAATTTTTCACATTCTCGCGCCCATTGGGTAACGAGATGGCGGTAGGGACATACCACCACCAAAACTTGTAAATTAATCTGTTGGTAGAGTTCACAAGCGATCGCTAATGCGGTAATCGTTTTACCACTACCAGTAGCCATTTTCAGCGTCCCTCTGCCATTGTTGGTAAACCAGCTAGCGATCGCTTGCCGCTGATATTGCCGCAATTGCAGAGACACAGGCATTCTTGGGCATCCTGGTAATGGTTGCGGAGTGTAATAACTGCCCTTACTTTCCCTTGCAAATGGTAATTTCAACCGGAAAGTGGGCAGTTGCTGCACTGAATTTTTCGTCAGGTACATATGTTAAGCACAAAGATGGTAACGAACCCTAATTAATGGGCATTGGGTATTGGGCATTGGTTATTTCTCACTCATCTCCTCCACCCCCTACTCCCTATTCCCCATTCCCCATTACTCAGTTGTAACCGCGCCAAACACCAATGAGTGAACCTTGCACCTGTACTTGCATAGCGCTGACTTCAATGGGATTGTACTTAGGATTTGCTGGTTTGAGGGTAACGCGATCGCCTTGGCGATAAAAACGTTTTAATGTCGTACCAAATCCATCAACTCTGGCGGCGACGATAGTGCCATTTTTTAAATGATTTGGTTCTGCTACTGGACGCAGAAATACCACATCGCCATCAGTAATTAAATCTTCAATCATACTATCGCCAGCTACCCGCAAAGCATAGGTTTGGGGAGGTAAATCGAAATTAGAAAAGTCTAAATGATCTACAGCATCAGTAAACGGTTCTATTAAACCACCAGCAGCGATCGTGCCCAAAATTGGTACACCTTGCTTAACAGGACGCAAAATCCGAATCGTTCGCGCTTGTCCTTCAGTCCATTCTATATATCCTTTAGTGCGTAAATGCTCTAAACGACTTTGAATTGGTGCTGGTGACTTCAGGTTCATCGCTTGCATCATTTGCCGAATAGAAGGCGAATGCTGATGCGATCTGATGTATTCTGCTAACCATTCGTAAAGTTCTTGTTGAGCTTCTGTTAGACGTTCCATAAATTTCCGAGAAGTAATTATAAATGTCTCTAGAACATTAGTACTACAAAAAACTCCCTATAACAAGAGAAAAGTAAAAATATGAAAGGCAAAAGCAAAATTATTTTCTTCTCTTTTGCCTTTTGACAAATAAAGAATATTACAGGTTACAGGTTAGAGCTTACAGGTTATAAGGAAGAAAACTATACCCTATCCCCTGTGCCCTATTCCCTTACTCTGCCCCTAAAAGACTTGCAAGTAAAGCTTTTTGAGCGTGGAGACGATTTTCTGCCTGTTCCCAAACTCGTGATTGGGAACCTTCAATAACTGCCTCGGTAATTTCTTCACCGCGATGGGCTGGTAAGCAGTGTAAAACAATTGCCTCTGGCTCGGCAAGGCTTAACATCTGATCTGAAATTTGGTAAGGCTGGAAAATTGGCATCCGATTATCAGCTTCTGCTTCTTGCCCCATACTTGCCCAAACATCAGTGTAAAGTACAGCAGCTCCCTTAGCCGCTAATTCTGGATCGTGAGTCAGGAGGACTTCAGTTTTGTGATTAGCGATCGCTCTTGCTTGCTCTACAATCCTAGAATCTGGCTCATATCCCGTAGGAGTAGCAATTCTGACATTCATCCCTACCAAAGCACAGCCTAACATCAGAGAATTAGCCACATTATTCCCATCGCCCACGTAGGTTAAAGTTAACCCAGCTAGAGTGCCAAAGCTTTCTTGAATCGTCAATAAATCAGCTAATACCTGACAAGGATGTTCTGCATCGGTAAGTGCATTAATCACCGGAATCTTGGCATAGTGAGCAAAAGTTTCCAAATCCTGCTGGGCAAAAGTGCGAATTGCCAAAATATCCAGATATCGATCTAACACCCGCGCCGTATCCTGCAAAGGTTCCCCACGACTAACTTGAGTGACATTAGGGTTGAGATCGATTACCTGTCCACCCAGTTGGTACATCGCTACTGTAAAACTTACCCGTGTACGAGTTGAAGCTTTGGAGAACAACAACCCCAAAACTTTATTACACTGTAACTTCAACTGCTGTGATTTAAGTTGAGTTGCCAATTGCAGGAGTTCTTGAAGTTCCGTAGAACTGATGTCCGCTAGACTTAATAAATCTCGTCCGAGCAATGCTGCCATGCTTGTAATCTGTAAAAAATAATTATATATTTCTGTTCCTTTATTCAGCTGTGCCAAGAAAATATAGTTTTAGAACTGACTAGATATTTTTGGGTTCAGCCCAGGATTTAAGTTAGCTTTTGCTATAAATTGCTATAAATATTAATTTATCAACCCGATCGGTGATTCAAAATCCCTGATTGTTTCTGGTTGATCGCAATGGCAACGCCAGAACAACCATCTAGGCGTACAAAAGCAGCGATATTGCTAAAATTTCTGGTCTTTTAGCCTAATTTTATGATGAAGCAGATATTTTTTAGAATTTACAGCTAGACAAATAAATGGATTATGGTACAATGATAAATCGTGGTTGCTAATTAAGAGCAATCGTCAAACTTGCCAGCATAGCACAGTGGTAGTGCATCCGACTTGTAATCGGAAGGTCGCGAGTTCAAATCCCGCTGCTGGCTTTTGTAGATTCGCAAATTAGTGTTGCCGAATTGTTTGGAATTAATTTTTCAACATAATATTAACCCAAGTTGCGGATTATAAAATTCTGGATGCTTCGTAACCGTTGATTTAGATAAATGCACATAAAAAGTTTACGATCGCGCTAGAATGCAACCGTAATTTGGAGTGAATTATAAAAGTACAAAAATTAACTGATGAGATCAATGCTTGTTGGAGAGTAAATGCAATCAATTCATGCTTGCAGTTTCAGTAAAAACCCTTTTCAGCTATAAGCATGAATTGATTGCGATCGCCCCGTACTGATATTAATTAAGTGGACGGAGAAGTGTAATTTTGCCCATGCCCGTCTCTTGACTGAGTTGCGCCACGTAGAGATTTCCATTCGTGGGATTCTCTACCAAATCCAATGGACTTGGGTTAAAACCAGTGAAGCCACTAATACCCGTTTGGGAATTTACAATATCCAAGTTTGCGCCACCTGGTGTTAGCACAATGATGTCTTTCCCTAAACTGAAGCGTGTCACCAGCAGTTTGCCTTGCAGCTGACCACCTAAAGCATTACTACGATATTCAATGATGCCATTAGGTGAAAAATGCTCTCCGAAATCGAAGGCAATTCCCTTCCAATTCCGGTCAGGTAGAGTACCAATGGGATATTCATCGATCTGAACTGGGTCTTTACCATCTGTGGGATTTCCTCCACCCAACACCCACTCACAACGCTTCGGATTGGGATGACCATAATAACCATTTTTAACAACGCGAAACAGAAAGTCTCGCTGCGTGCCTAGACTGCTAAGAGCAGGCACAGGTGGAGTAGTATAAGCCCCATTAGTACTCTTATCAATCCGGTTTTGGCAGGCAAGAGGTAAAGGGATAGGTGTATTTGGCGTATTGCCACCAGCCGCCGAACCATTCGTTGGCACATACAACTGACCATTGGTATGCCAAACCAGATCGTAGCCATTACGTATACCACTAGCAAAGATAGTTACAGCTGCTCCCGGATTAAAGGGGTTATAAGTACCCCCATCCTCCGTCTTAACGCTTAAAGGAGGTGAGGTGATTTTGGACAGGTCAACTCGTAATACAGCAGCAGTTAACAACTGCTCAAGACGATTACTCCAGGCAGTGTTTGGTGCGCCCGTACTATTATTACTACCCTGCAACACATACAGCACGTTTGGCTCGTTGGGCTTAAACTCAATGCTATTGGTTAGATGATCCCGACTCGATCGCGGTAAATCAATCACATAGTCTTTTACTGTCTCTAGATTGGTGCCGCTTAAACGAGTAATTTTACCACTCCATTCTGGTGCATCAATAGTTGCATTCCAGTAGTAGTTATTTGTTACCCAGAGAATTAGGTTGTTGGCATTGGTTGATGAGGGATCGAAGTGCATACCAATAATCGTTCGATTACCACCATTTGCAGTCTGCAATGAGGAAATCGTTTGTGGCGTACCCAGAGTACCATCAGCATCGATCGGGAAACGTAAAATCTCACCTAGTAGGGTGGCAGCATAGAGTTTATTGTCAGGCCCAATCAAGACTGTGGTGTAAGATTTGGTAGGTACATTCGCTAGTGAGATTTGCTCGAAACTAATATTGCTTACTGAGTTCACAAAAGTTCCTGTTGTGAAACTGATGCTATAGGGTAAGAATGCAGCACCATTGCTATCTTTAACCCCGTCGGTGATTTGTAACAAATATTTGGTATTGTTCTTGAGACGATTTATCGGAGACACTACAATCACATCTCCACCACCGGAAGTGTTGTAAGTAGCATTGATTTGCGTGTTAGTGCTGCTATCGATCAGCTTGATAGTGGAGGCAGAAATAGTATTAACCGCAATCCCACTGTTGGGGAGATTTAGGTCTGCTGTAATCGAGATATCTGGCGAGAGATTTGTCTGACCATCATTGGGATTGGTCGTTCTGATCGAGGGACGATTACCTGGTGCGATCGCAATATAGTTGAGCTTGGTATTCTTACCACCTTTCGCATCAATTGTGAGCTTGCCATCGGCAACATTAACAATCCGAGTAATTGCGGCAAATTTTTTGGTTGCCGTTGGTACAAAGCCAGAAATAGCAGTCGTCCCTTCTATATTAATCTGGTGCTTACTATTTACAGTATTAGTAGCATCACCGACGCTAACAGTCACATTGTAGGAACCATTAGATAGGGCATATTCCCAAGCCGCAGGTATCTTAACTGCTGTTCCCGAACTGCTAGGAGGATATTGCAGATGAATCAGTCTATTGAGTCGTCGATCGATGCCACTTTGGTTGCGATCGCGTGTATTGAGTTGGATATCAAGGGGAGTGGGTGTACTATTGCCTAAGCTATCTTCACGCACCCAACCAAAGCCTCTAGTATCATTGTAGGCTTGACCGATATCTTTAATATACCCAGATGGTACAGGCGCGTCATTTGGTTGAAAAGCAATCCCTTGAACAATTGCTAATACCAGTATTTTGGGTTTGATCTTGTAAATCATAGTATGCCTTGCCGTTGTGTTCGTAGTTGATACGTGAGTAGTCCATTAACATTGACCAAGTATCTGCAATGATGATTTCTGGCAATCCTTCACTGACTAGAAACGAACGTAATGACCGCAAGTCTCAGGGAACCATTTCTCTAGACTGTATAAAAAATATTTAGTGAATACTTGAAATTACATAAATACTGAACTTCTTTTTAAGAGAATTATAAAGGAACTTTCTAATTCCTCAACTAGCCACAGTATGATTACGGAAAAAGCAATAAATCTTCAAAATTATTACCGGAAACCAATCTTTAATTGGTACTGACAGAGTTCAGTTTTTAATGTGCTGTTAATATACAGTTAAGATAAGTTTTCATAATTAGCTATGATTTCCACGGTCATTGCACCCCACCCACAGCCCCTCCCGAAGAGCGGGGAACTCGGGGCCCCCTCTGGGGATTAGGGGCAGGGAGACAAAGCGTAGCTTTGGCGGGGTGGGGTTCTTGAGGTTTAATAAGTAACCAAGCGGACATGATATAATTTACGATCACATAATATTTAATGGATCTACATCAATAGTTAAACTTACAGAGGAAGGACAAAGCGATCGCACTTCTTCCCAATCTGGTAATCGCGGTAAGGCATCGGGGGCAAATTTAATCAATATCTGCCAGCGATAACGATTAGCTACTCGTAAAATACTCGCTGGTGCTGGGCCCAATATCTCGAATTCTTCTTCCGTACTCAAGGCTGTAGCAATAATTTGCGCCGTATTTTGTACTTGAATCGGGTCGAGACTACTTAAGCGCAACAAAATTAACCGCCCATAAGGAGGATAATTGAGTGCTTGGCGTTGTTCCAATTCAGCTTGAGAGAAAGACTGATAATCGTGCGATCGCACTGCTGCAATTACCTGATGCTCTGTAGTATAAGTCTGCACAATCACTCTACCCGGATCTTCACCTCTACCAGCACGTCCAGCGACTTGAGTCAAGGTTTGAAACGCTCGTTCGCTGGCGCGATAATCTGATAAATTTAGCAATCCATCGGCGGCGACAACGCCCACAAGTGTCACCTGTGGTAAATCCAAACCTTTGGTGAGCATTTGCGTACCGACTAATAAATGCGCTTCGCCGTTGGCAAACTGAGTGAGTAAGGTACGATGTGAGCCTTTATTGCGGGTGGTATCGCTATCAAAACGAATAAATTTTAAGTCACGAAACTGTCGCGCTAGTTCTTGCGTGACTCGTTGAGTACCGCTACCGAAAAATTTCAAGTAAGGGGAACTACAATCAGGGCAAAATTTGGGGTGCGATCGCGCATAATTACAATAATGACACCGCAATAATTCCGGCGCTTTTTCTTCAGTGTGGTGATACGCCAGCGACACATCACAGTGCGGACATTCCAACACATATCCACAACTGCGGCAAGATACAAAAGTACTGTGTCCCCGGCGATGGATAAATAAAATTCCCTGTTGTTTTCTTTCTTGCAACTCTTGCAAAGCTGCTTGCAGCGATCTACTAAATATAGAACGATTTCCCTGTTGCAACTCTTGCCGCATATCAACAATTTCCACCGGCGGTAAAGGGCGAGAGTTGATGCGCTCAGGCAAACTTAAGTAATGATAAGTACTGAGTGAGGAGTTATGAGTTACGAATTCTCCCCCTGCTCCCCTGCCCCTCTGCTCCCCAGCTCCCCTGCCCCCCCGCTCCCCTGCCCCTCTGCTCCCCACGCTTACCCAAGTTTCCAACGAAGGCGTAGCAGAACCCAACACCAAGGGGCAATTTTCTAATTCGGCTCGCCACAGGGCGACGGTGCGGGCGTGGTAAGTCGGTATGGGGGAATCTTGTTTAAAGCTGCTATCGTGTTCTTCATCTAAAATAATTAAACCTAAGTTGGGCAAAGGGGCGAAAACGGCGCTACGAGTCCCAATGACAACTTGAGGTTCTCCGGTGAGCATTTGCCGCCAAGTGTCGTAACGTTCACCATCTGAGAGGGCGCTGTGATAAACGCTGACTTTATTACCAAAACGGGCGCGAAAACGATCGGTTAGCTGCGGTGTAAGTCCAATTTCTGGGACTAACACCAGAGCAGATTTACCTTGATTGAGGAGAGGTGCGATCGCTTGCAAATATACTTCGGTTTTTCCTGAACCTGTCACCCCATGCAATAAAACTTGAGCAAATTCATCTAGTGTCTGGATTGTCTCTAAAGCGCTAGCTTGAGCTGTAGTTAAAGATTTAGCACTATCACCTACTAAAGTCGGGCCTTGTTCAGTTCGCAATACTTCCCGTTCTTCGATGACGATGTAGCCTTTTTCCTCTAGCCCTTTCAGGGTAGAGGTAGTTGTTTTACAAATCTGTAAGAACTCATTTAACCACAACTCCCCACTGTGTCGCCGCAACACTTCTAAAATCTCTCGTTGGCGAGTAGTTAACTCTTGGTCAATTGTACCTGTGAGCGTAACTGCTTTTTGCAACTTTGGTCGAGTTAATCGCGGTGGTTCTAAGTAGCTTTCTACTAAACCAAATCGCAATAACTCCCGAATTCCCCGATAAGCAGATTTGACTTTTTGTTGAAGGTAAACAAAACTGTAGTCCCCCGCCGGCTGCCCTTGCAAAAGTTCCCAAACTTGCCGCGCAGTTGGAGTCAAAAAAGCCAAAGGATCGGCAGATCCCAGTAAATAACGACTCCCCCCTGCCCCCCTGCTCCTCTGCCCCTCCGCTCCTCTGCCCCCCTGCCCCCCTGCCCCTCTCCCTCCAACCAGGCGGATACGACGCTGCGATCGCCCCAGTAACCCTGGTGGCAGAGCAACCCGGATTACTTGAATCAGCGGCGTATAGTAATATGCAGCAACTCGGTTGAGTAATTCCCAATAAGCACTTGGGAAAAATCCAACGCTGACTATATCTTCTACTTCCCGGATTTTTTCTGGTGGTAAATCGATATTTGGTTGTGCCAGTAATCGAATCGCGATCGCTCCTAATTGTTGCGCCCCAAATGGCACACTCAAAATATCCCCTGGTTTTATTTCTAACTGGGCTGGCAATCGATAAGTAAATAGTCCTGTACTTCCTGGACAGTCTACCAATACTTCAACCCACCGATTAACAGTTTCACCTGACTTATATGATTCACTCGGTTCACTCACCACTAAACGAGATAAATTTATGTCATTAATATACATACTTGCTGATTTTATAATTAATTAAATATTTTCCTCACATAGCTGGTCAAAATCAACCTAGCTAACTAAACTTTAGTTTTTTGCTTTCTTAAATTTAAATGGTATTTCTCAATACTGTTATTCTTCATAATACTTGATAATTTTCCTCTTATGTAATCTACTAGACAAATTCGTATCAACTATATATGCAATAAATATTTGGTGCCCACTATACAAATAAAAGCATGTCGGCTATTGCTGCAACAGTTACTCTATCTACTAAATATGGAGTAGCCTTTTTCCGCCTATCGGTAGATATTCAACCCTTTCTGTATATGAGATGCTTTTATACAAAGTAATATCAGATCGAAATTAAGCTCTTACTCTTGTAATTTAGATCGTGTAGGTAACTGTAAATCAAATCAGGAATGCGTAAACCCATTAGTAGGTCTTCCTTTTATACAACAGTTGACTCCAGCGCCTAAAATATTATAAATATTTAGAAAAATATATGAAAGTTTAAGGGATTTGGATGATTAGCTGGAATTTTTATATTTGTTAAGGTTGAGAAAGTTTGAGGGGGTTTGACATATTTGATAATTCAGAAAAAAATGAAGAATATATCTGTTGGGAATCTAAAAAAAAGCTTTATTGGGTGCTAAGGTCAGTTTCGTTATAGGTTGTATATAACTGTAACCTATAGATACTAGGTAGATGCCGATTTTTATTTCTGTAGATAAATTAGCATCAGCCTATATTTCGCTATTCTTTACGGGTGCATCGTCCATTAGGGAAAACTACCAAGCCTCAAACGAGTAGGTGTAAATGAATTATGTACCAAACAAAGCAACAATCCCTAAAGGAAAATATGAATATTGTTGAATTGGGAAAAATGGAAATACTGGAGAATGCTGTTGATATCGAAGAACCATCACTCGATAGTTTAAATGCAGTGGCAGAAGAAGAATCTCCAATTGTAGTAGAAAATCTGGAATCAGACGAACGCGATGGCGATAACATGGCGGCGGCTCGTCCTTCGGGATACAACAAAACCGAACACGATGATGCTGTTGGTGCATTTTTTAAGGAAATGGCGCGTTATCCGCTTTTAAAAGCTGATGAAGAAGTAGAGTTAGCGCGGCGAGTCAGGTTTCTAGAGGAATTTAGAGAAATACAAGCGGCTTTAGGGTTAAAACTGGAACATGAAGCCAGCAAATTAGAAGTGGCTTCCGAGCTAGGAATGACGGAAAAGCAACTAGAAAGTCGCTTGTATCAAGGGAGAGTAGCGAAACGCAAAATGATTCGCTCGAACTTGAGATTGGTAGTTTCTATTGCTAAACGATACTTGAATCGGGGAGTGCCTTTTCTGGATTTAATTCAGGAAGGAGCAATGGGTTTAAATCGCGCTACAGAAAAATTCGATCCCGATAAAGGATATAAGTTTTCTACTTACGCCTATTGGTGGATTAGACAAGCGATTACCAGAGCGATCGCTAATGATGCGCGAACAATTCGACTACCGATTCATATTGTTGAAAAGCTTAACAAGCTAAAAAAAGCTCAACGGGAACTCAAACAAAAACTCTGTCGTAATCCTACCGAAGGAGAAATGGCAGAATATTTAGAGATTAGCGTGCAACAACTACGCCAGCTACAACAGTTACGGCGACAAGCCCTTTCTCTCAACCACCGCGTCGGTAAAGAAGAAGACACGGAATTGATGGATTTGCTAGAAGATGAGGATAACTTGTCTCCAGAAGCAAAAATGAATGAAAACATGATGCGTCAGGAGATTTGGGAAGTCTTGGGTGATGTGTTAACTCCACGAGAGAAAGATGTGATTTCTCTGCGTTATGGTTTGACAACCAGCGAACCATGCACCTTAGAAGAGGTTGGCAATATGTTCAATCTTTCTCGCGAGCGAGTGCGTCAAATTCAAAGCAAAGCCATGCGGAAATTACGCCGTCCTCACATAGCCAAACGCTTAAAAGGTTGGTTGATTTAATTACATTGCTGAAGATAGAGATGCAATCTGGAACTTAATTAGCTTTGCAATTCGCAAAAATCGGGCGTTTTGTAGCTTTTTTTGGCTCTTATTTAGTCAATACTGAAAATAAATTGCCCAGTTGCCTATAGACTATGGACTATGGACTATAAACTATGGACTATAGACTAATGACTTCGGGTAGCAATTTGATTGTACGTTTTGCCCAAGCAGACGATTGCAGCGTACTGTTTAAATTAATTGAGGGACTTGCAGAATATGAAAAATTATCTCACGCTGTTACTGGCAATGCTCTAGCACTTCAGGAGCATTTATTTGGTTCGCGGAGGTATGTAGAGGCAATATTAGCAGAATCTGCGGGACAAGCTGTTGGTTTTGCGCTATTTTTTCATAATTATTCAACATTTCTGACTAAGCCGGGAATTTATCTGGAAGATTTATTTGTTTTACCAGAATATCGCAGGCAAGGTATTGGTAAGGCTCTCCTAACTAAAGTAGCTCAGATAGCTGTAGAACGTGATTGTGGGCGATTAGAGTGGAGTGTCTTAGATTGGAATGAGTCAGCCCAAGCATTCTACCGTAGTATGGGAGCCTCTATATTAGATGATTGGCGTATTTGTCGTGTTACAGAAGATGCGCTTACTCAGTTAGGGTCTGTTAAATTTTGATTGGGGAAAACTGTCAAGCTTGATTGAGATGCTCTTACCTTGACGCCCTAACCCTAATCATAGAACTTTTCACTTTACTGAATTTAACGGTATAGAGAGGGAAAACTCTGCTCCTTTTCCTAGCTCCGATATTACACTTATTCGTCCCCGATGTTTTTCTACAATAGAGTAGCTAATCGATAATCCTAAGCCTGTTCCTGTGCCAATAGGTTTTGTTGTAAAAAATGGGTCAAATAAATGCTGCTTTACCTTTTCAGACATACCAGACCCATTATCTGCAATTTGAATGGTTATTGTATCAGCCTCAGTCATTTTGGTACGAATTTCGATGGTAGGGATTTTTGTTTGTGTATGTTCAGTTGTGAATAATGAATCTAATGCATCAATAGCATTGCTAAGAATATTCATAAATACTTGATTGATCTGACTAGCGTAGCAATTTACTTCCGGCAGTTGGGCATATTCCTTAATCACATTAATTGCGGGGCGGTATGTTTTCTCTTCTATACGGTGCTGTAAAATTAATAAGGTGCTGTCAATACCTTCATGAAGATTGACAGGTTTCATTTCAGCCTCATCCAGGCGCGAGAAATTGCGGAGAGAAAGAACAATCTGGCGGATGCGATCTGCTCCTAATTTCATTGATTGCAGTAATTTTTGGAGGTCAGATTTGAGGAAGTTTAAATCTATACTCTCTAGTTCTTCTTGAATCTCAGCAAATGGTTGAGGATAGTAGTGTTGATATAGATCGACCAAGTGCAGCAAATTTTGACAATATTCATTGGTATAGGTGACGTTGCCATAGATAAAGTTAATCGGGTTGTTAATTTCGTGGGCGATACCTGCCACCATTTGCCCCAATGAAGACATTTTTTCAGTTTGAATTAGTTGGCTTTGGGTGTGTTGCAGTTGTTCTAAAGTTTCCGAGAGATGCTGATTTTTATCATTCAACTCAAAAGTTCTCTGCTCTACCTTTTGCTCCAACGTATGGCTGTAATCCTCTAGTTGGGCTTTTGCTACAGCGAGATTGTTATAAAACATGGCATTTTGCAGCGAGATGGCAGCTTGTGCTGTGAGCAGCCGCAAAACCTCAAGACGGTTTTGGGTAAAGGCTCCAGTCGTCAAACTGTTTTCTAGGTATAGGATGCCAACGATCTGGCCGCGATTGTGAATAGGCGTACATAGTAAGCTTTTAGGTTGCCATTGAATAATGTAGGGATCGTTGGCAAAGGTGGTTTCTTTGCGAGCATCATCTAGCACTAGGGTTTCGGAGGTACGCGAGACATAGTTCACCACCGTTTTAGGAATATCCTGACTGGCTGAAAGAGGTAAGGAGTGCAGATTTACCCCAAGGCTTTCATGCAAAGGCATAGATCGCTCCTTTTCGACGATCGCTTTGCTGCTTCTTTGAGCTGCAACCACCCAATTATCCTCTTGAAGCAGCAAGAGTACTGATTTTTCAGCGCCGGCGTTTTCGCTTACAACCCGCATCAGGGTTGTCAACAGCTTTTCTAACTCAATTTCTTCAGCCAGTGCATGAGAGGCTTTGATCGCCGTTAATAAATCTAACGCTTCAGTCCCACTGGAACTAGTGTGTGTGAATCCGATTGTAGTGGTGAGGCTAAGATTTGCAGAAGCATTTTCCTCCTGCTGAAGGCTCGTAGCCAAGAATTGAGGATATTGGCTCTCCAACTGCTTGACTTTGGCTACAGCTCCCCATTTTAGGTAACTGTAATAGGCATTCATCAAGTAAATTTGAGCCATACCTTCCGTGTGCTTTCCTGGGGAACGGTGTGCGTAGCTTGCTTCTACAAAGTGGTACGCCAACGTTTCTCTGTTCCATTCCAAGTAAAATCGGGCAGCCAATTCATTGGCGAGGGCAACTTCTTGAATGTATCCATTGACTTTTGCCCCAGCGATCGCGCGATCGTAAAGATCCACTGCCTGCGCCATCAATCCCAACACTCGGCATTCTTCGGCTTTCACTAGCTCAAATTTGTGTAAATAATTCATGGGTGCGTGGTACGCCCATATCTTCATTTTTTCCTGGTTTTCTGTCACCCGCTCCAGTAATATTTCTCGGCGAGCGGCCGTAGCTGTAGAATACTCTGCCAGAGCCGTCAGTGAATCATAAAAATAAAATATCTGCACAGTAGCATAGCCCGTGCCTGCAACTAGATAAACTCTAGCTTGAATGGCTGTCTCCACTGCTTGCGAGATGTTTTCAAACAAATAACAGAGAATCAACTTGTGCAGCCAGAAGTAGTGAGGCCCCATCAAGTCATTCGCATTATGCATTTGAGTCAAAAATTTTGCTTCATCAAGTACCTCACCTGTTAAAATACAGGGATTTTCAGCCTTGCCGAGCAAATTCAAAACTGTTTGCCAGAAGACACGGCAGTAGTTGAGAATCATGTCTTGCCTAAAATTTTCTAAAACATGACAGTAAGCTCGGATATCTTCCTCTAAGGATTTCAGTTCTCGTCCCAAAAAATAAGAATACTGACAGATGTCTTTTGTATTGAAGGCAACGTAGTAGACATTTCTAGTTTCCAGAGCAATTTTGTAGCCCTCCTGTATCAGCTGTAAAGATTTTTGTAGTGGAGACTTCAAATAGGTGATAAAAGCACCCGTAACATAAAACACATTAGGTTTAATGTCGGTAATATTAAATTTGTCAGTTAGTGCCAAAGCCAGGTTGCCAAAGAGATAGGCTTTTTCAATATCTTGGAGAATTCCGTTTAATAGAATGCCATAGGCGGCATAACATAAGGCAGAAAATGGAGCATTGCCATACTGAATTGATGCTTTGACTTGTGACAGGATGACTAGGGGAAACAGATTTGGCTCGGCGGTGTAAACGGCTGGAGCAACGTTTGCCACAATTCGGTTAATAGCCAGCTTGTCTTTTGCTGTCATCAGGGGTAAGTCAACCAAGGAAGCAATATCACGTCCGTTAATTAAGGCAGCAGTTTCCTGAAGGGCTTGCTGAATATCTTCGAGGGTGGATGTTTCGGGAAAAACCACGTCGAACAAACTCATTCCCTGGCGAGCGATCGCGATCGCGCCCAGTACATTATTTTGAGTTGTATACGCCTGGATTTTGATTTCGTAAATACTGATTTGATCTAGTGGAGTTTTGGCTTCCTGCATTACTGTTTGAGCCAATTGCTCCATCTGTTCATGGGCACCACAAAGGTAAGCAGCCTCGGCGGCTAATTCGTGCAGTGCTAGAGCCAATTCATACTGAGTGTGCCAACAATCGGATTTCAATAAACGAATCCCGGTAGTTAAATACTCAATTGCTACCTGGTAAGATGTCGAAGACTTAGCTTTTTTCCCTGCCATCAGGTTAAGTTGTGCCAGTCGATCGCGATCGGGCACAGATACAATCAGTTCTCTACCAAGATTCAATTGGTTGACAATTTCAAAAATCAGCAATTCTTGCTCAGTCTCCGGGGTATTACTCAACAGCAATTGCCCAATCTTCAGGTGAGTTGCTGGTTTCTGATTGGCCGGAATTAGTGAATAAGCGGCTTGTTGAACGCGATCGTGGAGAAATTTGTAGGTAATATTTATCGATCCGCGGTCATTTGTCAAATCATCTATGACAACAGACTCATCCTGAAAGAATGTATATCCTTCACCACTGGGCAAAATTAATCCATCCTTGAGAGCTGGCCACAAATCTGCTGCGGTTTGGGCTGGAGATTTTTCATAGACAACCGATAGGGTTTCTAAATCAAACTGATTGCCAACACAGGCAGCCAGTTTGAGAACATCTTGAGTCTGCGATCGCAATTTTTGGAGTTGCAGCACCACAAACTCCACAATATCTTCTGTAAAAGAAAGCGCCCGGATTTGAGCAAGATTGCACTGCCAATCGCCTGTTCTGCTGGCAAAAGCGATCAGCCCATCTTCATGCAGCGATTTGAGAAACTGGTTAGTGAAAAATGGATTACCTTTGGTCTTTTGATACACCAGATTGGCGATCGCAATTGCTTGTTCTGCTGAATATTTCAGCGTATCTGCAATCAGTTGATTTAGGTCGGCTTCGGTCAGGGTAGAAAGGACAATACTGCTAACTGTAATCGCCTCTTGACGCATCTCCTCAATGGTCAACATCAAGGGATGTGCAGAAGAAACCTCATTATCTCGATATGCTCCAATCACTAGCAAATAAGAGTTATTGGCTTCACTCATCAACAGATGCATCAGTTTTAAAGAAGCCAAGTCTGCCCACTGTAAATCATCGAGGAAAATGACCAGGGGATGCTCTTGGGTTGTGAATACTTGAATGAATTTCTGAAATAGCGAATTGAAGCGGCTTTGGACAGCAGTACCCGATAATTCCGGCGCAGAGGGCTGTTTGCCAATGATTCGTTCGAGTTCTGGAATCACCTCAATAATCACTTGACCACTTTCACCCAATGTAGATAAAATTTGGGTCTTCCACTGGTCAATTTGAGCATTACTCTCTGTCAGCAGTTGTGCTATTAAGTCCCGGAATGCTTGCACCAAAGCAAAAAAGGGAATATTACGATTAAATTGATCGAATTTGCCCTTGATAAAGTATCCGCGCTGACGGGCGATCGGTTTGTGAACTTCGTTGACAATTGCCGTTTTTCCAATGCCAGAGGAACCTGCCACCAGGATGATTTCAGAAGTTCCCTGGCGCACCCGTTCAAAGGTTGCTAGTAGCATTGCCACTTCTGCTTCCCGGCCATAGAGTTTTTCGGGAATTGTAAAGCGATCGCAAACGTCCCTATGCCCTAGCTGAAATGGGATAATATTTCCACTCTCCCGCAATTGATCTAAACAAATTTGCAGATCGTGCTTTAGCCCTAATGCATTCTGATAGCGGTCTTCAGCATTCTTCGCCATCAGTTTCATGACGATATCACAGAGAATTTGGGGAATCTCTTTTCTATTCCCTAAAGGTGGTGGTTGTTTCGCTATGTGACAATGCACCAATTCCATCAAATCATCGGATTGAAATGGTAATCGCCCAGTTAAGAGTTCATAGAAAGTGACTCCGAGAGAATAGAAGTCAGTGCGGTAATCAATTCCCCGATTCATTCGTCCGGTTTGTTCGGGGGAGATATAGGCGAGGGTTCCTTCTAAAACAGTCGGGCTGGTTGAAAGTTGGTTAACTCTTGGTAGCAGTGAAGCAATGCTAAAGTCAATGAGTTTAACTTCCTTGGTGGTCGGATTTATCAGGATATTGGCGGGTTTGATATCCTTGTGGATAATTTGGTGATGGTAGAGATCGGCCAGGATATCAGCAAGTGCGATCGCAATCTCTAAAAACTCGCTCAAAAACTCAGGACAAAAGCGTGAGATATTTTCCTCACTTGCTACATTTCTGAATCCCTGTGTCCAAGTGTCAGCATACTCCTTCAAAGAAATTCCGCCAAAGTCTTCTAAGATCAGGGCGGGTCGATTATGGCAATTTTCCAGGCTATAGATCCGAACAACCCCAGGAACATTTAAGATTTTTGTAATGGTGTACTGATTCTTGAATTGAGCCAACTCAATCAGACTGGGATAAGAACTTGTAAGAAGTTTGATCGCAACAGCAGTTTGATCGATCTCTCGCAAAGCTCGATAAACCAGAGTGCGACTGCTGGTGTAAATTCTCTCACCAATTTGGTAGCCGGGAACATCGACTCGATTCTCTAGCATAAAAGTTGCTATTGGATAACCTAAGTTCAGTTTTCCCTAATTAACTCGAATTATCACAATTTATTAGTAAAAAATTGAGAAACCCGATCGAGCTAAATCAACCGACTATACTTGAATCTATCCCATTAATTTCAGAGGATGTTTGAAAAGTATTTTTGGTAACTTCTAAGCCTCGGAAACCTAACCTCCCTACCCCATTCCCTACAAGTAAATGGGGATTTCAAAGCCTCTCTTTGCTTGTCTGACGACAGGCTGATGCCAATGGGCAAAGGTTTGGAGAGGGTTTTCTGGTATACTTTACGACTTTTTAAACATCCTCTAAGGCATCTGCACGAAAAATAAATTTGGGTTCTTGCGGTAGTTTTATGGTAATCAGTATTTACTAATTTCTCATAACTATAATTTAGTGGTATCAATGCGTAAGGCATAAGTTTTTTAAACATTTAATTGTTATAAAATATACTTAAATAACCCCAAAATTATAATCTCTATTATCACATCGGGAAGTTTTAAAAACACTTTCTGCAAACTATTGGAAGTGGCAGTTGGTTGCGGATATCTTAATCATGGAGCGGTGAATCAACGCAGAATTCTTCATGATGCAATTACAGACGTAATTGAAAATTTTTATTAAACAAAACTTAAAAAATTTTTGGGCGAAGTTTGACAGCTTGTCATTTGACTATGGCAGCGGCTCAACTCACAATTATGGAGGATATTGCACCGAATAAGCCGTTATTGCAGAGAGAACACGAAATGAAAAAAATGATTACAGTCATACTGTTAGGCATAGCAATCTTCACATTTGCCTTCAGTAGTCCAGCATTAGCAGCAGATACTGCTAGTGGAGCTAAAGTATTTAGTGCCAATTGTGCCTCTTGTCACGCAGGAGGAAAGAATCTGGTTCAAGCTGACAAAAACCTGAAGAAGGAGGCTTTGCAAAAGAATGGTTTGTACTCAGCAGAGGCAATTATTTCCCAGGTTACAAAAGGTAAAAATGCCATGCCCGCTTTCGGCAAACGTTTGAAATCTAACCAAATTGAAGATGTAGCGGCTTATGTGCTTTCACAAGCAGATAATGGTTGGAAGTAGACTAAAATCTAACTTCAAAAATTAGCAATTAGCGGGGCTTTTTGTCCCGCTAATTTTAGAGTTGCCGCAATTATCAAACAGGATGCATATACCAATTTAGGATTTTGGATTAATAGTCTTTATAAAAAGACTGTTCCAAAAATATCAAACAATACTACCTATCCTCATTTGGTATTATGAGTAATTTCTGGCGCTTATTTTTCAGTATAATTATTGCTTTTCCTCTCACTTTTTTGACTTTATCTGCACATTCTTCACCCATTTTAATTACCCAAATTACAGCGGGTGATTTCTTAGAGTTGGGTGTAGATAAGATGCGGCGCGGTGATTATCAGGAAGCAATAGAAAATTTCAACCAGGCGATGCCTACGGCGGTAAACTACGCACTTGAGAAAGATTTGGCTGTCGCTTATAGCGATCGCTGTCTTGCTTATCTCCAACTACAAGATTACCATCAAGCTGTTACAGATTGTACTCAAGCGATAAATTTTGCACCGGATAACTTTGAGGCTTATCTGTACCGGGGAGTAGCACACTACAGACAAGGGGATTATCCTGCTGCCATTGTCGATCATAACCGAGCGATCGCACTTAAACCCTCCGATTTTCGAGCTTACTACAACCGAGCGCTAGCCCGTGCTGGGGATGGGAAAGACTCGGAGGCAATTCTTGACTTTAATTTAGCCCTAACTCAAATTCCCCGAATCAGTAGCTTACTGCTTGCAGATATCTATAATGACCGAGGTTTAGCGCATTTTATCTTAGAAGATACCCAAGCTGCGATGCTCGACTTTAATTTAGCAATTCGTCTCAATGCTAACGATTATAGAGCTTACTTTAACCGGGGTTGTGCTTGCGGACGAAACGGAGATGACTTTGGTGCAGTGCGTGATTTTTCTCAAGTCATCAGACTTAACCCTAGTAATGCTCAGGCTTACGTTAATCGGGGAGTAGCTCAGTATAGTTTAGGATATCATTTAGCTGCGATCGCTGATCTGCAAAAAGCATCTGAGTACTATGAACAGCAAGGAAAAAAAGTTGCTTACGAAAAAACTCTAGATTTACTGAAGAGTTTGCGACAACAAATTTCATTTGCAACGGAAATCGCTCTTTTCTAACAGTGTAATAACTATACAGGGTATGCACCAGCTTGAAAAATCTGTTCGGCAGTTAAATTTAATTCGGGGAAAAGAGGTGAGATAATGCGTTGTTTACCGCCGCAGGCATCGCTACCTCGAAACTGGCTGACTTGGTATTCTCCCTCAATTAAAGTGTAGAGCGAGACAGTTGGTTGTTTAGGGTTGCCAATAAATCGCCTACCGCCTAAAGCAGCATAGTCTACAATCCAGTATTCCGGGATACCTACAGCCTCATAATCAGCAGCTTTTTTTAAATAATCATCACGCCAATTGCTACTCACTACCTCAACTACTAAAGGTATTGATTCCGCTTGACTTACAGTAGATTCTTTTTTAGCTTATTATCCCTGAAGATATCATCTAAGTGCATTAGATGTAGGTTGGGTGGAGCAACGCGAAACCCAACATTGATCGGAGTGTTGGGTTTTGTTCCTCAACCCAACCTACAAATTTTTTTGCAACTGAAAGTTACTAGTTGGGAATCACTGGCTAATAAATTAAATGCTGCATCTTCCCAAACAAGCATCATACAGAACCAACCTCAATCAAATCAGGGTTTGGCAGACACCAATATAATAAATGGTGAAGATCATTTTAATAATATTGAAAAATTGACGGTTTTTTTAGAACCTGATGTTGCCAAAATGTTTCCCAATTCGCAAGCTGTAAATGAAGCTCTGCGTTTTCTAATTAGAGTTACGAGTAAAAATCGTTGAAGCATTTTATCAAGTTTATAGAAAAATATATTTTTCTATAAACTTGAGTATCTTTTTCTTCTTTTATTGCTAACCGATCAGGCGTAACACCATCAAAGAGCGATCTGTAACTGGTAAAGTTTGAGAACCTGAAACTAATTTCCCTCGATCTAAAAAGCGAGGTTCATTAGTGTCAATTACTATCTCCCATACCTTTTCTTGAAATTCATTGGGTAAAGCAAAGTCAATTAACTCATAGTGAGCGTTAAAAAATATTAGAAAACTTTCATCAATAATCCGCTCACCACGATCGCCTGGAGTAGCAATTCCCTGCCCATTTAAAAAAATCTCCATTACTTTGGCATAACTAACTAGCCACTGCTGCTCAGTCATTTCACTGCCATCAGAATTAAACCAAGCAATATCATTAATACCTAAACCGTGAATGGGGCGACCTTGAAACCACTTACGTCGTCGGAATACTGGATGCTGATGGCGAAAATTAATGAGTTCGCGTGTAAAGTCTAATAAATCCGAGTTCGCTTTATGCAAATCCCAATGCCGCCAAGAAATTTCATTGTCTTGGCAGTAGACATTATTATTTCCCTTTTGACTACAGCCAATTTCATCCCCTTCTAATAGCATTGGGACACCTTGAGATAGCATTAGGGTTGCTAAAAAGTTTCGTCGTTGCCGTTCGCGCAAACGCATTACTTCTGGATCGTCGGTTTCGCCTTCTACACCACAATTCCAGGATCTATTATGGCTTTCACCATCTCTACTGTCTTCCCCGTTTGCCTCGTTATGTTTTTCGTTGTAGCTGACCAAATCATTTAACGTAAAACCATCATGAGCAGTTATGAAATTAATACTTGCATTTGGGTTGCGCCCGTTGGTTTGATACAAGTCAGGGCTACCGGTAAAACAGTAAGCAAATTGTCCTAAACTATCATCTACACCACGCCAAAAATCTCGTACTGTATCCCGATATCTACCATTCCACTCAGACCAACGCAGTGGAAAATTCCCAACTTGATAGCCGCCTTCTCCTAAGTCCCAAGGTTCAGCAATCAGCTTCACATCTGCCAAAATTGGGTCTTGATGAATAATATCAAAGAAAGCTGATAGGTTATCTACTTCATATAATTCCCGCGCCAGCGCCGAGGCCAAATCAAACCGGAAGCCATCTACATGCATTTCTGTCACCCAATAGCGCAGACTATCCATGATTAACTTCAGAACTTGAGCATGACGCACATTCAGAGAGTTACCGCAGCCTGTAAAGTCCATGTAGTAGCGAGGATCTTCCTTTACCAAACGGTAATATACAGAATTATCAATACCTCGCAAAGATAGCGTTGGCCCGAAATGATTTCCTTCGCCGGTGTGGTTATAGACTACATCTAAGATCACTTCAATTCCAGCAAAATGTAGTGCTTTGACCATTTGCTTGAATTCATTGACTTGTTCTCCCCCAGTCCCACTAGCACTGTAACTAGAATAGGGAGCAAAATAATTGATGGAATCGTAGCCCCAGTAATTGCTTAATCCTTTATCTTCTAAATGTCCCGGATGAGATAGAAAGTGATGTACTGGCATCAACTCAACTGCTGTAATTCCTAATTGTAGTAAGTGTTGAATTGCAGCCGGATGTGCTAATCCGGCATAAGTACCGCGCAACTCTTCTGGAATAGCTGGGTGTAGTTTAGTAAAACCTTTGACGTGAGTTTCATAAATAACAGTTTTATACCAAGGTGTAGCAAGCAGTTGATCGCCTTCCCAATCAAAAGATTGATCGACCACAACACACTTGGGCATTATTTTGGCATCATCTAGTTCGGAAAAAACTAGGTCTTTTTCCTCAGCGTCTAGAGAGTAGCCAAATACAGAGGGATCGTTACTAAACTCACCGTCAATTGCCTTAGCGTAGGGGTCAATTAATAATTTATTGGGATTAAATCGATGACCTACCTCCGGTGCCCATATCCCATGCACTCTAAACCCATACTTTTGACCTGGGGCAACTCCTGGTAAGTAACCATGCCAAACAAAATTGTTTTTTTCTGTCAAAGGCACGCGAATTTCTTCGTCATCGTTATCAAATAAACAAAGCTCTACCCCTGTTGCATTTTCCGAAAATAAAGCAAAGTTTGTTCCTTTCCCATCCCAAGTTGCACCTAAAGGATATACATTTCCCGGCCATAAAGCTACATACATAAGTAAATATTGAATAATTAGTTTTTCGGTAGATAATTGATTTCGACGTTTTTGAATAATTAGTTAAACTTTAAAGTTACTAATAATTCCTTACAACTATCAACATTAAAATCTAACTTAATAAATAATGTTATTTACTCTATCATTAGTAATATAAATCTCTATTCCTTTAGTTGGAAGTCCCTAATGCAGAGGGTAACAGGCTGAAAGAAAATCTCTCTCCTAAGAGGCTATGCCTGGATTTCTCACAAGAGAGAAATCCAAAGGGTGTGGGAGGTGTGGGAGGATGGAGAAGAAGTCTTACCCCCCACACTCCCCACACTCCCCACACTCCCCACACTCCCCACACCCCTCTTCCCCTGAAGCCTACACTATGCGTGAGAAATCCGGGTGTACACACATGTCGAATTACCCCCCTTAATCCCCCCGATGCATTGGGGGGAAAAAAGAAATCTTGTTCCCTCCCCAATACATAGGGGGAGGGTTAGGGTGGGGTAAAATCCCGGTTAATCAGCTATTTCATACATGTGTATACACCGTAGCCTAAGAGGAGAGAGACTTTGAATTTTCCGCCTTAGAGCGCCAGGAAGGGGGGGAAGGGGGTTAGGTGAATCGTTAGCTTTTCCACATAACCTGAAAAGTCAGATTGTGTTATGAGGCTCTTTATATGCCTCCAAATCATCCGCGATCAAATTCTCTCCCACCTCCTGACTTCTTTAAATGCGATCGCTCTGCGGTTTAACCCATAGTAAATCGACCAACAGTCGCATCTGAACTGGGGAAATATGACAGCGTGTCTTTTGACACGATTTTACTATTACAGCAACAATACTACGTAGTGACTGTTTTGACTTGGTGTGAAAGAGAACGTGAAAAAGGATTTTTTGTTGCTAACAGTTGCTTTACCTTTACTGATAGCATCTCCTAGTTATGCGGTTGAAAGTGAAATTGAGCAGAGAAATACTAATAAATCAACGGAAGTCATTTCAGATATTCCGAGTTTGAGTGAGATTGAGCTACCCGCTACTAATGCCGAATTATTAACTCAAGAATCTGTACCGATTCAAGTTAATCCAGAAGAAACTCAGCCAGAAACAGAGCCAGATTCTACAGATGATGCAGACATTAATATAGAAGCGATCGCAGAACCAGACAACCTACCTCAATCTACGCCAACTTACGTAATCGATCGAGAAGAAATTAAAAAGCAGGGTGCTGCAAGTTTAGCCGATATTTTGAAAAGAATGCCTGGTTTTGCAATCAATGATGCAGGTCATGGTGCAGATATTCACACAGGTACGTACTACCGGGGAGCCTCAATTAATCAATCTGTATTTTTGATTAATGGTAGACAAATTAATACTAATGTCAACATTTATCATGGTGGAACTGATTTAAATAGCATTCCTGTAGAGGCAATTGAACGAGTGGAATTATATAGCGGCACAGCCTCCGCTTTATTTGGTTCATCAGCTTTTGGAGGAGTTGTCAATATCATCACTAAAGAAGGTTATGGCAAACCTAAATTGAGCGCTAGTGCAGAATTTGGCTCATTGAGTTTAAATAATCAACAAGTAACTTATGGTGGTTCATCTGATAAGGTCAAGTACAACTTTAGCTTTGAAAGATTCTTTACAGATAACCGTTACCGCGTCCCTGTAGGTGCTGCTAATCGTGATAGTCAGGGATTTTTATCGAATGCAGACACAGCGACAAGTACATACTTTGGCAGCATTGGACTAGATTTAGATAAGAAAAATTCTCTAAATTTAGATGTTACTGCACTCAGCAGTCGTCGCGGCTTAATTTATTTTGGGTTCCCTCTGCAAAGAGATAGATTAGACCACGATGGTTTAAATGTTGGCTTATCTTGGAAAACTCGGCTAGGTAATGGCGAAAGCTCTAATATTACAACTTCAATTGGTTATAACCAAGATTATTTCAGCACTTATGGGCCTACAGGATCGTTTTACCGTACAGGAGCTTTAGATACACAACAACTTACAGCCAGGGTAGATCATGAGTGGAAAATTACTGCCAATAATAAATTGCGTTGGGGATTAGATTTGAAAAACACCGACTTAACTGGTGATGTTTTGAGTACAAATCCTATTGCTATTGCCAATAACGAAACTGAAAATAGGAGTTTGTTCAATACAGCTTTATTTGCTGTCAATACTTGGAATATTAGCGATAATTTTCTGATAGATTTAGGGCTAAGACAAAGCTTTGACAGCCAATTTGGAAATTATCTCAACCCTAGTGTTGGGTTACGTTATGCCGTCACACCAATAGTAGCAGTGCGTGGAAGTTGGGCAGGGGGACAACGCAATCCTGGGTTGGATCAGTTGTATGTTTATGATACAGTTCATGGTTGGGCACCTAATCCTGATTTAAGCCCAGAAATTGGCTCAACTTGGACTGCGGGAGTCGATGTTAATTTTTCGGAGAATCTGATTGGACAGTTTACTTACTTTGGTAGTAGTATAGGCGATCGCTTGGGAGTCATCGCCGGAAAATGGGCAAACATTGGATTAGTAGATACCAATGGTTTAGAGGCTGCATTGCAATTCAAAATTGCCACTGGCTGGTCAACTTTCCTCAACTATACTTATACAGATGCCCAAATAAAAACAGGGACAGAGAAAGGTTTACAATTAGGTTTGATTCCCTACTCTGTACTGCAAACTGGTGTGGGTTATCAAAATTCAGGTTGGCAAGCTAACTTGTATGTTACCTACAATAGTGGCGCTCGCAGATCCATATTCGCTAACCCTACTGACAAGCCTACAGATTTTGCACCGTCTTTCGTCAATTTAGATTTGAGTGGGCGTATACCTCTAACTAGCAATTTAGGACTAACAGTTTACTTAGAAAATCTACTGGGTGAGCAATATGAGCGAGTTAATCGCATATATAGCCCTGGATTTACTTTTCGTCTGGGTTTAAGCGCCAATTTTTAGGTATTCAATGTAGAGATTTTCTCATTGCAAAGTCTCTACATTCTTATGTCTTGTCACATGATTTGGAAAACCTCACTTTCCTACCAGGCTAGAATGTTAGGTTTGATAGCATTTTTTTAGTAAAGGCAACGCACTACGATACAACACAGTGCGTTAAGCTAAAGCCATTATGGCCCTACTTAAAATTTATTTTTAATCTAAAATCTAAAATTGTTATGAGAGCCAGAATTGAAAATAAAATACTTTTCATACACCACGAAGATTTACCAGAGTTTAAGAAGGGTGGTTCGGTGGTAAGAAACTCTTATTTTTGGGCACTACGTTCAATTGCTGGTCAAGCTTCACGTTATCGTGATTGGGAATACGAACCAGAGGTTTGGCTAGCGCTTTCACGAATGCTTTTGTCGTTTGCGGAATCTGGATATTTGGGTACTAGAGAAACTTTGCTAGAGTTTCCATTATCTCAAGGAGAAATTCCTAATTTATTGCGAGATATTTCCACTTGGGAGTAGGGATGTATAGCTGTCATTGTTATTAACAAATACTTTACCAACTTCTGGTTAAAATTGATTAAAATTAGAGATATTAAGCTATTGCTAGAAACATTTGTATCTTCTAATTTGTAACCACCGATTTTAATATCTCGAAACATGGCTTCTACATAGATGCGTAGCTGCTGATTGCAGAGTGCGAGCGATCGCTATATATTTCTATTAAGGATTCAAACAAAGAAATGCAAAAAGTGGGAAAAAGGTGGGCTGCTGCCCACCCTAAACCATTATTTACTTAGCAATACTTTAAACAGGTGCTTCAGTCGCAGACTTACCAACTAGCATTGCGGTATTTTCGTCGCTTTCCAGAATACCGAATTCAATCAACAATTCTTCCAGCTCTTCCATCTCAATAGGGGTGGGGACAGTCAGATTCTTGTTGTTGATGATCTTTGTACCTAATGTCCGATATTCATTAGCTTGATTGCTGTCAGGTGCGTACTCGTTAACAGTCATCCGGCGCAATTCTGCGTGTTGAACAATGTTGTCACGAGGTACGTAGTGAATCATTTGGGTGTTCAAACGTTTTGCCAAGGTTTCGATTAAATCGATTTCTCGGTCAACGTTACGGCTGTTACAAATCAGACCACCCAAGCGCACGCCGCCTGTGTGAGCATATTTGAGAACACCACGAGCAATGTTGTTAGCTGCATACATTGCCATCATTTCACCAGAGGTAACGATGTAGATTTCTTGTGCCTTACCTTCACGGATAGGCATAGCGAAACCACCGCATACAACGTCACCCAAAACGTCGTAACTTACAAAATCAACATCTTTGTAAGCACCGTTTTCTTCTAAGAAGTTGATAGCGGTGATAATACCACGACCAGCGCAACCCACACCAGGTTCAGGACCACCAGACTCCACACAACGTACATCGCGGAAACCGGTCAGCATTACTTCTTCGAGTTCAATATCTTCTACAGCACCGCGTTCAGCAGCCAATTGAAGAACACTTGTTTGAGCTTTACTGTGTAGCATCAAACGGGTGGAGTCAGCTTTGGGGTCGCAACCGACAATAAGGACGCGCTGACCCATTTCAGCCATTGCTGCAAGGGTATTTTGAGAAGTGGTAGATTTACCAATACCGCCTTTACCATAGAAAGCTATTTGTCTAATCTTTGGGTCAGTCATGGTTGTGTTTCCTACAATGATTTAGTTAATGGGTCGTAAGCTTGATGTGAAATATTCACCCTTGGTGTCGTAGGGAAGTAGAGCCTGTTGGCAATCGCACCCTGGCAAAAACAACAGTTAAAATCAGAACATATTTACCCACCAAGCGTAGACGCAGAGCGGCTTGTCGTCAGACATGGCTTAAGAGATAGAGAAATCTAATCTCCTAATAACAAAGCCTTTGAAACTATGACTTCAGCATTATTAGTTGTTGTAATGAATCCCAAATGGTTGCTCAAGCCTCAAGAGTGGTTGCAGCAGGAATTCAAATGAACGCAGATTTGTTCCTTGAACCACACAACCAACCAAATTGCAATCCACTCTTAAATGGTCGTTACAACTTTTCTGATTTTGCTGATGTCAAGTAACCAAGAAAATCTATAGCGCTTCTCGTTTCGTGATTGATGCAGCGATAATTCCAGCCTAAAAAGTAGTAGCTACCAGTGCAGTAATATAATAACTGCACAGACAACATCTGATACTTTGGCTTAGATAATATCTTGGTGACTTTTGACAGTTTGGCTAAATTCCTAGAAATTATGGAACGACACCATTCTGCTTGAAGTTTTCGTTCCAAAAGTCAGCAACTGCTTCAACTTAGTTCGCGGTTGGAAATGTTTACTCCCACAAGACTAAGTTAGTAAATATTCTGTATTTCTATTGAATTGTCAGGCTGTACTAAGAGTCTTTCTTCCCAGACTCCAAGAGTAATTGCCTTTGGCGGGTAATGCTCTAGCTAGGTTAGCCAACTCTTATTGGCTCATACCCAGATAAATTTTGATTGACTTCAAGTTGTTACAAAGGCTACTATCCTACTCAATCTAGTTTTAGATTTTCGTTAAAAAAAGATGTAGCGAATTGAAGGGGACTTACCAGAGCAAAAAAAACTTTCTTGAGCTTGCCTCAAACTTGTCTTGAAGTCTTTTTGTGCTTTCACTCGTTTTGATTCCTATAAAAACCATAACATACATCTCACTAATTAATTTGCCGAATCTCAAATTATTTATCTATTTAATAAAAAATTATCCTTAGAACCTTTAATAGTCATAGGTTACACCCTCGCTATTAGCTAGTTAATGAAATTATTTATTATAGCCAATATGTGCATTTAGATACTTTGGAAATTTGATAAAAGTATTTAAAAATAATGTTTGATAAAGAAAAGAGAAATTCTTATTTTTGCAGTCAAAATTATTGTAAATAAAGTAGATTAAATAACTCACAAAATTTCACACAGTAATAAGTAGAAGGGCTTATGTCGAAACCGGCCTTTCTTTTAAAAAACGCTCAAACACTTGATCTAGAAACAGCCTAGTACAACATGGCGGAAATAAACCAATCATTCCAAATCAACGAAACCCTTATGCTGGATTCATTTTTAATTTTTAATTTTTAATTTTTAATTCCGCCTTGCGGTACTAGCTGTTCCCTATCTAGCAACTATATTTTTTCAACTAACTATAACTTGAGGGAAATTACAAGACCTTGAAAGGGCCGATCATATAGAACTAACAGTCTCCCTAGCAGCTTCTCGCAGGCGCTCCACATCGCGCATCGGTGGCGCACCAAAAAGCCGCTTGTACTCTCGGTTGAAGTGCGAGGCATCTTCGTACCCCACTCGATAGGCAGCACTGGTAGCATCAAGCTTTTCCCCCAGCATAAGACGGCGAGCCTCCTGGAGCCGCAGTTGCTTTTGGTACTGCAAGGGACTCATGGCAGTGACAGACTTGAAGTGATGGTGAAAGCCCGAAACACTCATTCCCATTTCTCGTGCGATGTTTTCAATCTTGATCGGCTCGTTAAAGTCTTTACGAAGTCGCTCGACGGCTCTGGCGATGTGGTAGGTGTAGCCACCCAGAACTGCAATATGACGGAGCCGATTACCTTGCTCTCCCATCAGGAGTCGGTAAATGATTTCCCGCTTAATCAGTGGTGCGAGAACATGAGCTTCAGCAGGGGAATCTAAAAGTCTGACAAGTCGCACCACAGCGTCCAACAGATTTGCATTCAATGGACTTACGTCAATCGCTTTCACGTCAGCACCGCTGCGCGATGAGGGATACCCTGCTTCGACCATGACTGAGCCAACGAGGGTGGGGTCGAGATCGAGGCGAAGACTAAGGTACGGTTGCGCCTGGGACGCTTCCAGAATTTGGCTGATAATTGGCAGTTCGACCGTAGCCAGCAGATAATGCATCGGGTCGTACTGATAGCGATCGCTACCCAAAAGAACTTCTTTGCTGCCCTGAGCGATCGCACAAAAGGCAGGAATAGAAACACTATGAAGGCATTCCGAAGGCGAGGAGGCGCGGTTGAAGTGCAAACCTTTGAGCGGCTCAATTGTCCCATCATGAGGAATTGCGTGTGCGATACGCTCTTTCAGTTCGTCTCTGTTGGCTTGCGCTCTGTCTGCCTCGCGCTTTGCCTGCGGGTCGTTCATTAAATCGCGATCGGACTTTTCACTCGTTTTGGCAGGGTTCATTTCTAATTTTGCAGAATTGTACAACGATCTTAGACGATTGTTCTATTACTTGTTCTTCAATCTTCCTAGAATGAAGCTAAAGCAATGAAAAAAGATTTCGGCTTCTTATAAGCATTCTGGATTTTTATTCAAGAGAAAAATCAGTTTTGATTGGGCAAGAGACTCACCTTCTAGCCACCAAAATTGCATCAAGTGAAGGAATTAAAAAAATGGATATCAAAAGAAGTGGCTCACAGCCTTCTGCCAAAGGGCCGGCTGATTATTTTACCGGCACTGTCCGCATCGATCCCCTATTCGAGGCGCACGATCCAGCACGCACGTCTGGAGCCAGTGTCACGTTTGAGCCTGGCGCTCGGACAGCATGGCACACCCACCCATTGGGACAAACTCTGATTGTCACCGCTGGTTGCGGTCTCGTACAACGCTGGGGCGGCGCGATCGAGGAAATTCGACCGGGGGATGTCGTCTGGATCTCGCCAGGTGAGAAGCATTGGCACGGTGCCACACCAACCACGGCGATGACGCACACCGCCATTCAGGAATGGCTCGATGGCAAGCCCGTGGACTGGATGGAACAGATCAGCGACGAACAATACAGCATTTGATTAAGTCCGAGTCAAAGGAAAATAATTATGAACAAAGTCTGGTTTATTACAGGTGCCGGCAGCGGCATTGGCACCGGAATCGCCAAGGCGGCATTGCAGGCTGGCGATCGTGTAGTCGCGACCGGCCGAAACCTCGACAAAGTGCGTAATGCCTTGCGCGATGTTGCAAGCGAGAATCTGGCATTTGTCCAGTTGGACGTTGCGGACGAGGTACAGGCGAAAACAGCCGTCGAGGAGGCGGTGAAGCGGTTCGGTCGGATCGACGTTTTGGTTAACAATGCGGGCTACAGCCTGCTTGGTAATTTTGAAGAGATGACCACAGCCGAGATCGAACGCCAGTTCGCTACGAACTTCTATGGTGTGGTGTATGTCATGCGCGCGGTGCTGCCGGTTATGCGTCAGCAGCGGTCGGGCCACATCATCAACATCAGCTCCGTTGCTGGCGTTGTCGGGTTTAAGCACTGTGCCGCCTACGCCGCATCGAAGTTCGCGGTCGAGGGCATCTCGCTGTCGGTCGCAGTCGAGGTCGAGGGGTTCGGCATCAAGATGACGGTCGTCGAACCTGGCTTCTTCCGCACGGATCTGCTGAACGACCAGAATGTCAGATGGCCCAGCAACGCCATCGAAGACTATGCCGCCGAGGGCAATGTCCAAGAAACGTGGTCGGTCTACAACGGTACGCAGCAGGGCGATCCGGCAAAGTTGGGCGATGCTCTGGTCAAAATCGCCAGAATGGATAATCCGCCGAAGCTGTTCGTTGCCGGCAGCGACGCCCTCGCGGCGATCGCGCCGGCTGTCGAGGAACGCTTGCAGGCGACGCGCGCCCATGAAGAGCTATCGAAATCAACAGACGGTTCCTTCTAGCGATCGCGCAAGAAGCATCTTCATCAAATCTACGGATCTGCAACACTTCACAAATTTGCACTGTCAGAAAAATCCTACATGCAAAACAAAGGTTTTAAGGAGAAAAATAGTGACGACGAACGAGAATGCAAAGTACACAGGAAAAGTTGCGTTTGTAACCGGGGCAGCGAACGGCATCGGTCGAGCTACGGCGCTGGCATTTGCCCGCGAGGGCGCTAATGTAGTGGTCGCCGACGTTTCAGAACAGGGCAATCAAGAAACGGTTCGCACGATCGAAGAACTCGGCGGACGAGCGATCGCCGTCAAGTGCAACGTAACGCAAGCCGAGGACGTGAAGGCAGCTCTTTCCAAGACCATCGAGACCTTCGGGCGGTTGGACTTTGCTTTTAATAACGCTGGTGTGGAGCAGAAAAAGGCAGCAACAGCGGAAATCGAAGAGGAAGAGTGGGATCGGATCGTAGACATCGACCTGCGCGGCGTTTTTCTGTGCATGAAGTATGAAATTCCACTGCTACTCAAACAAGGCGGCGGCGCGATCGTGAACACATCATCAGGTGCCGGGGTCATAGGCATCAAGGGCGGAGCCGCATACACCGCCGCAAAACACGGCGTAATCGGACTCACCAAGTCGGCGGCTCTCGACTATGCCTCGCAGAACATCCGCGTCAACGCCGTTGCCCCCGGTTACATTGACACACCGATGATGGATCGCTTCACTGGCGGCACTGCTGAAGGACGCAAGCAGGTAATCTCGGAGGAGCCGGTCGGACGGATGGGCCAGCCCGAAGAGATTGCCAATGCCGTTGTCTGGCTGTGTTCAGACGCGGCTGCCTTCATCATCGGACACACCTTGGTCGTCGATGGCGGTCAAACGGTGCAGTGATTGTTAGTCGCCAACCGTGACACCGTTGCAGTGAGTGGAGATCCCGCTAGGCAGACGCGTCGAACCGTCGGCGTGCCCTTAGCCGCTGATTGGCAAGTCCGCTGTTGCGGAACTCAATAGTTACTCAACAAAAAGAGGAAAAAGATGATTAAAGACAAAGTTGTGATTATTACCGGCGCATCATCAGGCATTGGTGAAGCAACTGCGAAATTGCTTGCAAGCAAAGGCGCTAAAGTCGTATTGGGCGCGCGGCGCGATCGCCAATTGAAACAACTGGTTGATGAAATTCAAAAAGCAGGCGGACAGGCAGTCTATCAAGTGATGGATGTGGCTAACCCATCTGATAACGCTGCGATCGTCAAGCTTGCCAAGGAAACATTTGGAGGTGTCGATGTTATTTTCTTGAACGCTGGCATCATGCCAAATTCTCCACTCTCTGCATTGAAAACGGATGAATGGAATCAAACAGTTGATATCAATATCAAGGGTGTACTCAATGGTATCGCTGCTGTGTTGCCAACGTTTATTAGCCAAAAGTCTGGGCATGTTATCACAACTTCATCGGTTGCTGGGTTAAAAGCTTATCCAGGTGGTGCAGTGTATGGTGGGACGAAATGGTTCGTGCGCGATTTCATGGAAGTTCTACGCATGGAGTCTGCTCAAGAGGGGACTAACATTCGTACTGCGACAATTTATCCTGCGGCAATTAACACTGAGTTGTTAAATCAGATTACCAGCCAAGATATGGCTGAAAAAATGACCCAGTTGTATGAGCAATATGGCATCTCACCCGATCGAGTAGCCAATATTGTGGCGTTTGCAATTGACCAGCCAGAAGACACAAACGTGAACGAATTTACGATTGGCCCAACCACGCAGCCTTGGTAAAAATAGTGCTGGTGGTAGTGTTACGTTCGAGCTTGGTGCGCTACAACAAAGCATTATCGCCATCGCCACCTTCACCGTCAACAGCGATGACTCATATCGCCACTCAGGAGGTACTCGACGGCAAGCCCGTGGACTGGATAAAAAAGGTCAGCGAGGAACAATACCAGACGTGACCGTGAAGTAAGACAGATTTAACCTTTAAATCAAAGACAGGAGTTCAAAAAATGCAGAAACGCAAACTTGGAAACAGTAATTTGGAAGTCTCGACTATTGGTCTGGGCTGTATGGGAATGAGCTTTTCTTATGGCCCGCCCAAAGACACGCAAGAGATGACCGCTCTTCTGGGGGCCGCTATCGATCGCGGCATTACATTCTTTGACACCGCCGAGGTCTACGGCCCGTTCCTAAACGAAGAGCTTGTAGGTGAAGCCCTCGCTCCCTTCCGCGATCGAGTGGTCATCGCTACCAAATTCGGATTCGATATCAGTCCGAATTCCGATCCCCGTGGCATGAAGGGTTCACCCGGACTGAATAGCCGACCGGAGCATATTAAGGAAGCCGTGGAGGGTTCGCTCAAGCGACTCAAGGTGGAGGCGATCGACTTGCTCTATCAGCACCGGGTTGACGCGAATGTGCCGATCGAAGACGTGGCAGGAGCGGTGAAGGAACTGATTCAGTCAGGTAAGGTGAAGCACTTTGGACTCTCGGAAGCAGGAGTGCAAACGATCCGTCGCGCCCACGCCGTTCAGCCGATCGCTGCTCTCCAGAGCGAGTACTCACTGTGGTGGAGAAAGCCTGAAGCGGAAGTGATACCGACCCTGGAGGAACTTGGCATCGGCTTTGTGCCCTACAGCCCGTTGGGCAAGGGGTTTCTTACGGGCAAGATCGACGAAAGCACAACCTTTGACAGTTCCGACTTCCGCAGCACCCTGCCTCGCTTTACACCGGAGGCTCTCAAGGTGAATCAAGCCCTGATCGATCTGCTCGGCAGCATCGCCGAACGGAAGCAGGCGACACCTGCTCAAATTGCGATCGCCTGGCTGCTGGTCCAGAAGCCGTGGATTGTTCCGATCCCAGGCACCACAAAGTTGCATCGTTTGGACGAAAACATCGGCGCAGTCTCAGTCGAACTCACGCCCGACGATCTGCGTGACATCGATGATGCCGCGTCCAAGATTGCAGTACAAGGCGCTCGTTATCCCGAAAAACTGGAGCAAATGACCGGTCGTTAAACTGGTACTAAGTTAAGCCGTATAGTAGGCAGCGTAAGGGTTGCAGTAAGAGTTTGCAACAAAGCACTTTACTCAAAAGTTCCTCATCCTCTTATTTGCTCCCCTGCTCCCCTGCTCCTCTGCTCCCTTGCTGCCCCGACACATTTACCTTTTCCTAGTGCCATTCTGTGCTGACACCTCTGCAACTAGCGCTTGTGATGATTTCGCATGGATTTATGAATCTTCTTCCATCGTTCTTTCTCAGCTAATTGTGCCCTTTGGTCTTGTTTGCGGTTAAGGTAGTCGAGTTCTTTTTGTAACTTTTGGTAGCTAAGAAATCTAGAATAATCAAGTTCTCCCTCAGCCAAAGCCTGCTGCACGACACAACCCGGTTCGTTATTGTGCTGACAATTGCGGAAATGGCATTCTTGCGCCAAGGTTTCGATGTCTGCAAAAGTTTCTTGCAAACCTTCATCACCTGCCCAAATTTGGATTTCCCGCATTCCTGGAGTATCAATAATTAATCCGCCAGTAGAGAGCAAAATCAACTCACGATTAGTTGTTGTGTGTCTACCTCGGTCATCACCTTGCCGCACTGGTTGAACAACTTGCACAGATGCACCTTGCAGTTGGTTGGTGATGGTGGATTTACCAACACCAGAAGACCCTAACAAAGCAACTGTTTGTCCTGGTTGCAAGTAAGGTTTTAAGGCATCCAATCCTTGATGATTGGTGGCACTTAAAACTACAATTGGTACACCCAAAGCAACTGCTTCTACTTGGGTTAAATACTCTTCTAGAGAATTGCACAAATCTGCTTTGTTTAACACAATTACCGGATTTGCACCACTTTCCCAAGCCAGAATCAGATAACGCTCAACTCTTCTTGGGTTAAAATCGCCATCCAATCCTGAGACTAAGAAGACTGTATCAATATTCGCTGCAACAATTTGTTCTTCTGTTTTACTACCCACCGTCTTGCGAGAAAATTTGCTTTTCCTGGGTAAAATCTCGTTGATAGTGGCTCGTTTTTCAGATTCTCTGACACTAATCGCAACCCAATCTCCAACGGCGGGAAAATCTTGTGCTTGAGAAGCACGATGCCGCAATTTACCTGAAACTTCTGCTGAAAGTTCCCCTTGTTCGCTATAGAGGGTGTAAGTATTTCTGTATTCAATAGCAACCCTACCAACGCTAAATCCTTGTAAGCGATAGGATTCAAAGCTGCGAGCAAAAAAGTCACTCCAGCCTAAATAATCCAAATTCATTGATGTTTCCTCGATGTGTGCTACTTGTTTTGCACAAGGTTCCACAGAGGAAGACACTTCTATGCAGGAGAACTCCCCACACCAGAATGTCTGTGAATTCTAGTTTTCATTCCTGTAAAAAAGAGGACTGAACAGAATCTCTGCGCCTTGTGTTCTTTGAGTTGGGATGGTCAAAGTAACCCGGACTGCTAGCAACTCAGTCATAGTTCGTCCTCCTTATGTACTACAGTAAATAATCTACATTACTACATTAGCCTATTCCAGAAAATTCGTTTAATTTATGCAATTTTAACTTTGATATTTATCGCCTATTGAAAAACCAATGCACAAATTTGTACATTATAAAAACAATTTTGGTAAAAAATATCTGTTCATCTTTCAGCAACCTCTAGCGAAAGAAAGAGTTTGAGGGTGACTATCTCTGTAATCATGAATGCGGATAAGTGTTTACCTGCTAAATAACTGATATGCCGCAATATTTCGGAAAATTACCCACCACAAACCAAGCTTGGACAACTATTAGCAATGTAAAAGCTGTAAGTTGGGAAAACAATATTGTTAATTTTGACTGTGGCGATTCACGCCTGATTATCAGCATACTTACTCCGAATTTAATCCGCGTGCGTTTTGCACCAACTGGGGAATTTATGCCTCGCCGCTCTTGGGCAGTGACGCCAGATGATGCAGAATGGGCAATAACACCTTTTGCAGTGCGGGAAACTGAAGCAACGGTCGAAATTGAAACAGCACAGATTCGTGTGTGCGTTCAGCGGGAAAAATGTCGCATCGCCTGTTTTGACAAAGCTAATCGTCCCTTCGCCCAAGATGCGGATATGGGGATGGGTTGGCGGATGGGTGCAGTTGCAGGGTGGAAGGAAATTGCAGCCGATGAACATTTCTATGGCTTTGGTGAACGTACAGGCTTTCTGGATAAACTCAGCGAAGTAAAAACTAACTGGACAACGGATGCCTTAGATTATGATTCACTCACTGATGAAATGTACCAGGCAATTCCATTTTTTATGGCTTTGCGTCCGCAGGTAGGCTATGGCATCTTTTTCAATACCACTTTTTGGAGTCAGTTCGATATCGGTGCTGAACAACCAGGTATTTGGAAGATGGAAACTCGTGGCGGTGAATTGGATTATTACATTATCTACGGTCCCGAACCAGCCCAAATCCTGGAGACTTACACTCAGCTAACTGGGAGAATGCCATTACCGCCAAAATGGGCGCTAGGTTATCATCAATGCCGTTGGAGTTACGAATCAGAAAACGTTGTGCGGGAACTAGCAAAGGAATTCCGTCAGCGCCGCATTCCTTGCGATGTTATTCACTTGGATATTGACTATATGCGGGGCTATCGAGTGTTTACTTGGAGTCCTCAACGCTTCGCAAATGCGGCAAAACTCATTAGTGATTTAGCACAAGATGGTTTCAAAACAGTCACAATTATCGATCCTGGTGTGAAGTATGAACCAGAAGGTAATTATCATGTTTTTGACGAAGGAGTAGAAAACGACTATTTTGTGCGTAAAGCTGATGGTACGTTGTTTCACGGCTACGTTTGGCCTGAAAAAGCTGTTTTTCCTGATTTTTTACGTCCTGATGTGAGCAACTGGTGGGCTGATTTACACAAAAGCTTAACTGATATTGGTGTGGCAGGAATTTGGAATGATATGAATGAACCTGCCATAAACGATCGCCCTTTCGGCGATGATGGTGAAAAGATTTGGTTTCCTCTAGATGCACCGCAGGGGAGCAGGGGAGCAGGGGAGCAGGGGAGCAGGGGAGCAAAGGGGCAGGGGAGCAGAGGGGCAGAGGAGAATTTAACTACGTCCACTCATATAGAAGTGCATAATTTGTATGGGTTGATGATGGCTAAAGCTTGTTATGAAGGGTTAGGACGGCATCGAAGTTCACAGCGATCTTTTGTGTTAACGCGATCGGGTTATGCTGGTGTGCAACGCTGGTCTTCTGTGTGGATGGGGGATAACCAATCGTTGTGGGAGCATTTAGAAATGTCTCTGCCGATGCTTTGTAACATGGGACTTTCGGGTGTGGGGTTTGTGGGTTGCGATATTGGCGGGTTTGCTGGTAACGCGACAGCTGAATTATTTGCTCGGTGGATGCAGGTAGGAATGCTTTACCCATTGATGCGCGGTCACTCGGCAATGTCTACTGCTCGTCATGAACCTTGGGTATTTGGCGATCGCGTTGAAAATATCTGTCGAGAATACATTAATCTACGTTACCAATTACTTCCCTATATTTATAGTCTTTTTTGGGAAGCGGCAACGACAGGCGCGCCAATTTTAAGACCCTTATTGTACCACTTCCCCAACGATCCGAAAACCTATAGCCTCTACGATCAAGTTTTGCTAGGTGCATCGCTGATGGCTGCACCAATTTACCGCCCTGGAGTTGAGCATCGAGCTGTCTACTTACCCGCTGGCACTTGGTATGATTGGTGGAGTGGCGATCGCTATGAAGGCCCGATTCACATTCTTGCTCATGCACCATTAGAAAGAATGCCACTGTATGTTCGTAGCGGTGCGATCGTTCCTATGCAACCTGTCAGCCAATACGTTGATGAAGCCCCACTCGACCAGATTCGGTTACGAATTTGGCCTGGTGACAACGAATATCAGTTATTTGAAGATGATGGACAGACAAGCAAGTATCAAGATAATAACTACTCAATAACTAACATCCGTGTATTTACTCATGCAAACCAAACAGTAGTGGAAATTGCAGCAAGAGTTGGAAAGTGGACACCTCCAACACGCGAAGCGATTGTAGAACTTGTTGGTATTGGAGAGCAACGGTTTCAAGATGACGGTAAGCGACATAGCCTACAATTCTGAAATACTCGTAAAGGTGGTTTTCGAGCCACCATTATTTCCTACTTTAAATTATGCAAGAAAAAATATGCATAGAGGTAGATGAAAGATCGGTCAAAGTGTAACCTAAAATACAAAGAACATCAATGATTAGCTCGTAAGAAACACGTAAGTTTACTACGCTAGATAGATGCGGTTACAAAACACTCAATGTTAAATATTAACCGCTTGCGGCTGCAAGATAGATTTAAAATGTCTACAAATGCACTTGTGGCAAGAGTCGCAAGTGCGATCGCTGTTTTTGTTGGTAGCTTGGTATTAGTTGGCTGGTGTCTGGGCATTGAAGTTCTTAAGCGCGGCTTCCCTGGTAGTCCTGCCACGATGAAAGTCAACACGGCGCTTTGTTTTGTGTTGTGTGGTTTGTCGCTGTGGCTATTTTTAAAAGCAGGAAAGCAGGGGAGCAGCACTTCGGCTACGCTCAGTGACCGAGGAGTAGGGGGGCAGAGGAGCAGGGGGGCAGGGGGAAACAATTCAAAATTCAAAATTCAAAATGACGTTCGCGGACTCGCTAACGCTGCGCTAACAAAATTATTTACCCGTTTCCCTACTCTTCTAATCTCTCAGGTCTGTGCAATAGCTGTCACCACAATTGCAGCGCTCACCCTTTGTCAATATCTGTTCGGCTGGAATCTGGGAATTGATGAACTGGTGTTTCGCGATTCGCGAACTAGTTTAGCGACATTGTATCCGGGGCGAATGGGGGTGAACACAGCACTGAACTTTATCCTGGTCAGCGTCGCCCTACAGATTCTGATTCATCCAAAAACCCACCGCAGTTATTGGTATGCCCAAATTATTGCTCTGATTGCTATTTTAATTTCCTTTCAGGCGCTGATGGGCTATGCCTACCAAGTGAAAGTTCTCTACGGACTGGCCCCTTATACAACATCAATGGCCTTACACACAGCAGTGTTGTTCCTCTTACTAAGTATAGGTATTCTGTGGGCGCGGGCAGAACATGGCTTAATGAGGGTAGTTACAAGTGATAGTTACGGCGGCTTACTTGCACGTCGTTTACTAGTTGCCGCGATCGCAGTACCTTTTATATTGGGATGGGTAATTGTCGAAGGTCAACGGGCAGGACAATACGATCCGGCATTTGCAGTATCAGTGTTTGCGATCGTTCTGATTGTAATTTTTACTATTTTGATTTGGCAAAGTGCCAGGGTTATTGAACGTCTCAGCTATCAACGCGACCTTGCCCAAGAAGCACTGAGAACCTACGAAGCTAAACTAGGAAGTTTTGTAGATGCTAACGTCATCGGTATTCTCTTTAGCGATGTGTATGGCGGTATCCAGCAGGCAAACGACGAATTCTTGAGGATGATTGGTTACGCGCGGGAGGATTTGTTAGCTGGTAAGTTAAGTTGGCGCAATATCACACCACCAGAGTATTTATACTTGGACGAGCAAGGTATCGCTGAAGCACAAGGAAACACCAACGCTACTTGTACGCCCTACGAGAAAGAATTTATTCGCAAGGATGGTAGCCGTATCCCGGTTTTAGTTGGTTACGTGCTGCTAGGAGAAAACCGCGAAGAGTCAGTAGCCTTTATCCTCGATTTGAGCGAACGCAAACAAGCAGAAGCAGAACAACAAAAATTAGCATTGCTGGTAGAAAATAGCTCTGACTTTATCGGCATTGCCACCCTTGAGGGTCAATTACTTTACATAAATGATGCAGGCCAAAAGTTGGTAGGGTTTGCCAACCTTAATGAAGTGAGGCAAAAAGCAGTATTAGATTACTTCATGCCCAAAGACAAAGCCTATTTCCAAAAATATATACTGCCGACTGTACTATCAGAAGGGCGCTGGCAGGGAGAATTCTGCTTCCGGCATCTCCAAACAGGTCAACCAATACCAGTTGATTACAATATCTTCACTGTTACAGATAACAACACAGGTCAGCCAATTGCCTTAGCAACTGTGACTCGTGACATCAGCCAGCAAAAGCAGACCGAAGAACAAATATTACAACTAAACAGGAATCTACAGCGCCGCATTAGTGAGTTACAAACTTTGTTGGAGGTAATTCCCATTGGAATTGGCATTGCCGAAGATCCAAAATGCCAAAATATTAAGGTCAACCCTGCTTTTGCCAAGCAGTTGGGGATATCCTCAGATGTAAATGCCTCCCTCAACGCTCCCTTGGACGAAAGACCAACAAGCTTTAAGATATACCGCGAGGGAAGGGAACTGTCAACAGAAGAACTCCCAATGCAGTACTCTGCTGCTCATGGTGTCGAAATTCTGAATTCTGAACTTGATGTCGTCCATAAAAATGGCAAAATTGTCAACCTGTTGCACTATGTTGCACCCCTGTTTGACGAAGAGGGGAAAACCAGAGGAAGCGTTGGTGCATTTTTAGATATTACGGAGCGCAAACAGGCAGAAGAAGTACTTTTAAATCAGCAAAAATGGCTGGAGGATGTGTTAAATCTGATGCCAAGACCGTTGCTGTTTATCGAACCAGGAACGGCGCGGGTAACTTTTGCCAATCGCTCTGCTGATGAATTAGCTGGGGGCGAATTTCCTAAAGGTGTACCTGCCCAAGAGTATCACACAGTCTACTACTATACAGATGCCGCTGGCGATCGCATCCCCAATGAACTTATGCCAGGAGTGCGGGTTGCCCGTGGCGAACGCCTGAATGGATTGGAGGTGGACTGGCACACTCCCACTGGCGTGCGCTCTCTACTAGTATTTGCTGATACCTTGCCAGCAATGCACGGTCATCCGGCTACCTGTATCTTAGTGTTCCAAGAAATCAGCAACCTCAAGGATGCACAAAAAGCCCTCTCGTTAAGTTACAAAAGGTTAAAGCTACTATTTGACACTGCCAACGATTTATTATCGAGTCAGGAACCAGTAGTACTAATCGATAGCGTCTACCAAAAACTAAGAGACCAAATTGGTTTAGATATTTACTTTAACTATTTGGTTGAGGATAACTCTCAGATAATGCGGCTAGAGTCTTACAGCGGCTTTTCCCAGGAGATAGCAAAGCAAATCGAGTCCTTGGAATTTGCTGAAGCGGTTTGTGGGACTGTCGCCGAGGAGCGTTATGCAATTTCTCTAGAGAATGTGCAGCAATCAATTGACCCGAAAACAGAATTGATTCGTTCTTTAGGAATTACTGCTTATTATGGTTATCCGTTGATTGCCCAAGGACGGTTATTGGCTACTCTTTCTTTTGGCAGCCGCACCCTGTTGAGCTTCACCGACAATCAAAAAGGGATGATGCAAGCAGTATGCGACCAAATAGCGATCGCAATGGAACGGGCTAGTTTAATTGCTTCTTTGCAACAACAAACTGAACAGTTGCAAGAAGCCAATCGGATGAAGGATGAGTTTCTAGGAATATTATCCCACGAATTGCGATCGCCCCTCAATGCCATCCTTGGTTGGGCGCAATTACTGCAACGAAGCAAGCTTAGTGATGCCCAAATGGCTAGGGCAACGGAGACAATTGAACGCAATGCCAAAGCGCAAACCCAGTTAATTGAAGACTTGCTGGATATATCGCGGATGGTTAGAGGCAAGTTACGCCTCGATGTCAGTACTTGTAATTTGGTTCCCATCATTGAGTCAGCCATCAAAACTGTTAGTTTAGCCGCCCAATCCAAGGAAATCGATTTGAGATTTTCCCTGATTCCCTCAAAAGCAACGCCAAATTCCGATTGGGAATTAGAAGTTAATCGCGAAAATATCGAATTTCCAGCAGCACAATCCCAAGCTAATCAACATTCAGAGGACAGCAAGCTGAGTGAAAATTCTCAATATTTAGTTTCCGGGGATGGCGAGCGCTTGCAACAAATCATCTGGAATCTGCTATCCAATGCCATCAAATTCACACCCGTTGGCGGAAGGGTAGAGTTGCAATTGTCAGTGGTTAGTGGACAAGAAAAACAACAGACAACGGATAAATATGCCCAAATTCAAGTGATTGATACAGGCATTGGTATAAGTCCTGATTTTCTTCCTTACGTCTTCGATCGCTTTCGTCAAGCTGATAGTTCTAGCACTAGAATCTATGGTGGATTAGGACTAGGATTAGCGATCGTCCGTAATTTAGTAGAATTACATGGCGGTACTGTGTACGTAGATAGCCCAGGCAAAGAACAAGGAGCGACGTTTACCGTCAAACTACCACTACTGAAAACTCCTCCCCAGTAGTCGCCAGCCCTAGCTATCTAATTGGTATACAAAGAAAATGCTTCAAACACGTTATGCGTCTCATCACGGTGTGTCAATATATACATAAATTTATAGGAAGGCGGTTTCTTTCCTTATCTATATTTTTCATGAATCTTCCCATAGTAGTTAACCATTTACTTACTACGTGCTTGGATTTAAGTAGCCCTTCTACTTACCGAGATTCAGGAGGTTGTTGCAGGCGTAATAGGGTATTGTAAACCTGCTTTTTTAAGATAGTATTATTTTGTAGTTCTATAGTAATTTTGTTGAACTGTTCAAATTTCAAACCATTATCTTCAACAATTTTTTGAGCGTGGTTACAGTAGTTCACTGCGATATCTTGAGCCTTCTTTGGAAGACCATTTATGCTGTTAGAATCGTTGCAAACAATCTGGGGAATTTCTCCATTGCCAATAAGTTTTTTAATTTCTTCAAAGGCATTTTGACGGGCTGGCTCCATTGCTAGCACGGCTTGAGCGTAACTGTTGATTTCAGTATTGTTAACTATTGGTGCTGGAGTTTGAGCCTCAGCTTTAGAACTCAATGAAAAAGCGTTGGAAATCACACTCACAGTAGCGATCGCACCGAAAAATAAAGAACGCGAAAGGGTTCGCTTTCGGCTAGTTCGAGAAAATAAATCGAAATTTTTCTTCATATAGTGTGTGACACGAAACTACATCAGGGATATTATAAGAACTTTGAATTATTTTCAGAGTTGGAAGTTCCAGGAACTGCTCAATAGATCGAGCTTTTATATTTGATTGTCAATTTCCTCGGCATACTTGACAAAGTTCGATTACTTTTGTCTGGAGTGTTGACATTTCTGATGCTCCTTGCTTGAGGCTGACTTCTAATTCCAGGAGTAGGGGTAAGCAAGAGATTAACTGTTGCACAGAAAGCAGCTTGATTTCTTGCTGTAAAAAGTAAATCCGTTTGGGATTACCGATATCAGCAGCTTTAGCGATCGCTTGTTGATTCCGTTCCCCACTTTCTATCATAATCTTGACCCACAGCCAGGTGCGAAATTGTCCAATCAGTGTGGCAACTATCCGTAATCCCGGCTCGGAAGCATTGTTCAAATCTGCCAGTGTTGTCAAAGCTTTAGCTGTATCTCCTGTTCTGATTGCTGCTGCTAATTGTAAGCTATTTTGAGTAGTATTTCTTACTAACTTCGTAACAGTATCTGTGTCTAAAGGCTTATTGCTATCTTGGACATATAGCCGTAATTTCTCTAACTCATTGTAAAGAAGCCGTGTATCATTACCAACAGATTCTGCCAATAAATGAGAAGTATTGGCAGTCAGTTTCACGCCCACAGTCTGGGCTGCTTGATTAACAGATTGCACCAGTAATTCTGTTTTCCAAGGTGGAATGAGAGGAAATTCTCGGAATTCAGTCGCAAACTGTTTTAACAATTTCGTGGATTTGAGGCGTTCATCTGGCTTATTGCGGCTGGTGAGCAATAAAAATGAGTTTTCGGGAATCACAGGTAGCGATCGCCCCAATTCTGCCAACACATTCTCTGGACAGTGCTGACACAGAGTAGTGTTTATCAGCCATACCAAGCGTCCACCAGCGCCAAAAGTAGGCGTCATCACCTGATTTAATCCCTGGATAGCAGCATCATCTCGATCTGGAGAGAATGCAGTGTAATTAAAACTTGTCCATAGAGGATCGAGGACGCGATCGCGCAAAAGTGCGATCGCCTTTTCCATCGCAAAATCATCTTCACCCCAGTAAACATAGATTGGCATAGATAAACCTCTTAGTAGATGGGGAATGGGGAATGGGGCATTGGGCATTAAGAGATTGGGGATTAATTATTCTCCCCTGCTCCTCTGCTTCCCTGCTCCTCTGCTCCCCTGCTCCCCTGCTCCCCTGCTCCCCTGCTCCCCTGCTCCTCTGCTCCCCTGCTCCCCTGCTCCCCACTTCCCACTTCCAAAAATTAAATACTTTTGAAATCATTCTCTTAATCAAGGTAATTTTCCCTAAAATCTATCAAGTGAGAGCATGAGGCTATGAAGATTGGACGACAACTATCAAACTTACTTAAATCGGTTAGCACGACTGACGCTACCAGAAGCCTACAGATCCCAAGCCCAGCATATTCAGGAATCTTCTAAATTTCAGCCACATTCTGGGTTGAGACAAGCAGCGTCCTTTCCTGGCTATACGCTAATTACCCCGCCGGCAGAAGAAGAATCACAAAACTCTGCTTTCTATGCCAAATTACAGACTTACCAACAGGAACTTTTGCAGTTGCCTGTAAACCGTAATTTGATTGTACCTGTACCTGCTGCTAGCTTCCATCTGACTTTAGCGGATTTAATTTGGGACAATGCTTACCTTGACACCTACGAAAAAAATCCTAAATTTGACGAGGAGTTACATTCTTGTTTGGCTGAAATGTTTCAGCAATATCAACAATTGATGACAAATAGGAATAATCCGATTAAATGGCAAATGCTGGGGCTGATACTGATGCCAAGAGCTATAGCCGTTTGTTTAGTACCTCAAGATCAACGCTGCTACGAGGAAATTATTCAATTTCGCCGAACAATTTATCAAAATCCCAAGTTAATTGCCTTGGGTATTGAGCAGCATTATCACTTCACAGCCCATGTTACATTAGCCTATTTTGGGGAGGTTCCATCTGACCTAGACCGCATAAGCTTCAGCACCATGCTTTCTCAATTGAATGAACAATGGCTGTTGAATTTGCCACAATTTTTAATCGATCGTGTTGAATTACGAAAGTTTGACAACATGACACGCTATTATCGTGAACCAGACTGGCCGATTTTAGCTTTTTAAGTAATTAGTTAGTAGTCAGTAGTTTCCACTCACTGACTACTGACTACTCATTATTAATTAACTTAAAATTTCGGTTGTTGATAACCGAGGTAAATTGCTTCTAAAAAAACATCAGGCGTAACAGCTTCTGGCAATTTTTCTAAATTAATAATAGCTTTAACTTGCTCGGCTAGCTTTAGAGAGAGTGAGGCTCTTGCCTTTAACGACATTGCGCCACGTCGCTGCAAATACTCACGAATCACAGCAAAATCATCTGGCATCAATTGCGAGAAATCAGCAATCGCTATTAACTGTTCGTGAAGCTCTTTTGCCTGTTCTGAAATTGTCAATCGTGCAGATGCAGTGGGTGTTTGGGCTTGAATTACAATTGTGCCAGCAGCTAAATCACCCAAGCGCTTTTCGCGGCTACCCAACATAATTAGAAAAGCACCGATAAACAAAGTTTCATCAAAAGGCCGCAGTAAAGCACGTAGCGTTGCTTGTTGTAACCCGATCAGTCTACCATCATCTCGAACTACACGAATTTTAGCAATCCGTTTACCAGGAGTTTGCCCAAACCATAAAGTTTCAAAAAATACAAAGTAGCCGACGTAAATAATAAAACTCACAAGCAATGCGATCGCCATCAGCCACAAAGTTACTGCGCTACCGAAAATATCTACCCAAAAATCTCCTAATTGGTCTGAAATGAGAGACCAAGCTGTGAAAATTCCCACCAAAAGTACAGCCAAAATGTGATAATCAATGACCAAAGCCCAGGCACGATTTCCGATTCCAGCAAGAGTGAATTCTAGTTCTACACTTTCTGGAGTATTAAATTTAACATTATTGAAAAGGTGCATAATCGTCTTTATACTGAGGTTTAAATTTCGCGATCGCGTAACTGCAAGCCTAACCCTTCACGACGACTCCGCAGGTCATAGTAAATAACAGCTTTAATTGCTTGCCAGAAGGGTAAAATAACTGCACTAACTAAAAATAATGTTACTAATATAAGTAAATAAACCATAGCAACAAGGAAAATTGCATTTGTTGAACCATTTATAATATTTGGTATTCCTTGCTGAATTAATACTGGCTGAATTAATGCTTGTATAATTCCTTTGACAATTAACTGAATAACTATTTGTATAGGCATTGGTATCAATAAAGATACGAACATTATTAAAACAATCCGCAATGCATTTCCTTTACTTAATTCCCAACTGCGGCTAACTGCTGTTATCGGATCGAGATGAGTTTCAATTCCTATTAGTACATCAGCTATAAAAAACCTTGCAGCGAACCAAAAAACAGCAGCCAATACAATAAAAACAGCCACAAAATTTAACAGCGGTAAAATCAAATTTAAGGGATTTATCCATTGTAAAGTCTGTAGGAGAGATAGTGAAATTACAAAAAATAGTAAGAGGGCAAAAGAAATCACCAAGAGCAAGAGTACAGTTAGTACAAACATCCATAAACGAGATTTAACTTTACTGCGAGCAGTATTAACAGTTTCGGGTTGATTGACTAATTCACCAAATGCTAATCGTGAAATAATGGCAGCATTAACTAAGAATTTTCCTAATGCATAAAAATACACAAATAGTTCAATTAGTACTACAATCAGCCAAACCAAAAAAGAATTATTGTTAAAGCGCAAGTTCCAAGAAAGTGCTATCACAGCAGGAATCAAAAGTAAAAATGGCAGCAATGACCACAAATACCCGATTAAAGCGAGCGAAAAGTAGGATTTTAGATGAGAGCGGTAAATTCGGAATCCAGCAGTAACTACATTCCCTAAACTCAGTGGTTGTATCTGGCCGGAAGATCCAAAGTTTTCAGACATAATGCTAAATTTTCCTTGAAATTACGGAGATGAATTTGAGGCTATCTTAAGCTAAGTTAAACTCAGTGTTCCCAAAATTCATGAATATTCAACGTTGGATTGCGCGACGAGAACCGAATTGGCAGCGTTTAGATGCCCTATTAAGGCAGATAGAAAAAAAAGGGTTAAAGTCCTTACAGGCAGCAGAAATTAGAGAGTTAGCGAGTTTGTATCGTTCAGTGGCAGCAGATTTGGCACGTGCCCGCACTCAGCAAATCGGCAATACTTTGATCCAAAGTTTACAATCTTTAACAACTCGTGCCTATACGCAGATTTACCAAGGTTCGCGGCGACAAGAATGGCAGGCAATCCTAGAATTTTATCGTTGGGGATTACCATCTGTAGTCCAGAAATCATTTGTATATATTGCTGTGGCAACGGCGCTGTTTCTAATAGGCGCACTAGTGGCTTGGTGGTATTCTTGGCAAAACCCCAGCTTTATGCCTTTGATTGTACCTGAAAGCTTGATTACCAAAGTACGAGATGAGCATAAATTATGGATGGGTTCAATTGTCGGTGTTGAACCTCTGGCATCCAGCGGCATCGCAATCAATAATTTGTCGGTGTCTTTTGGGGCTGTCGCCGGTGGTATGACAGGTGGAGCATACACAGCCTATTTGATGGTATTTAATGGTTTATTAATTGGTGCTGTTAGTACTTTAGTTGGCCAAAATAATCTGGCTTATCCTTTTTGGGCCTTTGTGTTTCCGCATGGTTCCTTGGAATTACCCGCGATTTTTTTTGCTGGAGGCGCAGGATTTTTATTAGCAAGAGCAATTTTATTTCCTGGTAAATATCGCCGTGGAGATGCACTGAAATTCTATGGTTATCAGGCAGTGCAGCTAGTATTTGGGATTGTACCAATGTTGATTATTGCTGGTGCGATCGAAGGCTTTTTCTCCCCTAATCCTAATATACCTGATGCAATTAAATATTTGGCAGGAATAGGATTATTTATACTTTTGGTAATGTATTGTAACCGCAAGAAAGCATGAAATAATTTAGATAGCGGCTGATTGGCAAATTAAAAAAATATTTTAGAATAAGGCAAATAGTAATTATGTAAATAAATCATCATAAATTGAAGCTAGGATAATCATGGTACAAACATCAAATAAAAGATTGACTCTAGAAGAGTTTCTCGCACTACCAGAAACTAAACCGTATTGTGAATACATTGACGGTCAAATCATTCCAAAACCTATGCCTCAAGGAAAACACAGCACTATTCAAGGAGAACTCTGCCCCACAATCAATTCTGTTATCAAAGTACAAAAAATGGGTTGGCCTTTTCCCGAATTACGTTGCACTTTTGCAGGACGTTCTATAGTTCCCGATGTCGCTGTATTCTCTTGGGCAAGACTTCCGATAGACGAAAATGGTGATATTGCCAATACATTTGCCGCAGCACCCGACTGGATAATTGAAATTCTCTCCCCCGAACAAAGCCATACAAAAGTTATCAAAAAAATCTTACACGCTCTCAATCACGGGACTCAAATGGGTTGGTTAATTGACCCTGATGAGCGCTTCATTGCTGCTTATCCTGCGGGACAACAACCTTTACCTTTTGAGGAAATTGAGTCTGTTTTACCAGTGCCAGAATTTTGTCAGGGGTTACAGTTGACGGTAGGTGATATTTTTGGATGGTTAAAGGTGACTGCCTAACAAATATTTACTGCAAGCCAACTTACTATTCTTACGCTGAAATATGCCAAGACGCACAAATGATATGCCAAAACGCATCATCACCGAATTATCTTAAAAAAATTATTAGTATCGTTATTCATAATATGCAGCAAGCCGATCGCGTCTCTGATTTTACGGCTTTCTTTAGCACCGATGAAAGTCGGATTGGTCAAATGGTTGAATTTGGCACTACAGAGCAAATCTTTAACAACCCATTAGACTCCCGCACCCGCGACTACATTTCAGGGCGTTTCGGTTAAGATACTTTCAAACGTGAATTATTGATTTTGTCGAACTAGCTTGCACTAGAAGATACTCATAAAATGTAGTTTAAAAAATTTACTAATCTTTATAAAAAAATAACTCGTCACTATCTATGAGAAATATACAGCAATACAGTTCAGTTAAGCCTAAAACTCAACTTCTACGTAGGTTAGCTTGAGGAAGGAAACCCAACACTTTCTTGACTTTGTTGGGTTTCACTTCGTTCTAACCAATCTACAATTTTGTTAACTTAACGGTATTTAAATATACAGCAAAATTCAGAATTCAGGAGTAAAACACGCTTTATATCTGGGTAACAGACTTAGCTTCTGTACTTCACCAAATTGAAATCTGCTGTATGTATGATATATTTTGATTTCTACGTAGCTATTTTAAATCGAACTAGACCTAATCCTTTTTCATAAGAAAGGATGCTATATCAGTCAAGGTGCAAAAGATGGGTATAAAAAGCCTGTAAAAGATCAATTTTAGAACACAGTCTTGATACAAATATCTAATAACACTTTATTTGCTGTATGACTACTGTATAGCTACGTAATTTCCATGAATATCTCATTTTGGCAGTAACATAGTGAAACGGCATTGCTGATTTGTACTGTTTTACTTAATCAAGTTTTATTTCATACGTTTTAGGAATATGAGTAAACTAATTCCAGCCATCAGAGTCAAAAACTTCAGCTTCTATTACGACACTCAAAAGATAGTTGAAGGCGTGTCAATGGATATTTACCAAAACCAAGTCACGGCAATTATTGGTTCTAGTGGTTGTGGGAAGTCTACTTTTCTTAAATCGTTAAATCGCATGAGTGAATTAGAAGCAGAAGTAAAAGTTGAAGGAAAAGTAGAATTTTTTGGGCAGAGTATTTATGAGCGTCGTGTCAACATCAATCGCTTACGTCGCCAAGTTAGTATGGTTTTTCCCAAACCAAATCTTTTTCCCATGAGCGTTTACGATAATGTTGCTTATGGGGTGAAGTTAGTTGGATGGCATCCGAAAGTAGAATTAGATGGAATTGTTGAATCTGCCATCAAAGCTGCCGAACTTTGGGATGAAGTGAAAAATAAGCTGCACAAATCTGCTTTAGAGCTTTCTGGTGGTCAACAGCAAAGATTATGTATTGCCCGTGCTTTAGCGGTCAAGCCGAATGTTCTTTTGATGGATGAGCCTTGTTCAGGCCTCGATCCTATGGGTAGTATAAAAATTGAGAATTTGATCCATAATTTGCGTTCTGAGTTGACAATTGTGATTGTTACTCACAATATGCAGCAAGTTACTCGCCTATCTGATTTTACGGCTTTCTTTTATAGTAATGAAAATCGTATTACTCAAATGGTTGAATTTGGTACTACCAATAAAATCTTTACTAACCCTGTGGATTCTCGCACCCGCGACTATGTTTTTGCTCGTGTCGGTTGAAGTGTTTCTTAAATTCTAGCTATTCAGAGGGTTAATACATAGTGCAAGCGGAAATGAGGAATTAAATTGAATTTCCGCTTGCTTTAAGTTTTTCTGGTGTTGGGCAATACGAACTGATGTTGACAGTACTTTTTTATACTATATACTTAAAGAAAAGTATCTGCTCTAGACCACCTGAATCATAAAATGAAATGTCCCCGGTGCGAATCTACTTCATATCGTAAAAATGGTCGTCGGAATGACAAGCAGAATTACCTCTGCAAAAATTGTGGTAAACAATTCCTAGAAGTTGCATTCTCTCGTTCGTTGGAAAGTGACTTGCTTGCTAACAGCAACGGACACAGTAAAGTATCTATACATGAAGCTAGAGAAATTTTTTTAGTAAAAAACTTACAAAAAGAAAAAGTTACAGAGGAAAGACTTAACCCTTTTAGTTTTATCTTAGCTGAAGAACTGCTGCAAACTATATTATCGCCTGATTGGCTAGAATCTACTGCGTTCAATCAATTACTCCTCAAAATTCAGCAAAAAAATGAAATTAAACCTAAGCTAGAAACAGGAATCTCTCTTCTACTTTTGGATGCAGAAAACTTAAAATTAGATGTAAATTCAGAATTATTTTTAGCTAGTGTCTGCAAGTACCCTCTCCAAGTTAAAATAGCATTTGCTAACTGGAGAAATCCAAGCACTGGTAAGCAAGACATTGAATTGTATAACCGTGGCTATCAACTTGTCCATGTACCTGGAGGTAAGGACAGTGCTGATGCAAAAATGATCGCATTTGGTTCTTGTATTTTACACTCTTATCCAACAGTTAAAGAAATTTTGGTCTGTTCTGGTGATGGAATTTTTATCCACCTTTGTAACCAACTCCAGAACCAAGGATTGATTGTCTACTGGGTACGTAGACAAGGGTCAACTTTGCATATAGAGAACCGAAGTAGTGGCAAAATTACTGATTATTCCTTAGCAATGGCAACAGAAGTTCCATCCTTGGAAACAGTGGTTGATACAATTCAAGATTTAATTAAAACTGAACAGGAATCAATCAATGCTCGACTAGACAGTTTGGTAGCTGTTGCAACTTTATTTCAAGAAAGATGCGATATCGATATTAAAGATAATCCAAAAAAAACAGAAGCTGAGAAAATCATCCCTATTTTAAATAATTCATTTTCAGAATCTATTCAAGAAGAATCAGCGGAAAATCCTAATGAAAAAACATTAGAGAAATTACTATTAAAAATTATTCAAGATATACAAATAAACTCTCCTCAAACTAAATTATCTGTGTCAAAGCTAGGCTCAGAGTTACGTAAAATAACCGGAGAATCTCCTAATTCGATTATTAAAAAATTAAAGTTAGGTTCCAATTTTACCAAATATTTAGAATCATCTTCCACATTTACATTAAAGGCGAGTGGCAAGGAATATGAAGTAATGGCGCTACTCAGCGAGTAAATACTTTCTAGATGCCTACGTACAAGCTGAGCCTGTAATTCTGTATTATGTAAAATAGATGTAAAGAAATGTAAATGATACAATGCAGGATAAAGTTGTTGTTATTGTCGGTGCTAGTGGTGGTATTGGTTCAGCTTTAACACAAAAACTTGCGCCTACTGGAGTCCGGTTGGTACTGGCTGCCAGAGATGCGGTGCGTTTAACCACATTGGCTGCTGATTTACCAGGACAAGTTTTAACTGTTCCCACCGATATTACTGACCCCAAACAGGTAGATACTTTGATAGAAAAGACGATCGCTGAGTTTGGTAAAATTGATATTTTAGTGAATGCAGCTGGTGCTGGTATACTCAAGCCCTACAACAGCCTAGAACCCGCTGATTTAGACAAGATGTTAGATGTCAACTTAAAAGGTAGCTTTTACACCACTCAAGCGGCCGCTGAAGAAATGCAAAAGCGCAAGTCTGGTCACATCTGTAATGTGGTAGGAATTCTGGGCAAGCATTCGATGGGGATGGCAGCAGCTTATTCGGCTTCTAAGTTTGGTGTTGTCGGTTTTAGCAAGTGCATGGCAGAAGAACTCAAGCGTTTTGGTATCAAGTTCACGCTATTCTACTTTGGTGGGGTAGATTCTCCTTTTTGGGATAACGTCAACCTAAAAGTAGACCGAAAAAAAATGCTCAGTCCTGAAACTGCTGCCAATGCGATTTTCTTTGCTCTTTCTGCTGAACCGCAAGCTGTACCAATGGAAATTAACATTCAACCTGATAGTCATTTGTTCTTTTAAAGGTGGAGTAAGTGTACATAATTATTGCTTAGGAAGGACGTGAAAATCTAGCAAAAAAGGCAAAATTTACAGATATATAAACTGTTATGCTGGATTTTCAATATCTATGAAAATTGATCGCATTCATTTCTATGTAGAAGACGCCAAAGTGTGGCGGGATTGGTTTGTACGCCATCTTGGTTTTCAAGCAGTAACCGATCGCATCAGTTCATTTCACACTTGTACAGAAGTGGTGAAAAATGGTGATGTCTGCTTTTTTCTGTCTTCACCACTATTACCTACAAGTCCAGTAGCTGAATTTCTGCGTCAATATCCACCTGGTGTGGCAGATGTCGCTTTTGCTGTCGAAGATGTCGAAGGCGCGATCGCACTAGCTCAAAAACACGGTGCGACAATCCTACAACCCATCCAGGAACGCCAAGAAGGTACGGAATTCATCAAATGTGGCAAAATTGCCGCCTGGGGTGGACTGACTCATACATTAATAGAAAGGTCATTGGTCATTTGTCCGTCGTCATTTGTAACTAACACAAATGACAAAGAACAAATGACAAATGACAACACTTTTACCGCCATAGATCACATAGTCTTAAACGTAGCAGTTGGTGAATTGGATCGTGCTGTGGCTTGGTACGAAAAAATTCTAGATTTTCAACCCCAGCAGGCATTTAAAATTAAAACCAATCGCTCTGCTTTACACAGCCAGGTGATGGTTTCGCGCAACGGTAGCGTCCAATTGCCAATTAATGAACCTGCTTCTAAGAATTCTCAAATTCAGGAATTTCTAGATGTCAATCGGGGCCCAGGAATTCAACATATTGCCTTGCGGACGACTAATCTTGTGAGTGCGATCGCTAAATTTCGTGCCAGTGGTTTATCCTTACTCTCGGTTCCTCAATCCTATTACTCGCAGCTAAAACAGCGGCCAGGACTCACGCTATCACCCTTAGAACTAGAAGCGATCGCTCAACAGGAAATTCTGGTGGACTGGCAAGAATATACTCCCGTAGGGACAAAACAAACCGCGCCCCTACTACTGCAAATTTTCACCCAGCCCATTTTTGAACAGCCGACATTTTTCTTTGAATTTATTGAACGCCGTTTCCAAGCTCAAGGTTTTGGCGAAGGTAACTTTCGCGCCTTATTTGAAGCTATTGAAAGCGAACAAATCAAACGCGGTACTTTGCAATGATTGCCTGAGTACAAAATATCAATTGAAATTAGCTAAAATTGATAGTCTCGAAAAATAGCCATACATCTGAGATAATTTTAATAAAAATTAACATTTTCCGCCGATGCTAAGATTGATTACTGACTTCGACGGCCCAATTATTGATGTTTCCGAACGATATTACCGCGTTTATCAATTCTGCTTAGATAAAACCCGTCGCCCAGATCAAGTAGTGCAAGAACTTCCGAAAGCGGAATTTTGGCAGTTAAAGCGATCGCGTGTTCCTGAAAAACAAATCGCCTTAAATTCCGGGTTAGACGAAGCTCAAGCTCAAGAATTCGCCCAATTACGGCGGCAAACGGTGCATACAGAAGCTTATTTCAACTATGACACCCTCGCGCCTGGCGCTGTGGATGCACTGTTAAAAATACAACAAGCTGGAATTGATTTGGCAGTTATGACGATGCGCCGAGTTCGAGAACTAGATTATGCCTTTAAAAAACACGATTTAGGGAGATTTTTCCCGGAAAATCGTTGTTACTGTCTGAGTAACGACTACGTTAAAACTCGCGATATTGAAGATAAGCCCTTGTTAATGGCTAGGGCATTAAAAGAACTGCCCCCAGCTGCTGATACTTGGATGGTGGGAGATACGGAAGCTGACATCACCGCTGCGAAAAATTATGGGATTAAGGTGATGGCTGTAGAATCTGGGATTCGCGATCGCACCCAACTAGAACTTTACCACCCCGACTTAATTGTTCAGGATTTTAGCGCTGCTGTAGATTTAGTTCTAAAAGCTAAACACCTTGTCTAAAAGGCTCTGTACCTGCAACATATTCAATTGATCGGCATTCGGGTTGCAAATTAAAATAGGAGTCAGAATAGGTATTCTGACTCCTGACTTTTTATTTTAGAAGAACACACATAAACCATGTCTTCTTTATACAAACCTACTTACGGCAGTGGTTTAACGTAGAAAACTACTAACTAACCACAACAATATAAACGTCACTACAGTAGAGAACTGATTCGTTTCCAGACTGATAAATGATATTTGTGGTAAGAGCCAGCTAGCAACTAGTCCCCCAACGATTAGGCCAATTATTAAACTGACCAGGGTGAACAAAACTGCTCGGCCAAATTTGCCTTCCTTGCGATTAAGAAAGTAAATACTAGTGCCCACGCCAACCACCAATGCTAACTGCAAAACCTGATCGCCTCCCTCTGGATAGAACAGGCTAATAGAACTCAAACCGAGAAACCAAGCTCCTGGTAAGAGTATATCCGCAGGAGTTGGCTGATCCAGCATCCGTTGCAGCCATGCGGGTGACTGCTCGCGAGGGGTTGGACTTTCTTTAGGAGGCGATTGCACTCGCAACTCTGGAAACCGTATCCGCTCAGGGACTTTGATTTTACCTTCCTGGCGCATCCGTAAGCGATCCATTAAAATCGCATCGTAAGCTGCCTCAATCACTTCTAAATGCTTGGCATCGCCATTATGTTGCTCGAATAGGCGATTACGAGCATCCTGAATTTCATCGAAGCTAGCCTCTTCTGATACCCCAAGTTTTTCGTAGGGATTTTGATCGCTCATGGGAGTTTGTTACTTCAGCCTCAATCAGCGGCAGTCTTTTATCGAATAAAAAACAGCTTTAGGTTTTATTTTGATCGAAACTAAAGTCTCGACCTAATTTATATGCCCTACCAGGATAGTAGCACGGGTTAGTTTGATCGACTTTGTAATTTCAACTATAGTCACTTTAACATATCGCTATAACTCCGTGTATACCCTCATGTCGTTGTCTAATTCTGGCTCTAATCTAGAATTTGAACGGAGAGTACCTAAAAGTCATGGTTTTTATGAAAAAATCAACTTTAATGTTTCAAATTTGGCAACTTACTGTGCCCTAAAAGAGTTTTTTTTAATTATACTGAATAATCGCTTGTGGTATATATCCACATATCGATTTAAAATTGAAACGTTTTAAGTTGCCACCTAACTGGGATTGAGAAGGTGTCTTGCTATCAAGAACGGTTGCAGTTAAAGTCAGAGCGCTTATATACTGTTGGCTAACAGAAGTTTCGCCTTCTAATTGCCTACAATCCTGATTAGAGTATTTATTTTGAGCGATCGGGATTGTTATACCGTAGCCATGTAGATTCTTAGTTAGTCCTAAAGTGGCAACTGCGTTTTTACGCAATTCTCTTGTTAATCTTACGAATTTTTGTGCAAAGTAATGGTCATGGCTCCCGCCAAGATTCTTGTAGTTGACGACGACCCTGCGGTTCGGAATTTAATCCAACGCTTTTTGATTAAACAGAACTATCAGGTGGAGGCTGCCGAAGACGGAAAAACAGCCTTAAATCTATTTGAGCAATTTAACCCCGATCTGGTGATTCTAGATGTGAATTTACCAGATGTCACAGGGTTTAACCTCTGCCAAGAGATGCAAAGTCGTAATGGTGTTTTTGTTTTGATGTTGACTAGCCGTGCTGACGAAGCTGACAAAATTCGCGGCTTTGCTAAAGGTGCTGACGACTATCTCACCAAGCCTTTTGGGCTAGGAGAACTAGAAGTCAGAGTCGGAGCTATTTTGAGGCGTCAGCGAGTGATAACTACGGCCGAGCAGAAACGCTTGGTATTTGAAAAACTTATGATCGATCCAGTGCGACGGGAGGTAGCACTTAATAACCAAGCAGTACCCTTAACTGCTCTGGAATTTGACTTGTTGCATTTTTTAGCTAGTCATCCAGGCCGAGTTTGGCGGCGGGCGGAGCTAATCCAAGAGGTATGGGATTATGAATATGTCGGCGACCAACGGGTTGTAGATGTACATATCGGCCAAATTCGCAAGAAGATTGAAATTGATGCTAGTCAGCCAGCATTAATTCAAACTGTACGTGGCGTAGGCTATAAATTTGAATCCCCTGCTCATCCCCAGCATTTGGAAGCCAAATCCTAAGTTTATAGTCTAGAGTTTTTTAACTCTTGACTGTTGACTCTTGGGGTAGTGGTTGATGAATTTTCTTGGTTTTAGTAACAGACAAATTTAGATAATCAAAATAAGTAGATATTCCTCAAATACACCCCAAACAGTGATTTGAGATATTTATTTGTCTATCTATTTAAGATAGTGGACAGGGGAGAGAGTCCACTAGAAAAAATTTCTTGGCATGTTACCGTTTTGGTAGATATAACGGTGCTGAGATTAGAGTTCATAGGGTAAATAGCTGTGCATTGGTAGCCAACTTAAGCTAAAGTCCTCTTGAAACCCCATTTCTACCCTCTATCTTGAAATGCTGCTCATTGGGCTGCTGCTGTAAGTCAGGGAGGCGGCAGCCTCAAAATAGGTATTCCCAGTCTTAGACTGAGAAAAAAGGTAAATTCCGGTCCGTTACCAACTACTTTTGGCTATAAGAGAAACTATTAGAACTTTTTTATGGATCGGAATCTACCGATCTTTTTTATTTTAATATTGCCGATCGCTATTAGCTTAAAATCCCGTCAATGGGGCACGGTATGCCGTGCCCCATTAATAGGGGAATAACGCCCTTGATACCAGTACCTATGGGGTGTCTAGTAAATTAGCTGTTGCTGGTGAGTCGGTACAGGGCATTTCTACTGTGGAGTGGTGGAACAAAGTTTCCAGATAGACTCGAGCCGCACGGCGATCGCTATCTCCATTTTGGAGTAAAAACAATGATAGTGCCGCCGTCAGTACTCTGTTTTCATCCCAATCGGGATGGGTTTCTAAGTAGTTTTTTAAGGATTCGTGGAGTGTTTCAGGAATTTCTGTAAAGATGCTAACCGTTGATTTCATGAGATTTTCCTCCTATGAGGATAATCAAGAGGGACAAGTTGCTTGCGGTAAAGCGGTTTAGGGCTTTACACGCTCTTTCGCTATCCCGACAATCTGCACTTACATCTGATGGTAATATATTTTACACATTTGATGCTAGCCGATTGAACGGATTATAAAAGCAAGCCGCATCATTGTGCGCCAAGAGGGGGTGGGTTTGTCAATGCTGCGAAATGTTAAAAACGATTGTATAAAAAATAAATACGAACGACAGAATAGGCATTTAAGGCAATTTTTTGTTACTTTACTTCATAAAAACTCAGTCCTTAAACTTCTTTGGTACTTATAATCAACAATCCCCAGTAAGACAGCAAGAAGCCTATTAGCTCGTATAGCGCCTGTGGAAAACTGCTAAAATCCCTGTGGAAACGCTGTGGAATGAGTGAGGAAAATAGTAGCCAATGATAAGAATTACAAAAATGTCATCAACCTATGACATTTAAGCTCATGAAATTAGCTTCTCAATCTCAGTTATCATCGTGGTTGCCCTCGATACATCCCCAGGTCTGGATTTTCGCAATTGGGAGATTTCTCTCAGAAGTTGGCACCGGCTGTACCTTGTTTTATGCCCCCATCTTTTTTGTTAATCAACTTGGTTTATCTGCAACCAGTGTTGGGGTAGCCTTGGGTAGCGCCTCGATTTCCGGCATTCTAGGGCGGATTGCAGGTGGTTCTTTGGCTGATTCTGAATATTGGGGACGCCGCCGCACTTTATTGCTAGCGACGGCGATTTCAGCAATTGCTTCTCTAGTTTTAGCGACAACCAATAATTTCACTACTTTGATAATTGGTAGCTTGATTAGCGGTTTAGGGATAGGTTTCTATTGGCCGGCGGCTGAAGTTGTGGTTGCTGACGCTAGCCAAATTGACAATCGCCGCGAAACTTTTGCGATCGCCAGACTAGCTGATAATCTTGGGTTAGCGATCGGAATTGTGTTGGCTGGGTTTTTGATCGCGATAATTGGGAGTTATCGCTGGCTATTTGTGATTGATGCCATCTCTTTTATGGTATTTTTTGGGGTTGTCTATGTGGGGATTAGTGAAACTGAACAACAGCAGATAGAGGAATCTGAAAAGACAGAACTTTTTGCTGCTTGGATGGCAGTATTAAGCGATCGCCGTTTCCTGGTCTACATCGCAGTTAATATATTCTTTACAATCTATATTTCTCAAATCCACAGCACCCTGCCGCTTTACTTCAAAAACTTTGTCTTTGTCGAAAGTACCGCCAAGGGATTTGCTGAAACTACCATTAGCGGACTATTTGCTTGGCATCTAGTGTTCGCAATTATTTGTCAGTTGCCTGTCACTAGTATTTTAAAACGCTGCTCTCACACACTCGCGCTCACTGTTTCCGCCATTTTCTGGGCAATTGGTTTCGGCCTGATTTGGGTAAGCGGTACAGCCCCATCTCATCATCTGGTTTGGGTAATATTGGCATTGGGAGTATTTGCAGTGGCGATTGTTTCTTATACCCCATCTGCTGCCTCTTTAGTGACTGAGTTAGCCCCAGAAAATCAACGCGGCGTTTATTTCTCCATCAACGCTTTATGCTGGGCTGTTGGCTCTTTTATTGGTCATCCCTTGGGTGGATGGGCATTAGATCGACCACAAATTATTACTAATAGTTACTGGCTAGGCTTCATCTTGAGCGTAGCGATCGCTGTGGTAATTTTACAGTATCTCAATCGAATTCTGGCTGAGTAGGGGCGCACAGATGTGCGCTTATTTTCCCTCTATTGACGACGTTCTTGGAGCTTGCGATATACCGATTTTAAATCCACTTGATGGTGGGCTAAGGCAACCAAAGTATGATATAGCAAATCAGCCACTTCACCTGCGATCGCATCTGCTTCATCATCCTTAAAAGCCATTACCACCTCAGCGGTTTCCTCACCAATCTTTTTCAAAATTTTGTTATCGCCACCTGCGAATAACTTAGAGGGGGTTGAAGAGGTTTAGTAAGTTATCTTTATACGTGTTAATTAATGCCGAGGTGTATAGATGAGGATAACTGCTGAGGAGTTGTTGCAACGATATGCTGCTGGGGAAAGAGATTTTACTGGGGTTGATTTGAGTGGGGCTGACTTGAGTGGTATCAATCTTACTGGGGCTAACTTGAGTTTTGCCAATTTGAGTAGTGCTAATCTCATCGGTTCCAATTTGAGTGGTGCTAACTTGTTTAGAGTCAGGTTGGATAATGCGGAATTGGTGGGTGCTAACTTCGCTGGGGCTGATTTGAGAAGAGCCAAGTTGGAAAGTGTTTACGTGAGAGGAAGTGCTAACTTCGCTGGGACTGACCTCAGAGATGCCTCCCTGACTGTTCTTTTCGAGGGCGTTAATCTGACAGGGGCTGACCTCAGTGGTGCTGATTTGTATAGGTCTTGCCTGGAAGACACTATCTTGAGGGATGCTAACCTGACTGGTGCTGATCTGACTAACGTTTCTTTCAGGAATGTTGACTTTACCAATGCCAATTTGATAGATGTCACTAATATGAGTTTTGACAGTCATGATACTGTTATTCTCCATAACACCACTATGCCAGACGGCAGTATTATCACTGATAACCGTTGGAGTGGATAAGGAATAAAAACTATTCAGCAAAGATTTTTCACAAATCCACGGTAGGATGAATTGTTTTTTTGATCTATTGCCGACGTTCTTGGAGCTTGCGATATACAGATTTTAAATCAACTTGATGGTGAGCTAAGGCAACCAAAGTATGATATAGCAAATCAGCCACTTCACCTGCGATCGCATCTGCTTCATCATCTTTAAAGGCCATTACCACCTCAGCGGTTTCCTCACCGATTTTTTTCAAAATTTTGTTATCGCCACCTGCAAAGAGTTTACAAGTGTAAGAACTTTCAGTAGGATGATCGCGGCGATCGCATATTATTTGAAACAATTGCGACAATGTATCTCCTGGAGGTGAGACAATCTTCCCTTCTATTTGGTGAAAACAACTGCGCTCTCCAGTATGGCAGGCAACATCTCCTAATTGTTCTACGCCAATGAGCAGCGCATCACTATCGCAGTCATAACGGATACTCTGCACTTTTTGGATATGCCCAGAAGTCGCCCCCTTGTGCCACAATTCTTGCCGGGAACGGCTCCAAAACCAAGTTTCTTCAGTTTCTAAAGTCTTTTGTAACGACTCCTGATTCATCCACGCCATCATCAGGACAGTACCATCTAGATAGTTTTGGACTATTGCAGGCACCAGACCCCGTTCATCGTAGCGAATTTTCTCAACCGGGATGGTGTAATGCAGCGATCGCGAATCGTTAGAAGACATACCAGCTAGTTTGCTCTAATGAGAATAATTTATGGATTCACGATACCATTCAAAATAGGGCAGTTGGTATGTTTTTTTTAATTAAATATCCAAAGTCAAGTCTTCATTGGACTTGCATAACATAATGTTATTTTTTTGGTTCCGCTAATTTTATAGGATAGAAATTCTAAGCAGTGTTTGACCCTATTCTAAGATAGACCGTTTTATTGCCCACTGTTAGGAGAGAACTTTGGTAAATACCACAATTAAAACAACAAAATCACAAGAAGTCTTCGCCGCGGCTCAAAATCTCATGCCCGGAGGAGTCAGTTCTCCAGTTCGTGCCTTTAAATCTGTGGGCGGACAACCCATCGTTTTCGATCGTGTCAAAGGCGCGTATATTTGGGATCTAGATGGCAATAAATACATAGATTATGTAGGCACTTGGGGCCCAGCTATTTGCGGTCATGCTCATCCAGAAGTAATTGCAGCGTTGCATGAAGCTTTAGAAAAAGGCACCAGTTTCGGCGCTCCCTCAGTCCTAGAAAATGTTTTGGCAGAAATGGTCATCGATGCCGTTCCTAGCATCGAAATGGTCAGATTTGTCAACTCTGGAACTGAAGCCTGTATGGGAGTTTTGCGGCTGATGCGGGCTTTCACCAACCGGGAAAAAATCATCAAGTTTGAAGGTTGCTACCACGGACACGCCGATGCGTTTCTAGTAAAGGCGGGTTCAGGTGTTGCTACACTTGGTTTGCCAGACTCACCGGGAGTACCTAAATTAGCAACTAGCACCACTCTAACTGCACCTTTCAATGACTTAGAAGCAGTCAAAGCTTTATTTGAAGAAAACCGCGACGAGATTGCCGGTGTCATTCTTGAGCCAGTCGTCGGCAATGCTGGATTTATCGCACCTGATGCTGGCTTCCTAGAAGGGTTACGGGAACTAACTCACGAGTATGGAGCGTTATTGGTATTTGACGAAGTGATGACAGGCTTCCGCATTGCTTACGGTGGCGCTCAAGAAAAATTTGGCGTCACTCCCGATTTAACAACCTTGGGTAAGGTGATTGGTGGTGGTTTGCCAGTAGGGGCTTATGGTGGCCGCCGAGATATTATGTCAATGGTTGCGCCCGCCGGCCCCGTATATCAAGCTGGGACTCTTTCTGGTAATCCCTTGGCGATGACTGCTGGGATTAAGACTTTAGAATTGCTGCAAAAGCCAGGTACTTACGAGTCTCTTGAGCGAATTACTAAAAAACTAGCAGATGGTTTGCTGCAAATTGCCAAAGAAACTGGTCATGCAGCTTGCGGCGGTCAAATCAGCGCCATGTTCGGCTTATTCTTTACCGCTGGCCCAGTTCATAACTACGAAGATGCGAAAAAGTCTGATACAGGCAAATTCGGACGCTTCCATCGCGGAATGTTAGAGCGTGGTGTTTACTTAGCACCCTCTCAATTTGAAGCTGGGTTTACATCTTTTGCTCACACAGAAGAAGACATTGAGCAGACTTTAACTGTTGCACGCGATGTAATGTCTAGTCTGTAACCCTTTAAAATAAGGGATTTCCAAATAAAAGTATCCTTCCTGTTAACTCTTGTTGTGGGGTGGGCATCTTACCCCACAAAATGGATGATTTATAGGAAGTCCCTTTTTTGAGACAGAAACAAGCGTGCGGAATTTTCGGACTCACTTTAAAAGCATTATTTGCAGAATTTTCAGCAGTTAATGGTGTTCAATGCTCTAACGCTGCTGGGGATCGAAGAAATTTTTTAACAGATTTGCTCTCTACCGTCATTACTCAAGAAAGGTCACATCTTCGTCATCATTTCGCAATGGCTTCGTCAATAGAATATGCAATATTTAGCCTACATTAAGATTCATAGTTAATGAGGCAGGATTAATAAATTATAGGGGGTTAAGTCCCTCGCAACTAAGAAATGTCAAGTTTTGTGGCTCTTATCTGAATGTCCGTTGCAAAACTTAACTTAATTACAAATTATTTTACTTGCCTTTTACAGTTCTCGAAATTTCCTCATACCCTATAGATTACAAAAATTAATGCGTAAGAAGGTTCTCACCTTTATGGTGAGGGTTTTGCTTATAGATATTAGATTATCCATCGGGTAAGGTATTTTTTCAGAGTCAGGGTTGGAGCTAACTTAAAAAAATATACCAGTCATAACTGTAGCTTGTATGGTAAGGCTTACAGAGTAGAAAAAGCTGCCATAAGTATTGTGAAAAAAAGATGGTTCGACCTTGAAGGAGCTATGAAGTGGACGACAATAAGTCATTTTTTGGTCTGCAAAAAATATTAGTTACGTTGCTTGTCTTGAGTGGGAGTGTGAGTGTCAGCACGATGATGCTTATTAAGTCAAGCTCCTCTAATGCTCAAAGTACAGAGAATATAAATGTAAACAATCAACCAAGCAAAGTTGGAATTCAGCAGCAGATTGAAGAACTCAAAGCGACGATGCTTAGAAGTTGGCAGCAACAAGTACAAACAAAAGGTTTTTCATATACTGTGCCACTACGTTTTCAAGGGGCAGTAGTTGATGCGGCAAAATTGACTCCCAAACAGAAAGTAATTGCGCTCACCTTTGATGATGGGCCATGGCCTGAAAGTACCGGGGAAGTACTAGATATTCTCAAAAAAAATCAGATTAAAGGGACATTTTTTCTCATTGGGCAAAACGTGAAGAATTATCCAGGCTTAGTAAAGCGGGAGATTGCTGAGGGTCACGTAATTGGTAATCACACTTGGCATCATTGGTATCAATTCTTAAATCCACAAGCAGCTGCCTATGAAATTGACCACACAGCAGACTTGATTTATCAAGTGACAGGGATTAAAACAAATTTATTTCGACCACCAGGGGGAATTATGCATAATGGGGTGGCTAGTTACGCTAGAAATAGCAAATATGCCATCATTCGCTGGTCATCTGACTCTGTAGACTACTCACGTCCTGCTGTACCAAAATTAATTAATAATGTGTTTAGGAGGGCCAAGCCAGGTGGAATTGTGCTAATGCATGATGGTGGTGGTAATCGCTCTAAAACTGTGCAAGCTTTACCAGAAATTATTGCCAACTTTCGGAAACAGGGCTATAAATTTGTTACTATTCCTGAACTTTTAGAAATGCAAGATAAAGATCAAAAACTAACTGCAAACAAAAAAACCGTCCAAAACTAACATCTGAACGGAATTTTAACGTATTAATACTTTATACCAATCTAGTTATGTTGCCAGTTGTGCTGATACCTTACAACTACAAGTCAGGGGGTAAAATCACCTGATCGATTGCGTGGATTACGCCGTTACTACCTGTGATATCTGCCTGTGTTACTTTAGCATCATTGACAGTTACACCGGTAGCAGGATCGACTTTAACGTTGATTGTGCCACCTTCGAGGCTTTTAACTTCGCCAGACTTTAAGTCAGTAGACAATACCTTACCAGCTACTACATGGTAAGTTAAAATCTTGAGCAATACTTCTTTGTTATCTGGTTTTAACAATTCTTGCAAAGCATCTGGTGGCAACTTAGCAAAAGCTGCATCAGTGGGTGCAAAAATAGTTAAGTTATCTTTGCCTTGCAAAGCTGCGCTTAATCCTGCTGCTTTCAAAGCCTTGGTCAAGGTGGTAAAGGAAGCGTTTGACTCTGCCAAGGCTAACAAGTTTTTGCCTTGATTGTTACTTGCTCCTGGTTTTGGTGGAGTTGTAGAAGGTGTATCAGTAGATGGTGTGGTAGGTTGAGTTTCGTCCGGGATAGGACGTGGGGTGCGGGGTGTAGGTTCACTAGGTGTAACACTACCACCACCACGGTTATAGGGAGGCTCGTTGAAAATACTTGGTTTGGGATTTAGCGTTGCACCACTATTCTGTGCTACTGGTTTGCGTTTGGTATTGCCCTTTTCTATTTGGGAAACAGCTTCGGCAGGTGTATAAGTGTTTGCTTGGAGGCGTTGACCTTGGTTATAGGGAGTTTCGTTGAAAATACTAGGGTTAGGATTTAGTACCTCTTTTGCATCAGATGGTAAAGTAATGAGGACGCTGAAACTAGTAAATCCTGCTATGCCTGCCAACGCGGTCAGCAATTTGCTGTAATTTGTCTTCATAAATTTTGTTTTTCTTTTTGTCCACACATTACATAAAGATTTATAACATTTTGCTATGCACAAAATCTAACTCAAGAGGGAAGTAAGATTTTTCTCTAGAAGAGCTTGTGCTAGTGAGGTAAGATATTTAACCTCGATTCGCGTTGATAAGTATGAAATATATCTACCATATATTTCGCAAATTTTCTCTATCACACGAAAATTTAAAAATCCCACTCGGTGTAACATAAATTCTCAGAAAGTGTGAAACTCTTACCCCTACAAGTTATGAGTTAAAATTGGGTCTGGAGAAAAATTATACTCAAAAGACAATTTATATACATACTTATACGTAAAATAATAGTTGATTCATAAATCCTGAATTACATAGAGAAGAAGGCTATATTTCCTAATTAACCATTGATTATTCAGCAAAAACACAGAAATTAATTACCGAAATCTTTTAACGTAGACTAACGCTGACAAAAATTGCACTAACTGTTGAAGACTCACGAATGAGGGGTTGAGTTTATTTAGATGCTGAATTAAATTACTTAATTATTTGATATTGCAATCTATCAGAAAACAATATTTTTTTTAATTGATAATTTTGCCAAAAATCAGGCATCGGTTAAACCCTAATGTCAATTAAATAGACAGCTAACCAACTAATACCAATAAAAATTACTTAAACTAAAGATACAATTGTAAAGTTAATAAGTTGACCAGTTACAAGAGATAGAACACATGCTGGAATTATACCAATGGGAACTCTCTCAATACTCAGAGAAAGTGCGCCTAATTCTAGATTTTAAAGGACTAGATTACCGCAAAATAGAGGTCACGCCTGGGATTGGACAAGTGGAACTGTTCCGGCTGACTGGTCAAAGACAAGTGCCTGTATTAAAGGATCGTAATAAATATATTGCGGATTCTACGGAAATAGCTAAGTATTTAGACTTAGAGTATCCCGATCGCCCCATAATACCGCAAGATTCTAAACAACGGGGTTTAACTTTATTAATAGAAGAATGGGCGGATGAGTCCATAGGCATCAAAGGTCGCAAAGCACTATTTGCAGCCGTAAGTCAAGATCAAAATTTCCGTAAGTCTTTATTACCCACCTCAACACCAGATATATTTAAAAGTCTGGTTCAAGGAGTACCTAGTGACTTACTGACAGTGTTGGGTTTTGGCGTAGGTTACAGTCCAGATGTGATACAGTCAGCGATCGCATCTTTAAAACAAGACTTGGAAGCCTTGACGTTATTATTGGCAGATAGTCCCTATTTAACAGGAGATGAGCCGACTTTAGCTGACTTAGCGGTGGCTGGATTATCGATATTACTTAAGTTCCCCTCTGGGCCCTATCTGGATTTACCAGCTTCTATCAGAGGTAAAGGATTGCCAATCTTTGCCGAGAATATAGATTATGCACCATTCTTCACCTGGCGCGATCGCCTTTACACCCAATTCCGCAAACCTTTAATTAGTACTACTCCATCAACAGGAAGTGCGCCAACCTCGATTCAGATTGATTAGATAATTGGGCATGAGAAATTGGGCATGGGGGATGGAGAAGAAAAACAAATGACCAATGACCAATGACCAATGACAAATGACAAATGACAAATGACTAATCAGATGAATTCGGCACAGCCATTAGGTTCGGTCATTCAAGGTTCTTTAACTGAAGGTTTAGAAGTCCGATTGCATCCTGACATTTCTGTAGAAGATATGCGGGTGGGTAAATTTCTTGTTGTGCAAGGGATGCGATCGCGTTTTTTTTGTATGCTGACAGATGTAGCATTGGGAGCTGCTAATGCCCGAATTATTGCTAATCCCCCCAGTTGGGAAGACACTTTTTTACGAGATGTTTTAGCCGGAAGTGGTACTTACGGTACTATCAACCTCGCGCCGATGTTGATGTTCACTCCCGAAACTGAAGAATCTTTCTCCCCAACAAATGGCAAATCAGCAAATCCTTTCCTCCCATCGGTGACGGGTTTGGCTTCATTTGTGCCCCAAACCAGCACGACGATAGAATTGTTGCCTGTTAAAACTATTCCTAGTCACTTTAGTCAAGTTTACGAAGCAAGTGTTGAAGATTTTCGCCGGGTATTTGGTTGGGAAGATGACCCCCAAAGACGCAACTTTTCCATCGGCAAACCTTTGGATATGGATGTGCCGGTTTGCATCGATTTAAATCGCTTCGTGGAACGGAGTAATGGGGTATTTGGGAAATCTGGTACTGGTAAATCTTTTCTAACGCGGTTACTTTTAGCTGGCGTTATCCGTAAAAATGCGGCAGTCAATTTGATTTTTGATATGCACTCCGAGTATGGCTGGGAAGCCGTTGCAGAAGGTAAGAACGTCAATACGGTTAAAGGTTTAAAGCAATTATTTCCCAGTCAAGTGGAAGTTTACACCCTCGACCCAGAATCGACAAAGCGGCGTGGTGTGCGTGATGCCCAAGAACTTTATTTGAGCTATGAGCAAATAGAAGTTGAAGATATTAAGTTATGTAGCCGAGATTTAGGACTCTCTGACGCAGCCTTAGATAACGCCAATATTCTGTATAGCGAATTTGGCAAGTCTTGGATTGTCCAGTTGCTAAATATGACTAACGAAGAAATCGAGATGTTCTGCGACGAGAAGCGCGGACACAAAGGCTCGATTATGGCATTGCAGCGCAAACTCTTGCGGATGGATAGCTTGAAGTATATGCGAGCAGTTTGCCCCCAGAATTATATTAGTAAAATTGTGCAATGTCTGGAATCTGGGAAGAATGTTGTGATAGAATTTGGTTCCCAGTCTAATATGCTCTCTTATATGTTGGTGACGAATATGATCACCCGACGCATTCACGAGCATTATGTCAAAAAAGCAGACAAATTTCTGCAAAGCAAAAATCCTTGCGATCGCCCCACCCCATTGATGATTACCATTGAAGAGGCGCACCGTTTCCTTGACCCGGCTATCGTCCAAAGTACTATCTTTGGGACTATTGCCCGCGAACTGCGAAAATATTTTGTCACACTTTTGGTAGTCGATCAACGTCCATCAGGCATAGATAATGAAGTTATGTCGCAAATTGGGACTCGTATTACCGCTTTGCTGAATGATGAAAAAGACATTGACGCGATTTTTACAGGTGTATCTGGTGGTAGCGGACTGCGATCGGTATTGGCAAAGCTAGACTCGAAACAACAAGCTTTAATATTGGGTCATGCCGTTCCCATGCCCGTAGTAGTCCGCACCCGACCTTACGACGCAACTTTTTACGCAGAAATTGGTGAGCCAGCCTGGGAAGAAAAACCTGACGCAGAAGTATTCGCCGCTGCGGAACTAGCCAAAGCTGACCTTGGATTTTAGATTGTCATTTGTCAGTTGTCCTTTGTCCTTTGCAAATGACCAATACAACTCTTGGAGACGCTCCGCCAACGACTACGCGGTGGTTGAATCTCGACTTCGCTCGATTTTTGCGCAGTTGAAACTCAGTACAAATGACAAATGACCAATGACTAATGACCAATTCGTGACATCCCTCCATTGTCACAGCAAATTAAGTTCGGTTATCCGGCTAGTTTTTGGCAACAGAAGAGGGGTTTTTGGCGTCACTATAGATATAGTCAGTGATTTCAAGGAAATTTAAATTTTTTTTCTATAACGGCTGCTTTTGAATTATAATGATAGGTTTTATCTTAAGATAGTTTACTATTTGGCTGATTTATCGTATTATAAGTTAAGTAGAACTCATACCGACTTCAGATTTACCGCTCGGTGTTAGTAACTGTCCAAGAGAATAATTCTCAAAAATAACCAGCGTGCTTATAAAAGATTGAAAATTTAGGGAAGGTAGAAAAACCTATCATTGGGGGCTTACCGTTTTAACAACGGCTGCATTAACTAATTTATTTTGGTAGCTCTTGATATTTCATGATAGATGTACTACTTTTACCCATCCATTTTAGTAATAAAACATACATTATCTTTACGAAGTAGAGGACATCGCACCAATGCCTACTGTCAATACCCAAACCGAAAACCTCAACACCAAATTCACGGCTGATATGGTGCGAACCTATCTGCGAGAAATTGGTCGTGTACCACTGCTAACCCGCGAACAAGAAATTGTCTTTGGGAAGCAAGTGCAACAAATGATGACGCTGATCGACGCCAAGGAAGCTTTGGCGAAGAAGTTGCAACGCGAACCGGATATTTCAGAGTGGGCCGAGCACGTTAAACAATCGGAAACCGATGTGCAACAAACAGTGGCGCAAGGTAAGCGGGCAAAGCAAAAAATGATCGAAGCGAATTTACGCTTGGTTGTTGCTATTGCTAAAAAGTATCAAAAGCGGAATATGGAGTTTCTGGATTTAATCCAGGAAGGAACACTAGGATTAGAGCGGGGTGTGGAGAAATTTGACCCGATGAGGGGTTATAAGTTCTCAACTTACGCTTACTGGTGGATTCGCCAAGCAATTACTCGTGCGATCGCTCAACAAGGTCGTACCATCCGCTTACCGATCCACATTACCGAGAAACTGAACAAAATCAAAAAAGTGCAGCGCGAGTTAGCTCAAACTTTGGGGCGATCGCCGACTCCAGCCGAAATTGCCAAAGCACTAGAACTAGAACCTGCTCAGATTCGCGAGTACCTGAATATGGCTCGTCAACCAGTTTCTTTGGATGTGCGAGTTGGGGAGAACCAGGATACTGAGTTGCAAGAAATGCTCGAAGATGATGGTCCATCACCAGAGTATTACACCAACCAGGAATTCTTACGCCAAGACTTGAACAACCTGCTAGCAGAACTAACCCCGCAACAGCGAGAAGTTGTAGCTTTACGCTTTGGTTTAGAAGATGGTAATGAAATGTCATTGGCGAAAGTTGGTGAGAGATTGAATCTCAGCCGCGAACGCGTTCGTCAGTTAGAGCATCAAGCTTTGGCTCATCTGCGTCGCCGTCGTGCCAATGTCAAAGAATACGTTGCTAGTTAAAACAAGAGACGCGAAATTTCGCGTCTCTACACCACCTTGGTGATGCGCTTCCTGAATTCAGGAGGCGATTTTTTTTTGCTGAAAACTTAGCGGCGAAAGCGGAGGCTAATAAAGATTAGTACAGCAAAGAAGACACCAATGCCTACACTCCAGCCAAAAACTTCAGCCCGGAAGCGGAGATGTTGTTGATAATCGTTAGGCTGGGCGAGAATGACGGCGGAGGCTATTTGGCTACTGGCAAGTCCAACACCTGCGATCGCTATAGTTGTATTGAGAGTGCGATCGCTTTTAGTTTGCTCTAGGTCAATAATACCTTGGATAGTGTTATTGAGATTTTGCAGCAAGGTTAATCCTGGACTGAGAATCACATAATCTACTTCTACTTGTCGCTGATATTTTTTGCCATAAAATTCACTTTCGCTAAACTCTTGGAGAAATTTTAAGTCGCTACTTGTGTATTCTTTCTGGATATATGCTAAACGAGATTTATAATTTTCTAAGTTTAATTGAATAGTCTGGCTTTGATTTTCTAGATCGTTTAAGGCAATCGTGTAGTCTGATAAGTTGATTAAATTATTTGTCAGACTTTCTTGGAGTTTACTTAATTTTAAGCTGTTGGTTTGCAGCAACCTTGGTAATTCGATTGTCTGGTTAATCGATGGTTGAATTTCGATATATTCTTTTTTGAGAATCTGTTTTTGATAGCGACTTTGATAATATGACCAAACTACTTTATGACGGTATTGGCATAAACGTAATAAATCATAATATACAGCTTGTACTTGTTTCCTCATCTCATCTGGTGAAATATGTTCGGGAAACAACCAAATTAAGATATGATAGCTTGATTTTCTAAATTCATCCCAAAATTCTTTACCATCTACGCCTAAATCTTGTGGACAATACCACAATTCAAAAATCGTACCTTCTTGGAACTTACCCTTGCCAATAAAATCTCGTTGCCATTTGTAATCGCTGACAATTTTGGTGTAACATTCTTTGGCTATCTCTTCAACTTCCGCCTCTGTTTTAGTGTTGGTTAGCTTTCCCCAAAGTAACCAAGTTTGTCCAATTGTGCCTGTTTGCTGAGATAAGCGATTAGTAATTTCTTCTTTTAGTTTTCTAAAAGGTGCGCCGTCAATATCTTGGGGAGCATAATTAGGTTTACTGTCAGCATCTAATTGACCAGAATAGTCAACTTGTAGCGCGTAAGTATCACCAATTTGCAGAGGATAGTAATAGCCATCTAGAGGTGATGGAAAGTCTCTAGTTTGGGCTTTTCCGAGCAACTTTACATCTCCACTATTATTTTTATGCTTCAGGAATTCTTGGTGCTTTTCCTGAAAGCTCGTTTTATCTAAATCGCCATATATTTTTCGACAAAAATCTTGGCAGTTCTCGTTGATTTTTGTCTCATCTTCTCCTAAACCATCTTTTAAATCGTAGAGGAATAAATCAATACTGGGATAAATAATCTTCTCAGTCATTTACTGTTCTGCCATGAATAAAGTCCCGAACCTTTTGCAGAAGATTTGGTTTTACAGCTATCTTTGCAGCAGATACCGAATTATTGTTACTAAAAGCATTAAATGCTGCATTCGTCAATTCCGCAGTTGGTTCAGTTGGTAAAGGCAGAGGTGGTAAACCTTTAGTACGTTCGCCAGTTTTTTCAATTCTAGTAAGTTCTGTTTGATAAACTTTATCTAAGGGTGGATAACTTTCGGCGATCGCATCTAATTTTCCGATAATATTATCAGGATCGACTATTAGGGCTTTGCTGATGTCATGTAGCTGTGTTTGGATATTGTCTGGCAAAGGTTCATCCAATTGTGTGAGAGCCGTGAGGAAGGCTGTCAGAGTAATTATGTTGTTAGGTTTCATAGAGATTTTTTAGAGTCATCTATTAATGTCTCACGCAAAGGCGCAAATAAATAAGAAATTTTATCCACCAGTAATTGTGAAAGCTGCCCAATAGTAGGGATGGTGAAAAGGTTGTTGGTTCTTTTCTGATAACTCCATTTGACTAATTTGATTAAGTTTTCTTCTGATAAAAGGACGGAGAGTCGTTTCATCTGATGCTAACTTAGCCAAGATTACTCGATAAATTCTTTCAAGTTGACTAAATGTTAAACTACGTAACCATTTTGTTGCTTTATTGAGGGCAACTACTGGCGATTTGCCTTTCTTTATTTGCCAGTAAAAGTAAATCATTAAAAAACTACTAGCATCGTCAGTCACAGTCCACAATGTACTAACGACATCGGTAACACCCTGATAGAGAAAGGCACTGACTAAACCAACATATTCAGCAGTGATAGTTTGATTGCTAGTGATGGCAGTTTCACAAGATGAAAGGCTAACTAGTTGATATCCTCTGAGGTTCTCAATATGAAAAATCTCCTCTAAAGTCAGTAACTCTTTACCGCTAAGAGCCAAAGCAGATTGTTGAGGATTATGGAAATTATAGGTGCTATGTCCTGTGAAGTGAAAAATAGCGTAACGATCTTTTAGGGCTGCTTTAAGTGTGGTATTCGTCGCGGCTTCTCCAGAAATTCGTTTCGGCGTAGGGTTTTGGAATAACTGGGTAATAGCAGCAGATTCGATTTCTGCATGGGGCAAAATAGGAAAACCTTCACTGTCGGGATGTTCTACACTCAATAGGGGCAATTCACCAATTGCTCTGAGATTTGTTTGCTTCAAGCTTTGTAAGGTAATACCTATTTGGGCGCTAGGTAAATAGGTGATGGTGAAGTTATCTGTAAATATTGCATGGAGTGGTAAGCGGTGCAAATCACGATGAGGAATGAGAATTAAGTTTGTGATGCCGTTTAATTCTTCTTGAATAGCAGAAATATTGAGGATATTTTTCAACTCCTCAAGTTTATCTGGCATTAACTGTCGCCAAAGTTTGTTTTTGGGGCTTTGTTCGTCTTTTGCTTTGTCTCGATAATCGGCATATTGTTGATTCCAATTTTTCACCCAGCCTTCAAAATCGCGTAGACGCAGATCCCCTCTAGCCCCGTTTAAAAAGAGAGGAGTTGTAGGAGCATTTTCATTCTGGCTGGAAAAGGAGGGAGTAGAGAGGATGATGGGTGATGGTGCGTTGTGTTTCAGGATGAAAGTGTGTAGGGCGTAAGGGCTGAGATGCCAATAAACAACAGCAGTTGAGGGATTCAGCAGTTGTTGCATTGTTGAATAACTGGCAGAGGAAATTTCATCAGTCCATTCATCCAAAAGCCAACGCAAGCAGGTATTTTTGCTCTGTTCTGCTAATTCAACAGCTTGTACTAGCTTCTCAGACTGCACAGCTAAATCAACAGTTAACTGTTGAAACCATGCAAATTTCAGAGCTAGTTGTTTTTGACTTTTATCAGAGCGATTTAGTTCATTTAATAAGCGCCGCAATAAATCAGTACCCTGTCGCTGGAGTTCTGTAACTTCGGCTGTTTCGTTTAAATCTAACTGGACGTGAATCAAGTTTTGCAAAACCTCTAGATGCAACTCAGGAAAATTTGTTGCTGTAAGAGTTTGTAGTGCCTTTTTGTAGCTGGTAACAGCTTTGTCAAAAAAATAGCGGGCGTTATAATCATCTCGCCCTCGCAAATAATGAGCATCACCTATTGTCTTATGCAATTCTCCCGAATATTGTGGGTGCGTGTCTTGCGGGCAATGCTTCAAACCTTCTTTATAGTTTGCCAATTTACCTTCATAGCCAGGCTTGTTTAAATCGGGATTGTTAAATTTTTGAGCAAATTTTTGAGCAGGGTCGGGTACTGCTGCACTAAATAAATCTATCCTCTTTCCAGTTACGTTTCCTCGGTTAATCCAACCTAAGTGTAAGTCTGGTTTTATTTCGAGAGCTTTGTCGTATGATGCGCTTGCTTCTTCTAGTAGCTCTAAGTTAAATAGCGCATTACCCCGGTTGTACCAAGCTTGGTGTAAGTCTGGTTTAATTTTGAGGGCTTCATCATAGAATGTGATCGCTTCTTGAAATCGCCCTAATTTAAATAACGCCGCACCCCAGCTGTTTGAAACTTCGTGGTCGTTGGATCTAATTTTGAGGGCTTTAGCGTAGGATATGATCGCTTTTTCAAATTGCTCCAAATTACTCAGCGCATTACCCCGGTTTTGCCAAGCTTCGTGGTCGTCGGGTTTGATTTTCAAAGCTTCGTCGTAGGATGTAATCGCTTCTTCAAATTGCTCTAAATTACTTAATATGAAACCCTTGTTGTACCAAGCTTCGTAGTGGTCGGGTTTGATTTTCAGGGCACTTCCAATAGATACAATTGCTTCTTCAAATCGCTTTAAACTACTCAGCGCCAAACCCCGGTTTTGCCAAGCTTCGTGGTCATCTGGTTTGATTTTCAAGGCTTCATCGTAGGATGCGACTGCTTCTTCAAATTGCTCTAAATTACTCAGCACATTACCCCGATTGTACCAAGCTTGGTATAAGTCTGGTTTGATTTTCAAGGCTTCATCGTAGGATGCGATCGCTTCTTCAAATCGCTCTAAATTACTTAATATAAAACCCTGGTTGTACCAAGCTTCGTGGTCGTAGGGTTTGATTTTCAAGGCTTCATCGTAGGATGCGATCGCTTCTTCAAATTGCTCTAAATTACTCAGCGCATTACCCCGATTGTACCAAGCTTGGTATAAGTCTGGTTTAATTTTGAGGGCTTTGTCGTAGGATGTGATAGCTTCTTCAAATCGCTCTAAATTACTTAATATAAAACCCTGGTTGTACCAAGCTTCGTAGTCGTCGGGTTTGATTTTCAGGGCACTTCCAATAGATGCAATCGCTTCTTCAAATCGCTCTAACTTATTCAAGGCTGTTTTAAAAGATGTGTTTGCTTCCTCATATCGCCCTAACTGACGCAACGCCACGCCGCGATTCTGCCAAGCATCATAGAAATCAGGTTTAATTTCAATAGCATTGTCGAAGAATGCGATCGCTTGTTCATATAGCCTGAAACCATACAGCACCGTCCCTTGATTAAACAAAGCTTCTGCTTCATCTGTAGTAGATTCACCAACAACATCAACTTGCTTAATCCCTTCTTGATTTCGCCTTCTCTCGGCGTCCTCTGAGCCTTTGCGGTTCATTTGCTGCAACCATGTATTGCTTTTGTAGTGTATTTTAGCAATTTTACGGAAAGTTATATCGGCGGTTGAAAAACGTATCTACAGAACCAAAACCCACCTTCGTGGGTTTTAAACCCTCAATTTTTCCTTAATCTACGGAGGTAGACTTTGCCTGTGTAGGCGCGAATGACCTTCACCCTAGCTCTAAGTTGACACACATGCTATTGTTAGTCCATACAATCGCAATGTAACTCAAAACAATCGCATTATCAGGCGAAACAATCGTATTGTCAGCCTATAGTTTAGATAAACAAAAATATTTACAGTCATTGTGAGCAGAGCGAAGTAATCCCAGCCTTTGCGATTGCTTCGCTTCGCTCGCAATGACATTGTGTAATTAATTATAGTTCAGCCGCGATTTCTAATCGCCAGGGCTACATCCGTTTCAAATCTTGTAAAACTTCGGTGGCTGATTGATAGCGATCGCTAAAATGATAGCAAACCATTTTATCTAAAATTGCCGCTAATTCTTCACTCACTTGCACTGTTTGCCGCCACATCACATTACCCGTTTCTGGATCTGGGTGAAGTTCTTGCGGTGGTATCCCAGTTATGGCTTGAATAGCAATCATTCCTAAAGCATATATGTCACTGCATAAGCGGGGATGACCGGCAAATTGTTCTGGAGGTGCATAACCCCGCGTCCCAATGGCTACTGTGGCTAATTCTGTTTGCTCGCTACTCGACGGTTGCATCAATTTGACAGCACCAAAGTCAATCAATACCAGCCGATTATTTTGAACGCATCTAATAATATTAGTCGGTTTAAGATCGCGATGAATCACTCGATGTTGATGAACAAATTCTAGAACTTCTAAAACTTGTTTGAGCATCTCGATTACAAATGATTCATTCTGCACATTCTGTACGGGTGGTAATTCTTCGCTTAGGGTATGTCCCTCAATATATTGTTGAATTAAATAAAATTCGTGGTTATCTTCAAAATAAGCAAGTAGTTCGGGAATCTGATGATGTTTACCCAAAATTTCTAAAATTTCAGCTTCACTATGAAACAATCTGCGAGCGACTTGCAAAAATCGTGTATCTTGACGCGCTGGCATTAACTTTTTAACTACACAAGTAGGATTACCCGGCCGTTGAGTATCCTGTGCTAAATAAGTCCGACCAAATCCACCTGCACCAAGAGTTTTAGAAATTTTGTAGCGTCCACTCAAAAGCAAATCACCTGATTTTATTTCTGGTGAATCAACTGGGGGAGGAAAGTCAACAGACGAGTCGGGAATTGCTGTTTTATCTTCTAAGAGTACATTTAATTGGGCGATCGCTTCTTGTTGTTTTTCAATTTGCAGAACAATCACCTGAGTTTGCCGCTGATTTTGGTAGCTAGTATAAGCGATCGCACAGATACTACTAATCGCCAACGCAAGAGCCGGAGGGATTAACGGCACCCATCCAGCTTGTAAAAACAAAGCAACGCAGATTACTACTAAGCCAAATAGAGTTATCGTTTCTACCACTAGCAAAAGCAGCGGATTTTGCCACCGCAATGCTAAAACACCACCTAATAGCGACCAGCCCCATACCCAAATAAGTTCCACCCAGTTTGGCCAATACCAAATCAAGGGTCGCCCATCCAACACTGTACTGATGAGTTGACTTGCTATCTGTGCATGAATCAATAGAGCAGGCATTCTGGCTGGTTGATCTGGCAAAGCGCTGTAGGGCGTATAAAAGCCACCTGGAGGGATATTAGCTGCTGTAGTGCCAATAATTACCAGACGGTCTTTGAATAAACTGGGGTTGACTTGCCCACTAAGAACATCTGTGAGGGTTACTTGGTCGGCGAGGCTGTTGGGGTGACGGTAGTTTAATAATATTTGATAGCCTTGTGCATCCAAATGTTGGTAGCCGCCAGAATTAGGTTGTAAACGCCGGAACAGGATTTTACCTAATATAAAATCTCCTTTTTTAGTGAAATCGTATTCAATACCTTGTTTTTCTAGATAATTAATTGCAATTAATGCACCAAATGCAAATTGTGTTGTACATTTCTTATCTGTAGAGTTAGCAAATAATAAAGTGCGGCGGAGACTTTGGTCGTTTTCATTGTCAGCGACCACATCGCTAAACCCAACATTATCGATAGCGGCATTCGGCGGCGGGGGAATTTCATCTCTACCCAAACTGCTGAACAAACAGGTAGTGACAATGTTATCTTGATTTTGGAGATTAGCCGCCAAATTATTGTCTTCCGGTCGGAAAAGATATAAACCAACAATTCGCGGTTGATAAGACTCTATTTTCTTTAATAGCTGATTGATTGTCCGATCTGATAGAGGCCATTTCTCGCGTTTGAGATCGTTATCAGTAATTTTTACTAGCACAATCCGCCGATCGGGTGCTTCTGCTGGCCGCGATCGCAACATCTGGTCATAAACTCTTAACTCCCAAGGCTGTAACCATTTAAGTTCCCGAACTCCCCAGATAAAGGCGGTAACTCCGACACTGGTAACAAAAATAATTTGCAGCCAGCTTTTGCTCTTAGAAGTTTCACGGGAATCCTGAACTTTGACAAAAGGTAAGCGGAGTTTTTCTAATAGTCCACTAATCACGGCGTTGCGGCGATAGCCTGAATTGGGTAGATTTGTAGGCGCAGAAGTTAATTTTCGGAAGCTAGGTTAAAAGCTATTTAACCTGATGTTTATATTAATGTAGCAATTTAGTTGCTATTTAGAGACTTTGACGTATTCCTATTTTTAAAGCAAGCTTACGTCCAGCGTCAACCATAAAATCAGATAAGCACTAATCATCTGTTTGAGATGTTTGAACATCTTCAACAGAACTGGTAATTGGGAAAGAAATCGGATTAGGAGATGGAGTTAGTGAATCTAACTGAGGTTGTTCAAGTGATGCTTCAATGCTTGAATCAGCAAAATAGGAACCAACGATCTTATCATAGTTAGAAGCAACAGCTAAAAAAGCGCCACCCAAAATATAGATAGGTAATGGCAGATTAAATTCTTGCAACCAGTCAAACAGTTCCGCTAAGGCAAACAGCACTAAAAAGCAAGCAAGCCAAACCTTCATATTTTTATCCCCTGAATTGAAACAATTCTATTACTAGCTTAAATAGCTTGCATGATAGTTGATGTAATACATAATCACTAACTTACAAGAATGCAGAGGGGCAGAGGGGCAGAGGGGTAGAGGGGCAGAGGGGCAGAGGAGAAAAATGATTTTCGGTACAAGCCCTGCCCCTTGGCGATCTTCTTCCCCATTGCCCCCCTGCTTCTTCTTATAACCTTAGATGGGTGCAGTTAGAGCCATAGCATCTGCTATATTGCATGAGAAAAATCAAAATATATTTAGCTTATGCCAGCAATCGAACAGCCAAGGATTGCACAGTTGGTTCGTGAGACTCGGCAGTGCCTTAAATTTACACAGGTAAAACTGGCAACGATATTAGGAGTTTCCTTCCACACTATAAATCGATGGAAAAATGGACAGACACAACCTTCGCTACTGACGATGAAACAAATTGCAGAACTATTACGGCAGATGGGAGAATCTGGCGAGTCGCTTTTAGCCAAATACTTTTAAAATGAGTGAGAACCTGAAAGCTCAAGAGGTTATTGATTTGCAGCAATATTTGAGCGAACAGCAAGTTGCGCTGCGCGATAGTGAAGCACGCTACCGTTCACTGGCAGAGGCCAGCGCATCCATTGTCTGGAGGGCAGCACCTTGGGGCAATGTTGTTGATGAGATTCCAACTTGGCAGGGGTTCACAGGGCAAAGTCCCGAACAATATAAAGGATGGGGTTGGGTTGAGGCTCTACACCCAGAAGATCGTGCATCGATGGTGGAAATTTGGCAACAGGCGTTTCCTACACGCAGTGTTGCAGTTGCTGAGTATCGCGTTCTACGGCATGATGGCGAATACCGTTATATGAATATACGCGGTGTGCCTATACTCGATGAAATAGGCGAAATCCGCGAATGGGTGGGAATGTGCGTCGATATTACCGAACGCAAGCAGGCTGAAGCCAAATTGCGCGACAGTGAGGCGTGTTTTCGGCTGCTGGCTGAAAATTCAACTGATATTATTTCACGCCTTACAGTAGATGGAATTATTCTGTACGTTTCACCAGCTTGCTACACAGTACTGGGATATCAACCAGAGGAGCTAGTTGGTCATCCCAGCCAGGAGTTAGTTCACCCTGATGATTTGGTAGAGATTGCGAAAAATTATCCAGTCAATGCTGATTTACCAGATATTTATACCATTACTCACCGTGCCCGTCACCAAGACGGACATTATATCTGGTTGGAAGCAACTATTCGAGCTATCCGCGATCGCCAAACTCAAGAAATTTTAGAAATGCAAGCGTCTTCGCGAGATATCACTAAGCGCAAACAAGTGGAAGAGGAGCAGCGTTTCTTAGCTGAAGCTAGTAGGATTTTGGCTGCATCATTGGATTACGAGATAACCCTAGCAGGTTTGGCGCGTTTAGCAGTGCCGGAAATCGCTGATTGGTGCTTAGTTGATATTATTTGTGACAATCAATTAGTCCGTCGGGTTGCAACAGCCCATGCCAATCCAGAGAAACAAGAATTGGTAGAACAGTTACAAAATTATCCGCCTGATTTGGCACAAACAGTAGGTGTTGCGAAGGTAATACGGACGGGTAAATCAAAAATTACTCATTTTATTTCTGAGGAACAAATCCAAGGGTTAACCCACAACGCCAGTCACTTCAAAATATTGCAAGAACTAAATCCAACATCTGGGATGAGTGTACCGTTAATCCTTCGGGGGCGAGTGCTGGGAGCTATGACTTTGGTATCTTCTTCAGGTCGTTTCTACGATACCAAAAACCTGATGTTAGCTGAGGAGTTGGCTAGCCGAGCGGCGATCGCTGTTGATAATGCCCGACTCTACAGAGAAGCACAGCAATCTCAACAGGCGGCTTTACGCGCAGCATCTCGCACTACCCGTCTGCAAGCAATTACCGCTGCCCTTTCTGAATCTCTAACTCCGACACAAGTTGCTGAAGTAATTGTAGAGCAAGGTATAGCAGCTTTGAGAGCTAGTTCTGTTTTTGTGGCACTACTGACTCAAAGCGGCACTGAATTAGAAATTGTCCAAACTGTTGGCGGGCAAAAAGAAATATTAGATTCCTGGCGTCGATTCTCGATTAATGCATCCGCGCCACTGGCAGAAGCAGTAAGAACTAAGCAGCCTATTTGGCAAGAGCCAACCGAAACAAGGATTGCTCGTTACGCAAATCTTGCCAAAGAATACGCTCAGTCCAACTACGGCGCTTGGATTTCGATTCCACTGATCGTAGAGGGACGAGCTATCGGTGGAATGTCTCTAGCTTTTACCGAAATTCAGAACTTTAATCAAGACGATCGAGCCTTTATGCTGGCACTCGCACAGCAGTGCGCTCAAGCGATGGAACGTGCCCGTCTATACGAGGCAGAACAAACCGCCCGGAAAGCAGCAGAAAATGCCAACCGAATAAAAGATGAGTTTCTGGCAGTACTTTCTCATGAATTGCGATCGCCACTCAACCCAATTTTAGGTTGGTCAAAGCTACTCCAAACCAAAAAACTTGATGAAAAGACAATCCCTCAAGCGCTGAAGACTATTGAGCGAAATGCGAAGTTACAGGCTCAACTGATTGAAGATTTACTGGATATCTCCCGGATTTTACAAGGTAAAATCAGCTTGAATATCTACCCAGTCGATCTGACATCTGTGATTTCGGCAGCAATGGAGACAGTACGGCTATCAGCAGAAGCTAAATCAATAGAGATGCACATCAGCCTGGAACCAAATTTGGGACAAGTTTTGGGAGACTCCAACCGATTGCAGCAAATCGTTTGGAACCTGCTCTCAAATGCGGTTAAGTTTACACCAGAAGGCGGACGGGTTGATATTCGACTATCATCATGTTCTAATGTCAACTCAGCACCCAGCACTCATAACTCAGCAATCATTCAAGTCAGCGATACAGGTAAAGGCATCGACCCCAATTTTCTGCCTTACGTGTTTGAATATTTTCGTCAAGAGAATAGCAGCACCACCAGAAAATTTGGTGGATTGGGGTTAGGATTAGCGATCGTTCGTCACTTAGTCGAACTGCATGGCGGGACAGTGCAAGTAGAAAGTGAGGGCGAAGATCGGGGGGCAACTTTTACTGTAAGATTACCGTTAATCCAAAATCAATTAGAGATTAAACAAGACAGTAGCAATTCTGAGCCATCCTCAAATTTGAATGGTGTCAAAATTTTAGTCGTGGATGATGATACAGATACGCGAGAATTTATTGTCTTCTTACTAGAGCAGTATGGGGCAAATGTAACAGCAGTAACATCAGCAAATGAAGCCCTAGCTACTTTAGCCCAATCCTTGCCAGATATACTTTTAAGCGATATTGGGATGCCAGAAGTGGATGGATGTATGTTCATGCGACAGTTGAGAACACTGCCACCAGAGCAGGGAGGAAAAATTCGCGCGATCGCACTTACCGCCTATGCTGGAGAAATGAACGCTCAACAGGTGCTAACAGCCGGATTTAACAAGCATATTGCCAAACCAGTAGAACCAAGCGAATTAGTAGATGCGATCGCCAACTTAATCGCTGAATAAACCTGCCTCTACCTTCAAGGCTACCAACCAAGGGAGATAATAAAGTAAAAAGTCCCAATGCAGAATATTGGAAAATACGCTTTAAGACTGTACGGCGTTGTGGTTGAAATGACTTGTTCATCAATTATGATTTTCCTCGTAAGTTTTAGCGTTTACGTTGTCAGTCTTACTTTCAAAAGCAAGTAAGATAATCGGAAGTTATTATTTAAACCTCCTAGAATACCAATCCACGATCAAAAAATGAGATTGTGCTAATTCAACAAATCTCATTTTGCATTTAGCAAATTGGTATTCTAGTTTGTTTAAAAAAACAAACTTCATGTTTGATTATTCTCTACTTTTCACTTATCAGTGTTGGTGGAGTAATAGTTGCATATTCTTGAGGCGTGAGCAATGCTTCTTTAACATCAATCTTTTTGGGTAAGATTTTTTCGTTATAGAACAAATCAGCAACACTTTGCTGGGCTTGCATTAGTTCTGGAGTAATTCCTCTGAGTCGATAAGTAGCACGACTAGAAATTATTTCCTGAATGGGTAAATCAATTTTGAGTACAGGTGCTATGAGTTTGGCTACTTCTTTACGATTCGCTTCTGCCCATTGACCATTTTTATCAATTTCTTCTAAAATTATCCGAACTAATTCGGGATTTTCCTTAGCAAATTCTCGTGTTCCTACATAGTATCCGCCTGGAGTACCGATATTTGTCGCATCTCTCAGCACACGCGCACCGTGGAGTTTTTCTACCAAAGCTAAATGAGGATCGCCAGTTACCCAAACTGGAATAGTGCCCTGAATAAATGCACCACGAGCTTCGACATTGGGCATACTCAAGACTTGAATATCACTATATTTTAAACCTACTTCTTTTAAGGCTTGGATGATAAAATAGTGAGAAGCAGAACCTTTTTGAAAGACTACTTTTTGACCTTTGATATCAGCTAATCTTTTAATTGGAGAGTTTTTCGGAACTGCGATCGCACTACCTTTACCAGAATTAGGGCCAAGTCTTCTCCCAGCCAAATAGATAATTCTGGCACCCGCAGCTTGGGCAAAGATCGGAGGCGTTTCTCCAACTGAGCCAATATCAATTTTGCCCACATTCATCGCCTCCATAAGTTGTGGCCCTTGAGCAAATTGCGACCACTCTACTTTCAAACCCAAAGGCTCTAAACGTTTTTCTAAAACTCCTCTGACTCTAACTAAATCACCAGAGCTTTGATACCCTATTCGCAGTAACTTTGTTTTAAAAGTTATAGTCTTAGCTCCTGCTGGCTCTGCTTTAGGAACAGTTCCTGTATTTGTGTTAGATACAGTTGACGTACAACTAATTAAAGTAGTAGATAAAGCTATAAAACCAGGTATTAAAAACAATGAAAATTTACTAATTACTGTTGTCTTAGATTTCACTAAATTTTGAAACATTTTTGCACCTCAGCTTTTGATTAAATACTGATATAAAAACATTAGCGAAAAGCTTAACTTTTCCAATTACTAAAGTTGATTCTAAATCCCGAATTCCGAATTTTTATTCAATTACTTATTAGACTTAATTAAATTAGGCGTGAAAGCTGCATATTCTTCTTTATATTTTGCTTTTATAGGTTTAGTATTTAGGCTATACTCAGATAGTATTTTTATCTTGTTCATTTTTGATTGTTGCAGCTTATTCATAGAAAAAATGAGACTTTGCGAAAACCTGAAAAGTGCCATAATATGTTTTATCTTTAAAATTAATAATTTTCGTTGTAGCGCTTTAAACGAGTGCTAATAAATCTCAGTTTCAGTTTAGATATTATCAAGTTTTGTTTGGACATAAAGTATTTATAAACACTTGTTTAAAACAAAAACAATTAAGATTTTTATTATTTGTATTGATAAGCATATAGTGTGAGATTTAGACAAGTTTAATCAGTCAAGAGTCAGAATAACTCTTGACTCTTGACTGCCTTAAAAATGTATAGAATCAAATGCCCATTAGCTTAATCTTCTGAGCTATAAATCCTAAAAGGGACGACTACCTGCAAGGCTAACCCGCTTTAATACTCGTCGCTCATTTGGATCAAATGCTTGACGGTAATGCAAGGTAGCTTGATTATCCCAGTAGACGATATCACCTACAGACCATTTGTGTTCGTAGTAAAACTTGGGTTGAGTTAGATGTTGTCTCAACTGTTCAATCAGTTTAAATCCTTCTTCCGGCTCTAACCCGACAATTTCAACTTCTGTAGCAGCATCTAAGTAAAGATGCTTTTTACCACTTTCTGGATGTGTCCTAACTAAAGGATGGGGAAAGATCGGACTGATTAAAGGAATAGTTTTGTCTAAACGATACAAAGAGCGGGGTGCATTCCGATCTCGCAAAAATGGGTTGTAGGTAATTAACTGCAAATCTGCAATCCGTTCTTTGGTAGCTTCATCTAATGCCTCATAGGCTAAATTGGTGTTTAACCAATACGTATCTCCACCATGAGTTGGTATTTCCAACGCATAAAGAAGCGAACCACTAGATGGGGTAGGAGTCCATTTGCGATCGGAATGGAAAGTTAATTCTCCAGTACCAGCATAGCCACCATCGACATTGGAAATTGGAATCACTACCGGAGTTTCTCCTGGTTTAGAAGCCAATACTGGAGTTTCATCAGATGGTACAAAAAGCGCACCAAAGTATAGAGAAAAGTTCAAAAGTTCTCGATCGGAGAGCTTTTGGTCTTTGAAGATTAAAATGTGGCGATCGCGCAAAGCTTCTTTAAGTTGTAATATGACTTCAGGCGCGATCGCTTGACTGGCATCCAGATCGGTAACTATCGCTCCCAAAGGAGCATCGATAGGACTGATTTTAACCTTTGTCAAAGTCGAGATAGCCATAATATTCTCCTGTGTTTTAATTTTTTATTGGGTATAACTACTTATTAGCTAATACATCTGAAGGAGTAATTTTGGCGTATTCTTCAGGTGTCAAAAAACCGTCTCTAACATTTACCTTCTTGGGGATAAGCCCTAAGCTGTACCACTTATCTGCAACTTGCTGTTGCTTAATAATGGTTTTATCAGTGATTGGTACCAGCCCATAGTCATATTTCTGATGCATTATTTCTAGAGTTGGTGGATCTAGCTGAGTTACAGGAGCAAGTAATTGTGCAACTTCTTTGGGATGATCCTTAGTCCAGATTTCTGCCTTTTCTAACTCCTCTAGAAACACTTTGATAACATCAGGATGAGCCTGATAAAATTGGCGTGAAGTTGAATAAAAGTTGCCAGTATCCCGCAACTTACCACCATCTGCTAAAACACGAGCTATTTTATTTTGTACATTTCTAGTAGCAAATGGCTCCCAAATATACCAAGCATCCACCTTGCTCTGACTGAATGCCGCATTTGCATCTGGCGGCGCTAAAAAAACTGATTGCACATCGCTCAGTTTCAACCCCGCATCTTCTAACGCTTTAACTAATAAGTAGTGGCCAATAGAAGCTTTCTGGAAAGCTACTTTTTTACCCTTCAAATCACTAACACTTTTAATCGGAGAGTTTACAGGAACTAAAAGTGAAATAGCTTTACCACTAGGGCGTGTAGTAGCTAGATAAACAAGAGGCGCTCCGGCTGCTTGTGAAAATACAGGAGGCGATTCGGCTGTAGATGCAATATCTAGTCCATTTGCATTCAAGGCTTCTAGCTGTTGTGGCCCAGCAGCAAACTCAGGCCACTGTACTTTAAAACCCAGAGGCTCTAATCGCTTTTCCAAGGAACCCTGTTTTTCTAAAACTGCTAAAGCAGAAAGTTGTTTGGAACGTACAATCCGTACTACTTGTTTCTCAGTTGACTTCTCTGTAGTGCTAGATGAAGCTACCGACTCAGGGGAAGCTGGTGACTGCTGAGTGCTATTTTTTGCTTCACCACAACTTGATAGGGCCGTCGATAGCATTAAGCAGTAGCCTAGAGCAAACAATAAAGAACGACGTGTTGTTCTCTGGCTTTTTCTGAATTCAAACTTTCCTTTTAAAGCTGGCATGGGTTGTTTTATTGATTTTCCTCTAAGTGGTTAAAACATGATGATTAATTGCTATGTAAAAAAACAAAAAATCTTTTTTATTAAGTTATTTAAGAATTAAAAAAATACTTTTAACTCAAAAAACTTTATCTATTAACTTAAAAAATAGGTGGGTATAACCCACCCTAAAACGACTCGAGGAACTGAGAATTTAATAGTTAGGAGGCAAAAATTTAGGAAGTGGAGTGAGTCTTTCTCACTCCAATGTCGTGCTAGTGGAAGATTGAAATTTGTGAATGAAGCTCTGTTTTATTTGCGTGCAATTTTGTTAGTGCTTCCAAGCGACTAAAATTGTAGCTTGGAGTTCTTCTGTAAAATGTCCAGACGGCTCAACTGCGAGTAACGCTTCTCTGAGATCCTTTTCAAATGCTGGGGCGTTATCGCCATAGAAAATTTTGAGAGAGAAGGCTGTAGTGTATAAGTAGCCAAGATAGCTATCGACAGTCCAAGATTTTTCAAATGGCACTTCATAGTTTTCTTGACGAGCAAAAGCCGAATTGCCAATTACGACTTCATGGGGAGGATCGAGTGGTTTACGAGTGCCTTGTCCTCGTTGTCCAGTCCGGCGTTCTTCACCTAACCATTTTTTCACTACTCCAACAGCAGCTTGTTTCCAAGGTAGATTGCTTTCCCAAGGGTTATCACCAGTTTGAAGCAGTGCTAGCGCACCATCATCAGTTAGCAATTCATAAAGGCGCTCAAGCACTAGTTCGCGTTCCATCCAGTGGAAGGCTCTACCAATTGTGGTTAACTTAAATTTCCCTAAACTAGAGTCAATTAATTCTGCTCCTTGTTCTAACCAAGTAATATTATTTGCTCCAACTGCTGCTGCTTGCCGTTTAGCTTCTGCAATCATGCCGGGATCGGGATCGATCGCCACAACTTCTTCAAATTTGGTTCGTAGACCAATTGAAATTAATCCTGGGCCAGTACCTAAATCAAGGAGTCGTCCTTCACCATTGAGATTAAATATTTCGGCTAATTTGTCAAATACAATCGGTGGGTATTTGGTTCTATATTGAGCGTAGCCCTCTGCGGCTCCCTCAAATAAACTTGGGTCGTAGGTAGGAAGTGTTTTTAGTTGAGTCATATCAATTTTGGATTTTAGATTTTGTAGAGACGCGATTCATCGCGTCTTTGGGGATAAAGGTAGAGAGAGAAATAACCAATGCACTAAGAATATTGGGTGATGACGGGTAGTTGATCGTTGAGTACCCAATCGCCGATCGCACGTAATTTGTAGTCCACAGGATCGTGCAGGGTAAAGGTTCGCAAATCTCGCCAGTAACGATCAAATCCATATTTGGTTGCTGTGGCGCGGGTTCCTGTAACTTCAAAGATGCGGTTGGTAATATCTATACCTACACGGCTAGCTAATGCCTTGGCTGCGGACACTGCAATGGCAACTTCTCCCCTTTCTTGATGAGTCAGTTCTGCATCCTTTTCCCAGGCTGCTTGTACCTTCTTGGCTGCTTGGTCGGCTAGTGCGATCGCAGCTTGAATTTCCACCCAAAAATCACCGTAATGATGCAGAATATATGGGTCTTGAGTCGCACTATCTACACCTGATGTAATCCACGGTTTAGTAGTAGTTTTAGTATATTCACGAGCGGCGGCGAAGGCTGCTTTTGTAATTCCTAGATAAATATTGGTTTTTGTTAGCTGGGCAATAATGCCAAGAAAAGTTGAGAAGGCACTATCACGGGGATTTGGCGGCCCCAAAATCTCATCTTTTTCTACTAGGACATTGTTAAATGTATAACTACCGCTATCAGTGCGGCGTTGCCCGATGTTGTCCCAATCTTGATTAGAAACTAACCCTTCCCTGTCTTTGGGAATTATGAATATGAAGGGCAATTCTACACCATCTTCTAAAGCGGAGAATACCCGGTAATCTGCAACGGAAATACCTGTACCAAAGCTTTTAACACCATTAACCCGAAAATTGTCACCTTCTGGGTTAATTTTCAGCCTAGTATCCTTTGTATTAATCGCATTTGCCCAAAATAAATTATTTTTAGCAGTTTCTCTATAATATTTTTCCTTTTGGGCTGGCGTGCCGGAAACGTGAGCCAAAGCCGTCAAGTTGAGATGATTACCATACAATTGACCAATTGAACCATCAGCTTTTGATAGCTTTCTGACAATTTTTAAAGCATCAATCCAAGTAGCTCCAATCCCACCATATTGCTTAGGTACAATTAGTGGTAGCAGTCCACTTTCACGCAGTTTATTAATTTCCTCTTCTGGAACTCCAGCTTTAGCATCCCGTTCAACTGCGGATTGAGTAAGTTCCTTGGATAGAGAAGTTGCTAGGTCAATGTAATCTTTTGGTTTTGTAATATCTACTACCATAATTAAACCATTTTTGTGTAGGTTAGTTTTTGCAAGTCGATGCAATAAAGGTATAAACCAATGCATCAAAGGCACAAACCAATGCAATAAAGGTACAAGTCGATGCATCAAAGGTGCAAACCGATGCAATAAAGGCGCAAGTTAATGCATCAAGGGTGCAAGTCGATGCAACAAAGGTGCAGATTGTTGGTATTAGACACAGAATTTAGGAGAAATGTAGAGTGGGCAAAGCCCACGCTACAAATGAACAGAGGAAATGGAACATGGAACGTTGTAAAGAATTGTCCTTTGTCCTTTGTCATTAGTCCTTTGCAAATGACCAATGACTAATGACAGTTACTTCTTGGTCGCAAGATATTCATTTGCGGCTTTCTCAACACCTGTACCCTTGAAGAAGTCTTGATTGAGACTGGTGTACAACTCCAAAGGATGGATTGAGAGGAAGTAGCGGAGGTCTTCTTCGGTAATGATTTCGCGTTCTGCCATTGAGTAGGCATTGGCTGTAACGGCGGTGATATCAGGCACATCCCAGTGACCGGAATCGGAACCTAAGAATGCTTTAACTCTGTCCCCAAATGGGTTAGCGGCACGATTAAAAGCCTGGGATACACGGGTATCGTCTGATTCTGTACCGAAGTAGAAATGATTCAAGAAGCGATCGCGCACATCTTCTGGCTTCTCAATTCCCGCTAGTTCAAATTCGTCGAGTTCGCCCGGATTTTCTGGAGCCAATAATTGATGATGGAATCCTAAACCGTCACCAATCTGATCTAAGCGTCCATCTACAAGTTCGCCACCGTAGCGGGTGTACAACTCTACTAATGCTTCCTTGTCGATAATAGCAGGATTGTTATTTGACAACAAATGTTGTTTGTTGCGGGTTTCCCAATGCCAAATAATATCGGCGTATAGACTAGCACCCCAAGCTGAACCACCTTCTAAAAAGGCAAACTTTAATTGTGGGAAGCGGCGGGTAACTCCACCAAAGAACAGCGATTTGCATAATGCTTCTGCTGCAAAGGCGAAGTGATTAATGTGATTGTACTGGGCGTTGGTGACAGAACGTTGAGTTGTCCAACCTTGGCTAGAAGCGTGAGTTGTGGGTACAACTTTCAGTTCTACGCACTTAGCCCAGAATGAATCGTAATCATACTTGCTATCTAAGCCAAAGTTATCAATCCAAACTACTTCGTTAGCGACTTCTTTGCCATACTTCTCAAAGGCAGGAATTGGACGACGGACGTAACCGGGGATTTGAATTGCTTTGAGTCCCAGAACATTCACCGCATATTCCAACTCTTCAATCCCTTCTTCAGGAGTATGTAGGGGAATTGCCGCGATGGGTGTTAGGCGGTCAGAAAAAGGACGGAAAATGTCAGCATGGTAGGTGTTAACTGCCCGACAAACGGCCCGCCGCATTTCCTCGTTGCCGATATTCGGGGCCATTGTTGCCAAGTTGGGGTAGACAACGGCAAAGTCTGTACCTGCTTCTTGCAAGCGTTCGTGCAGCAACTTGGGTAAGCTAATGGTTGCCAAATTCAAAGTATTTTTTGTCGGACGACCCCACCAGTTAGGGCGATTGGTGCGATAAGCAAAACGTTCTTCCCAACTTTGCTTGTACCATTTAAAGCGAGAAGATCCTGGTAAATTCTCTTTGAAACGTTCTACAAGTTCAGTTCCACCAACTTGTTCTAAATAATCTAAAACTGCTGGTTCAAATTCTTGGGTATGTACATCGGTATCAATGATGGGATAACCAAGTTTTTCCCGAATTTGAGCAGACTTGGTTTTTTGTGGACGGTCTAGAGCAATCGTCATGATAGTTTACCCTATTTATTCAAAAGATTGGTATTTGGGTATGTAGTAAGCGCTGAAGCGCTTTCTTCAGCACTAAAGTGCTTACTACGAACAATGATTTTTAAACCTTGCTAGCCAAAAATTCATCTGCGGTTTTCTCGACAGCCGTACCTTTGAAAAAATCACGATTCAGGCTGGTGTACAACTCCAAGGGATGAATTGACAGGAAATATTGCAAATCTTCTTCGGTGATAATCTTGCGTTCTACCATTGAATAGGTATTAGCTGCGATCGCAGTAATATCAGGTACATCCCAATGACCAGAATCAGAACCTAAAAAGGCTTTAACGCGTTGGCTTTGCCCGCCGTAGGCATCGCCATAAGGATTAGCTTTGCGGTTAAAAGCTTGAGCTACACGGGTATCATCTGATTCTGTGCCGAAGTAGAAATGATTCAAGAAGCGATCGCGGATATCCTCTGGCTTGGTAACTCCTGCAACGGCGAATTCATCTAAATCACCGGGTTCTAGAGGAGATAATAACTCAGCGTGGAAACCTAAACCGCTACCTAGTTGATCCAAACGACCATGTACTAATTCGCCACCGTAACGGGTATAGAGTTCTAGCAGTTCTTGGCGATCGATATTGGCGGGATTGTTATTTTCCACCAAATGATCTTTATTGCGAGTATCCCAATGCCAAATCAAATCGGTGTACAAACTAGCACCCCAAGCTGCACCTCCCTCTAAGAAAGCAAACTTGAGTGTGGGGAAGCGGTGAGTTACACCACCAAAAAACAGAGATTTACATAGTGCTTCCGCAGCCGATGCAAAGTGACCAATATGGTTGTATTGGTAATTGCTAATGGAACGGCGATTTATCCAGCCCATACCGGAAGAGTGGGTGGTGGGTACAACTTTCAGTTCTACGCACTTCGCCCAGAAGGGATCGTAATCATATTTACTATCCAAGCCAAAGGTGTCAATCCAGATGGCTTCGTTGGCTACTTCTTCGCCATACTTCTCAAAGGCGGGAATTGGGCGGCGGATATGTCCGGGGATTTGAATTGCTTTGAGTCCCAGCACTTTCACCGCATATTCCAACTCTTCGATCGCCTCTTCGGGCGTGTTCATTGGAATAGCAGCAATGGGTGTTAAGCGATCGCTATAAGGGCGGAAAATATCAGCGTGGTACGTGTTAGTTGCACGACAAACAGCCCGCCGCATTTCTTCATTCCCGATGTGTGGAGCCATCGTTGCCAAGTTGGGGTACACAACGGCAAAGTCTGTACCAGCTTCTTGCAAGCGTTCGTGCAACAACTTTGGCAAACTAACGGTAGCTAAATTTAGGGGATCGTTAGTGGGACGAGTCCAGAAAGGAGGGCGGGCGGTGCGGTTAGCGCGGCGTTCTTCCCAAGATTGTTTAAACCATTTAGAGCGAGATGCACCCGGTAAGTGTTCTTGAAAACGCTGTGCGATCGCAGTTCCAGCAACTTGCTCTAAGTAATCTAAGAATGCTGGGGGAAATTCTTGGGTATGTACATCGGTATCAATGATCGGATAACCAAGTTTTTCCCGAATTTGAGCAGACTTGGTTTTATGTGGACGGTCTAGTGCAATAGTCATAGTTTCTACCTGATTTTTCAATTGGATTGGGTAGATAGTCAATGCTGATTCAGAAGGTTGTTTACTCTCTTCTCAACAGCAATTCTTTTGAAGAAGTTGGGATTTTTCTTTATATGTGGCGTGATTAGTAAAGATAAAATCTCGAAAATCAGCTTCACTGATAATTCCCTTCTCCATAAATTCTCTCTGCGTTCTCTGCGCGGCAGTCGCTCATGGGGGAAACCACGCCAGATGCTCCACTTGGGGAGACCCCAAGACCGCACTGGCTCCCCAAGACCGCGCTGCCTTGCCTCTGTGGTTCGTTAAAAAAAACAAGATAAATAAAATTAACGCGGCTGTTCATTAACAGCCCAATCTGTTAATTTAAAGTCCGACTTTGCTAAACCCTGCGATACTAAAAAGTTCTTCGTGCCTTCTAAAAGTTTTACACCCTCGGCTGGTAATGGTTCTTCTGATACCTGTTTGAGTGGAAACGATACTTTTATAATATCGATGGGATATTTAGTAGTTTGAGCATGATACTGATAGTATTCTTCAGAATTAGCTTTTAAATCCTTGGCTGCTTCTGTCAGGATTCCATTAAACTTCTGCGGGAAATCAGGCTGTTTTGCCAGAAAGCTTTCGGTTGCGACAACTAATGATGTCCCTGACAAACCTTTATGATTTGCCGAAGAATCAATTACTGGAAACCCTTGCGATTTCAGAAAAGGGCCTAGATCGCTTGAGGTTGCATAAGCTGCGACATCACCACGTTCTAAAGCTGCTTTTGCCTCAGTAGTCATCAAGTGAACAACTTTTACATCCTTGGCAATTTTAGCTTCAGCTAATAGTCCCAGCAGATATCGATGCATATAAGAACCTTTTTGGGTGGCTATTGTTTGACCCTTAAGTTCAGCAAGCGATCGCGCACCATTCTTCTTTGCCACTAACCAAGCTGTTGTATTAAATTGACTGATTCGTAGCAATCGGGTTTCTTGACCCCTTGCTCTCAAAATTATGGCTGGTGTATCGCCTAAAGAGCCAACATCTAATTGTCCGGCGACAAGCGCTTCATTTAGATCCGGCCCGTTAGGAAATCTTGCAAAAGTAATGTTTTTAAATCCCGCTTGTTGCAACTCACGATCTAAAATTCCTTTTTTCTTTGCCCAACCAAGTGGCCCTGTAGGTTCTGAACTACCTACATAACCTATACGTAGCGTAGAAATGTTATTGGATGCAGCAACAGTGTTATTAACATTAACAGCCTCAACAGATTGAGCAGATTTAGTTTCTCCTTGGCTACATCCTGTAGTTAGTAGCAGTAGGACACAAGCCACTGAAGTTGAGAATCTCTTACTAGACATAAGGTATCTAGGGCGTGTTTTCAAACCTCTGGTTAAGCAAACTAGTCTTTGAAGATCCCCCCAACCCCCCTTAAAAAGGGGGGCTTTAAGAATTTCTTTTTCCTCCTTAAAAAGAAGGGCTTTAAGAATTTCTTTTCCCCCCTTTTTAAGGGGGGTTAGGGGGGATCTTCGAGTTTGAACACAGTCACTAAACTCAAAATTCCTAACTTTTCTAGGACTACGTTCTGCTTCCTGCTTCTTGCCTCCAGCCTTCTTTAATGCCAGCATGACTTTTTCTTTGCCGTACTATTTCATCTGCTTCAAAATTTGGAATGTTTCATCGGCTTTTGCTGTTGATGTACGTTTGTGTCCCCAACCGATGTTTTGCCGATAACTACCCAGTAGCCCCACTTCTGCCAATTCTGCCTCGTTGACTGAAGTCGTCACATCGCTTTCTGGTGCTACATAAAGGGCATCAACTGGACAATACAATTCGCACATATAACAGGTTTGGCAGTCACTCTGTCGGGCAATGGTTGGCGGCGCATTAGGTACTCTGTCAAACACGTTGGTTGGACAAATATTCACGCAGATATTACATTCTATGCACCGCGACTCGCTGACCAACTCAATCACACTGCTGCTCCTATTTTGGGTTGTGACTTTTCTGTACCATGTAAAGACTGACTCTTCACCCAAACTCGATCTAATCCGCCACTAATTAGGTGATGTTGCTGGTTAGCATCAAGTTCTGGATAGTCTAGATGTCTGTGCATCCCACGAGTTTCTTTACGTTCAATGGCACTGCTGTACATCCACCGCGCTGTAGCTACCATTGCCGCAGCTTCTCGCGCCCTGGGAAGCTCTTTCTCTGATGTTACCTGGCTACTGCGGAGTTCTTGCCAAAGATGATTTAGCTTACCCAAAGACTCGGTTAAGCCTTGTTCTGTACGGAAATAGTTCTTTTCGTAAGGGAATACTTCAGCTTGGACTGCTTGAATAATTTCATCAGTTGCTAAAGAGCGATGCCTTCGGCGGCAAGCTACGCTCCCACTCTCTAATACTACCTCTCCAACTCCCTTAACTTGTCGTTGAGTTTTGTATTCTCCCAAACTGCGGCTATATTCAGCAGCCGATTTCCCCGACCAATAGCCAGAAGATATTGCCCAAGCCGCATTATGACTACCACCGCCAGTAAATCCGCCACAAATCAGTTCTCGTGTAGCAGCATCTCCGGCCGCATAGAGTCCCCGTACAGAACTGGCACAACTCTCATCGACAATCCGAATTCCCCCCGTTCCGCGCACAGTTCCCTCTAGGCGCAGAGTCACAGGGAAACGTTGGGTAAATGGATCGATGCCTGCACGATCGAAGGGTAAAAAGAAGTTGGGCTGTGCTAAACGCATAGATGCCCGCATCGATTCCGCCGCTCTGTCTATGATGGCGTAAACTGGCTGTTGCAGCAATGTCTGGGCTATTACTGAACGTCTATGAGAACTTGCCCCCGGAATTACAGTACCGTCTTCGTAGGTGAAAGTTGCCCAATTATAAAACAGGGTTTTGGTAACTGAAGAAAAGGCGGGAGAGATGCCATAAGCATTGGAGAATTCCATACCCGACATCTCGGCTCCTGCTTCTGCCGCCATTAGATAACCATCCCCCGTCAGGACGTTGCATCCTAACGCTTTACTGAGAAATGCACAGCCACCTGTGGCGATAATTGTGGACTGCGATCGCACTATCCATTTCTCACCAGTCTGACGGTTCACACCTGTTGCACCAGCAACAGCACCATCGTCATCAACCAGTAATTCTAAGGCGGGGCTGTTGTCTAAAATCTTGACTCCAGCGCGTTGAATTTGCCGCCGCATCAGCCGCATATATTCCGGCCCTTGCAGCGATCGCCGATAGGGTTTGCCTTCATCGTCGGTAGGGAAGGGATAACCCCACTCTGCTAACTGATTGACGTTTGCATAGGTCCGATCCAGTACTCGATCCATCCAGTTGCGATCAGATAAAAACCCACCCAACGATTCCCGACTTGCCTTCGCTGTTTCCCGTGCTTCGGGATCGGGTGGCACATACCATACACCATTACCAGATGCCGCAGCGCATCCAGTCGTACCACAATATCCTTTGTCTACGAGGACAACTCTAGCTCCATTTGATGCAGCACTCCATGCCGCCCAAGTTCCAGCTGGCCCACCTCCAATCACAAGCACATCTGCTTCTAAGTCGAGTTCAAAATCGTTTGTTAACGTCTTCAGCATCTACCATTTCCCTCCATCAATAAACTCTTAAGCATCAAGTCTTCACCCCATCCATACTGCAAAATAAATATTTAAAAATCTAGGAATTGCGACCCCTTAATACAGGTTCTGACTAGCTTGACATTACTTAAATACTTTAAATCGATCGATAAACCGTAGTTTTTAGCATAATAAAGTCTTTCACAGTTTTCAACAAAAAGCAAGCATTTTACCAAACAACTCCAAACGTAAATTTATGTAAAACCAACTGAGTTATCTTTCTCAATAACTTGCTTTGTAACGTCTTTTGTGTAGTGGTCTAATTTTGGTTGATAAAATATTTAAATTCCATAAATTTACAGTAGTTTAATAAATTTTTTCTAAACGGTTTTGTCTAGATAGAAAAGACGCGAAATTGGATTGGGCTTTGTCTTGGGGCACTAACGAATGGCACTAAGTTAATCGCAAAGCCCTGATATAACAAGATTTTTGAGTGTGGGGAGTGGGGGGAGTGGGGGAAGTGTGGGGAATGGGGGAAGTGTGGGGAGAAAGAGGAGAAATTGAATAACTGCATATCAACAAATGCTGCATTGCCTCCCCATCTTCCCACACCTCCCACACCCTGCCAGCAAGGAGGTTTCAGCTTTTCTTAGTGCCATTCGGGCACTAACAGTTGACTCCCTTAAGACTCAAGAATCCCCGGACTTTTGATTAAACCTCAGCAAATTTTTATTCAGTCCGGGGAGTGTCAAAGGTTAAAACCTAAAGACAGTACGAACCCAAGCAAATAAACTATCAGGATTGCTGGAATCTGAGTTCGGTGCAGTAATCCAGATCAAACCCGGTGTAACCTCAATATTATCTCCGATTCTATATTGGTAGAATGCCTCAACGTGTAGGGAAGTATCTTTGTCTGCTTGACCCGCACCCGCTCCCAAATCTACACCCCTACTGAGACTAATCATTTTTGGTTCCATACCAACTAAAACCCCCCCTAGAGCACCTTCACTAAAAAGATCCGGGAATGCCAGCCCTACCGCCCAATCCATAGCTTCGCCATCTCCGCGCCCCAAATAACGGTGTGCTGCATAACTTACCCAGGCATTGACTGCAAACTTGGGATTAACTTGATAAAACGCCTGTAGACCATAAAGGTTGCCCACAGTTGAGGCTCCAGGCACGGTGCTGTTTACTAGGTTACTCCCGACTGCTGGGCCGAAATTTGTTCCACTAAAACCTAGAGTATTTGGTGGGCTATAGGTATTGACGTAAGTTGCCGCCACCCGAAAATTCCGATTAGAAGAGTAGTATATTAACTGTGCTAAAGCTAAATATCTGCCTGTAAATAAGCCGTTATTAGTTGTGGGATTACCACCGTTTGGTGCGCTGTACGCTAGCCCTAATTGAACCTGTTTGCCCAATCCCTGGAGTACAGCAATTCCAGGGCCGCTATCTCCATAGTTATAGACCAAAGATCGCCGTGAAAATCGTGAAATCCCATTAGCACCAGTTGCAGAAGACGATTCAAAATATGGGTTAATAGGGCCAGAAAGACCTATCTCACTAGCTCCATCAGACAAGGGATAAATGTTGACTTGGGTATTTGGAAAAGGTAGAAACCGATAGCGAACACCACTGAGAATAAGAGTGTTGCGTGCAAAAGTAATACTGGAGTTATCAGCAGTTCTCCCCTCATAAGTTCCCAATAATCCAGCTCTTGTTTGTCCCAGTGATTCAATATTTCCACCTCCTATTGTTATACCTAGTGAATCTTTTCCGTTAAAACTGGTGTTTAACCGTAAAGAAGTTGAGCCTTGAAGTGTGACATTGTTAGGTGCTGGTCTCTTGGTGACGACATTATTACCCGCCAGAAGTTCGCTAGCAACAATTTGGACTCGACCTATAAGTTTGGTTGTGGTTGTAAACTTCGTTGCTTCTAACTTCGCAGTTCGCGTTTCCAAGCTATCTACACGTCCCCGAAGTTGAGCGAGTTCTGGAGAAAATTGTTCTTGTAGTTTTTTGATGGTATCCAAGTCTTCGCGTTTAACTAAATCTGTTGTCGAAGTCGCTATTAGTTCATTGAGGCGATCTAAAGCTGCATTCAACCCAGCGGCAAATTCATAGCGTGTTAGGGAGCGATCGCCTTTAAATGTACCATCTGTATATCCTGCAATTACACCGTAGCGCTCAACTAGAGACTGTAATGCTTGAAATGCCCAATCTGTCGGCTTAATATCTGATAGTTGCGAGACGGATGTCACTTGTCCTGCTGCATTATTTGGAGCTTTTTGCTTAGTTGGCGGTGTAGCTTGCAACAATTGCGATACAGGTATCACTCGATCTCGGAGATCGTTTGGAGCTTTTTTAAGAGTGACTGGTGCAATTAAAGTGTCTACTGTTTGATTGACAACTGATTCTGGAGCTTTGTTCTCTTCTACTTCAATATTAGATACATCAGATTTCGGTAATTCAGCCTGACTTTTAGCTGGATGAAAAACCAGTATAGCTAGAATATCTAGTATCGAAAGCAGGAACACTATGGATCTATAATTCCAGCGAAATTTTGACATGACTCCTTAACTCCTCAACCTTAAAAATGAATAAATTCGCCCGTAATTTGACATAAAAGGCACGACAAATCATTGCTCTAATGTTTATAAAAAACGATTAGAACATAGATTTATGAGGGCTTTAACCGCTAAAAAAGTGCAAAGTTCTGATAAATATCGAAACCATTGCTAAGTAGTTTAATGTCCAATTCAAAATTCGCAGCAAACTAGGAATTCTGACGTCTAAAAGAATCCTAAAAACATCTAGAATCAGACAGTGACTGCCTTAGCAAAGACTTCTCGACTTTTAAGGTAAACTCAACCACACGCTATATTATGAACTGATCCTTCTAATACATCCTAAAATCCTTTTTTTTGGTTATGCTGTATAAAGTTCATTAATGGCTATTGACATTGACTCAAGCTTGATTTAGATTCGATTATTTGCCAATTAACATTAATTGAAAACACTATTTTCTAATCAGCTATATTTTGACAGCATCAATCGTTACATAAGTACGATAGTTCTATCGACTTACCGTACTTTGGTAGAATTATCTTTGCATAGAGCTTGGTACAATGCAAGACCTAGTACTTTTTCTTCGTAGATGCGCCTTATATATTCGCCTCAAATGCCAACACTGAACTAACTGCACAGATCCGAGGCAGAAAATTGCCATCAAAATAATCGTAAATCCGGTTAAAGGCGAATAGGGGACAAAAAGACGCCGATACAAGACTAAGCTGTTAAGTACTTAATTTACACGTTGAGATCGCAGGGGAGAGGGTTTGAAGTTCTTACCCACAATTTAAATTGTGCAACTTGTATGCACAACAGCTTAATAAAGCCACCGCCACTCTACTAAGCCTAAGTAAGTTGATAACTACAGTGGCACTATTGAAAAGGACACTAGACCATTCATTGATAGCAAGGGCTAAGGATTTGCTAAAAGTGTATTTAACTTCCCCAACCAAGCGGGGGTTGCGCTCGAACCGAATTGCTGTTTGCTGAAAGCCAACCCAAGAACGTAAAGATCGTAACCTTTATCCAAACACAGACTTAGAAAGTGCAAGTTAGCAAGGTTTCTGTCGATGAAACCAGAAATGAACACTTCCAAGTCGCAAAAATGTGGGTAATTGACACAAAACTTGTATTCTTCACGACAGCTATTGTTGCAAAAAAAGTGTCATGATTATTGGCACTGTGCGTGAAAACGTCAATCTTGTGGGCAGTTATTCTTTATGAATCGTTAATCTATCACTGGCGTTTTAAATAATTTCCTGTAAAATGCTGACTATAAACTCCGGCAATTCGATCGATCTGCCGTAGGATATATACTTGTACCCTGTCTGACACAAATGCAAATTCTTTGGTTTATCCCTACTGGATCTCATGACGGACGCTATTTAGGCACAGATATTGGTTCTCGTGTTGTCACACCTGATTATTTACAACAAATTGCCCAAGCTGTGGATAGTTTAGGCTACACGGGCGCATTGTTACCGACAGGGAGTTCTTGTGAAGATGCTTGGATAACTGCCGCTGCTTTCATCTCTGTCACAAAGCAGATGAAATTTCTGGTGGCAATTCGTCCAGGAATTACTTCCCCAGGTGCTGCTGCACGGATGGCAGCAACATTTGACCGAATTTCTAAAGGAAGATTGTTAATTAATGTAGTGACAGGTGGAGATCCGGTACAGCTGGCTGGGGATGGCTTGCATCTTAGTCATGACGATCGCTATGATTTAACCGATGAATTTCTCAGAGTTTGGCGGGGTATTGTCAGTGGGGAAACAGTCGATTTTAAAGGAAACTACCTGGATATTAAAGGCGGTAAACTCCTATTTCCACCAGTTCAACAACCCTATCCACCTTTGTGGTTTGGTGGCTCATCTGCTGCCGCCAAGCGGGTTGCTGCTAAACATATAGATGTTTACCTGACTTGGGGTGAACCTCCACAACAAGTAGCCCAAAAGATCGCCGAAGTTCGGCGACTAGCGGCTGAACAAGGTAGAACAGTCCGTTTTGGGATTCGCTTGCATGTAATTGTGCGAGAAACCGAGTCAGCTGCTTGGGATGCAGCCAATGAGTTAATTAAGTATGTGGATGAGGATGCGATCGCAAAAGCTCAGAAAGACTTAGCTCAATCTGATTCTGAAGGACAGCGGCGCATAAGTCAACTACATAGTGGTAGTCGAGAAGCCTTAGAAATTAGCCCCAATCTCTGGACAGGAATTGGATTGGTGCGGGGTGGTGCTGGTACGGCCTTAGTCGGAGATCCTGACACCGTTGCCGCTAGGATGCTGGAATATCGCAATTTGGGGATAGAAACATTCGTTTTCTCTGGGTATCCCCATTTAGAAGAAGCGTATCGCACCGCTGAATTATTATTTCCCCGCCTACCTTTGCAAAGTGAACCTGCACCTTTAACGCCACCAGTATTGAGTCCCATTGGCGAAGATTTCGCCAATGAAAAATTTGCGAAACAATTAACAAGTGCTTCATGACCTAATAATTCGTAATTCGTAATTAAAGAGCAAGTTACGAATTATGCGAACGATGCTTCTAGATTCATCCTTGTGGACAATCTAAAACTCCAAATCCCATGACTATTACCCTTAAACACACCAAAAGCAACAACAATACAATATTCCTGAACGAATTGTGGGAAAACCAACAATTCCAGAAGATAGTTCCTTGGATTGTGCCTGTTACCGTATTAGTTCTTTGGGAACTTGCTTCTAGAACTGGTCTACTTTCAACCAGGATTTTACCAGCACCAAGTGGTGTAATCGCTACAGCAATTAAACTAGGCTCAACTGGAGAACTGTTCCAACATATAGGAATTAGTGCAGGGCGGGCGATATCTGGTTTTATAGTTGGTGGCAGTATTGGCTTCGGTTTGGGATTACTCAATGGCTTTTCCCGTGTAGCAGAAAAGTTATTGGATAGTTCCTTGCAAATGCTGCGTACTATCCCTAATTTGGCATTAATTCCGCTAGTCATTCTCTGGTTTGGTATTGGCGATCAAGCTAGACTATTTCTAGTATCTATGGGGGTCTTTTTCCCGTTATATCTCAATACATTTCATGGTATCCGCAGTGTTGACCCTGGACTGATTGAAATGGGAAAAGTTTATGGATTAAAAACACCACAACTTCTGTGGCAAATTATTTTTCCAGGAGCTTTATCTTCGATTCTCGTTGGTGTCCGTTTTTCCTTAGGGATTATGTGGTTGACACTAATTGTGGCAGAAACGATCGCAGCAGATTCTGGTCTTGGTTATATGGCAATGAATGCCCGTGAGTTTATGCAAACTGATGTTGTGGTTTTGAGTATTGTAATCTATGCACTGCTGGGTAAATTAGCAGATGCTGTCGCCAGAGGATTAGAAACAAAATTCTTGGCTTGGAACCCCAATTACCAAAAGTCATAAATGCTAAACTCACCAGAATTAAAGGTTGAAAATTCCTGATTTTAACTTTTGACTTCTGTTGATTTTGAGTGTGATTTGCTTTCTTCAACGTCTTATCAAATAAATAATAAAATTCAAATTGTTCTCAAAAGGAGGTTTTGCAAGTGAGTTCAAATGTACAGGGTACACAACTAAGTATTTTGGATTTGACGAAAACTTTTGGCAATAAAACTGTTCTAAACTCGCTGAATTTAGAAGTTGAAGCAGGTGAGTTTGTCGCTATTGTTGGACGAAGTGGTTGTGGTAAGAGTACCTTATTGCGTCTTGTGTCAGGATTAGATAGAGCAACTTCAGGTGGAATACTACTGGATGGAGAACCACTACATAGACTCAGCCGCTTTGTAACAGTGATGTTTCAAGATCCCCGCTTGCTGCCGTGGAAGCGCGTTATTCAGAACGTGGGGTTGGGCTTAGAAGGTAATTGGCGTGAAAAAGCTTTGTGGGTACTCAATAAAGTCGGACTCAAAGATAGAGCTGATGAGTGGCCTTATGTTTTGTCTGGAGGACAACGGCAAAGGGTATCATTGGCCAGAGCTTTAGCCAGTCAGCCCCGTTTGTTGTTGCTAGATGAACCTTTGGGAGCATTGGATGCTCTAACTCGCCAAGAAATGCAGCATTTGATTGAAAACTTGTGGCAAGAGCGAAGATTTACTGCGTTTTTGGTTACTCACGATGTAGAAGAGGCTGTGGCGTTGGCAGACCGAGTGATAGTGATTGATGAAGGAAAGATTTCTATGGATTTACCTGTGAGACTTTCACGCCCGCGAGATCGAAGTAGCGAAATGTTTATCAATATCAGAGAAGCTGTTTTAGAACGAGTAATGAGCAATGATAATACTCAGGTAAACAACCAGTTATTACAGCTAAGTAGTTGAAATTTAAGCTTTTTGTAGTCAATCAATATTAAACTTGGGGTAGCTGCGGTAAATAGGCTACTTCGAGATTAAAACCTGCTCTTAAAAAGCAGTTATCTATAGCAATAAAAAATTATTAATGAACAATCAAAATACCTCCCAACTCTTATCTCTGGTGCTTTGGGTGATATTTTTTCTATATTCACGTTTTAGATAAACTAAAATATAATAAATAATCTATATTGCTTTATTAAAAGTGAATAATACATAAATATCTAATGATTGTCAAAAAATTAACAAAATATGATGCAGAAAATTATAGACAAATCAGATTAGAAGCTTTAGATAAAAATCCAGATTCATTTGGCACAACATATCAAGAAGAAGTAATTAAGCCAATAGAGCAATTTCGGGATAGAATTCCAGTAGATAATAATAACTTTATTTTGGGATGTTTTGAGGATAAAAACTTAATTGCAATAGTTGCGTTTAACCAATAATCAAGAATAAAGCTCTGGCATAAAGCATATATTAGTAGTATGTATGTTCAACAAGAATATCGCGGAAAAAGTGTAGGTAAATTGTTACTAAATGAATTAATTGAAAGAGCAAAAGCTCTTAACGAGGTAGAAATATTATTACTTGATATTGTTAAAAATAATGTTTTAGCAAAATCACTTTATTTATCATTGGGATTTCAAATATATGGAACAGAGAAAAGAGCGTATAAATATAAAAGCCAATATTTTGATCTAGAGTTTATGTGTTTACAGATTAAATAATCAGCGATGAAATCTTACTAAATATTATCATAATCAGTGCCAAGGGAAAATGGCACTTAATTTTTTGTCAAACATAGGCAATTTCCAGATATAGCCTTGTAAATAAAGAAGAGGTAATCTACAATGAAGCTCATTTTACCGCTCGATTTGGTTGCTGATATTGAGCCACATCTACCACCCAATACACAGATTGTACGAGTAGATGTTGAAGGAAATCTAGATGGGGATGCTAGCGATGCTGAAGTTTATTTCAGTTGGTTTTTATCGAGAAGTCCTATACTGCATAAAATACTAGAATCAGCACCAGCATTGCGTTGGCATCATGCACCAAATGCAGGGGTGAATCACATCCTGACACCAACTTATTTGCAAAGAGATATTATCCTCACAAATGGGGCTGGAGTGCATGGAATTCCGATCGCAGAATTTGTCATTACTTACATACTGGCTCATGCCAAATACCTACCAGAATTATATGCTTTACAGGCTGAACGTCACTGGAAAAGAGGCTTCGCCATCCAAGAATTGACAGATGCAACCTTGCTAATTATTGGCGCTGGTGGTATTGGTCAAGAAATTGCCGCCCGTGCTAAACCCTTTGGCTTAAGAATTATTGGCAGTCGTCGTCATCCCCAAGAGCTACCAAATTTTGATAAAGTAGTGGGTGCTGATGAATGGCGATCGCTCCTGCCAGGAGTTGATTATGTAGTTATTGCAACACCTCTAACTCCCGAAACCAAAGAATTTATTGATGAATCTGTATTGCGTTCCCTGCCAAATCATGCCTACCTAATTAATATTGCTCGCGGCGGCGTAGTCGATGAATCGGCATTAATAAAAGCGCTCACAGAAGGTTGGATTGCAGGTGCAGCATTAGACACAGTTAACTCAGAACCTTTACCACCAGAAAGTCCTTTGTGGTCACTTCCTAACATCTTTATCACACCTCATACTTCCGGCCATTCACGCAAAAGTAAACAACGTTCAATAGCTCTATTTATCGACAATTTAAAGCGTTACCAAGCTGGTCAGCCGTTACGAAATGTAGTAGATAAAGAAGCAGGATACTAAGCAATTAAAAATTAAAACTTAAAAATTAAAAATTAAAAATGAAGAGGTGCTGCCGATTGGGTTGCACAATCCAAAATCCAAATCAAAAATTGAATTAGGGAGTAGCTAATGGTGAAACTAATTTTACCCGATCATCTCATTGCAGATATAGAACCACACCTACCATCTAATATAGATGTCGTGGAGGTGGATAGTGAAGGTAATCTCGATGGTGATGTTAGTGATGCAGAGATTTATGTCAATGGATTTTATCTGAAAACCTCTACCCTTGACAAAGTATTGACAGCAGCACCCGCGCTACGTTGGCAACAGTCACCAAGTGCTGGCGTGAATCACATCCTCACGCCAACTTTTTTGCAAAAGGACATTATCCTCACCAATGGTGCAGGAGTTCATGCAATTCCAATTTCGGAATTTGTACTGGCATTTATGCTCTATCACGCCAAGAATCTGCGGAAATTGCAAACTTTGCAGAATGAACACACTTGGGTAAGAGGAGTGTTTCTTGAAGAGTTGGCAGACGCGACTTTATTAATTCTCGGCACAGGAAATATCGGTCAAGCGATCGCATCTCGTGCTAAAGCCTTTGGAGTCACAGTTTGGGGTAGTCGCCGCCATCCCGAACCCCTGCCGAATTTTGACAAAATTGTGGGCGCTGATGAGTGGCGATCGCTCCTCCCAGCCGCAGACTATGTAGTTATTGCCACACCTTTAACTCCAGAAACTAAAGGCTCGATCGATGAAGCTGCGTTGCGCTCTATGCGTCAGTCTGCTTACCTAATTAACATTGCTCGTGGTGCGATCGTAGATGAAGCCGCATTACTTACTGCACTACGTGAGGGATGGATTGCGGGTGCTGGATTAGACACTGTTGCAACCGAACCTCTGCCACCGGAAAGTCCCTTATGGTCGCTACCGAACGCCTTTATCACACCCCATTGTTCAGCCTTATCGCCACGCCTGAGAGAACGCATAGCACAACTATTTATCGACAATCTTCAACGCTACCAAAACGGTCAGCCCTTGCGGAATGTTGTAGATAAGCAAGCAGGATACTGAGCAATTCAAAATTCCAAAAAATTAATTATTGCTCCTATAACGATGCGATAGCACTTGACATCCTCTCCACCTTACTTCGTTGAAGGTGGAGATTCCAAAGATCGCTCATTGGGTTTCCTCTTTCCACGAGTTGATTTACTTGAAGGAGTCACCTCACCCAAGTATCGATCGGTCTCTCCAGAGGCGTTATATCATGTCCGCATAATTAGTTATGATTCCCACAGTCATTGCACCCCACCCCCAACCCCTCCCCGCTCTTCGCTATCCATTACCCGGATCTTTCTCAACATTTACGAGAGTATTCACTCACGCTTTTTCTAACCCTGATTCGTTCGTCGTCAATTCTCAATAAAAACCTAATTTTAGCGAGAAGACTAAGAGCCAATCTGTCAAGTATGTTTGACACCTCAGTGTTCAAGATGCCTACAAAACAAGCGTTTCAAGATTGTAAAGAAAGATGTGACTAATGGATAGCCGCTCTTCGGGAGGGGAGACAAAGCGCAGCTTTGGCGGGGTGGGGTTCTTGGGGTTTAGTAAGTAATCAAGCGGACATGATATTAGTTCCGACGTGACCCGCCGTACTCAATCCTTTTTCTAATATGTCCGTGCAGCGTTCCAGTCCCGGTCTTGAATATGTCCACAAGGAAGGCAAGTATTGGTTCTTGTACAATGTGTGCAAAGGGATTTGGGCAATCTCATAACCCAAAAATCCACAAGCTAGTTTTAAAGGGAGTGAGCTATTGCCAGCAACGTAGTCCAGAAGCTTCAATTAAAAGCATTTGCCTCGTTATGTCGCTTGAATAAAGATAAATGATAGAGTATATAGCGATCGCTATGCGAAAAATGTAAATAAGATATGGCTGACCAAAAAGATAAAGCTCAAGAAAAAAACCGCCTTGAACAGCTTCAAGAAGAACAAGGCAACACAGATTCTAAACACTCAGGGGGTGCTGGCGCTTCTGGCGGCAACTCAGGTGCAGGTAAATCTGGCACATCAAAAATTTCTGCCACTGGTACACCTGATGATATCGAAAAAATCGATCAAGAGTAAAGCTGACTCCGAAAACGAGTCAAGGTTTAACTACGTCGGCTCTAATTAGTAACTCAACTCAACAAAGTCCTGATTATTTTAAGGGAACTGAGCATTGAGTATGGAGGAAGATTTTTTTCTCCTGCTCACTGCTCTTTGTCCCTAATCCGAATGGCACTAAGTTTAGCTCTTTATTAGGGTGAGGCAGGAGGCAGAGGGCTGTCTTCCTGGAGTACATGCTTTAGAGTGCATTTATACAATATTCGCTCCTGCCTCCTGCCTTCTGCCTTATCTTAGTGACATTCGTCCCTAATCCCTAGTCTTATAATCACTTGACTTTCAGCACCGACTTGCCCAAAGATTGGCAAATAACATCATTTTGTGGCGTATGTATACGGCTGCACAGAACGTCACGGTAGTGTCGCTCTAAAGGATTTCTCTTTAATAAACCAGGATTACCAGTTAGTTCTAAGGCAATCTCCACAGCACGAATCGAGTTAGTTGTAGTGAGATATTTAACAGCCTGTGTCTGTAATCCTACGTTAGGCTCATATTTGCCCTTGTCAATATCTTGAGCCAAACTATAAATCAATCTATTATTAGCAAATAGCAGTGCTTCTATCTCACCCACGGCAGTTTGGAAGCGTGGTAGAGTTGCTAGTGGCTCTTGGAGATTAGAAGGCGATCGCTCCCAAAGATATTTAACAAGCCAGTCTCGCGCACTACTAGCAACACCGAGATATAAAGCACTCACTGTCAAACTGCCCCAAGTAGAAATCAGCGGATCAAAAGATGGCGCAGCAGATATGGGGTTGATATTTAGAGCATACTCTGAGGGAATTAATACATTCTCTAAAATGAGGTCATGGCTGCCCGTAGCTCTCATCCCCAGGTGATCCCAAGTTTCGACAATTCGCAAACCAGGCAGATCGCGCGGAACCAGAAAATTCCCAACTTGTGGTTCATCTTCAGTTGTCCGTGCCCAAACAACAAAATAGCTGAGGATAGGACTGCCCGTGGTGTATTGCTTATGTCCTGTTAAACGCCAGCCATCTGCTGTTCGTTCGGCAATTGTTGCAGGTAATCCGCCTCTGGCTGGCGTTCCTAACTCTGGTTCAACACGGGCAGCATTCAGCAGGGCGATGCCTTCAATTGATTCACGACACAGCCGCCTATATACTTCTGGATGCCAGCGACGGCTACGGGCTGCATGAGCATGTTGAAGATAGTGCATTGTCAGTACTAATGCCGTCGAAGCATCGCCACGCGCTATCCCTTCAATCACCCGGCAGATAGTTGCCAATCCCAAATCCTGGCCACCGAATTCACACGGAATGGTGAGGTTGAGCAATCCTGCTTCATGCAAAGCTGTAAAATTCTCGAAAGGAAAGGAAGCATCTCTATCGTGTGCCCCTGCACGGGTGGCAAAATCTTTGGCCAGAGCCTCAATTCGGTCGAAAATATTGGGGAGAGTTTCTAAGCCTTGGGCTACAAAGGTGTCTGGCACTGCTTGCTCCAACTGTGACATAAATACTCCTTCGTAATTCACTGTACTACTAAATCAGAGATGTTTTTTCACTATGGAAGCATCTGAAGTTTGCAGGAACATCAATTTTTCGCATGACGGCAGTCTCCCCTCAATCTTCAATCCTCATTACCCAGACTGTATTACTTCTAGCGCTCGTAAAAATACTACTTAAAATCGACCGATATTTAGTAATTTAGTGGTTTTTGTAAGTATGACACAAACTCCTTTCATAGAGCAAGCCAAGTAGAAAATTCAGCGATCGCCCCACAATTTAGGAACTGAGTTCCCTACTGGTCTTTTAAGCTAATCGTCATTCAAATTAAATCTCCGCATTTGGAACTAAGCACGGAGAAACAAGCGTTTAAATATTCTCTGTTGAGAGTAATATAAAGATCCCTAGATAACACAGGGATAATTTTCTCATCAAGTAGATTTTCCAATGGATAAATATACAGCAGCACCATTGGCGATCGCAACCAAGGTGATATTGGTTGCTTTTATAGCGGTTCTTCTGCTACTGAGGTATAACTGGACTTCATATATAAATTTTTTAACTTTGAGGATGTACCCGATCTGAGTGAGAACCGCTATGGATGATTTCCTATATTTAACCAAATCTATGGTGTCACAATTTCGTCAGGGCACTGGCTCTATAAGCACCATTCAATTTATCCATTTACTACTTGACTCGATCGGATCGCAATATTAGGTTTTAAGAGACGAATTTGCGATTTATTGTCATTTTTTGAACTCTAGGCTCATTTAAACATCATGCTTATTTCTCAACTTCTATCAAGCTGTAATATGTATTGCTGCTATGCCCTTGATAGGAAAAATGCTAAGATTGCCTTAGTTAACTAGTGTGTGTGCCCGATCACAATATTAATGTGTTTTACCTCACAGCTAATTTAAACAACTTAAATATCACCTTTAAGCAAACAATAGTCGCCGTTATGGCTACCATCATGTTATGCAGCCTAGCTATTTAAAGATTTAATGTATAAATGGTTGTGAAATATATTTTTTTTGTTAAAAATCACCTATTAGATGACTTGTCCGAAAATTTACATTAAGAAACTACTAAAATATCTAAATTTAAGTGCTAAGGAGTGTAAGCTAATTATGTAAATATCATGTTTGTATGTAAATATGATGATGTTCGCAAGTCTCTTTTCGTCACTTGCATTTATTACACTATAGGAGGTATAATACAAACGTTAAATAACTTGCTAGATGCTCCCTTAAAGATACTAGGCAGTGCTGGAAAAAGATCCATTATGGAATCTCCAAGCAAGGTTAAGCAATATTTGTTTAAGTGGAGTTTTGCTTAATTGGTAAAATATTACTTAAACAAAAATTACGGTGTGCTTTTATAGCTTTATAGTTTTTATAGTCTTCTGTTTCCTGTAGCCTACTCAAGATCCTCTTTTGTTTCAGGTTGCACGAGCGGGATGAGGCTATCCCGAAGACTATCCCCTAGACTCGCAAAGCACTAGGGAATATGCCGGGAACTAATTGCACATTGTGTAAATTTCTGATTAACATTACAACGTTAGTCAGATTTGTAGTTGTGGCTTTTTTGCTGTCAGGCTTTGATCACACAACTGCAATGAATTACGTTTTCACATAATTTACGACTCAATGCAATTTCTAACTACAATTATGTCACACCATTTAAGTCAAGACAAGGCTGTTAAAGAGTTAGGAATGTCTGAAAACATTCTTTTAAGAATTCTTCCGATTCAGGTCTTGTTTAAGAGGATGAAAGCTAACTTTCAGCCATAACATTGTCCCGAACTAGAAAAAACTTTGAGAGTTTGTGATTGAGAAATGAAATACTTTGCATAGCTATATTACTGCATATAGCAAATTATGCTCCGAAAAGAATTCCTCTTAATCATCATTTACAACCACTGCTGATTGCAAAAATGAGCAATCCCGATTTGTGTGGAGTCTGTCAATGCAGTTATTTGCTCTGGAAGCTAAATGTCGGGAAACAAAGCTCTAGCTCGATATTCTGGCATTTACACAAGTTATTGCCACATCAAGAACTGGCTGCAACAAGTAGATTGCCCACTCAAGAAAAATACCTTGTATGTAAAAGAGAGATGCTTTACTACCATACTATTTCTCTCTAAACTCTACTCTAATAAAGCTTAGAGTTTCCTCGGTGAAAATACGGGATTAAATAATATTTTTAATGAAGTTTTGATTGGATTGCGACTGATAACTAACTAAATTTTTTTGTGGAGATTAGAAAATGCCACCAGTGCTTTCTGAGCAACATGTGGGTGAAAGAATTTTGTACACCTTGGGTACAAAACTTTCAGAAAAAGAATTAGAGAACTTATTGGCAGAAATGGAGGTTGTGGAGCCACCATCAGCAAAGCAATTCTGGCAATCTGCACAGACGAGTCCTGGTATATACATTATTCTTACAGGTAAAGTCCGACTATTAGATAGCTCTGAGAATTTAATTACTACCTTTGGTGCATGGTCTGTTTTTGGTGAATTGACCTTGTTTCCCGAAGCTAACTTTAGTCCTTATGCAGTTAGAGCTTCGACAAGCTTAAAACTTGGCTATTTTAGGCAAGAAGCATTGCAAAGGTTGATAGACAAGTATCCTAACATTCGCGATCGCCTATTTGCCCGTGCAGAACTTTGGGATTTGTTGTTGTTATGTCGCCAAGTATCACAATTCCCACGCCATACATCACAAGTTTCAGGAATGCTCAAAGCCTTATCTTTGTTTGAGCGACACCAGTTAGAAACTGGCTCTGTAAGTCCACACATATCACAAGATTCACAGTTGTGGCTATTGTACAAAGGTCAACTGCGGCATTCTGAAGACCATTCTTTGACACCAGGTACAATCTTTGCTCAACCAAAACAAGGAGATTGGCAAACAACGCAACCAACGATTGCTTACATTCTGAAAAACGACCAGATGCAAACAGCATTAGAATACTTCCCGGAGTTGGGGGAGTGGGCTTTTGCCATGAGCGTCAGCGGAACGGGATTGGAAACTGAGGATTGGGGACTGGGTGCTAGAGAAAAAATTCAATCTCCAAAATCTAAAATTATTCCTTTCCCCCAAAGAGAGAAGCAGTCACAACAACAGCCAACAAAAAAATCACGTTTTTACTTTCCCAGCCCGAAAGTACAAGTGGGGCATTGGTGGAAACGCATCACCAAAAGCTATCCCTTCTATGCCCAACAAAGTGCAGCTGATTGTGGCTCTGCTTGCTTGGTGATGATTGGTAACTATTGGGGCAAAAATTTTAGCATCAATCGCCTACGGGATATGACCAATGTCACCCGCAACGGTGCATCCCTAAAGGCTATGGCAGCAACAGCAGAATACTTGGGTTTTGCCACCCGTCCAGTGAAAGCTACTCTTGATAAATTAGCAGAACAACCTTTACCTGCAATTGCTCACTGGGAAGGTAAACACTTTATTGTTGTCTATGAAATTACCAAAAAGCGGGTGATTGTATGCGATCCGGCTCTTGGTCAACGCAGTCTGACAAAAGCTGAATTTCAAGCAGGTTGGACTGGTTATGCATTGTTATTGCAACCGACAGCTCTACTAAAAAGTGCTAAAAACGAAAGTAGAAGCTTCTGGAAATTTTTTGAGTTAGTCAAACCTCACTATCGAACACTAATAGAAATTTTCATCGCTTCGATAGTCATTCAATTATTTGGGTTAGTAACGCCAGTATTTACCCAGTTATTGCTCGATAGAGTACTTGTGCAACGCAGTGTTCCAACCTTAAACGCCATTGGTTTGGGAATGATTGTTTTTGGGTTGTTTGGTGTTGCTGTCAACGGTGTACGGCAATATCTCTTATTTCACACTGCTAACCGCATTAGTATCGCCTTACTCGTAGGCTTCATCAAACATACCTTCCGTTTACCCCTTGCTTATTTTGAGTCGCGTTTCGTTGGAGATATAATCTCGCGCATCCAAGAAAACCAGAAAATTCAGCACTTCCTGACTGGTCAGACACTCTCCATTGTGTTGGATATGCTGACATTAGTGGTTTATCTGGCTTTGATGTTTTCCTATAGCTGGCGGATGGCATTATTCGTGCTGTGTACTGTACCGCCATTTTTTATCTTGGCGCTGGCCAGCACAAGTATTTTACGCCGCATCTCCAGAGATATTTTTAATGCAGCTACCAAAGAACAAAGCTATCTCATAGAATCCCTAAGCGGAATTCGTACCGTCCGTTCATTAGCAATTGAACAGACAGTGCGTTGGCGTTGGGAGGAACTGCTAAATGATTTAATCAAAAAAGACTTTAATGCTCAAATAATTGACAATCGCATACAAATTATCAGTGGCGTCATCCACACCTTTGTAAATACTTCATTGCTGTGGTATGGAGCAACCCAGGTAATTAATAACGAACTAACTATTGGACAATTAGTTGCTTTCAATATGTTGGTGGGTAACGTCTTGAGTCCTTTCCAGCGACTGGCTCTGCTGTGGAATGAATTACAGGAAATCGTGATTTCTACCGAACGCATTAATGATGTATTGGAGGCGGAACCAGAAGAAGACTTAGAAACTAAACCCCGCAAATCGTTGGGTAAACTTCGCGGTAACATTTGTTTTCAGAATGTTACCTTTCGTTATCACCCAGAAAGTGACACTAACGTATTAGAAAATCTCAACTTTGAAATTAAGCCAGAACAGATGGTTGCAGTCGTAGGGCGCAGCGGTTCTGGAAAAACAACTCTCAGTAAATTGATTTTGGGTTTATACCCACCGACAGATGGCAAAATCCTCATTGATGGTAACGATATCACCAGTGTATCTATGCGATCGCTGCGTTCCCAAATCGGCGTTGTAGACCAAGATACTTTTCTGTTTGGTGGGACTGTTCGCGAAAACATTGCGATCGCTAATTCAAATGCTTCTTCAGAAGAAATTATCCAAGCAGCAAAATATGCTGGAGCCGATGAATTTATTCAAAAATTACCGATAGGTTACGAATCCGAAATTGGTGAAAGCGGCGGAATGCTCTCTGGTGGACAGCGCCAACGCCTAGCAATTGCTCGTGCTTTGCTCGGAAATCCTCGGTTATTACTATTTGATGAAGCCACTAGTCACCTAGATTCAGAATCAGAACGGATTATTCAAAACAACCTCAAAACAATTCTTCAAGGACGCACAAGTGTAATTATTGCCCATCGCCTCTCTACAGTCCGCAACGCGGATTTAATCCTGGTTTTAGATCAAGGTATTTTGGTAGAAAGCGGTACCCACGACGAATTAATCGCTAAAAAAGGTCATTATTACTACCTGAATCAACAACAGATGTCTCAAGTTAGTTGATGGGGCATTGGGCAGTCTTTTTCTTCTTTACGTTCGCGCAGCGTGTCGCAGACAGACTCTACACGTAGCTTGCTTCTCTGTAAGAGTACAATTTTGAATTTTGAATTTTGAATTTTGAATTTTGAATTGATTTCTCCCCCACTCCCCATCTACTATTATCGGAAAAAAAACCATGCCACATCCCAATAGATCGTCCCCACTTCCCCCAGATGAGCAAGATAAATATCAAGGTTACAAACAGCAAGAGGAATCGGTATTTGACGAGCAGACAGAGGCAGACAATGAAACTCAAGATTTGTACTACGGTACAGAAAAACTACTCAATGCCTTACCTCGAATTTGGACTCGTGGTTTGTTGTATACGCTCATTGCCTTTGCTGGCCTATTCTTGCCTTGGGCAATTCTCTCGAAAGTAGATGAGACTGGTAGCGCCAGAGGGCGTATAGAACCTAAAGGTGCAACTCAAAAATTAGACGCTCAAGCTGCTGGAAGTGTCAAAGCAGTTACAGTCAAAGAAGGAGATACAGTTAGAGCCGGCCAGGTTTTACTGGAACTGGATTCTGATTTGCTAGAAACAGACCTGCAACAAGTCCAGAGCAAATTGCAAGGGCTACAAAATCGGCAATCCCAACTGGAATTGCTGAAAAATCAACTCTTAATGTCAACGAGTCTTTTAGAACAACAAAATAAATCCCAAGAATTAGAAAAATTGGCTCAACTCAACCAGGTGCAGCAAAACCTGGATGCCAAACTGAGTAGCTATAACCTCCAAAAGTTAGAAAAAGAATCATCAGTTAAACAAGCACAGCAGCAAATTTCCACCAGTCGCGACGATCAAGAATCGGCTAAAAAACTTTTGAGTATAAATTCTAACCAAGTTGCTCGTTTTAGCCAACTTGTTGACCAGAAGGCAGTTCCGACAATCCAATTAGAGGAAAGCAAAAAACAAGAGGAAGAAAGCAAACGACTTTATAACAAGTCTCTATCAGATATTAAACAAGCCGAATTGCGTTTAGCCCAAGAGGTAAATAGTTATCAGGTAACTATCAAAACCTTGGAGTCTGATATCAAACAAGCAAAACTCCGACTGCAAGAAGAACAAAGTAGTTATAAAAGTGCCACGCAAGCCGGACAACTAGCTGTAATGAAAAATCAGGAACAGCTAAAAGACATACAGTCACAAATAACAGCAACGCAATCAGAAATCGCTCAGACTAAAAGTCAGCTTACATCTATAAGAGTACAAATTCAGCAGCGCGTGGTGCGATCGCCGATTAATGGGGTGATTTTTGAATTACCCACCACTAAGGCAGGAGCGGTGGTACAAGTCGGTCAAAGGATTGCCCAAATTGCACCCACGAAAACAGACTTCGTACTCAGAGCAAATATGCCTAATCAGGATAGCGGTTTCTTGAAGTTAGGAATGCCAGTAAAAATCAAGTTTGATGCCTATCCCTTCCAAGAGTATGGCATCGTGCAAGGGAAAGTTACTTGGATCTCGCCTGACTCGAAAGTTAGCCAAACACCCCAAGGCAACATCGAAACCTATGAGTTAGAAATCACTTTAGACCAGCAATATGTCCAAAATGGTAACAAACGTATTCGATTAGGTGCGGGTCAGACAGCAAATGCTGAAGTCATCATTCGTCAACGGCGAGTAATTGACTTTGTTCTAGATCCGTTCAAAAAACTGAAAAAGGGTGGTTTGGAGATGTAGTTAAAGGTATCGAAATCAGGAAATAGGACAAGGGAGATTGGAGGAATAATTAATGCCCCGTGCCCACCTGCCCTGAGCGTACCCCTGCGGGGAAGCAAGCTACGCGTAGCGTCTTGTAGAGAAGCCGAAGGGATGCCCAATCCCGCTTAATTATTGGAGATATCGTGTTATGCCCCACAATCTGACAATTTCCACCTCAGATATCATTCACAGTCTGAAACTCTCCTGTCAGATACCTGCTGTTGTGGAAGCGATCGCATCGCAAAGTATTATTGCTGAAGCCGCTCAAGCGGCAGGAATTACAGTCACGCCAGAAGAACTACAGCAAGAAGGAGATAACTTAAGGTTTGCCAAGAAGCTTGTCAAAGCTAAAGACACCTGGTCATGGCTAGAAAAACACCACCTCTCTGTGGATCAGTTTGAAGAATTAGCCTACAACAATATCCTTGCGCGGAAGTTAGCGAATCATCTATTTTCCGATCAGCTGGAAAAGCACTTTTACGAACATCAGCTAGATTATATCGCTGCCGTTACCTACGAAGTTGTTTTCGAGGATCGAGACTTGGCTTTAGAGCTTTTTTATGCCCTAGAAGAAGGCGAAATCAATTTTCCAGATATTGCTCGTCTATATATCTCAGAACCAGAAGCCCGTCGTGCTTATGGATACAAAGGACTCCGATACCGCAAAGATTTTCGTCCAGAGATTGCAGCCGCTGTCTTTGCTGCTGCACCACCAGAAGCTCTCAAACCGATAACTACTCCCAAGGGAGTGTATTTAATTTGGGTGGAAGAAGTCACTCAACCCCAATTAGATGAACAGTTGCGCCAAAAAATCATTACAGAATCCTTTTCTGATTGGTTAAAGCAACAAATCACCACGATGAAAATAGTTACTCAAATAGACTCAGACGGTTCACAAGAGGAATTAATAGATATGTTATTCACCAAGACTAAATAATGTAGGAGTTTTGAAATGTTTTTGTCGCTAAGTGTCTACCCTAAATTAGGATAGATTTCTCTAGTCTTCAAAAATGTTGCATATACAAGTTTTATTTACTTCAAAACTTAATAGCTTTTCTTTTTTAGTGTTTTGTAAATATATCTACAAAGTGCTGCTTTTGCTTTATTCAAAAATTAAATTAAATCGCTACAACTCTTGCTGGGCAGCAATTATTTAAATTTCTGCTTAAATTTGTTATGCAGTTTTTTCTAACTTCATATAGGACTACATACAATGCTTTTTAAACATAAACACATTAGTTTTTTTAATCATAAATTCCTCAAGAAAAGATTGACTTTTTTGAGGAATAAAGTATATTAGATGTATAGCCAAACGAAACAAGTTGGTTAGACCAAATATTCCCAACAACAGTTACAAATTTTAGGAGAACTCAAATGATCATTTCTGATCTAAACTACTTGGAAAATACCTCTGAAGAAATTCTTGGTGGTTGGAAGAAGATTGTAATCGTTAAGCCTGTAATCAAAAAATTCAACAGCGTTGCACAAGCTGATGCAGATGCTTCAGCAACCGGCGGCCTCAACAATGTAGCCGTAACTTTTACTAACGCTACCGTCACTCCTACTAGTGCTACTGCTTCATCATCAAGCTTTGCTCAAACTAGCAATTAGTAGTAAAAAGTAGTAATAATTAAACTCTACTTACGAAAAGTATTAACTTCTGCAAGTAGAGTTAGGCTCGAAAGCTTAGTATATTGATAAATGCCGAAGGCTCTTTGCTCATTTGAGCCTTCGGCTTTTACCAAAAATACATCTTTTGATCTTAAAAAACTGTTTCCGCAATCAAATTTTACAACTTACAACATTTAATTCTCAACTCAGTTTGCAGTCTGTGTTGTTTGCCCGCCCTGAATTAAAACTCTGGGCTAATAGTTATAAGAGGATTATTTTACCGTAGCGTTAAGCTTCTCGTAGACCCCGAAAGTAGAGAAGGGTAAAATTCCTTTTAATTAAGTTTAGGAAGTAATTAAGCAGACATGATATCAATCGATATCAGCTATAAGTTTCAAAAGCTTGAGTTCCTTGCAGATATAGGAACAAAAGACATATTAAATAAATAAAGATTGTATAAATTATAGCTCATAAATAAAAGGATACAAGCTCCTAACTTTATTTATGGGGATTGTTAATTTTGAATTTGGAGCAAAGCGACGTGACCACAATTCCTGATGCTCTCCAACTCGCAAGTTTATATTACCAAACTAAGCGCTTCACCCAAGCCGAAGAGATTTATCGTCAAATTATAGACTTAGATCCCCAGCAGTCAGAGGCATTGTATGGATTAGGTCTGCTGGCGCAGCAACGGGAACAATATCAAAATGCAGAACAATTTTTTCAAGCAGCCCTGCAATTACAGCCAGAAGTAGGGGCAATAAATAATAGTTTGGGGTTTACTCTGCAACAACAGGGTAAACTAAAAGAAGCGATCGCCTGTTATGAAAAAGCACTCTTAATTCTCCCTGACAGCATAGAAGTACAAATTAATATCAGAAATATTCTTCACATTCAAGGTAAGCTGTCACCAGAAGAACAAATCCACTACGCAGAGTTGAATGAGCAGCTTGCTTTAGGTAGGCAACAGGCAGGCGATTTCAAGATAGCAGAATTATATTATCGCCAAGCTATTGCATTGCAGCCAGATTTGGTATCATCTCATACTAATTTAGGAGAAGTACTCCAAAAACAAGGGCGATTCAATGATGCCATCGATTCTTACCAACAAGCAATAAAAATTAAACCAGACTATCATTACGCCTATCATAACTTAGGGTATCTTTTCCAGGAAAAAGGAAAATTTGCAGAAGCAATAGAAGTTTACGAAAAAACTTTAAGCATTCAACCTGATTTTGCAATCACCTATAACAACTTGGGAAATATTCTCAGGGCACAAAATAAATTTGATGCTGCCATAGAATCCTATCAAAAAGCGATTAAAATTCGACCTGATGTTGATTACATATATTCCAACTTAGGAACAGCATTGAGAGATGATAACCAAATAGAAGCGGCAGTCCAGGCATTTGAGCAAGCCGTCAAAGTGACACCAAACTACGATCTGGCTAAATTTGGTGCTTGCATGAGCCAACTACCAGTTATCTATTCTAATGTTGAAGAAATTGCATTCAGACGAAATCAGTATCAACAGTATTTGCAAGATTTAGCTAAATATTATGAATTAACTAATCGGGAAGAACGGGCCAAAGCATCTGAGGCTGTGGGAGCATTTCAACCTTTTTATTTGACATATCAAGGTTTAAATGACCGAGATTTACAGCGAACTTATGGAGAAATGATTTTCCAGATTATGTCGAGTCGCTATCCCCAAGATTGCCAGCCGCTGGTTCTGCCAAATTTAGATAAAAATCAAAAGGTTCGTATTGGTATTGTTTCTGGGTTTTTATCTAGTCATTCTAATTGGAAAATCCCGATTAAAGGTTGGGTAGAAAATATAGATCGAAGTGAGTTTGAATTATTTGGTTATTATACCGGAGACAAAACAGATTACTCAACAATGAGTGCCACCAAGGCTTTTGATAAATTTGTCCAAGGTGTTCGCTCAACTGAACAATGGTGTGAGGCGATCGCAAAAGATAAATTACATATCTTGATTTTCCCAGAATTTGGGATGGACCCAATGACGCTCAAACTGGGTTGTCTGAGATTAGCGCCAATTCAAATGACATCTTGGGGACACCCTGAGACTAGTGGACTCCCGACAATTGACTATTACTTGAGCAGTGACTTAATGGAACCAGAAAATGCTCAAGAACATTATACAGAAAAATTAGTTAGATTACCCAATCTATCTATTCATTATATGCCTTTAGTAATTAAACCCGAAGAAATTAAGAAACCAGATATAGGTTTAAAAGAGGATGATATTTTCTTCTGGTGTTGTCAGTCATTATATAAATATTTGCCCAATCATGATGATGTTTTCCCTTCTATTGCTAAAGAGTTAGGGAATTCTAAGTTTGTATTTATTAAAAGCAAAAGTGAAGAAATAACAGAAAGATTTCGCCAGCGCTTAAACCATGCTTTTGCAGCATTCGGGTTAGATTATCAAGATCACTGTTTGTTTTTGTCTTTCCTGAATAACAGTAAGTTTGCTGGGACTACAGCTTTAGCAGATGTCTTCTTAGATAGTATTGGTTGGTCTGGATGTAACTCCACGCTCGAATCTATTGCTCATAATATTCCGGTTGTCACTTTACCAGGAGAACTGATGCGATCGCGGCATTCTCTGGCAATTTTGCAGATGATGGGTATCGAAGAGACGATCGCTTCAAGTAAAGCAGAATACGTCAAAATTGCCATCCGTCTGGGGAAAGATGCTAAATATCGGCAATGTATTTCCCAACAAGTTGCAGAAAATAAACATAAATTATATGGCGATTTAAAGCCAGTCAAAGCGCTGGAAGATTTTATTTTGCAACTGGTTAATAAACCAAGACAATTTAACGCCGAAGAAGTTGCTGAACTGTTTCAACTTGCACTTCAAGATCATCGAGCTAATCGCCTAGACACAGCCGAAGAGCTATATCGTCAGGTGATAGAAAAACAACCAGACTATTCAGAAGCATTATACGGTTTAGGGATGCTGGCACAGCAGAAAGGTGAGTTGCAGGAAGCTCAGAAGCATTTGAGTGTAGCTTCGCAAGTTCAACCTAATTCTGTGAAAATTTGGTTTAGTTTAGGCAATTTGCTCCAAGGTCAAGGACAGTTACCAGAAGCTGAAGCCGCTTACCGAAAAGCTATTGCGTTGCGACCAGATGCAGGGACAATATACAACAATTTGGGCTACACCTTGCAACAACAAGATAAGTGGGAGGATGCGATCGCATCTTATCAAAAAGCTCTGGAATTTCAGCCCAACTGCATAGAAGCAGAAATCAATTTAGCGAATGCGCTGTTTGCCCAAGGGAAGCTTTCACCAGACAAACAAGCCTATTATGCAGAATTGAATTATCAGATGGGCTTTGCCCACCAAGAAGGAGCTGATTGGCAAACTGCTGTTGTTTACTATCGAACTGCGATCGCAATACAGCCTGATTTAGTAGAAGCCCATTATAACTTGGGGGTGATACTGCAAGAACACGGGGAGTTAGAAGAAGCGATCGCTTGCTATCAAAAAGCTTTGGAGTTCCATCCCCAACACCAGGAAGCCAACATCAAATTAGGAGATATTTACCAAACCCAGTAATAATAATTTACACAAGTTTACTCACTAAAATTTTCTGGCAAAACGGATTTATTTCACGCGATCGTCAATTTTCATCAATCTAAACTTAAACTTTCAAATTAAGGGGGTAAGATTTATGTCATTAACAATTTTTGAGAAAGTTAAAGACTTCCTGATCAGACTAGTCAAAGACGAAGCTTTTTACACTCAATTGATGAGTGATAAGATTGAGGAAGTGATAAAAGTCATGGAAGAAGGTGGCTATAATTTTTCTCAAGAAGAATTTGAAACAGCCTCAATTAAAATCTTGGAATTAAAAGAGCTAGGTCAGTTTGATGACCTCAGTGAAGAAGAATTAGTGGGAGCATTTGGCGGGCTTACAAACACTAAGGAAGCAGTCGCTCAACCATTGTATGGTGTTGTAGTCTCACCTCCCGAAAAAGGTGGAAAACCACCAATTAAATGTAGATGGATTCCTAAACCACATCCCAAGCCATGGCCACTTCCTTGTCAAGCAATAGATCCACCTGTACAAGCGTTATATGGAGTAGTTAGCCCAACAGCAGTACAATAACCCGATAAAAACGATGAAGAAATAGAATGCGTTAGTTTATTTTGAGGGTTGAGATTGAGAGTTAACCTATGACATATCACCGCAAAAGCTACGCAGTTTGGGAAATTACCTTAAAGTGCAATCTAGCTTGTAGTCACTGTGGTTCCCGTGCAGGACATGAACGCGCCAACGAACTTTCCCCAGAGGAAGCTTTGGATCTCGTCAAGCAGATGGCAGAAGTTGGAATTAAAGAAGTTACTCTCATTGGAGGTGAAGCTTTTCTGCGTCCAGACTGGCTGGAAATTGCCAAAGCTATCAACGAGGCGGGAATGTTATGTGGTATGACTACAGGCGGCTATGGCATTTCGTTAGAAACCGCCCAAAAAATGAAGTCAGCGGGAATTCGTACAGTCTCTGTTTCTATTGATGGCTTGGAAGCAACTCATGACCGCCTGCGGGGAAAGAAAGGCTCATGGAAATATGCATTTAAGACCATGAGTCATCTGCGAGAAGTCGGTATTTCTTTTGGTTGCAACACCCAAATTAACCGCCTGTCAGCGCCAGAATTTCCGTGCATCTATGAGTGCATTCGTGATGCCGGCGCTCGTGCTTGGCAAGTTCAATTAACTGTACCAATGGGGAATGCAGCCGATAACGCAGATATCCTCCTCCAACCCCATGAACTGTTAGATATCTACCCCATGCTTGCCCGTGTGGCGCGTCGTGCTTACCAAGAAGGTGTGCAACTTCAGGCGGGAAATAACATTGGTTACTACGGCCCTTATGAACGACTGTTACGGGGACGGGGAAAGGAGCATGATTTCTCATTTTGGCAAGGTTGCGGTGCAGGACTCTCAACCTTGGGAATTGAAGCTGACGGAGCGATTAAAGGTTGTCCCTCACTGCCGACTACTGCCTATACAGGTGGTAACATTCGAGAACAGACCTTGCATGATATTATCGAGGGTGCAGAAGAACTACGCTTCAATCTAGGAGCAGGAACACCTGAAGGGACAAAACACCTGTGGGGTTTCTGTAAAACCTGCGAATATGCTGAACTTTGTCGTGGGGGTTGCAGTTGGACTGCCCATGTTTTCTTTAATAAGAGAGGTAATAATCCTTACTGTCATCATCGCGCTCTTGTTCATGCCAAACAAGGTATGAGAGAGCGTGTAGTTCCCAAAGTCAAGGCGCAAGGATTGCCATTTGATAATGGCGAATTTGAGCTAATTGTCGAGCCTACAGATACTTTATTGCCAGCAAACGACCGATTACACTTTACTGCTGACAGCATTCAGTGGTCGGAAAGTTGGCAACAAGAACCCGAATTTTCTTACTCTTTAGTGAGACAATAAATCATGGCAGAAAATTCAGAAATTAACACAATTTCAGAGAACAAAACTGACCTTAAGTCATTACCATCTCAAGACTTAGAGAAAATACCACTGCTTCCACGTTCAGCTTGGAATAGTCAATTAGGCTATTTAAAAGTGCTGTTAAAAGCAAAGCAAATCCTAGACAAAAGCTGACAGTTTTATAGGGAACTCGAGAGGTTTTGCTCGTAAATTAGGAGAGAATTACTCCCCGAATATTTACGCGCAAATTTGTTAACTCACAAAATCAACACAGGTTTTTTATGGCATCAATAGTAAGTCTAAGACTGACACCCCAAAAGTTACTTTCTTTCAATGGTAGAACTAATCTCAATAATAGGCCCGATCCCAAGCCCGATCCTAGCCCTAATTTTGCTACAGCTGAAGGAGATGCTACTTTTTCTAACTATAGTGAAGGTGCTACAAGCATTTTAACTGCTACCCAGGCAGATACCTTAGTTAAAGGTGGCGTAACTGCTGCTATTGCTGAGGCTCAAGCAAGTTTTGATCCAACTTTTTCATCACTTTTCACTCAGGCTGCTGTAGTTGGATTAAGTGGTCAGTTTGAAGGTACTTCCAACAGCGAAGCAAAGATACTTGCTAGTTTTGCAGTTGGTCGTAATGAAAGCTTCTCTTTTGATTTTTCAGCAAATTTAGCATTGGCAGCTAAAGAAATTGAAAATCCTGACGTTGAATATAACAAGGCTCAATCTACAACCACTTTTTTGGTATTAGATACCACAAATCCTAACAGGGCTAGAGTTTTAGATTATTTTGGCATCCAGGGGAAATTAGTCTCCTCCGATAAAATCGGGGATCTAAAATTTGGTCGTAGTGGCAATGTCACAATCGACAGTCGTGATAAAGATTCTGATATTAATGGCAACAATGGTAGTGACTTTTTGGATGGTAATGCTGTTGGGACTTATGAACGGAATTTTAAGCGCAATACCAACCTAACTATAGTCAAAATTAATACTAGTTCTGTTGAATTGGCAGGAGATACTTTAATCGGCAACCTGGGTAGAGATGTTATCTATGGCACGATTCGGAAGGATAATCTGACGGGAACCAACGGGGCGGACAAACTTTATGCCAGCTTGGGAGATGATAAGCTATCTGGAAAAAGAGGCAATGATAACCTGGACGCCGGCCAAGGTAATGATTCGCTAGATGGTGGCGATGGCAATGATACACTCTATGGCGGTAAAGGCAATGATACACTCTATGGTGGTAGTGGTAATGATGTCTTAGCTGGTGGCGAAGGTAATGACACATTTACTTTCAAACGTAGCGATACCTTGTTTAAAAAAGACTTCGATGTCATTCAAGATTTCCAGGTTGGTGTTGATAAGCTTGTATTAGATGGCTGGGGAAGTCGAGGTAACATCACAGATACCAGCGATGGCGCTCTTCTCACCTTAAATTCTTTCTCTCTCGGTAATTCTTTGTCTCTTGGTAATTCTTTGATTCTCGGTAATAATCCTCAACAAAGCATACTATTTTCAAACGTGAGTGCCAGTGATATCAGCTCGGTAATATAATTTGCGTAAGGCTAATTGCTCGTTTTTGCTCGTTTCATTTCCTAACAGACTCTGATTTACAAGCATTTCAGTCAAAACAATCAGGTGAGTAAAAAATCTGATTGCACAAGAAAATGTTGATACCTTTTCTGGGAGAGATTTTGCCAACAGGAACCTCTATAATGTACGCACTGAAATTACTTGAATTGGTAATGTTTGATCGCTAAGTTCAGGTTTATTTTTCGCCCATACTGTTGACAAAATATCTCCCTTATCTTAACTAAATAGACTTGCTTTATTAACACGCAAAAATAGGTAAAATATTTTATTGAGAGTTATCACTTATGCTCTGAATTTATAGTAATCTATAACAATATAATATCCAATTCAAATATAGTTATAGATACTACATAGTTATGAATAATACAAACATTTCAGAATCTAGAGTTAAATCCTTTATTCAAATTGCGGTGCAAACGCATCAGTCAGGTGACAAGGATGAAGCTGAATCGCTAGATCGAACAGAAGTAGCTGAAATCCTCGAACTAGCAGTTCAACAGCAACAAGAGAATAGTTTATTGGAGGCAGAACAGCTATATAGTCAAGTTCTGGAAAAACAACCCGATAACCCTGAAGCTTTATATGGTTTGGGAATGTTAGCGCAGCAGATGGGGCAACCTGAAATTGCTGAACAGTGGCTAAGTGCGGCTTCACAAGTTCAACCAGATTCTGTTAAAACTTGGTTCAGTTTAGGTAATTTGCATTTAGTTCAAGAACAGTTTTCCCAAGCAGAGAAAGCTTATCGGCAAGCTTTAGTTTTATTACCTAACTCACTACCAATTTACAACAACTTGGGCTATGCTTTGCAACAACAAGGATTATTTGAAGAAGCAATTCACTATTATCAAAAAGCTCTAGAGTTAAAGCCAGACTTTATCGAAGCAGAGACTAATTTGGGCAATGCGTTACACGCCCAAGGTAAGCTCTCCAGCAATCAAAAAATCTACTATGCGCAATTAAATAATAAATTGGGTGTTGCGCGTAAAAAAGCAGGGGATTTGAAAAATGCTGTTACTTGTCACAAGCAAGCGATCGCACTACAACCAAATTTGTTAGAAGCCCATTATAACTTGGCTTTGATGCTGCAAGAACAAGGGGAATTAGAAGAGGCGATCGCATCCTATCAAAACCTCTTGGAACTTAATCCCAATTATGGAGAAGTTTACCTGAATTTAGGCAAAATTTACCAACAGCAGAATAATTTAACAGAGGCGATCTCTGCTTATCAACAAGGGTTAAAGCTAATTAATCCACATTATGCTAAAGTATTTGCAGCTACCCAAGAAAATAAAGAAGAGATATCAGCAACTCCCCTACTTCCTCAAGGAGAAGTGCAAATAGGTAAATATTACTTTCCACTAATCCCTCCAGTATCGGAAACAGAAGACAAGCGACCATTTTGGAGTGTGGTTATTCCTGCATATCAACGTCCTGACTATCTGCTAGAGTCCTTAGTTAGTGTCCTAGCTCAATGGTCAGGTATTGAGGAAATGGAAATTCTTGTGATTGATGATGCAAGTACGCCACCTCTGTATCAACTAGTAAATGCGATCGGGCGAGGTATAGTACGCTATTACCGCAATCCGCAAAATCTCAGACAGCAGGGAACTTGGAATGCAGGAGTTACTAATAGTCGAGGATTGTGGATTCACTTACTTCATGATGATGACTATGTGTTGCCAGGTTTTTATACTAGCCTCAAGCAGAGTCTAGAAGGTTGTCCAGATTCCGTTGGAGCAGCTTTTACAGGTTATGAAAATATCAACGAAACAAGAGAAATTACTTTCCGCCAACAATTATACGGAGCATACAAAGGTATAGTTTCAGATTTACTGCTATATATTGGTGTAGCAAACTCATTGAATCCACCTGCTGTTGTGATTCGTCGAACAACCTATGAACGGCTAGGTGGATATCATCCAGAATTAACCTCTACTCTCGACTGGGAACTCTATAAACGGATCGCTACCTTCTATGATTGGTGGTACGAGCCAGAAATTTTGGTTCATTATCGCGTGCATTCCCAAAGTATGAGAACTGAACTTTCCTTATCTGGAGATCGGGTAGCATCGATCCGTCGTTCTATTGAGATTTCTGAAAGCTATCTTCCAGCCGATCTTTGTGCAGGAATTACAGCACAATCACGTAAACATTACTTCATTAATTGTTTAGCAGATACAGAAGTTCCTCTCAAGGCTGGTCATCTGACAGGCGCTTTTCGCACACTTGAAGAGATTCTCAAAATCGATCGGTCTGCTGAGTCACTAGCACAGTTATTTAATTGGCTGAGAACAGATATTGCCACTCCTGTGAGGGATGAGATCGCCTTCAGGTTGATCTCTTTGCCTCTCGATAATTAGATAATCAAAACCTTAACTAAATACTGGGAGTTCGCCCATTTTTTTTGAAGTTAGAGAAATTGGTAAATGACGTAGAAATAAGGTTTTTGGATAATAGCGATCGCAATCTGGGACAAACGTTATAACCCTTATTTTTACGTTCCGTGTTTTTTATAACTGCCTAAAAAATGAGCAAACTGGGAGTAATAAATCATAAAAATACTTAAAATGACAACAATTACTGAATCTCTCCAAATAGCATCGAAACATTATAGAGCCAATGATTTAATCAAAGCCGAACAACTGTACCGTCAGATTTTGGAAAAAGAGCCTAACCACCCAGAAGCTTTATATGGATTAGGCATACTGGCACAGCAGGTTGGTCAGTTCCAAAATGCTGAACAGTTGTTGAATGAACTCCTCCAGATTCAGCCCAACTCCGTCAAGGCTTGGTTCAGTCTAGGTAATTTATATCAAGCCCAAGGTCAGTTACCAGCAGCGGTGGAAGCATATCAGCAAGCCATAGCACTAAAGACAGACTCAGCGCCACTTTATAATAACCTTGGCTATACCTTACAACTACAAAGCAAATGGGAAGAGGCAGTTGCTTGCTATCAAAAAGCATTAGAGTTACAGCCCAACTGTATTGAAGCTGAAGCGAATTTGGGGAACGCATTGCACGCCCAAGGAAAGCTTTCTTCCCAACAACAGGCTCAATACGGGGCGTTAAACAATCAGTTAGGCAGAAATCGGCACCAAGTAAAAGATTTAAAGACTGCTGTGGCTTACTATCGAGCTGCGATCGCTTTACAGCCTGATTTGCTCGATGCTCACTATAACTTGGGAATTGCGCTTCAACAACAAGGTGATTTTCAAGAGGCAGTAGCCTCTTATCAAAAAATATTGGAACTTTATCCTCACAACGGAGAAATTTACTTCAAATTAGGCAAAATTTACCAAGATCAAAACAAATTACCAGAGGCAATATCTGCCTATCAACAAGGGTTGAAGCTCACCAATCCCCACTACCTCAAAGCGTTTGTAGCTGATGCAGAAACCGACAAACATGAAGAAGTGCCGATTACACCGGAGCTTCCTCAAGAGGAAGTAATTGTGAGAAACTATAAGTTTCCCAAGATTCCAGCCGTTGTGGCTAGTGAAAAAAAGAGGCCATTCTGGAGTGTGGTGATTCCTGCATATAAACGTACTGACTATCTTCTCGAATGTCTAGCTAGTGTTTTAGCACAATGGACTGGAGAAGAAGAAATGGAAATTCTGGTAATGGATAATGCCAGTACGCCGCCACTCTTCGATCTAGTGAATTCTATTGGCAGAGGTATAGTAAGCTACTACCGTAATTCGCAAAATATTGGGTTAGCGGGAAACCATAATACAGGGATTACACTCAGTCGAGGGCAATGGATTCACATACTTCATGATGATGATTACGTTCTCCCTGGTTTTTATTCCCAACTCAAGGAGAGTTTGGAGAATTGTTCGGATTCTGTTGGAGCAGCTTTCACAGGTTTTGAGAATATTAACGAAAAAGGGGTGTTTCTTTCTCAAGGGGATATTTGTTATTGGTATGGAGAAAACAGAGGTATTATTCAAGATTGGCTCTCACAGATTGTAGTGACAAATCCGTTGAGACCCTCAGCAATAGTTGTTCGGCGGCAAACCTATGAAAGACTAGGGGGATATTGTTCTGAGTTGAGCGATCTTAACGGGTGGGAAGTGTGTAAACGGATTGCTACTTTTTATGATTGTTGGTATGAACCAGAAATTTTGGCTTCTTATCGCGTAGATACAAGTTTGTACACTAACAAAAGGTCGAACGATCTTTTTTTGACAGGAAATCATGCAGTATTTCTTCGCCGTGCTATCGAGATTACAGAGAGCTATCTTCCTGAGGATCTTTGTACAGAGATGACAGCAAAAGCCCGTAGCTATAACTTTGACTATCTTCTAGAAAGGAGGGTAATCATTCCTCTAAGAGCCGGTTATCTGACTGGTGCTTTGCGTATGCTCCAAGAAGCTCTCAAAATCGATTGTTCTCCTGAAGCGATCGCCAAGTTATTTGCTTGGTTGACTCAAGATGAAGCAGCTCCTTTGCGGAATGAGATTGCTACCAAGTTGCTTGCTATTCCTGGAGAAAATATTCCAGACAAGATTCCTGCTGAATTAAAATCCCCACAAACTGCGATCGCACTATAGGATATGAAAATACTTGTAACTGGAACTGAAGGTTATATCGGCTCGTTATTAGCTCCTCTGTTGATTCAAGAAGGTCATGAAGTTATTGGTTTAGATACTGGCTTTTATAAAGTAGGTTGGCTATATAACGGCACCAAAATAACTGCCAAAACCCTCAACAAAGACATCCGCCACATTACAACAGAAGACCTACAAGGTGTGGAAGCAGTAGTTCACATGGCAGAACTCTCTAACGACCCTTTAGGTCAGTTAGCCCCTGATATCACCTACGATATCAACCACAAAGGCTCGGTACATATAGCGAAACTGGCGAAAGCAGCTGGAATCCAACGCTTTGTCTATACTTCGTCATGCAGTGTCTATGGTTTTGCCACTGAAGACTACGTTAGCGAAGAGTCTACCATCAATCCCCAAACAGCTTATGCCAAATGCAAAGCACTTGTCGAACAGGATGTAAAACTCCTTGCTGATGATGGCTTTTCTCCCACCTTTCTCCGAAATGCCACAGCCTATGGCGCTTCTCCAAGAATGCGCTTTGATATTGTCTTAAACAATCTAGCCGGTTGGGCATGGACAATTAAAGAAATCAAGATGAACAGCGACGGTACACCTTGGCGTCCCCTAGTACATCTATTGGATATCTGCAAAGCAATTATCTGTACCTTAGAAGCTCCGCGTGATGTAATTCATAACCAAATTTTCAATGTCGGTGATACAAATAGCAACTATCAAGTCAAACAAATTGCTCAAATAGTTGCAAATGTTTTTACAGATTGTGAATTGAGCTTTGGTAAACACGATCCTGATAACCGCAGCTATCGGGTTTTATTTAATAAAATTAACCAAAATTTACCAGGATTCAAATGTGAATGGGATGCCCAACGAGGTGCCCAACAACTATATAATATTTTTCAGCAAATTGATATGGATAAAGGAACATTTGAGTCTAGAGGCTTTACCCGCCTTAAACAACTGGAATACCTCATTCGCACTCAGCAAATCGATCGAGATTTCTTCTGGCAGACTGTTTAAAAAGTTTATATAATAAGTTATGAATTTACTAAAGCCAACAAATAATCAGCTAATAACTGGTAATTGTCTATTCTGTGGAACAGGCTTACACCATACTTTTGTAGATTTAGGGATGTCTCCTCCCTGCGAAAGTTATCGCAGTCTTAAACAACTCAATGAAGTAGAGCCATTTTATCCTCTGCATGTCTATGTTTGTGAGGAATGTTTTTTAGTTCAACTCCAAGAATACATTAGTCCAGAAAATATTTTTAGCGACTACGCTTATTTCTCTTCCTACTCTGATAGCTGGTTACAACACGCCAAAAAATACGTTGATTTAGTAGTCGAACGTTTCCAATTAAACCAGGAAAGTCAGGTAATAGAAATTGCTAGTAATGATGGCTACTTGCTGCAATACTTTGTTGCCAAAAGCATCCCAGCGCTAGGAATAGAGCCAGCAGCAAATGTTGCTGAAGTAGCAATTCAAAAAGGTATTCCTACAGTTGTCAAATTTTTCGGACAGGAGACAGCAAAAGAACAGGTTGCTAAGGGCAAACAGGCAGATTTATTACTAGGAAATAATGTCCTTGCTCATACACCATATCTGAATGATTTTGTCAAAGGAATGAAAATTATCCTCAAACCGCATGGTGTAATTACTATGGAATTTCCCCACCTAATGCGGTTAATTGAGGAAAATCAGTTTGATACTATTTACCACGAGCATTTTTCTTATTTTTCATTTCTTACTGTAGACAAGATTTTTGCTGCTCATGGGTTGACAATTTTTGATGTAGAAGAATTAACTACTCATGGTGGTTCTTTGAGAATTTATGCGCGCCACAACGAAGACTCTTCTAAACCCGTTACTCAGCAAGTATCAGAACTGAAAAATAGAGAAGAAGCGGCTGGTTTTACGCAATTAGAATACTATTTCTCCTTTGGAGAACAAGTTAAAGAAACTAAACGCAACTTATTAGATTTTTTGATAAAAGTTAAGCGAGAGGGCAAATCGATTGTTGGTTACGGTGCTCCAGGTAAGGGAAATACTCTCTTAAACTATTGCGGTATCCGCACAGATTTTCTTGACTATACAGTAGATCGTAACCCTTATAAACAGGGTCAATTTTTACCAGGAACTCATATTCCGATTTTTCATCCAGACAAAATTGCCGAAACAAAGCCTGACTATATACTAATATTACCCTGGAATCTGAAAAATGAAATTATGACACAAATGGCTTACATTCGGGATTGGGGAGGTCAATTTGTTGTACCAATTCCTGAAGTTAATGTCTACTCTTAAGTATTTAATATTTTTGCTCGTCAAAAAGGGGTAAGTGACATGAAAGTAGTTTTATTTTGCGGTGGTTTAGGAGCCAGAATGAGAGAATATTCAGAAAGTATTCCTAAGCCAATGGTGAATATTGGTTATCGACCAATATTATGGCATGTCATGAAATACTATGCTCACTATGGGCACAAGGATTTTATTTTATGTCTTGGTTACAAGTCTGACCTAATTAAAAGCTATTTCTTAAATTACAATGAATGGCTTTCTAATAACTTTACCCTTTCTAACGGTAGCCAAATTCAATTGTTTAATCGAGATATTCAAGATTGGAATATTACATTTGTAGATACAGGGTTAACTGCCAACATTGGTCAAAGATTCAAAGCAGTAGAAAAGTATCTAGAAGGAGAAGAAGTATTTTTAGCTAATTATAGTGATGGTTTGACAGATTTACATTTACCAACGTATATCAATAATTTTTATCAGCGTGATAAAATCGGTAGTTTTTTATCTGTCAGACCAAGCCAAACTTTTCACTTAGTTGACATGCAAGAGGATGGTTTGGTAAAAAATATCCAAGATGTAAAGCAATGTGATATTTGGATTAATGGAGGATATTTTATCTTTAAAAAAGAGATTTTTAACTATATAAATTATGGTGAAGAACTTGTACTTGAGCCTTTTCAAAGATTGATTGCCAAAGAAGAACTTTTTGCATATAAATACACTGGCTTTTTCGGAGTAATGGATACATTTAAAGAGAAACAACAGTTGGATGATATGTATGCTCAAGGCAAAAGACCTTGGGAAGTTTGGGGAGATGAACAAGTACAAGTCGACCATATATGATCCAACTTAGTTTGAATAAGATAGAAGAATCTGAGTACAAAATTCTTTGTTTAGGTTCTCATTGTGATGATATCGAGATTGGTTGTGGAGGCACAATCTTAAAGCTGATAGAGAATTACCAAGATGTTGTTATCTATTGGGTTGTCTTTAGTTCCAATGAGCAAAGAGCAGAAGAAGCAACTGCAAGTGCTAATCTATTCTTAAAAGAAATCCCAGTCAAGAAAATTATCATTAAAAATTTTCGAGATGGCTTTCTACCTTTTCAAGGGATGGAGGTGAAGGAATGCTTTGAACAGTTGAAGCAAGAATTTTCACCAGATATAATCTTTACTCATCATCGAGACGATCGCCATCAAGATCACCGCTTAATTTCTGACTTTACTTGGAATACCTTTAGAAATCATTTAATTTTAGAATATGAAATACCCAAATATGATGGTGATTTGGGTATTCCTAATTTCTTTGTTCATTTAAATGAAACACTCTGCCGTCGAAAAATTCAATATATTTTAGATGCGTTTGCTACCCAGAATAATAAGCAGTGGTTTACAGAAGAGACTTTTCGTGCGATTCTCAGAATTCGCGGGATTGAATCAAATTCACCGAGTAAATATGCGGAAGCATTTTACTGTCGAAAAATGTTTTTCTAAAAAATTAGAATTTTAATTTTTTTCATAATTTGTAATATTTATGATCTTCACTGAAACTAAAATAAAAGAAGCATTTATTGTTGATTTAGAACTGCACCGAGATATTCGCGGCTTTTTTGCTCGGAGTTTCTGTACTCAGGAATTTCAAGATCGTGGCTTAAAACCTACTATTGCCCAATGCAATTTATCTTTTAACTATAAAAAAGGAACATTGCGGGGTATGCATTATCAAATGCCTCCTTCTCAGGAAACAAAATTGGTGCGTTGTATCAGAGGAGCTATTTATGATGTAATTATCGATTTGCGTCCAGATTCTCCTAGCTATTTATCTCATATTGGTATAGAGTTAACTGCTGAAAATCGTCTTGCTCTCTATATCCCAGATAGGTGTGCTCACGGTTTTCAAACTCTGAGCGATGAGACGGAGGTGATGTATCAAATGGGTGACTTTTATGCACCAGAATATGCTGCCGGGTATCGCTATGATGACCCAGCTTTTGGTATTGAATGGCCTCTATCTGTGACTGAAATTTCGGATAAAGATCGGGCTTGGAGTTTATTTGAATCGAAAAAAATTGTAACGACTACGGTAATGTAGGACTTTTAAGATCAATTTAAAAATATATAGTTGCTGAGTAAATATAGGATTAGGAACACACAGAGGCGCAGAGACACGGAAAATCAAAATTTGAAAAATTGAATTTTGAGTTTCTTACTTAATACTGTGTTCAAACTTTGTTACAGCAGATGAGGGCGAAGTGAGTACAATTTATTTTGATTCGATTTTTAGTGATGAAATCAGACGCAAGCATCTTTATAACGGACAAGTGTTTGTCTTTTCTCCTTGCGCCAGTGCGATCGCTCTATGTGATTTTGCTCGTGGCATGGTTGAAGAAGCATTTGCCCCTTTAGATCCGAGAGAAGCACAACATAGCTTGCCTGTAGAGAAATACGTTGAGATTTTAGCACAACTCAAGCCAGCTTTTATCCATCACCCTGAATCTAAACAACTCATTCAAGGCATCTTGAAAGAAAGTGGATGTGACTTGAACAAAACCTATTTCGATGTACCTCGCCTGAGAACAGCAACCAGCGATCGCTATCTGACTGCTGGTATTGCTTATGCTTTCCATCCTCATCGTGACACCTGGTATTCTGCTCCTATGTGCCAGATTAACTGGTGGATTCCTGTCTACGATATTACCCCAGAGAATGCGATGGCATTCCATCCCCGCTACTGGAGTCAACCAGTTAAGAATAGCTCAAGAGATTATAACTACGCTGAGTGGATTAAAGAAAGTCGCAAAAATGCGGCACAGCACATTGAAATAGATACGCGCAAGCAACCCCATGCGGAAGAAACTTTAGAAATGGAGCCGCAATTGCGGTTAATTACACAAGTTGGTGGCATGATTCTCTTTTCAGGAGCGCAGATGCACTCCACTATTCCCAACACATCAGGCTATACCCGTTTCAGTATTGACTTTAGAACTGTACATTTTGATGATGTCATAGCTCAAAAGGGTGCGCCAAATATTGATTCAGCTTGTACAGGAACTTCTTTAGGCGACTTCTTACGAGGCACTGACTTCTGCCCGATTACTGATACATTGTTGTTGTCTACAACAAACAATCTCTTGTAGAAGAACTTTTGTTTTCCCAACTCCAGTCTGCGAACAATAAATGGTGAACTCTGTTGAAAAATTGTCTGGACAAACAATACTGATTACAGGTGCTAGCGGATTTCTAGGATCTCATTTAGTCCGTCATTTATGCCACAATGGTGCAGAAGTACATGCCGTTTCTCGGAGTTTTCATACTTCTGATATCAGCTGCTTGCGATGGTGGCACGGTGACATGGAAGACATTAAGTTTGTTCAAAACCTTTTCCACAGCATTAAACCTGATGTAATCTTCCATTTATCCGGTCTTGTAACAGCAGTTCCTAATCTAGAGTTCATATTGCCTACCTTTCACAGTTTACTGACTAGTACTATTAACTTATTGACGGTAGCTGCCGAAATTGGCTGTAGTCGCATTGTGTTAATAGCTTCTTTAGAGGAACCAGAACAAGATCGTCCTGAAGTAGTTCCTTCTTCTCCTTACGCTATTGCTAAATTTGCTAGTAGTACTTATGGTCGGATGTTCCATCAACTCTATCAAACACCTGTAGTTCTTGTTAGACCTTTTATGACCTATGGGCCAGGGCAAAATGTGTCTAAGATCGTTCCTTCTGTTATTCTTTCCTTGTTGCAAGGGCAAGCTCCAAAACTTAGTAGTGGAAAGCGTCAAGTTGATTGGATTTATATCGATGACGTGATTGCAGGACTTCTTGCTGCAACACAAGTTCCTAGTGTAGAGGGTTGTACATTCGACTTAGGTTCGGGAGAACTTGTACCCATTCATGCAGTTGTGTCCCAGCTTGTTAATCTGGTTAACCCTCAAATCCAGCCTCTATTTGGTGCTTTACCTGAGCGACCGATGGAAAGGATAAGAGTAGCTGATACGGCTTATACATACGATAAACTAGGTTGGCAACCTTCAATTTCTCTAAAGAAGGGCTTGGAATTGACTGTAAATTGGTATACAAAACATCAACAAAAGATTGGATACACCAGTTAGCAAGGATTCTACTTATGGTTGCAGATAGACTTCAGAATATTAATTTAGTCGATCTAAAAAATTCTTTTAACTTAAAAGATATCAGTCTAGAAATTTACCAGCTAATTTCTGATTTATATCCCATTTGCCGTAGTATTACAGGTGATGGATTTAGAGAAACTTTAAAAATTCTCCAGCAGCATCTTTCTTTGTCAGTTCATGAAGTGCCGACAGGAACAGAGGTATTTGATTGGACAGTCCCTAATGAGTGGAATATTAAAGATGCCTATATTAAAAATTCTCAAGGTGAAAAGATTGTAGATTTTAATAATTCAAATTTGCACGTTGTTAACTATAGTATTCCCATACATCAAAAAATATCTCTTCAAGAACTTAAATCGCATCTATTTACACTTGCCGATTATCCTAATTGGATTCCTTACCGAACTTCATATTACAAGGAAAGTTGGGGTTTTTGCCTGACTCATAATCAATATTTGCAACTAAATGATGAAGAATATGAAGTATGTATTGATTCTTCTCTAAAACCAGGTTATTTGACTTATGGTGAGTATTATATTCCCGGAGACAGTACTGATGAAGTCTTGATTTCTTGCCATGCCTGTCATCCTTCACTGTGTAATGATAATCTTTCGGGAATTGCGATCGCTACTTTTATCGCTAAATATTTAAGTCAAACTACACCAAGATATTCCTATAGATTTCTCTGGATTCCCGGAACCATTGGCTCAATTACATGGTTGGCTCTCAATGAAGTTAAAGTCAATAACATTAAACATGGCTTGGTATTAACTTGTTTAGGAGATGCAGGCAACTTTACCTACAAAAAAAGTCGTAGAGGTGACACTGAAATCGATAAAGTTGCTGCTTATGTACTCAAAAACTCAAAACAAGATCACAAAATTATAGATTTCTTTCCCTATGGCTATGATGAGCGACAATATTGCTCGCCAGGATTTAATTTAGCTGTAGGTTGCTTCATGCGATCGCCTCATGGTAGTTTTCCTGAATACCATACCTCAGCAGATGATTTAAATTTCGTTCAACCCCAATATCTTGCCGAGTCATTCTTTCAATGTAATTCGATGTTGTATATCCTCAACAATAACGAAATCTACTACAACAAAAATCCCAAATGTGAGCCACAGTTAGGTAAAAGAGGAATATATCGGGCAGTTGGTGCTAACAAAGATAGCGGGCTAAATGAAATGGCAATCCTGTGGGTTTTAAATTTATCTGACGGTCAGCATACTCTATTAGATATTGCAGAAAAGTCGGGTATGTCATTTGATACGATCAAATCTGCTGCCGATACATTATCAACACATGACTTATTAACAATTAAAACCAATTAAGTTTGAAAAAGATAGGGAAAATGAAATTCGCTACGACGCAAACGTAGGCAAGTCCTTCTCACCAGGTAATCTAAAAGGGAGCATCCACTTTTGGCGGATCGCCCGCTACGCCAACAGACTAGAAGTCTGGGGCTATAAAACTAAACCCGCACAACGACCGACTCAGTGACCACCTGCGCGGGTTTCAGAAAGTCCGTGTAGGCGGCCTACCCTTCTCTTCGACCCGGATTTCTCACCACACCTCGAATGGAGGAGTAATGAGTAGTGAGTAAGGAGTAACTCGTCAAGAATGTACAAGTTCTTGCACTGGTATTGCGCCTGTTGCTCTTTTACTTATTACTCATTACCCATTACTTATTACTCATCATCAAACGCAAAGGAGCTTGTGAGAAATGCGGGTTCGAGAGGCTACGCCAACGGGTTCTCCAAAGGAGTACGTTTGTGTAGCCGCGATTTCCAATCGCCCAGTGTTTCTTCCAAAAGTGGATGTCCCGTCTAAAAGAATATCTAGGGTTTAAAACCCCTGGAGGTGGGTTAATACTTCTCGGATAAACCCAACAATCCCTCTTTGAGTCTGGGGAAAGGTTAGTGGGCTTGCGATAAAGGTAGATTCAAACCCTTTCCCTTTCCCCTTTTCCCCAAAACCCGAAAAGTATTGGGAGGTGGGTTTGATGTGTGTAGCCGCGAATTCTATTTGCTAGGTCTGCCAACTTTTTCTATATTATTATCCTCAATTGTTCTGTGAGAATACTTATTCTGTATTGATATATTTAATGTTAGTTTTACATTCTATTTATAATTACTGCCCGGAAAGTAGCTTAACTTTATAATCTAGAATATACTTCACCTCTTCACTATTACTTGGAAAAATATCCTATTTAACTTCATGATTACTTGAAATAAATGTCATTACTTATACCATTGTAAGAGCAGTTTAGATGATTGATATTAGAGAAGTAGTTTAAAAACATACCTTGTCTAGTACATGAATAAAAAATGGGCTGTTAAACGACTTACAATCAATCTCACATCAGGCGAGGCACAGAAGCTTGAACAATACTGTTCAACGACTGGCAGACCAGCAACTGATGTAATTCGGGAGTTAATTCGCTCTCTTTATGCTAAAGATGAAAAAGCCTCTGAAAGCTCATGAATCAAACTGCAAAAAAGTGAAACAGGATAAGTACATCTTAATTTGTCAGTGAAATATGCTGCTTAACAGTTATCAGCTAACAGTGAATCCCTATAATTAAAGTTAGGGAATTTAAATAAGAATACTCTCTTACAAAGTTCAGAGCCGAGGAAATCTTCGCTCTGACTTTTGCTTTGGATATTGTGCAATCATCTTGATACACTTGCATAATTAAAAATATCAAATTAATTGAATAAAAGATAGGTAGAATTCAGCATCCAGATGTTCTTACTAGCTTGCTTACCCGTAGCGGTAGGGAGTCTGTAAGTGTTTTTTAAACTACTAAATTTCAAGTTTTGTGGCTGTCTTTAAGCAGTAATTTATCCATTTTTTCGGTCAGAATACCCTTCTTGTATCTGGCTTTGCTCCTGAATTCTTTTTTGACAAATAGTAATATTACTGATCTTTTCGGAAAATTTTTAAGTTAGATATAGTACTTACCACTTATTTACTTATACTTTCCAAAGTATTAAGAATTTAATCTCTAATTTATTTAATTACAAATAATGGTTAGAAAAACCTTGGTCATAAATCAGCCAAAGGTAAGCAATTCCGTGGGCGAACTGAGGATTTTTGCTGGATTTATAACACTCAGCTTTGCGATCGCCGCAATATTGTGTAACTATCAGGATGCAATCGCCCAAACTCCTGCACCTCAGACATTACCTCCAGGTCGGTTAGACGATCTTCCTGACACTGCGTTACCGTCGGATGTGCTACCCAAGCCACCAGACGAGAATCAATTGCTTCCATCCCTAAAATTACCGAATCAGCCGATTCTGGAGCAGAATGACCCTAATACCAAATTTCGGGTCGATCGCATTGAAGTTGTGGGCAGTACAGTTTTCAAAGCAGAACAGTTTGCCGCTGTCACAAATTCCTTTGTGGGACAAGAACTGACATTTGCAGAGTTGTTGCAAGTTAAAGATGCCATCACCAAACTCTACACTGATAACGGCTATGTCACCACAGGCGCATTGATTACACCGCAGACAATTGAAGCTGGGACAATCAAAATTCAGGTGATTGAGGGTAGTTTGGAAGAAATTAAGATTGTCGGTAATAGGCGATTACACACTCAATACATTCGCGATCGCATTAAACTTGGTGCAGGCAAACCTCTAAATGTACCGCGTTTAATAGAAAAGCTGCAACTACTCCGCCTCAATCCGCGGATTCAAAACCTGTCAGCCGAGTTGCAGACAGGCGTGCAACCGGGAACCAATGTGTTGCAAGTGGAGGTTAAAGAAGCAGAAACTTTTAAACTGACAGCAAGCCTGGATAATGGGCGATCGCCAAGTGTGGGCAGTTTTCGCCGGGGAGTGGATCTGCAAGAAGCCAATTTATTGGGTTTGGGCGATACCCTGAGCGTGGGATACGCCAATACCGATGGCAGTAATACAATCAATGTCAATTACACGTTGCCGATTAATGCCCACGATGGCACTGTATCCTTTGGTTTTAGCCAAGGATGGAATCGCGTGATTGAAGAACCATTCAGTGTCCTTGATATCCAGTCAAATACTCGCTCTTACGAATTGAGTTATCGGCAACCACTGGTGCAAAAACCAACCCAAGAGTTGGCAGTGGGGCTATCGTTCTCGCGTCAGTCAAGCCAAACTGAGTTAGGTCTTGATAATATTGGGCCGTTTCGACTCTCCCCAGGTGCAGATGCGAACGGAAAAACCAATATTTCGGCTCTGCGCTTTTTTCAAGAATATACCCAGCGAAGCAACCAGTATGTATTTGCGGCGCGATCGCAATTTAGCTTAGGTGTAGATTGGTTCGATGCGAATGTCAGTAATAATGAACCAGATAGCCGCTTTTTTGCGTGGCGGGGACAAGCACAGTGGGTGCGACAATTAGCACCGGATACTCTATTTTTAGCTAGGGGCGATTTCCAACTGGCAGCAGATTCATTAGTACCTTTGGAGCAATTTGGTCTTGGTGGACAGCTAAGTGTACGGGGCTATCGCCAAGATGCATTACTCACAGATAATGGTATGTTATTTTCGGCGGAATTTCGAGTCCCAATTGTCCGCGCTGCCAAAATTGGCGGAGTGTTGCAACTGACACCCTTCATTGATGTAGGTAAAGGCTGGAATACCAAAGGCGAAAATCCATCACCGAGTACGCTTGTTAGTACTGGGTTGGGGCTGTTATGGAAACAGGGTGATGACTTCTTGGCCCGCATAGATTGGGGCATTCCTTTGATTTCAGTGGACGGGGAAAGGCGATCGCTCCAGGAAAATGGACTGTACTTCTCAGTGAGTTATTCAGCGTTTTGAGGCAATCAATAATCCCTGTGACTATGAATATATCTCAAAGAGTTTTATTCAAAAAACTCTTTGAGTTTTGCTAGTCATGGTTTTAGCAATTTGAAATGTTGGCAAACTAAATGAAAACAACCTTTATTTGGCTGGGTTTGGTGAATATTATATTGAGAAGTGGGATGTTTATCCCTCTGGCTGCTATGCTCCTCTGGAGTAATTCAACCAACGCCCAGGTGACACCTGATAGCACCCTCAACACTACCGTCTCCCAAAGCGGTAATAACTTCACCATCATCAATGGCAATCAGATTGGGAAAAACTTGTTCCATAGCTTCAGCCAGTTCTCTTTGCCTACAAATGGTTCCGCCTTCTTCAATAATGCCACCGATATCCAAAACATCTTTGCCCGTGTCACAGGTGGTAGTGTGTCTAATATCGATGGGTTAATCCGTGCCAACGGTAGCGCCAATTTATTCCTGCTCAATCCTGCGGGTATTTTGTTTGGGGCCAATGCCCAACTGAATATTGGTGGATCGTTTGTTGGAACAACTGCAACCAGCATCAAGTTCTCTAACGGGGTGGAGTTTAGTGCTACCAACACTACACCAGCCCCTTTGTTGACGATCGATGTGCCAGTTGGCTTACAATTTGGTAGTAATCCAGGAGCCATTACCGTCCAAGGGTCAGGACACAATGCCCAATTAGGCGACTCACTTCAGGTTTCTGGATTAAACCTCGGTACGAGAGGATTGCAGTTGCAACCTGGAAAGATGCTGGCATTGCTGGGTGGGAATGTTGCCTTAAATGGAGGATTGCTCTCCGCACCAGGAGGGCAAATAGAACTGGGTAGCATCACTAACGGAAGCGTCACCCTCAATTCCATCCCTGAAGGATTTGCGCTGAGTTATCCTAATGCTTCGAGTTTTGGCGATATTCAGATAACTCAACGAGCTTTAGCATCTACACGCGACCTCAGTGGGCAATGGGGAGGAGCCATTCAAATTCAGGGGAAACAGGTCAGCATCCGAGATGGTTCGCTGATATTAGTGCAAAATCGCAGCAATCAAACTGCTGGTGATATTGCAATCAATGCCACCCAGTCCCTCCAGATTATCGGCAAGTCTCCTGATTTTAAAAGTTCCAGCAGTTTAATTAATGAAACTATATCCCCAGGTGCAGCAGGGAATATTATCGTTACCACCCCACAATTGAATATTGATGGGGGTGGGTATATCTTAAACCGTACCTTTAGCACAGCACCGGGTGGCAATATTGCAATAAATACTGATGAAATGCGGGTGAATGGTTTTGCATTTGGCGATCCTTCTCCTTTTCGAGCAGTCAGCCAGATATTAGCTGCTTCCTATGGGGCTGGAAAAGGTGGAAATGTTAACATCTCCACTCAAAACCTGTCTATTTTAGCTGGCGGCAATATAGCAGCAAGACCCTACGCTTCAGGTAATGGCGGCGATCTCATCGTCAAGGCAGATACAATTCAGGTGACAAATGAGGGAGCGCCAAAGGGTTTTTATTTTAGTTTGTTGTCTACTGCCACATTCGGGTTTGGTAATGCAGGGGATTTGAAAATCGATACCCGCAAGCTGTCGGTTCAAGCTGGCGGCAGAGTGTCAGCTTCTAGCATAGTTTTAGGAAATGCGGGTTCACTGACTATCAATGCGTCTGAATCGATTGATGTGAATGGGGTCAAAGATGCAGAAAATCCCAGCTATATTGGTACTGCTGTTCGTCCTGTTTTTGGAGTTTCCAGCGCTACTTCAGGTAACACCACGATTAACACCCCACTTTTTAACATCAGTAATGGTGCAACAGTTTTTGTCCAAAACCTTGGCTCCGGTAAAGCTGGTACTCTAAACATTCAGGCGAACACCCTACGACTCGATAATCGGGCCAGCATTTCAGCATCCACAAAAGCCGGCGGTGGCGGTAACACTAATTTACAACTGCGGGATTTACTACTGATGCGTCATGGCAGCTTTATCAGTGCAGAAGCAGGTAGCAGTGGTAATGGTGGCAATATTACGATTAATGCTCCGAACATCGTGGGTTTAGAAAATAGTGACATTATTGCCAATGCTGTGAAAGGAAAGGGTGGCAATATTCAAATCGCAACCCAAGGGATTATCGGACTCAAGTTCCGTCCCCAACTCACTTCCGAAAATGACATTACCGCTAGTTCTGAATTTGGGGTTAGCGGTACCGTTCAAATCAATAACATTGGTGTTGACCCCAATTCTGGCTTAGTTGAACTACCAGCGAATGTAACCGATCCATCGCAACAAATAGCCAGTGGTTGTTCTGCAAACCAAGGCAGTCGATTTGTGGTAACGGGACGGGGTGGTGTACCGCAAAATCCCAATCAAGATGTGACGAGCAATGTCTACGACGGGCTACGCCTAAGCACTTGGTCTGATATCCGCGATATCTCTGCATACCGCAAAACTGGCGAAATCACAGCACAAATACCTGAATCTTCAGAAGTTATTGTCCAAGCTACTTCCTGGCATCGCAACACCCAAGGCAAAATTGAGTTAATTGCGGCTCAAGCAACCCATGTACAACCATATTTAACCTGTGGTGCAACGAACTGAAGTTCCAGCAATTGCAATGCCTGCGGCAAGTTTCGTTTTCAGAAAGCTACACCAAGATGACAACTAAAACCGTTGATGCTGTTCAAACACAATACCGTTTAGGGAACCCTATATGTATTAAGTATTGATGGAAAGTGAGCGATGAAAGCACCTTCTGTTTGCTGGGGTTTGATCGATATAATGCTGACAGGTGGGATGCTCCTTTGGTGTGCCTCTGTGAGTGCCCAGCTAACTCCCGATGGCACCCTCAATACTGCTGTCTCCCAAAGCGGTAATAACTTCACCATTACTAATGGTAGTGCCGCCAACAGTAACTTATTTCACAGTTTCCAGCAGTTTTCGATTCCCACTGGCGGTTCGGCTACTTTTGATTTAACGAACACGCCCAACATTTCTACCATCTTCAGCCGTGTTACTGGCGGTAATATTTCTAACATTGATGGCTTGATTCAGACGATTAACGGCAACAACCCCGTCAGTCTGTTCTTGATCAACCCTAGTGGGATAATCTTTGGAGCTAATGCCCAACTAAACATTGGGGGTTCGTTTATTGGTAGCACTGCCAGCAGTATTAAATTTGCCGATGGTGCTGAGTTTAGTGTAATTAATTCGGAATCTGCCCCCTTGTTGAGTATCAATGTTCCCATTGGGTTGCAACTGGGTAACAATCCCGCATCAATCACTGTTCAAGGTACAGGACATACTTTGAGGAATCCCAGTGGACTGACTCTAGCTCCCCCGATTCAGACTCCCAGTTCTACAAAACTGCGGGTACAGCCGGGAAACACCCTAGCTTTAGTGGGTGGCGACATACATCTAAATGGGGCAAACCTAATCGCCGAACAAGGGCGAGTTGAATTGGGTAGTGTAAGCGGTACAGCATTGGTAAACCTGATACCAACCACACAGGGCTATACACTGGGATATGGGAATGTACAAAGCTTTGGCGATATTCAACTGGCACAGCGATCGCTCTTAGATATCAGCGGCGTGAATGCAGGTTCCGTTCAAATTCAGGGTAGGCAAATTCAATTCACCGATGGCTCTCTGGTACTGGCGCAAAATTTTGGCAATCTCCCTGGTGGTGACATTCGCCTTCAGGCTACAGAGTCCATTAATCTAATTGCCAAAACAGCTGATGGCGCAATTCAGAGCGGAGTGCGTACTAATGCTTTTGGTATGGGAGCTAGTGGGAATATCAGCGTTATTACTCCCAACTTCACTATCAAGTCGGGAGCGGGGTTGAATAGCACAACTCTTGGAGCAGCTCCCAGTGGCAATATTTACATTGATGCAACCGCCATTGAACTGTCTGGCTTTTCAGCCAATAATCCTGCTGATGTCACCACAGTTAACACTACTACACTAGGCACTGGGAATGCTGGTGATGTTTTCGTCAATGGTAATAGTCTACTAGTATCAAGCGGTGCCTCACTATCTTCGGCTACCTTTGGCAGTGGTTCTAGCGGTAAAGTGACGATTCGCAACAACAATACCACGGTGATCGGAGAAAGTCCCTCTGGACTTTACAGCAACATTAGCTCAACTACATTTGCAACCGGAAGTGCCAAAACCTTGACCCTAGATACTGCGAAATTGCAAATTTTGGATGGGGGAGCAGTTGCCGCTACCGCATTTTTTGCAGGTAATGGGGGAGATTTGAGCATCAACGCTACTGAAGCTATCGCCATCAGTGGTCAAGGTCGGGCAACTAATAGTAGCATTAACGCCTCCACCATCCGACCCGATCCGTCATTGCGGAAACGATTTGGTTTGCCAGATATATTAACAGCGAATGCCGGCACTGTCAGCATTACCACACCGAACTTAACGCTGACGAATGGCGGGACAGTCAGTGTCACCAGTCAAGGTAGTGGAAATGGTGGCAATATTAATATTAGTGCAGATACCATCCAATTAAAGAATCAAGGATTTATTCAAGCACAAACAGAATCCGGTAATGGTGGCAATATTAAATTGTCCACCAAAAATCTGTTGCTTCTGCAAGACAATAGCCAGATAACTTCAACAGCTGGCGGTTCAGGGAATGGAGGTAATATAAACATCAATGCACCCATCATCATCGGCTTGAAAAACAGCGACATTATTGCCAATGCAGTCCGAGGCAGAGGTGGTAATATTCAAATCACCACTCAAGGCATCTTTGGGCTGAAGTTCCGCAACCAACTCACACCTGAAAGTGACATCACCGCCAGTTCCCAATTTGGGGTAAGTGGCACGGTTCAAGTTAATACTATCGGTATCGATCCAAATTCTGGTTTAGTCGAACTGCCTGCAAATGTCACCGATCCATCTCAGCAAATTGCTACAGGCTGCGCGGGCAGTGAAGGCAGCCGCTTTGTGGCAACGGGACGAGGTGGTGTGCCGCAAAATCCTAATCAGGTGACGAGTGATGTCTACGATGGGCTACGTCTACGCACTTGGTCTGATATCCGCCATCTCTCTGCATACCGCAAAACAAGCGAAGTGATAGCCCAAATACCCACAAAAGAGGCAGTTTTTGTCCAGGCTACAGGTTGGGGACGTAATGCTGATGGCAAAATCGAGATATTTGGAGATAAATCTGCTACTCAGGTGCAACCAGCATTAACCTGTGCTGCGGTTCCGAGAAGTTAATGATGTTATCAATCATATCATTTAGGGAATTCTAATTTTAAATCAGTAAAAGAAGTCTTTAATAATGAAAGCCGTACCCTTTGTATTTATATTGACAAGTGGGTTATTAACTCCAGGGATGATGCTAAGGGCGATCGCTCAGGTGACATCCGATGGTACTACCAATACCGTTGTCAACCAAAGTGGTAATAATTTTAATATTATTAACGGTATACAAAAAGGTAATAATTTATTTCACAGTTTCAGTAATTTCTCTATACCCACAGGTAAAACAGCAATCTTCAACAACGCCGCAGATGTGCAGAATATCTTCAGTCGCGTCACTGGTGGGAGTGTTTCCAACATTGATGGTTTAATTCAAGCCAATGGTAGCGCTAATTTATTTTTGCTTAATCCCAGTGGGATAATTTTCGGTGCAAATGCCCAACTTAATATTGGCGGCTCCTTTATTGGGACAACTGCCCAGAGCATTAAATTTAGTGATGGTGCTGAATTTAACGCTATTAATCCCCAAGCTAACCCCTTATTAAGTATCAATGTTCCTATTGGTTTGCAAATGGGCAACAATCCTACACCGTTGGCGCAGCCCGCCTTCGGCATCACCGTTCAAGGCACAGGACACCGCTTGACTAATATCGGTGTCCTGCCTCTTGTCACTCAAAATCCGAGTGCGACAGAATTGCGGGTACAGCCGAGAAAAACCCTAGCTTTGGTGGGTGGCAATCTGAATCTGAATGGGGCAACTCTGACCGCCAAGCAAGGGCAAGTAGAATTAGGCAGTGTGAGTGGTTCAGGATTGGTTAGTTTGCTCCCAACTGCACAGGGGTATACTTTGGGATATGAAGATGGGCAAAAGTTTGGTGATATTCAGCTTACACAGCGATCGCTATTAGATATAAGCGGGGTGAATGCAGGTTCCGTTCAAATTCGGGGGCGACACATTCAATTCACCGATGGCTCTCTGGTGCTGGCGCGAAATTTAGGCAATCTCCCCGGCGGCGACATTCGCCTTCAGGCTACAGAAGCGATTGATTTGATTGGCACAACAGCTGATAGCACAATTCGCAGTGGGGTGCGTACTGAAGTTGTGGGTATCGCAGCTAGTGGGAACATCAGTGTAATTACTCCCCGTCTTACCCTCCAGCAGGGAGGGGGGTTGAATAGCATTTCAGTTGGAGTGGCTCCCAGTGGCAATATCCACGTTGATGCAACAGCGATTGAACTGTCTGGCTTCTCACCAATCAATCCAAAGGTTAGTAGCCTTTCTACTTCTGGCTATGGTTCTGGGAACGCTGGCGATATCTCCGTCAATGCCAATAGTTTACTGGTGTCAAATGGTGGATCGCTGATTTCAGGTACATTTGGCAGTGGCTCCAGTGGTAAAGTGACGATTCGCACCAATCACACCACTGTCATGGGAGAAGGCCCCGATGGAGTATATAGCAACATTAGCTCAATCACTTTTGCGACCGGAAACGCCAAAACTTTGACCCTAGATACCGCCAAATTGCAAATTCTGGATGGGGGAGCAATTGGGACAACTACATTTTTTGCCGGTAATGGGGGAGATATAAGCATTAACGCCACGGAATTCATCGAGATTAGCGGTCGCAGTCGAAGCAATAACAGCAGTATCAACTCATCTAGCATTCTACTACCTCTACTACTCCGGCAGAGATTCCATCTACCGGATAAACTCACGGCAAATGCAGGTAATGTGAGCATTAACACGCCGAGCCTAACGCTGACAGATGGCGGGACAGTCGGTGTCACTAGTCAAGGTAGCGGCAATGGTGGCAGTCTCAAGATCGCAGCCAATACCATCCGATTAGACCGTCAAGGAAGTATTCAGGCACAAACAGAATCAGGTAATGGAGGTAATATCAACTTACAAGTTGGGAACTTATTGCTACTGCGTGACAAGAGCGCGATCGCAGCAACAGCAGGCGGTAATGGTGATGGAGGTAATATAAACATTAATGCACCGATCATCGTTGGCTTAGAAAACAGTGACATTATTGCTAATGCCATTAAAGGCCGGGGGGGCAATATTCAAATCACTACCCAAGGCATCTTTGGGCTGAAGTTCCGCAACCAACTCACACCTGATAGTGACATCACCGCCAGTTCCCAATTTGGAGTGAGTGGCACGGTTCAAGTTAATACTATTGGTATCGATCCAAATTCCGGCTTAGTCGAACTACCAGCAAATGTCACCGATCCATCCCAGCAAATTACTACAGGCTGCGCGGATAGTGAAGGCAGCCGCTTTGTGGCAACGGGACGAGGTGGTGTGCCGCAAAATCCCACACAGGAAGTGAGGAGCGATGTCTACGACGGGCTACGCCTACGCACTTGGTCTGATATCCGCAATCTGACTGCATACCGCAAAACAGGCGAAGTGATTGCCCAAATACCCACAAAAGAGGCAGTTCTTGTCCAGGCTACAGGTTGGCGACGTAATGCACAAGGAAAAATTGAGTTAATTGCAGATAAATCTCCTACTCAGGGGCAACAACCATTAACCTGTGCTGCTGTTCCTAAAAGTTAATCATGTTATAAATAATGCCCTGAATGGGAACTATAACTTGAAATCAGTAAGAGAAGTCCTTGGTGATGAGAGTCTTAGCTTTTCTATTTATATTTACAACTGGGTTATTCACTCCAGGGATGATGCTAAGGGCGATCGCTCAGGTGACATCCGATGGCACAACTAACACCACTGTCAATCCAAGTGGTAATAATTTTACTATTCTTAACGGGATTGAAAAAGGTAATAATTTATTTCATAGCTTCAGTAATTTCTCCGTGCCTACAGGTGGTTCAGCGAGATTCGATTTAATTAACACGCCAAATATTACAACCATATTTAGTCGAGTTACAGGTGGGAATGTTTCCAATATTGATGGGTTAATTCAAACTCTCAACACTAATAATCCGGTAAGTTTGTTTTTAATGAATCCTGCGGGGATTGTGTTTGGAGCAAATGCCCGCTTGAATATTGGCGGCTCCTTTGTGGGAACGGCGGCGAATAGTATTAACTTTGCCGATGGGACGGAATTTAGTGCTGTGAATGCTTCGGGTACTCCTTTGCTGACTATAAGTGTACCTGTGGGTTTGCAACTTGGGGCAAATGCTGGAGCGATACAAGTTCAAGGGGCAGACTTGCGAGTTAAAACCGGGCAAACACTAGGGTTAGTTGGTAGTCAAATCGACATGACCAAGGCAAAACTGACGGCACCAGATGGGCATATCGAACTATGGGCTTTGCAGAATGCTGGGATTCAAATGGAAAATCAAGCTCAATGGCAACTGACGAGTCCTGTGGCTACGACAAATTGGGGCACAATTACGTTACAAAAAGCTTCATTGGTTGATGCAAGTGGAATTAACGGGGGTGCAATCAACATCCGTGGACGTGGGTTGACGGTGCAGGATGGGTCGAATATTAGTTCCACTACCTTTGCTGGGCAAGGTAAGGGAATTACTGTCAACACCACAGACTTTGTTGACCTGCTGGGTGTTTCTCTCCCAGAACAATTTAATCCTGGCATTGGAACTTCTTTAGGTATCTTTTTTGGGCCTCCAGCAACTGGACGAGCTGGAGATGTAACAGTAGAGACAGGACGCTTAAAGTTAGCAAATGGAGCTTGGCTTCAGTCCTCTTCTAATGGCAACAATTCTCGATCGGGAGATGTAACTGTTCGGGCTTCAGATGTAGAGGTGGTAGGTTCTCATCCATTTTTTGCAATCCCCACCTCGATTACCACCACTCTCTTTGGTGGCAAGAACAATCAGAGTGGAAATATTTCCATCGAAACAAATCGAATGCGGCTGCAAGATGGTGGAATCGTCAGTACATCTTTGATACCCTTTAACGGTATCTCTCCTCCCACGGGCAAGGCTGGAAATATCTCAATCCGAGCAACTGAGAGCCTTGATATCTCAGGATACACACCCTCTCTACTACTGTCTGGAGTGGGTACGAGAATTGGTCAAACAGAAGGAGACGCGGGAAATATCTCAATCGATGTTGGACGTTTGCATCTCTTTAATGGCGGGTCTATCCGCAGTACTTTATCAGGAAAAGGGAAAGCGGGAAATATCACCATTCACGCGCAAGAGGTAGCAGTTAGCGATCCAGTAATTGATGTTATCAGCAAATTACCTGGTGGCATTACTGTTTCTGCGGGTGATAATTCAGTAGGTTCAGGTGGAAATATCGCTTTAACTGCTGACAACCTACGGCTCTTTAATGGCGGACAGATCACCTCTTCCAGTCAGGGTCAGGCAAATGCGGGGAATATTAACTTACAAGTTAAAAACATTGATATCCAGGGTATGTCTCAACCTTTAACTAACGGTGAAATTGTGCCCAGTACGATCGCAGCATCTTCAACAACTAATTTTAACGCCGGAACCATAAATATTACATCTAACACACTGAAAGTACGTAATGGTGCGGAAGTGACCGTGAGCAATATAGGAGGCGGAGATGCAGGTAATTTGAATATTACAGCCAATAATATTTTCCTCGACAATAAAGCCAGTCTGCGATCGGAAGTCAAAGGAGGTAGTCAAGGTAACATTCATCTCCAAGCAAATGATGTTTTGCTGTTACGTCGTGGCAGTAATATTACAACTAATGCCACTGGTACTTCTACCGGAGGTAACATTGATATTACTGCTGGAGCTATTATTGCCCTTCCTGACGAAGATAGCGATATCGTTGCCAATGCGGTACTCGGAAGCGGTGGAAATATTCAAATCACCACCCAAGGCATCTTTGGGCTGAAATTCCGTCCCCAACTCACCCCAGAAAGCGACATCACCGCCAGTTCCCAATTTGGAGTGAGTGGCACTGTTCAAGTTAATACTATTGGTATCGATCCAAATTCCGGCTTAGTCGAACTACCAGCAAATGTCACCGATCCATCCCAGCAAATTGCTACAGGCTGCGCGGATAGTCAAGGCAGTCGCTTTGTGGCAACGGGACGGGGTGGTGTGCCGCAAAATCCTAATCAGGTGACGAGCGATGTCTACGAAGGGCTACGCCTACGAACCTGGGATGATATACGAGATTTATCTGCTTACCGCAAAACGGGTGAGCTAAATGTCCAGATTCCAGCATCCTCAAAGGTTCTCGTCGAAGCCACAACCTGGCATCGCAATGCTGACGGTAAAATTGAATTGATTGCGGTTAAACCAGCGTATGTACAACCATCTTTAACCTGTGCTGCCGTTCGTAAAAGTTGATGATGTTAGCGAAAATACCATTTCGGGAACACCTGATAATATGCCGATCGCTGATAATTATTTTGATTTCAGGCAATGGGCGTTACCAACACAACTATTTTGGGAATTCTAAGACCATTAGTTAAAGGTAAAGTATTTAAATGCCAATGAGAGGTATGTCTAACAACAAGCCGCGAAGCGTCTATGCTTTTCTAATTATATTAACAAGCGGGTTGTTAACTCCAGGGATAATGCGATCGGCGATCGCTCAGGTAATATCTGACGGCACTACCAATACCATTGTCAACCCCGACGGTAATAACTTCACAATTATTAATGGTATAGAAAAAGGCAATAATTTATTTCACAGCTTCAGGAATTTCTCAATACCTGCTGGCGGTTCAGCAACCTTTGATTTAGTGAATACACCTACTATTACAACTATATTTAGTCGGGTGACGGGTGGAAATATTTCCGATATTAATGGATTAATTAGCACTATTAATAATAGTAACTCGGTAAGTTTGTTTTTAATGAATCCTGCGGGGATTGTGTTTGGTAAAAATGCCGCGTTGAATATTGGCGGTTCGTTTGTGGGGACAACGGCGAATAGTATTAAGTTTGCCGATGGGGTGGAATTTAGCGCTACTAATTCCGGTGCTGTGCCTTTGTTGACGATGAATGTGCCCATTGGTTTGCAGATGGGGACAAATCCAGAAGCGTTGGCACTTCAAGGTACAGGACACACCTTAACACTTAGCAATAGTCGGACTCCTATCAATCGCACTCCTAGTCCCACACAACTGCGGGTACAGCCTGGAAAAACCCTGGCGTTGGTCGGTGGTACTCTAAATTTGTATGGGGCAACTCTGACTGCCGAACAAGGGCGGATTGAATTGGGTAGTTTGGGCGACGCAGGGTTAGTTAGCCTCGTGCCAACCACTCAGGGTTATACACTGGGGTATAGCAATGGGCAAAGCTTTGGTGACATTCAACTTGCTCAAAAATCTCTACTAGATGTCAGTGGGGTAAATGCAGGTTCCGTGCAGGTGCAGGGTAAACACATTCAACTTACCGATAGCTCCCTGGTGTTGGCACAAAATCTCGGTAATCTTCCTGGTGGCAACATACATCTGCAAGCATCAGCAGGAATCGATGTGACTGGTACACTCAGCGGAATTCGCAGTGAAACCTTAAGCACTGGCACTAGTGGGAACATCAGCGTCATTACTCCCCGATTCAGCCTTCAGCAGGGAGCAGCATTAAACAACATTACTTTTGGAACAGCTACCAGTGGTGATGTTCAGGTTGATGCCTCAGTGCTGGAGATATCTGGCTTCTCGCCCATCAGTTCAACTGGTAGCGTGATTAACACTAGTACCTTCAGTTCTGGAAGTGCAGGTAATGTCTTTGTTAATGGCAATAGTTTACTAGTGTCCGATGGTGCAGGGCTGTCTTCAATATCCCGTGGTAGCGGTGACAGTGGTCAAGTTTTCATTCGCAACATGGAAACTACCGTCAGGGGAAGCAACTTAGCACCTATGGGTACTAGGATTGGCTCAACTGCTTTCAGTACAGGAAACGCTAAAACCATAACATTGGATACAGCCAGGTTGTATCTGCAAGATGGAGGAGCAATTACCACAAGTTCGTTTTCTGCCGGTCATGGCGGAGATATCAGGATAAATGCCACAGAATCCATCCAAATTATTGGCAGTAATAACGTAATAAATAATAGCGGCATCCCCAATAGCGGCATCACCTCGTCCGTCCTGAGCCTAAACCCAACATTACAGAAGCAATTTAATGTATTTTACGATACGCCAATAGGTAATGCAGGTACTATGAGCATCACGACACCAAACCTGACGCTCAAGGATGGCGGGGCTGTGAGCGTTACCAATGATGGTAGTGGCAATGGTGGTAGTATCAACCTCACCGCAGATAGTATTCAATTAAACAATCAAGCTTTAATCCAAGCAAAGACTGCATCTGGTGATGGAGGTAACATCAGCTTAGGAGTTGGCAAGTTATTGCAGCTACGCGACAATAGCCAAATCACTGCCACCGCAGGCGGTAATGGTAATGGCGGTAATGTTAACATCAATTCACCCATCATTGTTGGATTAGAAAACAGCGACATTATTGCCAACGCAGTCCAAGGTAATGGGGGCAACATCGAAATCACCACCCAAGGCATATTCGGGCTAAAATTCCGAGACCAACTTACTCCTGATAGTGATATTAGTGCCAGTTCCCAATTTGGCGTCAGCGGTACAGTTCAAGTTAATACTATCGGTATCGAGCCAAATTCCGGTTTAGTCGAACTACCAGTAAATCTCACCGATCCATCTCAGCAAATTGCTACAGGCTGTGCGGGCAGTGAAGACAGTCGCTTTGTGGCAATAGGACGGGGTGGTGTACCGCAAAATCCAACGCAGCAAGTAGCTAGCCTACGCACTTGGGACGATTTGCGAGATTTATCTGCTTACCGAAAAACAGATAAGGTAACTACGCAGATACCTGTATCCCCAAAAGTCCTCGTTGAAGCCACTTCTTGGCAGCGCAATGCTAACGGCAAAGTCGAATTAATTGCGATCCAATCTACCGCAAATATACAGCCCCAGTTAACTTGTGATGCAGTTCCCAAGAGTTAATTTGCTCAGGAATCTTATAACCAAGTTGATTAAATTTCAAAGTAATATAGTATACGCCTTATCGAACTGATGTAGTGACAATTACTTATGGATTTCCAAATTAAACAACTTCGTTGGCTATATATCAGTCTGAGTATTTTGAGCTTATGTTTGGCAATAACCATTACACCTACTAGAGCGTCTTTGCCAGTACCAACAACTTCTACCCTAAATGTGTCAGCATCGACTTCTCAACCGACCAATTGGCTAGAACAGGGACGAAACTTCTACCATTCAGGACGCTTTGCAGAAGCAGTGACGATTTGGCAAACGGCAGCACAACAGTATCATACCCAAGGCGATCGCTTGAACGAAGCTCTAAGTTTAAGTTACCTCTCACTAGCACAACAGGAGCTTAATCAATGGCAAGCAGCCCAACAGTCTATTGAGCAAAGTCTGAAACTTTTGCAAACAGGTAAACCCTCTGCTGATGCAATTCTTTGGGCACAAGCGCTCAATACCCAAGCGAATTTGCAATTGCACACTGGCAAAGCTGAAACCGCCCTCGAAAGTTGGCAACAAGCTCAAAAATTTTATGAGCAAGCAGGTGACACAATGGGAAGCCTGGGTAGTCAAATCAACCAGGCACAAGCTTTACAAACTTTAGGATTTTACCGCCGTTCTAAACAACAGTTAGAGGCACTGACTCAAAAACTCCAAGGGATGCCGGATAATGAAATCAAAGTCAGCGGACTGCGATCGCTTGGTTTAGCCTTGCAAATAATTGGCGACTCTGGTAAAAGTCAACAGATTTTAGAGCAAAGTTTAGCGATCGCACAGAAAATTGCAGCGAAACCCCATTTGAGTTCTATCCTTATAAGCTTGGGTCAAACTGCCGTTGACTTGGAAGATCCAGAATCAGCATTAAATTACTTTGAACAGGCTCAACTCTTAACAACTAACCCAAGCGATCAATTACAAGCGCGTTTAGCTCAGTTCAAACTTTTCCTCAATTACGACAAACTGGAGTTTGTTAACCCACTCGCACCTCAGCTACTCCAACAACTCCGGGAACTGCCCCCCAGTCACACCTCACTCTACGCAGCGATCAATTTTGTTGCCACTCTCAACCACCAGTCAAATTCTGACCAAATTCTACCGCTGAAAGATTTGGCGCAACTAATGGCAATCACAGTCAAATCTGCACAGCAAATTCAGGATACTCAAGCCGAAGCTCATGCACTAAATCAGTGGGGAAAACTCTATCAGCGTACACAGCAGTTATCTGAAGCACAGGACTTAACTCAGAAATCCCTCAACATTGCCCGCCAACTCCAAGCTAACGATATCATTGCTCAATCTGCTTGGCAGGTGGGACAGTTGTATAAACAACAAGGCGATCGCTCAAAAGCGATTACCGCTTATACAGAAGCAGTCAACGCTTTAAAGGCACTGCGGGGAGATTTGGTAGCTATCAACCCTGATGTCCAGTTCTCTTTTCGCACCAGTGTGGAGCCTGTCTACCGAGAACTGGTTGATTTACTTCTAGAGAATCAACCTAGTCAAGCAGAACTAATCCAAGCTCGTGAATTGATTGAGTCCCTCCAAATTGCGGAACTCGATAACTTTTTTCGGGAAGCCTGTTTAGATAAAACTCAACAGATCGATCGGGTCGATCCCACTGCAACCGTCATTTATCCGATCATCCTGCCAGATCGTTTAACAGTAATTCTCTCCAAAGCAGGGCAACCACTCCGTTCCTATGTCACTCACAAACCTCAAGCTGAAATTGAGCAGACTCTAGACAATTTTTTGGTTGCTCTTAACCCTGTTTCCGATTCCCAAGACAGGGATCGATTGTCTCAACAAATTTATAGTTGGTTGATTCGTCCAGAGGAGGCAGAGCAAGCATTGATTGATACCAAGACATTGGTGTTTGTTTTGGATGGTCGATTGCGGAACATTCCCATAGCAGGTCTTTTTGACGGTAAGCAATATCTAATCGAGAAGTATGCTGTGGCACTCTCACCAGGATTGCAACTAATGGCGACGCGATCGCTTCATCAAAACCAGATGAATGCGATCGTCGGTGGCATTAGCCAATCTCGCGCTGGTTTTAGTGCTTTGCCCGCCGTGGAATCAGAAGTGAAACAAATCTCCAAGTCAGTATCGTCCTCTGTGTTGCTAAACCAGAAATTTACCAGTCAAGCCCTCGCTGAACAGGTGAAATCCAGTAGTGCAGGTATTGTCCACCTAGCAACCCACGGACAGTTTAGTTCCCGCCTAGAAGATACCTTCTTGCTCACTTGGGATGGACAAGTCAATGTTAAAGAGTTATCTGAACTCCTGAAAAATCGGGGTAGCGATCCATCGAAAGCCATCGAGTTGCTGGTACTAAGTGCCTGTGATACAGCAGCAGGAGACGATCGCGCCGTCCTGGGACTAGCAGGCTTGGCTGTCAAATCTGGCGCACGCTCAACTATCGCCACCCTATGGCCCGTCAAAGATCGGGCAGCCGCGATGCTAATGACTCGCTTCTATGAGCAACTGCGACAACCCAAAATCACTAAAGCCGAAGCATTAAGACAAGCACAAATTAGCCTAATTCGCCAAACTGATTTCCACGAACCGTTCTTTTGGTCTGGCTTTGTTTTGATCGGCAACTGGATTTAGCTAAGTAATACAACGGAGTCTTCTGCTCATAGTTTAAGCTATTTTTTACATAGCTTGGATTAAAGTTCGCCTATACTGCTAATAGAAGTTCCCTGACTTTACTGTTACTTAGACTTCTTCTTTGAACTTCTGACCATAGCCGAAAGAAACGTATTTTGTTTGTATCACATTGCAATGACATAAGGAAAAACATCATGAAACGTCGATATTTAGCTAGTACATTGAGCGTCATCGCTCTGATCGCTAGCACTACATGGACTACTGCCTTTGCTGTTACATTTACCCCACCCCCCAACAGTAGCTCTCCTAGACAAGCAACTGGAGGAGCTTCTCGCGGCAACCTCTTTACACCTACTGCCGGGAAAGGTGCGCCCAGACAAGCAACTGGAGGAGCTTCTCGCGGCAACCTCTTTACACCTACTGCTGGGAAAGGTGCGCCCAGACAAGCAACTGGAGGAGCTTCTCGCGGCAACCTCTTTACACCTACTGCTGGGAAAGGTACGCCCAGACAGGCAACTGGAGGAGCTTCTCGCGGCAACCTTTTTACACCTGCCCCTGGCAAAGGCGCTCCCCAACAAGCAAGTGCGGGTGCTTCTCGCGTTGGTACTTACTACTTGAATCCATCGATTACAAATACAACGCAACCAGCAGCGCTAATCGCCCTCTTGCCGCAAAACTTCTATGGCACAACAGTGTCTGAACGTCCCACAATCTTGGTGTATCTCCCAGCTTCCAATGCCGAAGAAGCAGTGTTCAGCCTCAAAGATCAAGCTGGCAATATGCAACATCAGATGAACATTTCGGTTGCAGGAAAAACTGGGGTAATCGCGATCGAATTACCAGCTAATGCACCCGCTTTAGCCGTTGGTAAAAACTATCAATGGTTCCTAGCACTGAAAGTAGATGGTCAACTCAGTCCGAGTACGCCCTACGTCGATGGTTGGATTCAGCGTATCCAGCCCAGCGCTGAGTTGGCAACAGCAATCCAAGAGCAAGATGCTCTGAAGCGGGCTACTATTTTGGGTAAAAACGGTGTTTGGTATGACTGTGTGGCAACACTTGCATCGGTATACACCACTCAACCTAACAATGCGACTCTCCGCAAACAATGGGAAGAACTTCTATCCTCAGTCAGTTTGAAGGAGATTGTAACAGCGAATTTATTAGCATCTACTAACTAATACCAATTTGGGCATGGGTATGGGAAAAGACAAGGTAGACAAAGGAGAAACTTGTTCAATAATTCCTCCTTGTCCCCTTTGTTCGCCTCTTCTTACTTCCACCCAGTCCTGATTACCTCTTATCCCCAAGGCCCCACCTTCCCCAATCCCAACCCCCATTGTATGGCACCAATATGTGGCGCAGATTCCAGGCTTTTATCCAACAGACTCGCAGCGTTTTAATTATTACTCCCAGCGTTGCCTTGACGGTTATAGTTGGGCAATCGTTGGGACTTTTCAATTTACCGGAATGGAAAATTCGCGACGAATGGGTTCGTCAGCGATCTTCACAGGCGATGTCTATGGCGGGCTACGCCTACGCAGATGAGATTGTGATTGTTACAATCGATGAGCGCGATATCCAATCGGTGCGTAAATGGCCAGTTCCAGACTGGGCGCTGGCACGATTACTAGAAAAAATCCGGGCGCAGCAGCCGAGAGCCATTGGCTTGGATCTCTATCGAGATTTACCGGAAGGAAGCGGACACGAGCAACTTGTTCAAGTCTTTCGCAACACTCCCAATTTAATCGGAGTTGAGAAAATTACTGGCGAACGCGTCAATCCCCCACCAGAATTGAAAAAACAGGATCGGGTAGGATTAGCAGATTTAGTCTTGGATGGCGATCGCTTTGTACGTCGTGCCCTCTTGACAGCTGAAGATGCCAAAGAGAAAAACACCATTAAAGCCGGACTAGCAACCCTTGTAGCTCTAAAGTACCTCGAAACTGAAAAAATTAGCTTAGAAAGCATTGACCCCCAAAAACAAAAGTTTCGGTTGGGTAAGGAAATTTACTTACCACTACAAAATCAAGAAGCAGGTTATACCGATGCCGATTTAGGAGGTTATCAAATTCTGCTCAATTGGCATGGTTCAGAAGCCGCATTTCGGACAGTTGCGATGCGCGATGTGTTAGCAGGGAAAATTCCGGCAGATTTGATGCGCGATCGCATGGTATTTATTGGGTCAATCGCCTCCAGTACCAATGATTTCTTCAGTACACCCTTCTCTTCCTGGATCTCTGCTCAAAAACCGACTCCAGGTGTGGTTGTTCATGCCAATATTGCTCATCAACTAGTACGAGGAGCAAAAACAGGAAATACCAATCTGCACGGTGTTTCTGGCATTTATTTATCAGTCTGGATTGTTTTGTCGTCTGTCATTGGTTCTACAGGCAGTTGGTTGTTATCTAGTTGCAAGCTGCGGATTCCCGGCGGCAAAATTCTTTGGGCAACTGTAGGCATCAGTGGAGCCTGTATATGGGGTGGCTATGGAATGTTTTTGCATGGTGTTTTAATTCCGGTAACACCCACTTTAGCGGCGTTCATCGGTAGTGTGATTGCAACAACTAATGCCTATAAACAGCGGAAGTTAGAAGAAACAAATCGCCAACTAGAAATTGCCAACAGTCAACTATTGGATTATTCCAAAACCCTAGAGACAAAAGTCGAAGAACGAACTCATGAATTAGTGGAGGCAAAGCAAGCTGCCGATGCTGCCAATCAGGCCAAGAGTGAGTTTCTCGCCAACATGAGCCACGAACTACGTACACCTCTCAATGGCATCCTTGGTTTTGCCCAGGTACTAGAAGGATCGCCAAACATGACAGCTAAAAACCTAGAAGGAGTCAGCATTATCTACCAATGCGGTTCGCATCTTTTGATGCTAATCAATGACATTCTCGATCTCTCGAAGATAGAAGCAAGGAAATTGGATTTGGTTGTCACTAGCGTGCATCTGCCCAGTTTCTTACATGGTGTGACTGAGATTTGTGGTATCCGGGCTGAACAGAAAGGGATTAGATTTAATATCTTAATTAGCGATCGCCTACCACTTGCCGTTGAAGTTGATGAAAAACGGCTGCGGCAAGTGTTAATTAACTTGCTGGGCAACGCAATCAAATTTACAGATAGCGGTAGCGTAACCTTCAAAGTGGAAGTCATTAGTCAAGAGTCTAAACAAACGACCAATGACAATGGACAAATGACACATCAAAAGATTCGTTTTCAAATTGAAGATACGGGTATTGGGATGTCACCAGACCAACTTGAGAAAATCTTTTTGCCCTTTGAGCAAGCGGGTGAAGCCGGACAACGATCTGAAGGTACTGGCTTGGGATTGGCGATTAGCCAAAGAATTGCGGCATTGATGGGGAGCCAAATTCAGGTGCAGAGTCACCTGGGTGAAGGAAGTCTGTTTTGGCTGGATTTGACAGTATCAGTACCACTCGATGTCTACGACGGGCTACGCGACTGGCGTGGAGGAGCGATGTCTACAACGGATTACACCTCAACTCCCCAGAAAATTACCGGGATTCAGGGTAGTGCGCCTCAGATTCTGATTGTCGATGACGATCGCAACCACTGTTCTATGTTAACCAGTCTGCTGCAAGAAATTGGCTGTCGAACCTTGGAAGCAACCGATGGCAAACATGGGCTACAAGTAGCAATTGAACACAATCCAGATGTGATTCTACTCGATTTAGGCATGCCCAATATGGATGGTTTTGAGCTAATGGTTCACCTGCAAGCGAATCCCCAAACTTGTTCTATTCCGATTATCGTCTCTAGTGCCAGCGTTTTTGAGGAAAACCGTCAGCGGAGTTTAGAGGCAGGGGCAACAGCATTCCTACCCAAACCTCTCCAGATTGACGAACTACTCAATAGACTGCGATCGCTCTTGAGAGTGGAATGGATGTATGCCGAATCTTCGCCTCCCAAAGGTGAGCAGATTACTGGTAGTGAATGGGTTCTACCATCCCAAGATGTTTTGCAACAACTCTATCATCTGGCAATGATGGGAGATATCTCGGCGATTGAGGGAATGTTAAGAGAACTAATTGAAGAAAACAGTCAACTAGCTCCCTTCGCAGCAGAGTTAAGCAAACTCACTGCCAATTTCCAAACCGGAAAAATCCGTAAGTTACTCAAATCATTTGTCACAACGGAGTTACATCCATGATCGCTGTTCCTATCTTGAAACCCATACATATTTTGTTAGTGGATGACAATCCAAACAATCTCAAGGTGCTATCTGAAGCGATTCAGAAGTGTGGCTGGAAAGCCCTCATGGCAACAGATGGAGAGTCAGCGATCGAACAAACAGCTTATGCTCATCCCGATCTGATTCTTTTGGATGTAATGATGGCAGGTATTGATGGATTTGAAACTTGTCGCAGGCTGAAAACCAATCCTATCACCCACAATATTCCGGTGATTTTCATGACTGCCCTATCCGATTCTACAGACAAGGTGGCGGGATTGGAAATAGGTGCAGTTGACTACATTACCAAACCCTTCCAACAGGAAGAAGTCATTGCCCGTTTAAAGTTACACCTGAAAATCTCCCATCTCACTCGCACATTAGAAGAACGCGTGCAAGAACGCACCGCAGAATTAACTCAATCTCTACAGGAGTTACAGCAAACCCAACTACAAATGATCCAGAGTGAGAAAATGTCCACATTAGGGCAGTTGGTTGCAGGTATTGGTCATGAGATTAATAATCCCGTTGGTTTCGTTGGCGGAAATTTATCTTATATTGAGGAACATGTAAATAATCTACTTCGCCTAGTGAGCCTGCAACAGGAGAAGCTAACGCAGTCAGACTCGGAAATTCAAGAGCTTGTTGAAGAAATTGACTTGGAGTATCTGACGGAGGATTTGCCAAAACTAATGGCATCAATGCACCAAGGAATTACCCGTCTGAAAGATATCAGTCTCTCTTTGAGAACTTTTACTCGCGCAGATATTTCATCTCAGGTGGAGTTTCAGGTTCACGAAGGAATCGATAGCACCTTAATGCTGTTGAAACATCGACTCAAAGGTAATGGCGATCGCACTAAAATCCAGGTTGTCACACAATACGGTGAGTTACCTCCAATCAGTTGCTATCCCGGACAACTGAACCAGGTGTTCATGAATATCATCGCCAATGCCATTGATGCATTTGATGAACTCCATCAAAACAATTGCGATCGAGATATTGCTGCTTACCCGAACATCATCACTATTACCACATCGGTTAATCCCCAACAACAAACCGTCACAATTTGCATCCAAGATAATGGCCCCGGTATGCTTACTGAGGTGCAATCTCGAATTTTTGAGCAATCTTTCACAACCAAGGCTGTGGGCAAGGGAACCGGGCTGGGATTAGCGATCAGCTACCAAATTATTGTTGACAAACACAACGGACAAGTCAAATGCTTGTCAATACCTGGTGAGGGGACAAAATTTATTATTACTCTGCCAATGTAACTGAATATACATAATTTTTATTAGAATTCCGCAACTCAACATAACCCAATACAGTCCATATAAGCCCAAAACACTTGTAGAGACGGCGATTTATCGCGTCTAAAAAACCCAAAATTTTTGCCAGTAGCCCTTAACTGATCCGTATTACCAAATAATCGTGGGAGGTGTGGGAGGTGTGGGAGGATGGGGAAGAAGTCTTACCCCCCACACTCCCCACACTCCCCACACTCCTCTTCCCCTGAAGCCTACACTATGCGTGATAAATCCGGGATTTGGCTACGGGCGGGTGAGATACCCACAATTATGCAATTTCAATTTGGAATAACTTATTTCAGGGCGCAGAACCATCAAACGCAGTTTTGTAAGCATCAGCAGTTTCTATGCCAAAACCTCCAGCTTCGACATGACGAACTAGCGATTGAATGATAGGTGTAGCAATACTAATACCAAATAAAGCATTGAAGCCTGCAACAACCACTGGTGCTGACAAAATAACTGTAAATTCTGGAAATAAAGCTAACACAGCCACCAAGACCAAAAAAACAATTGGTGTCGCAATACCTGCTGCCTTTGCTGCTTCAAAAATTAGATTTTTATACTCTTCAACAGTGATGTCACCTCGATAAAGATCCAAAGAGTAGGAAATCGCCGTGACTACAACCTGAGTGAGAATAGCTGTTCCCGTTGCAGTAATCCCAAGTTTCGCGATCGTCCCAGAATTGCTGACAATAGAATCTACTGCATTATAAACCCGAATATAAAACTGTTCGCCAACGGTCATAACTTTGGCACCTCGGCGAAGATTATCAACACCTACTTCCCAAAGGATATTATCAGCAGCATTCGATCCACCTTGGGAACGTGGATTGATGTGGCTACCATGCTTATCTCTAAGAAATTGACGAATTGTATATTCTTTACCTCCAAGTTTTGATGTGCCAGGAATTTTCTCAAAAAGCTTCATGACATCTGCATCAGAGCGAGGTAAGTCTCCCACCCGAACGCCAGCACGATATCTCAGCCTATTTGCAATCTTGGGCATCTCTTGGGCTAATTCGGCAGCTGTCTTTGGTAAATTTTGCAAAGCATCAGCCATAACCATACTAGATGCGGCAACTCCAACAGCAGTTTGTTGAAATGTTTGACTAACATTTTGAACAGTTTGAAAACCTGACTGTGCTGCTATGGTTGACAAACTTTGTAAATCATTAATTGCATGAACACTTGAAGTAGTCATCTCGCTAGTAGCGTTCTTCATTCCATCAACTACCTCATTCATCCCGTTTACTACATTGTTGGCTGCTTCTTGAGCTTTATCTCTAACTGTATCTGCCAACTTTTGTGCTTCGTTGATAAAATCCATGTTTTATGCCGTGGAGTGTTTGCTCCAGTTTCTCTTTCTCAAACTAAGAAGCACCTCAGCATTCATGACGAATTTACTTCCAAAATTTTTAAAGAGATAGTAATCACTTTATATTGTTTGTGTATGTTGCTTTCAAAAACTTTTCTATCCTACAAAATCAGTTGTTACATTGGACAGCAGACGTTGGTATCAGGTAGTCTTACGCCATTGCAGAACCAACGTAAGCGATCGCAGCAATAAATATATTCCCTTGGCAAAGTCTATGTGTTCCAAGCCATAATGTTGCAAATATACTAACAGTAATGGTCATACCAATTACTAAAAAACAGTTTCATGGTTTGAGGTTTAGCGATTTAATAAAAGAGGCCCCATTCGTTTTTAGCTCTTCAGATGATGGGGTTATTATTACAGCTTCAACAGCAGAATTATTCTTCATACAAAGCAGACTTCTCTGATATAATATTTTATTCTCGATATTTAATCCTTTTTTCTTAATTACTTCTTGCAAGGAAGTACCGGGTTTGCCCATTAAAGTAAAGTCTTGACAGTTATATCCACTTTGATTAATGGAAGACTGAGATACTTGTTTACCCTGAATAAAACTTGTTTCATTAGCAGTTTTAACTAGAAGTTGTAAAACTTTTGGGATTCTTTGCGAGGCTATTGGTTTGGAAAAAGTTGAATGGGTCACTGAATATATAGATTGATTCTTAAGAGTTGTCCAATTCTGGCTATTAATACCTTTTATTGGAGTACTATTTTCTTCTAAAATAGTCCCTGGCATTACAATACTAAAATTTCCTTCTTTGGATGTTAAAACTTTTTCTTGGGATGATGCAGGTGTACAAGCCGATAAAACAAATATCCCGAAACAATTAATTATCCAAAAACGTTTAATACTTTTGATAAGTAAATCCATAAATGTTAATTTTATAATAATTTTTGTTTAGAACATAAAACTATTTTTTAAACTCATGCACAGGTTGCCACTCTTGTTGTGTAATCATTTGGCTAACGAATTACAACCAAATGTCTTCAACACAGGGTCTTATTTTAAGTTTTCCCATAATAGTGATTTTTCTAACACAAAAGCTGTTAAATCAAATCTTGAACCAAGATTTTCCACCAATATGGCACTCATCACTTCAATAACCCGCATCAGCACAGCTTTCGGGAATTTGGGAGAATCTATTGTTCCTGCGATCGCCTCCTTGGTTTATCCCCAGCTTTCCTTAAGACTAAGGGATTTCTCAGTTACGCAGCTAAAAATGGTGACTCGGAAAATACGATTAAATTGAGCTTCCAAACTCGGAACTTGAGCTTCAGAACATGACATTCCCAGTTCTCTACTCAAACTCCGAGTTTCTAAGCTCTAACTTTCAACTTTTTAAGCAAAATTGCCGATAGATTTTTTGCACTATTGATGCTTACGGCTGCACTTTTCCAGATTTACAGATAAAATTGCGCCTTCATCAACTTTTAGTTTCTACCTTTGAAAGAGTTTAGCCATTCTTGAACTTGCTCTCGTGCAATATCGCGCCCTCCAAGACCAAAAGCTAGGGCAATAGCAACTGCGATCGCACCGAGTAAAAGTCCAAAGGCTAAATTTACAATATCACTGGCAACTCCGATCTGTTGCAGTGCCATTGCAGAGACTAAGGCAATAATTGCAATCCGTGCCACTTGTCCCAAAATCTGGGCTTGGCGATCGCCGGAACTGGTAATGATGTTAAAAGCCAGATTTGCCAGGAATAAGCCAATGGCAAAGATCACCAATCCTGCCAAAATCCGCCCGAATATAATCACAATCCCAGACACTAATGCTGTCAGGGCTGGAATATTCAAGATATTCACCGCTGCCACTGTGGCAAACAGCATAATACCCACTAAGGCAACAATGCCGACAATTTCCGATGGAGTGCGGGTTGGAATCGGTGGGGTTGTTGGTTCTGTGGAAATGACGATTCGTCTGCTGGGTGTTGTCAGACCCAAAATAGTGAAAATGTTATTAAACCCTAAATTGGTGAGGATACTTGTAACCAAATCCGCGATAAACCGCCCAATGAAATAGGCAACAATCAAAATTGCTGCGGCTGTAAAGATGGCAGGTAGGGCGTTGAGAACCTGTTGCAGCATGGCGATCGCAGGTATTGATATCGCATCAATTCGCAAGGCATTAAGCGCTGCGATCGCTACAGGAATCAAAATCAAAACATAAACAATTGTCCCGATAATATTCGATAGAGGTTGCACCCCCGCAGATGAAGATAATCCCAAGCGACTACCTAAATGGTCAAGACCAGTTGTCGCCAGCAAGTTCGTCACAATCCGCCGTACTACATTAGCGATGAACCAGCCAACTACAGCAATCAAGATCGCCGCTAAAATGTTCGGCAGAATTAGCAGAACTTCTGTAATTAAAGCTTGTACTGGTTGTAGAGCCTGCCTGAGTTCGAGAGTATCTAAAACTGGGGCCAGAAACAGTAAAAATATAAACCAATACAGAGCATTGCCAATTGTCTCACTCAGAGACAGCTGATTCAGGCTGGGCGCTCTGTCTTCTGGTTCTGGATTCAAACGCTCATCCAGGTTAAATGCCTGTAATGAGCGCACAGTGATAATCTTTACAATGGTCGCCAAAAACCAGGCTGCTCCCAAAAGGATTCCCGCACCAACTACCTTTGGCAAAAAGCCAATAAGTTGATTGAGAAAACTATTCAGGGGTCGAGAGGCTACCTCCAAATCTAATGTCTGTAAAACAGCTACTGCCGTCAACAGAATAATGCTCCAAAAGACTAAGCTGGAGATAAATTTCTCCACTTGGGGAACATCTTGACGACCCGTTACCCCTGCGGCAATGCGGTTATCTATGTTTGTGCGCTTGAGGATTCCTCGCGTCAGTGCCGCTACACCGAAGGCAATTAGCAAACCTACACACAAAATTGCCACTGCCCCTAAAAGACGAGGCGTAAACAGAATCAACTGTTGAACAATACCTTGCACATCAGCGATTCCTTGATTCACTGCTGGTTGTATTGGTTGCAGGCTGGGCGATGATTGTGCCAAAAATTGCTGCATCCTTGTGGATAAACCAACTCCATAGGCGTAGCCCGTCGTAGACATCACCTGGGTTATTTCTTGCCAAGTCGTGTTCATGGTTTTCGGGAATTATGCTTAAGTATTCGCCGCAAACACTGAGTCAGTGTTTTGCCTATCAATTTACCAGTAAAAACATACATATTTACTCATATTTGATTTAATATACGGGCATTGAGCATAAGAAGCAGAGGGGCGGAGGGGCATAAGAAGCGGAGGGGCAGAGGGAAAAACTTACTGCAACTTCTCCCCTGCTCCCCTGCTCCCCTGCTCCCCCGCTCCCTTTCTCCCACTCCACTGAATTTTGCGTTACTCTAATTGCAGCAACAGCACCAAAGATGTGGAATGTCCCAAGTTTTGGAACAATCGATTCAAATTAATGCTACAGCTACGGTGGTGGAACGCTGTCTTAGCGATTTAGCTCTCATGCACCGTTGGCTCAACCCCGTTCTCCGTTGCGAACCTGTGGGCGAAGCTTGGAGTACTGATGTCGGCAGTAAAAGTCGTTTTATTATTCAAATTCCTCTCATAAAACCCACCTTGAATAGCGTAGTTGTAGAACGACAACCGGGTTTGGTAGTTTGGGAATTTCAGGGATTTTTTCAAGGACGCGATCGCTGGGAATGTCAACCCACAGAAAAGGGGACGCTGCTACTCAACCGCTTTGAGTACGATATCCCTAACCCCTTAGTTAATTGGGGCTTCAACACCTTTGCTGCGTCGTGGACGAAAGAAGATATGCAAGCCCAACTGCGTCGCCTCAAACGAGTCGCAGAAGAAGAAAATAATGCGTAATTCGTAATTCGTAATTCGTAATTGGGCAGAAGAGGCAGAGAGGCAGAGGGGCAGAGGGGCAGAGGGGCAGAGGGGAAAAACTTACTGCAACTTTTTCCCTGCTCCCCTGCTCCCCTACCTCTCTTTACCCAATTCGGTAAGTAGCCGCCGAATCACAGAGGCATCCTCGGCATCGGGAACTTTTGCTAAATAATTTTGTAAGTCGTCTACGGCTTGGGGGTAATAACCGAGTTGATAGTAAATCAAGCCGCGATCGCGCAATTCTAAAGTTAAACCAGGAAACAGCAACAAAATTCGTTCAACTGCTGCCAGCGCTTTTTCTAATTCTTGCTGTTTAAGGTAAATAAATTTTAAATTTGTCAGCATCCGTACCAAAAATTGCCGATTACTGACTACAGCTAAAAATTCTGGTTGTAGCGTTACAGGTTGCTGATAAAGTTGAGACAGGCGTTCTTCGCAATCTTGGGCAAATATTATTTCACCCCCATTGAAGGCATCCACAAAAATTTCTATATCGGGAATATCTGGGCGAATCAAGAAATGTCCTGGCATCCCCACACCCACCATCGGAAAATCAATTCTTCGCGCAACCTCCAGGTAAACCAGCGCTAAGGTAATGGGAATCCCCAATCGGCGATCGATTACATCATTTAAAAAGCTGTTGCGCGGGTCGTAATAGTCAATTTTATTACCAGAAAATTTTAAATCTTCGTAGAGATACTGATTAATACTTTGAACTATCCGCAAAGGATATCGTGAATCAGGCAGGCGTTCTTGAAGCTCCCACGCCATTGTCTCAAGGGCATTGAGGTATTCTTCTAAGTCTAGATTGGGATATTCTTCTTGTGCAATATACAAAGCTGCCTTTGCTAAGTCAATATGCTCGTCAGACTGCTGAATCTCCTGGTAAAAATATTGTCGTGCTGACGAGAAATTCATAAGCTGTTGTTCGGTAAAAGTGTGAGGATGAAGCGTAGATTAGCAAAAACCGCAGGCATCACGGCTGGGCTAAAAGCGCTTTTTGGTATCTAAGTATCTAAGTTTATACAGCAATTCTCAGGTATTTAAACTACAACTCAGACGGGAGTGGCAAGTAGTGTAGTTAAATTACTTGAAAAGCGTTGTCACAGAGCAAATAACAACAGCAATCTTCAGCTAAGGGACTTCCAAATAAAAAAATACTCCAACTACTGATTTTAGGTTAGCCTGATCTTGATCCCCAAGCCCTAGTCTTAAGGATCAATTTATGGCGTAGAGTAGGGGCGTTCAGTGCTAATCTGAAAGGTGACATTGTTTAATTTTATGTCTTCTACGACCTTATCTGAAATCTAGCTTCACTCATTAGGCGCAGCATGGTAACAACCGCAGAAAAAACAAACATTGGTTACATTACCCAAATCATTGGCCCAGTTGTAGACGTTAAATTTCCCGGCGGGAAATTGCCACAAATCTACAACGCCTTGAAAATCAAAGGCACCAACGAAGCTGGACAGGAAATCAACATCACCATTGAAGTACAGCAACTTCTGGGCGACAACCAGGTGCGGACTGTGGCGATGAGTTCTACCGAAGGCTTAGTCCGCGGTTTTGAAGTCACCGATACAGGCGCTCCCATCAGCGTACCAGTTGGTAAAGCCACTTTGGGCCGGATTTTCAACGTCCTTGGCGAACCTGTGGACAACAGAGGCCCAGTAAATGCTGAGGCAACTCTACCCATTCACCGCTCTGCTCCCAAATTCACCGACCTGGAAACCAAACCTTCGGTGTTTGAGACTGGGATTAAAGTTGTTGACCTTCTGACTCCCTATCGACGCGGCGGTAAGATTGGTCTGTTCGGCGGTGCTGGTGTTGGTAAAACCGTGATCATGATGGAGTTGATCAACAACATCGCTACTCAGCACGGTGGAGTATCCGTTTTTGCTGGTGTGGGTGAACGCACCCGTGAAGGTAATGACCTCTACAACGAAATGATTGAATCTGGGGTGATCAACAAAGACAACCTCAACGAATCAAAAATTGCTCTAGTCTACGGTCAAATGAACGAGCCACCCGGAGCCAGAATGCGGGTTGGTCTTTCGGGATTGACAGTAGCAGAATACTTCCGCGATGTGAACAAGCAGGACGTGCTGTTGTTTATTGACAACATCTTCCGGTTTGTGCAAGCAGGTTCAGAAGTATCAGCGCTACTAGGTCGGATGCCTTCAGCGGTAGGATATCAGCCCACATTGGGAACCGACGTAGGTGAACTGCAAGAGCGGATTACCTCGACTACAGAAGGTTCCATTACCTCCATTCAAGCAGTGTACGTACCAGCGGATGACCTCACCGACCCCGCACCTGCTACCACCTTCGCCCACTTAGACGGTACAACAGTGCTATCTCGTGGTTTGGCAGCTAAGGGAATTTATCCCGCAGTTGACCCCCTTGGTTCCACTTCCACCATGCTCCAGCCCAACATTGTCGGTGACGAACACTACAATACGGCGCGGGCGGTGCAATCAACTCTGCAACGTTATAAAGAACTCCAAGACATTATCGCGATTCTCGGTCTAGATGAATTGTCTGAAGAAGACCGTCTCATCGTCGCGCGGGCCCGGAAAGTTGAGCGTTTCTTGTCTCAACCGTTCTTTGTTGCAGAAGTATTTACCGGTTCTCCTGGTAAGTACGTGAAGTTGGAAGACACCATCAAAGGATTCCAAAAGATTCTGTCTGGTGAATTGGATGCTTTGCCAGAACAGGCTTTCTACTTGGTTGGCGATATTAACGAAGCGATCGCCAAAGCTGAAAAAATCAAAGGTTAGTCATTAGTCATTAGTCATTGGTCATTGGTCATTAGTCATTAGTTCAATGGCTAATGGCTAATGCCAAAAGACAAGTGGTAAAAGACAAAAGACAAAGGACAAAAGACAAATGACATTAACCGTTCGTGTAATTTCCCCAGATAAAACAGTCTGGGATGCTCCAGCTGAAGAAGTCGTTTTGCCTAGCACTACTGGTCAACTAGGTATCTTAACTGGACACGCACCACTTTTGACCGCTCTAGATACTGGTGTCATGCGAGTTCGTGGCGCTAAAAATCAGAATTGGGAAGCGATCGCTCTTTTGGGTGGCTTTGCCGAAGTCGAAGAAAATGAAGTGACAATTCTGGTTAACGGCGCTGAACGTGGCGACAAAATTAACCTTGATGAAGCCCGTACTGCTTACAATCAAGCAGAAGCACGTCTAAGTCAAGTTTCCGCAGACGATCGCCAAGCCCAAATTCAGGCAACCCAAGCCTTCAAACGGGCCCGCGCTCGGTTTCAAGCTGCTGGCGGTTCGGTCTAAATTCAATTTCTATTTCAAATTTGTAGGTTGGGTAATGTCCAACCTACAAAATAAAATATTTATTAATTTAAAAAAAATTACGCCAAGTTTAAGAAATTGAGCCAAGCTTTGCTGGAGTGTTAAATTAACTAATTAGTTGCCCTTTTGGGCACAAATTATGAAAAGCCTTTCATCTTTGCTTGGTACTCGTAAACAAAATAAGGTAGCTCGTTTTGCAGCATCGGTCGTAGCAACGTTAGCACTCTCTGGTAGTATTCATTCTGCCAATGCTACTTCTGTCAAAATAACTACTGCACAAGAAATTACTCCAGCATCAGTTCAGCTAAATCAGACTAAACCTAATATTGCCCAATTACAAACTAGCAGGATTCAATATCAAGCTGCTGGAATCGATCCTATTGTACTGGTTCCCGTCGTACTTATCGGCGGTTTAGTCATATTCGTCCCCCTGTTCTTTGGCGGACTGGTGGTAATTGGCGAACGTGAAGTTGGCGTTGTAGTAAGGAAATTTACCCTTTCCGGGCGTGGACTCCCCGCCGGCAGCTTGATTGCCCTTAACGGCGAAGCTGGCTTGCAGGCAGACACTTTAGCCCCTGGTTGGCACTGGGGCTATTGGCCTTGGCAATATTCTGTAAAGAAAGAATCGGTAATTGTCGTTCCCCAAGGGGAAATCGCTTTGATTGTGGCAGCAGATGGAGCATCCAACCCACCAGAGCGGATTTTGGGTAAAATTGTAGATTGTGACAACTTCCAAGATGCTCGGAAATTCCTCACCCAAGGTGGGGAAAAAGGGCGGCAAATGGGTTTTCTTACGGCTGGTACGTACCGGATTAACACCGCCCTATTTAAAGTCATCATGGCATCAAATGCCGCCACTCATGGCATGACTCCAGAACAACTGCGGGTGTACAGTCTGGCATCTGATAAAGTTGGCATCGTTACTACCTTAGATGGTGTACCAATTTCCGCAGGTGAACTCGCAGGCCCGATAATTGAAGGACACGACAACTTCCAAAATGGTCAGAAATTTATTAATGGGCGTGGGCGGCGAGGTTTACAAGAACAAACCTTGCTTTCTGGTTCTTGGAACTTGAATCCTTGGTTTGTCCAGGTTGAGCAAGTGCCGATGACGGAAATACCCATTGGGTATGTGGGTGTGGTGATTTCTTTCGTGGGTAAGGCACATCAAGATGTTAGCGGTGCAGCTTTCACCCACGGTAATTTGGTGAATCCTGGACATAAAGGCGTATGGATCGAACCGCTGTATCCTGGCAAGCACCCGATTAATTCCCGGATCATGAAGATGGAACTGGTGCCAACTACCAACATTGTCTTAAATTGGTCAGATCGCACCGAACGCCACAGCTATGATGCTCAACTAGCTTCCTTGACAGTGCGATCGCGTGATGGGTTTGCCTTTGATTTGGAAGTAGCACAAATTATCCATGTGGGTGCTTTAGATGCCCCGAAGGTAATTTCTCGCGTTGGTGCCATGCAAAATCTGGTAGACCATGTATTAGAACCGACCATCGGGAATTATTTCCGTAACTCAGCCCAAGACTATACTGTACTAGACTTTCTCACTGCTCGAAGCGAACGACAAGCTGAGGCTGCTGAGTATATTAAAACAGCATTACGGGCTTATGACGTGCAAGCGATCGACACCCTGATTGGTGATATTCAGCCACCAGCATCGTTAATGCAGACACAGACAGACCGAAAAATTGCCGAAGAAGAACGCAAGACTTATGAAGTCCAGCAGATGGCGCAAACCCAACGACAGCAGCTTGTCCGGGAAACAGCGCTGGCTAATATTCAGCAAGAAATGGTGAAATCGGAGCAGAGTGTGCATATAGCTGACCTGAAAGCCCAAGCCCAAATTAAGCAGGCGAACGGTGAAGCTGAAGGTACAAAACTCCGGGCAATTGCTGAGGCTGAAGGTATCCGAGCCACAGGTAATGCCAAAGCTGAAACCTACCGCGCTGGTGTGGAAGCTTTGGGGCCACAAGGTTATACAGCAATGCAACTAATGCAGATTATAGGCGATCGCAATGTCCGTTTGATTCCAGATGTCTTAGTTGGCAGTAATGGTAGCAATAACGGCTTAGTGGACGGGCTATTATCCATGATTTTATGGAATCAAACTGGTAAAGGTGAATTGACACCAACACCTTTGCATCCGCAACCTGTAGTTACTAAAGCACAACCAACCTCAGAAAACGGTTATCCACCTATAGTTGTGAATTTTCCCGAAGATAAGTAACATCAGAAACATGAGGTAGGGGCATAACATTGTCCATACGTGTCAACTTAACGTGAAAGCAAGTCTATAACTAGCTTTTAGATTACCTCGTTCCCAGTCTTCGACTGGGAATGCCCGTCGTTGAGGCTCTGCCTCCCTTACTGGCGGCAGAGCCGCTTTTGAGTAGAGGCTGGAAACGAGATTTTAAAGGAGTTTCAGCTTAAGTTGACACCAATAAACATTGTTGTACCCTTACAAAAAACAGGGCATTTTGCTCACCTTGTAGGTAGGGAAATTTTGCTTTTACAAGAACGTTATCGTTTACTCAAGCCGATTGGTAAAGGGGGATTCTGCAAAACTTTCCTCGCTGTCGATGAGGGAGAGTTTCCGCCAATTCCTTGCGTTGTTCAAGAATTATTGCTGGAAGACGAAACATTTAAAAATTTTCAGCAAAAGGCGCACAAGCTAGAGGACTTAGGAAAGCATCCGCAAATTCCCGCTTTATTAAATTATTTTCAGCACAACGGGTATTTTTATTTAGTGCAGGAGTTTATTGCAGGCACTAATTTAGCTCAGGTGGTTGAAGAAGAAGGCGCTTTTAATGAAACTCAGATTTGGCAACTTTTAGAAGATGTGTTGCCACTTTTGCAGTTTATTAGCGATCGCCATATCATCCACCGCGATATTAAACCCCAAAATATCATCCGTAGATCCCCAATTACTAAAAAGGGGAATTTCGTTATAGTCGATTTTACCACTGCGAAAATTGTCACAGAAATCGATCGGCTAACATCTGAAACCAGTATCGGCAGTCCAGAATACGCTGCACCAGAACAAGCGAAGGGAAAAGCCGTTTTTGCTAGTGATTTATATAGCTTGGGTGTAACTTGTATTTACTTACTTACCCAGATTTCTCCCTTTGATTTATATGATATTGCTAACGATTGCTGGGTTTGGCAACAATATCTTACTACTAAGGTTAGCGATGTCTGGCGACAAGACTCAAAAAGTCTACGCTTGGCGCAAATTCTCGATAAGCTGCTGCAAAAGACTATTAACCGCCGCTTTCAATCGGCTGATGAAGTTATGCAAGCAATGGGTATGGAATGTAAAACTCAAAATTTTAAATTACCAAATCCTCCTTGGCGATGCTTGCATACCTTAACTGGGCATTCTGGGACATTAAGTAGTGTGAATGCTCTTGCCATTAGTCCAGACAGTCACACTTTAGCCAGTGCTAGTGATGACAAAAATATCAAATTGTGGAATTTAAATACTAAAAAAGTCCTAGCTAGCTTATCAGGACATTCCCAAGCTGTAAAATCAGTTGCCTTCAGTCCAGATGGTCAAATTCTGGCAACTGCTAGCGACGATAAAACTATCAAATTGTGGGAGGTTGAGAGATTAACAGAAATCTGCACCCTCTTGGGACACTCACACGCTGTAAAATCAGTTGCTTTCAGTCCAGATGGGCAAATTCTCGCTAGTGGAAGCTGGGATAAGACAATCAAACTCTGGGATGTAAATACTGGCACAGAAATTTGCACCATAACTGGACATCAATTACAGGTAAATTCAGTAGCATTTAGTCCCCAAGGACAGCTTTTAGCTAGCGCTAGTTATGACAGAAGAATTCGCTTGTGGCAGATAGAAGGTTCCCAGAGAGAAATTCAAAACCGCCCATGCTATAGCTTGTTAAGCACCCTTTCGGGTCATGCATGGGCGGTTTTGACAGTCGCTTTTAGTCCCGATGGTCAAATTTTGGCGACGGGTAGTGATGATAACACTATTAAGTTGTGGGAGGTAAACACTGGTCAGCTAATTTGCACACTTCTAGGCCATTCTTGGTCAGTGGTAGCTGTGGCTTTTACTACCGATGGCGAAACACTCCTAAGTGCAAGTTGCGACAAAACAGTTAAACTTTGGAGGGTAAGCACAGCAGAAGAGATTGTTACTCTCTCTGGTCATATAGACTCAGTATCTGCTGTTGCTGTGAGCAAAGTTACACAATTAATTGCAAGCGGCAGCCGGGACAAGACTATCAAACTGTGGCAGCTTGTAGAACTGGACAATAGCTAATTTTGTAATATCAAGCGCTACCTGTAAAGGCAACTTCTGGAAATTTCAACTGAGCTTCTGCCATTGGACGGTTTCTGCCTTCCTCTTGCCAGTAGTTAATCACTTCTGTCGCTTTGTTAAGCAACTCAACACGATCCAGGTCAGTAATCCAATGTTTGGACTCTAATTCCTTTTTTAACTCTTCCCAGGCATCATTTCTGGGCCAAAAAAAGTACTTAGTCAAGGGACTGGTGCCTTTGCCTACAACTTGATCGACTGCGAGAGCAACGTTCTCGTCTAACCACAGAATTTTCAAAATAAACTTGGTCAATCACACCTCCGGGAATTTCCGGGCATTATTTAACAAGGATAGCGATCGCTTATTTTAACGCAATACCCTATCAAATGACCAAACAGTGATTGGATTGGGCTAGCATAAGGTGTAGTCGGCGTTAACAAAAGATGCTTATGACTGCTCAACTGCCCCAATCTCAAACAACATCTGGTTCAGATTTGTATGAGCAAGACTTTTACCTGTGGATTCAAACCACAGCAGAACTGCTCAAGCAAGGTCGGCTCACAGAACTGGATTTAGAGAATTTGATTGATGAAATTGAAACAATGGGCAGGAGTGAAAAGAAAGCACTGAGAAGCAACTTGGAAGTGGTGCTAATGCACCTCTTGAAGTATAAATATCAAGCCGAGAAGCGCTCTGGTAGTTGGCGAGCAACAATTCGTGAGCATCGTAAACGCCTCAGAGAAGCTCTAGAAGAAAGTCCTAGCCTCAAACCCTATTTCTTTGAGGTTTTTGGGCTGTGTTATGACGATGCTAGACTCTTGGCTGCCGATGAAACTGAATTGCATCTAGCTACCTTCCCCGAACAATCTCCCTTCACGCCAGAGCAAGCCCTCGACCCCGATTTTTTACCTGAGTCATAATCACACCCTGATTTAGAAGATTTTGCTGTTAATTTTGAATTCGGAGCGAAGCTACGTGACTGCCCAACTGCCTCAATCTCAAATAACATCTGGTTCAGATTTGTATGAGCAAGATTTTTACTTGTGGATTCAAACTACAGCAGAACTGCTCAAACAAGGTCGGCTCACAGAACTAGATTTAGAGAATTTAATTGAAGAAATTGAAACGATGGGCAGAAGTGAAAAGCGGGCATTGGAGAGCAATCTGGAAGTCTTGCTGATGCATCTGCTCAAATATCAAATTCAAACTGAAAAGCGGTCAAAAAGTTGGCAGTACACAATTTTGGAACACCGTAGGCGAGTCCAAAAGGCACTTCAGGAAAGTCCGAGCTTGAAACCTTACTTTGATCGAGTTTTTGACGAAAGCTATCAAACCGCTAGACGACTGGCTGTAATTGAAACTGGATTAGCGATCGCTATCTTCCCAGAAAAATCTCTCTTCACGCCAGAGCAAGCCCTTGACCCCGATTTTTTACCTGAGTCATGAGCGCATTATGATGATTTAAAACTCTTTTGCTTCCTACCCCATGACTCAACCCACTTCTGTAAAAGCGATCGCTATTTTTGATATTGATGGCGTTGTGCGCGATGTTAGCGGTTCCTATCGCCGGGCGATCGCAGATACCGTAGAATATTTTACCACCCAAGCATATCGTCCAACCCCACTAGATATTGACCAACTAAAATCTGAAGGGGTGTGGAATAACGACTGGGAAGCGTCGCAGGAATTAATTTACCGCTACTTTGAAACTCAAAAACAGAGCCGCGAACAACTGCAACTAGATTACAGTGCGATCGTTGCTTTTTTTCAATCGCGTTACCGTGGCCCAGATCCAAATAATTTTACTGGTTATATCTGTAATGAACCTTTATTATTACAACCTAGTTATTTAGAACAACTTACCCAAGCCGGCATTGCTTGGGGATTTTTTAGTGGTGCAACTCGTGCTTCCGCTAACTATGTCTTAGAAAAACGATTGGGCTTGGAATCTCCAGTGTTGATTGCGATGGAAGATGCGCCAGGAAAACCCGATCCTACTGGACTTTTTGCTACAGTTCGTGAGTTAGAAAATGGAATTGAGCAAAAATTAGCTGTAGTGTATGTGGGGGATACGGTAGCAGATATGTATACCGTCGAGAAAGCGCGGCGTTTAGATTCTTCTCGCCCTTGGATTGGTGTAGGGATTTTACCGCCCCATGTCCAGGAAACAGCAGCACGTAGTGATGCATATAGCAAGACATTGCTAGCAGCAGGAGCAGTAGTAGTTTTGCCTAATGTGCAAGAATTGACTCCAAGGCAGATTCAAGAAGTGGTAAGTTCATTTGCTTGATCTGTGTTCTAAGATTAATCAAGCTAGGAGTGCATGAATAACTGGCTGATAACAATCTTGCTTTTATCATTGGGAGATTAATAAAAATGTCTGCACTTAAACTGCCTAACGGCCCTCAAGATCGCCCTTGGGTACAAACGTATCACTGGCTTACTAATCCCTTAGAATACTTAGAAGACTGTGCTAAACGTTATGGTGATATCTTCACCCTTCAGCTCGGACAAAATTCTCCTGCTCAAGTTTTCATTAGCAATCCCCAGGCGATTCAGCAGATTTTTACTACAGATCCAAAACAGTTAGACTCTGGTGAACCAGCAGGGATTAGTTCGCCTTTATTAGGACGCCAATCACTACTGGCGCTGGAAGGAAAGCCTCATCAGCGACAGCGAAAGCTGTTGACGCCACCCTTACATGGGGAACGAATGCTAGCTTATGGTGAATTAATCCGCGACATCACTGAGCAAGTGATTAATCAGTGGCAGGTTGGAGAAACCTTTGCAGTTCTGCCATCAATGCAAGCAATCTCTTTCCAAGTGATTTTGAAGGCTGTATTTGGTCTAGAAGATGGGCCACGTTACCAGAAACTCAATGAACTCCTGATTGCAATCCTGAATCCCAAAATTCCTATTTTAAGAACAATTCTGCTTCTTTTCCCATCACTGCGACAGGATTTAGGAGCGTGGAGTCCCTGGGGGAAATACTTGCGTTTACGGCAGCAAATCGATCAACTCATCTACGCCCAGATTCGCGATCGCAAAGCACAACCCGATCCATCTCGAACTGATATTCTATCTTTGATGATGGCTGCTCGTGATGAGGCGGGAGAGCCGATGACAGACTTGGAATTACGTGATGAACTGATGACGCTATTAGTGGCTGGTCACGAAACTACAGCAACTTCCTTATCATGGGCGCTGTACTGGATTCATCATCTACCACAGGTGCGGGAAAAACTGCTGCAAGAACTAGATAAATTGGGCGAACAACCAGATCCAAACGCTATTTTCCGATTGCCTTATTTGAATGCTGTCTGTTCTGAAACCCTACGTCTTTACCCAGTGGCGATATCGGCACTAAATCGAGTGGTCAAATCACCGCTACAAATTGGGGAATACAACTTTGAGCCTGGTACTTTGCTCAATCCCTCTATTTATTTGACTCATCATCGAGAAGATTTATATCCTGAGTCGAAGCAATTTAAGCCAGAGCGTTTTTTAGAACGGCAATTTTCTCCTTATGAGTATTTACCGTTTGGTGGCGGGAACCGTCGCTGTATTGGTATGGCATTTGCCTTGTTTGAGATGAAACTGGTTTTGGCAACAGTCCTGTCTCACTGGGAGATGGAACTGGCTGATAGCAAACCAGTGCAGGCAGTACGTAAGGGTTTGCTATTTAGCCCAGCAGGAGGTGTGCAGATGGTGGTGAAGGGGAAGCGTCAGCAAAATCAGCCCATCCTTCAGACTAGCTCTAGTTCAGCGTAAAGAGTGGGAGAATGGTATGGGATAGGGTGGGAGCGATGTCTGTGACAGGCTGTGACGCTCGAATGCAAGAGGATGTCCTCAGACAAGACTCGCTAACGCTTCTCTAGGAGACGCTGCGCGTAGAGGTACCCTATCGGTCACGCACAGCCCTGGATTTTATTTAAACTGATAAAAATTCCTCGTGCCACTGTTTAGCAACTTTATCCCAACCAAAGGAATCTTTTAAAGATAATGCTTCCTTTCTCAGACTTTCTTGTTTCTCTGGATTTTTCAACAAGTCAATTACAGCTTCAATAAAAGCATTGTTTGTCTGTTTATCTCCAGCAGGCCCCTTAATTCTGACACCAGATTTAACAGTCTCATCTAAGCCGCCGTAAGTTGTTACTACAGGAACACAACCAGCCGCTTGAGCTTTCCAAGCACTAATACAGAAAATCTCAGTAGCAGTATGACAAGGATAAACCCAGATTCCAGATTTAAATAATTCTTCAACTAACTGCTTGTGCCCAATTCTGCCATGTTCATATACGTTTATTTGCTCCAAAAGCTGCAAAATTTGCTTCTTTTTATCAGGTAATTGTGGAAATATATTAATGTTAGGTGAATTAATTACCGCATCAATTACTTGCCAACCATAGAAAATATGCAATTCAACATCAGGTACTTCTTGGATAATCTTGTCCCATTGAGTAAGTAAATGTTCAATGCCTCTTGTATAGTTACTAATCGAAATAAGTCTTTTAGGATTTCTAGAAATTCCTGTTAAATTAAAATCTTCTAGATTAATACCATTAGTTGTCAAAAATATTTTTTCTTCAGGAATCCAGTTTGGTAGCATAGCTTTATGGAAATTTGACAGCATAAACAGCTTGTCAAAACTTGCTAAAAATTCTGATTGCTGAGAATCTTCTATTGGAGGAAATAACTTAGGGTTGTCGTGCATCCAAATAGCAGTTTTTTTTGACTTTACTTTCATCATCATTGGTTGCGTCCAAGCGCGATGAAAGATTAATACATTGAAGTTGTCTTGAGGATTAAATTTATCAACAGACTGATAAACTACACCATTATATTCTCCTTCCATGTCACTACATCTATTAAAAACTGTGACTGGATAACCCAATTTAAATAGTTCTTGACTTAAGTAAATGACGGCTTCTTGACTGCCTCCAATACCATTTTTAACAGAAGGAGGTGCCCAATCTTCCACATGGAACGGGAAATTGGAATAAATTACGATTGAGTTATTGTCCCAGTTCATATTATTTTATTTGTTCATAATTAATCTGTTAATTAATTTGTTTAAGCCAAGACAGGCTTGCCAGTAGAAACAGCCTGCTCAATAATCTCAGCAGCTCGACTTACCCCCCCAGCCGCGAGAGTAGCTGCTTGTAATCTGAGAGCATTCTGTTTATAAGATTCTTCTGTCAATACCCGCTTGATAGCATTCTTCAATCTGGGAACATTCAGTTTTTTAAGGGTGACAAGCTCACCCGCCCCTGTCCAAGCGATACGCGCTGCTACTCCCGGCTGGTCATTAGCAACTGGAATCGCCACCATTGGCACTCCTTTTTTCACACATTCCATAGTTGTATTCATTCCCGCATGAGTAATCATGAGGGTGGCTTTTTCCAGCACTTCTAATTGAGGTGCATACTCAACTACTAAAGGATTTCCTGCCAAGTCTGGCAGTGATTCTGGTTTAGCAGAACCTCCCAGAGAAATCACTAACTGAGCATCCAAATCTTCACAAGCTGAAGCAATAGTCTGAAAAACCCAAATCAGACGATTTTGCAATGTTCCCATCGAAGCGTAAATTAACGGTTTCCCCGTCAATTTTTCATAAGGGAAAGAAACAGTTGCTCGACTAGCTGAAGTATGGCAGCTTCCGGTGAAATGGAACCAAGGAGCTAATTCTTCCCTGCGAAATTCAAACTCAGCAGGTGCATTACTTATTTGAGCCAGTAAAGAGTCACTATCTTCAAGATTAGAGTACAAGGGTAATTTCCACTCTCGACGATATTCATTAATCAAATCTTTAAGTGGTTTGACGACGCTATTAAGTAACGTGTAACCTATTTCGTTGCGTAAACGTGCCCACGCAGCTGGGCTATACTTCCAAGTTGTGAAAAAAGGAGGAATGCTAGGTTCTCGATTCAGCACCACAGCGCTGCACACGGTAATGAAAGGAATTTTGAGAAACTCGGCAATTGTCCCTCCCTCTAGTGAACTTTGGTTTACTAGCAACGCTTCTACGCCTGCTGCTTTAATTGCTGCTGGAGCCTCTTGGAGTGTCACAGATGAAACCCGCTTCAGCAGATCAATAGTGTATCGAAATGCAGCCAATCCACGCAGTTGACCTAATTTGGCAAAGGTTTCTGCTGTTGAGCCAGGAATAAAATCTTTTTCACCAATTGCTTGGAATTCTATTCCTGCTGCCAGTACCTTAGATTGAGTATCGAGTAAGCCAAAGAAGGTGACGCGATGCCCACGCCGTTGAAGTTCCTGCCCTAAGGGAAGCATTGTATTGAGGGGGCCAGTTGCTGCACCAGGACAGATGATACCAAAATGAGTCACGATCAATGCCTCTACTGGATTTTCAAGAACTTATCTAAAGCTGTAACCAGGCTGGGAGGCCAACGCCGGATATTTTTTACCCAGTCGATATCTTTGTAGCGGCTATCAAGTCCATAAGCTGCTACCCAGTTGCTTTCGGCTTCACCTTGTTCTCCACTTACCCAATATGCAGCTGTAAGGGCGGCACGGACATCAGCAAATTTGGAGTATTTACGGGCGATATTTCGCATTTCGCGGATTGCTTGCTCTTTCTGACCAGTTTCATAAAGAGCGAGGGCATAGTTAGCACGGGCAAAGGCAAAATTTGGGGCTATCTCATTAGATTTTTTGTAGTCTGCGATCGCATCATCCCATTTTCCTAAACCTGCTGTAGCATTGCCGCGATTATTATATGCCATCGCATCTTTAGGATCGAGTTCTAGAACACGATTATAATCTGCGATCGCATCGTCCCATTTTCCCATCCCTTCCAACGCCGCCCCCCGATTCAAGTAAGGATCGGTAACATTCGGCGCTAGTTCTATGGCTTTGTTATAATCTGCGATCGCCTCTTGTAACTTATTTTGGCTCACCCGCGAATTTCCCCGGTTACTCCACGCCCCGGCATTCGTGGGAAATTGCTCAATAATCTTTGTCCAATAAGTTTCAGCCGTAGCAAAGTCACCTTGATTCGTCGCTATAAACGCTTGATTTGCCCACTCATCACCTTGTTTTAACTGTTCTTGAGTAATGGGCGGCTGAGATTGTGCCATCACTGGTGTGCCCCAGCCAAACACAAGTAACAGACTGAGAAAAATACCAATCAACTTAATCATCTAGGTTTACCTAATTTATTCTTTGTCATTTGTCATTTGTCATTGAGCATGGGGCAGAGGAATGGAGTTCAAAAGCTCATTAAAGGAGTTCAAAGACTCATTTACGAGTATCTAATGCCCCAATGCCCCTCAAGAGTGCTGAGTGGGTCAGAGGAGAGAATAACTCTTAACTCCTAACTCCTAACTCCCAACTCATTACTCATTACTCATTACTCATTACTCAGCACTGTTTTGCCCAATGTCCATAATTACAATAATGACAACTGTTCATTAGGCGGCGTGAATCCCAAATGCTTATATGCTGCCTTAGTCGCCATTCTGCCACGATGAGTTCTAGTTAAATACCCAATCTGCATCAGGTAAGGTTCGTATACTTCTTCAATTGTTTGAGTATCTTCACCTGTCGCTGCTGCCATTGTTTCTAACCCCACTGGCCCGCCATTAAATTGTTCAATTATTACACTCAGCATCTGGCGATCTGTCCAATCTAAACCGCAAGGATCTACTTGGAATAGTTGCAATGCCTCGGATGCAATGTTTTCATTAATCTCTCCAGATATTTTTACTTCCGCATAATCACGCACTCGTTTAAGTAGCCTATTAGCAATCCGTGGTGTTCCGCGTGAACGACGGGCAATTTCTGTGGCACCATCTTCTGTAATAGGGGTTTTGAGTAATTGAGCGGTTCGCAGTACAATTTGAGTCAGTTCGTCAACTTCGTAAAATCGGAGTTTTTGAATTAAACCAAAGCGATCGCGCAGTGGTGAAGTTAAAGCACCCACGCGGGTTGTAGCTCCCACTAGGGTAAACTTTGATAGCGGCAAACTTCTGATCCGAGCGCTAGAACCCTTACCAATAGTAATATCTAAGCGATAATCTTCCATTGCTGGATAGAGAATTTCCTCTGTCATCCGCGAGAGGCGATGAATTTCATCCACAAATAAGATATCCCCTGGCTTGAGGTTTACCAATAGCCCAACAATATCTCGCGGACGTTCTAAGGCTGGCGCACTGGTAATTTTGTAATTTACCCCCATTTCCGATGCTAGAATCATTGCCATTGTAGTTTTGCCCAATCCCGGCGGCCCATACAGCAGCAAGTGATCCAGTACCTCACCACGAGATTTGGCTGCTTTAATGGCAATATCTAACACATCCTTTAAATCTTTTTGCCCAATGTAATCAGCAAATCGGTGTGGTCGAATACCTTCTTCTTGCTGTTCTTGCTCATCAATAGCAGCTTCAGGCTTCAAAATATTTTCTGTGGATGGTGCTTTCGCCGACTCTCGACGCTGCTTTGGTTCTCCGTTGGGTTCTGGAGGCTGTTTTTTCGAGGAGATTATCGCCATAATTCAGCTATCTACTTTTAAGGGACTAGGGAGTGGGGAGGCAGGGGAGCAGGGGAGGCAGAGGGGCAGGGGAGGCAGGGGAGGCAGGGTGACAAAAGTTAGATCCTTGTCCCCAATTCTCCTTTCCCCTTGTCCTCTTCACCATGCCCAATACCTATGAAAATTTTCGGTTGAGAATACCCGCGCCAATTTAAAATTTAAATTCCGGTCAATTACCCAGAAATACAAAAGTTATTATGTTATCTAAAAGAATCTTACCGTGCTTAGATGTGAAGGCGGGACGAGTTGTAAAAGGAGTTAACTTTGTTAATCTCCAAGATGCAGGCGATCCGGTAGAGCTGGCCAAGGTTTACAACGAAGCCGGTGCTGATGAGTTAGTATTTCTGGATATTACAGCTACTCATGAAGACCGAGCTACAATTTTAGATGTGGTGTACCGCACTGCCGAACAGGTCTTTATTCCATTGACTGTAGGTGGTGGCATTCAATCCTTAGAAAATGTTAAAGCTTTGTTACGAGCGGGCGCAGATAAGGTTAGTATTAATTCTGCGGCAGTGCGGGAACCAGACTTGATTAATCGGGCAAGCGATCGCTTTGGTAATCAGTGCATAGTTGTTGCTATTGATGCCAGACGCAGAAATAACCCGGAAAATCCAGGTTGGGATGTGTATGTGCGAGGTGGCAGGGAAAACACAGGCTTAGATGCTCTACTTTGGGCACAAGAAGTTGAAAAACGGGGGGCCGGAGAACTGCTAGTTACAAGTATGGATGCTGATGGAACCCAAGCTGGATATGACATTGAGATCACACGGGCAATTGCCGATGCTGTAGAAATTCCAGTTATTGCTTCTGGTGGTGCAGGTAATTGTGAACATATCTACACTGCCCTAACTGAAGGCAAAGCTGAAGCCGCATTACTCGCATCACTGTTACATTACGGACAATTAAGCGTAGCAGAAATTAAAAGTTACTTGCGCGATCGCAACGTGCCAGTCAGAACATTATCTTGATCCACCATTTCCCATTTAATGACATCTATCTAAGGTTGGACACACTTCCTGAAAAGGGTGTTAATATTATTTTACAAGTATTAACAAATATTAAGAAATATGTTGCTTCCTATTTTACTTTTTGATGTAGCCCTGGTAGCGTGGTCGCTGCACTTAATGGAAAAAGCCTACGAGAGTAAAGAATTTTCTCTAATGTTGGCTGGTACATTGGTTGCTCTGGCTGCTGCTGCCATGTTAGTAGTTTACTTTTTGATGGGGCATTGTATGACCTATTTGTTGCAAGTATCCTAGAGAGTCCTGAGTGCAAGAGGAGATATTTAAAATTTAGTTTCCAGAAAGCTTGACAAAGTTAATAATAACTAAGTAATTATATATAGCTGATTTTAAGAAGATGTTTTAAAAGCACCAGAAAGTATCATTTTTGCCTTCTGGACTACGGTAAGTACAACGAAAAACTAGGGTTTCGCCATATACTTAAATGCTTGGCTGTGCTAATCATGAGAGCAAAAAACCCTTTTAAAACATCCTCTAAGGGGTCATAGCGCAGTTGGTAGCGCACCTGTACATTCACAAATTAGATGTCGCAATCGATTTCGGCGTTTGAGTAAGGATTATGAGTTGTACACAAAGCTAAGTGAAGCAATAATTTATGGCTCATTGATTCGTCTGATGGTAAAGCGAATGGCACCTTAAGCTTTTCTTGACGAATCAGCTAGCTCCAAGCATAAATATGGCTAACCAAAGCTTATTGATGCATCACTTTTTGAGTTTTACTTTGTGGAGTAATTCATCTTTAATCCGGTTAAGAATTGAAGCCTCATCCAAGTTTGCCAAAATCCGATTAATTACTGCTTTCGGGCCATCAGGCCCCCAAGTTGCGCCATTGGCTAAATAAACTTTGGTAACTTGTCCAATACCGTAAGAAGAAACACCAGCTACTCCTCCTTGGGTAATTGCCACCGATATATAAGGGCCTAGCGCAATGCCACCCGTAGCTGTTGCAGAGATTCCAAGTAAAGTTTTTAATCCACTCAAGCCTAAATTTGCTAACAATTCACTAGCACCGATACCGCCCATACTCAAGGCGATTTTTTGTAGCAATTGTACAGCCCCAGCCTCGGTCATCGAGAAGCCATAGAGTTTAGATAAACCCAAAATCAGAGCAATATCAATTACCACACTACTCAGAATATCTACCACAGTTACAGGATTGAGTGCGATCGCTAATGCCTTAGTCATCACAGCCTTCCAAATCAACTGATTAGCATTCTGTTCCCGAATCATCAGTTTTCGTTCTATCAACTGCTCATTGACGATATCGGCATAAAGCATGGTATTGAGGGCAACCAAGGCTTTACCCTCACGATGCAAAATTTCCAATATTTTCAGCTTCAGTTCCTCGACTTGGGCATTCCCTGTACGCAACTGTATGCCCCTCGTACCATCAGGGCGACGAATCGCCGTCTTCACCAATGGCGATGCCGCAGCCATGACAATTTCTAGAGGTGTGAGTAATTCTCGTACCCTTTCATCCCGGATTTTGTGATAAATTGCCATCCGGTCTGCTTCTGGATACTGATCTACTTTGTTAAATACCAGAATGATCGGTTTACCTGCTTCCCGCAACTGAGAAAGGGCAGCGTATTCTAGCTTTGTCATATCGCCAGATATCACAAATAGAATCAAATCTGCTTGTTTGGCAATCTGTTCAGCTAAGGCGGCGCGGGTTGCACCATCTACTTCATCTAACCCCGGAGTATCAATTAATTCCACCTGCGATTGACCTACACCAGGAAGAGTTACACGCAAAGCCCGTTCAGTTTCCCCAATCATCTCCTCGCTAATACTCCAATTAACTGTTTGGGCAGTACGGGTGACACCGTGCAGGGGCCCAGTTTCAAATACCGTTTGCCCAACCAAAGAATTGAGTAGAGAAGACTTACCACGTCCCACCATGCCAAAAGTCGCAATCTGCACTACCATACGGTCTAACTTTCCCAGCATGGTTTCTAACTCAGCAATTTCCGTCTCTAACCCGGTTTTTTCCTGGGGAGTAAGGTCGAGATTGGCTACCAAGTTTCGCAACGCTGTTTGTGCTTGTTTATAGTTCAGTTCCGTCTGAATGTCTTCAAAACTGAAAATAGCGCTATCCAGTTCTTCCTCCCAGCTGAGAGAATTTGCGTCAGTGTTAGCGGAATCGCTTTGATGAGGTTCAGGCACGGGCAATGTCGAAGTCATATCAATTTGAGATTGGAAATTTGGGATTTTTAAATTAGCCCTGTCTCTTATCCTAGTTATTTTTAACAGAGGTTTGTGCAGATTAGGGAGCAGGGGGGCAGGGAGCGGGGGAGAATAATAAATAACTAATGACCAATGACCAATACTTCGGCTTCGCTCAGTACAAGTGACTAATGGCTAACAAAAAGTCATAAACTGAAAAATGCATCTAAATATAACGCGTTAGGATCTTGACTAAATTACCTGTGCGGAAAATCGTTATTGCCGGCAACTGGAAAATGTTCAAAACCCAGGCAGAAACCCAGGAGTTTTTACAAGGATTTCTGCCCCACTTAGAGGAAACCCCCCAAGGGCGAGAAGTGATATTGTGTCCTCCTTTCACTGATTTAAGTGTTTTGTCCAAGACCTTGCACGGTAGCCTCATCCAACTAGGGGCACAAAATATCCATTGGGAAGAATATGGAGCCTATACGGGTGAGATTTCTGGCCCGATGCTGACAGAAAGCGGTGTACGCTTTGTGATTGTCGGTCATAGCGAACGGCGGCAATACTTTGGAGAAACGGACGCCACCGTTAATCTGCGCCTCCGAACTGCTCAAAGGTTTGGTTTGACTCCAATTCTCTGTGTTGGTGAAAGTAAACAACAACGAGATGCGGGAGAAGCTGAATCACTGATTGCTCTCCAACTCGACAAAGCCTTGGTAGATATCGATCAGGATAATTTGGTGATTGCCTATGAACCGATTTGGGCCATTGGCACTGGTGACACTTGTGAAGTAGAGGAAGCTAATCGAATAATTGGCTTAATTCGTAGCAAGTTGACTAATCCAAATGTATCAATTCAATATGGCGGTTCAGTCAAGCCGAATAATATTGATGAGATTATGGCTCAACCAGAAATTGATGGTGTCCTCGTGGGAGGAGCAAGTCTAGAACCTGAGAGTTTCGCTCGGATTGTGAATTTTAAATCAGTGTGATGTGCTTTTTTCTCGTTCCCATGCAAAGCATGGGAATGCCTAATGTAAATTTATGCCAAGGAACTTGATAATTCGAGGACGCTGTTTCGATTGGGGACAGCGGACTTATTTGATGGGCATTTTAAATGTAACGCCCGATAGCTTTAGTGATGGGGGTGAGTTTAACACTTCCTCTGCCGCTTTAATACAGGCGCAAGCACTAGTGGCTGCTGGTGCTGACATCATCGATGTGGGCGGTCAATCAACTCGACCAGGGGCAAAGCAAATCACTCTGGTGGAGGAACTTGACCGGGTACTATCGGTATTACACGTGCTAAGACCAGAGATTTCAGTCCCGATTTCTGTAGATACAACTCGTGCTGCTGTCGCCAAGGCATCTGTAGAAGTTGGAGCAGATATTATTAATGATATTTCTGGCGGCACTTTGGACTCAGAAATGTTGGCAACAGTCGCAGAGTTAGGTGTACCGATGATTTTAATGCACATCCGGGGGACACCACAGACAATGCAACAACAGACTGATTATCAAGATTTGCTCGGTGAGATTTATAGTTTTTTGGCTCGGCAAATTGACGCAGCAACTGCTGCGGGCATTGATCTGGATAAAATTATTATCGATCCTGGTATTGGTTTTGCTAAAAACTATGAGCAAAATTTAGAAATTTTTCGCGGCTTGCGATCGCTCGCACCACTCAACTGTCCTATCTTGGTAGGAGCATCTCGTAAAAGTTTCATTGGCCGCATTTTAAATCAACCAGATCCCAAAGCACGAGTTTGGGGAACGGCAGCAGCTTGTTGTGCTGCTATTTTTAATGGCGCTGATATCCTCCGAGTTCACGATGTTCAAGAAATGCGCGATGTTTCACTAGTCGCCGATGCCCTATTGAGACAGGCTACACAGCGTGACTCTTAAGTATTCCGTTCTTCGATTTTTTTGCCGTTACCTTCTTGATTTACTGACTCGGCTATCAACTCCTGAAACATTTCACTTGAGTTAGCTGGATCTACAAAGACAATTTTGGCATTACTGCTCTCACCAAGTTTTTGGCTAGCGTCTACGTAATCTTGAGCTACAAGATACCGCAGAATGTCTCTACTATCGGGATTGGAACGGAGAGCTTGGGAAATGATTTGCACTGAAGTCATAGTTCCTTCGGCTTTCCTAATGGCAGCTTCCTTTTGCCCTTCTGCTTCGGTAATCAGTGCCCGTTTTTTGATGACGGCGGCTTGTTCCTCTTCCCTAGACTTTCGGACACTTTCAGGTAGAGTAATTCTCTGAATATCTAACCGGAGAATCTCAACTCCCCAATCTGCCGTTACATGATTCAACTGATCTAAGATAGCTGAGTCCATCTCTGCTCTAGAGACGTTGGTCTGCTCTAGGGTATTTTGGGCAATGATTTCTCGGAGCGTAGTTGTGGTTATCTGTGTTAATGCCCCTTGCAGATCCTCAATCGCGTAAAAGCTTCTCTCGATATCTCGAATGCGCCAGTATACAATAGCATCCACTTCTACGTAAATATTATCTTGGGTGATCACATTCTGAGGTTTGATGTCTGTAAACTGCTCTCGTGTAGTATCTTCCATGACAATCTGATCTACCAAGGGAACAATAAAGTTCAGCCCCGGCTTAAGTTTTCGATGATACCGCCCTAAGCGTTCGACTAAGGCTTCATTTCCTTGATTAATCAGTTTTGCAGAACCTAATGCATAACCTATAAGGGCTAAAACTATAGCAATAATTGGCTCCATGTATGCTCCTATTCAGCTTTGGGGAGAATTTAGTATCAAAGATATGCTACTAGCTTGTCATATCTTTGAGTTTAATGTTTTGAGTCTGTAATTTTATCAACACCAGCAGCGATGTCGAGTCGCTGCATGTTTTGTACATATTCTCTAAGTGAGACTGTTTTGCGGAATGCGATCGCTATTAAAGCACCTTGATAAAACGCTGGCAAGGACTACTTGATGTAATCAACATTACTTGTACTGGCATTTTCGGACAGCCTGAATATAATTTAAGTATATTTACGCAATGTTTTTCCATGAAGGTAAAAATTTGGCAAGTTTTAAAAACACCACTATAATCGGATAAAAATTGGCTTGGGCCATTAAAAATATCAAAATATTATGGGTAGGTTGTTAATCAAACTTATAGGTTTAATTCTACTTTTTACAGGATTATACTTTTTTGGTCAAAACATCATATTTGTTAGCGGTTACTATTCATATTTTTATCGGAGCTTACCTGCTACAGCTTCAGTTTTGGCAACGATGATAGGTATATTTGCATTAGTCTTTTTCCAGAGAGAAACTGGTAACTTGGGATGGATTTTTCTAGGCATTGGCATAGTACTAGTTTTCTTAAGCGGTGGAGTTATTTTAAAGCCTACTAGCTTATGGAATTTTATAATTGCTTTTACAGCATTAGCAACTGGATATAAATTACTAAATGAGGGCAGAATCAACTTTTAAAATCTATTTTCATCATATATCTTAGTAACTAAGATTACATTATTCCCCAGTTCAGAGTACAGTCAAAAAAATTTACTATTATAATTTCTCCATCTTCTTTATTGGTTCTGAGAGTGCATTAGGGCACTTAGATTAACTTTTAGTTAAGTACCGATTTTAAGAGGCAGAAGTACACATAACCCGCTTCAAACGGACGAATAGCCTCTTAATCATGACTTTAGCTCAGAGGGGTTTTACTAAGGTTGAGGGTAATATTAGAATGGAAACTATTGATGATGAGGGAAAGGGAAGAATGACCCAGGTGGTTCTAGGAGAGAACGAAGGAATAGACTCAGCTTTGCGTCGGTTTAAACGTCAGGTTTCCAAAGCTGGGATATTAGCTGATGTAAAATACCATCGGCACTTTGAAACACCAATAGAAAAACGCAAACGTAAGGCAGTAGCAGCTAGACGCACAAGACGTTTTAAATAAACCTATTTGGTGTAATACCGGCGTTGCTTGAGGTTATGACCGAAAACAGGCAATAGCGCTTGCGCCATTATTCATACAAACATTAAGCAAAGTCTGCCGCACCGCTAATTAGGGTGTAAATGAGTTACTTTTCCTATACGTAGAGAGCGTTAGAGACTTTATCTTGGTTAGATGGAGCAAGCTAAAATCGCTGCCCATCAACCAAAATAAGCGCTTTTAAACATCGGTTAGCTTTCTTTAATCGGCTGATAGGATAGTATTCATCCAGCCTTAAGACTCAGAATTATTAATGGTGCGGCTATTACAAACATTCATCGCCTTTTCTACTCCCTGCTTGAGACTTAGTTCAATACACTCAACTACGAACTGAAGTACAAGAGACATCTGCTGATTTTCGGCGGCGGAAAATCGCCCCAGGACATGAGAGATAGCACCAGAATCATCGTTATTAGCTGCATCTTTGGGTTTACCAATACCGATGCGCAAACGGGGAAAGTTTTGGCTACTAAGATGTGCGATCGCACTTTTCATCCCGTTATGTCCCCCAGCTGAACCAGATAAGCGCAAACGAGTTTTTCCCAAGGGCAAATCCATATCGTCATAAATCACCAACACTGACTCAGGCGGCAATTTATACCAACTTGTCACAGCTTGTATTGCTTGTCCTGAGCGATTCATATAAGTTAACGGTTTCAACAAGCGAATCTTGCCTCCACCTGGGGCTATACCCTCGCCATACTCACCCTGAAACTTGCGGTTTTCTGTTAAGGAAATGCGCCAGGAACGAGAGAGAGTTTCTAAAGCAGCAAAACCGATATTATGGCGTGTTTGGTCATACTTAGCTTCTGGATTCCCTAATCCGACGATTAGTTGTGGAATTACCAAAGCTGGTTGCGTAGCAGCTTCTGTCATTTTGCCTACAGTCAATTGATATGCAGCACTCTTCTAGTACAATGTCTAAGCTAGTAATGAAGGGTTTGTAGTAAGCACTTTAGTGCTCAGAAAATAAGGACTAAAGTCCTTACCCTTCGGGTTCGTTAGTCGCTCATGGGGGAAACCCCCAAGACCGCGCTAACTCACTACGAACTTGACAAACTACTAGCTAGGTTGGGATGAACTAGCGGTATCCTGCTCAGATTTAGCAGGGTGGATTTGCTTAGGTTCCAATTCAGCAGTAGTCTTGACAACTTCTTCTAACTGTTCTGCTTCTTTTTGAAACTCGTTTTGAAACTCCTTGGAAGCTTCTTGGAAACTACGAATTGTTTTGCCCACACTCCGACCGATCTCTGGTAGCTTTTTTGGGCCAAAGATTAATAGCGCTACTACCATAATTACAGCCATTTCCGGCAGACCGATACCAAATATATTCATTTTTTGTCTCCTGTAAACTCTAAAACCACTACAGAAACTCACATATATAGTTAGTCTAGTCGGAAATCGCAACTCACAAAAAAACCCGGAAGAACCGGGTGTAACTTAACTTGTTATCCAAACTCGCTCGCTGTGTATGCGTTAGCGTCCTAAACTACGCCAATCGACAAATACATCCTGAACCAACAGTGATTTATTGTAAAGTTGCAGAATAATCAGCAGAAAAACCAAAAATAGCGCCATAAAAACAGCCATAACAGGGGTAGTACCCCAACCTGGAGCCACTTTCCCGTATTCAGAGTTAAGTGGTTTCAGGATATCTCCCAACCTAGTCCTTTGTGCCATAGTTCACCTAAGATTACTTGCCAAAGCTTTTTTTAATCTTCTGTAATATTCTATAAGAATAGCACTCATCATCTATCTCTCAATTATGGAACCCGCAATAGTTCTTAGCATTTCTATGGCTGCCGTGGTGGTTGCCATCACTGGAATTTCGATTTATACCTCCTTTGGCCCTCCTAGCAAGGAATTGAACGATCCGTTTGATGACCACGAAGATTAAAAGAGTCATATCATGTCCGCATAAATTGTTAGTGCGATGTCTACGACGGGCTACGCCTACGCAGACAAGCATTGCTGTTGCTCGTCTGTAAAGGCAACAGTTGCAGACTATTTTAGGATTATCCCGTCCCTGAATCAGTTGTAAAATTTTTACAGCAACCGACAAAGCCAATACCGTTAGTTGCTTTACCCGGACATGATATTATCTATAATTTTGAAGTGCGTTACGGCTTAAGCCGTAACGCACAGTACTTTGGATTGTTTTTTAATTGGAAGTCCCTAATGGGTTGCCACAACCTCTCCTTCAAGACGAACAAGTCGGTCTGCTAAAAGTTTCTCAAGGTCTTCTAGTGCCTTGGTGAAACCTTTAATACCTTCGTCTAGTTTGTCAGTTGCCATACGGTCAGCGGCGTGCATCTTGTCATAACTAGCTTTGTCAATGGATATCTTTTCGATTTCCAAGCTTGCTGCCTTCGCAGGGTCAAGTTTGCGTGGCAGTTCGCCAACGGTTGCTTGCAATTCAGCCAAAAGTGATGGCGAAATGGTCAGCAAGTCACTACCTGCAAGTTCAGTAATTTCACCAAGGTTACGGAAACTAGCTCCCATAACTTCGGTTTTGTAGCCAAATTTCTTGTAGTAGTTGTAGATTTTGGTGACAGACAAAACACCTGGATCTTCGGTTGCTGGGTAGCTATCGCGTCCGGTATCTTTTTTGTACCAGTCAAGAATCCGGCCAACGAAGGGAGAAATTAGAGTAATGCCGGCTTCTGCACAGGCGATCGCTTGGTGAAGACCAAACAACAAGGTAAGGTTACAGTGAATACCTTCTTTTTCAAGAATTTCCGCAGCGCGAATACCTTCCCAAGTGCTGGCGATTTTAATTAAAACGCGATCGCGGCCAACTCCAGCAGCTTTATACTGAGCAATTAAGTCCCGTGCCTTAGTCAGAGTAGCTTCGGTATCGTAGGACAAGCGAGCATCCACTTCCGTAGACACACGACCGGGAATGATTTGCAAAATCTTTAATCCAAAAGCAACTGCCAAACGGTCGAAAGCTAGAGAAACTATCTGTGCTTGGGTGGCTCCGGCTCCAGCATCTTTTTTGGCTTGGAGTAAAGTTTGATCGACAATTCCCTGATATTCTGGCATTTGTGCTGCAGCAGTAATCAACGAAGGATTGGTGGTAGCGTCTTGGGGCTTAAACTTTTCAATTGCCTGGATATCCCCTGTATCTGCGACTACAACAGTCACTTGTCGCAATTGTTCCAGTAAATTCTTAGACATAAAATACTCCGTGATGTTTGTTTAGGATTTACTTATTCCCCAGTTCTTTACACTCTCTACTGTTCCTTCAAATCTGATTCTGGCAATTTTTCTTAATCATTGCCCAATTTTGCTTACTATCTTGAGTCACAGACCTATTCTAGGTGGGTTATGCCGAAATTGGCTGTCCAATGGAATGCACTTTGATTAAGCTAGTTGTGCCCGATTTACCAATTGGAACACCAGAAGTAATAACTACTTTATCGCCCTTGTTTGCTAGACCCATGTCTACAACTGTGTTCACCACATTGGTAAACATCTCTTCAGCATTGTGGACTGGTGGGATCAGCAAAGCTTCCACACCCCAAGAAAGTGCTAGCTGGCGGTAAGCGGTGATGTCGGAGGTTAGGGCAATAATCGGAGAAGTCGGCCGATATTTAGACACCATTCTCGCCGTATTTCCTGATGAAGTATTACAAAGAATTGCCCGTGAGCCTGTTTCATAAGCGATGCGACAGACAGATTCTGCGACAGATTCGGTAACGCTGAGACTGCCAGCTTCATGACACCAAGCATGTTTGCTACCCTCATCGAGAGCTTGTTCTGTCCGCACGGCGATGTTGTGCATCATCTGGACGGCGGCGATGGGATATTGTCCGACAGCTGTTTCACCAGAAAGCATTACCGCGTCTGTTCCATCCAAGATCGAGTTAGCAACATCGGTTGCTTCGGCGCGGGTGGGATCGGGGGCGCTAATCATCGACTCTAGCATTTGGGTGGCTGTAATCACCGGCTTACCAGCACGATTGCAACGGCGAATAATATCTTTTTGAATTAGGGGTACTTCGTGAATCGGCACTTCCACCCCTAAATCGCCACGGGCAATCATAATCGCGTCGGCAACTTTCAGAATGGAGTCAAAGTTTTCTACTGCCTCCGATCTTTCGATTTTGGCAATTAAGCGGATCGAAGCGCCGGCGGCTTCAATCATCCGTCTGGCGGGTTCTAAGTCTTGTGGCGATCGCACGAAGGATACCGCCACCCAGTCTACACCCAACTGAATCCCAAAACGCAAATCCAGCAAGTCTTTTTCGGTGATCGAACTTACAGGTAAAGGAGTTTGAGGCAAGTTTACTCCTTTGTGCGTAGAAATTAACCCGCCATTTTTCACTTGGGCCCGAATGCGATCGGCATCGCGATCGGTAACTATCAACTTGACACGACCATCATTAATCAAAATCGGTTCGCCAGGTCGCACCATTGCAAATAAAGTCGGCAATGGTAAGGGTAGTTCGTCAATACTCTCACCCTTTTCTTGCAAAACAAAGGTAACTTCAGTACCAGCTTCCAGATTTAACCCTTCCGGTGGTAAAGTTCCCAAGCGAATTTTGGGGCCACATAAGTCTTGCATAATGGCGATCGGTTTTTGCAGCTCAGTACTAATCTGCCTGAGATAGTGAGCCGTTTGGGCGTGGAATTCATAAGCTCCGTGGGAAAAATTCAGCCGTGCCACATTCATTCCAGCTTTTACCAAGGCTTGCAGCTTTTCAGGTGCAGATGTAGCCGGGCCAACAGTACAAATGATTTTGGTTCGACGCATAGGGATTGGGGGTTGAGGAGTAACCTGCAAATTTGGATGCTTTGAGCGAGCGCACAAAACATCCAAATTCACACGTGCTTCATATCACTGGCTTGCTAAATAAAAATACTAGATTCCGTTTTATTTTCGGAGTATTTACCATTTGACCCAAATCCCAAAAGTCAAGGGTCAAAAGTCAAGGGTCAAAAGTTAATGACCAATGACAAATGACCAATGACAAATGACTAATCAAACCACAGCCGCTATCGGGGCGAGTTTTTCCTTCTGTGACATAGACAACATCAGGTCAATCACACGATTTGAGTAGCCCCACTCGTTGTCATACCAAGCAATTACCTTGAAGAAGTTTGAATTCAACTCAATCCCAGCACCTGCATCGAAGATGCTGGAATGAGTATCACCTTGAAAATCTGTAGAAACTACTTCTTCATCTGTGTAGCCCAAGATACCCTTTAGGGAACCTGCGGCAGCCTCCTTCATAGCAGCACAGATTTCCTTATAACTGGTGGCTTTGGCTGTTTTGAAAGTTAAATCAACTACAGAGACATCGGGAGTCGGAACTCGTAATGCCATCCCAGTTAACCTGCCCTTCAATTCTGGCAAAACCAATGCTACGGCTTTCGCTGCGCCTGTGGAGGAGGGAATAATATTTTGGGATGCACCTCGACCACCCCGCCAGTCTTTCTTGCTGGGGCCGTCTACAGTTGGCTGAGTGGCAGTCATGGCATGGACTGTAGTCATCAACCCTTCAGTCAACCCAAAGTTGTCATTAATGACCTTAGCAATGGGAGCTAGACAGTTCGTAGTGCAGCTAGCATTGGAAACAATGATATCCTTGCTAGGGTCAAATAGGTGATGATTGACACCCATTAACAGGGTAGTAACTCTATCTGGATCTTTGGTGGGAGCTGAAATTACCACTCGCTTTGCACCTGCCTTCAGGTGGTTTGCAGCTCCTTCATAGTCAGTGAAGAGTCCAGTCGCTTCCACGACATAATCTGCACTTAATTTTCCCCAAGGTAACTCTGCTGGATTCCTCACCGACACACAAGGAATGAAATGTCCGTCAATCAGGATGCCGTCTTCCTTGGCTTCAACCTTCTGCTTTAATTTACCGTGGGTTGAATCGTACTTTAATAGATAAGCGAGGTTATCTGGTGGTACTAGATCGTTAATACCCACAAACTCAATGTTGGGATTATCGATGCCAGCGCGAAGTACAAGTCGCCCGATTCGACCGAAGCCATTGATACCAACTTTTAATTTAGTCAAGATTAAACCTCCCGTTGTGGAAAGTTGAACAAAAGGAGAAAGTTAAAAGTCAAAATAGATTGCCTTTTACTCTTTACTCTTTGATCCTGACAGTCTCAGTCGGCTAAGGCATATTTACTTGGCATATTTTAAGGATTGGGCATTAGAAAAGGCAGAGGGGAATAAACTTACTGCAACTTCTCCTCTGCTCCCTTGCTCCCCTGCTCCTCTGCTCCTCTGCTCCTCTGCTCCCCTGCTCCCCTGCTCCCCTGCTCCCTTGCTCCTTCCCCAGTCCCTAATTCAACTCAATTAGTAGTAGGTTGGACAAATCGCTTAATTTCACCACAGGCAATATAAGATTTGCCATCCGGTGCTGTTTTGACCTCATCAACGACGTAAAGCATTCCTTCCTCGCGAACCGATCGCGGAAAACGCATATTCCAATCTGGTTCATATCCGTCGGAAACCACCCTAGCACGTAGCTTGCTGCCATCTTTGACACACTGAACTAAAATGCTGTCCCCTACACTGTCAGTTGTAGGAAGATCGGCAGCACTGGCAGGGCCTTTAGAAGCTTTACCTGTGTTAGTTGGATACGATTGTCTAGGGGCAACGAAGATATCTGTTTCACCGGGTTGAGCAAAACGGTTGATTTTACCACGTACCCGATAGAAAGTGCGTTCGCTTGAGAGTTCCAATCCTTCAACAACATAGCGTGCCCCCTCGGCACGAATGGCGCGGGGAAATTGGATGTTCTTGGTTGAATCGTAGTTTTCGGACATGACCTTGACCCGCAGTTTACCCCCTTCACGAACGCAGTACAATTCAATACCTGAACCGATTTCATTCACAATGGTCATGGCGTAAACTTCATCACCAGTAGTGACACCGCGACCCACCAAATCGCTGCGATTGCGCGTCATCGTCTGGTAAGTCTGATCTCGCATCTCTTTCCGTCCGGCATTGCCTAAAGCTTTTTGAGCGATTCGACTGGCGAAATATTCAAGCTGATCGATTTCTTCAGCAATTTCAAAATTCTCGTTCAAGCCTTTATCCCGCAAATCTTTCACAAGCGCCCGCAGCGTTTGTTCAGCTTCCTGATGCTTGCCATGTTCAGCGAGATTAAGTCCAGTCTCTTTAGCCTTAGCGATCGTCAGGCGACTCAGTTCCAGAATGATATGGCTTGTAGCAGCAAAAGCTGCTTCCTCAACAGTGCCAACTTTGGCGACGACATCGACCGTACCTGAAACGCTTTGAATGCGGTCATCTTGCACAACATCGGCGCTGTAATGCAACTTCATCACAGGTAAATCGCCAACTTGAGCGCTTGATATCCCTAGACTCAAACCGAGGAGTTTGTCTTCACCCTCGTAAAGCTCTCCCAAAGTGATGACAGCTTGACCTGCGTCATTCTGGCTAACTTTAGCCAGACTTAAGGTATCAACCAGGCTGACACCATGAGCCAATTCAAGCGTCACCTTCAGGTTCTGTCCCACTACTGCTCTGAGACTGTCTAGCTCAATACTAAACACTTCAGTTGCTTCGTCGATGCTCTGAATGAAATAGAAGTTGCCCGTGGCTGCTCTTGCCATCCCAATCAGCAGGTCTTCATTGAAACCCTGAGCAAAACCTAGCGTAGTTGTGATAATACCTTCCTCAGCTTTTTGCCCTGCTGTCGCCGTCAGTATCTTGGGGTCTTGAATGCCCATATTGGCGTGACCATCGGTAAGCAGGAGAACACGGTTGATTTTTTGCGGGTCGAGTCGCGTTTTCACGTGTTCGCATCCTTTGAGCCATCCCCCCGATAAGTTGGTAATACCGCCGGCTCTCACCTTGCGGATGGAATTTTTCAGGGTGGCTTTGTTAGTCACAGCTTGGGGTGGCACAACACTATCCACTTCATCGTCGTAAACAACTACTGAGAGAATGTCATCAGGCTCAAGTCGATCTACCACAGACTCAGCGGCTTTGAGTGCGTGATGCAAGGGAGCGCCTGCCATAGAGCCGGAACGGTCAATTACAAGCGAAAGGTTAAGGTTACGTCGAGGAGACTTAGCGATGTCAGCACGAAAACGTAGCAGAATATTAGTCTTTAATGAAGATCCTGCGGCGAGAATAGACTGGTCAAATTCGTAACTTGTCTTAATCATTTTTTATATCCCTCAGAATTGTCTTTTATCAGCTACAAGCCTTGTGAAACATAGACAGTAAGTGCTTTATTTAGTTTACCCAGAAATAAGTTTATTCAGTATAAAAATGGTATTTAATGTAAGAATTTATAGTTTTAGTATCTTACCAGCGTAGACAAAGCCCATCATAGACATTCTCGACTCTCCGCTACTGAAAGGCGATCGCACTGGTCACAATTGCGGGAAACTGAAAGCAGATATATTACGAGAGGAGAACCTAATGAGTTGGACTAAAGTTCTTGCAGTCGATGCGCTTTCCCCAGGTGCGCGAGAAGTGGTGAAAGTTAACAACCGGAAAATTTTGCTTTTGAATCACGAAAGTCAGCTTTATGCTGTAGATAACACTTGTCCTCACTTAAAATTACCGTTGAAAAGTGGGAAAATAAATGAGAATGGCGCAATTGTTTGTACCTTCCATCACAGTGCTTTTGACCTGCGGACTGGTGAGGGAAAAGATTGGTGTTCTTGGCCACCTGGTGTAGGTAAGGTACTCTCGTTAGTTTCACAACCAAAGGCACTGCCAGTGTTTCCGATTCGTGTTGAAGAAGGCAGTATCTGGGTTGATGTTCAAGAGGAATAGCACCCTCTCCCTGAATTTACTGAAATAGTTCTAAGTAAGAAAAGAAAAACCCCAGCTAAACTCATTGGCTGGGGTTTCTATCAAAATTTACCTATTTCAGGGATACAGGAATCATTGAATGAGAAAATAGAACGTCTTCTCAAGCAGTTTAAACACTTTACTGTGATGTAACGTTGGATTACGTGCTACCATTGCCGGCTTCTATAGAAGCTGTGGAACTTTGAGATTGGCCTAAATTCACTTTGAATACCTTGCTCTGCTCTTGCTCCAGTTTGGGTAAAGTCAAAATTAAAATCCCATCTTTCAAGTCTGCCTTAACTTGTTGATTGTGAACTTTGGTTGGCAGAGGAATTACTCTGGCAAACTTGCCATACCGGAATTCCGAATGAACTTTATCCTTAGATTGGGAATTTTTTTCGTAACGATGCTCACCAGCAATTGAAACTGCATCTTGAGTAACTTGAACATCGAGGTCTTTAGCTTCCACGCCTGGAATCTCAACTCTTAATAGCAACTCTGAACCATTATCATGTAATTCAACCGCAGGAACCCACGCTGTTCTCGGTGATGCAGAAATCTCAGAGTTACCGCGCTCGGCTACTGTCAGATCAGAGAATAGTTGATCCATTTGACGACGCAGAATCTCCATTTCACGGAATGGTTCCCAACGAATCAGTGCCATATTTTAATCTCTCCTTAACTTTCTAATTCAATTTTGGGTAATCAAACAAAGTTTTAGAGGTATTTTTTAGAGAGGAGCTTTATTTGCTTTGTTTCTCTCTAGTAAGTAATTTAATAAAAGAAGAATCTAAAAACAGTTGGGTAAACCGTACAGACATAGGTTGGATTTACCGTATCAAACAAAAAAATTATCAAAAGCTTGAGAATAGTGAATGTCAAAGGAAGTAGGCAATCGTAAATTAAACTATATTATGTAATGTAAATTTAATTAAATTCGCTTGTAGCTAGAAGCTCTAGCCTGATGCTAAGAGTTAGATTGACAAAGACATTGCGTGTAGCTTGCCGTATGGCGTCTCCCCAATACGAAGGGCTACGGTGTAGACACAATTAGAAAAAAAGCTCAATTATCTCCTTCCCATACAGAGCATGGCAATGGCTGATTAGGGGCTGCTGCCTCCAGTCAGACATTGAGTCTCTGACTCAATGAATGCATTCCCAGTCGGAGACTGGGAACGAGTCAAGCCTCATCAAGCTAGGTTTTTAGGACTTGTGTGTACACCGTAGCTTTGGCTGTTTGGGATTCTTCGGATTTAATTAAATAATCAAGCGGAGATGATATAAACAGTTATCCTGCTTTATATGCAACTTTTCTATACACCCGGCGCTGAAGTATGGTTGTAAGCGACGATTATTTTATTTACAATCTGGTGACAGAGTTTTGCTGTCTGATTTCATGTTCAGTTTTATTCAAGAAATTCTTCCTGATTGAAAATTAACTTAGTAACTGATATGGATGCTCAAAAAATAAAAATTTTATTAGTTGATGACAACTTAGAGAATTTACATTTTTTATCAGACATCCTTCAACCCCAAGGTTATCAGGTAGAAAGTGTCATTTCTGGACAATTGGCAATCAATACGGCAATTGCTTCTCCCCCGGATTTGCTTTTGCTAAATGTTCTCATTATAGAGAAAGATGGGTATGAAGTATGTCAATATTTGAAAGCTAACGATCGAACTCAAGAAATTCCGATAATTCTTTTCGGAATTTTCGATGATTTTTTTGAAAAAATAAACGTCTTGGATTTAGGCAATATTGACTATATTACTCAACCATTCCAAACTAAAGAAGTTTTATTACGCGTCCGAAATCAACTCACTTTCCAAAAACTGAAAAAACAGTTAAAAGAAAAAAATTTCCAACTGCAACAGGAGATTAAAGAGCGTCAACGGATTACAGTTGAGTTAAATATTCGCAACAGACAAATAGAAGATATTTTCAAAAAAATTCCCGTTAGCATTACCAAAGCCTTTTGTAGAGAAGTTTATCAAAGCGATCGCCTGGTAGTCGAAGCCGCCCTGAAGAAGAGTGAAAGTCAGTATCGCCTCCTAGTGGAGACATCCCAGGATATGATTTGGTCGGTGGACATTGATGGATTAATTACCTTTGTCAATCCAGCAGTCAAGCAGATTTATGGCTACGAACCGCAAGAAATGATCGGGCGTGCCTTAATTGATTTCGTCTCACCTACACAAGTTGCTCAAGATAAAGTAGCCTTTGAGCGTGTTCTTCAGGGAAAGTCTATTTTCCAGCATGAAACTACCTGTGTGGCTAAAGATGGTACCTTACTTTATTTAATGTTGAATGCGATCGCATTACGCAACGAAGAGGGTCAGGTTATAGGCATGACGGGCACTGCTAGTAATATTACGCAGCGTCGAGGAGTAGAAAAATTACTCCAAGAAAGCGCGATTAAGCTCCGCAATCATAATCTCGTGCTCACACAATTGGCACAAAATCAGACGCTTTATCAGGGTGATTTGAAAGCAGCTTTGAGTATAATCACAGAAACAGCTGTCAAAAATATTGGAGTAGAACGAGCTGGTGTCTGGCTGTATGACGAAACAGGCATGAAAATCCAGTGTTTCGATCTATTTGAGGGCAGTCGCAATCAACATAACGAAGGACTTTTCTTATCAGCAGTAGACTATCCAGTTTATTTTGCAGCTTTGCAGCAAGAACAACCAATCGCCGCAGATGATGCTCATACCGATCCCAGAACTCAAGAATTTTCTGCGTCTTATTCAAGATTAAATATTACCTCTATACTCGATACACCCGTTAGGCTGGAGGGAAAGACCGTAGGAGTTTTATGTCTAGAGGCGGTGGGAGTTACTCATCATTGGACGCTAGAAGACGAAAATTTCGCTCGCTCTCTGGGCAATTTAGTATCCTTGGTATTGGAGGCAAAAGAACGCCAACGCGCAGAAGCCGCGCGACGAGCTTCTGAAGAAAAGTTAGCGTCAGCTTTTCGGTCATCTCCTGACCCAATTGCTTTAATTACTGTTCCTAACAAACGCTACATCGAAGTAAACGAGAGCTTTTGTCGGTTTTTTGGTTATTCTCGTTCTCAAGTAATCGATCGCACCGATGAAGAATTGCATATTTGGGTGAATCCAGAAGAATATAATTTTCTCATTAACATCCTGCAACAAGCAAAAGCTATCCGCAACTATGAGATTGATGTCTGCACAGCAACAGGAGAAATCAAGACAACACTGTTGAGTGCAGAAATGATCGACATTGATGGGCAATGGTACGTACTGGGCACTGCGAAAGATATTACTGAACGCAAGCAGGCAGAAAATGAAAGCCGTTTGTTACTGTTGACAACCCAAGCTATCACTCGCGCCAGTGATGTCAACAGCGCCTTAACAGTGGTCTTGCGCTTAATTTGTCACACCATTGGCTGGGATTTTGGTGAAGCCTGGATACCTAATGAAGATGGAACTGTTTTAGAACACAGCCTGGGTTGGTACGGAGATGAGAGCAGCTTAGAAGAATTCTGCTACCAAAGCCAAACAGTGAAATTTGCTCTGGGAGTGGGATTGCCAGGAAGAGTTTGGCAGAGTCAAGCACCAGAATGGATAGAAGATGTTTCTAAAGTTACACAACCAGTTTCCTTGCGTAGGCGTAGCCTGCCGCAGGCATCGCTACAAGCCGCAAAGGTGGGATTAAAAGCTGGTTTTGGTGTTCCCATACTGGCCGGGAACCAAGTATTAGCTGTTTTAGTGTTTTTTAAACGTAGCTCAGTATTGGTAGATCGGCGTTTGCTCTTGCTAGTCAGTGCTGTTGCTGCTCAATTGGGTGGGTTGATTGAGCGCAAAACCTTAGAACAAGAATTAGCGCTCAGAGAAGCTCGTCTCAATGCCTTTTTTAGCAGCGCTCCCGTTGGTATGAATATTGTAGATAACCAGCTGCGGTTTGTGCAAATCAACCAACTGTTAGCAGAGATTAATGGACTACCCCAGCAAGATTATATTGGCAAGACCATCCATGAAGTCTTACCCCATATCGCCCCTTTAGTAGAACCAATTTATCAACAAGTTCTGATAACTGGTCAACCCATTCTCAATCAAGAATTAAGCAGCGCATCAATCAAACAACCAGATATTATCCGCCACTTCTTAGCTTCTTATTTTCCGATTGTTGGTGAAGGCGATCGCCCCTCTGGTGTTGGCACAGTTTTAGTAGAAATTAGCGAACTACACGCAGCGCTACGCGAACGCAAACACGTCGAACAAGAACTACGTTTAGCCAACGAACGCCTACAATATCTGCTCACCTCTAGCCCTGTAGTCATTTATAGCAGCAAAACCTCAGAGGATTTTAGCATTACTTTTATCAGTGAAAACGTTAAAGAAATGGTGGGCTACGAAGCGCGGGAATTTATCGATAACTCCAGTTTTTGGCTTTATCGCGTCCATCCACAAGATATTGAACTGATCTCGGAAAAATTTTCTCGCCTTATTAAGCAGGAGTACATTTCTTACGAATACCGTTGGTTACACGCTGACGGAACTTATCACTGGTTCTACGAAAAGATGAGGTTAATTCGTGACGAAGCGAATTTCCCGATCGAATGGGTTGGTTATTGGGCAGATATTAACGATCGCAAATTGGCAGAACTAGCTTTGCAGTCGGGTCAGCAACGATATCAACTTCTAGCAGAAGCCTCACCAGCTTGTATATTTCATACTGATGTAGATGGCAATGTTTTATATTTTAATCAACGCTGGAGTGAAATTACTGGATGTAGTTTAGAAAATTCTCTGGGAATAGGTTGGGCAAATGCAGCGCATCCAGACGACCGCGAGCAGCTATTGTTGGCATGGAATCAAGCAACAGTAGCGAAGTCAACCTATAAGTACGAACATCGTTTCTTGCATGATGATAATACAGTTGTCTGGGTAATTTGTCATGCTTTGCCAGAATTTAGAGATGATGGAGAAATTAAAGGCTACATCGGTACAATTACAGATATTACCGAGAGAAAATTGGCAGAAGAAGCCTTGCGTGAGAGTGCAGAGCGAGAAAGAGCGATCGCGCAAGTGATTCAAAGAATGCGCCAAACACTAGATTTAGAAACGATATTTGCGGCTACAACCGAAGAATTACGCCAAGTACTCAACTGCGATCGGGTTGTTGTCTATCGTTTCAATCCCGACTGGAATGGGGAATTTGTTTCTGAATCAGTGGGTAACGATTGGATTTCTCTCATAGAAGAACACAACAACGATCCTCATCTCACAGAAGGTGTTTTACAAGATGGGCGTTGTCTAGCGAAAATTTTGGATAGCGCGGATAACCAGGTGGAATATCCCGATCTGCAAGTAACCCCAGGTGCAAGTTTCCTCTGTGTCCCAGACATTTACAACGCTGAGTTTCATCCTGCTTATATCAATCTCTTAGAGCGCTTTCAGGCCAAAGCCTACATTATTGTTCCGATTTTACATGGTAGTCAGCTTTGGGGATTGCTGGCGAGTTATCAAAATTCCGATCCCCGCCAATGGAAAACAGGAGAAATCAACATCGTAGTTCAAATTGGCAATCAGTTGGGCGTTGCTTTACAGCAGGCACAATTGCTAGCGCAAACTCAAAGGCAGTCACAAGCATTGCAAGAAGCTGTGATCGTTGCTGATGCTGCTAACCGTGCCAAAAGCGAATTCCTCGCTAACATGAGTCACGAACTGCGTACCCCACTCAACGCCATCCTTGGTTTTACCCAAGTTATGAGCCACGATCGTGATTTATCAACTGAACATCAGCAAAATCTAGCAATTATCAATCGTGCTGGCGAACATCTCCTAAATTTAATCAACGATATTTTGGAAATGTCTAAAATCGAAGCTGGCAGAATAACCTTAAATCTCAACAGCTTTGACTTAATTCGCCTCTTGGAAAACCTCGAAGAGATGTTGCGCTTCCGCGCCACCTCCAAAGGGTTGGAATTGGTCTTTGAATATACATCTCACCTTCCCCAATACATCCAAGTTGACGAAAGTAAACTGCGTCAAGTCTTGCTTAACCTCCTGGGAAATGCGATCAAATTTACCGATACTGGCAGGGTGACGCTGCGAGTGGGGATTGGGGAGCAGGGGAGCAGGGGAGCAGGGGAGCAGGGGAGCAGGGGAGCAGGGGAGCAGGGGAGAATAATTAATCCCCTATGCCCACTTGCCCTGAGCGTTCGCGCAGCGTCTCCGTTAGGAGAAGCCGAAGGGATGCCCAATGCCCAATTCCTAACCTTCGAGGTACAAGATACTGGCCGCGGTATTGCCTCACAAGAAATTGACTTGCTATTTGAAGCTTTTGGGCAAACTGAAACCGGAAGAAAATCGCAACAGGGAACAGGACTAGGTTTAGCAATTAGCCGCAAATACGTGCAACTAATGGGAGGAGATATTAGCGTCACCAGCACTATTGGCGAGGGAAGTAAATTTTCTTTTGATATTCAAATTGGTTTAGCCGCAGCCAGCGAAATCCAGATCCAACAAACTAGACCCCAAGTTATTAGTTTAGCGCCTGCTCAAAGTGAATACCGTATTTTAGTGGTTGATGACTCCACAGACAGCCGTTTAGTGCTAATGAAAATTCTGACATCCATCGGTTTTGTAGTCCAGGAAGCAATAAATGGCATCGAAGCGATCGCACTTTGGCAGACATGGCAACCACATCTAATTTTAATGGATATGCGGATGCCAATTATGGACGGCTACGAAGCTACAAAAGTTATTAAAACTAGAGAAGAAACCTCAATCCAAAATACCGAATCCCAAATCCCCAATTGTAAGACCATTATTATTGCCTTAACTGCTAATGCTTTTGAGGAACAACGAGAGGCAATAATTAAAGCTGGTTGCGATGATTATATTAACAAGCCTTTCCGCGAGGAAGAATTACTAGAAAAGTTGAGCGAATATTTAGGAGTTCAATATATTTATCAAGAAGAAAGCTATCAGTTAACAAACCTAAAGCAACAAAAATCAAAATCAATATTAATGCTAGCGGATTTAGTGAATCTATTATCTGAAATGTCACCTGAATGGGTGAAACAGGTGTACACTGCCGCAGCTCAATGTAGTGATGACCTGATTTTAGAATTAATTGAGCAAATACCCTCAGAAAATGCTGTACTACAAAATTTTATCAAGAATTTAGCCCATGATTTTCAATTTGAGAAAATTATGGAATTGACGAGTATTGCAGGAGTATTATCCAGTTAATAACAATTGTGGCAAAAGCCACAACGCAAACCTATGTTGAACTATAAAATTGTATGCTACAAGCTGAATGCAACTCTGAAAGTACTCCCTCTTTGCAGTACCAAAATCAAACCTGAGTCCAACAAGCTTTAAAAAAACTGCCAGAAATAATTCAAGCGTTACTACTAGTCTGTCAAATTTAAATTGATCGGTAAACAAGTTCGTAGTAAGGACTTTAGTCCTTACTTTTCTAAGCATTACCGTAAACGTCCCGATCGCAATGTACTAATAATTAACCACAAACCCAATAAACTAGCGACTGCAAATAGGGTGGTGCTTAAAAAAGATAGCTGAGTTGTCTGCGCTCTGGTAGAAATAATTGCCGCACCCATAATCAGCGAACCCACTAATATACTAAAAGATAATCGGTTAGCGGCATCGTCCATAGTGCGCCGCACGCCATCTAACCCCCGCAGTGAGAGATTCCACTGTAAGGTTTCTGAGGTAACTCGGTCTAATAATAGTTCGATTTGGCGAGGAGATTGGAGAGACAGACTTTTAATATCTAAGGCTGTCCGTAATAGCGATCGCACTGGATTATCGCCCAGTAATTGCCGACGAAACAAGTCTGTAATTAATGGTTTAACTTCATCAAAAAAATTAAGCTCTGGATTGAATGTCCGCGCTACACCCTCTAAATTCGCTAGGGTTTTGGCATACAAACCCATATTACTAGGCAACCTAATTTTATTGTTGCGGGCAACTTGTAAAACTTCATAAATTATCTGACTGAAGTTTATTTGCGTGAGGCTGACGTTGTGATACTTTCGCAACATGCGATCGTAATCATTTTCTAACCGCGATAAAATTACTGGTTGAGCAGAATCTGATAGCTGTAAAGTTAACTGAGCGCACCTTTGAGCATCTAAATCAACGATCGCTAACAACATCTCTGTTAATATCTGCTGTGTCCGGGGATCGAGTCTTCCCACCATGCCACAATCTAAGAGAGCGACACGCCCATCTTTGAGATAAAACAAGTTTCCTGGATGGGGATCGGCGTGGAAAAAGCCATCAATATATAGTTGCTGGAAAAATACCCGAAATAACAAAGTAGTTATTTCTTTACGCTTTTCGGCAGGGTCTTTAATGTTGGGGTCATTATCCAAATCCGCCGCCAAAAACGGCACTCCATCGAGCCATTCCATTACTAGCAATTTCTCTGTGGTCAACTCCCAGTTAATTTCCGCCACCACTATTTGTGTGGGATCGTACCAGCGACTTTTAGATAAATTGCGCCGCAGCTGGTCTGTAAAACCCGCTTCCCGTGTAAAATCTAACTCGGCTTCTAAGGCTTTAGTAAATTCTTCGGCGGTAGATTTGATTTCGTAGGTTTGCCCAAACTCAGTCCGCGCCACTAAATCGGCAATACCTTGAATTAAAGCAATATCTTGGGCAATAGTAATATCAATTCCCGGACGTTGCACTTTTAGAGCGACTTCTCGACCGTCTGCTAGTGTAGCTCTATGTGTCTGGGCAATCGATCCTGCTGCTACGGGGATCGGGTTAACTGTGCTGAAGGTTTCTGCTAATGGACGTTTTAATTCTTTGCGAAGGATTATTTCTATCTCTGCCCAAGGAACTGGCGGTACTTCATCTTGTAGAGTTGACAATTCCTCAATATAAGAGGCGCTCAGTAAGTCGGGGCGGGTAGACATTAACTGGCCAAGTTTGACGTAAACTGGCCCCAAGTCTACCAGAATATTTTTTAGAACCGCAGGTGTCGGCAGCTGGGGTTCATCAGCTTTGCCACCAGTAAGTAACCTTCGCATATAGTCCCAGCCATTGCGAAGGAAGACTTCCAGGATTTCTCGTTGACGGGGAACAGTTTGGGTGAGGAACATTTTTGTAAAAAACTGCAAAGAGGCAGAGGAGTTAAAGAGGTAGGCAGCAGGGAATGACAATACAACGGGAATCGGCTCTAGTTTTGATGCTTGCTAAAGTTTTGCTAGCTGCGGCACAACCTTGAAATCTTTTTATGGATGATTGTACGGCTTGGTGGAGCTTCTGTTCGTTCAGCATTCGTTTGACGTAATTAGAGCAGGAATCCCCACCGTGTAATAAGCGATGGGAACAAGAAAATCCTTTAGACGGAGAAATGTATTTTTGATAGGCAGTAATAGAATCGATTGCCATTGTCTTGGCTAGAGGCTCAAAGCTAATAATGTCCATAACTGTCAGATAAAATAACAGACTGTCAAGTTATAATGGGAAAATAGACTTTTTCGCCTCTGCCAAGGGTTCTAACTTTTATAGCAGGTCAGTAAATCGGGAATCACTTTGGAGAATTTTAAGGATCTGCTTGATTTCCTGGGTACGTTCTTTTTTGACAACGAGGGTGACATTGCGATCGCGCACAATCACCACATCCTCTAAACCAATAGTAACAACTACATCTTCTGGATTTGAGGCGTAAATTATCGCCCCTTGCGTATCTAAACCTACGTGAGTAGCGAGTTCCACGTTTGGAGTATCTTCCGTTTTCAGTAAACGTTCGATCGCATTCCAATCTCCTAAATCATCCCAACCAAAATCAACTGGCAAAACGTATGCTAGAGTTGTCTTTTCCATTAACGCATAGTCTATACTCTTCTTAGGCAACTGGGGATAGATATCAGGGCCATGTTGTTCTAAAGGTTCGATAATTTCTGGAGCATGGGTATGTAGTTCCTTGAGAACAACCCCTGCCCGAAAAACGAACATTCCACTATTCCAGCTAAAACGTCCCGTAGATAAAAAAGTCTCTGCCGTTTCTCGGTCGGGCTTTTCAGTAAAGCGGTTCACGTGATAAGCTGGCAACTCATTAAAGCTACCTATTTTTTCACCTTGTTCAATGTAGCCGTAACCGGTTGATGGAAAAGTAGGCTTGATCCCCAGTGTAACGATCGCTGCTGTGCTTGTTGCCAGTTGCGTAGCTGCATTTAATGTGCGTGCAAACGCCTCTTGGTCAGCAATCCAGTGGTCAGCAGGGAAAAAGCCAATCACAGCGTCTTCACCATAGCGCTGTTTGATTTCTAAACTTGTCCAAGCAACGGCTGCGGCAGTGTCTCTTCCTTCCGACTCAATCAGTAAGTTTTCAACTGGTAGATCGGGTAGTTGTTGTCTTACGCCTTCAGCTATCTGACTAGAAGTGATGACCCATAGGGAATCCCACCCGCGACCGAGTTCAATCAATCGATCGGCGGTTGCTTGTAATAGACTTCTAGAGCTACCATCAAGACTTAAAAATTGCTTGGGTCGATCTTTGCGGCTTAGGGGCCAAAAACGTTCACCTTTACCACCAGCTAGGATTACGGGGAACAATAAAGTATTCATGTTGTCATACACGCCTACCGAAGAACATTACAAGTTTACAGTGAGCTTTTCCACTGGCAATATTTGTAGCTTGGATTAACATACTTTTAGGGAGTGGTTGAGTGGGGAGATAATTGTGATAAAACAAGTCGAATGGTCGGAAAATCCGGTTACGTCTCAGCAAGTAATAGAGTTTGAAAGTGACGTGCGATCGTCGCAAATTCAACGGACAGAAAATCAAGTAACACCAGTACCAGTAGCCGATTCAGAGGAAGAGCAGGTCGAACTAAACCAGCCAGCGAATCCGAACCGTAGCGTCATCGAATCTGTGGGTGCGTTTCCCAATCAGCTTTCTGAGAGACTGGGTTTAACCATGCCTCGATGGCTGTTATGGTTTATGACGGTTGTCATTGGCATCATCTTATCTGGGCTGCTGGTGTCAACGTTAGCGCTGTGGACTCCTTTATGGAGCAATCTAGATCGAACAGATGAAGATTTAGGAACTACTGCTAAAGACGAAGTAAAAATCCCATTACCAGGGGAGTTATGGGGCAAACTCTCCCAGTACAAGCTTTCACGTCCGATGAATATTTTAATCATGGGGATTGAACCAGTCAGCGGTACCGTTGATGGCTCACCAGAAAGCTTTGCCGGGAAAAGCGACTCCATGCTACTGGTACGACTGAACCCTAGTGAAAAATCTGTAAGAGTGCTTTCCATTCCCAGAGATACAATGATCGCCATCCCCGAAAAGGGAGAAAAGGGATTAACTAAGGTATCTGATGCCAATGCCAAAGGCGGCCCAGTCTTAGCTGCACGGGTAGTTAGCCGTACCTTAAATAACGCCCCAATCGATCGTTACATCCGCATTTCTACCAGCGGCTTACGCCAGTTAGTCGATCAATTAGGCGGTGTAGAAGTCTTTGTTCCCCAATCAATGGAATATAAAGACTCCAGCAGTCGGCTGTCGATTAATTTAGTTAGTGGCTGGCAAACCCTTAATGGCGAACAAGCAGAACAGTTTGCCCGATTCCGCGAACCAGGTTTGGGAGATTTGCCAAGAGTGCAGCGTCAGCAAGCACTAACAGCAGCCCTGCTGCAACGCTTAAATAGTCCCACCATCTTACCCAGGTTGCCTCAATTAACTCGCCTAATGCGAAAATATTTTGATACCAACCTGAAGATGGAAGAAATGATGGCGTTGGTCAATTTCGGACTTAACCTAGATCGGGATAATTTCCAAATGACTGTGTTGCCTGGTACCTTTAGCCGCTTTAGCAAAGACCCCGATAGCTATTGGCTGAATATGACTGGACAACAGAGCCTGTTGAATGATTATGTTGGGGTAAATGTACCTGGTCTAAAACCAGATATGCGTCAGGTTCCTAACCTCAAAATTGCTATTCAAAATGCTTCAAATCAACCTCAGCTAACTGAAAAAGTTATTGCTTATCTCAAACAGAAAGGCTTTAATAATATTTACAAAGTGCCTGATTGGCCAGATACCCAACGTCAAACTCAGATTATTGTCCAAAAAGGCAACCGACGAGTTGGGGTTGATTTGCAAAAAGTCTTAGGCTTGGGTCAAATCGAGGTGTCTGCCATTGGTGATTTAGAATCCGATCTGACAATCCGCATTGGGAAAGATTGGAAATAGCTAAGAGTCATTAGTCATTAGTCATTGGTCATTGGTTAAATGACAAAGCGCAAAATCTGAGCGGAGGTTTCCTCCGCTCAGATTTTTGTAAGATAGGACTAGTGACAAAGGACTACTGAGAAATAATAAAGTTATGAAAAAGATTTTACTGCGCTTTTTTGGTTTGATTGTAATTTTGCTACTAGCCTTTGGGTGGATAATACTTAATCCCAAACCGGCTTTTGCTCAGATAAACACAATCAATTACAACAACATAAATTTAGAAAATCGTGACTTTTCTCATGCTGATTTGGCAGGTGTAACTTTTGTAGCAGCAGAAATGCGGGGGACAAATTTTCAAGGAGCGAATTTAACCAACGCAATTCTGACTAAAGGAGTTTTATTAAAGGCAAATTTGGAAGATGCGAACTTGAGCGGTGCTTTAGTCGATCGCGCCACTATGGATGGTGCTAACCTGAAAAATGCCATCTTTACTGAAGCAACTTTGACCCGCAGCCGTTTTTATGATGCTGATGTCACTGGTGCTGATTTTACCGATGCTTTAATTGACCGCTATCAAGTGTCGCTGCTGTGTGAAAGAGCCGATGGCGTAAATCCAGTTACGGGTATGTCAACGCGAGATAGTTTGGGTTGTAGGTGAAGAATCTCCGCGTTGAGCATAAAAACAGAGACATTTTTGCGAAAAAATGGAAAATACAAATTCTTTATTAAAATATGTACTATTCGCTATCGATTTGATTTTAATTTGGGATTTGGTCAGAGATAAAAAGATACAAATTTATGAGCAAACACAAAATAAGCTTAAGTTTATTGTTCAACCGAAGTTACTTAGATTTATTGGGTTCTTTATTGGACAAATAGGTATAATTTATTTATATGCTATTTTTATGTTTATACCTGTCACCCAACTTGATTGTAACCGTGTTTTACAAAATATAGATACTTCAAATATTGAGCAAAAGTCATCAAAAATTATATGTCAACTGATAGAATTTGATTTTTTTGGTCATCCAAAAAGCCAAAAACAAATTTCTGGATTAATTGAAAGTCGTTTAGAAAAACAAACTAAAACTGATACAGAGGGAAAAATAATATATAAATATCAAGTTCAGTTATTAACTAAAACAGAAAGCCTTCCGTTTAGACGAACTACTTACAGTGATTATTTTTCTGAAGAAGCGGAGTTTATCATATTAAAAATTAAGAATTTCTTAGTACAACCTTTAGAAAAAAGTTTAGTAGTTAAGCAAGATGATACTTTAGTCGGCTACGCTGCAATTGGCATAACCATATTTTGGCTATTATTAGGTTTATTAATTATAGCGTCAGGTTCATTTATCGACTTTAATTTTGATAAAGAGTCAAATAGCTTAAGTATCAGCCGCTATAAATGGTTTGGAATATTGGGAAAAGTAGTTTTGATGTATTCGTTGAATGAAATTGTTGATATTAAAGTTAAAAGCTTTAATTCTGGCGAAGATACTACAGATAATCGAGTTACCTTAATTTTAGAATCTGGTGAAAGCGTACTTTTGATTGGTTCCTATGATTCTGGGGGCTATAGTTCTGGGTTTAAAGAAAAACAAGAAATAGTTAAAATAATCAAAAATTTTCTCGCTTCAAATTAGTACCTGCTTGTACGAATTCTGCCACTTTCTCAACATCAACTCTGCGATCGCATCCCAAAAAACGATCCTAAACTCTAAAGAAAATAAATTATTATATTGATTCAGGTGTTGATGTATTAGTCTATTATGATGCCTTCGGGGAACGGAGGAAAACTCTATTTATCCTGGCTCCCCTATTTAAAATTGAGTGAAATTGTCAAAAATCAGTAGCCTCTAATTATCAATGGGAATTTGAATTAAAAACTCCGTTCCTTCTCCTGGTTTAGACGAACATTTCATCTGACCATGATGTTTCTCAACTACTATTTGATGGCTAATAGACAATCCTAACCCCGTACCTTTACCAGGTGCTTTGGTAGTGAAGAAGGGATCGAATATATGCGATCGCACCTCTTCTGGAATCCCCAAACCATTATCAGCTATTTTAATTACAATCTGGTTCTGAACTACTTGCGTATTAATCCAGATAGTCAAAGGTATTCTCGGACACGTTTGTAATAATTTCAAATACCTTTGCTGTATAGTGTTAAATTTTTCCTCTAATGCATCAATACTGTTACTCAAAAGATTCATAAACACTTGATTTAATTGCGCGGGATAGCATTCGAGCAAAGGTAAATTATCATATTGTTTAATAATCTCAATGGCTGGGCGATCGTTATTATTTTTGAGGCGATGCCCTAAAATTAGCAAAGTACTATCCAACCCTTCATGAATATCTACTGGCTTTAATTCAGCCTCATCTGTACGAGAGAAGTTTCGTAGTGATAGCACAATATCACAAATCCGCTCTGTTCCCACTTTCATAGACTCAAGGGTTTTCGGTAAATCTTCGATGATAAAGTCCAAATCACTCTTGTCGATTTGCTCTTGGATAGTTGGAAATACTGAGGAGTTTTGACGGTAAAGTTTCACTACTTTTAGCAGTTCTTCGGTATATTCATCTAAATGGATAAGATTGCCAAAAATAAAACTGATAGGATTATTGATTTCATGTGCAACTCCAGCAAGTAGTTGTCCTAAACCTGCCATTTTTTCACCCTGAATTAACCTAGTCTGAGTTTGTTTTAATTCTTGCAGAGTTTGAGAAAGTTCTAAGGTTTGACGTTTAGTTTGCTCGAGTAATTCTGCTTGCTGAATCGCAATTCCTAATTGCACCCCAACTTGAGCCAGTAAATTAATTTCCTCTTCTTTCCAATAACGCGGCTGCGAATTTTGATAAGCAACTAATAATCCCCATAATTTTTCACCTTCCCGAATCGGCACAAAGGTTTCGTTACGTGGAAGTTCGTTATCGTCGTCTGTGTCCTCAAAAGTTTCTATAATCATTGGTTGGTCTTGTAAAACAGGTTTCCAACCATCTTTAAAGGAATCTGCCACAAATTTACCACTCCAATCCGGGTTAAAGCGGTAAATTGCAATTCGCTCGACTTCGAGCAACTCTCGTACAGCTTGAGTAGTGGTTCTAAAAATAGTTTTAATATCGAGTGACTGGCGGATTTTATCAATAGTTGCAGCCAGCAGTTCTTGACGTTCCATTGCTTTTTCCCGTTCAGTGGCTTCTGCTAACTGGACAACCTGCATTTGAACTTGCTTTAAATAAGAATCCTGTTTTAATGCGACTCCTAATTGTTCGGCGATTTGACTGGCAAATTCAATCTCAGAAGCTTGCCAGTAACGAGGAGCGGTGCATTGGTGAATACACAGCAATCCCCAAAGTTCACCTTTTTTCAATAGAGGTGCAACCATATTTGCCCGCACTTGAAATTTTTCTAAGATTTGGACGTAGCAACCGGGGAACTTTCCTTGATAAATGTCAGCGATCGCATTTACTCGACCTTGGGCGTAAAGGGGTGCAAAGTTTTCCCCAAAGCAATAGTCATAAACTTTTTCTGCCATTACCGAGTTACACTCAGGTACAAAATCCTCAGAAATAAATTCTCCTTCCCAATCTTTTTGCGGGTCAAAACGAAAGACTGCCACTCGGTCTGCTTGCAGCATTTGCCGGGCCTCGGTGACAGTAGTTTGGAAGATTGTATCTAAATCTAGAGACTCCCGAATTCGAGTAATTACACTAGTTAATGTCTTTTGTTGCTCTGCTTGGTACTGAGCGTATGCCAGCAACTTATGGTGTCGAACTGCTACACCAATTTGTGTGCCGATTTTGATCAGTGATTCGACTTCATAAGATTGCCACTCTCTAGGTGAAGCATTTTGGTAGGCAGCGATGATTCCCCAAAGTTGATCTCCTTGGAGAATAGGGGCAGTTGCAAAGGCTTTTGCCTGGAATTGCTCCAACAGAGTTATATGGCAGTTTGTTAATCCAGCTTGATAAATATCATTAACTATAAAAGTCTGGTTATTAACGTAACGCCCGCCTTGCGTCTGTTGTAAATAAGTATCAGCGATCGCAGGCTCAACCCCAACTAAGGGAGTCCAGCCTTCCGTAAATGATTCCGCAACAAAGTTACCACTCCAATCGGGATTGAAGCTAAAGATGGAAACTCGGTCAGCTTGCAACAGCTTGCGTATTTCTTGAGTTGTGGTTTTAAAGATAGTTTCAATATCAAGAGGCGAGCGAATTTCATCGACAATTTTAGCTATTACTTGGTCGCGCTGAACTGCTTGAGCCAATTTTGCAGCTTGCAATTTGACTTCATGGAGATGCTTTGCTTGTTGAATCGCAACAACAAGATGGTCAGCAATTTGACGAATAAACTCAATTTCCGATTCTTTCCATTCACGAGTCTCACTGCACTGATGAATGCAAAGCAATCCCCACAGTTCTTGCTTCCGCGATAGAGGGACAACGAGGTTGGCCTGTACCTGAAATTTACTCAAAATTGCCAGATGACAATCACTCAGTCCCGCCTTGTAAATATCTGGTACTGCTTGCACTCGACCTTGTTGATAACTGGCAGCAAATTGTTCTCCAAAGCAATGGTCGTAAACTTTTACTGCCATTGCTGAGTCCCAGCCAATTGCAACATCTTCAGAAACAAATTCTCCCTGCCAGTTTTGTTCGCGGTCGAACTGGAAGACTGCTACTCGGTCAGCATTAAGCAACTGACGCACTTGTGTAACAGTCGTTTGAAAAATTTTTTCTAAGTCAAGAGATTCCCGAATTCGGACAATTACACTCGCCAGAGCTTTTTGTTGCTCTAGTTGCTCTTGAAGTTGAGCGCTTGACAAAAGAAGTTGATTTTCTGTGAAATTTGAATTGGGTTCCATTGCTTTGGATTATCTAGTTTTTTATACAAGGGTTCCTCACACCAAAGTTCATGGGTTAAGAAGTGTCAACAATATGACAAACTGCAAAGTTTTACAGTCTTCAATTGGCCGCGTCCAGGATTCACCAATTTCAGATGGATAGCAACTTGTTGGGGTAGGGACGAATGGGCGCTTTGGGACTGAGTACTGGGTACTAGGGAATAAAATATGAGTAAAATTTGTTTGGGATGCAAATCTCGCTCGATATCCAGTCTCTAGTCTCCAATCCCCAATCCCTAATTCAACTATTTCCCAGAAGATGGTTATTGTTATAGTTCCCCTTTCTCGATCTATCCTTGTAATTGGTTAAAAAATAATTTTGGCTGGTACACAACAGAGGAAATGACTAAGTACACAATTTGGTCAATTCGCAGTCAATTGAGGGTTTAATTTGAAACACATAGGAGCGCAAAGTTTATTTGAGTATATTCACTACAAACTTAAGCAAGGCTGTCACTAAGTTATTGTTGTCGAGGCAAATCAGAAAATCGGTCTGACCCCTTTGAAATCGCGATTTAACTTACTTGTAATTCGCTGTATTATCGCAATCTCAGGAATTTAATTTTGAGCGTAGGCGTAGTCCGTCTTAGCCCGGATTTCTCACGCATAGTGTAGGCTTCAGGGGAAGAGGAGTGTGGGGAGTGTGGGGAGTGTGGGGAGTATGGGGGGTAAGACTTCTTCTCCATCCTCCCACACCTCCCACACCTCCCACACCCTTTGGATTTCTCAGAGAAATCCAGGTTAGGCATCGCTTTGCCTTTGTTCTTAGCGTAGGCATTTAAAATTACTAATTTGTCAAAATTTACCTGACAGACTGTGGAATTTCAGGTTAAATGTTTAAAAGTATGCACTCTGCAAGAGTTGTCGGGTATTATTCGTGACACAACAAGATCAAAAACCCTCTCGTTCTTTCGCTGGAATTGCTGGCATTGTTGCCGCAGCCACATTAATTAGTAAAGTCTTCGGTTTAGTGCGGCAGCAAGCGATCGCTGCCGCATTTGGTGTTGGTGCTGCTGCCACTGCCTATAGTTATGCCTATATTATCCCTGGCTTTCTATTGATATTACTTGGCGGTGTGAATGGGCCATTACACAGTGCAGTTGTCAGCGTTTTAGCCAAGCGGCGGCGAGAAGAAGCGGCTCCCCTAGTGGAAACCGTGACAACGCTGGTAGCTGGATCGCTGTTGGTGGTGACAGTGGCTCAAGTGTTATTTGCGGATGCGATCGTTGATTTAGTCGGTCATGGTTTGGAAGCGACAACTAGAGCGATCGCTATTCAACAACTCCGCATTATGGCACCAATGGCTTTATTTGCCGGTTTAATTGGCATTGGCTTCGGTACTCTCAATACAGCCAATCAATATTGGTTACTCTCCATTAGCCCTTTATTATCCAGTATTACCGTTGTTGGCGGTCTTGCGATCTTGGCGATGCAACTGGGCAAGGACATTATTAAACCGGAGTACGCATTAATTGGGGGAATGGTTTTAGCTTGGGGAACCTTGGCAGGAGCGATTCTCCAGTGGGTAGTGCAGCTAATTGTCCAGTGGCGGTTAGGATTGGGCACATTACGCCTGCGGTTTGATTTTAAATCTCCAGGCGTTCAAGAAGTAATTAAAATCATGACTCCGGCAACAGTTTCCTCTGGAATGATGCCAATTAATGTTGCCACTGACCTTTATTTTGCTAGTCCTATCCCTGGTGCAGCGGCAGGATTTAACTATGCCAATCTATTAGTCCAAACTCCCTTGGGGATTATTTCTAATATCATTTTACTGCCCTTATTACCGATATTTGCCAAACTTGCTGGCCCCGAAAATTGGCAGGATTTAAAATTACGGATTCGTCAAGGACTGCTACTCACTGCTTTTACCATGTTACCGCTAGGGGCACTGATGGTGTCGCTATCAGTACCCATTGTGCAGGTGGTATATGAGCGTGGGGCATTCAAACCAGAAGCTACAGAGCTAGTTTCATCTTTGCTAGTCGCTTATGGAATTGGGATGTTTGTCTATTTAGGGCGTGATGTTTTGGTGCGGGTATTTTATGCTTTAGGCGATGGACAGACACCTTTTCGCATCAGTATTTTTAACATCTTGCTCAACATCATATTAGATTGGTTTTTCGTTAAACCTTTTGGCGCTCCCGGTTTGGTATTAGCAACAGTGGGTGTAAACTGTAGCTCAATGTTAATGCTGTTATGGTTGCTCGATCGCAAACTCAATGGTTTACCTTGGCGCGAGTGGGGTTTGCCGATTCTGGGTTTGGCTGCTGGTAGCGTAGTTGCTGGGGTAGCAAGCTATGGGACATTGGTTGGTTCTCAGCACTTGTTAGGTAAAACGGGTTTACTGATTCTAGTGTTGCAGTTGTGTATATCTGGCTTCGTAGGGATTGCGGTGTTTGCTGCGATCGCTTCATTAATGAAAATACCAGAGGTGAATATTTTTATCTCTCGTCTACGTCAGCGCTTTTTGAAGAAATAACTGTTATTTAAATAGAATTCAGGAGTCAGAATTCAGCATGAACTTAGAGTCAGAGAAAGCGGATAGCGCAGCGTAAAGACAAGAGCGTGGTGGATCTGAATCTTCCACTTTCTTGTTCTGAATTCTGAATCTTGAACTCTGACTCCTAAATTCTGACTCCTGAATTCTTCAATAAAATATTTCAGTTGTTACACCCAGGTGGGTGAGAAATAATTCAACCACTTGGGTGAACCAGATGCGTGAGGTTACATTTTGTAAAAAAAGAGATTCTAGTACTAGAGAACATTGATTTTACTTAACTCTAGTGAGAATAATTCTATGAAATTTACAAAATTAGCTGCCTCTGCACTTGCTGTTGCTTCCATTGTCCTCTCAGCCGGCATTGCATCTGCTCAAACAGCAGGTACTAACGGTAACTACATCGGTGCTGGTGTTGCTGTTGGTGCAACCAGTGGCGGACAAGGAAACGATGAAGCCCAAATTGGTGGTAATATTCAAGGACGATACGCCGTACCCAATGCTCCGGTTTCACTGCGGGGTTCTGTATTGTATGGTGGCGATGCTGCTGCAATTATGCCCATAGTGACTTATGATGCGCCCATCGCCAAAAATACTAACGTTTACTTCGGTGGTGGTTATTCCTTTGTAACTGATGAAGGTCAAAAAACTCCATTGGGCAATCGGAATTCACCTGTAGTCACCCTTGGGGTTGAATCAGAAGTTAGCAAAAATGTCATTGCCTACGGCGATACTAAATGGGGTATTGACGCCTACAAAAATAGTGATGCTGATGCCGTCAGCTTCCAAGCTGGATTAGGCTATCGTTTCTAGTGATTACCACCTAGAAAACGGCTTATTCGGAAGCTAAAGCAATGATATTTTCCAGCCGTAATAGTAATTCATTCTTTCATGCCCAAGTATTAATACTTGGGCATGAATCATTTTTAGTGATTATTTTAATAAAAAATGATATTGGCTGATATTGCTACTTTATCTTAAAGTGAAGCAAATACATATACGTATAAGATATTACTCATGAAAAAGATTAATCACATTCCAGAAATAGTTGGTGAAACAACTGACGTAGAATCCTGGTTGATGCGAGCAGGGCTAAGATTTTCAGACTTAGGTGACGATGCTGCAAGTATTGCAATCCGTAGGCAATGGCGAGAGTATCAAGCCGCAGTTCATAGATGCTGTGTAACCCTACACCAACTACCATCAGGCGTTCAACTAAGCGGCGACTATGCCAACTTGAGAATACCTGGCGCGGCATTTACTAATTGTGCGATCGATCGCCCGTCGAGTCGTCCCCAGTCCTTAGACTAATTATCCTGTTGCACGCCGTTCACTACTGGCTTAATTTCCGAAAATGGATCGGTGCCGCCACCCCAGTTAAAATCACTAATTCGGATGCTGAAGCCGCCTAACTCCAGCACCGGATTGTAACGTAAGGTAATGCCATAGGTGCGACGGCTATATTCCAAAATGTAGTCGGTACTAGTTTCTTTACCAGTATCTAAGTTAACAGATGTTTGAAAGCCTAAGCGAAAAGGGCCGTAGATTTGCTGTGATATTCCAGCGGTCAATACTGTGTTATCAACGGAGCGATCGAACAAAAAGGGTGATAATCCGTTATTAAAGCCTTGAGAGTAACTGACATTAAAGGCGGTATAGTCGAAAAAAGGTCGGGAAAAATGACCAATTTGCCCTTGTAAGCCAATTGTACCAATTAGAGTGCTTTGGTTATCACCATTGCTGTAATAACTGGTAGTGCCTGTAAGGCTAGCGATCGCTTGCAAGTAAGGAACTACAGGGGTAGCAGTGTATCGTAATCCCTCAGTGGCAGTAGGTGGTAATGGTTTTCCCCGCCACAGCAACAGCCCTCTACTGAGAGTCGCACTGGCTTGTAAACGACCAAGTGAAATGCGATTGTTTTCTCGCACTGGTTCTAGCAAGTCTAGGCGATCGGTGTTGGCATCAATATACTGGGCACTTGCTTGGTAGTTGAGGTTGATGCCACTTTTTCCTAAAGGAATCACAGGAGAGGTAATAATACCGCCAAAACTGCTCTGGACAGTTTGAAAACCCAGAGTACCGTTGTAGAGACGATCGCGGTAGTTATATTGCACATTCAATGTGTGGGGAAGAGAAGTGCCTAATGTCTGGCGCAATCCTAAATTCACTCGCAAATTTTCTTCCACGTCATTCAAGTTAAAACTAGTTAACTCCGCAGTTCCCTGAATTATCCTCCGTGGATTCAAAACAGAATTTATCTTGGTCTTCACACCAAACAGTGCCCCTAAGTCACCCGTGCCTTCTTGCACAGCTCTCTGTAATAATAACTGGGGCGTGATCGTCCAGCGTGTCTGCTCTGTATCGATTACTGGAAATCCACGCTCAATGTACAAACCACCCCGATCTTCTCCATCGTAGCCGGGGGAGACTATTGCAGGTGAAGCGTCCCGCTCTCGACGGTCAATAGTACGCTCATTCAGCGGAATTGGTAAGGAGACTGTTTGATCCAATACCAAACGCTGCCCCTGTGTCCTGATGCGGTCTACCAAGGGTGATTCTCGCGTCAAAGTTACTGTATTTGCACGTAATTCCAATTCAGGCGGGGAAAAAGGATCGTTAGTGATGCGGACATTGTTTGCCTGCCAGCCTTGCGGATAAAAGTCAATTTGTTCAGCTTCAAACCTGAGCCGATTGACTGCACCCCCTGCTTTCGGTGGCGGGATGTTGCTGGCGTCTGACTGACCACCAATTGTCACATCAATTCCTCCAGGGCTGCTGACACCGGAAAGAGGTTGATTGGCTCTAATGCGATCGCTGGGCGGACGTTTTGAAACTCCACCAGCACTTACAGCCGTGGGTGAAAAAGCAAAATCTGTTTGTGCTGAAGGTACGTAAATTTCTCCTCTACCATTTTCCAGTTCCCCACGATCTTGAACGAAGTTATAGGTAAAGCGTTGTCCGCGCAGTATCTGATCGCCCCGTGTTAAGGTTACGTTGCCTTCTCCCGCAGCGATCATGTTGTCCAAATTGACTTGTAAGCGATCGGCATCCACCACCGCCCCATCAAATCGCACAATTACATTACCTACAGCTGTAATAATTCGCTGTTTCTCGTCATACTCTTGCCGATCTGAAGTGACTTCTACAGTTCTTGGCCCAGCTGGCGGTGGGGTAGCTGGCGCAGTTGTACCAGATGGTTGAGTTTGTGGCTGAGTGGTATTTACTTGTGGTGTAGGCGTTGGGACTTGGCTTTGTTGCTGGACTTGGGACTTAAATTCTACAGTGATGGGTACTGAGAGTTGGTTTGTGGGCTTACGAGATTTAAATGTTATAAAATTTTGTACTGATTGAGAACTCGGTGCTAGATCGGCAGCAGATACAGAGATATTGTCTTTTTTTAGAGACTGTTGTGCAGTAAAATCGCGTTGCTGTTTTTGTTGGGTTAACTTCTCAGCTAAAATTTCTGCTTTGGATTTGCCTAACTTGTTGCTGTTTGTGACAGTTGGGGCAATTTGAAGAGGGTGTTGAGATTGGGCGATAAGTGGGCTTGGAGAAACTCTATAGGTAAAGCTAGAAGAGTCCAAAAAGGTTGGTTTTGCTCCACCATTAGAGTTTGGATTTAGCGATCGCTGACTGAGTTTTTGAGAAGGTTCATCTTTCGCCTTTTGATCTGAAGCCTCCGCTCCGACTTTTCTTTGCATCTCCCGTTTACGCAGTGCTGACATCAAAAGTTCCGAGTGGCGGGGTTCGACGCTCGGACTTATCTTTGTGTCTTTTTTAACTTGGCGATTAGAGGTTGTAACCTCTTGCGTGGGATAACCAACAACCAGTGGCTGCCCCAAAAGCCCAGCAGTTGCAGAACCGGGGAGTGGGGAACTTTCTGGTGGAAATGTTTCTGGTGAATGAGGTACAGAAGAAGTTTTAGCAACTACCAAGTCATCTTGAGTTGAGTCGATCGGAGTTGACAATAAAGGATCGCTTTTAGTGTTACTCGAAATTGCCAACTGAGCCAAATTCTTGGGCTGCTTGGATTTGTCTGTCTTTTCGTGTATTCCAGTATCTACACCTGAAAGAAACTTTGTATGACTAGCAGATGAGGCGGGATTTACAGGTTGTAAAGATTCAACGATAGGAGGCGGATTAGGTGGCAGAACTGGATGAAGCATAAGTGAGCAAAATCGGGCTAACAAACAGCCAAATGACAAAGGGAAGGATTAAACATACATTTTGCCTTCCGACTGTCGCCTTCTGCTACCTACAGCAAGCTACTTGGAGGAAGAAACTTACTAAATTTTCGCTTAGTAAGTTTCCGTGGCGTTTAGTATTTTCCGCCTTCCAAAGTCGCGGATGATTTATCGCCCTCTTACTCTAAGTCCCGACGGCCGGGGTTACGAGCTGGATCGTTCGACAAAAATCCGAAGATGAAGATAGTTACGAAGAAGGCAACAACAATATAAACAGCGATTTTTAAAGTCAGCATAGAAATATCTCCAACGGGTAAAACAAAGAAGGCTTTTCTTTCAGTATCTGCAATGCAGAAAAGATAGCTACTTTATATTACCCAAATCTCGTCCCTTTTTTAGAGGACTCTGGGGACTCAGGACTAGCAATGTCTTCCCTAAGGTGATTGATAATGTACAAGATGTCAATTGTCTGACTTGTAGATGCCCTTAAGAAAGTAACTCAGAGACGTTTACCATTGTGACGTTGGCTGATGGCAAAGGTTTCCCAAAAAAGGCAACAGGTTACAGGGGATAGTTACTATTCCCCATGCCTTTCAGGAGTACTGAGTGGGGAATGGGAAGCAGAGGAGAAGTTGCAGTAAGTTTTTCCCCTCTGCACCTTTGCCCCTTTACCCCTCCGCTATTTCTCAACTTGAAGCTTTGCTATATCTTTGCCAATTCGGTTTTTGATTACTCGTGCAGGTATGCCAACAGCAACGGAAAAAGGAGGAATATCTCGATTAACAACTGCTCCCGCCCCAATAACACTGCCTTTGCCGATAGTAACGCCATCTAATACTGTTACTCCATGTCCTAGCCAACAATCATCCTCAATCACAATTCCCTTGCGAGTAACACCTTGGTATTTAATCAGCTCCATCGGATCGGCAAAATTATGATTATTGGCATATATCCCTGAATGGGCAGCAATCAAGCAGTGTTTACCAATTTTAATGTCTCCTGGCCCCTCAATAGACACATTAGGAGCAATGAAGGTGTCTTCATCAATATGTATACACGTATCTTCCAAAGACCCGATATCAACGTTACGCTCAATTGCGACTCTATTTCCTACATGAATTCTATTATTTTTGTGTCCTCTCGCATCCATCCGCACACCCTTGAAAATATAGACTCCTGCGCCTATCTCAATACAAGAAGTACCGTTAAATTCAACACCATTTTGAATATACACGGGGCTGCCTATTTGGGCAAAAATACTACGATATCCTAAATTACGCAACTTTGGGCCGAGAAGAAGTGTTGGAATATCTGCTAACACTGTAGTTACTAAAAGTTCTTGCACGCGCTGCAATTTGGAAAAATATTGCTCGTTCTGCATGGCTACATATCTCTTTAATCAATTGTTGTTGACAGTGTTTCAAGTTGTTTTGGCTGTATCCTAATCTTTTGCCAATACCAATAGGCTCCGTGTGTATTAATACATGAGCTAAGGTAGCAGTATCACCAAAATTCCCCAAGATTTTTAGATGGTTTTCCAACATTTGAAAAACCATAGTCTGGCTTTGACTATGCAAGCAATTCTTGAGGTTAGGTGTGTAGAATTACTCAAGTAATATGCACAATTACGTTAATTCGCTAGCAGATTTTGTACTATATGCACGTAAAACTTTGGCTTATTTTTCACAAAATCAATTAACAAAACAATTTCAGTGCATTGCCGGGTCAAAACTCAGACTTTTAAATTGTCTGATGGAAAATTTGCTGATTTAGATAGACTACTGTTTTGGTTCTCTGGCAAATTTGAACAGCTTGCTACTGCTAACAGCACTCCTAAAGTAAATAGGGATAGTGTTGTTTGTCTTGAAGCTATTTGCTCTCAAGCGGTTTTAGTCTTTTGAAACAACTCAGTTTCGCAAGCTATTTGGCAACAAAAAATACATTTAACTAGACTATATTCAAAGTTTAGATAAAATTTCTGCCTAGCATGACAATGTAATTATTGTTGGATTCTATGGGTATTTGTGCCCAAATAAAATCCAATTAGGGTGGATTATCTCCCACATCAGCCATCACATTGAAGTTAACCATCGGTGCAAACAAGTAAGCGCTTCCCCGACTGCTATGACGGCTTTCTTGCAACGAATTTCTAGAGTATGCTGCTCCAATCATGTTGCACACGGATGATTTACAGACTAGCCAATTCACGTTTGTAATGACATGAATGGTTTTTAATAACAATTGTTTTTAACGATAACACATTTTATTTTTAGTGGAACACTCTCATGAAATAAGTTTATTTACAGGGTTTATTGTTGATGAGAATGAAGGAAATAAGTTAACTTTTTTACTAGAGCGATGCCTGCGGTGGTCAAAGCCTAAGCTATTTGCAAATATTTTTATACACTTAGATAAAATTCATTGAGGAGGTAGATTTAAAAAATGCTGTCAGCGGTTATTGGCATTTTTGCCTATATTTATCTCATTACTGATAAAAGTAATTTTATAATTGAGCTTTCAACTTAGATTGATATCTACTATACTTGTGACACCCTCTTCGTTAAAAAGCTAAACTAGCTCAAAATATTGATTTTGTCCACATACTTACTATCTAAAATATTGTAAATCACCCATTCGGGTGAGCCAAAAGGGTGATGTGTGCTTGGTACTACTCGTTATAAATTTTATTTAAAGAAAGCTAAAACGGAGCTTAGTTTCGAGGATAAATCTACAAAAAAACATCTAATTTCCCAAATTGAGGTATCGGTTTTAACTCACATACTTGGTTCAAATTATGGCTTTAATTAAAGAAATTGTACAAGAAGCTCTAACTATCGGCTATCTAAGTGTTGTAGCCGAAGATCAACTGCGATCGCAACTTCAAAGTAATTATGACTCAGAAGACCTAGATGCCTGGATCATTTTACAGCGAGCTATTGCAGCAGGTGATGTTAAACAAGAGTCGCGCCGAAAAAAAGCTTCCCCATCTCCTAAAGCCAAGGAGACTTCATCAAGTATCAAACTAGCTTATCAAATGGCAGCGGAACTAGCTTATGCAGCAGCTGTAGCTCTGACAATGACAAAAAATACTAAAGATCAGCCTTCACTAGGTGCATAAAACAACACCTTTATAAGTTATTTTCCTGGTGTAGTGCAAATATTTCATACCAAGTAGTTAACGTAGCCGTAGCCCGCTACAGGCATCACTTTTGTTGATTAACTGCTTGGTAAGGCTTTCATCGGAATTATTTATGGGGTTGTGCTTCCGCCTCTTGGCTTGAGAGTGCTGTTAGCGGATAGCTAAGGTTTAGCCCGTGCTGAGTGTTGAGTAAAAATCCTAGTCTTTAGAAGATTTTCATGCTTGGCTTTTGAAACTCGTTTTATCGGGACTGTCTTCGTTTGATAGAGCAATTTTATTAAAAAATAATTAAAAAATTTCACTTTACTGGACACAGCTATGGGTAATTTTGACCCTCAGCCAAGAATCTCGAATTGATCCCCGGAAGCAATACTAAAATAAATATAAATTATTTCTTCGAAACTAAATTTTTTTAAGTGATATATACCAGTAAATGATTAAATCTTAATATACCAAGTACATGGCTCAGAGTCAGGCATAGAATTAGAAACACCTTGGTGTAAACTTTAGCAACGAGGTTAAAAATAATTCTCAATGCTTAACAAAGTCATCGCTTTTTCACAAACTACTGTATAAAGAATTGGCAACATTGGTAAAGAGAGTAAACAATAACCATAGCTAAACTTGGAGTTTTGCCAACTTATGCAGCCAATTCGTACATTTAACGTATCCCCTTCACTACCGCCGCGACTCGAACCACTACGGCGGTTGGCATATAACTTGCACTGGGATTGGAACGTTGATACTAAAGACTTATTTCGTCGCTTAGACTCTGACCTGTGGGAGTCTAGCCATCATAACCCAGTGTTAATGTTGGGTACAATCTCTCAATCGCGGCTTCTGGAAGTTGTCGAAGATGAAGGCTTTTTAGCGCAAATGGATCGAGCTGACCGTCAGTTAGACGATTATTTGCAAGAGCGCACCTGGTATCAGAAACAACGGGAGCAGAAACCCAAAGAATGCTACGCCTATTTTTCGGCGGAATTTGGACTTGTAGATTGTTTGCCCGTCTATTCTGGAGGCTTGGGCGTTCTGGCGGGGGATCACCTCAAATCTGCCAGTGACTTGGGTTTACCGCTTGTCGGTGTAGGTTTGCTCTATCAGCAAGGCTACTTTGCCCAGTATCTCAATGCCGATGGCTGGCAGCAAGAACGCTATCTGCTCAATGATTTCTATAATATGCCCTTGCATCTGGAGCGCAATGCCGATGGTTCTGAACTGCGGATTGCGGTAGATTATCCAGGACGCAAGGTATATGCCAGAGTTTGGCGCGTACAGGTAGGAACAGTACCTCTGTATCTGCTGGACACTAACATTGAACCGAACAACACTTACGACCACGACATCACAGATCAGCTGTACGGTGGCGACATCGATATGCGTATCCACCAGGAAATCATGCTGGGGATCGGTGGCGTGCAAATGCTCAAAGCTTTGGGGCTAAAAGTTACCGCTTACCACATGAATGAAGGCCATGCTGCCTTCTCTGCCCTAGAACGCATCCGCTTGCTGATTCAGGAAGAGGGACTGAATTATGTCCAAGCTAGACAGGTGGTCGCTTCCAGCAATATCTTTACCACCCACACGCCAGTACCGGCAGGAATTGACTTGTTCGCTCCTGAGAAAATGCTGCACTACTTGGGATATTACGCAGAGATATTTGGGTTGCCCAAAGAGCAATTTTTAGGACTGGGGCGCGAGAATACAGGCGATTTATCTGGGCCTTTCAGTATGGCGGTGCTGGCACTGAAAATGGCAACATTTTCTAACGGTGTCGCACAACTGCATGGTGTAGTGTCGCGGCAAATGTTCCAAGGCTTGTGGCAGAAAGTGCCAGTGGAGGAAGTGCCGATCGCCGCAATTACTAACGGTGTCCATGCTCGGAGTTGTGTGGCGAAATCGACTCAAGAATTGTACGATCGCTACCTCGGCCCAAATTGGTCATCAGCACCACCAGATAGCCCATTATGGGAGCGGATGGACGCCATACCGGATGAGGAATTGTGGCGCAATCACGAACGCTGCCGCTTAGATATGATTTTGTATGTGCGGGAGCATTTGGTCAAGCATTTGACCGATCGCGGCGCTTCTGCTTCCGAAATTGTCCAAGCCCAAGAAGTTTTAGATCCTTACGCTTTCACCATTGGCTTTGCTCGTCGGTTTGCCACCTACAAACGCGCCACCCTCTGGATGCGCGATTTGGATCGCATTAAGCGGCTTCTGTTGGCTAACAAAGACCGGAAAGTGCAATTCGTAATTGCTGGTAAGGCACATCCTAAAGATATCCCCGGTAAAGAACTGATCCGCGAGATCAATCACTTTATCCGCGAACAGCATTTAGAAAAACAGGTAGTGTTTGTTCCCAATTACGACATTCACATCTCCCGGTTGATGGTTGCGGGTTGCGATATCTGGTTGAACACACCGCGTCGTCCACGGGAAGCTTCTGGTACTAGTGGCATGAAAGCCGCCATGAATGGCTTGCCAAATTTAAGCGTACTAGATGGCTGGTGGGATGAAGCTGATTACGTCCGCACAGGCTGGGCGATTGGACATGGAGAGAATTACGACGATCCTAACTACCAAGATGAAGTAGAAGCAAATGCTCTCTACGAGTTGTTAGAGAAGGAAGTTGTGCCGTTATTTTATGAACATCGGGATACTGATGGTTTGCCCCGTCCTTGGGTTGCCAAAATGAAGGATGCAATTCGATTGAATTGTCCGTTCTTTAATACAGCGCGGATGGTAGGAGAATATGCTGGGAGAGCTTATTTTCCGGCTAGCGATCGCTATCATACCCTGACTGTTGATAAGTATGCCCCAGCTAAAGAACTAGCTGCTTGGAAAGAAAAATTGGGCGAACACTGGTTCAATATCAGAATCAAAGATGTTGATGTATCGGCAGCTTCAGACATTGAGGTTAACCAAACCGTTGCTGTCAAAGCCAAGGTTGACTTGGCAACTTTGAGCAATAATGATGTGCAGGTGGAGCTATATCAAGGTGCCATCGATGCCAATGGTGAGATTGTCAACGCTGTAACAGTGGTGATGGATTACCAAGGGGAAGATGGACAGCAATTGAGCATTTACACGGGTAATATCACTTATACCGCTTCTGGTTTACAAGGCTTGTCTTTGCGTGTATTGCCGAAAAATCCACACCTGGCTAATCCTTATGAACCAAGGTTGATTGCTTGGGCAGAATAAGAGTGCTGATTAATTTTTGAATAATCAAGATTAGGCGTTGCTGATTTAAGTTTAGCAACGCCTTTTGTTGTGCGATGCAGTCACGCCTCAAAAATAATTATTGCTTGCTATAATTCCTCGTAATTTTAAGGGAAATACAATTTGACTGGAATAATCATAAAAGTCAGCTTCTTAAGCTTTGATCGATCCGCACTTTGGAGCGACAAGTACTAATGTCTGCAAACGTGAATTTCTTGGTTTACAAACGTTATACCAATCTGTAATAGCTTTGATTTACGAGCAAAATATTAATAGTACGCAAAAAATATTTTTACGTAAATTTATCAGCAAATAATGTGAAGAATATGCAAAGATGCGTGCAGAAGCAAAAATATTTAAGTAAATACAGTATTATATGGTAAGTGTTTGGTTATTTAGATGTTCTCTATTTTCAAGCTAGACATCTAAACAGAATTGTCCACAAGGGGGGTATGAAAATCTCTTTCCGGATCAAAAGTTGAATATTTTCTCTTCTAGTAAGACTTAGACGCTGGCAGTAAACCAAATACCAAGTATAAATTCTAGGCATTCAATCATCAGATTCTTTCATCATCCTTGTTCAATGATTTTTACGGAACAAGGATGATTAATTTAGTCTGAAATGACTGATAATCCTAAATACACACGTTCATTAGTTTGTACAGCGCTTAAGGCTTAGATAGTTTTCAGATAGATTTAGATAGTGTCACGTAAAAGCCATTCTTTGGATGAATCTTTGATCAACACTAGTGTTAATTAAAGATGATGTATAAGTATGGCAAAAACTTAAAATCCCGGTTAATTTTTGTGCCCAAAAATAGCAATAAAGTCCATGTTGATAACGGAAGTTACTGAAAAGCTATATTTAGGTAGATAAAAGTTATGGCAAATATCATTGGAACCAACCGTAATGATAACCTACTGGGTACTTATGACGCGGACACAATTAAGGGTCTTGCAGGCAACGATACCATCACAGGTAACAGAGGCAACGACACCCTAACTGGTGGCGGTGGCAGTGATGAATTTGTTTATGAGTACACCACTAATGATATCATCACCGATTTTGGTGGCGTAGGTAAAGGAACACACCCAACAGCAGCAATCATTGCCGAAGTGGACACTCTAAATTTTCAGGGTGATGGCTTAACTGCCCAAAATATGATTTTGACCCAGAATGGCAACAATCTAGAAATCACCTTTGCAAACGACTTTCAAGAGGACGCTACTCCCAAAGTCATTCTGCAAAACTTTGCCTTGGAAAATCTGGATAACCTCAGCAAATCCACTGGAGCAAGTGTAAACTTGGGCAATATCCTGTTTGATGAGCAAACTACCATCACAGACAGCTTTGATGTTTTCAATGCCAACTCTACCCAAAGTACTATCTTCAATAAGAATACAGTCACCTTCCTTAACGACCTGAACAATAATGTTAACGGCTTTGATAACTCAGATGATGCGATCAATGGTCAGGGGGGTGATGACAAAATCGATGGCAAAAGTGGCAATGACTTACTGAGAGGTGGTGCGGGGAATGACACGCTCATTGGTGGTGCGGGGAATGACACGCTCGTTGGTAACACAGGCAATAACTCCCTCGCTTATGGTACTGGCGATGATAATTTGAATCTTAACAATTCAAAAGGCAACGATCTGCTCATTGGTGGCGATGGAAATGATTTTCTCTTTGCCTCTGGTGATTACAGCCCGGTCCGAGGAGGCTCAATTTTATTTGGCAATTCTATCTCTGGCAATAACACCCTCAATGGTGGCGCTGGTGACGATACCTTGAATGCTGGTTATTCAACAGGGAATAACACTCTCAACGGTGATATTGGTGATGATTATTTGAATGCTATTTATTCAACAGGTAATAATCTGCTTTCAGGTGGCGTTGGTAATGATTATCTGTCCGTTTCTGGCCTGGACGACTACGAATCTGGAAACTTTAGGAGAATTTATGGCACTGGCAATAACATTCTCAAGGGTGGTGCTGGTGAGGATACCTTAGATGCTAATTATACAACAGGCAAGAACACACTCATTGGTGGTGCTGGTGATGATTACTTAGATGCTAGTTATACAACAGGTAATAACACCCTCATTGCTGGTGCTGGTGATGATTACTTGAATGTTAACAATTCAGAAGGCAATAATCTGCTCTTTGGGGGTGATGGCAACGATATCCTTTCTGGAGGCACTAGTGGCTATGATCCCAACCATCACTTCACTAGTGGCAATAATACGATGGATGGGGGTAAAGGCAATGATTTGTTGTCTGCTGCTTACACCTTTGCTACCGAAGGAATCACAACGACTTTCAATGCTACTACTAAAACTGGATCGATTACAGCAGGCACAAATCGAGTTAGCTACAACAATATAGAACGATTAGATATCAGAGGTACAGCCTACGATGACAATATTGTGGGGAGCAATGGTAACGATACCCTCTCTGGGGGCAATGCTGGCAATGATACGATCGATGGCGGTAAAGGTGACGATGTGTTGTTCGCCGATTATACCTATGCTAGCGAAGGAATCACAACGAATTTCAATGCTACTACTAACACTGGGTCAATTACAACAGGCGCAAATCGGGTTAGCTACAACAATATCGAACGATTGTATATAGTAGGTACAGCCCACGATGACAATATTGTGGGGAACAGTGGGAACGATACCCTTTCCCTAGACTTAAGGGGTAATAGTACTGGCAATGATACGATCGATGGGGGTAAGGGGGACGATGTTTTGTTCGCCGATTATACCTATGCTAACCAAGGAATCACAACGAATTTCAATGCTACTACTAACACTGGATCAATTACAGCAGGCACAAATTGGTTTAGCTACAAGAATATCGAACGATTAGATATCAGAGGTACAGCCTACGATGACAATATTGTGGGGAATAGTGGGAACGATACCCTCTCTGCGGGTGGTGGCAAAGATACGATTGATGGGGGTAAGGGTGACGATTTGTTGTCCGTAAATTATAGCGGTACTTTCAAAGCAATGACTTCGACTTTCAATGCTACTACTAACACTGGGTCAATTACGACAGGTATCAATAGTGTTAGCTACAAGAATATCGAACGATTAAATATCTTAGGTACAGATGTCAATGACAACATTGTGGGGAGTAATGGCAACGATACGCTCTGTGGGGGCTACTTTGGTGGCAATGATACCCTAACAGGTGGGAACGGTACTGATACCTTTACTGTCTATAGTTACACCAAAGGTGTTGATACTATTGATGACTTCAACGCTACTAATGAATTGATTCAGCTATCGGCTTATGGGTTTGGAAGTCGGTCAATAGGTTCACTTTCAGCAAATAAATTTACAATCGGAACATCTGCAACCACTAGTGAAGAGCGATTTATTTACAACAGCGCTACAGGTGCATTGTTCTTTGACCAAGATGGTAGTGCATCTGGGTTTACTCAGGTACAATTTGCACAACTATCTGCTGGATTGTCACTAACGAACAACAATTTTGTGTTTTTTAATCCTGATTAGCGCTCTGCCATTACCAAGCGATACGGTTTGCAGAATTCTATTTTTAGTATCAGCAAGGACTCTAAAGCAGCATACGCGAAGCCTTTGCTCAAATTCTCTGAGGGATAACAATGTAGCCAGTGGTGCGATCGCCTAATACCAAATTACGTTGTTCTCCCCAATACCACCAATATGCGGCAACATAGGCGCAAATTAAGCTATCTAGTTTATCTTCGGTTGCTTTGAGGGCTGCGCCTGTGGTGGGGATTTTTGGAATAAACGAACCGCAGAGGCGCAGAGAACGCAGAGGAGGAGAGAAGGAGGGGAGAATATCGAGAAGATAATTTTGGAGTTTAATTAGTTCTAGGCGGCGCTCAGTGAGGCGTCCTTTTTTATATTTGAGGATGCGTTCTAAGTTGAATAGGTTAACAATTGCTGGGTGGGGGAAGACTTCTATTTGATATCTGCTGAGTTTTTGCGGTTCTATGGTGGGTGCATGTGCAAAGCCACGTGATTCTAATTCTAAGCCAAAGTTGACGGTGCGCTCTGCGAAGGGTAGGTTTTGATTAGCTGGGTAGCACCCCGCATGATATTTACCAAAGTATTTGTGGCTGAGTTTATCGGGGAGGCGACTCCCGGTAGCGTTGGGTATGAGGGTAGGTGCATCTACGGCAATAATGGCTGGTTCGTCTGCTTGGACGCTTTGATCGATCCAAATAAGGATGTCTGCAATGGCATCTTTGCGGTCTAAATCGAGTAATTGCAGTTGTCCATCTACCCATTCTAAACAGCACAATCCACTTGGTTGCGATCGCCAGCCTAAATCAATGCCAATAAATTTCATGGTAATAACACGAATTTGCGATTATTTTCGCATTTTCGGGCAACCATTTACCTAAATTTACTTGCTAAAAATCATGAGAAATAATCTTATAATCTTAAGCAGCTTGTCTTAATTTATTTTATCTGGCAATAATTTAATCAAGATTATTCCAATGAAAGTTTTATTTTTACATCCCAATTTTCCCTCACAATTTCGCAACCTAGCGATAGTTTTGGGTAAAGATCCTAATTGCCAAGTCGTCTTTGGAACAAATCGTCGGGAAGGAGAAATACCTGGCGTTTTTAAAGCTATTTATACTCCTTCTCGTGAAGCTGCGCCTCAAACTCACCACTACGTTCGCAACCTGGAAAATGCTGTTCTCACCGCGCAGGCTGTCTATCGCGTGGCAGAAAAATTAAAATCCGAGGGTTTCTTCCCAGATATAGTTTATGGTCATTCTGGTTGGGGGCCAACTTTATTTATGAAAGATGTTTTCCCCAAAGCAGAATTATTGTGTTATTTCGAGTGGTTTTATCACGCTCACGGTTCCGATGCAGATTTCGATCCCAACGATCCACTTAACGCTGATGATGAATGCCGCATCCGCGTGAAAAATGCACCGATTTTAACTGATTTATATAGCTGCGATCGCGGTCTTTCTCCAACTAATTGGCAGCGTCAGCAGTTTCCCAAAGAATATCATAGCAAACTCACTGTCATTCATGATGGTGTTGATACCAATTATTTTGTCCCCAAACCAGGCGCAAAGTTAGTTTTACCAAGAATAAATCTGGATCTTTCTCATGTGGAAGAGTTGGTAACTTATGTAGGACGGGGGATGGAACCTTATAGAGGTTTTCCGCAGTTTATGGAAACAGTGGCGCTACTTCAGCAGCGACGACCTAAGTGCCACGTGGTAGTTGTCGGAGAAGATCGGGTTGCTTATGGTAAAAATCTCCCCGATGGTCAGACTTATAAACAATTAATGCTAGAAAAATTATCTTTAGATTTATCGAGGCTGCACTTTACAGATAGGCTTCCTTACAATGAGTACCTTCAGGTTTTGCAAGCTTCTTCTGCCCATGTTTATTTAACCCGTCCTTTTGTATTATCCTGGTCAATGTTAGAAGTAATGGCAGCAGGATGTTTACTAATCGCTTCTAAGACTCAGCCAGTTTTAGAGGTAGTACAGGATGGGGTAAATGGACTGCTGGTAGATTTCTTTTCTCCCCAGAATATTGCTAATCGGGTTGAAGAGGCGCTGAATAATCCTCAAGAAATGAAAGCGATTCGTGCGAATGCGCGAGAGACTATTCTGAAGCGTTATGATTTGGCGAAACTATTACCACAGCATTTGCAATGGATGTTCGCTGGGAAAACTTCTGATAATTTGAAAAAGCGTCCAAGTTCTAAAGGATTTGGCAGAAATTAGTCATTGGTCATTAGTCACTTGTACTGAGCGTAGTCGAAGTATTGGTCATTTGCATAAATATTTTTTGCCTCAAGCAAAGGTGCAAATAAAAGCCTGAAAAACAAGACTTTTGCAAGAAGTATATTAATCATTAGTGATTATTGGTCAATAAAAAATGACAAATGACCAATACAACTCTTGGAGAGGCTGCACCAACGACTAAGCTTAGTACAAATAACAAATGACAAATGACTAATGACAAATAAATACAAAAGCGATATGTAAAATGCGAATTATTTTTACCATTGCCCATTTTTTCAAACCTAGCAATGAGGGTCGTCATGCTTCCCAACGCAAAGACCCGCAACCCCGTTTGGAGGCATTAACTAAAAGTATTATCGCTTTACATCAATTATTTGGCAAATCTCAAAGTATTATCAACATTGCTCAACGACTAGCTTTCCCTGCTAATCAGCCGCAGTCTCACGAACTAGATATTGTTATTTGTACAACTAAAGATAATCATCTTCTGAATCAGCTTCCCTTACCATCCCATTTATATAGGCATCATTCTAGCAATGCAGAACCTCTACTTTTGGGGTTTGAGTGTCAAGCTGTTCTGCAAAGTTGTCTCGGTCAGTATGATTATTACTGCTTTCTTGAAGATGACTTAATTATTCACGATCCTTGGTTTTTTATCAAATTAAACTGGTTTACCCAACAAACAAGTGATTTAAATTTGCTCCAGCCAAATCGTTATGAAGTCTCTCCCAAAGCTTTGGTTCACAAAGCTTATATTGATGGGGATTTGGCTTTACGAGTAACTGCTCCTTTTCAAAATTTGCAAGAGCAACAGGAACTCAATGGTGCAATTATGAATGCACCAATTACCTTTCGTCGTGCCCTCAATCCTCACGCAGGCTGCTACTTTTTAAATGCAAATCAAATGGCTCACTGGACTAATCAAACCTATTTTATTGACCGAGATATTAGTTTTGTTGGGCCTTTAGAAAGTGCTGCTACTTTAGGAATTATGAAAACATTCCGAATTTACAAGACCTCACCGGAGCAAGCAAACTTTTTGGAGATTCAGCACTTTGGAACTGGATTTCTGGGGCTAATTGGCGGACAGGTGGGTTTGGCTGAAAGGTAAATCGAATGTAAATCAAAAGTACATAAACTACTTTGATGAAGAGCAAAAGCTTTCATTACGGCGTTTTGCAGTTTAGTATTTCTATTGCCGTGTTATGTAAACGTAACCTTTTGCAATGCGATTGCATCGACTGACAATGCGATTGCATCGACTGACAATGCGATTGCATCGACTGACAATGCGATTGCATCGACTAACAATGCCATTGCATCGACTTTTTATTTACAACAGATTACAGTCAAGCTTTACAATGCCCACTCTATAAGTCGAAAGTAGGGGCGCAAGGTCTTCATTGGTGTCAACTTAAGCTGAAAGCCTCTTCAAATCTTGTTTTTATGCTCCTGGTGGCTCTGCCGCTAGTAAGGGAGGCGGAGCTTCTAGGACAGCATTCCTAGTCGGAGCAGGGGAACGAGACAATATGTAAAAGCTGGTTCTAGGCTGGCTTTCACGTTAAGTTGACACCAATGCAAGGCCTTGCGCCCCTACAAATATAGAAATAATTTGGGATAATTTATTTTTTGCAAGTCCCGAAGTTATCGTTTTCCTTGAAGAATTTCTATAGCAATCGGAGTTGAGTTAAAATCTCTCATCCCATAACGGCGAGTTGACCTGGAAAATGTCAAAATTAAATGAGTTTTGCGTAGGCGCAAGAAACTTGTCGCCAGACATCGCCACTTGACATAGCGCGGATTTGAGATAACTAAGTTGGAATTTATGGGCAAGCAACGTGTTCTTTCTGGAGTTCAACCAACCGGCAATTACCATCTAGGTAACTACTTGGGAGCCATTCGCAACTGGGTAGAAGGTCAGAGCGAATACGAAAATTACCTTTTTGTGGCTGATTTGCACGCGATTACAGTGCCACACGACCCAAAACAGTTGGCAGCTGATACCTACACTCTTGCTGCTCTCTATTTAGCTTGTGGTCTTGATTTAAATCACTCCACTATCTTTGTACAATCCCACGTTTCGGCCCACAGTGAACTCACTTGGTTGCTCAACTGCATTACACCTCTAAACTGGCTGCAAGATATGATCCAGTTCAAAGAAAAGGCCGTCAAGCAGGGAGAAAATGTGAGTGCAGGCTTATTGGATTACCCTGTGCTGATGGCAGCAGATATTTTGCTTTATCAAGCGGATAAAGTGCCAGTGGGTGAAGACCAAAAGCAACATTTGGAATTGACACGGGATATTGCAGCTCGATTAAATCACCAATTTGGTAAACCAGAACAACCAGTTTTGAAGTTACCAGACCCTTTGATTCGTAAGGAAGGGGCAAGGGTGATGAGTTTAGCTGACGGTACACGCAAAATGTCGAAGTCCGATCCTTCGGAGTTAAGCCGAATCAGTTTGCTAGATTCGCCGGAACAGATTCAATACAAAATTAAGCGTTGCAAAACCGATCCGATTCGTGGGCTGACTTTCGACGATCCAGCGCGTCCAGAGTGTAATAATTTGTTAACGCTCTATACATTGCTTGCTGGGAAGAAAAAGGAAGATGTGGCAGTTGAGTGTCAGGATATGGGCTGGGGACAGTTCAAGCCATTGTTGACAGATACAATTATTGAGTCCCTGAAACCAATTCAAGAAAAATATCACTCAATAACGGCGGATAAAAGCTATTTGGAGTCTGTGTTGCGGGATGGAGGGGAAAAAGCTAGAGCGATCGCAAATCAAACTTTATCACAAGTCAAAACTGCTTTAGGCTACTCTCTACCTCTATAAGTTTTCCCCTTTGGGTGTGATTTGTTATACCATTTAATAAATTGAACAGCTTAATGTTATGCATCACACCCACAGCCCCACAGGTTTAAATGACTTTCGCAGAGCTGTACGAGCAGGTGAATTTCTAGTTACCGCCGAGGTAGCGCCGCCAAAGGGGGGAGATCCAGCGCACATGATTCAAATGGCGGCGACTCTTAAGGGGAGAGTTCATGCCGTCAATGTAACTGATGGTAGCCGCGCCGTGTTAAGGATGTCTTCATTAATGGCGTCGGTGATTTTGTCACAGAATGGTATAGAGCCGATTTGTCAAATTGCCTGCCGCGATCGCAACCGCATTGGTTTACAAGCTGATTTAATGGGCGCTCATGCTTTAGGCATAAATAACATTTTAGCTTTGACTGGCGATCCAGTAAAAGCGGGCGATCATCCAGATGCCAAAGCAGTGTTTGACTTAGAAGCTGTGCGACTGCTGCAACTGATTCGGAAGATGAATCAAGGCGTTGATTGCAATGAAAAACCCTTGACTGATGGAGCATTAGATTTATTTGTTGGTGCAGCAGTAGATCCGCAATGTAAAAGTTGGTCGGGTTTACAAAGTCGATTTGAACGCAAAATCGAAGCTGGAGCGCAGTTTTTTCAAAGTCAGTTGATTACCGATTTTGAGCGGCTAGAAAAGTTTATGGATACGATTGCTGCTGGTTATAAAAAACCAATTTTGGCAGGAATCTTTCTGTTGAAATCGGCAAAAAATGCCCAGTTTATTAATAGATGTGTTCCGGGTGTGGATATTCCCCAACATATTATTGATCGATTGGCAAAAGCCAAAGATCCTTTTGAGGAAGGGATAAAAATTGCCGCCGAGCAAGTGCAGATAGCGCGGCAATTATGCCAAGGAGTTCACATGATGGCAGTAAAGCGTGAAGATGCGATCGCGCCAATTTTAGATTTGGCTGGGATTGCCCCAGTGAATCAATTGGTATCTATGTAAATTAGAGAATGAATCTTTTATTAAGGCAGATAGTTATTTCTATCTGCTTTTTTTATGCTGAAATAGGCGCGGTTACACTATTTTTGATAGACTTTCAATATCCAATGTTCCCTTGACTAAATCTCGGTGCAAACTGACAAAATATTTTATAACTTATTTCAAGCTTTTCCTAGCATATTTTTTGCGATAATTGGCGACACGACTGCCAATGTCAACGCCTATCAATTTGTTTCAGTCGAGCTAAAAGAAACTGCTTTTAGGATTGATGGGGTATTCATCCCCACAAGTGAAACCACAAACCAACCATTTTACTTTGTTGAAGTTCAGTTTCAATTAGACTCAACTTTTTATAGACGCTTCTTTGCCGAAATCTTCCTTTACTTGCGTCAAAACGAATCAGTCAATTTTTGGCGTGCTGTTGTCATCTATCCACAACGAAGTTTAGATCCAAACGATCGTCTACCGTATGAGTTGCTGCTAGACAGTTCACAAGTACAACGTATTTATCTAGATGAATTAGATACGAGGGAGAACTCACTTCAAGTTGCGATCGTTAAATTAATTATCGAAAGAGAAGAGACAGCCGTTAACAAAGGTAGAGAATTGATTTTACAAGCAAGGCAACAACTGGCAGATGAATCTACCAGCAAGCAAATTGTAGAATTGATAGAGACTATTCTGTTGTACAAATTTACCCGCTTAAGTCGAGAGGAGTTAGCAGAAATGTTGGGTATAGACGACGAATTCAAAAAAACACGGATGTATCAATCAATCAAGGAAGAAGGTTGCCAAGAAGGTCGCCAAGAAGGTCGCCAGGAAGCTAAGTTAGAAGCTATTCCCCGATTGTTGGCATTGGGATTGAGTGTAGAACAAGTGGCGGTGGCTCTCGATTTAACCGTGGCGCAAGTAGAGCAAGCAGCCCAGAATTAGTCTATCTGATAGTGGGCAGTGCTTGCCTCTAATTTAATCAGCAAGTGTGACGCCGAATAGCTTGTTTTAGACATCGCCTCTTTTTGTTTTAGCTAAACCAGAAGCGATGTCTACAACGGGCTTACGCCTACGAACTCAAAACCTGGGTTACATCTTACCGTGTTGCAGCACTTGTTGTAGATGTTGGCGAATCTCTTGTGCGTGTTCAATATCAGATTGCCGCAATTTTTGGAACAACTCTACACAAGGTTGAGAACCTACTTGTTCTGCATCTTTGATGTAGGTATCGTAAGCTTTAACAGCTTCAGCCTTGTTGTGCAAAACGGTGACAAAATCATACTCCAAGTCGCTAATCGCTGTTTGAGATTGTCCGTTACTTGTATTTGTAGCCATTGCTTGAACCTCTTTTAGTATTTCTAATTAACGTTATATTCACCCTTCAAGAGCGATTCATCTTCCAAAAAGAGTATATTTCAATACGTCGGAAGTACCTTGCAAAAATGATTTCCTGATACAGCCTCACACAAAGGAGTGGGGAGTGGAGAAAAAGTATTTTCCCCACTCCCCAGTACAGACGTGATTAATCGCGTCTCTCCCACTCCCCATTTTCATAACAATTTATCCAAGCGGTTGATTCTCATCACATTGACGTGAATACTGTAATTCCAGCTCGTTTTGCCGTTCTCTACCTCCCCTATACACAACCGGGCAAAACTTAGTGTTAGCGCTCATACAATCCATGTGTGGCGTTTTAGCACAGACTACGAGTAGTCCACCCAGAACAAACAACAAACCACAAATTGCAAGCGTATTAACCCAAGAAATTTCCAGCGCTCCGTGAACTACTACCTCTCGCAGCAAAGATACTATTGTTACCTCAACTGCTACTCCTACAGAGATACTATGTTCTTGCAAATAGACCATTAATAGTCGAAATAACTCGACTAAAATCAACACAAATAGTATTTTTGCAGTCACATGTTTATAGTCTAGTGGCTGCGTGAGGGCAATAGCTATCCCCCACAATTGGATTAGCATGACGGCGAACAAACCCAAACACAAAACAATCACAATTAAGTCTTGAAAGGCTTCCATGTTCCGAACAATTGATTGCCGATCGAGCCAGCGATCGCTAAATAAAAATCGACTTTTCTGGCGCTTTTGCATGTACATTTTTCCAATCGGGACGAGTTCAGACAACACCAGCGAGTCAACCCAATAGTTTTATGTTATGCAATATTAAGTTTTTCTGCCTCAGCGAGGTTGGTAATTTAAATTTTGTGCTTGTTGCAACAATTGCTCGGCATTTTTCGCCCATTGGGGATTTTTTTGAGCATTGTATAAATCTCTAGCAAATTGCAATACTTGTACTGCATCGCCATATTGCTGTAACTGGATAAAAACTAACCCAGCACCATAATAAGCGTTGGGATAGTTAGAGTTAGCTTCGGCTGATTTTCTAAAAGCCTCTAATGCTTCTTGTAATTTACTTTGTTGAAAAAAAATTGAGCCGAGATTGTAGTAAGCTTCTGGATACTTGGGATTAATTTTTAATGCCTGATAAAATGCACTTCTGGCTTGATCGAGTTTACCTTTTTGAAGATAGCACATCCCTATATGGTAAGGAGGTTCTGGTGCATTTTTGCTATATTCTACGGCTTTTTTAAAAGATGCGATCGCTTGTTCGCAATCTCGTTGCTGTTCTCGTACTAACCCCAAGTTATAGTGGGCAAATCCGAGTTTGGGATCGAGTTCTAAGGCGCGTTGCAAGTAATCGTTAGCTAACTTTAAATTATTGCCTTCTAACAACGCTCCGCCTAAATTAGCAAAAGCTGGAGCAAATTTCGGATCGGCTTGCGTCGCTCGATAAAATGCATCCGCAGAGGGTTGTAATTGTCCCGTTTGTCGGTATGCTAACCCCAGATTATAGTACGCTGGTGCCAATGCCGGATCTAATTTAGCTGCTTGTTTAAAAGCTGCGATCGCATCTTGTACCCTTCCCGCCTGAATTGCCTGTAAGCCTTGGTTTAACCAGTCTACGGCAGTTTTAGGATTAGATTGGGCCAACTTTGAGGCGACAGGAGGAGATAGAGCAAGAGAGGGGAAGGAAATGCTAACAACAAGCAAAGTCAAACTTACTAACCCTGCCATGCGATATTTAAAGAATGATAATCTCATTGATTTTCTGATTCGCAACACTCTCAGTTAAATTTACTTGATAAAAAGTTTTTTACAAAAGTTTTTGATTCGGTATAAAAATTTGTGAGACTTAATTTTTCTTAAGCTAAATCTTACGACAGGCTACAATTTTTTTAACTTTCGATTAAAGGGAGGATAATAACGAATTAAAGAAGGGGTAATTTTGACTCCAGAGAACCATTTTTTTATCCCTTAATATATACAGAATCATGCGGTTATGAATGAATTACCGCAAGGGAGGTTTTATGAACGAAAAAGTAAAATCGGGTTCGCGGAACGTTGCAATTGTTGGGCCTTATTTAAGTGGAAAAACCACTTTACTAGAAAGCTTGTTATTTGTCACAGGGGCAATTTCTCGCAAAGGGAGTGTTAAGGACAGCAATACAGTGGGAGATAGTGCTGCCGAGTCGCGCGATCGCCACATGAGTGTAGAAGTTAGCGCCGCTAGCACTGAGTATAACGGCATTCGTTTCACATTTATTGATTGTCCGGGAAGCGTAGAATTTGCCCAAGAGACGTACAATGCTTTAATCGGAGTTGATGCAGCAATTGTAGTTTGCGAACCCATCCGCGATCGCGTTCTCACCCTTGCCCCTCTATTTAAATTCCTAGACGATTGGGAAATTCCCCACCTCGTCTTCGTCAACAAAATGGATCGGGCAAATATTCACGTCTTAGAAACGTTACACGCCCTGAAAGCAGTATCTAGCCGTCCTTTGGTAGCGCATCAATATCCCATCATGAATGGGGAACAACTCACCGGCTTTATCGATATGGTGAGCGAACAGGCATATCAATATCATCCAGGCGCACCTGCCGATCCCATTCCCTTACCCGAAAGTTTAAAAGAAGAAGAACATACAGCACGGACAGAAATGCTCGAAGCTTTAGCAAATTTTGACGACCATTTACTCGAAGAACTTTTAGAAGACATCGAACCACCCCAAGAGGAAATCCTCAAAGATTTAAAAATGGAATTAGGGGCAGATTTAGTAGTGCCCGTTTTCTTTGGTGTAGCAGAACAAGATTATGGTGTTAGACCTCTATTAGAAGCCTTGTTACGAGAAGCCCCCGAACCAGAAAGCACAGCAGAACGTCGTTTAAAAAACATAAAAGGTGATACAGCTTTAGCGCAGGTATTAAAAACTTACTACACTCCCCAAGGTGGCAAACTGTCTTTGGTGCGTGTTTGGCGGGGCAAATTAACTGATGGCATCGTCCTCAATGGCATTCGCACTGGTGGAATTTACCGCCTCATGGGACAACAACAGCAATCAGTTAACCAAGTTAGTGCTGGTGAAATTGTCGCTTTGAGCCGTTTAGAAGGAATCAAGACAGGCGATACAATCTCTATAGAACAGCAGTCGGCAATAAAATTACCCAAAGCTGTAGAGTTGGAACCAGTGTATGCTCTCGCCATTACACCAGAAAAGCGCAACGATGAAGTTAAACTCAGCAGTGCTATTACCAAGTTATTAGAAGAAGACTGCTCACTTGCTTGGGAACAACACGGCGATACCCACGAAGTTATTCTTTGGGGTCAAGGCGAGATTCATTTACAAGTCGCCTTAGACAGACTGCGCCGCAAATATAACTTGCCAATGACAACGCACTTACCACAAGTGCCTTACAAAGAAACCATCCGCAAAACAGTGGCTTCAGTTCATGGACGCTACAAACACCAAAGCGGTGGTCACGGACAGTTTGGTGATGTTTTTCTCGAAATCAAGCCCCTACCACGCGGTACAGGTTTTAACTTTAATGAAACCATTGTCGGCGGCGTGGTTCCGAAACAGTACATTCCTGGCGTAGAAATGGGCGTGCGGGAATTTTTGACACACGGGCCTTTGGGCTTCCCAATAGTGGATTTGGCGGTAACTCTGACTAATGGTTCTTATCACAACGTTGATAGTTCCGAACAAGCTTTTAAACAAGCTGCCCGATTGGCAATGCAAACGGGGATACCCCAAGCAGAACCTACCTTGTTAGAACCAATTCTGCGGGTAGAAGTGACTACACCGAGCGAATTTACCTCCAAAGTGCTGCAACTGTTGAGTGGTAGACGGGGGCAAATTTTAGGCTATGAGGGTAGAAACGATTGGCAAGGCTGGGATAATGTCTCTGCATACTTACCACAAGCAGAAATGCAGAATTTTATTGTAGAGCTGCGATCGCTCACCTTGGGCGTTGGTTCCTTCCACTGGGAATATGACCATCTCCAAGAAGTACCAGAAAAACTCGCCGAACGCGTCATTCACAGCAATGGTAATGGTGGTAACGGCAACGGCAAGTAATCTTCAGTTAAAAAACATTTTCTCTATTCAGAATCTTGGAGTGGCAACTTTCGCCACTCTTATTTCTTTTTTATAGTAGTGGTCTATCAAATTCATTATCATTGGCAAATAGTTCAGGATTTATCAACCAACGATAGCTAAGTAAAACTCAAAGTTAATCTTCGTCAATTTCGCTACAAAATTGTCAAAATTTTGCCTACTTAAACAATTTACTAAATAGAAAAATTAAGTGTATTTACCAATGCAACTTATCGGATAAACTTTATTAAAATGCAAATAATATGATTGACTTAAATATAACAAACTATGGATATTACAAAACTAACCTGGACAAAAAACATTAAAGCCTTCTATCCAACAAAACAAGAAAGATGGGCTTACAATAAAGTGAGTAATATTTTTGAATTACATTGGCGAAACAAAAATAAACAAGACGAAAAAAACGCCAATAAACCAGCAGAAGGGGAACTAATTCTTTTAAGACAGCTTGGTAGAGTGACTCATATCGTCAAAATACTTGATAGTCAATTTAGTTATCTTCAAACAAATGCTGAGAATGAATTTAATATTTATCGCCATGTTGAAGTTGTTTGGATAACTGATAATTGGGATAATCCCCCAAGTACTGATGAATTCTTCGAGCCTAAAATCCAATTTCCAATGGGTGGAACTGCATATAAGCTAGAACGTATAAAAGCATTTAAACAACGTTGGGATGAGCAAGGCTTGCTTGAATTTCAAAAGCACGTTCAAAAAGAATTAAAGATTGGCTAAAATTGTTATCCTTAAAAAAAAGGAGCCTAAGTTAGGCTCCTTAATTAAAAAAGTGGTAAAAGAATTGTGACTACTTAACAGTCACCTTACCGCCAGCTTCTTCGATGCGCTTCTTAGCATCTTCAGCGGCATCCTTAGCAATACCTTCTTTAACTGCCTTGGGCGCAGCTTCCACCAAGTCTTTAGCTTCTTTCAGGCCCAAACCGGTCAATTCGCGGACAATCTTCAGCACAGCAATCTTCTTATCAGCTGGGACTGATTCGAGAATTACTTCAAACTCGGTTTGCTCAACAGCTTCTTCAGCAGGAGCAGCACCACCAGCGCCAGGCATCATCATCATGCCGCCAACAGGTGCAGCAGCACTTACGCCAAAAGCTTCTTCAATTTGCTTAACTAACTCAGAAGCTTCCAACAAAGAAAGGGTTTTTAGTTGTTCTAAAATTTGATCGGTTGCAGCAGACATTGATATAACTCCTGTAATTTTGATTATTTATTAGTCATTAGTCATTAGCTTTTGACTGTTGACTGATGAACCATGAAGTCTATTCAGCAGCAGTTTCTGTGCTGCTATCAGCTTCAGCAACAGCTTCGGTGCTGCTATCAGCTTCAGCAACAGTTTCGGTGCTACCACCACTTTGCTCTTGTTCAGACACAGCCTGCAAAGCACGAGCCAGTGAACCAGGAACTTCGTTGATACCCACAGCAATCTTGGTAGCCAAGGCGTTGATAGCCCCAGCAATTTGAGCGATGAGTTGTTCCTTAGATGGCAAGTCTCCCAGTACCTTGACATCAGGTTCTTTAAGTAGGCGACCTTCCAATACACCACCACGAAGTTCTGTCTTCTTGCTGACTTTTTGGAATTCTTGGTATGCCTTAATTGCCGATGAAAAATCTTCTTTTACCAGCAAAAAGGCGGAAGCACCGTTGAGCAATTCTGACAAAGGCTGCCATTTTTCATCATCTTTAATGGCAATGCCCATTAGAGTGTTCTTCGTCACCTTACAAACAGTGCCACTAGGACGCAGCCGCCGCCGTAAGTCTGTGATTTCCGAAACTGTTAGCCCCTGATAGTCAATTACCAGTGCCAGAGTTGACTGACTCAAAGTTTCTTTGAGGTCAGCTACTATCTCTTTTTTATTTTCTAGTGTTCTACCCATTCCAATCTCACCTCCTTAAAATAATCGGTGATTTCCCTTGTAAGTTTTTTCTCAACCTGAACCCAAACGACAAACCCCAGCTAATATAGCCGGGGTTGAGTACTAAAACTCCTGATGCCATAGTTATCACACCTTTATGGGTGGCAATTTTGACAATTAGAGTTTTAACCTCGGCAGGATATTTAAGTTATTAGCACCTGCTGTCTCCGGCTTTGCTTATTTAATTTTGTCATTTGTCCTTAGTCATTTGTCCTTTGCCTTTACAAATGACTAATGACTAAAAATTAAGCTGCTCCGCTAAGTTTCAAATCTCGTAGGGCGCTGATATCAACTTTAATTGATGGCCCCATTGTGGCTGACACATAAAATGTGCGCCAATAACGACCTTTAGCTCCTGAAGGACGGTTACGGTCAATCGTCTCTTGTAATGCCTTCAGGTTGACTAACAAATCTTCAGGCGAGAATGTTGTCTTACCAAACATAACATGGACAATGCCAGTTCGGTCAGCTCGGAATTCTAATTTACCAGCTTTGAATTCTGCGATCGCACCTGCTAAGTCAAATGTTACGGTTCCACCCTTGGGCGATGGCATCAAACCACGCGGACCAAGCAATTTACCCAGCTTTGCCACTTGTGGCATCACATCGGGTGTGGCAATCAGCTTGTCAAAATCCATTCTACCTTTCTGGATTTCGTCAATCAGTTCTTCCGATCCGACTATATCAGCACCAGCACTGCTTGCTTCGTTTACCTTTTCGCCTCTGGCTATCACCGCCACCCGAACGATTTGTCCTGTACCTTTGGGCAGTGCTACCGTTGTCCGCAACTGTTGGTCTGTATACTTGGGGTCAATTCCCAACCGGATATGCGCTTCCGCAGCTTCAGTAAATTTAGCTGTTGCTGTGTCTTTAAGAAGAGCTAAAGCCTCTAGGGGATGATAATCTTTTTCTTCTACTTTTGCTTGCAGACCCTGCAAACGACGCGATATTTTTGGCATTTGTTCTCCTGGGGTAATTCCGAAGCCTTGCCTCTCCCCCGATAATTTGTTATTTGTCCTTTGTCATTTGTCCTTTGTCATTTGCTAGTTTTTTACTAATGACTAATGACCAATGACCAATGACTAATCCGTAACTGTTACACCCATATTTTTAGCCGTTCCTGCCACAATCTTCATTGCCGCTTCGATATCGTTGGCATTGAGGTCGGGGAGTTTGGTTTGGGCTATTTCTTGCAATTGTGCTTTGGTTATTGACCCAACCTTCTTTTTGTTGGGTTCATTCGAGCCTTTTTCAACTTTCGCCGCCTTCCGAATCAGTACTGATGCGGGTGGCGTTTTGAGTACGAATGTAAAACTCCGGTCTTCAAAAACCGAGATTTCTACAGGTATCACCATTCCAGCTTGGTCTGCTGTTTTGGCGTTGTACTCTTTACAAAACATCATGATGTTGACACCATGTTGACCCAAGGCGGGACCAACTGGCGGTGCTGGGTTGGCTTTTCCAGCATTCAGGGCCAGTTTAATGACCGCCACTACTTTCTTCGCCATTTGTATTTAACTCTGTTTCTCTACCTGATTAAATTCCAATTCTACTGGTGTATCCCTGCCGAAAATTGAGAGCAAGGCTTTAAGTTTACTCCGTTCTGGAGAGACTTCAATTACCTCGCCTTCAAAGTCTTTAAATGGACCAGAAAGCACCATTATCTTATCACCAGTAGCCATGTCAATTTTGACAACAGCTTCTTGTTCGCTGGTTTGTTTGAATATACGTTCAACTTCTGAAGAACTTAGTGGTATGGGGTTGACATGACCGCGACCCTTGCTGCTACCACGTTTTTGTTCTGAACCGACAAAGTTAATTACATGAGAGGTGTTGCGTACCACCTGCCAAGTATCATCATCCATCATCATCCGCACCAACACATAACCAGGGAAAACTTTTTCTTCTGTATGCTGGCGACTGCCATCTTTGCGGATTTTAACCGCTGGCGTTTGCGGAATTTCTACCTGGATAATTTTGTCAGCTACATCAAAAGTTTGAATGCGTTGCTCTAAGTTAGTCTTTACACGCTTCTCACAGCCTGAAGCTACTTGTACTGCATACCAGCGTGCTTCTTTTGACGCTGCTTCTGCTGCTTCTGCTGCTTCTGCTGTTTCTTCTGACTGCAACATTGAGTTGCGTGGTTCATCTGTTGCAAAACTCATTAGAACACCTGTTTTGCTGCCCAAGCAAACAATCCATCGACCAAGTATATCAAAGATGCGGAGAGTGCCACCATTAACAACACAGCGGCGGATTCGCTCACTATCTGTTTCCGACTGGGCCAAACTACTTTTTCAAGTTCTTCTTTGGTTCCCTGTATGAAGTTGTTAAAGCTAAAACCATTTGTGGTTTCTGGCAATTCTGCTTCACTTTTTTTGGCCACGACCGTTATCCCCCGTTTCTTATACTAGATCCTGTTTAATTGTCATCTAGGTTTGCAGTTTCGACTCTATTTCACTTGCCGGAAGCAAAACAACTGCAAATACAATAAGTTTACCCGAAATTATTAGCGCTAACTGCTATATTAGCAGCAGCGTAATTATTTCGGGCTTTGTTTTTTTGCTCTTGAGCGCGCCCTGGAGGACTTGAACCCCCGACATCAGGTTTTGGAGACCTGCGTTCTACCAACTGAACTAAGAGCGCACAAGCTGTTTTTGATTCAGTGATTGCGCTGAACTAAATTTCAGTTTAACGCAATATGCGATTTATATCATACCTTAATTTTGTCGGGAAAACAAGTCAGCGGCAGATGCCGCTTGCAGCTTGAGATTTCTCCCATACTTTTGAAGGACGAATCACAAAGGGCGGTCAAACCGTTGCTTGATTCGGGTTGCTTTACCTACGCGATCGCGGAGATAATATAGTTTAGCACGACGGACTTTACCGCGACGTAACACCTTAATGCTGTCAATCCGGGGAGAATGCAACAGAAATACCCGCTCAACGCCCACGCCTTGAAAAACCTTACGAACTGTAATAGTTTCGTTGATGCCGCCATTGCGCTTGGCAATCACAACTCCCTCGTAGGGCTGCACGCGGTATTTTTCGCCTTCTTTAATTTTCACTCCCACTTTTACAGTGTCGCCCACATAAATGTCGGGCAGATTCGATTTTATCTGTTCCGCTTCAATGGAGCGGATAATCTCTTGAGCGTTCATAGTCTTTCTGTCTGCTTAAAAAAAACTCACGATCATCAATGATAAATCGATAATCCTATTTCAGTCTACTTGTTAGGATTGATAATTGTACTGATACAACAGCCTAAAGATCGAAGCTATATTGCAAAATGCCGTACTACAAAGGAAAAATTTATGAAATTTAGCATCGTCATCAGTACCTATAATCGCTTGAATTTGCTGAAAAGAGCAATTGATTCGGCTCGTAACCAAACAATCGAGTGCGAGGTGGTTGTTGCCGACGATTGTTCTTCTGATGACACCCAAACCTATCTCAAAAGCTTAGGCGACAAGGTTGTTTATCATCGTAACGAAGTAAACCAAGGTCATGCAGCAACGGTAAATGCTGGAGTTGCCAAAGCTAGCGGTGACTGGATTAAGTTTTTAGATGATGACGACTATTTAGCGCCTAACTGCATAGAAGAGATGGCAAAGGCGATCGCACTTCGTCCTGAAGCTGTAATCTGCTCTTGTGTGGCGGCTCAGGTGGATGGCAATGAAGTTGAACTCTCTCGCACTCCCCAAGTTGGCCCTGGTTTAGCTTTTTATATCCCACAAGCCGATATTCACTACGGGATGCTTTTAGAGCTTGTACCCTTTGGCACACCTGTACAAGTAGCTTGTCGACGTGACGCTTTCCTACAAAGTGGCGGTTGGGATTCCACACTCGATGCTAACTGTGATGACATCGATTCCTGGATTCGGATTGCTCAGTTTGGCGATGCTATTTTCTTCAACCAGTGTCTTGCTTACCGCACTATCTGGCCGGGTGCGTATAATCAGAAGTTTTCTTTGTCTCGGCGGTTGGCGACAAATATTTTAATGAAGGAGAAAATATACGCCTTGGTAAATGAGCAACATCGCTCAAAGATTCCTGTTTTTCAGGATATAAAAAATTACTTGAAACTCCATTGGATTTTAGTAGCACTGAAGCAAAAAAACCTCAAGAGTTTTCTTTCAATGATAGATATATCTATACTTTCTCCTCGGTCTTGGAAGTTTTTGCTAACTGCTATTTCATCACGCCGCTCTCAGGGAAACAATTCTCAGGTTCGTAAACTTGTATTGATTGAGTTTTACTATGATGTCTGGCAAAATTCCCAGGATAAAAGCGCCAGTTTTCAGAACTTAAGATTAGATTCTGTGCCACTGGTGGACTTGCCTGTGAGCGCTCAGTCGAACTCTGAGCGCTAAACGAGGACGTTACTACCAACTACGAGATTTGTCGCACTGAAATTATCCAAAGTCGCCAAGGTGTAAAAAGAAGAATAACCAAGGACTTTAACTTCTGTAGAAGTACCCGATTGCAAAAATTATATTTTGCCATCAGACCAGGTTATGTGTATATGAGGTGATAATTGTGGAATTTGATTAGCAGTGCGGAGTCTGTAAAGTTGCCATTTTGTCACCTCAAACTAAGGTTATGAGTTCAACTCAAACTGACTGAAGCTTTATCATTACCGGGCTTTCACACAATTATTAACAGTAATAATGAATTATTTGTTACCATTAATTTCCTTCTTTATCATCAAGCAAATTGCTATTTTTTAAGCAGTATACAAAAGCTTTTATTCTCTGTTTTGGCTGCCATGCTGTACTAGAGTTTCGATACTAAGTATTGGGAAATATAAAATTTAAGATAACAGATTCAGTCTTCAGAATTTTGAAGTTTTACCCCGATTTATCGAGCCGTTACTGAATAAGTCTTTAAGCTAAGTAACTGGTAATAAGCGCTCTTAATCAGTAGAAAGTGGTTAATTTTACGCACTACTGACTACTTTTGAGTTGTCGCTGAAGACCTCAATAATTATGTTGGTTGATTTATACTCGGTTGCTTATCTTTATTTTTTATATACATTTCAAAGATTATGCGAATCATACATATTTTGAACCACGTTCAAGAAATAGGTAACGGTATTGTGAATGTGGCTGTGGATCTGGCTTGTCTACAAGCAAAATCTGGTTATGAGGTAGCGGTTGTTTCTGCTGGTGGAGAATACGAGGCTTTACTAGATATTTTTGGTGTCAAACATTACTACCTAGATCAAAGCAGAAAACCGATAAATACGATCAAAGCAGCTATACGTTACCGAGCGATCGCAGCTGAATTTCAGCCGGATATTGTTCATGCTCACATGATGACGGGCATAATATTAGCACGGATTTTTAAGGGACGCAAATATACTTTAGTTTCTACAGTCCACAACGAATTTCAGCGTGCCAGCCTGCTGATGGGTTTAGCTGACAGAGTAATTGCTGTCAGTCAGGCTGTATGTGATTCTATGATTAAGCGTGGTATTCCAGAAAACAAGTTGCGGGTGGTATGTAACGGCACTTTAGGTAGTCCCCGCACTAGACAGATACAAGATTATCTACCTTTACCATTACAACATCCAGCGATCGCCACTGTAGCCGGAATGTATCAACGCAAGGGAATTGCTGAGTTAATTGCTGCCTTTGAACAAATTGCCTCAGATTTTCCCCAAGCTCATCTTTATTTGGTCGGAAATGGCCCTGAGAAACAGCTATTTGAGGCACAGGCACAAGCAACTTCTGTAAAGGAACGCATTCATTTTGAAGGCTTCCAAGCAGAACCTCAACGCTATTTGATATCTTGTGACATATTTGTGCTGGCTTCCCACCGCGACCCTTGCCCTTTGGTACTTTCGGAAGCTAGAGAAACTGGAACTGCGATCGTCGGCACTCAGGTAGACGGGATTCCTGAAGCTTTAGACAACGGGCGAGCAGGTCTTTTGGTACCAGCAAAAGATAGTCATGCTTTAGCTGGGGTTTTAGTGCAATTACTGAGTAATGCCGAGATGCTGCAAGAGTGGAAACAGCGGGCAAAGAAGAACCTAGAGAGGCTGAGTGTTGCCCGCGTCCATCAGGAAACAATGACAGTGTATCGTGAGTTAATTACAGAATGAAGGCATGGGGCACAAGAGGCAGAGGTGCAGAGGTGCAAAGGGGCAGAGGAGAAAACTTATTGCAACTTCTCCTCGGTAACAGAGCGCAGCCTCTCGTAGAGAAGTGCTGCTCTCCTGCTTCTTCCCCACTTCTAGTCCCCAATACCCTTAACAGAGCGATCGCTTTAATTTTAAAGCTACGCCTAAAGCGCCAAAAACCAGTACGCCCAAAACGTTAGTTGACTCAGGAACAGCCGTGTAATAAGAAGCCACCCTGATCGGCCCATCTTTATCTTCTTGGTCTGCTGGAATTGGTGGAATGATTCCAGCACCTGGCGCTAGATTAGGCAGGGTAGCGAATGGATTGTAAAACAGGGTTCCGTTTGGGATGACGCCACCACTAAAAGTGACAGTACTACCAGCAATGGTAATGTTTGTAAAAATATCCTTGAGATCGGGGTTAGCAGAGTTACCAATCTTCCCATCTCCATTAACATCTCCCCACTCCACTGTTTCATTATCAAATGGTGGAGTAGAATTCGGATTACTATAGGACAGGGTTTTTAAATCAAAGACCAAGCTATTTATATCGTATCCGGTAGCATTTAGAAAGTTATTAGCTACATCTGGAACACCATATTCTATTACTTCCCCTGGTAAAAACCCTGTAAGGGTTCTTGGTTTTTTTGCGTCGAGTACATCTTGATTTTTAGTCGTCACAATGGGTTCTACAAAAATGACGGCTCTTGCTGGTGTCCAAGACAAAAAACTAATTCCTGCTGCTCCGAGAGCAGACAAGGCTATTTTTGTGGCAATTCTAGTCATATTTGTGTCCTTGGGATATTGATTAACAGAGTGCTATACCACGTGGTTTAAATCAAACAGCAAAAACTCATTTTTAAACTGCTATCTATCTGCTAGATAAATAGTGGTTAATGTGTGTTTGCTCACTGAGTTGATATCTACTCATAGGTTGATTTATAAAGCAATTCTTGTAATGCTTTATCATGATAACTAGTAATTTCACGCAATCTTTATAAAAAATCCAAATTAGAACTTATGCATTGACAGATTAGACAATGTGTGGGTCATAAGTAATTACCCTGACTGCTAATGAACTGTGGTTTATTTTGTCTTAACGGGACGCTACAAAATAGCAGGTTTGAGATGAAATGGTTATAAGATTTAGAGACTATGGCAAACGGCTTGCTGATTTTGAGCAAGAAATTTTAGTACGCTGTCCCCAATGCGATCGCATTGCCAAGATATTGACTGTAAAATCTGAGCAATCAAGTCTCAGTTCCATCAAAAGAATTACCTGTCAGCACTGTAGCTATACAAAACAAAAGTCAAAGGATGGCAATCGAAAAGCTGCATTGCTACTGTGGCAGAACAATTACAGGGATAAAAGAAATTCCAGCGATGGAATACTAGACCATTTTTTTGGCTTGCCCCTGTGGCTCCAAATCTCTTGTTGCGGTCAGGTACTATGGGCATATAATGAAGCACATTTGAACTTCCTGGAAAGCTATGTTCGATCGAGGTTGCGAGAACGCTTGCCAGATAACTCATTAGGCTGGCACAATAGCAGTCTTGCCAGTCGCCTACCCCGATGGATCAAGCTGACGCAGCATCGGGAAAAAGTTTTACAGAAAATTCAACAGTTAAAGCACAAGTTGTAATCAAGGCTTTAATCTTGTTGATGAGCAAATTTATAACCGCCCCAGAGAGAAAGAGCGATCGCAACCACTAGCAAAATCGGTATGCTGTACCAAGGAAACTGAGACAAGGGTAGATGTGCAACTGCACGCAATCCAATGCTGGTGTAGGTTAGTGGCAAAAGGTAAACTACAACTTTGAGAGCAGATGGTAATGTAGCAGGGTCAAAGAACGTTGCTCCTAAGAAGGACATGGGGATAATGATAAAATTATTGTAAAGTCCGACTGATTCGAGCGATCGCACACTTAACCCTATAATCACCCCTAATCCAGCAAATACCGAACAATTCAGCGCCACTAACAGTAAAAATAGTGGGTTGAGAAAATTCCAGTTTCCTGTCAACAGCAGCGCTACCAAAATCACGGAACCGGAAGTCATCAAACCTCGCACGACTCCCGCCAGCATTTTACCGATGTACAAAGCTAAGGGGTTTATGGGAGTTAACAACAATTCCTCGAAGGTTTTGGTAAATAGTCTATCTCCACAAATTGAAAATGTCGTTCCAGCAAAGCTAACCGTCATCGACGACAGAGCCACCATTCCCGGTAATATAAATTCCAAATAGTTGTCATAATTACCACTAATTCCTGAACCGGGTTTGATGGAACTACCCAAACCCAAGCCAAAAGCTAAAATATATATCAGTGGCGATATTAAACCTGATGCAGCAACAGGTAAAATTCTCACGCGTAAATCTAACCAATCTCCCCAAAAAATAGTCAGACTATCAGCCAGAAAGATTTGAAGTTGCGAAGTTTTGAACCTCTTGCCCGAAGATAGCGCTCTTTGAGATGTCACTTGCTTTCAATTACTTATTAAAATTTCATTAAATGTTAATCTACATTATTTTACACATCAATTACTAGGGGTAACAAAAATATCTCATCCGAAAAATTGAAAAGTAACAACAAAAGTTAGATAGTTTAAGCATTCTGACTAGCTCAATTGTGAAAAGTAAATTAGCTATATCTGATAACAATTAAAAGTATTAAAATTTTGTCCCAATATCTAGATAAACTAGTATTTTTTTCATTTAACAAGAATATCGCAGAGAAAATCACAGGCAATTACAGTCAAGAATAGGCATACTGAAAGAGGGAGAAAAAACTTTAGACCACTCCCTCCCAAATCGGCGTGAAGGTGATTAAGCAACAATGAGACGTAAATCTACTGGTAGATCGGCTACTACTCCTAAACCCTCTATTTTCCAATCCCCTCTATTTAACTTCACCACCATCGCAATTATGGGAGGGGTGTTGATTTTGGGAATTGGGATTGGGATTGCTTTTAGTTCTACAACCACATTGGCTCCATCAAATGTAGCTTCTCGTGAATTTATAGACACCAAAGCACCGAATCCTGAAATTTGTGTGCAGTACGGAGCCAGCGCGATGGTGATGGACGCTAGACTGTTCGTCACTCTCAACCCCTTCAATGTCTATGTTGCCCAGCCTAGTATGCGTCCTGGATGCGTAATCCGACAAAATAACTGGGCGCTTTTAGAGCAACGTAAGTTGGTGACATCCGATCAGGTAAATGAGTGCAAAAATCGCCTGAACACCTTTGGCTTTACAGGTAACTTGGACAGTGATAAACCTGATATTAGATGTATATATCAGAATGAAGCTGCTCAAAACTTCTTTACCGCTCAACCGGGAGCAGTTGGAACACCTCAAGAAACGGATAGATTTTGATTTGGGTATTGGGTATAAGGGGCAGAGGGGCAGAGGGGCAGAGGGGAAAATACTTACTGCCACTGCTCCCCATATCCCCATATCCCCATTTCTCCAGTTCCCCAGTTCCCCAGTTCCTCTGCTCCCCAATCCCCACGATCGCATCTGTCAAATCAGATCATTCGTATTCTTCACGTATAATTGTCAAACCTAAAGCTTTGTAGGCACTCAGCATATTATTAGATACTGTAGGTGCTGTTACTAGGTAAGTCAGGGCATGAATAGACTCCACGAGATAAGGAGCAGCCGTGTCTAATTTTTCTGCTGTGACTAATCCTACTACCTCAGCCGATCCAGCAATCATCGCTCGTTTGACGTGGGCTTCGTCTAGGTTAGGTACACTAATCCCAACTTCTGGATGCAAACTGCAAACCCCCAACATGCACAAATCTGCACGAATCATCCGTAATGTCTCAATTGTGACAGTACCCACGTTCACCAAGGCTTTTTTGTAGAGTTGTCCACCTAACATCACAACTTCTATATGGGGATGTTCTGCTAAAGCAACTGCTATTGGCGGACTATTTGTGATCACTGTTGCGTGCAAATCTAGGGGCAAATGACGGGTTACTTGGAGAGTTGTCGTACCTCCATCTAAAATCACCACCTGTCCCGTACAAACTAATTTTGCTGCTGTGCGAGCGATCGCTTCCTTTTCTTTTGGCGCTTGCTTTTGGCGATCGGCATAACTAGCGGTGGCTGGAGATTTGAGGAGCGCTCCCCCATGAACGCGTTGCAATAGTCCCGTTACTGCCAGTTCTCGCAAGTCCCGCCGAATCGTATCCTCAGAAACCTTCAGAACAGCACTCAGTTCTGTCGAAAGTACCTTTTTATCACGACGCAGAATTTCTAAGATGAATTGTCGTCGTTCAGCAGTTAGCATAATTAATTTTCCTGAAATTGCGTTTTTGGACTTGAAATTGCGTGTTTGTGAGTTTATACTTATTGATATGCAAGTCTTTGTACGGTAATCCGTAACTTCAATTGAATTCAAGCACATTCATGCACAATTGAATTTATTGATTTTGGCATTTGATGAAATTACACAGTTCCACAACGGTTCCGAGTGGTTAACTTGAGCTTGGATAATTGTTGCCCAATCTGGGTTTTAACAATTTTTTTGTAGTGCGATCGCGCATTCGGTCTGTTCAAATTGTTTTTTATTCAATCAATAAACCATGACTACTATTAATACCCAATTTCCGATCGATCTCGGTGCTTACAAACCTTTAGCGCTCAATCCCGCAAATTCCAGCCTCACTGCTGAACAGCGAGAAACTTTAAAAGCGAATATTCAACTCTGTAGAGATGCGATCGTCTTTTTTACCGCGACTGGCGCTGCTAGCGGAGTCGGCGGTCATACTGGTGGGCCTTATGATACAGTGCCAGAGGTAATGATTCTCGATGCCTTTTTCCGGGGAGCATCGGAGCAATTTGTACCGATTTTCTTTGATGAAGCAGGACATCGAGTTGCCACTCAATATCTGATGGCAACATTGCATGGTGACTTACCTGCCGAGCAACTTTTACGTTATCGGCAAGCACATTCCAATTTACCGGGACACCCCGAACTAAAACTAACTCCTGGTGTGAAATTTAGTTCTGGGCGCTTGGGCCATATTTGGCCTTACATTAATGGTGTGGCAATGGCGAATCCAGGCAAGGCTGTTTTCTGTCTCGGTTCTGATGGTTCGCAGCAAGAAGGCAATGATGCCGAAGCTGCTCGCTTGGCTGTTGCTCAACATCTCAACGTCAAGCTGCTTATTGATGACAATGATGTAACGATCGCTGGACATCCTTCTAAATATTTACCTGGTTTCAGCGTAGCCAAAACCTTAGAAGGCCACGGTTTGAAGGTTCTTCAGGGAAACGGAGAAGACTTAGACGATTTATACCATCGTATTTGCGAAGCTGTGAATACTCCCGGAGCGATCGCTCTGATCAATAAACGCCCAATGTGTCCTGGTATTGAAGGCTTAGAAGGTTCCATTCATGGTCATGATGTAATTTCTGTAGATTTAGCAGTTAAGTATCTAGAATCTCGCGGACAAACTGCGGCTGTCGAATACCTTAAAAGTATTGAGAAACCCAAACAAACATATACGTTTCTGGGTTCTGGTGACAAATGGGGCGCTAACCGCAGTGTGTTTGGTGAAGCCGTGGTGGGTGTTCTTGGTCGCATGAGTGAGGCGGAGCGTAAAGAAAAAGTCATGGTCATTGATAGCGATCTAGAAGGCTCCTGCGGTTTGAAGACAATTCATGAAACATACCCAGAAATATTTATTTCTTCCGGGATTATGGAACGGAGCAACTTCTCTGCTGCGGCTGGATTCGGGATGGACGAGGGCAAGCAAGGTATTTTTGCGACCTTCAGCGCCTTTTTAGAAATGTGTATCTCAGAAATCACGATGGCACGGCTGAACTATTCCAATGTTCTGTGTCATTTTTCCCATGCGGGTATAGATGATATGGCAGATAACAGCTGCCACTTTGGTATAAATAATATGTTTGCCGACAATGGCTTGGATGATGGCTACCCAACACAGTTGTACTTTCCGGCAGATAATAATCAAATGACAGCTTGTGTAGAAGCTGTGTTTTTTGAGCCTGGACTGCGGTTTATTTTCTCCACCCGTTCCAAAGTCCCCAATATTCAGGACAGCAACGGCAATGACTTTTTTGGAAATGGCTACAAATTTGTTCCTGGTAAAGATGAGGTTATACGAGAAGGGACGCAAGGCTATATCATCAGTTTTGGCGATGCTCTCTACCGTGCCGTTGATGCTGTAGAGCGTCTTAAACAAGAAGGGCTAGACGTTGGTTTGATTAACAAAACAACTTTAAACACCATTGATGAAGAAATAATTACCAAAGTTGGTAACGCTCCTTTTGTGCTTGTAGTAGAACCCTTCAACCGTCGTACTGGCTTAGGCAGCCGTTTCGGTTCTTGGCTACTAGAGCGGGGTTTGACTCCCAAATATGCCCATCTTGGAACTTATAAAGAAGGTTGCGGTGGTTTGTGGGAACAGTACCCATATCAAGGTATCGATCCAGTCGGCATCATCAACAAGGTGAAGGAGTTAGTTGGAAAAAGGTAATTCATTTATTAGGGCATAGCAGGGGAGCAGGGGAGAAGTGGCAGTAAGTTTTTCCCCTCTGCCCCTCTGCCCCTCTGCTCCCCTGCTCCATGCCCCATGCCCAATTCCCTATTTTCATTTAGTTTTGGGTAAAGGCTGACCAAACTCGATTACCTGGGGTTCGGGATCGTTGGGGATTGTTGGAACAGGAAATTCCGATACCCCGAAAGGAGGAATGTTATTTAAATTACTAGGTTGATTTGAGAAAGAAGGAGGGGGAAGACTCAAAGCAGGTTGTTGAGAGGATGTATTTGGAGTTAAAGGAGGTACAGTCACAAAAGGCTGCCCTGAGTTAGTAGTAATTGTTGAGGGCAGTTCATTAGATGGAGGCGGAACTGTGAGTGAAGGGGATTGTGAGTTAGTAATTACGGGTAAGTTACTAGGCGGCTTTTGGAGTGTTTGAGGTTGTTTCTTGGCTGAAGGAGGGGAACTTCCTGATTTTATGGCAGTAGTTTTACCAGAAATAACCGGACGTAATACCCAGCGAGTGGAGTTTTTTCGAGAAACGGGTTGCAGTTGTACCTTTTTGGGATTAAAAACAGTCCCTGCTGCTAAATCTAGGACAATACGTGTATCATTTGCGTTGAGTTGAGAAATGCGAATGCTTTTGATTGCTCCAGAATAATTTTGTTGCGTGCTAACTTTGCCCAACTTAGTATTCGGTAAATCTACAACCAAACGAGAGGGTTGGGCTAAGTAGAAATAACGAGGGGTTGTGCCTGCTGAGAGAGTGATTTCGAGTTGCTGTGTCTTGGGAGAAAAACGCCAATTATTTAGCTTTGCCCCTGGTGTAGCAGCAGTAGTGAAAGTTCCGAGGGCGATCGCTGCATAAAAACTTAATATACTGATGCTAAATAACTGCTTGCCCCATTGGTAAGATTGCTTAGTTTTTAGTTCCCGATCCATTCTTTTTATTTGCTCCATAAAACCCATACAATGCACTTACATTGCTGTTTACTTCGCGCTTCCAATCCCGTAGACGCGATGAATCGCGTCTCTACCAATCCCCCAATTCAATTAGCTTTTTGAGGCACAGCAGTAAATTTCAGAGTTTGTGGAATACCATTTACGGTTAATTGACCTGTCATATTACCTTTATCCACAAGTTGCATTTGAATTGTGACTGAGGTTAGAGGATCGTTTTGGGGGCGAGGAATATTACAAAGGATTGATTTACCAACTTTTCCAGATAAATTTAATTGTTGATTTCTGAAGATGCCTGCCAGAGAGTGCTTTTCGTCAGTGTCGGCGTTAGCGTTTGCCGGTAATACAGAGGCATTTAAGTAAATACCTGACTGCTCAATGTTTAACGTCAGAGTATCCGATTTTTCACAGTTAGGCAAATTCTCCGCTAAGGTTAGACGATAGCGACCGTTAACTGGCGGAGGAGCCTTGAGTTTGTTTTCTCCGTAAACAGTGACAGTTTTAAACAACAGTAGCACTGAAATTATTGCTACTCCGTAAAAACTTAAAGATTTGAAGTTGAAATGATTCATGTTCTCAACTCCTAAGTGTTGGCTCTTGACTGCTAACATCAGGAAGCATGGAAGCCAGATGAGCGGTGACTTGACTGTAACGGCGAGCGATCAGCAGGGAAGAAGAACATTGAATGGCTAGTTGATCTGTATATCTTCCCAAGGTTTGACGCTCGATACCCCAAGTGCGGCTGGTGCCTGCAATTGTTAGGTCTACATTTTTTGAGGCTTCGACTACAGCTTGGATTGGCTCTGGAACTTGAACAATTTTGATTTCGATGCGATCGCGTACACTACTCGGTAATTGCTCCATCATCGTATTTAACTCGTAACTCAATTCATCCTTGAGGTGATTTTCGGGTACAACCTGCAAAACCTGTAATACACAAGTTTCACGGTTAATTAGCAGTCTTAGAGCCAGTGTTAATGCCAAATCATCATGAATATTTGCCGAATAAGGCACCAACAAGCTTTCTAAGCGATCGCTTCCTCTATCCACAAACACTGCAACATCGACTGGCGCAGTAGTGAGCATTTGACCAACTCTTCCACCTAAGCGGTTGCTACTAAAAGCTGGGCGATGCCATCCCACAAGAATTAAATCAACTTGTTTGAGTGCGGCAATCTGTGCGGTTTCCCTTGCGACATTACTAGATATGCGAATGATGGGATGCACATGAGAGCGTGTTTCTACTGGTTCGAGGGTATTAATCAATTCTTCTAGCTGCTGGCGGCGCTGGGCAATTAATCGGTCTGCTTCAACTGGCGTACTTTCAAAGGCATAATCTTCTTCAAATTCAATCAGGCTCAGAGGGTTAACAACAGCGGGGGATCGGGAGTTGAGCGCAATGTTTGCTGCCAACTGTACCAAGCCTTTTTGGCTACTCGGATTCGCCACTGGCACCAAAATTCGGTAAGGACGAATAAAAGTTTCGGCATCAGTAGCGCTGGTAGCCGTTTGTGCTTCTAACTCCGGTTCCACCACATCTAACCTGATCAGCTTCTTCGGATATGTCCATTCCAACAGTGGCGAGGTCATGAAGGTAGTTACCAATGCCATAATTACCAGCATGGTAAATATTAAGGGGGAAATTACCTTTAACTCTAAACCAATGTTTAGCACTATCAGTTCGGTTAAACCGCGAGTATTCATTAACCAACCGAGTGCCGAGGCTTCCCGTTTACTAATGCCACTGACACGCGCTGCTACATAAGTACCAACATACTTGCCTGCGATCGCCACTGCTAAAACCAACGCACACAAAAGCCACAATTCGGGACGGTTGAGCAAGCCAATCTGCGTTTTTAAACCACTGTAGGCAAAAAATATGGGCAGCAAGAAAATTAGGACAAAATCTTCCGTTTTTATTGCCAATTCTCGCACTAAATCTTCATTTTTGGGCATGGCTGCTCCCAGCAAAAATGCCCCAAAAATTAAGTGAATCCCAATTAGTTCGGTGATTAGTGCCGACGCAACTACTGCCATATAAATCCCAGCTAGCAGTAATTGGCTGAGTCTTCCCGCACGGAGGTAGTGTTTGGCAAGGCGTTGCAGGAACCAACGACCGACTGTCAACATCAAGCCGATGTAAACTATACTGGCGATAATTGTAGGTATAGCATCAGCAAAGTCACCAGTCCGTGCAACTGCGATCGCTACTGCTAATAGACACCAAGCTGTCACATCATCCACTGCTGCACAAGTTAACGCTAGGGTTCCTAAACGCGTTCCTTGTAAATTGTTTTCAGTAATGATTCGCGCCAACACTGGAAAGGCAGTAATCGACATCGCCGCCCCCAAAAATAATGCAAAGGCGGTGAATGATACACTTGCATTGGAAACTAGGGGATAAAGTATCACCGCTAGCAATGTTCCTAGAGAAAACGGCACCAAAATGCTGACATGAGAAGTTAAAACTGCTACTTCTAATTGTCCGCTGAGGTATTTGGGATTTAGTTCTAGCCCAATCAAAAACATGAAAAATATTAGTCCCACCTGAGACAAAACATTCAGAAAAGGAAAAGTTTCTGGTGGAAACAAGCTAACTGCTAGATGGGGAGCAACTAAACCAAATAAAGATGGGCCGAGCATAATTCCGGCGACAATTTCACCAATTACTAGCGGTTGCTTAATAGAACGAAATGCTAGACCTACTACCCGTGAAAGTCCAATAACAATCAGCACCTCAACCAGAACGAGAACAACTATGTGCATGGTTTCCTCAAAATTAACTATCTGGTTTCCCTAAGATAATTCTTTAAAAGACTGGAAAATGTCAAGCTTGTTAGATACAACAAAGAGTAATTTGTGCTTCCTTGTTATATTAATTATTGTTACGATGCAGTTGCAGCCGTTATGGGTAAGCAAGTTAGTAGTAAGGACTTGAGTCCTTAATTTTCTCAGCACTAAAGCGCTTACTAAAAACCCTCAAAACTAGCTGAGATATTGTACTAGATACTTAATTAATCTAATATGTAATTTTGCTTAAGTAGAAGATTTTTCATAGCTTGTACCGTGCAATAAAAAGGCAATCAGTGGTGATGCCATAAGAGTAGTAATGACCGCCATAATAACCATTATCGTGAATAAAGTTGGGGTAATTATACCTTGTTCCAGACCAATATTGAGGATGATTAACTCCATCAAACCACGAGCATTCATCAGAGCGCCGATTGTTGCAGATTCGCGCCAATTTTCTCCCGCCAATTTTGCAGCCAACATACAAGCAACACCTTTACCGAGAATTGCGATCGCAATAATTAATAGCGTCACTCCCCATAAAGTAGGTGTGTTTACCAATCCAATTTGAGTGTTTAATCCAGAGAAAACAAAAAAGATCGGTAACAAAAAAGAAGTAGTTAAAAATTCCGTATATTGGCGAATTTGTTGGGCAAATTCTCCGCGTGGTGTCACTGCTCCCAACACAAAAGCACCAAATATTGCATAGATACCTGTAACATCGGTAAACCATGCACAAAACATCAAAATTATCAACATTAAAGTCAAGGTTTGTCTGTTCACACCTTCGCGTTTTGTCATCCGTGTGAAGGCTTTCAGTAGAGGTTGTCCGAGAAAAATCGCAAATAGCACATAGCAAATGCCACCACCAATTGCTAATATGGCAATGCTCAGAGAATTTTTCACGCTGGCAAGCACGATCGCCAGCAAACACCAAGCAACTGCATCATCTACCGATGCTGCACCTAAAGCCAAAGTACCAAAGCGAGTTTGTGCAAGACCGCGTTCGTAAAGAATACGAGCTAACATTGGGAAAGCCGTAATTGTCATCGACGCACCCAGATACAAAGCGGCTGACCAAGGCATGACTTTTGGTTGAAAAAAATCGCCATTGTGATAAAACCAAAAAGATGCGATCGCTCCTAAAATAAAAGGAGTGATAATCCCAGCCGCAGATAGCAAACTTGCACTTTTAATATGATGTTTTAAGAGTTTGGTATTAAACTCTAAACCAATCAAAAACATATAAATTGCCAACCCAATCTGGCTGATAGCATACAAAATCGACATCGATGGATTGGGTATTTTGAGTCCGACAGCAGTGATGATAGGAAGCTTAGGAAATAGCCATTGCTGAAAATCTGGTGCAATCAATCCTAAAAGTGATGGCCCTAGCATTACACCTGCGATCATTTCGCAAACAACATCGGTTTGACCAAGATAGCGGCGTCCTAAAATCGTGACAATGCGACAAGTGGTTAAAATAACTGTGAGTTGCAGAAATAGCTGAATAACCAGATCAAAATTTGACATTGCACTTCCTTAATTTATGTCTCTGCATTGAAGAATCTCCCTAGACTCTAAAGTTTTCCTGTTTTACTCATATATGACTACTACATCAGCACAAATGCCAATTTTGTAAACATAAGATAGCTGTTTGTAATTTGATGAGATACAACAAGCAATACGTTGCTTTGGTTTCCAAAGTCATCTTGTTCTTAATAACGCACACAACTGTACGTCAATACAACATATTGCATCCAAACTAAAACCGCCATATATGATTTTTTATGATTTGTTAATTTTTGATTTATAGCCTTTTCTTATCTATTTGAGGCACAATCGATTGTAGGGACGCACAAATGTACGTCCCTAACCTACGGCTCAATTACCTGAAAATTGCTAGAATTTTTGATTAAATTAGTTTCGAGAATTTGAAATTTTACAACCACTCCCCGCCCCGGAAACGCCAACGAGGGAAGATAATTCGCATCAGGCTTTGGGAACTAATAAAAACTGCTAGCCACACGATGCTATAGTGCAATAAAAAAGTTTCTGGCGAAAGTTCTTCTTTCGGTAAAGGTATTGGCAAGAAGCCAATTAGCTTAACTCCACAAAATATAAATATTAATTCCCATATACCAGCTAAGAGTTGATAGGCTGCGGGCCAATCTCTATCCCAACGTGATTTTTGGAGATAGTTATAAAGTACATCCCAACCTAAGCCCAAAATGGCGACATAAGCAAGTATCCAAAAATAAACTGAGTTAGCACTAGGGCCAATCCAACCTATTGCAAATGGCAAAGATACGAGTACGCCGACAGTTGCCAGTAATAATAATCGAGTTTGCCAGCGACCAAATAAAGTTGGTGTCATAGGAGTGCTGAGTTAGCAGTTAGGAGTTAGGAGTTAGGAGTTATGAATAATATAGAGAAATTAGACTTTTTATAGATAGATTTTGACTCACTTCATTAAAAAATTAGGAAGATTGTGGTGCTTTTTGCGAGGATGGCAAATACGAGAATATCGGCTACCTCCAAAGCACCAACACATCTTCTATATTAATTATTAGGATGGTTTAAGGTGATAATCAAATTTAGAATGGTAAGCTGCATTAGCAAAATCCATTGTTCGGGTAGCGTCTCGTAGAGAAGGTATGGCATCCCAATTGATTACATCTTCTAACAAAGCTTGATAACCTAGTGTATTGGGATGGAGTCCATCTTCACTCAAGCGTTTGAGTCGCCAACTTTCACCCCGTTCCATCCATTGCTCAAAAATATCCAAATAGGGAATCTGCCGTTTGCTGCAAGCAATTCGAGTTGCTTCTTTGTAGCGGTACTGGTCGGCATGATTGTAGTAAAAACAATCTAAAAACGGCATTTTGGCTTCATCCACTGGCACCATGCCCACGAATAACACAGGACAAAGTTGCTGTGCTAAATCTAGCAGAGACGCAATTTCTTTTTCAAACAATGTAAAATCTGTGTAACTTCGACCATCGGGACGCGCCAACCGGGCTGAGTCATTCACGCCTACTGATAAAATAATCAAGTCGGGGACACGATTTCGCAGTTCACCCCGGTGGCGGAACTCAACTTCTAGTCTTTGGGCTACTTGTTGCGTGCGATCGCCTCTTACCCCTAAATTATAAAGAATATGACCGGCACTATCCGGCAACATCCACCATCGCCGTAGTTGCTCAATCCAGCCTCCTTTTTCTGGGTCGCCGAATCCATAAATTAAGCTGTCCCCCAGTGCGACAATCTTCATAGGCTGAAAGTGATTTGGTGGTACAGACAGCGGCATTGAGGAAGAAGCAAGAAATGTGTGCATTTAAAAACTATATTTTATATCTTTACAAGATTCTATACATTTCTATACCATAGATGGCTATCTTTAGTGTTCAAGCATCTATCTGACTTTTCACGGCATTTGGAAAACCTCACTTCTATTTCTCTCTCCTAATAAGGCTACGGTGTACACACAAGTCGAATTACCCCCCTTAATCCCCCCTTTACAAGGGGGGAAACAAGAAATCTAGTTCCCTCCCCTTTACAAGCTACGGTGTACACACAAGTCTTCTAGAGTTGCACCACAGCCTTTTGATCCCCCCAACCCCCCTTAAAAAGGGGGGCAAAAAGCTCTCAAAGTCCCCCTTTTTAAGGGGGATTTAGGGGGATCTACGACGATTTTGGTTTTCTAGAAAGATGTGTGTACACCGTAGCCTTTACAAGGGGAGGGTTAGGGTGGGGTAATTCGAGGACTAGTAGTGATTCGATAACTTGTGTGTACACCGTAGCCTAATAAGGAGAAAGACTTTGAATTTTCCCCCTTCCCGACACGGGAAGGGGGTTAGGGGGTTAGGTTTTTGGTGGATTTTTCCGCATAACGTGAAAAGTCAGAAGCATCTATGCGGTTCCAAGGTTAATATTGCCGCAGTTGAGCCTCAAAAGGTCAAAGTCGAGCCTCAGAAGGTCAACGTCGAGCCTCGGAAGGTCAAAGTTGAGCCTCGAAAGGTCAACGTTGAGCCTCAGAAGGTCAAAGTCGAGCCTCAGAAGGTCAAAGTTGAGCCTCAGAAGGTCAACGTTGAGCCTCAGAAGGTCAAAGTTGAGCCTCAGAAGGTCAAAGTCGAGCCTCAGAAGGTCAACGTCGAGCCTCAGAAGGTCAACGTCGAGCCTCGGAAGGTCAACGTTAAGCTTTGGAACTCGAAATGGCTAGGCGATCTCTACGACGGGTTACGCCTATGCCCACTTTTCAATTTATTGTAAAGATAATCGCTCTATCTTCTCTAAATTCACCCATCTGATTTTTCTAGAATCTGTAATAATTCCTCTCTTGTTTGTTTAGCGAGTTGAACGCTAGTTATAGTAGCCAGTGCGCCGCCTCCAGCTGTGAGGCTGGCTTCGGATACTTTGTTGAAATACAGCAAACCTACACCGCCTAATGTCATCATGGCAGAAGCAGCGGTGACACTCAAAGCAAGGTTGAATGTTAATTTTGCTTGGCGCAACAACTCATGCATAAATTCGCCTTTTATTGGATCATTATTATTTTGCATTGTTAAGTTCCTTAGCCTTTAGCTATAGAATTTGTTTGTATATCAGTATCTTAAATAGAGATAATGAGAGATTCCAGGGCAATTAGATTGAGTTAATCTTGATTATCTGCCCTTGAAATTAGGGCAATTAGAGTTATTTGCAAAACCTATCTGCCCTAGACAGCAAAATTCAAAATTGTTTATAGTTTTATTTGTTTTATTTCTATTTAAAAATCTATGATTCTTGATTCCAATAAAGTAAAGGCTAGCGAAACAGGGAAAACTCGGCTCAGAGAAGCCATGAAACAAGCAAAATTGACTCAAGAAGAACTAGGACAAAGAGCTAAAGTAAGTGTTGATACTATCAAACGTTTGCTTGGTACTAAACCTGCTTCTAATGGAGTTGAAAGATGGGCGGTGAAGAATATTGCTCAAGTTTTAAACATTAGCCCATTAGATATAGTTCACCATCAAGATTGGAATCAAAACCTGCAATCAACACAAGAGTTTGAACCGCTAATTAAAGAAAAGATTCGCTCGTTTTGTGGACGCAAATTTGTATTTGATGCTTTTGATGATTTTCTCAAAGAATATCCCAAGGGTTATTTTACAGTGATCGGTGATGCGGGGATGGGGAAAAGTGCTATAGCAGCAAAGTATGTTTATGAAAATAAAGCGATTTGTTACTTTAATGTTTTGCAAGAAAGAAACAATAGCCCAGAATTATTTCTGAAAAGTATTCGTCAACAGCTAACTAATCGCTACCAGTTAGAAAATACTGAAAATGATGAGTTATCAGCTTTATTAATTAAAGCGAGTGCCAAAATTTCTGATGGTGAACGGTTGGTAATTGTAATTGATGCGTTGGATGAAGTAGAACAAGAACCAGGGGCAGAAAATATTTTATATTTGCCTAAGACTCTGCCAGATAAAGTTTATTTTTTGCTGACGAGGCGACGTTATGAACCTAATAAAAAGCGTTTATATATTGAGGGTGTTAAACACCAAGAGTTAGATTTAACTGCAAGTAAATACGATCAATTAAATCGTGATGATATTCAAGCATATATCACCTTTATTCTGAACGATATATCTGACTATAAAGATGGCTTGAGAAATTGGATTCAAGAAAAAAATATTGCTGATGAGACTTTTGTTGAGCAAGTAGCAACTAAGAGTGACAACAATTTTATGTACCTGCGCTATGTCTTGCCAGGAATTGCTAAAGGTGACTATAAAGACCTGAGTTTAACGCAATTACCCGATGGTCTTCAGGATTATTATCAAGTTCATTGGGGACGTATGGGGATGGATGCAAAGCCCCAAGAAGTAAAAGTATTTATCCTGTTTATTTTAGTGGAGATTGGTACACCAATTACCTGGAAGATGATAGCAGATATTGCCAAACAGGAGGAATATGATGTGCAATCGGTTTTAGATGAGTGGGTTGAGTATTTGAAGCAGCAGGATATAAAAGGAGAAATCTGCCATAGCATCTATCACGCTAGTTTTTTAGACTTTTTGAAAGCAAAACGGGTTTTGGATTCCAAACGAAAGCTATTTCAAGAGGTTAATCAACGCATTGCAGACTACCTGATCGGGAAGATGGCGTGATATGGGAGAATTTGCTGACAAATTAGCGGCACAAAGTCCTGCTTTTCAACGTGCTTACTTGGGTAGTTTAGCGCCAAGCTTGGTAAAGTCGGGAAAATTAGAAAAGTATTACCAAACTCTGACTGATTTTGATTTCATTACTGCCAAGATTAACTATCCTGAGTTTGGGGTGCAGCCGCTAATTGACGATTATGATTTGATCGATGGTGAAGAGACATTAAATTACTCAGAATCCAACTCTGAGAAAGTCAAAAATCTCAAATTAGTTCAAGGAGCATTGAGACTATCAGCACATGTTTTTGTAACAGATAAGCAGCAATTAGCGAGTCAATTGCACGGAAGGTTACTAAATCAGCAAATGCCAGAGGAAATTCAGGCATTATTGGCACAAATAAAGCAAAGGACAACTACCCCTTGGCTGTGTCCCTTAACCCCTAGCTTAACTCCACCAGGAGGACGCTTACTCCGCACCCTCAAAGGTCATAGTGACTCGGTAAATGCCGTCGCCGTCACCCCCAATGGGCAACAGGTGATTTCTGCCTCATGGGACAACACCCTGAAAG
>NZ_JBALDR010000041.1:0-37066 GCF_036917315.1 Nostoc sp. | reverse complement strand
GTTACGGGCGTTGGATCTGTTGAGGTTACAGGTGTTGGAGTTACGGGTATTACGGGTGTTGGATCTATCGGCGTTACGGGCGTTGGATCTGTTGAAGTTACAGGTGTTGGAGTTACGGGTATTACGGGTGTTGGATCTATCGGCGTTACGGGCGTTGGATCTGTTGAGGTTACAGGTGTTGGAGTTACGGGTATTACGGGTGTTGGATCTATCGGCGTTACGGGCGTTGGATCTGTTGAGGTTACAGGTGTTGGAGTTACGCGTATTACGGGTGTTGGCTCTGTTGGGGTTACAGGTGTTGGCTCAATTGGGGCGACTGGTGTTGTCTTAACTGGGGTGACTGATGTTGTCTTAGCTGGGGTGTCGGGTGTTGTCTGAGTTGAGGTGTCGGATGTTGTCTGAGTTGGGGTGTCGGATGTTGTCTGAGTTGGGGTGTCGGATGTTGTCTTAGCTGGGGTGTCGGGTGTTGTCTTAACTGGGGTGTCGGATGTTGTCTTAGCTGGGGTGTCGGGTGTTGTCTTAACTGGGGTGACTGATGTTGTCTGAGTTGAGGTGTCGGATGTTGTCTGAGTTGAGGTGTCGGGTGTAGGAGTTAGCTTCATTTCAAATACTCCCTCGCCTTTTATAGGTGGCTGTGCTTTCAAAGCCGCAGTAGTTTCGGCTTGAACACTGGTGATTGCAGGATCGGGTGTAGGCACAGGACTCTGCCTGTTTAAATCAAGTTCCCTAACCATCTGGCTCGTTTCATAAAAATTTCTGAGATCAAAATCATATAATCTCTGAAATTCGCCTTTAACTATAATCACCATTTGCCCTGCTTCCAACACCTGAGTTTGAGAAGCTTTCTTGTTAGAAACTTCAATGCCGCTATTTGTCAGCGCACCTACAATCGTGGTGTCTGTTTGTTGGTCGTAGCGTACAAATAATGCTGAACCACGAATTGCTGCTGCTGCATTTGGTGTTTGTATACGTGTTTGCCCCTTTCCTGGTGGGATGAGCAACAACACAGTCCCATTTGTCAGTTTAAAGTCACGAGTCTTCGGCAAAAATTGAAATAACGCCTGTTCTCCAACTCGTGCCAAAGAGCCATCATTAAAACGCAAATCTGCTAGAGAAGATCGACCAGTTGACAAACCGTCCCCAGGGGTCATTGCATCTAATTTGCGTGCAGGACGTTTCTTCAATTTATCTTTGGGTATCAGTTGTACGATGTTGCGGAGGTTCTGAATCTCTGCTCGCGTTAGAGGAGTTATAGCACTTACCCGATTTGGCAAAGGCAGTACTATAAGTCCCCATAAACCAATTACCAATAATGGAAACGATTTATAAAACATAGTTTGAGAAATTTTGACTTTCAAGTAATATCATAAAAATTAAAGTTTAAGCTAATGGTAATTGTTGTAAGAGCTTTTTAGATAAATTAGTTTAAATTTTAATTTAGATTTAATACATAAAATAATACAAAATATTCATATTTTATTTTTGAAAAAACTCAGTACACATCTATTATTTTTTTTCGTGTTTACATGTTCCTTATCTATGCAAGCCAGTTCATGAATCAAATTGGATTACTATATGTATTTAATTGATTGAATTTTCTGAAGGAAAAATTAAATTGTATGCAATAAAGTCTCTGGAAGATTGAAAAGTTAGTATTTGATATAAAAAATTAAACGAGAAGTACCTTACATATAATCCTTTATAATCACTTCAGGCAGAGGGTCATTAATTATGGGGGACCATAACTTGCTAAGATTTGTTGTGAAATTACCCACTGGCTGTATTTCACTAAAATTTAAGCAGGGATTTTATCGGAGCATCTCAGTTTTACAAAAAAATCTGGGAAAAATCCGAAAAGAACCAATTTTAGTTTGTAGTTTCAGTATATACCTACAAAGCTAAAATAGATGCAATCAACTGTATCTTTGTAGTCGGAACTTCCGATACAGCTTGTGGGTCTACATTTGCCAAACGCAATCAATGCGATCTAACCAGATGCGACTCAAGAACTGGAAAAATTTGTTTTTTTGTATTTTGTTAACGTCCAGTGGTGGAAGTTGGTGTTGCATTAGAGTAGATGCGGCAGAATCTGCAATTACAGATGTTTTGTATTCTAATCATTTAGCAAATATGCAGGTAACTCATGAGCAGTTATGTCATAAGTTGGAGCAAAAAGCAATTAACTCTTTTTGCAAGCTGTCGAGTGAGTTACATACTTTAGACTCTCGGATGCCGTTAAATCTGGCACAGCAAACACCAGAAACGACTCAAATCCCAGATAAAACCGAAGAACCTATAGATACTCAAAAGCAAAATGACCCGCCACAGCTAGAATCGCAGCCAAATAATTTGCCCATATCTCCTTCAGACTCAAAGGAGGAACTATTAAATTTACCTGAGAGAGAGTATTCTCAAAGGCGAGAGAGATTGATAGAATTGCTACGATCGCCAAAACAACCGTTTGAATCTGATAGCGATCGCGAATTGGGGTTGCGGGTGCGGTTACGACCTCTAGAACAACAACCCCTAGAACAACAGCTACCACCACCGACAGAACAACCTGTACCTCAGTTTAAACCTATTGGCTATCTACAAGGACGTGTCGGCTACTTTCAAACGAGTAACATATTTTCCTCAAATGATAGTCCCATAGAAGATGGTTTAATTATTTCTGGACTGACACTAGCCTCTACATATTTCCCTTTGGGATCTAAGACTTTTGTAAATGGCTCAATTGATGGCAATCTGATTCGTTATATAAATCAGTCAGAATATCATTACAACCAGGTGAAATTCAATTTCAGTATTTACCAGCAGCTATCCCAACGAATGTTTGGAGAAATCAGTTGGAGCAATCAACAGTTATTTTATGCCAACAGCAGCGATCGCTTCGATAGCTTCAAAGCAGGCGATCGCTTTTTAAATGAAAATTCCCTACAACTATCTTTAGGACGGCGAGATCCCTTAACTTCAAGATTAACCCTAGATAGCTTCTACGAATTGAGTGTAAATTTTGCCGATCCCCAAAGTCGTAATCGGATAATCAATTCCTTTTGGGTGTCTCTGAACTATAACTTGCAAAAGCCTCTCCAGGTTGGTATTGACTACCAAATGAGTTTATCAGACTTTACACAGCGCGATCGAGAAGACGAATTTTATCGGATATTCGGACACTTAAATTACCGAATATCCGATACCATTTTTATGAATGTCCAAGCTGGAGTAAGTTTAGGTAGTTCAACCGCCGAAAACATTGATTTTGATGGTTGGTTCTTCAGTATTAATTATGGTTTGCAATTAGGTCGGTTTTGAAATTTGTCCTTTGTCATTAGTCATTAGTCCTTTGTGATTTATCCTTTATTAAAAACTAATGACTAATGACCAATACTTCTCTTCGAGAGGCTGCGCCAACGACTATGCAGTAGTTGAGCGCAGTCGAAACTCAGTACAAGTGACTAATGACTAATGACTATAAATAGGAAATCCAATCACTCCAGCTACCAGCATAAAGTTTACCCTTGCTAATACCAGCTAATTCTAAAGAAAGTAAATTCACACAAGCAGTAACGCCAGAACCGCAATATACAAATATTTCTTCGGCTGTTTCTAGCTTTTCCCATCGACGGCGTTGTTCTTCTGGAGGGAGTAGGTAGCCGGAAGAGTCTGTAACTTCTTGCCAAGGATAGTTGACTGCACCGGGAATATGTCCAGCAATTCGATCGATTGGCTCTCGTTCGCCTCGATAGCGATCGCTCTCTCTTGAATCTACCAATACTACCTCGTGGCTATCTTTCTGGCTTTTCACCGCTGTAATATCTACCACCTTTTCAGTTTGTACTTGAGCGACAAACGTACCCATTCGTGGGGGAGGAATAACATCTGTAACAGAATATCCAGCTTTTTGCCATCCAGCCAAGCCGCCATCCAGTACTGCTACTTGCTCATGTCCTAGATAGCGCAACAGCCACCATAGACGAGCCGCAAAGGCAAAGCGCGAATCATCATAAGCTACAACTAAACTTTTTTGGTAATTTACGCCAATCGCTGCCAATTTGTTAGCTATATCATGAGGGTTAGGTAAAGGATGTCTTCCGCCATGCTTACCCACTGGGCTGGAAAGATCCTGATTCAAATCTAAGTAATATGACCCGTGTATATGACTTTTTTGATACTGTTGCTGTCCTAGTTGTGGATCGGCTAAAGAAAAGCGACAATCCACAATAACGACTTGCGGATCTTCTAGATGTTCAAACAGCCAAGCTGGCGAAACAACAAATTGGGGACTTGTACTGAGCGACTCGTGCCGAGCGGAGCCGAGGTAAGCCGAAGTATTGGGCATTAGTCATTATTTAGTTTTTTTGTAAAATGTCAGACTTAGAGAATTTTACACCTAAATTAACAGCAGATGGTTCTTTCACCTTTGTCTCTCAAGAGTTTGGTGAATCCTTTCACAGCGACTCTGGAGCTACGCAGGAAAGTTTTTGCAAGTTTGTGGAACCTACTCAACTGGCTACAGCAGCGCAAAAACCGATCTTGCGACTATTGGATGTTTGTTATGGTCTAGGATATAACACAGCTGCTGCTTTGCAAACAATTTGGGCAGTGAATCCTAGTTGTTGTGTTGAAGTAATCGGTTTAGAACTGAATCCAGCAGTTCCACAAGCGGCGATCGCTCATCAATTGTTCGACACTTGGAACTGTAACTATATTGAAATTTTGAAAAAGCTAGCTTTTGAGCATCAAGCACAAACACCTTGCCTGAAAGCGAAGCTACTAATTGGCGATGCTAGAACTACGATCGCGCTAGTACGTCAGTCGGGTTTCTGGGCAGATGCAATTTTCCTCGATCCCTTTTCACCACCACAGTGTCCTCAATTATGGACTGTTGAATTTATTAAACAGCTGTCATTGTGTTTACATCCAGATGGTGTATTAGCCACCTATTCTTGTGCTGCTGCTATACGCACAGCACTTTTGTCTGCTGGCTTGGTGATATCTTCTACCCCACCCGTAGGAAGGCGATCGCCTGGTACTGTGGCAACACATTCTAAAGATGCTGAGTCTAAAGACTACTCGCTACTCACTACCCTCTCAGAAGTTGAAAAAGAACACTTGTTAACTCGTGCTGCTATTCCCTATCGCGATCCTCAATTGAGCGATCCAACTGAAGTCATAGTCAGGCGGCGACAACAAGAGCAACAAATCTCTTGTCTAGAACCTGCCTCTCATTGGCGAAAAAGGTGGCTATTGGGAACACAAGGCAGGGATTTTATGGGAACTAGTTTGTAGTTTGATTGCAATATCATACAATATGCTACGCCTATGGGCTGCAAGCCTAATTCAACGAGTTTTTACAAGCCAAATAGCTTAACTATATGTTAGTATTCAATATCACATCATATTTAGCAGTACTGGAGTATTCCTATAACTGAGTAAAAACATTTATATCTAAATGATTACTATAAAGACTTAAAACTCAAAATCCGATATCTTGATATAAAGTGGTCAATTACAACGTTTTCTGACGCCACAAGGCTAAAAAATCTCCGTAAAAAACCTGATTTAACATTTGTGAGAATTTATCATACTGGAATTAGAAGCAAAAAATTTGACAGCAAGATACACATTGTTCGTAACATAAAAGATACATGCTGCGAAAAATCCAGATCGGCAGCCTGACATCATGCATAATCCATATCGAAACTCTGACTCAGATACAGTCGAATCTTAAATTTTTTTTTAAAATCTGACACTGTTAACTAACTTGTGAAAAAACTTGGAGTGCCTTTGTGATTCAATGGAAATCCAACCATACAGGCTTTACAGAAAAAATTGTTAATGGGTCAAACCCCATTAGCACAGTGAAGAGTATCGGTTCAAATCATGCCGTGAAATCGCAAAATGCGGAGGGTTATTCTTTAGGCTTATCTCAAGGAGACCTTATGCTTGAAGATAGGCAAGCAATGTCTTCTTGGATAAAATCTGATGTTAATTGTGATGATGATTCATTGGTCTCTAGAACACTACAAGCTAAAGGTTCTAAAGTGAATGGGTTTGATTTAGATCCGCCGAAGGTTTTAGTTGTTGACGATCATGCCGCCAGCAGGATGACTGCTGTTGCCCTGTTGGGGATGGAAGGATACGAAGTGATTGAGGCGGACAGGGGTTCTATTGTTGTGGGATTGGTAACTCAAAAACAACCAGATTTGATTTTGCTGGATGTAATGATGCCAGGAATGGATGGATTTGAAGTGTGCCAATTGCTTAAACAAGATGAGCAGACTAGGTTAATCCCAGTAATTTTTATTACAGCGTTAAATGACAGGCGATCGCGCATTCGGGGAATTGAAGTTGGGGCAGATGATTTTCTCACGAAACCCTTCGATCGGGTGGAACTAGCGGCGCGTGTAAAGTCCTTGGTGCAGCAGAAGCGTCTGAACGAAGATTTAGACCATGCCGAACAAGTACTGTTTTCCATTGCTATGTCCATTGAAAGTCGCGATCCCAATACAGGCAACCATTGCGAACGTCTAGTAAAACTGGGACAAGCTTTTGGTGAATACCTCAACCTCTCACGCTATCAAATTCGAGATTTGATGTGGGGTGGTTATCTTCACGATATCGGTAAGGTGGGTATTCCCGATGCAGTGTTGCTGAAAAAAGGCGAACTCACCCCCGAAGATTGGCAGATTATGCAGCAGCACGTTTTGATTGGAGAAAAAATCTGCCAGCCACTACGCAGTATGCGCGGTGTAATTCCGATTATTCGTCATCACCACGAACGCTGGGATGGTTCAGGCTACCCCGATCGACTCAAGGGGGATGATATTCCTTACCTAGCGCAAGTATTTCAGTTAATTGATATTTACGATGCCCTAACCAGCGAACGGCCTTACAAAAGAGCTTTTACTTCAGCAGAAGCACTTTTAGTGATGCAAGAAGAAACTGATTCCGGTTGGCGTAATCCGAAACTAATGCAGCAGTTTGCAGAGTTTATTCGCTCTTGTCAGGAAAAAAGCAAGAGTGGGGAATAGGGAGTAATGATTTGTAGCTGCTGTCAAGAACGCTAATTGGTATGATGATAATCTCTGCTTTTGAGGAGTAAAGTTATACCGATTCCTGAATTCTGACTCCTTTGATATTTTCAGTCTTCTATAATTAGCTGGTATGATTTGAGCCGAGATTTTAAAGTACCAACAGCATTAATCACAATTTCACTGATAGCTGATAGCTAATTATGGTAGTTGTAGCAATTCTAGCGGCGGGACGCGGCACACGGATGAAATCACGCTTACCCAAGGTTTTACATTCTTTGGGTGGGCGATCGCTAGTAGAGAGAGTTCTCGAAAGTGTAGAACCACTTTCGCCCTCACGGCGAATCGTGATTGTGGGATATCAATCCGAGGAAGTGCAAGCCGCCATGCATTCAATTCCCAGTTTGGAGTTTGTCGAACAGACTGTGCAATTGGGGACAGGTCATGCTATCCAGCAATTACTTCCTCACTTGGAAAACTACACTGGAGATTTGCTGGTACTTAACGGCGATTTACCGTTAATGCGCAGCGAAACTCTTAAGCAGATGTTACAAACTCACGTCCGAAATCAAAACTCTGCCACTATTCTCACCTCGCACCTACCTGACCCCACAGGCTATGGGCGCGTTTTTTGTAACGATGAAAATATTGTGCAGCAAATGGTCGAACACAAGGATTGTACGGCTGCTCAACGAGAAAATCAGCGGATTAACGCTGGAGTTTACTGCTTTCGTTGGCCAGATTTGGCAAAAGTGCTTCCCCACCTCCAGGCAAACAATGCCCAAAAAGAATACTATCTTACCGATGCCGTAACTCAGGTGGGACAAGTAATGGCAGTGGATGTGGAAGATTACCAAGAAATTCTCGGCATCAACGATCGCTTGCAACTGGCAACAGCATCCGAAATTTTGCAAAAACGAGTCAAGGAGAAATGGATGCTGGCGGGTGTCACCCTGATCGACCCCACAAGCATCACCATTGATGAAACAGTGGAATTGCAGCCGGATGTAATTATTGAACCCCAAACTCACCTGCGGGGAAATACGGTTATTCAAACAGGAAGTCGCATTGGGCCGGGGAGTTTAATTGAAAATAGTCAGTTAAGTGAAAATGTCACAGTGCAATATTCAGTAGTCATAAATAGCACCGTGCAGGCCGGAAGCCGAATTGGCCCTTATACTCATTTGCGCGGTCAGGTACAGGTGGGTGCTGGTTGCCGTGTGGGGAATTTTGTGGAACTGAAAAATACGCAATTAGGCGATCGCACCAATGCAGCCCATTTGTCATATATAGGTGATACTGTTGTCGGCAATCAGGTGAATATTGGTGCTGGTACAATTACTGCCAACTATGACGGCGTGAAGAAACATCGTACCAAAATAGGCGATCGCACGAAAACTGGCGCCAATAGCGTTTTAGTGGCTCCGCTCACTTTGGGAGATGATGTCTACATTGCAGCTGGTTCGACTGTGACAGAAGATGTTCCTGATGATTCTCTGGTAATTGCCCGTAGTCGTCAGGTGGTGAAACCAGCTTGGCGAAGGAAAAATGTTGAAAATGAAACCACAGATCGACATAAATAATTCATCGGTGTTAATTGCGCTCGATCTGTGGTTTTAGACTATAAATCTCAACATATAACATACATGGAAGAACTGCTAGAACTTAGGCAACTTCTAGAACAAGGCAAAATCCATGAGGCGTTGCTGTTGGTGGATGAGTTAGAAGAAATGAGCCTCAATGACAAAATCAATAAAATTGATAGTTATGGTGTGATTCTGCTCATCCATTTAATTAAACAAAAGGCCGAAAAACGTTCTACTCGCTCTTGGGATGTTTTAATAGAATAATACAGTGCGGGAAATCAACAAAATAAACAAGCGCCGCAAATCCAGTGGTTTTTACTTGAATCAAGCAGAATTAATCGATATTCTGGAACAAGGATATCAAGTGGCACTGAAAAGAGCGGCGCTAGAAGCTTTTGTTCGCGCAGCGTTCCGCAGGAAAGGGCGTTATGAAGCCCAAGAATTGGCCGCAATGGTTGACCGGCAAGAAACTTTAGCCGAAGCCCTGAAACTGATTCAACAATAGCCGATCAGTTCGTTGCCAGTCCATTCCAACGTGTCACCAACTTTTTCGCCATCGTGGTAGGCGGCGAGTAAGATTTCGCTAGTTTTTCCCCAAGCGATCGCTCCACTAGCATCTAAGGCGATCGCTCCCAAATCGCGTTTGTTCTCCTGGGCTTCCCCAAAGGATCGCTGCATCGCCTCCTTCAGTGACATCCCATCAGTAACACGCACTACAATCCGTGCGGCTAAACACTCATCGATGATATCTTCGCCAATGCCAGTACAGCTAACACCAGCATTACTAGTCGCATAATTACCTGCTGGCATCGCCGAATCACTTACCCTGCCAATCCGCTCAAAGCCCTTCCCACCAGTAGAAGTGCCAGCAGCTAACTTACCAGATGCATCTAAAGCTACTACACCGATGGTACCGCGTCCGGCATTGCTGGTTTCTAGCAGTTCGGGTTCTGCTACCACGCCAGCCATTGTGCTTTTAAAATTATCTTGGCGCTCTTGTATCCACTCTTGTAACCGCAAATCAGTTAAAGCGTTATAGCTGGGAATTTGCATTTCCCGCGCCAACTCAGCCGAACCAAAATCTGATAGCACTCGGTCTGGCGAGCTTTGCAAAAATTGCGCTAAATCAATCGGATTTTTCACCCGCGAGATATTAATCACCCCACTAAACCGCCCTGATGCACCATCCATCAGGGAAGCACTCATGCGGATTTGTCCATCGGATTGTAATACTGAACCAGTACCAGCATTAAAACGGGGGTTGTCTTCGAGCATTAGGCAACCCTGCACCACTGCCTCTGAGGCAGTTGCTCCTGACAATAATAGAGAATAAACTTCTTCTATTACTGTATGGAGCGATCGGCGCACCGCCTCTAATCCGCCTTTACCGTGGAGAGAACTACCAGCCCCGCCATGAATAATTAATTTAGGTTGCACCTGTAACTCCATTAATCTCTTGCGCTATTTGCGTCTGTGTTGCAGTTGGTTTCATTTTGAGCTTCAGAACGGCGACGACGACAACGTTCTGAGCAATATTTCACATCGTCCCAACAATCTTGCCACTTTTTACGCCATGTAAAAGGACGTTGACATACCGGACAGATTTTTGTGGGTAGGTCAGATTTAGAACGAACACGTCCCATATAAATACTGTGTAGATGAGAATTTAATTTCTGAGGGAGATGGAAGATAATTATAACCAGTTTGCTACGAAGGCAGGATAAATTTGACGAACAAATATATTGTCAATCTATCCTTAGACTTACTTTCAAGATTTTTTATAAAAAGAGAGAGGCTTTGAATCTTACTATCCTTCTCTTTTAGGGACTTGCAAAAAATAAATTATCCCAAATTATTTCTAGATTTATAGGCAGTCTAGAAAAAGCTTTTAGGAGATTATCTCGCTCTCTGTCGGAGGCTGGGAATGCCTAATGGGAGGCAGCATTTCCAGCCAGAGGCTAGAAACGAGATTTTAAAGGAGTTTTAGCTTAAGTTGACTGATTACCAATGAAGGCTATGAAACACTCCTAACCCGTCAGGGGTGTTTCATTTCCTAAAAGGCGCTGATTTACAAGCATTTCAAGCAAAAAGATCGGGTGAATAAAAAATCTGATTGCACAAGAAAATGGTGATGCCTCCGGCAAGGCTTCTCTACGAGAGGCTACGCCAACGCCAACGCACTGAAATTGACTCTTTAATATAGTAATTTTTCGATTACTTACCAAATTTATTGCCTATGCTATTGGCAATATTCCTAATAGATCGAATTAAATAGCCCTAGAAGTTAGGGAATGTAAAAGTGCCTAAAGCCATAGTGAAACACTTTTCAAAAAATCTCTAAATATTCAAAAGTGTCAGTAACTTGATAATACATAGCAAGAAACTTTTCAAAAAAATCTCTAAATATTCAAAAGTGTCAGTAACTTGATAATACATAGCACGGCACTTTTCAAGCAATCTCTAAATATTAGAAAGTGTCAGTAACTTGATAACAGGATGTTTTTTCCTTTTTAAAAGAAAATTTACGTAAAACTACTATTCATCGAATTCTAATAGTGCTATTCTTTGTATGCTGCTAAAAAACAAGTTGTAGTGGCACGACAACAAACAAGTTTACCTTACTAGCTCTTAGGAAAGAAAATCATGATTATCAACGATCTTTCTCATGTAGAAACCGTTCTTGAAAATGAGAATGTTCAAGGTGGAATAGCTTTTGCAGATGCTAATTCAATAGCATTCGCTTTTGGTAAAAACATCGCTATCACCAGCATTGCCACTAGCACCGTTGCTGTCTCCAAGAAATACAGCCTATCCGCTAGTGTCGGTTCATCTAGTTCTTCTGCCGGCTAAATATGCCTTAGCACTACAGTGTGCTACAGTGCATTTTAGATAGAAAAATTGCTGAAAGTTATCAAAACTTTCAGCAATACATTCGTTTTTCAAAGAGAGCTTTTTTATGGAACGATTAAGAATTTTCGATCTCAGTTTTTGTGAAGATGAAGTTTCCGATCTTAGTCAAGTACAAGGGGGACTTGCATCTGTTTACGCACGTGGTTATTCTACTGCTAAGAAGAGCACTTATAAAGTAGGTAACGGCACTATTACAGCTAGTATTGAAGGTGCTCTTGCTGGCGCTCTTGCTGGCGCTATTACTGATGGTGATAAGGCTATTGCATCTGTCAATACATCGGCAACAGTTTCATAAAGCTGGCATAACCAAATTACAGGAAGCTTTTCTGGACATAGCTCATAAAAGCTTATTAGGAATATTTCTCTACCTCTACCTTATACCACATATAGTAGTATAAGACAGTAGGTAAAAGTGACACTTCGGCGTTGCTGAATGACTATGCTTGTTTTTAAGTTCAAAGCTTATGAAAAGTCAGCTCAGATAACAGCAGTAGATAATGCAATTCTGACTGTAAAATTCATTCAAAATAGCTGTATTTGGCTATGGATGAATATTAAAAATACAGCTAAGAAAGATTTGCATAAATTATGGAATTGATTGTGCTGTATTTGCAGCTAACTTTCCTTTTGCTAATGAACTTAACTCAATGGCAAGACTTACCAGTGGAGGACAAGCATAGTCTTCTATCTTTTGGTTTTATGACAAATGTAAAAGGGATACTCCGGGTTTAAAACGATTGTCGCCCTGTTGATTACAAAAAATCAGGGCAGAAACTTGTGGACGATCGAAAATCTATAACTTTTAACAACAAAAAAGCATTGGGCGATTAAATTAAGAAAGCGTCAATGACCTATACTATCGGCTAGAACACACGTTTGTAAGTGTGGCCGTGTAATGGGTAGGGACAAAAACGCAGCAATAAAGTGCGATTCATTCATTTGAAACCCAATAATTGGGGGATTACTGACCTCTACAGGGTAATCCATGAGGATTGAGTTCGCAGTTTAATCCCTTCTAGATGACAACTTCATTTTTATCGCTATTTGTTTGCATTTCTTTAATGCTTGTCTGTCAGGGTGCAAAATCACAAAATTATCTGCATACCTAATGACTTGGGGTTTCTATAAATGCCATTTCCCAGACTTGAACTTCTCTTAGTGCAAATATACTAAACAGACCTTAAATCTTATTAACCAATAACGCAGCCGAAGAAGCTCTTTTACGCTTGCGTATCGAGACAGCACCAAACATAGTGCAACTAAACAGCGAACCTAGAATTGTTGAGGGTTCTGGGATAGTATAGACACTCACCTGATTACTTTTAGATTCTATTAAAGTTAAACGAGTTGACTTATCGAAAGTACGGGAATATTTACCCTTAAAGCTAGTCAAAGCATATTCCTGTGTTCCGCCAAAAGATTTATCAATAGAAGTCTGACTTGAATCAAGAGTTATGCTACTACTCGGTTCAAATACAAAAGCATCATTGTTACCTATAGTTGATAAATTTCCAGAAATCTTGAAAGAGTCTAAAAGATTACCAGTCTCGCTGTCGTATAACTCATATAAGAACTCTCCACGGGCATTTGCACGTTCAGTCACTGCATCATCAATGGATGTTTTAAGGTTAAATAACCCACTGAAATCAAAAGAAAACTCTTTGTCTACTATAAAATCATAGCCGATAATCCCAGCAAAGCTTTCCGCCGACCCTGTATAGCCATCACCCTGACCTTGAGCTTGGCTGAAGGACAAATTAGAGGCAGAGTTGTTTGCATCGATATTAAACTTAGCCTCAGCGTTAGCATCAGCAGTTACTAGACCACCCGTGCTAATTGCTGTGGTTACATTATCAGTCAAAGTCCTAACATCTAAAGGGCTGCTACTAAAGTTGTTGATGTTGAATTTTGACTCAGAATATGCAAGGGTAGCAGCTTGGCTCGGTAAGGTTGCCAATATCGAAGTAGCGATCGCTGGAGTAGCCAATGCCAAAAAACGCTTTACAAATTTAGTGTGTTTTTTCATACAATTTTTTGTTTTTCTTTTACGATGTTAAGATTGCAAATTTGTCATGCTTGTCTACTGCCTTACTAATGAGTAAGAGCCAAATATAGGCAAGCAGAATGAGCAGCTTGGGGGCTTTCCAAGCCATATTTGTCTTATGTAGAAGAAATCTTCTATTTAAGGACTAATTTTTATTTACCATTTTTGCACCTTTATATAAGTAATAACCGTATAAGTAATTTAGTTATTAAACCTGGGGTGCAGTAAATTGGTTACATATTTATACTAATCGTGCATCCACTAATTTCTTGTAAAGCCTGAGTAAAAAAGAGCGTTTTTTAATTGGAATTTACGTAAGGATTCTGTAGGGAGAAATTCACAAATTCAGTAGGGAGGAGTTCACATAAGTTCACATAAGTGATGTTGGTGCTAGAGCATCCTTTGATGAGCAAGCAATTCACTGTAAAATCAAGCAACGATCGCCTATACCAATTATCGAAGTCAGGATTGGTATCAATACGGTTCGGTTCAAGTGCATAGTCTAAAGATCGCCCTTAGTCCTTAGACGGTGACAATCCCCAAAAGTGTTCGATTGCCTTGAGAGCGCCATAGGTATGAGACTGCACCAAGGAGTTATGGCAGTTCTCGTACAAATGAGGTGATTAACCACAGCACATCTTTATTAAACTTCCCTGCGGGAATGCGTTCGCGTAGCGTCTCGTAGAGAAGTGCATCTGCGTTTAAATTTCAACACTCAATTCGCCGCGATTTTAGGCAAAGCTGCACTAAGAATCATGAATAGCTAACGGCAATAACAAGCGACTGACTACCCGATTATCTGGTAACTGATAGAAATTCAACTCTCCTCCTAGTTCTTGCATGAGGTTTTGGCAGATGGCCAGATGTAAAGCTGGTGGTTGATCGAGCTTGGAAGGAGCAAGCACATCTTTAGGTGTATTATCATGTAGCTCCGTGAGTAGCTGTGGTTCGATCGCACCGTTATATGTGATCGATAATTCTAGGGATGTCTGATGTTCAGCCGCTCCAGTCGTAGAAGAAGAATATTTTATATCTAAGGGTTTTGACGCATCTAAACGGCGACACCAAATATCAATTCTGCTACCGGTTTGAGAACGGTTACAGGCAGTAACCAATAATTCATGGATAACTAATTCAATTTTGACAATATCACCAGCGATCGCCATTGCAGATTGAGCGCTGGAGGGAGGAACGCCTCTAACTAATGAAGAATTCTTGGGCGCTTCTTGCTCGTCAATTGGTTGTCCCAAACCATGTACCCCAATCCACAGCTTTTGTTGTTTAAGTAAATTTTCGATCCGTTCGAGCGATCGCTTCAGTAAACTGGCTATGGGCATCGTTTCCCAACTAATATGTAGCTGCCAGTGTTCGAGTTTTAGCATTCCACTCATAGAGGTGGCTGTATGGTCTAACTGTCGCAGCAATAGCTGGTAGCGCATCTGAGTCAGTTCATTTGCAGGAATGCCCAAATCGTGTATTTGTTTAAGGGAGTGCGCCGTTATTCTTTGAATTTCCTCTAGACGACGATGTTTGTACCAGTTGAGTTGTCGTAATTCTTCGGTTGTGGATTCTAAAAGTCGGGTAATTTGCTTTTCACGACGCCACCAAGCTAATTGAGAAATCAGAGTTGCTGTTGCACTGAGGTTTTGTTCTGACCAACGACGCTCTTGATAGTCTACAAGCAACACGACACCAGTGGTTTCATAATCAGCAATTGTACGTAATGCCATTACCAAAATTTGACTTTTATCTGGAACATTCAACCATTTCCTGGTTTCTGGAGGTAAATTATCTACCTTCAAAGTCAGATAATTCTCCGTAACGAGTGCCCACTGAATTAAGGCTTCAGCCTGAATATAAATAGATGCATCAGAAAAAATCCCAAATTGGCTATTGTCAATCACTCCAGGAATAATTTCTGCCCGACTTTCACCAGGTGCCCAGGATAGCATTAGCGCTAGGGGACAACCCAAAATTGTGGCTATTTGTTCGAGGGCTGTAGATTCTAAATGCTTTTTTTCGACCTCAACGCTGTTTTGGGATTGTGTCAGAATGCGTAAGCATTGCTCAAATGCCTGGGAAGTTTTTTGCTGCTGGGTGGTGCGGTTATGTAATTGCCACTGACGAACAATTACACCAATCTGTTGACTGACAGCCCACAACAATTCTTTTTCTATAGTTGTCCAAGAACGATGGGTGTCATGAGTAATCACCAAAAGTGCTGCTGGTATATGCTCATGAGTGCATTTACAAACAAGTAGCGATCGCACATTATTCTCTAACAACAAGGGTCGCCAGTTAAAAAAGCGTAAATCTTCATCTAAGTTCTCAATTTCCACCGCTTGAGTTGAGCCTTGCAAAAGCTGTCCATCTAATTCTTTGAGGGTATGAAGGGTAAATGTCAACGGACGACGGTTTTGGGGCTGACTTTGGTAAGTAAATTGATAATTCTTCTGCTCAGGGTCATACTGCAACAGCAAAAAGCGGGTAGCACCTAATCGAGTTAAAACTCTTTTAGCACAACTATGTAAAGTTGTCTGAAGATCATGTTCGCTATAGATACCTTGAGCAACTTGGCTAGTCAGTTGAGCATCCTCTTGAATCTGTTTGATAGTGCTTTCCATGCTTTCGGTAGGTGTAACTAGAGAGATTAAACCAGCAACACCCTGGACAAAATTTTTGTCTGTGTCCGTCCAGATGCGAGGTTCATTGCTTTCCACCGCCAGAAAACCGACTAAGTTCTTTTGCCAGATAATCGGAGCTGCTAGGAGCGATCGCACCTTTAGCCGTTCCAGCAATTTAGCCGTAAAATGACTTTTTAAAGAACTGCGGGCATCACCAATGGAGACAATTTGGTTAACTGCCAAAGCATAATAAAAATCGCTCAAGTCTTGTACAGTCATTCCCGCTGCTTGCTGACTGCTAGAATTGCGATCCATTTTGACCAGCTGATTGCTCATTCGACACCAAAAGTAGCGCCCTTCTCGCTCAAACCAATAAACATTTGTCCGGCTGGGGGAGACAAATTTATGAGTTGCTTGCACCGCTGCTTCAAGTCTTTGATTCAGGTTGCTGAGAGTGCGTAAATTTTCTAGCAATTCTAATAATGGTTCGTCAGTTCGCCTGGTTTGCTTTTGGTGCTTATGCATCTCATTTTGATAAAGCACTGCCCCCAGTTCGCCTAAAACCATCATCAAACGTGCTTTTGTTTCTCCTGTCAGTAGGTAGCCCCAGCGTTCTGAACCCAGTAATACCAAGCCCAAGCAACGGTCTTTATAGCGAATTGGTAAAATAATTGTTCCTTGAATGTGGAATTTTTCGGCTATTTTTCGCCATTCAGTGGCACGGATTTCAGTTTGCAAATCAGCTACGCCTAAAGGATGCTGTTCAATTACTACTTGCTCTAATAAATCCCCAGGACTGAGAACAACTCTTTGGCGTAAAAAGCTCATGTCGCGATCGGGTGTGATGCCCCCTTTTCCGAATAATATGTGATTCAGGCGATCGTAAAGAGCAATCCAAATCAGTTTGTAGTCAAACTCTTCTTTGAGATAAGAAATAGTAGTTTCAATCAGAACGTCAACATCATCTTCTTCTCTAAGGCTCTGGAGGACGCGCCCCAAAGAGAGGATCTGCTGTTCGGCGGCTATAGGTTTTTGCGGCTGCCCCATCTGATTTATTGGTTAACATAACTTGTAATATATAAGATGCCCAGAAAAGCACCCTGAGTAATATTGCCACAGGTGTTTGATAAAAGTTGTAGATAACAGATTCGTTAAAGTTAGATTATGGAGTGCTAGGGAAATGGGCGAAACTCCGTCCGATGCTCAAGAGGAGCAGAGACAAGTCTCAGAGGAAAAGCGAGAGTCTGCTGAAGATACCAGGCTCTCAAAAGAGAACGAGCGAGAGTCTGCTGAAGATACCAGGCTCTCACAAGAAGAGCAGCGACAGCTTGCTGAAGAAATCAGAAATTCTGCCGAAGAAATGAGAAATTCTGCCGAAGAAACCCGGCAGTTTGCCGAAGAAATGAGAAATTCTGTTGAAGAAATGCGGCAGTTTGCTGAAGAAATGAGAAATTCTGCCGAAGAAATGCGGCAGCTTGCTGAACAAGTGCGACTAGCTAAAGAAGAACTCCGACAAGCTAAAGAGGAAGCGCGGCAATCTAAAGAAGAACTCCGTCAAGCTAAAGAAGAACTCCGACAAGCTAAAGAGGAAGCGCGGCACTCTACCAAATTAGCCTAGTGTTAAGGATTGAAATGGATATTTATCAACTTGCTATTCGTCCGCTTTTGTTTAATGTGGTAAAAACCGATTCAGAGTGGTTACATCAGCAGACGATTCGCAGTTTTAATTGGCTATCGCAAACCCCTGCTAGTTGGATAAACCAACGCTTAAAGCAGTCTTTATGTCTGTACGATTCCCGCCTAGAACAAAATTTGTTTGGGCTAAACTTTCCAAATCCGGTAGGGTTAGCGGCTGGCTTCGACAAGGATGGAGTCGCTGCGGACATTTGGTCTAACCTGGGTTTTGGTTTTGCAGAACTAGGAACTGTAACTTTTCACGCACAGCCCGGAAATCCCCGTCCTCGTTTGTTTCGCCTCCCGTTGGATAAAGCTGCTCTCAATCGGATGGGCTTTAATAACAGTGGTGCAGCAGTAATGGCGGCACGTTTGAAACAAAGAAAGCATGAGTTAACCCGATCGATACCCATAGGAATAAATTTGGGTAAATCTAAGATAACTCCCCTAGAAGCAGCCGCACAGGATTATCTCGATAGTTTTCATTTACTCAAAGATTTGGGAGACTATTTTGTTGTTAATGTCTCTTCTCCCAATACACCAGGGTTACGATCGCTCCAAGATGCTTCTATGCTCAGTGCCATCTTAGATTTATTACAACAAGAAAATACTACACATAAACCAATTTTTGTCAAGATAGCCCCAGATTTATCATGGGAAGCGATCGCTGACATTATTTCTTTAGCTAAAACCTACCAACTGGCAGGAATTATCGCCACTAATACAACGATCCGCCGCGATCCACTAAAAACCCAGGTGATTGACCAAACTGGCAAATCACCCCAGGAAGAAGCAGGCGGAATTAGTGGTGAACCATTGCGCGATCGCTCCACTGAGGTAATTCGTTTTATTTGGCAGCAAACCCAAGGACAAATGTCAATTATTGGCGTTGGTGGCATCTTTTCTGCTGAAGATGCTTGGGAAAAAATTACTGCTGGTGCTAGCTTGATTCAGGTTTATACAGGCTGGATTTACGAAGGGCCAATGATGGTACGCCGAATTCTAGCTGGTTTACTTTCCAAGCTAGAACAAAGCGGATTAAATTCCATCAACGAAGCTGTGGGTTTACAAACAAAAATTCCAAAATTCTAATTACGAATTACGAATTACGAATTACGAATTGTTTTACCCTTCTTCCTCCACTGGGAAAAACTCTTTAGTTTTTTCCGAGTATGACCAGGCAATATTATCAGGGTCTTTGCTGCGACTCCACTCAGGAAACTCTGGATCGTTTCGCCGTTTATAAACTGTGCTGGAATAGACATTGAGCCGTTTCGCAAGTTCAGATTGAATCAAAGAGCCAAAAATTAACTGTTTTTCCAGCGATAGTTTCGCTTCCTCATGTGTTTGCTGTGGGAGTGATTCGGTTTCTATTTCTTCCTCCTGTGGGGTTGGTGGTGCTAAGAGCGATCGCGCAGTTTTAGTAACTGGTTGAGCCGGAAGTTCTTTAACAGGCTCACTACTATCAAGAATATTGCCGAGAATGCTAGCAGTTATAAAGTAATAAGACTGCCCTGCATCTTCAGAGTTGACTATACTGGCACCAAATTCCGAGGCTTTACTATCCAAGTAGCGTTTTGCCGTTGTTCCAGGAAAATTGCCCTTGATTGCCAAGTCCATTGGCGTCAGTCTGCCCTGATTTTCGCGAACCAATTGATGAAAAATTGGGTTAACTCGCACAGTCCACTGTTGCCATTGATATTCCTGCCAAAGCTTGAAGGCAATTACCAGCACAATTACCGCCAGTAAAATTCTCCAAGTGGCAACTAGGAAAATAATCAAAAACGAGATGGGCAAAAGTAGAACGAGAAAAGCCTTACCGTTACCTTCTATGGGTTTCTCACTCATGCCGATTTTTGCCAAGTGAATTTTAGTAAATAATATTATCTATCTTGGCAAAAATTGTGTCACTTTTTTGTATCTTTTGGCAAAGTTGCGGCAAATTTGCCGGCAAAATCTTTACTCAGTAGGTGTTATAGGTTTATCACCCTTCTGCTCATATCAGATTGGTCTGCGATGCCTACGGCGGCAAACTACGCGCAAAAGTTTTTACCAGAGAAAATAAAAGGGTTTTTAACTCAACCAAGAAATCTATAAGTTAGCTTACCAGTCCCTTGACAACGAATAATACATATACTACATTAATAATACAAGTCAACTTTACTTGATATGTGGTGGGTAGCTCAGTGGTTAGAGCGCCTAAACATCCTTATTCAACCCTTGTCTGAAAAGGCCGACGAATTGAGGGTTATCGCCTGCCAAGCGGGAGGTCGCGGGTTCGATTCCTGCTCCACTACACCAAATAATTTTAGATTTTAAATTCAATCCAAAATCTAAAATCCAAAATCCAAAATTTTCATGTGGCGGGTAGCTCAGTTTGGTAGAGCGCTAAACATCCTTGTTCATCCCTTGCCTGCAAAGGCCGACGAATTAGGGTTATCGATTAGGGTTCGAGAGGTCGCGGGTTCAAATCCCGCTCCGCTACACCAATTAATTTTGGATTAAATTTAAAATCCAAAATCCAAAATTTTCATGTGGCAGATAGCTCAGTTGGTAGAGCGCCGAAAAACATCCTTGTTCACACCTTGCCTGAAAAGGCCGACGAATTAGGGTTATCGCCTGATAAGCCGGATGTCGCAGGTTCAAATCCTGCTCTGCCACCTTTGATTTTTGCCCGCAAGGGCCGGGAGATGAAGCGATGAATTATAATTTTTTCACTAAAAAGAAGACAACTACACCCCAAAATCAACCTATCCCCGGACGAGAAGCAGAAATGGTTCAGGGACGTTCCGGCGGCTGGATGTTTGATGCTGGTATTTGGAAAATGCTGCGGCGTTGTCTTTTAGTTGGCACAGCAAAAAGCACTTACTACGCTGGTAAACAGGAATTAACTGAAGATTTTGTGACAGTTGTCAGACAAGCTGTTGCCGAAAACCCCGGTCGTGTAGCAGAAGAAATTTTGTATGCTAGCGATGGACGCGCCATCAATAATAGTGCGCCTATCTTGGCTTTAGTGTTGCTATCAATGGGTGAAGCACCAGAAGCAAAACAGGCGTTTGGTGAAATTTTCCCGCAAATTGTCCGCACTGGTAGCCACTTCTACGAATGGCTGAACTACACCAAATCTCTGCGGGGATTTGGCAAAGTAGTGCGCGAAGCTGGTAAAACTTGGCTCTCAAGGGAAGATGTTAAGGGTTTAGCTTATCAACTGTTGAAATATCAACAGCGTCAAGGCTTCTCCCACCGGGATGCATTGCGGTTGTTCCATGTCAAACCACCTACCGAAAATCACCGTCAACTATTTGAGTGGGTAGTTAGAGGCTGGGAAGAATTGCCAGCAGATATCCCCTCAGAAGCGTTGGCGCAGATTTGGTGGTATGAGTGGCTGAAGCGGAATCCAACTCAAACCCATGAAGCTATTTTTCAAGGACGCTTAACCCACGAAATGGCTGCACCAGTGGGCAAAATGGATCGGCAAGCTTGGCAGCTGCTATTTCAGGAAATGCCAATAGGTGCAATGTTACGTAACTTGGGTTCTTTAACTGAACTGGGTGTGTTACGAGCCGATGAAAGCGCCAACTTGCTGCAAGTAGAAGCAGTTCTTAATCGCAGAGAACATCTGCGTAAAGGTCGCATCCATCCGATTGATGTTTTGAAAGCACTCAAAACATATCAATCTGGTGGGACATTAGGACGCAGTAAGAAAACTTGGAACCCAGTTCCTCGGATTGTAGACATATTAGAGAAGGCGGTTGAACTGTCTTTTGATGTTGTGCAACCCACAGGTAAAGTTTTCATGCACGCCGTGGACGTTTCTGGTTCTATGGGTAGCATGGTTGCAGATATGGGGCTAAGTTGTTGTGAAATTGCCACCACAATGGCATTGGTGACAGCAAAAGCAGAGAAAAACTACATGATTCGTGGTTTTGCTACCGAATTCCGGGAATTAGGTATCACTGCCAAAGATAGTTTTAGTTCTGCGGTTCGCAAAGCTAGCAACCAAAACTTTGGTGGAACGGATGCATCGGTAGCTTATGACTGGATGATTAAGAATAAGTTTAAAGCAGATGTAGTCTGCTTTTGGACTGACTCGGAAAGCTGGGCTGGGTATAAGCATCCAAGTCAAGCGCTGAAGGAGTACCGCAAAAAGGTAAATCCCAACGTCAAGGCGGTGTATGTCACCTTGACACCTTACCAAATTACTTTGGTAGATCCTGAAGATTCGCTGTCTTGGGATTTGGCAGGGTTCGACCCAGGTACACCTCGGATTATCCAGATGCTAGCTACGGGTGAATTGTAGATATTGCTGAAGGGTAAAGGATGAAAAACTTTATCCTTCATACTTCATGGCGGGTTATCCTTGTTCGCAACTTGCCTTTCGGGGACGGAGAATTTAGGATTATCGGTTACGTCTCCACCATTGTGGGGATTAGCGGGTTCAACCCCCGCACCCGCCTTTTTTTGATTTTCTCCTTACGTAAGGTCGCAAAGAAGAAGGCGATTTAATTTTGAGTGGTCGTTTTTCTATTTCAGCGATGGGTAAGAGTAGGGTATCTTCGATGTGCGATCGCTATTTTTAGAAGCACAACGATCGCTCATCATCTATTCACCCACTCAATGTTAATTAAACAATGTTCCCAAAAAACCGATAATTGGTTTCCAAAAGATACCAGTCAATACATAAGGAGCATATTCTAAAAGCGGTAATCTTGAGTGCTTTGAGGGCTTCAGTGGTAAACACTCCAAGAGAAAAGGCACTATACAGGTGAGTCCATAGGCAGTTGCTATGGCTATATTCCATTTTAGTTCATCTGCTACTGGTATGGGGCTACAATAAATACCCAGTAGAATGAAAGAGATCATTAAAAGCTGCTCACAAAAAAACCAGGATTGGGGCGATAGAAAATAAACTAACTGGAGAAAGCTTTTGTTATCTATTTTTTGTCGCATTCCCATTAATACAGCCCAAGTCGCAGCCCCAACTACGCCATCATCTTTCAGTCCATAAGTTCTTTGAAAACGTTTAACACCTCTTTCAGTTTCCCTACTAAAATATCCATCAGGTTCTTTTTTGAAAAATCCTTCTTCATTAAGGATAGTTTGCAGTTCCTTAGTAGCATCCTGTAATTTTGGCGACATACTTTTCTGATTGCGGTAAAGCCTTGGGTAGAAAAGGCAAGCCCAACTTAGTGGCCCGACTACTCCATCCACCTGAAGATTATTGGCTTTCTGAAAATTTATTACAGCCTCTTCTGTTTCTATGTCAAATTTACCACTAAGAGTTGAGAGAAAACCCTGGGTTTTCAGTCGTTCTTGCAGTTCATTAATTGATTCTTGTGCAGAGTTTGGCGAAAAGTCTCGGTATAATATGGGACGCTTATTGAATACACAGACTTGTCTTTCTTCTGGGAAATAACGCCGAGATTGTTTTAGTCCAAACAAGAAGGTTAAAAAGCTAAACGCTTTATTTGTCATAATTTTTTAGAAGTTGATTTATCTGGAGCAACTCCTAGCTATTAAAAACTAAAATCGATTTAGATATCTACTAACATTCACTATTAACAGCAACTCAAAAGTTACTAAAATGTTAATACTTATGGATTTAATAGTTGTTGATAGAATATGTCAAAATTTTGCCGTTAAAATGTTCCTTATAAAACATTTAATTAAAGACAAATAGGTGATATTTATGTCAGATCAGTCAGATGGTGGGAATCTGTCGGAAAACTGGTATCAAAAGGTTTCACACGACTGGGATATAGATCGTTTACTGACTGATTTGGAGTCTAAAATTCAAAAGCGATACAGACAAAATACCAAGAAAGACCTGTTACTTGGGTTGCTATGTGGGTATAGCTTGACAAAGATAAGTCAGGACTTGTACAAAGATAACGCTGGTGTAAGAGTAGTATTGAGCAATATCTATCGAGATATTGAAACTTTGACAGGAGAACCCGATAACAGCGTCAGATCGAGCAACCTTATTTATATTCTTGAGAGATATGGATATCGCAGAGGTGTTGCTGCATCTAGTAGCGAAAGCACCTCTATCCCCCACAATCTGCCATCACCAACCTACACAGAATTTATTGGGCGCGAGGCAGATATGAAAAAGCTACTGGAACGCCTTTCGCCAGAGCATGGCGCTCACATGATTACAGTGCATGGCATTGGTGGCGTAGGGAAAACAGCGCTGGTGTTAGCAGCTGCTTACCTGTGCTTAGAAGCTAGTAACGAAAACAGTTCTGATGCACCTAAGTTTGATGCGATTATTTTCACTTCAGCCAAACAACAAGAACTGATTCCCGATATGATTTTGCAACGGCAGCAAGGACAGCGTAACCTGCGCGAGATTTTTCGGGTGATTGCCAATGCCTTAAACGACTCTACAATTATTCAATCTCCTCCCAACGATCAATTTGAGCGTGTACGCCAATGTCTTTCTAAACAGCGAACGCTTCTGATTGTGGATAATATGGAGACTATAGAGGACAGGGATGAGGTTATAGAATTCCTATACAATTTACCCATTTGCGTCAAAGTAGTAATTACTACCCGCGAACGAATTGCCCTGCTGCCAATCAGTCTGCGAAACTTACCCCTGAATGATGGTTTACAGTTGATTCAGCAACAAGCTGAAGAGAAAGGTATAACTATCCAAGATGAAGACTCTAGCTTGCTCTACGATCGCACTGGGGGAATCCCTCTCGCTATTGTCTACGCACTCGGTCAAGTTTCTAGTGGCTACCCTTTGAACTTCGTATTGGGGCAGTTAGCCTCCGCTAAAGGCGATGTGGCTCGTTTTTGCTTTGATCAATCGGTGCAAGGTACAAAGGGACAGCCACCACATAAGTTACTTATGTCACTGGCGATTTTTCCTGACGCTCCTATTCAAGCTGCTGTAGCTGAAGTTGCTGGGCTGACATCCGATCCTGATTCTGTCAGTAATGGCTTGGTACGTTTGCAGCAACTCTCGTTAGTGAATTTGAACCCAGAGACTAAGCGATATGAGATGCTCTCTCTGACTCGTGAGTATGCCTTAGCACAATTAGCTGCTTACCCAGATTTTGAGAGGGAAGCACGGATGCGTTGGGTGAAATGGTATCTAGATTTTGCTTACAGTTACGGCGGAGAAGATTGGGAAAAATGGATACATTACAACAGGTTAAAGGAAGAGGAAGGAAATCTACGGGCAGTACTTTATTGGTGTAAAAACCAAGACCATTATGCAGAAGTTAGAGATTTGTGGTTGCTTTTGAACCACTACGCCAATCTCTATGCTTATTGGGACGATCGCCTCGATTGGTTGCAATGGCTGATAGAACAATCAGAACGACGTGGCGAATGGTCATCTTTAGTAAAATTCATGATCCGCAAAACCTGGCTGCTAATTCGGGAGTGTTCGCCCCAAAGTCTCACACAAGCAGACGAAATATTGCAGCGGGCATGGGTTTTACGCGACCATGCAGATTCATGTGTTCAAGCTGACTTAGCCGAAAGTATGGCTAGACTGCGAATCCGACAGAATAATTATACAGATGCGCGCCACTGGCTAATGGTAGAAGAAAAATTAGCGATCGAGGCGAATCTAGAGGAGCGACAGCACATCCGCTATTTTATTCCCGTTCTTTATCATCAGGCTGAAATCCTTTATTTAGAAGGTGAATATCTTTCAGCAAAGAAGCTCTTTCAAGATGTGATGAAAAGTGCAGAAAAAATTAGTTGGCATCGGGTGATTAATTCTGCTCAAAATTGGCTTGCTGATATTGCCATCGAACAAGGCGATCGCGATGAAGCTCAAAAGTTATTAATTCAAGGCTTAACTGTCGCCGAAAGCACCAATAATAAGCGGCGTTTGGCTCGTTATCAACGTTCTCTTGCCCGTTGGGAGAGAAGGTGGGGAAGTGTCCAAAAAGCCTGCCAATTATCAACTCAGGCTATTAATAGTTTTGAGCGTTTGGGAATGACAAGGGATGCACAGGAGATGCAAACTTTACTTGATTGCCCATAATTATCTGCAAACAATGCATTTCCGGTTAGAGAGACGCGATAAATCGCCGTCTCTACAATGGGCTACATTTTACCGCCAGCGATCGCATTTCCAAATCTTACAAAACTTACAAGATACGTTGTTTGTCAATACAATGTAATATAGCTTAGTAATAATTGCGCGATCGCTGTTCCTTTTATATCTAAATATTGTCCCTGCATCCCTTCTCAAGGATTTTCTGAGGATGATTCTGAGTAAGATTTTGTGGGAATGCCTAAATCGTCTAAAGTATTCATTAATAAGTCATCTTGGGGAATATAGTCTCTGTGTTGGGAATTTACTAAATTGTCAACAGCTTTAAGAGCTTCAAGATCCTCAAGAGCTTCTGATGCAGACTGATATCGCTCTTTGAAGTCATCCAGCACCATTTTACTGAGAATCTTAGCTAGGGAGTGACTCACCTGAGTGCGTAGTTTACCGCCGTAGGCATCGCTCCATTTGATTTCCCCATTTGCGTCTCTATCTAGCTCACGGGGTGCTATACCAGTTAAGGCTTTAATCCCAACCATGCCAACTGCATAGATATCACTACTGTACTGTGGACGCCCAAAACATTGTTCGCTTGGTGCGTAACCCTGAGTACCAATACCAATGGTGAAAGGGGTTGACTCTTGAGTATCAAGCTGTTTGATGCCAACTTCCTTGACGGCTCCAAAGTCAATCAACACCAGTTTTCCGTCTGAGTGTCGCCGGATGATATTACTGGGTTTAATATCCCGATGAATCACGTGGTTTTCATGGACAAATGTTAATGTTTGCAATAAGTCCCTGATAATTTTGATCGCTGCAATTTCTTCAATTGCTCTACCTGCTGGAAGTTCTTGATTTAAAGGATGACCAATTATCTGTTCTTGGACTAAATAAAATTCTTCATCTTCTTCAAAATAAGCCAAAAGTTGAGGAATTTGAGCGTGCCTTCCCAATTTTTCTAGTGTTTGTGCCTCTGAGTGAAATAAACGTCTGGCAAGTTGCAATCCTTCTGGTTTGGTGTTGGCTGGTTTTAGTTGTTTGACAACGCATCGCGGATTACCAGGACGTTGGGTATCTTCGGCAATGTAGGTTTCACTAAATCCACCAGAACCGAGAACTTTGACAATTTTGTAGCGTCTCGCCAAGACTTTTCCTGATAAGGCTAAATCTCGTTGCTGGATTAGGTGTTGGAAGTCATCTTGTTGGCTGATAATCTCTTGGACAACGGGTGAAGTTTTATACTTCTGAAAAATGTCTACTAATTGGCGTTTTCTAATGCTTTCCCTGATGACTGAGGTTGCCAAATAGCAAATTCCGGTCATGGCGATCGCGATCGTTGGTACGCTAGTGGGAAAAATTAACTGACCATAGACAAATAACCCATAACTAATTCCTCCCCAAGCGCCAGACAAGGCAAGGCTATTGAAAAATCTATGAATACTACGCTTGCGTCTGCTAATCATCAAGGCTGAACTGCCTACTAGCATTAGTACAAACAAACCCTGCAATGGTGGACTCTTAATTCCTGGGGCGATCGCTTTCCCTGACATCAAAGTTGCGATCGCATTGGCGTGAATTTCTACGCCCGACATCGGTTCAGTGCTATTACTACCAGCAACTGGATAATAATCATTATGTAACTGATCTGTTGCACCAATCAGCACGATCTTGTCTTTGAACACCTTTCCTTGCTGCAAATAGCTGTTCCAGTTTTCCGGGTCGAGTACGTGCCAAAAAGGTTTTTGCTCAAATGTACCCGCAGGCCCCCAAAAATAAATGCGATCGCCCTTTGTCCGGGGATAATTTACTTGTGCTGTCTTCAGCGCTGCTTCATCAAAAGAGAGTCGCTTTTTGGTAAATAAATTATCTTCACCTAAGAACTTGGGAAACTCACTCGCTAATCGATGAACTTTTCCATCTACTTCTAAAGGAAAATTAACTGAACCAATGGATACTGACCCTGTACGAAACATTTGTTGTGGGTCTGTCAATTGCGTAAAAGACCCTTGGTGCGTCTGGGAATTTTCGTAGACGGCTGCTAAGGCAACTTTATTGCCATATTTTTGTAATACTGCCTGAAATTGGCGATCGTCTGCAACTCCATAGCTGCTTGCAGTATCAAAAACTACATCTAATGCTACAGCGCGGGCACCTGCTTCGATTAATTTTGTTATTACCTGCGAGTATGCAGCCCGTTTATAAGGATAAGATTTTAGTGTTTCTAAGTAGGCATACTGTTTCGGATCTGTTTTATAGTACTGTTCGGGAACCGATATTGACTGATCGTCTATTGCTAAAATGACAATGTCTTCTGGAGGGACAATCGGCCCGCGCAGTTGAAAAAAGCCAGAAAGCACCTGATTTTCCATCAATTGAACCAATTCCCCACCAGAAGCGCTCAATAGTGCGCCCCCAATTGCCCAAGTACCTGCCAGTAGATGACCTAAGCGAACCATCCACCGGGAGTGGCGAGCAGATGCTGTCGAAGTCACTTTTGTTGGTTTACTTGACAGTCTATTGGCAGTAGAGACATAGTTTTTAGTTAAGGTAGATGTAGGTTCTTCTGCCATATCGTGTTACTGATTGATTTTAGTCCAACACTTTTATTTATTCAGACCGCGTTTTAGTGTAAGCACATTGAAATAAGACTTAAATGATAATCTTATACATTTGTAAAGTATCTTCTATTCATCAACAAATTTTTATTGGCAGAGCCAGCCCCCAAAAAATTCTTACTCAACCACTACTTAATTTATTCTTTTTCTGTTGAATGAGTTACAAGTAGTGATTGTCTCATAGATCGGAGTCGGATATACTCTATCAGTGCATTTGGTTCTGGCGAGATTTTACCCTAACCTAAGCAACAAGTACGTTACTAACTGGATGCTATACCAGAAGCAGTCCCAAGGCTGTCTTCTGTCTCTGGTGCAATGTTAGTAATCTCCAGAAAGCGTGTTCTGATACTGACAGCTTTACCGAAAGATAGGCTTTAATTTATATCTTACCTTAAGCCTATGTTATACCTCTTTAGGAGTAAACTTTAGTGTTATGCAGCGATGAATGCTGTTACTGGGTCAATTTTATGCGTAGATTTTGATCGCCAGGTGGCTCTTGCAGTGCTGGAGGTGAATCAGGTTAACACCCAGGATCTCAACTTCAATATTGCAGGCGTTTTTATGTCTTGAAAGAGGTAGGATAAAAGCTATAGATAAAGAACTACGTTATAGATATTAGCAAACAAGGCATTTGAAAATTGCTATAATCTATTGTTCCATCTAAATTCATATATATTATTAGGTGTAAATTTGTATGGGTTCTCCAATGAATCGTCTATCTATTTTTGTAGATGGAAACAATATGTTCTATGCTCAACAAAAAAATGGCTGGTTTTTTGACCCGCGGCGAGTCTTAGAATACTTTAAACATGAGCAATCAGAAACAACATTAATTAATGCCTTCTGGTACACTGGCTTAAAAGATCCACAAGACCAGCGAGGTTTCAGAGACGCTCTAATTAGTCTAGGATATACAGTACGAACTAAAATTCTGAAAGAATATTATGATGATACGTCCGGTCGTTACTCGCAAAAAGCGAATTTAGATATTGAAATTGTTGTAGATATGTTTAATACAGTAGATCAGTATGACCGAGTAGTATTATTCAGTGGTGATGGAGATTTTGAAAGAGCAATCGAACTATTACGCTCAAAAAATACACATATTACGGTAGTATCAACAGAAGGAATGATTGCTAGAGAACTACGCAATGCTACCGATAGATATATAGATTTAAATGATATCAGAGATCAAATAGAAAAAACTGAAGGTTAGTAGCTTTAACAATTATTTACAAAAATAAGAGTAAAAGAAAAACTAGGGTTGAAGATATATTAAGCCATCAAGTAAACACTAAACACTAAACAGCAAAGGGCAAATGACAAACAAAACAGATCGAATCATCATTTTTGATACAACATTGCGAGATGGAGAGCAGTGTCCGGGAGCGACTTTGAATATAGACGAAAAGCTAGTTATTGCCAAGCAATTAGCGCGTCTAGGTGTAGATGTAATTGAAGCAGGCTTTGCCTTTGCCAGTCCTGGAGATTTTGAAGCAGTCAAGAAAATTGCTCAAATTGTCGGGACAGAAAATGGCCCGGTAATTTGTAGTTTAGCAAGAGCGATTAAAGCAGATATTGAAGCGGCTGCTGAAGCATTAAAACCAGCAGTTAATGCCAGAATTCACACATTCATTTCGACTTCTGATATTCATTTAGAGTATCAATTGCGAAAGTCACGGGCAGAAGTACTAGCGATCGCCGAAGAAATGGTAGCTTATGCCAAGTCCTTCATGACAGATATCGAATTTTCGCCGATGGATGCGGCCCGTACCGATCCAGAATTTCTTTACCAAGTATTAGAGCGAGCGATCGCAGCTGGTGCAACAACAGTTAACATTCCCGATACTGTGGGTTACACAACTCCTAGCGAATTTGGAGCAATGATTAAGGGCATTATTGAAAATGTCCCCAACATTGACCAAGCGATTATTTCCGTTCACGGTCATAATGATTTAGGCTTGGCAGTTGCTAACTTCTTAGAAGCCGTGAAAAATGGCGCACGGCAACTAGAATGTACGATCAATGGCATTGGCGAACGTGCCGGAAATGCATCACTAGAAGAATTGGTAATGGCGTTGCACGTGCGGCGGCAATATTTTAACCCTTATCTCGGCAGACCAGAAGATTCTCAAGAATCCCTGACAAATATCGACACCCGACAAATTTATAAAACCTCACGCTTAGTTTCTAATTTGACGGGAATGTTGGTACAACCAAATAAAGCGATCGTTGGGGCAAATGCCTTTGCTCATGAGTCTGGAATTCACCAAGATGGGGTGTTAAAAAACAAGCTAACTTACGAAATTATGGATGCCCAATTGATTGGCTTAACAGACAATCAAATAGTTTTGGGCAAACATTCAGGCAGAAATGCTTTCCGTACTCGATTAAAAGAATTAGGCTTTGATCTGTCGGATACTGAATTAAATAAAGCCTTCGTCAGATTCAAAGAAGTAGCAGATAAAAAGAAAGAAATTTCTGATTGGGATTTGGAAGCGATCGTTAACGATGAAATCCAACAAGCACCCGATTTGTTCCGGGTAGAGTTGGTGCAAGTTTCCTGTGGTAGCAACGCCCGTCCTACTGCTACAGTTACTCTGCGTACCCCAGAAGGTGAAGAATTAACTGATGCTGCGATCGGTACTGGGCCCGTGGATGCAGTTTACAAAGCCATCAACCGTGTGGTGAATGTGCCCAACCAGTTGATTGAGTTTTCTGTGCAGTCAGTAACAGGCGGTATTGATGCCCTTGGCGAAGTGACGATTCGTTTACGTTATGAATCTAAAGTGTTTTCTGGTCATGCAGCGAACACAGATATCATCGTGGCATCGGCGCAAGCTTATGTAAATGCGTTGAATAGGTTGTATGCATCTTTGCAAACTCAACAAAAGCCAGAGGAAGTAACTGCACAGAAAGTCTGAGATCGGAATCTGTGAAACTGCCAGTTTTTAGCTGATGCTAACAAACTCCTCTCCAACTTTGGGGAGGAGTTATTTGTGAGTTCCAAAAATTTGTTAGAAATTATGCTGAGAGAAAAACATCTCATTATTAGAGGTTGTTTGAAAAGTCCTCTTCTCGGTAACAAAAAGTTTTAGATCCCCCTAAATCCCCCTTAAAAAGGGGGACTTTAATTCCAGTTCCCCCCTTTTTAAGGGGGGTTAGGGGGGATCAACAAGTGTCTAAAATCACAACTAACTACTTTTCAAACAACCTCTTAGAGAAGGCACAATCAAAGAAGACTCACTGATTGCAAAACACTCTTACCAAATGTGGCTAGATATTGGTGTTGATGAGAGTAATATTATTCTGGAGTGGGAGAATATTACCCTCAAATTTATAGAAGAAGCGCGTCGAAATTTATTTTACAAAGCTTTTATTGCAGAGATTGATAATACAGTTGTGGGTTCTGTTAGTTGTCAACTTTTTGCAGGTTTATACCCGAATGTTTTAAAAGATGAATATCGCAAGTTTGGATATATTTGGGGTGTTTATGTCGAACAATCTTACCGCAGACAAGGAATTGCCAAATCCTTAACTAATAGAGCAATTGAATATTTAAAAGCGCTCGCTTGCACGCGGGTGGTTCTTAACGCCTCGCCATTGGGTAAACCAGTTTACTCCAGCCTCGGTTTCTCTGAAGGGAATGTAATGCAATTAGATTTGATTTAACCAAACAAAATTCAGAAATGAATTCTGTGTAACTAGCGGATGAATAAACCTAAATCCGATAGGATAAGTTTCTCGCTCAAGAAGCATCCGTGTTTGCTCATATTCGGATTTGTACAACAGGTCAAGTTTATTGGGTGGATTATGAATATTGTTTACTTTTTTAGATTTTTCGATTGACTTGTATGGATAAAACTTTATTCTGAGAAACGATGTTTATAACCAATCAGCTTGTATGAGTAGCGAAAAAACTACAGAATTGCCACTCTGGGTACAAGATAGAGATATAGTCATTGCTCATGATGAAGAAGTACAGTGGCGAGAAGGAAAACGCCCCGATTATTCATACACCAATGAATTTCTTCATCAAGAAAGCAAATTTCAGCATCCAGAAGGTTCTTTAGAAGCGATCGCTCAAAACTTAGTCCGCACTTTTGAGATGGAAGCTTCTAATAAATCTAACCCTCAACAGTGGCTTTCGATTGTTACTGATAAGTTTAAGATGAGTACCAATGGCGGACAACAATTCACTGCTCAGGATGTTGCAGATGAAGGTACTTATAACCTGTTTTTGGGTAAAACTGAGCAATATAACTCTGAAACAGAAACCTTTGAATCTTCATTTCAAGTTTTTCATACAGCCTTTCCTAATGGCTTCCTTTGGGAATTAACAGAAGTCCTTTCGGGTCCGCCTAATGTTACCTTTAAGTGGCGACATTGGGGAACATTTAATGGTTCCTATAAGGACTATGCACCCACAGGTGAAACAATAGAAATTGTAGGAGTTAGTATTGCTCGCGTCACTGATGATTTGAAGATTGAGTCTTTAGAGCATTATTTTGATAATAATGTCTTTCTTCAGAAATTAACTGTAGGTGGTTGTCCTTTCCATTCCCCAAATCAGTAGATATAGTGTGCGTTACGCCGTAGGCTAATACCATTTCACTATAACCCTGATACATATAGATTTCGCGTAGGGGCACAACATGTTGTGCCCCTACCAACGTATTTGTATCATAATTAAAGAACGCACCTTGAATTGTTGACGGCGCGTTGCAGCAATCTGATTCGCCTAACTCACGATCGCAGCGATCGCCCACTCATCCAGTGTTATCCTCAAGAGTATTAGGAATTAATTACCAAGGCAGATGACTATTACTGTCAATCTGACTTAAGCAACTGCCAAAACGTTACGACATTAGTCACCAACATTACGATATTAGTGAGTAATATTACGACATTAGTCATCAAACATTACGACATTAGTCACCAACATTACAATATTAGTCACCAACATTACGATATTAGTGAGTAATATTACCGCATTAGTCATCAAACATTACGGCATCAGTCAGCAACATTACAACATTAGTCATCAACGTGAAAGCGATCGTGAATAAACTGAAGCTTGTATGAAGTTCAAATATATGATCTCTATCAAAATCAGCATCTAGTTCTTGACTTCAGCAAAACCACTGGAATTGCCTACAAATATTATTAGAAAAAATATAATGATTTGCGAGTTTTTCTGATACAGAATACAGCTTAATTGAGGCAAGCTAGTTCTATAAATATCTTCAAGGAGTACATCCATGCCTCGTACAAAGCGGACATCGCGGATTCTAGAAAAAGCTGAATTGAGAACGTCTGGATTCAAAGCAGTTGATTCAAAGATGGATTTTGGTAATAGTTGCGATTTGCAAAATCTGACTCAATCAATTGATGAGTTTCGCACTATGCTTGATACTTATAACAACGCTTTAGCTGTGGTTGACTCTACTAAAACTAAAATCGATGAAATGGAAAAAAAGTTGAGTAAACTTTCAGATAAGATGCTGAAGGGAGTTGGTTTCAAGTATGGCACAGACAGCAGCGAATATGAAGTTGCAGGTGGCGTTCGTGACAGCGAACGTATACGCAAAAGCAGGTTGAGTCGATTGAAAGGTAGTGCAGGGCAGACATCAGACGAAAATAAGAAATCTGCCTAGTTCTCGTATGGGTAAGCTACAGAAAAAAATAGTTAACCACAGATAAATATACAGCAGATTGCAACAGGCGTGAGGTACAGATAATCGTAGGGGCACGACATGTTGTGCCCCTACTCGTGTACTTAATTTACCTGAAATACGCTGTAGCCGCATTTATCACAAGCGGTGCGTAGCTTCCCGCCGTAGGCATCGCTATAAAAAATTATTACATTAAGTGATTACTATGTATTTCATCCCTTATTATTAAGTATTAATACAGAATTAGAGTAAGCAAATGGATATAGTAACTTTAACTACTTTTTTGACTCCTTTTTTACCGTACTTGCTCAAAGTCGGAGAGAAAGCAACTGAAGAAGCTGGTAAGAAATTTGGTGAAGGATTTGGCGCTAACGCCTGGGAAAAAGCCAAAGCTTTGTGGAGTAAGCTGCAACCCAAGGTGGAGGAAAAGCCAATGGCGAAAGGTGCAGCAGAGGAGTTGGCTAATTCTCCTAATGATGCAGATGCAAAAGAAACACTCCAGAAGCAACTCAAGAAATTTCTGGATGAAGATAAAAATTTATATGCTGAAATTGCCCGTTTAATGCAAGAAGATTCTGAAGCAATTTCTCAGGTTGTTAATACTTTTAATCAAACAATATCTGGCGATGACAACGTAGTGCAAAACATTGCGGGTGATGGTAATAAGGCGATTGGTAGAGTGGGTGGCGACGCAACTATCAATTAGTCAGAAAACCAGAATAATAGGAAGTTAAAACTGTGCAGAAAAGAAGTCTGAGAAGGTTATGGAAACAGATAATACTTTTTTTATCTAAGTTAGCTGGCTTTTTAAGAGGGAATCGTCGGAGATTAAAACGTAGGCGACATCTACTTAGAGATGAAGTTGCTCAAAGCCGTTTAGATAGGCATATTCGGTCTCAGGTTGAACAAGCAGTTTTAGGTAACGCAGAAAATGATAAAGTTTCTGTAACAAGTTTAGAACCTCTTATTCAGTCTCAGGTTGAACAAACAATTTCAGGCAACGAGAATGTTCTTCAAAACGTCGAAGGCAACAACAATATTAATGTAGGTCGGGTAGAAGGCAGCCTCACGATTAATTATCGTCGCCCAATTGACAGACCTTTTCAAGCACCGAGTTTACCTGCCAATTTTGTAGACCGCGCAGTTACTATAGAAATTAAAGCTCGTCTACTGGCAAATACATCTAATGCTGGTGCATTGCTCATCAGTGCTATTCACGGCTTAGGTGGCATTGGCAAGACAACTTTAGTTACTGCCCTTGCCCATGATGAAGATATCCAAAAACGTTTCTCTGGTGGTGTGCTTTGGGCAACTTTGGGACAAGAACCAGATATTCTGGCGCTACTGAGTAGCTGGGTGCAAGCATTGGGAGACCACGAATTTCGTGCCATTAATATAGAAGCAACCTCAGCCCATTTACAAACCTTATTACATGGGAAGGCAGTTTTACTGGTAGTTGATGATGCTTGGGAACCAGATAAAGTTAAACCATTTCTGGTAGCAAGTTCCCAATCCCAGCTATTAATCACTTCGCGGCGTGCTGATGTGGCTGATAGTGTTGGTGCTTATTTGCAACAATTGAATTTGATGACGCCAGCAGAATCTCTGGAATTACTTTCTAAGTCTTTAGGACGAGAAATAGAAGAAGTAGAAAAACAAGAGGCTTTGAGAGTAGCCGAGACTGTAGGATATTTACCCATTGCGCTGAATTTGGTAGCAGCAAGAGTTAAATGGGGAATTACATGGGTGAAGCTGGAAACAGCTTTGAAACAAGAGATTGCAAACTTAAAAGTTTTAGACGGGGCGCGTCAAGAAAACTCTTTAGAAGCAACCTTTAATTTAAGTCTGAAAGCTTTGCGGGACTATGACGAACAAGCTTGGGAAAATTTTATCTGGTTGGGAGTTTTGCCAGAGGATGTCACAATCGCCGCACCAATGGCAGTTACATTATGGGATATGGAATCGCCGGATGAAGCTGATGAGCGTTTAGAGCTACTTTGGAATGATGCCTTACTTCAGTCTGATTCGCCTGTATTTGTTGGGGGTGTTGAGTGGAAAGGCTACAGGATACATGACTTATTGCATGATGTAGCTCGTGCTAGATTAATTAAATCTCCACCGACAGGAATGGGTTTGAATTTACTCGACGCTCACAGCCAACTGCTAGAAAGGTATCCAGGAAAGACCCAAAAAAACCTTTGGCATACCTTAGCTAATGATGGTTACATTCATCAAAATTTAGTTTGGCATTTAGAAAAGGCTCAACGGGTAGAAGAAATTCACTCCTTATTGCGGGAGGAGTCACAGACAACAAGCAATGGCTGGTTTGAAGCGCGAGAAAAATTAGGACAAGCTGGGGGTTACATCACAGATATTTCTCGTGCTTGGGAATTAGCAGAAGCAAATTGGAATGAATTAATTTTGCCGCAAGTTGTAGGTTTGCAGTGTCGCTATGCTTTGATTAGTGCATCCCTGAATAGTTTGGCAGCTAATATACCAGTAAATTTATTGCTTGCCTTGGTCAAAAACAACAAGTTGACTCCCGAACGAGGACTAGCTTACGCCCTGCAAAACCCAATGCCACAAGAGAAAATCAACTCGCTGACACAACTAGTCAACTATTTGCCACCAAATCTTCAAGAATTAGCACTGCAAAAAGCCCTTGCTGCTGCCACGGCGATTCAGGATGAGTGGAGTCGTGCCTATGCCTTGAGTGCCTTAGCTGACAAACTGCCACCAGAGTTATTGCCACAAGCCCTTGCTGCTGCCACGGCGATTCAGGATGAGTCGAATCGTGCCTATGCCTTGAGTGCCTTAGCTGACAAACTGCCACCAGAGTTATTGCCACAAGCCCTTGCTGCTGCCACGGCGATTCAGGATGAGT
>NZ_JBALDR010000040.1:0-133227 GCF_036917315.1 Nostoc sp. | reverse complement strand
GATCGCCTCTGGAATCTGGGTTATTTTGTTGTTATGGAGGTGAAGCTGTGTCAGATTGGTTAATTTAGCGATCGCCTCTGGAATCTGGGTTATTTGGTTGAAACTGAGGTCAAGCAGCGTCAAATTAGTTAATTTAGCGATCGCCTCTGGAATCTGGGTTATTCGGTTGCCACTGAGGTCAAGCAGCGTCAGATTGGTTAATTTAGCGATCGCCTCTGGAATCCGTGTTATTCGGTTGCCACTGAGGTGAAGCTGCGTCAGATTGGTTAATTTAGCGATCGCCTCTGGAATCCGTGTTATTCGGTTGTAACTGAGGTGAAGCTGCGTCAGATTGGTTAATTTAGCGATCGCCTCTGGAATCTGGGTTATTTGGTTGAAACTGAGGTGAAGCTGCGTCAGATTGATTAATTTAGCGATCGCCTCTGGAATCTGGGTTATTTGGTTGGAATTGAGGTGAAGCTGCGTCAGATTGGTTAATTTAGCGATCGCATTCGGTATTTCAGTTAGCTCTACTCGAATTAAGATAAGTTCCTCTAAATGTAGTATTTGCGTTACCACATCGGGAATACTCTCTAAAGGATTGCCACTAATATCCAACTTACGCAAATTAGGCAAACCCAATAGTTCGGGTGGAAGCGTTTTTAAATTGTTGCCTGAAACCTTTTGGAGATAGCGGCCTCCTACGTCTTCATAACCTTCAACCTTCTTTCCCAAAATCAAAGACTCAAGCTGCTTCAACTTACCAATTTCTACAGGTAACTCAGTCAACTCTTGCCCCGACAAGTCTAACTCTTGCCAACCCTCAGCCACCGCACGATCTATCAGTACCAATAACTCATCCTGCGTCATAATTCCAAGGAGAAGGGTAAAAGGAAAGAAGATTGATGAAGATTATCTTAACTGATTAGGGAAAAATGCTAGACCATCATTATTTTGGCGATCTGTCAGTTCGCTGTTTGGGATATTGTGGATTTAGGCGTAGGCGTAGCCCGCACTTCTCTACGAGACGCTGCGCGAACGGCTGCGCTCAGTGACCGTCGTAGACATCGCGCCTTGAGATGATGGGAAAAGCGATCTCAAAACATAATAGCTATCATTACTAATGCTCTATAACCAATCCATCCACATAATCAAAATCTGAATCATCGGTAACAAGCACCCAAGCATGTTCCAGACAGTGCGCTGCAATCCAAACATCATTCATAGGAATTGGTCGCCTTTTGCGCTTCAAACCCAAACGAGTCTTGACAAAGCTAAATTGTTGCAATCATGGCGATACCTGCGGTGGTCACTGAGCTTTGTCGAAGTGCTGGCTACGCTTACGCATTTGTTAATTTGGCGATCGCATTTGCTGATTTGGCGATCGCATTTGTTGATTTGGCGAACTCATTTGTTGATTTGGCGATCGCATTTGTTGATTTGGCGTTCGCATTTGCTGATTTGGCGTTCGCATTTGCTGATTTGGCGAACTCATTTGTTGATTTGGCGAACTCATTTGTTGATTTGGCGATCGCATTTGCTGATTTGGCGATCGCATTTGCTGATTTGGCGAACGCATTTGTTGATTTGGCGAACTCATTTGTTGATTTGGCGAAAGCATTTGCTGATTTGGCGAAAGCATTTGCTGATTTGGCGAACTCATTTGTTATTTCGGAGTACTCATTTGTTATTTCGGAGTACTCATTTGTTATTTCGGAGTACGCATTTGTTATTTCGGAGTACTCATTTGTTATTTCGGAGTACGCATTTGTTATTTTTGAGTAAAGCAAACGCTCCCTTTACCAAGGCTACGGTGTATACACAAGTCTGAAATAGCTGATTAACCAAGCTTTTACCCCACCCTAATCCTCCCCGTATGTATTGGCTACGGTGTACACACAAGTCTTTAAGAGTTGCCCCATAAGCTTTTGATCCCCCCAACCCCCCTTAAAAAGGGGGGCAAAAAGCTCTCAAAGTCCCCCTTTTTAAGGGGGATTTAGGGGGATCGATACACATTTTGCACCCAGCAAAAAGATGTGTGTACACCGTAGCCCAATAAACGGGGGGATTAAGGGCGGTAATTCGACATCAAGTTTTAACCATAATCACTGTACAATTACTCTTGCGAGAAATATTCTCGGCAATATTTCCTTGAATCGCTTGTTGCAGTAGACTTTCACGGCTAGCTCCCAGGACAATCACATCACTGTTGTCAAGTTTTGCACAATTAAGAACAGCATCAGAAACAGAATTGGCACGAACTGGAGTAGCCATCACTTTACCGCTAACTCGGCGTTGCAGAAAGCGAACAGATTTATCTAATAATGTTGTGTCAGGAATCGAGTTAGTCGGCTGGAAAACCTGACATAGCTTGATTTCGGGTGATGTACTTAAAGAAGCAAGAGCTGGTAATAACTTAATTGCTTGGCTGGAGTTAGGGCCGCCTGCCATTGGTAACAACCAACGGTCAAAGGATCTTTTATCATCTAATTTAGCCAAGATAACATCACAACCTGCCTGTCGAATTATGGTATCCACCACTCGGCTAAAAACTCTACCAGGAGTTGATGTAGTTCCTTTCCATCCCATCAGCACCAAGTCAATGTGTCGTTCTTTGACAGTCTCTAAAATTGCCCCAGCAACATTATGGGCAACTCGGATCTGGGTGTGAACGGGAATCCGCGAATTCTCTCCTAAAAGTATTGCCCGTTGAAAAAGTTGAAGACTTTTGCTGATTTGTACTGGTGTTTCCGATGGGATGCGGCTTGACGAAACGATAATCACTTGTAAGCATTCTATTTCGTAATTGCGATCTTTGGCGATCGCAACTGCCATTTCCAATAAAGTCTCGGCTGTCTGAGGATGTGAAAGTGGTACTAGTAACCGTCCTTTACCTGTAGCCGGAGCGCGAGTTTGGTAAACCACATAAGAAGGTGCTGATTTACGTTCTATTTGTTCGCTATTACCACTCAGTTGCTCTGCTTCTACACGGATAATATCACTACGAGTAATAATTCCTATGAGCTTGCGATTTTCTGTAACGGGTAAGCAGCTGAGATGATAACGATTGAGTATATGCAGTACATGAGCCAGCGTAGCTGTGGGAGTTACTGTCACCGGCTCTGGTGTCATAATCTCGCTAATAGTTGTATCTTTGCCTAATTGTTCTGAAGCAATATTAACTAAATCTTTTTGAGTGACAATACCAACAACTTTACCATTCTCTAAAACTGGGAAGTTGCGATGGTGAGAGTTGGAAAATGCCTGTACTGCTTCATCAGTACTCATTTGGCTAGAGAGAGTTTCCACTCGCCGTTGCATCACATCTACGGCACTCAGTTGCGCTAGAAGTCCCTCTGTGCTAGGCTCCTTGGTGATGTGAATCCCTTTCCACTCTAGTAGAAGATCGTAGAGCGATCGATGGTCAATTTTTTCTGCTACTAAATAGGCAACCACAGAGGCAATCATTAGCGGTAGCACCAGATTGAAATCTGTTGTCATCTCAAATACAATGACAACTGCTGTAATTGGTACTTTAGAGACGGCGCTAAAAAAGGCAGCCATGCCGACATGAGCATAGACTGTTGCAGCACTCATTCCCAGTAAACTGTGTTCGACAGCACCAACTAAGTAACCAAGGGCAGCTCCCAAGGCTAAGGTGGGAACTAGTAAACCCCCTGGCGCTCCAGAGCCGTAGGTAAAAATAATTAGCGTAAACTGAACTAAAAAAGCGATCGCTGCAAATGACCAATTAGTATTACCCGCAAGCAAAATTTCTCTCAGCCCAGCATGATCGCGAAAGGCAGCAGGTAAAAAGGCGATCGCCAAACCACTCACTAACCCAGCAATTCCAATTCGCCAGGATAAACTCAACCTTACCAAGCGGCGATTAATTGCTAGACTCTCAAGAATACCTTTATTAAATAGAATGCCTAAAAGTCCCGCCAGCACTCCCAAAATCAAGTAGAAAGGGATTTCCTGAGCGAAGAAAGTTGTATCGGGAAGACCTAAATTTAGATGATTCAGATCGAGGTTGTGACTACCATAGAGCCGAGAGATGACTGAAGCGATGAAAGAAGCCAAAATCGCAGTACCAAGAGTGATACCTGACACATCTTGCAGTAATTCTTCCACTACAAAAAGCACACCTGCGATCGGTGCATTAAAAGCCGCAGCTAATCCCGCCCCGGCTCCGGCGGCGATCAGTTGGCGACGATGCTCTGGTGAAGTCGGCGCCCAGTTACTAAGTTGATTTGCCAAGGCTGCCCCAATTTGGACAGTCGGTCCTTCCCGTCCCAAAGGCATTCCCGAACCCAACACTAATGTCGCGCCAATCAACTTCACCAAAGCAATCCGCAGATTTAACGGCATCGGCACGCGAGCCAATACGGCTTTGACTTCAGACATCCCACTACCTGATGCTTCCGGTGCAAAGCGCTCTACTAGCCAACCAGCTAAAAGTCCCCCTACTAGTCCAATACCTGGTAGCACCAAGTAGGCAGACCAATGGTAAGAAAGATGCACTCGCAATGCGCCTGCCCAATCCACTGCCTGTCCTAAAAGAACAGCCGCTAACCCAGAAACTAGACCAATCAGGCAAGCTTCCACGAAAGCCAAGCGCCTGGGTTGAACCAACTGACGAGAAAGCCTCAACCAGAGAATTTTACCCCTGGCTAACATATTTTTAGCAATCACTTGTCATCAATGAAGGTATATAAATGTCTGAAATGTCTTACCGTTCACCCTATTCATAGCTTTTCGTAAAAAAATGAAATCAGAATGAAATCTTTCTATGCCTAAAGATAGATATGTGCAATAGGGGTACAGTTATTTATAATATTTGACACTTAGAATTATTAAAGAACTATTCTCGCTTCAAAACTGGGTAAAGTCTTTGGGGTTTACGTTAGGATTTACGCATAAAGATTGCCTAGAAAAATTGAGCGCAAATTGACTATTAACGCTGCCAATCATACATTAATCGTCCATGCCGATCGCGCACAAGTTCCCATTCTCCATGACGATATCGTTGTCCGTGATAACGTATAGAGCGATAGCGCCGTCTATAATAATGTCGTTGATTCCGCTGGCGTTGATAATAATATCTTCCAGTTCGCTGCCGTCTATGATAACGTCGTCGATTACGTCTGTGAGCTAACAAAAACTCTTCACTTTGCTCTCCAACTAAATTTGTCTGTGCGTCAAGACTCTGTTCGTTAAGAACATTATTTAGAGTGTTCTCTTTGGCTTCAACCAAAGTAGGTGGATACATGAAGGCTAATAACAGGAACGCAATTGAGGATAGCTTTTTGAAACGGTTCACGTCTTTGCTTTTCCTAAACTATTGGTAATCATTTTATTTAATACTTAAGTTTAGTAATTATATAGTTCAAAATTCACAAACTTGAGGAACGCAAATGTAATTAAAAGTACATCTCTAGGACTCTGATTTTATTTCTGAAAACATACTGAGACTGAAAAGCCCGTTCGATCGGGGTTTTATCTGAAATTTTGTTCAAAAATCAGATATGAGTTCTATAGCAGTTCCCATTCAGATGACGTACAACGTTATATCGCTTGTTATAGTTGCTTTAGCATTATTAGTAAAAAGTTTAAGTTTTATAAGCAATGGCATACATTCCAAAGAATGCAGAGTGGTATATCGCTGAATTGGTGATCGAGTGTAAAGTTGAAGGAAATCCACACAATGTTGTTCATGTAAATATTGTTCTTGTCCGTGCTTCTTCACCAGAAGAGGCTTTTGAGAAAGCCGAAGAACTTGGTTATCAAGAGAACAGCACATATCTCAATCCCAAAAATCAAACCGTAACTTTTACTTATAGAGGCTTACGGCATCTCGATGTGATTCATGATGAATTAGAACATGGTGCTGAACTGATGTTTGAAGAAAAAATTGGTATATGTGAAAGCGAGTTACAACAAATGCTGACTCCAAAATCTCAGTTAGCTATTTTTCGTCCGTTAAAACCAATAGATCCATCTAAGCCAGACTATAGCAGTAAAGAAATTATGGATGAAGTCGCAAAAATGATGAGTGGCGATGGTATTATTGAATGACTTTAAATACTTTAGCCCAACAGTGCATTCGCTATCCTAAACCTTTACAGAGCTAAGGTCATAAATACGCTGTTCGGGTCATCAATGTAGTTAGCAAAAGAGCCTTGGTACTCGAACCTATGCCGTATGTACAAGGCTCGTGCTGGGGCGAACTCTGGAATTGCTCCTGTTTCCAAATACGGCTTCTTTTATAATGTGTTCAAGAAGCCATAGTTAATTAGTTTTTTTGCAGATTGCTAATTGTAATAAATATTTCATCATCAGCGATCTGGCTATTATAATCAATGTTAATTTGAGTTGGATAACCAAGTACTGGATCGTATTCTACAGTCAAGTTTGCTGCTTTACGAATGAGCGCATCCCTAATGATATTAAAGAGTTTAGGAATTGTATTATATTTTTCAAACAATTCTGCCTCAGCTGGCTTTTGAGTTGCTTTATAAGTAATAGAACTTGTGACTCGATTACGCACTTTAATAATCACTGGTTCTGTGGCTTTAGGTAAACAATTGCAACTTCTAGTGAATTCATAGCGATAGTTAGAGATTCTTTGCCGTTTCCATAATCGATAATTAATCTTAAATTGTTCTAAGGTTAAACTACTAGGCGCGGGCGTTTTAGCTACCTGTATAGGAGGAGGTTGAGATATTACAGGTGTACTAAAACCTAAAGATGCCACTAAAACAGCACTAATTGCAATTGGTAAGCGCATATAAATTTATTCTTAACTCCAACTGCTCACTTTAACGTAGCTTCAAGATGATTGCCAAAATATTGAAATTATTTGTGACACTCAAAGCTGTTATGGGGATTTTCAGCTTTATATCATGTCCGTATAATTAGTTATGATTTCCACAGTCATTGCACCCCACCCCCAGCCCCTCCCCGCCTGCGAGGAGGGGAGACAAAGCATAGCTTTGGCGGGGTGGGGTTCTTCAGGTTTAATAAGTAATCTAGCGGACATGATATTATTGGCGATCGCAATGCGGATAATCTGCTTGAAGGCTGCTTCGGGGAATAAACTATCGCCCACACCGAACATTCTAAAACTTTATCCATTTATCTCCTGTTAAGTCTTTCCTGCGGAACGCTGCACTAACCACTATGACGAGAGTCCTTTGACTCCATTAAGATAGATTCAAGTTCCCAGGAGCAATATCTCCTGAACATGGGTTTAGATTTTGGAAAAACCCTTTGTTCTTCACATCGGGTTATCAGCTGTATATGTTTTCTGAAGTTAAAAAATGTCTCATGTTAGCCGTACCTTTGGCAGCGGCACAACTGGCTCAATCTGCAACTGGTTTTGTTGATACGGTAATGATGGGCTGGTTGGGAAGTCAAACCATTGCATCTGGAGGTTTGGGAACTATTATCTTTACTTTTTCTCTGTTGATTTTTGCTGGTATCGTTTCTGCTGTCAGTCCCTTAGCTGCCCAAGCATACGGAGCCGGAAATAGAGAAAAAGTTGGCATAATTGTCCGGCTTGGACTAGGGATATCTCTGCTGCTAGGAATACCAATTACATTGCTGCTTTACAATGGAGGTGCTTTACTACTTTTACTAGGACAGGATGCTAAGACAGTAGCACTAGCAGAGATTTATTTAAGGGCGATCGCACTGGGTTTTATTCCTGGTTTGGGCTTTGCAGTACTTAAAAGCTTTCTTTCTGCTCTGTTGCAACCGCAATTAGTGATAGTGACTGTGGTTTTGGGTACTCTGCTCAACATCACAGCTAACTATGTGCTGATGTTTGGCAAACTGGGATTCCCCGCGCTGGGTTTAGCTGGTATCGGTTGGGCAAGCACGCTTTCACTTTGGAGTATGTTTGTGGCTTTGGCAGTTTATATATTTAATCAGCCTCGTTTTGCAGTTTACGGTATTTTTCGATCTACCTCTCACGAAGCCTTTCCTCTAGAACATCGCCGGATAGTTGGCGAGATTTTTCAGGTTGGATTGCCCATCGGGGGTCTGATTATGGTCGAAGCCGGACTGTTCACTGTTGTCACTTTGTTGATCGGACAATTGGGAACAAATGCCCTCGCTGCCCATCAAATTGCTTTACAAACAATTTCGATATCATTCCAGATGGCACTAGGCATTTCTCTAGCGACAACAGTTCGTGTTGGACAGTTAGCCGGACAGAATGACCTAGTTGGCACTCGTCTAGCTGGATATGTAGGCATTGCCATTGCAGCTTTAGTTATGGGTGTAGTAGGCATTGCATTTTGGCTAATACCAAAGTCGATTATTTCTCTTTATATTGACATCAACAATCAGAACAATGCAGATGTGGTTGCCCTCGCGGTGAAATTGCTAGCAGTCGCGGCAATTTTTCAAATAGTTGACGGTGTGCAAGTTACTGCCGCAGGAGCATTACGCGGACTCAAAGACACTCAAATCCCGATGTTGATTGGCATTTTTGCTTATTGGTGTGTTGGTTTATTCACTGGTTATACATTTGGGATCTCGTTGGGATCTGGAGCTATTGGTCTTTGGTGGGGATTGGCTATTGGTTTAGCGATCGCTGCAATAATCCTAACTTGGCGATTTAGTACCAGGAAAACTCATAATTGATAAACACAGATAAAGCTAAAGGGAAAAGTCCTCAAGCAACGAAATTATAGTGACTTAGGTTGAATGGAAAAACAAATCTCAGGTAACGGATTAACTAAATTTCAAGTACTGATTATGGCGATCGCATCTGGGGTGTGTGTTGCTAACGTTTATTATAATCAGCCAATTCTCAAAGATATTGCATCTTCTTTTCAAGTTAGTGAAGGTGAAGCGGGTAGCATATCTGTGCTTTCGCAAGTTGGTTACGGTTTTGGGCTTTTCTTTTTAATCCCCTTGGGCGATAAAATCAACAAAAAAACATTAATTCTTTCCTTGCTTCTATGTTTGTTTTGTTTGTTGATAGCCATGACGTTTTCCCAAAATATCGTCCAGGTTTGGATCTTGAGCGTAGCAATTGGAATTACAACAGTCTCCGCTCAGGTTATTCTTCCCTTAGCAGCAAGTATAGATAGAGTAACTACAGGTCAAACTGTAGGCAGTATTTTTACTGGTATATTGATTGGAGTTTTAGGAGCAAGGGTTTTTAGTGGATATATTGCTGAATCCTTTGGTTGGCGTTATGTATATGGATTTTCAGGAGTAATGATTTTAATTGTTACTGTCTTGCTCAAGATTTACTTGCCTAATGTAAATAATGAATATAGCGGTGATTATTTTGATTTATTAAAATCAACGCTTCAACAATTAAAACGTTTTTCCTTATTGAGAGAAGCATCTTTAATTGGAGGATTAATGTTTGGTGTCTTTTGCTCATTTTGGACAACCTTGACTTTCCATTTAAGCGGAGCGCCTTTTAATTTTCAATCTGACACAATTGGGATGTATGGCTTTGTGGCGATCGCAGGTGCATTAATGGCACCAATTTTTGGTAAATTAGCCGATCGAGGTAATTCCCAACGTTCCTTAACTATTTCTGTATCTCTGGTGATTGCAAGTTTAGTAATTGCTAAAATTGCTTCTAATTCAGCCCTGGCGATCGCTGTTGCTGTATTGTTACTAGATGTAGGCGTACAGGCAATTCAAGTCACCAATGTCGCCAGGATATACACTCTTGATGCTCAATCAAACAGTCGCATCAACACAGTTTACATGACTACCTATTTTATCGGTGGTGCTATAGGTACTAGCATTGGTCTATTATGCTGGAATCTTGGTGGCTGGAATTTGGTGACTTGGCAGATGTTAGTTTTTACTTTGATTGGATTTATTGTTATAGTCAGACCCAAAACCACTACGGCAAGCAGAAATAATAAATAATCATGGCAATGCTATACCGCGATTCAACACTAACATTTCATCTTTAGCATTGCTCTATGCTGACAACGTAGATTACTGAGTCTCCTTGTTTTATCTTCACCACTTTACAGTGTCAACAAAGGTTGTGATTTTAGTCTACATAATCTGTTGGTATTTGCGAATCGGCAGTGTTATTTGAAGCTATTGGGCGACTACCATCTATCTCTAGGGTATCCTGAACTTGAAAGTTACTCTTGGCGATCGGACGTTGACCATCTATGTCAAGAATTTCCTCAACCTCTAAATCACTAGGGTCAATTGGACGCTGACCATCTACACGTAGCATCTCATGTTCTTCAAAATTACTATTAGCGATCGGGCGTTGACCATCTATATCAATTGTTTGATCGCTATGATTTTTATCTTTTACAATTGGGCGTTGACCATCTATATCAATTGTTTCCTTAATCTCAATGTCACTTGGGTCAACTGGACGCTGACCATCTATATTAATTGTTTTAGTTGACTCTTGAGGTTTATTAGATAATGAATTTATATTAGTCTCATCCACTTTTGTATCTCGACTTAAATCATTTTTATTACTCTCAGCTTTGTTTTTATTGTCCATGTTTTTATCGTTTATCGGTAATTTAAAGGGACTAAGTTGGGGTAAACAGCATGAAAATTTCTTTATCTACTAAGTTACTGAAGTAGAATCAAAAAATCCTCTACCACAGCACATAATATATCTCTGACTTTAGAGTGATTTTCATCTTTCAAAAAATACTTAATTATATTGTTAGAGGAATGTGAGATTTTCTAACGCAGCCAAATCCGGTGACAGTAGCACTGATTGTAAGTCCACTACTGTTTGCGTAGCGTCTCTGTTTTACACAAACTTCTAAATATTTTTATGCAAGTCGTCTAGCTTCATTTTCATCCCAAATCAATGTCGGTGCTGCAACAAGCAAGGAAACTTCTTCTTGTAATCTAAGTGTAATAATAGGGTTTTTAGTAACAATAGCTGTTAATAAGTGACCATGAAACTACTTGTATTTACTTGCATATTTTGGTAAGTAGTTATAACAAAATATACACAAATTTTATAAAATATATTGACAAAGTATTTTTATTCTGCCAAAACATTTATATCAACAATCAGCTATTAGCAATCATTACGTCATCTTCTAACTAAAGGGAGAATGCATACCGCATTTTCACTTGATTTTATACTGCTTAGTCTTATTTGCTAAGTATTATCTCTGGCTTCATTCCTTTACAAATGAGACTATATGAGCATTCGCTTGTTCCATATTCCTTTAAGGAAAATAATTCGCTTTTCTATGCTCGCTCTAGCTACGACGACTGTAGCACTTACAACCGTTGAACCTAGCCGCAGCGCTACATCTGGGTATCAATGGAATCAAGTCTCCATAGGGGGAGGAGGCTATGTTACCAATATTTATCTGCATCCTTTAGAGAAGAATTTAGCTTACATTAGAACCGATATAGGTGGCTTCTATCGTTGGAATTCGCTAGAGAAGAGATGGATTCCATTAATAGATCGCTTTGGTTCTGATAAAAGTAACTACTATGGCGGAGAAGGATTAGCGCTTGACCCTAGCAATCCAAATATTGTCTATATCGCAGCAGGCAAATATACTAAGGCTGGCTTAGGAACAATCTTCAAATCGACCAATAAAGGTCAAACCTGGAACAAACTGAACATAGATTTGCCAATGGGTGGCAACGAAACTAAGCGATGGACGGGGGAAAGGCTGGGAGTTAATCCATTTAATATTAATATCATCTTCTTTGGTTCGCGTTTGGATGGGCTATGGAAGTCAGTGAATGCTGGTCAAACATGGAAGAAAGTAAGTTCTTTCTCTGGAAAACCGAATGCATCCATTGGTATTACAGGAATTTTGTTTAGCAAAAAGAATGCTGGCTTGGTTTATGCAAATGCCTATGGAGACGGGATATATAAGTCTACCGATACAGGTGTTACCTGGAGCAGAATAGCCGGAAGCCCATCACAAGCAAATCGAATGGCGCTTAATAGCAATGGAGTACTCTATGTAACGCACACTTCAGGAGTTAGCAAATATGCAAATGGGGCTTGGAGCAATATTACGCCGACTAACATTAAAACTATTTCATTTAATGGGCTTTCTGTAGATCCCAATAACTCTAATCACGTTTTAGTTACTTATGACCAATACCATGAAAGTACTAATTACTCTAGAGTCTTTCAATCTACGAATGGTGGTGCTACATGGCAACAGAAAAGCCATTCATTGAATCCTCAAGTACCTTGGTGGCCAAACTGGTATTTTGCTTCTGCGGCCTCAGCGATTGAATTTGACCCAAATATTGCTGGCAAAGTTTGGTTAACAGACTGGTTCGGAATCTGGCAGACAGACAATATCAATGCTAACAAGCCTATGTGGTCTAACTATGAAAAAGGACATGAGGAAACAGTTGCTTTTGAACTTATCTCACCTCCAAAAGGCTCACTATTGTTAAGCGGTGTGGCTGATGTAGAAGGCTTTAACCATGGCCAAAAATTAGATACTTACCCATCTACTCAATTGGGTGGTAGTAACGGCCCTTGGTATCAAGAAACATACAGCATTGCCTACAGTGAAAAAGATCCCTTACGCATGGTACGCGTTGGCGGACATCGAGGGTTCAATACCTTTACAGGAGGAACTTCCACAGATGGCGGACATACCTGGAAAAACTTTTCCTCCTTTCCGCAGAATACTATGCCACTACGGATAGCTATGTCTGCAAGTAATCCAAATTTGTTTGTAGCGATCGCCAGCGAGAAACAACCTATACGTACAACTAACGGTGGAGCTACTTGGAGTGGAGTATCAGGTTTACCCAACGGGCCCAAGGGGCCGTGGTACTGGGGTCAACCATTAGCATCAGACAAAGTAAATGGCAATATTTTTTACTACTATAACGCTGGCAAAGTCTACCGCAGTAAGGATGGAGCTGCATACTTCAGTGTTGTCAACTCAACACTTCCTAGCGAAAATTGGTCTATGCTCAAAACAGTTCCGGGGGTGAGTAACGAAGTTTGGATAAGTCTCGATTCTAATGGGCTTTATCGTTCAACAGACGGTGGTGCGAAGTTTGCCAAAATAGCTAATGTGGAGAAAGCTAATTTATTTGCTTTTGGCAAGCCACAAACAGGAAGTAAAATTCCAGCACTATATTTATATGGCAGAGTCATTGGTATGGGAAAAGGAATTTTCCGTTCTTTGGATCGAGGGCAAACATGGACAAACATCTCTAATCCTCTAAATCCCATCGGCGATGTCCCGAACGTGATGGAAGCTAGCAGACAGCAATTCGGGCTAGTCTTCATTGGCACCGACGGTAAAGGAATCTACTATGGAAAACCAAATTAATCTAGAGACGTTGCATTCCCTACAGAATTGGATGTCACTACCTAGTCTGGATTTATCACTTGTGATAAATCCAAGGGGTGTGGGAGGTGTGGGAGGTGTGGGAGGATGGGGAAGAAGTCTTACCCCCCACACTCCCCACACTCCCCACACTCCTCTTCCCCTGAAGCCTACACTATGCGTGAGAAATCCGGGCTGGGTATCGCTGTTGTCGCAAGAAGTTATAAGTTTAAGATAACGTAGAGGCTTTGGCTTGCCGCAGGCTACCGCAAAGGAAGAGAAATGAGAAGAGAAGAGTTTGATGTGGGTGAGTATGTCGATCTGATGGGGTTGTTGTTGGATTTAGAGATTGGAGATGAGTATCGTGATGGTGTGGTGGCAAATTTTGAGAGAATTAGGGCGATCGCTAATCTGGTAAATTCTTTCCCTTTACCAGAGGAAATTGAAGTTGCACCAGTTTTTGAACCATAATTGCTTCAAGAATAGCTATCTTGATGTTTTAGTGAAGCAAAAACTATTGCTGACTGCTATTACTCAAAAAGCTAAACGCGCTATCTCTTAATATTTCAGCATGAATTTTGATTCAGCCGATGCCATAACAATATCAACTGCTGTACGCGAAGGTAAAGTTAGCGCAGTGGAAGTTACGAAAGCTGCGTTAGCACGAATAGCAACGCGAAATCATCTATTCAACTGTTTTACGACTATAACTGCTGAGACAGCTTTAACAGATGCAGCACTGATTGATAGGGAAATTGCCCAAGGCAATCATCCTGGAGTGCTTGCTGGTGTGCCTTTTGCGGTGAAAAATCTCTTTGATATCGCTGGTTTTACGACTCTAGCGGGATCGAAAATCAATGCAGTAAACCCAGAAGCTACTCAAGATGCAACCGCAGTAGCGAAGTTGAAGCAAGCGGGTGCTGTTTTGCTTGGTGCTTTGAATATGGATGAGTATGCTTATGGGTTTGTAACAGAAAATTCCCATTACGGTGCTACTCACAACCCCCATGATTTACAGCGAGTTGCTGGTGGTTCATCGGGTGGTTCGGCGGCGGCGGTTGCGGCTGGGTTAGTACCGCTGACGCTGGGTTCTGATACTAATGGTTCAATTCGCGTTCCGGCGGCGTTGTGCGGCGTTTTTGGTTTCAAGCCAACTTATGGAAGGTTATCTCGTGCTGGAGTAGCTTTATTTTCTAGCAGTTTTGACCACATTGGCCCTTTTGCGCGTTCGGTGCAGGATATCGCGATGGTGTTTGATGTACTTCAGGGAGAAGACGATCGCGATCCCATTTGTACAAAGCGTCCACCTGAATTATGTTTACCACAACTCAAACAAGATATTTCTGATATTAGAATTGCGTTGACGAAGTCCGCCGTTGGCGCAGCCTCTCGTAGAGAAGGCATCGCAGCTGATTATTTTACCAAAGGTGCAGAATCGGCAGCTTTAGCAGCAGTCCAAAAAGTAGCTGATGCAATAGAAGTCACTGAATACGTAATCATACCAGAAGCAGACCGCGCCCGTGCAGCAGCCTTTGTGATTACAGCTAGCGAGGGTGCAAATCTGCATTTGGATAAGTTGCGATCGCATCCTGAAGATTTTGATTTCGCTACACGCGATCGCTTTTTGGCTGGGGCATTAATTCCTAGTAGCTGGTATCTGCAAGCACAACGGTTTAGAAGATGGTATCGCGATCGCGTTCGGGAAGTCTTTCAAAATGTCGATGTCATTCTTGCCCCAACGACACCAATTTCTGCACCATTAATTGGTCAACAAACTATGATTTTGGATGGCGAAGAAATTCTTGTCCGTCCTCATTTAGGGCTATTTACTCAACCATTCTCTTTTATTGGTTTACCCGTTTTATCAGTACCAATCCAGTGCCCAAATGCATTACCGTTAGGTGTGCAATTGATTGCAGCACCATATAATGAAGCGTTAATTTTACGGGTTGCAGCTGCGTTAGAGGCAAAGGGTGTAGTTTCAGCCCCAGTAATTTTAAATGCTCTTAACTCAGAGGCTGTTTGAAAAATCTAATTTATTACACAAAGACGCGATAAATCCATCAGAAAGACGCGATAAATCGCCGTCTCTACAATAGTCTTTCGTCTTGACGGCGATTTATCGCGTCTCTTGGCTTAACCAAACTTCACGTGGGAATAATATTATACTTCATCAAAAGCAGCTGGATAAACAACCTTGCCTTTATACTGCTTTTGATAGTTTTGTAGTGGTTTCGCCATGAAAAATTCCTCTGGTACTGGAAAAGGAGACTCGATTTCATAAACAACAGAAGGCTGAAAACCAAAGCGAGTATAGAAGTGGGGATGACCTAGTACAATTACTATGGCTTCTTTCTTTGCTTCTGCTATTTCTAACCCTGCTTTCATTAATGCGCTGCCAATTCCTTGTCTTTGAAACTGTGGACTAACTGCTAAAGGCGCTAAACCAAGTACCTGTAGTGTTTCTTCATCCACTAGATCGATGTAGCTAAATAAAATATGACCGACTACAAAATTTTCAACCTCTGCAACTAGAGAAAGTTCTGCAATATAACGGTCAGAATAACGAATTTTCTCTACAAGTTTAGCTTCGTTTTCCTGCCCAAAGGCTAATGTATTCACCTCAGCTATTGCTGTGTAGTCTGACAAAGTTTCACAACGAATATTCATATTGATTACGTAGCAAGAATTTAATGGTTGTTTAGTACATTTGCACGATGGAGTTCAGTTTAAGTTTTAGCCATCATTGAAAATAATTGTTTTGTTTTCACGCACCACTTATCCTGATTAGACCCCCAAAAAGACTTAGTATCAGACATCCTCTAACTTAATTGATTGCGAAACTTGCTAAGACTAATAGTTAATAACACAACAGCAATACTAAGCAATGCCAGAATATGCATCCATAACACTTCTAAACCAACCCCTTTAAGTAAAATCCCTCGAATAATGGCAATGTAATGACGTAAGGGATTCAGTAGAGATAGGACTTGAAACAAAGGGGGCATGGCTTCGATAGGGGCAAGCACCCCAGAAGTCTGCAATATCGGCATATTGACGAAAAATGACATCAATACCACCTGTTGTTGCGAACTAGAAAACATCGCCAACAGAATACCTATACTGATCCCAACCAGTAGATAGATAATTGACAGCCCAAAAAATAGTAGAAAATTTCCCCGCAACGGTAAACCAAAGACTAATTGTCCTAAAGTCAAAGCTAGCAGAATATCTCCCATGAGCAAAAACGCTAAAGGCAAAATTTTGCTTGCCACAATTTCCCAGTTTGCGGCTGGTGTCATAAGTAATTGCTCCAAAGTTCCGCTATCTTTCTCTCGCACAACAGCGACTGATGAAACTAGTGTTCCAACAAGCGTTAAGACTAAACCCATGACTCCCGGCACAAAATACCAGCTACTTATTAATCCCGGATTATACAAAAATACCACTTGGAGCGATACCGGAAAATTCAACTGGGTTTGCCCAAAGTTACGATTATAATTTTGAATAATCTGAGTCATGTAGCCACTAGCAATGCCTGCGGCGTTTGCATCCACTCCATCAATGAATACTTGAATCTCAGCTTCTTTTGTTGCCAGCTTTCTAGGAAACTCTGGTGGAATAATCACCCCTAGATTGAGTTTGCCTTCTTCTACTTGACGGCTCAAATCTTTCTCAGTTGTTGGTACAGATTCGATGGTAAAAATGCTATTAGAGGTCATTGCCTGAACAAGTTCCCGACTAGCACCTACATTCGCATAATCAATAACACCCAATTTCAAATTATGTACATCGGGATTAAGTGCAAATCCATAAAGTAATAATTGCATCGTTGGTGGTATAATCAAAAAAATAATTAACTGTTTATCTCGCAAAATTTGATTAATTTCTTTGCGAAGTAATGCCCAAAACGAACTATTAAATAGTCGTGATAAAAACATATTGGTTAGTAGCTGCAACAGCTAAGAATAATACAATTTAATAAGGTAATTGCATCCTACCTAAAGCACGACGGGTTATATCAAAAAACACCAATCCAAAAACCATTAGTACGACTAAATCAAACCAAACTCCTGCCCATCCAGTACCCCTGACAAATGCATCACGAGTAATATCTATAAAATAGCGGGCGGGAACTATATTAGGCATAAGTGATATGGGAAAGGGAATGTTGCTAATAGGATAAATAAAACCAGACAGTAATAGAGAGGTAACAAAACCGATCACAGAGACACTTTGTACAGCAGCATTTTGGTTACTGCTTCGTACCCCAAATAGCAAACCAAATAAAACACTGTCTGTGAGAAAAAGGAGAGTTCCTATTACCAAGGTGATAGAATTGCCTACTAAGCTAACCTGGAAAATTAGCGAACCTAGACCCATGACTATGAATGCTTGAAGGATAGCTATCAGCAGGTAAGCCAGTCCTTTACCAAGTAACAGTTCAGTTGCACTGATACTAGAAGCGTAAAGTTGTAAGATAGTGCCTTTTTCCTTTTCTCTCACCATTGAGATCGCTGTCAGTAAAGACGGAAAAATCCATAAAACTACAGCGTAGACTCCCGGTACAATATACAGGGACTCTAACCGACCGGGGTTAAACCATAAACGAATTCGAGGTGTGACACTGTTATTAAATGTTATCAGTCCTTGCTCCTGCATAAAAAAATTCGTCACTCTCTGAATGCTGTTTTTTATGACACGAGCATTATTGACATCTGTAGCATCAATCAGCACTTGCACCGTAGTATTTCTACCAGCTTGCACATCTCGACTAAATTGAGGAGGGATAATGACTGCTGCCTTGGCAATGCCACGGTCGATCGCATCCCGCACTGGGTCGTTTCCCGACCATTGAGTAGGCATAAACTGATTGGTGGCGTATAGTCGCTCAATATAGCTATTGCTAATGTTTGTGCGGTTAAAATCTTGCACGATTAAGGGGATATTTTTACTTTCTAACCGGATTGCAAACCCAAAAATGAGTAACGTCATAAATGGCAATATAAATGCCAACCCTAATGTCAGACGATCGCGCTGAAACTGTACTAGTTCTTTGGTAAACTGAGCAAAAATCCGTTTCATAAATATAAATAAATATAAAAAATTCTAGTTTTGCGATCGCTGTACTATACCGATGAAAGCGTCTTCTAGAGAAAAAGAAATGGGGCGGACGCGGGAAATGGTGATTTGAGCAGATTCTATCAGCTTTAATAGTCGAGGAAGTTCTCGATCGGGGTCGTCAAGGACAATGTGTAAACTATCGGCAAAGATGGAGACACGCCAAGGATCGAGGTGTTGTTTGAGTAAATCGGCAGCAGCTTGGTTTTGGTTGACGATCGCCTCCATAAGTTGTCCTGGTTGACTGGCTTTAATCGAACTGGAAGAACCAGAGATGACGGTTTCTCCCGCAACCATAAAACTCATGCGATTACACTGTTCAGCTTCTTCAAGGTAGTGCGTGGTTACTAAAATAGCTGTCCCGTTGCGAGCAAAGTCATTAATCAGCTTCCAAAACTGGCGGCGTGCAAGCGGATCGACCCCTGATGTTGGCTCATCAAGGAATAGAATATCTGGTTCGTGCATTACCGAAGCACCAAAAGCAACTCGCTGCTTCCAACCACCCGGTAGCTGTCCGGTAAGCATCTTTTCCCGTCCTTCTAACCCACAGATGGCAATCACCCAATCAATTTTCTCCTGGCGTAGTTTGCGAGGTACACCATAAACACCGCAATAAAACTCCAGATTTTCCAAAATCGTTAGGTCATCGTAAAGGGTGAATTTCTGGCTCATGTAGCCAATACGCCGCCGCAATTCAGTACTACGGAGGTTGCTTGTTTCGCCCCCAAGAGAAATGACACCACCACTGGCTTTCAGCAATCCACACAACATTTTAATTGTGGTGGTTTTCCCAGATCCATTGGCACCTAAGAGTCCGAAGATTTCACCGTGGCGCACCTCAAGGTTGACGCTTTTGACTGCTTGAAAATTGCCAAAAAAGCGGTTGAGGTTGTGAGCGTATATGGCAATGGATGAGGAACTAGGATTAATTTCTCTATCGCCTGCAACGGTTAACCTGTAATTTTCTAATTTCCATTGCTGGTTTGTTGCCTTAGCTCTCGGAAATGGAAGAAATTGCGTTGCTAACCCCTGTTGCCGTAAATGGGTAACGAAGACGTTTTCTAATGTGGGGCTATTAGACTCAATACTAAAGTCTGATAATTGTTGCTGTTGCAGCAGATCGTGTACCTGTGTACGACCTAAAGTTATATCCTTGACAAGAACATCAAGGCGATCGCCAAATGTTTGCACATCTACAATGTTTTCTTGGGCTGTATCTAATAATACTTGCTCGCTTAATTGCAGATTTGAGGTATGAACTTCTAGGCGATGTAAGGCTAAACTGGAGCGTAAAGCAGCAGGAGTACCAATTTTTTGAATTTGACCTTCATACATCAAAGCTACGCGATCGCAGCGTTCTGCTTCATCTAAGTAAGGTGTAGCAACGACAATGGTCATACCTTCCGCTGATAGTTGCGCTAGCACATCCCAGAACTCTCGCCGTGAAACCGGGTCAACACCTGTGGTAGGTTCATCCAGTAACAAGACTTGGGGCTGTGAAATTAAAACACAGCAAAGTGCTAGTTTTTGTTTCATACCGCCTGAGAGTTGTCCAGCCTGCCTTTCGGCAAACTGCTCTAAGTTCATCAAGCGTAGCAAGCGATCGCGACGCGTCCAAAACAAATCATCTGATACTTGTCGCAAGCCAGCTGCATAACGTAAATTTTCATTAATGTTGAGATCCAAATACAAAGAAAACTGCTGCGTCAAATATCCCGTTATTGAACGAGCATCCCTTGCAACCTGACCAAATATCTGCACTTCTCCGGCGGTGGGTTCCATCACGCCACCGAGAATATGAAAGGTTGTGGTTTTCCCTGCACCATCAGGGCCAATCAGCCCAAACATCTCACCCTGTTGCACTGTCAAATCGATCCCCCGCACTGCGGCTAAACGACCATAGTGCTTGTGCAAGCCTCGAATGTAAATGCTTTGAGTTGCAAGACTTGGGGTTTGAGGTAAAACTTGAGTGCTACTTGTGACTTTGCGATCCATTATTCACCCTTCAATAGAATCTCTGCATCAGCTGGCATCCCAATCTTGGCACAGGGTAAATCTGCACCAGTGTAGGGTTGTTTGGGGTTAAAGCAGCTGGCAGGGTTTTCAACACTTATGCGAATACCGACAACTTGCCTGACCCGATCCTTTTGAAAATAGATATTCTCAGGTGTAAACGAGGCTTGGGGATCGATGGCAATTATTTTACCTTTTAGGGGTTTATTAGGCGCAGAATCTAAGAAGATTTTCGCTACCTGTCCTTGGCGCACTTTGCCAATATCCCCTTCAGGGATAAAACCCCTCAAATAAATGGTATAGGGATCGATCACCGTCAGAATTTTCGTTTGACTATCCACTACTGCACCTGGTTCGACACTGCGGGCAGTTACAACACCGTTTAGAGGACTGACAACATTTAGGTCTTTGTTGGAATCTTGAATTTGGGTAATGAGTTGTTGTTTTGATGCCAACGCAACTTTCACCTTTGCCTGAGCGGATTTTACTTGCGCCCAAGCAGATTTCATTTGAGCAGATGTTTGAGCGCGCTTTCTTTTTAGGGCTTCTAACTGGGCGTTCCTAATACCGGGGTTGAAACCGGTTGATTGGGCTTGGGTGAGCGCCGCTTGGGTAGCACTTAATTGCTCAGAAGCTGCATTGACTGCTGCCTGTCGTGCCTGTAAAGTGGCGATCGCAGTGTCGAAGGTAGTTTGTGTTTGGTCAGATTGCTGTTGGGTAACTGCTCCATCATTGAGCAATTTAACATAGCGATCGCGATTTATTTTAGCTAGCTTGACTTCCGCAGCTGCCTGTTTGAGTACTGCCTGCGCTTGCACCACTTGCGCCTTAGCTGCCGCAGTGTTAGCTCGTGCTTGATTAACTTGACCTACCGTATCACCTCGCGACTGCTGTAAATTAAGTTGTGCTTCAAGGATTTGGCTGTTGACTTCTTCTATCTCACCCTGTACCCGCTCTACATCTGAACGAGCCTGTTGTTCGTCAGATTGAGCAGACGCAACCTGTGCGTTTGCAGATTGCAGTTGTCCTTGCAGCAGTTGATCGTTGCTGTTATCTAATTTAATTAACTTCTGACCCTTTTTAACCGCAGCCCCTTCGCGTACTGCAATCGACTCAATTCGTCCCGAATGCTTGACGCCAATTTCAGTTTCATAACCTTCAATGCGTCCACTTGCCTTGAGTATGTCTGCTCTCGGTTGCGGCTGTAAGCTCCAAAATAAATAACCAATACCTGCGATCGTCACCATTGCCAACATCAAAGGAACCGCTTTGGTGCGGTGCTGCTTTGTTGGTTCTACTGGAGCAGGAAGACTTTCTGTGTATTTAGAGACAGTCTGAGCCATGCTATTACCCTTGATTACTAATTTATGGATTGGATTCCCATCTTGCAGCAAGCCTTAAACGAAAGTTTGTACTCTATATATATAGATAGGCGCGAAATTATCCCTAACTAAGACAATACAATATGTGTTGTCAATAGAGCTAAGATAAACAGAAAATCAACTGCCGAACCCACTAAAGAGCCAAAAATCTTTGTAGGTAAAGCATTACCAAACAACATTACCACTGTTCCCATAAACATCCAAGGCCATTGGATTTCACGCCAAATGTAGAATCCTGCCACACCAACTAATAAAGCGATCAAAATTGTCGAAATTGGCGGTTTACTGTTTTTCGGTTTATATCGCAGACTGCCAGCAACGTTTATTGGTGCTAGTTCCAAGTGTTTAAGATTAGTCACCAATCCCAATCCAATCAAACCAAATGTAATCGTCCAGCAACCAGAGAACAAAATCGGTTTACTTGCCCAGAACACACCAGCAGCACTAGCTAGTTGAATCGCTACTACCACTAACAATGGAATCAATAAATCATGTAATAAGAAGCGCAGACGATTAAGTAATTTTAAAAAACTACCTTCATTAATCAAACGACCCAGCGAAACAATGAGATTGTCATAGGTCATTCCAGCTACCACTAACAGCAGCAACAATATGTTGGCATGGTGTGAGTGTTGCCATAAACTTATGCTCCATGTAGCTAAGACCAAATTAGCTACCGTATAGAGTGGATATAAGATAGCCCCCATAATTTAATTCCTATAATTCCTAGTATTTTTAGAGAACGAAAACTTAGAGGATGTTTGAAAAATAGTTGGCTCTAATTTTAATTACATTATGACCCCCCTTAATCCCCCCTTATAAAGGGGTGAAACAAGAAAAATCTGGTTCCCTCCCCTTTATAAGGGGAGGGTTAGAGTGGGGTAAAAAATATGCGATCCATCAATCCTGACTTTTCAAACATCCTCTTAGATTACACAGTTAACTTCTATATATTCTTATTAGCTTCAGCTAATCAACTGAAGCTTTTAAGATATTAGGTATGAGCTAATGATTGCTTGATTGAAAAAGCAATTTTTTATACTTTATCATCACTCTATTTAAAATATTGTAAAGAAATAATTAGTTTTAATTTTCAATTTTTAATTTTTAAATAACTCTGTAGAAAATTTATTTAAATGTTTAAATTAGCATGAAAAAGTAGATTAAATGCCATTGATTTAACCTTAAATTCTGAGTTTTAAGTTTAAAAACGTAACTTTTATAGTCAGTATGAAATAATACAAGATATGAGTCAGGCTAATACCAATTTTCTGTGAAGTTGCACATTATTTTCACCCCTCCCAACCTCACCAAAGCATCAAAGAGATACCGTAGGCGATAGGATTCTTTTTATGGGTATTCATGAAGAATTGGTATAAGTAAAACACATCTAAATAAAATTTCAAAGCCTTAACTGAAATGAATATGCATTTGCATTGCACAATTAGCGACATTACAAGCACGACGTGAAAAAATGAAGGGCTAGAGTCAAACTTTAACTCCAGCCCTAAATATACAGCTTTAGGTAATGCCTAAAGCATTAATTTGTCTAAGTGGGTGAAGTCACACCAAAGGTGCCTGATCCAACATCTAAGCGGAAATTGTTTACCGTACCTTGAAGGACACTTTGACTGAATCCATTGGCAACCGAGCTTCCACCATTAGTAAAACCTATGAATGTTTGTGAGGTTGCTGCAGTAATTTGAACACCATTTGCACCCCCATGAACAGCGTCCAAATCTATAACTGATACTTCTTCAAGCAAGCTAGATTGTAATTCAGCGATTTTGATATTAGCCATAACTTCCTCTTTGAGTTTTCTTGGTAGTACGTTGACGTATCTTATTTACTATGCTTCTAAAAGTTTCCCTGATAACTCTTAAGAAGGGAAAGACCGTGAGAAAGCATCAGCATTAAAAGTAATAGTGAAAGATGGCGATCCAACCCCTCCTTGAATGGTACCAAATGCTTGAGTATCGTTCGTAATACTTCCCGATCCAACATTTACACCTGTGGCAAGAGAAGTTCCACCTGTACTCACTTGGAAACCACTGCCTCCTCCATTAATTAACCGTAAATCAGCATCAGAAAGTTTCTCGAATTGGCTTTCTGGCTGCAATTCAGATATTTTTATCGTAGCCATAGATTCTACCTATTCAAAAGAGATTAATTGAAATTTGTGCTGTGTATGTTTGAATTTGCAAACATAACTCTAACGGTCACAGTACTTCCGTTAAATTCTATTACAAAACTTGAAAAAGCTTTAGGTAATGTCTAAAGCATTAAGTTGTCTAAGTGGGTAAAGTAATACCTTGGGCTGCTGATCCAAACGTTACGAAGGCATTTCCTAGTTGACCACCAATGAAAGTAAAACTGCTTGAATTGCTAATCGTTGATCCACCACTAGCAAAACCTACGACACCTCCTGAGGTTCCTCCAACAGCTTGAATACCAGTTCCACCCCCATGAACAGCGTCCAAATCTGTAGCTGATACTTCTTCAAGCAAGCTAGATTGTAATTCAGCGATTTTGATATTAGCCATAATTTCCTCTTTGAGTTTTCTTGGTAGTACGTTGACGTATCTTATTTACTATGCTTCTAAAAGTTTCCCTGATAACTCTTAAGAAGGGAAAGACCGTGAGAAAGCATCAGCATTAAAAGTAATAGTGAAAGATGGCGATCCAACCCCTCCTTGAATGGTACCAAATGCTTGAGTATCGTTCGTAATACTTCCCGATCCAACATTTACACCTGTGGCAAGAGAAGTTCCACCTGTACTCACTTGGAAACCACTGCCTCCTCCATTAATTAACCGTAAATCAGCATCAGAAAGTTTCTCGAATTGGCTTTCTGGCTGCAATTCAGATATTTTTATCGTAGCCATAGATTCTATCTATTTAAAAGAGATTAATTGAAATTTGAACTGCTTTAGTTCAACACAATAACTATAAACAATTCAGATAATTTTGCAACACTTTTTTCCTTAAGTTTTGTAAATTTATTGTTGATATATTTGCTAAAAAACAACAATTTAGATGGAGCATAACGCCACCTAAATTGTTGTTTTAGTTTTTAATTATCAGAATAATTAAGATGTAAATTAGAACTGGGTTGATAATTCACTTTTAAAGGAATTATCTTGAACACCAGCACTTTCCACACCATGATTGCTCGAAACAAAATTCAGGAGACAGGAGTCAGAATACCCTTCTTGTATTCTGATCGAAAAAGCGGATAGGGCAGCGTAAAGCCTGCGGCATAGCAACTCTTAGAGACGCTACGCGTAGCTTGCTTTTCTGCAAGAGTACCCTTAGAGCGAGTCTGCTAACGTCTGATATAAGCGGGTTTAAGACCCCCACCAAATCGTAGATTTAGTAGTCTTCCCTACGGAACACTACGCGAACAATTAGTTGCGGATCTGAATCCCCAAATGAATTGATTATGACTTTTGAATTCTTCTTCAGCTAAAAGTGCTTGAAGCAAAAGCAAACACTTAAAGCTAAAGTGCCAAACAAGCCAATTGTTATTTTATTTGACTATAGAGTTAGCTCGACTTTATCCATTTTTTTTAGCAAAGTGAACACTATCCCTAAAAGCTTTGTGTAACAATCATTTTACTTTTTTAACTCCATCAATAATCTGTGAAGTTGAAAAAGTATTTGCCAAAAAGCTAGGGTTGTTGCCGGATAAAGAAAACCGAGTTTTTGATTTTGGATCAAGTCGAGTTTAGAGTATGTTTGAATTTGCAAACATACTCTAACGGTCAGAGTACTTCCGCTAAATTCTATTGCGAAACTTGAAAAAAGGTCTTTGAGGCTAACGTAGTGTTAGTTTTTCTTGGATGGTTTTACTATTGCTTGAATTAAAGTTCCAGCCGTTACTATTTTATTACCGGCAGGGTCTAAAGATATTGAAGAAGTACTAAGACTTCTAGCATCTATACTAGCTCCTGTGTCGTCGTAAGCAGCGAATGAGCCAGTTGTGAACGCTATAATCGTAGTACCAGCGCCTACAACTAAGTTTTCGGCTTTCTCATCATTTAGAGATTCTAAATAACTCTGCTGGCAGTCTAAATCACGAATTTTAAGCATACTTTTCCCTTGTTAACTTCCTGTTTACCTTTGATTAACTTCCTATTTAGGATTATTGTCTGGGTACAATCTACCGATTGCTTTTTAGCGCCAAAAAAAGAATAGCACTATTAGAAATTAATAAATAGTAGTTTTACATAAGTTTTTTCGCATACATCATAAAAAAACTCGCACTGTCAAGCTATTTACCTCATCTTGTCTTTAGAAGTTATTTAAAAAGCATTTTGCTGTAACTGATTTTAGGTACATTTCGATCTTCTTTAGCCTTATCACAAAGGCGTTCCAGCCCACACAGGCAAGAAGTTTCTCAATATTGATAACAGAGAAATCGCTGAGAAGTTGCGATGGAAGTATTACCATTTCTGCGGAGAATATTATTGGCTTTTCACGCGATTTTGAGAATATTAGTGGTTCGCGAATATCATTCGCGAACCGTAAATAGGTAAAATGATTTTCAATTTCAGGTATTAACAAGCGAGTCTGTTACCACACAGAAAAATACTGCCTCTATTCCCCATTGGTATACGTATCTTTGGCAGATAGAAGAGTATTATAAAATTCTGAAATGGGCTGAAAAGCAGAAAGCGATCGCTTGGTGGGTGAGAGATGTCTTAGATAATAGGTTTTTTGACTCTTATTGCCGCGCAACTATTAAGAATGACTTATTTGTATCGACAAAACTATTAAGAATGACTTATTTATAGCGATCAACTATTAAGAATGGCTTATTTGTATCGACAAAACTATTAAGAATGACTTATTTGTACTGAATTAAACTACAAATTCTTACATCATAGATGTTAACTAAATTACAGATGTATCTGCTGCTTGTTAGTACACCTCCAAAGCAAAAAATAATGTGGAATTAACTATTGATTGGACAATATCTGCAATAGTGTGGCTAGGAGCATACTTAGAACATAGAAAAAATAATGTAATTAGGATACAAGTTTTGTGAAGAGGTTGGTTAGAGTTGGAAACCTTGTACCAAACTTGCTTGTTGTATTCTTTATTACATTTTTTGTATTGTTTGTTACATTTTGTTGTACGGATTATTACATTTTGAAATTAATGGTTTAATTTTAATTGTTTAAAAGCTTTGTAGAGCCAAGAATGGTTCGTATAAATTATTCGCGAACCATATATTTTTGTTTTATGCCCAATAACTCAAAACCGTCACCCCAAGAAGATTTAGATGCACGCATAAATTGCGTAGTTCAAGCTAAAGAGCATCTTGAGAAAGAAATCCAAGTAATAAGTGCTTCGGGAGAAGTAGCTGCATCTTCCTGTTGGATTGTTCGCTATCTCGCTAAAGGGAGGAATTCAGTATATTGGTATTATAAGCTACAGGCTAATGTGGCAATATTTCCAACAAAGACTGATGGTAAAAGTTCTCGTTACAAGCATTTAGGCAAAGCTGGTAGTCAAGCGTACTTAGAAGCTGTAGAACAAATTTTTCTCAGAGCTAAAATCGAAGCATTAGATCGTTCAATTGAAATTCTAAACCAAGGTTTGAAAGATTTAATCCAAGAAACTTCTAAATACAACAAAAATGAGTAGTGGATTCGCGAATACTGTTCGCGAACCATTGCCCTTGTCCACATTCTATGAAAAGTCAGGAGCAATATATACAGCAGAATTTAGAATACTTGGTCATGAAGCCCAAACCCTGGATTTACCCCCCTTAATCCCCCCGATGCATTGGGAGAAATATCCGGTTCTTCTCCAAGGCATCGAGGGAGTTATATCATGTCCGGCTAATTAGTTATAATTCCCAAATCTATGCAGAAAGCCCAAAAACTCCTCCCCGGTAACAGAGCGTAGCCGTTGGCGCAGCCTCTTGTAGAGAAGCGCTGCACCTCTGCGGTCTTAATGATAAGTCTTTAACCGGACATGATATTAGAGGGGGTGATATCAAGTCCGAGTAATTAGTTATGATTTCCACAATCATTGCACCCCACCCCCAGCCCCTCCCCGCCTGCGGGGAACTCGGGGCCCCCTCTGGGGATTAGGGGCAGGGAGACGAAGCGCAGCTTTGGCGGGGTGGGGTTCTTGGAGTTTAGTAAGTAATCAAGCGGACATGATATGAGGGCAAACTCATACAGTCAGAATGCTTTGGCTTAAGTTGACACCAATAGCAAGATGATACCCCACAATATTGGGTAATTTATTTGTTGGAAATCGCTTATATCTGGGTAATTACTAAAGTTGATTTCGCGCTTTGAGTTGCAGATATCGCTCAACTAACCGATCGGCAATTTGATTTGCTGGGGCATCTAGCACCAATACACCTTTTTGTTTCAGTTGGGCATAAGCTACTTGTCGTTGCATTAATAAATCTAGTGCTACTGCACGGGTATAAGCACCTGCAACATCATCTGTAAAGGTGTGTGCTAGACGATCCACTTGTGGATCTCGCAAAGTCACGCAAAATGGAAGGTAGCGGGGTGCTAACTTGGAGAGTGCGGCTAGGAGTTCTGTAGAGGCAGTGACATCAACTAAATCGGTAATCACTACTACCAACGCCCTCCGAGTTTGTCGCTGCAAAACATTTGTCACTGCGCCCAAATAATCAGATTCAAATAACACTGGTTGAATTGGAGTTAGGCGATCGATTAGCTGATTCAAATGATGTTGACCGCGTTCTGGGGGAATCCACGTATGCATTTGGCGGTCAAATACACCAACACCCACGCGATCGCCTCGATGTAAACCTGCCAAAGCTAAGGATAAAGTTGCATTCAATCCCCAGTCAAATCGCTGCAAATTCTGCACTTTTGCCGTCATCAGCCGGCCGCGATCGAGTAAAATTAGTAACGTTTGTTCCTGTTCGGGTTCCAGAACCCTCACCAATGGCATGGCATTACCATAAGCCCCAACCCGGCGGGCAGTAGCTTTCCAATCAATAAACCGCAAATCGTCACCAGTGCGATAGTTTCGTAGTTCGGCAAACTCTGTACCAATACCAGTTTTGCGAGATTGGCGCATTGCTCCTGATGATTGCAGTGTCAGACGAATTGTGAGCGATCGCAATCCTACTAAATCAGGATAAACTTTCACTGGCAGACTTTGGGGAATTTGCCAATCATCCCAAGCTAATCCCCAAAGCCCCAGTTGTCGGACTTGAATATTCCCCCAAGGAAACTCTCCTCGCTGTGTCGGGTGGACGGTATACGTTAATTCTTCGGTGCTGTTACTGGGAACAATGGCGCTGAGTGCAGGTGCAGACACGCCAAATCCTGTTGGGTAATAGTCGCGGATTTCAATTTGAGCGTCGGTATTTTGTGATGTCACCTTTAGTACCACTGGATTATCCCGCCCAATGGATAATCGTGACGGTAATTCGCGGGTAATTTGCACGCGAGAACGCCGTATCCGCAAACCATCTGCAACCATCAGTCCAAGAATGATGGCATCAAATAGGACTGTGATGGCGATGGTTGCTTTAATGCTGATAAATAAGGATAGGATCGGGGCGTAGGCGTAGCCCGTCGTAGACATCGCAATACCCAAAACCAATAATAAATAAACTCGTTTGGAAGGAACCATTTTTTAGAGCGAGAAGTTAGTAGTTAGGTATAAGGTGAATTCAATGTAACCGAAATCAGAAGACTTGCTAAATTCTTATATTTTTTTGGGTAAAGTAGCAAGTTATCTTTTGGACGGGTGTATGAGAATCTTGCTAATCGAAGATGAAGCTATGCTTTGTCTCCCCTCCCGAAGAGCCTACGGTGTACACACATCTTGGTAATGAACGCCAAACCTGGATTTACCCCCCTTAATCCCCCCGATATATTGGGGGGAAACCGGAAAATCTTGTTCCCTCCCCCGCATTTGTTGATTCGGCGATCGCATTTGTTGATTCGGCGATCGCATTTGTTGATTCGGCGATCGCATTTGTTGATTTGGCGATCGCATTTGTTGATTTGGGGTTCGCATTTATTGATTTGGCGTTCGCATTTGTTGATTTGGGGTTCGCATTTATTGATTTGGCGATCGCATTTGTTGATTCGGCGATCGCATTTGTTACTTCGGCGTTCGCATTTTTGTAATTTCTGCGATTGCAGTATCGCTGGCTGAAAATACAAAAGACTTTTAATATCATGTCCGGCTGACAATCTTCAATTTGGGTTCATCTGAATATTGTTGGCTTCAAAGGCTTGCCGTACCCGTAGACGGAACTCTCGCCCAACGTTCCATTGTTCCATAGGTGCGGTTTTAATCCAGACGCGCACTGACATACCTGTATGGGATAGGTCATCAATCCCCAATACTTGAGGCTAAACTGTCGCCGGATCGCGTCTAGAAACTGCGATCGCTGATGAGCGATTGTGTCTGCGTCTGTTTTCTTTTCGCTGGTGTCTATTGTGTGAATAGTTGTGGATGTTTCTGCCTCAGCTCGCTTGACCACACCCTGTTTTACCGCAGCTATCTGCTCTTGATGGCGAACTTGCAATGCCGTCTGTTTGCGAATTAAAGTTCGCCGCAGTAACCACAACACAACACTCCCCAACACTAAGCCGATGCTGATTTGTAGTGCCTGTCCAATTCGTTGCCACAATACCTGATGCGAAAAGAGTCTATTAATGCGTTCTACTTCTGCTTGTAATATTTTTTGCCACTCCTGCGCCAATTCCTCCAGAGTTTTTCCGTGGTAGTCAGCATCTGGCTCTGTTACAGTCACCAGCCTTAAAGGACGGGTCGTTCGATCGTCACTGAGCTGGAGGATTAAATCCTTATTCAGAATGGCAATAGAAACCAGAGGAGTTTGTTTAGCTTTGTTAGTTCGGTCGAGCGCTCGCATCAGCCGTTGCGTTATTTCTTCGGCACGTACCTCTACTGGAAGAGATCCATCTGGCGGTTGGCTGCGATTAAAAACAGTGGGAGAGACAATCTCAAACAATAAGCTTCTGTCTAAGGGTGAATACACAGACGCAATTTCATACATACCGAGGCGGGTAACACCATTAGGCGGCTTGTGCGGATCGTTGGAGGCTGCGGTAGGTAAGGAAGGTAGTTGACTGTGAGCGATCGCACTCCAACCAAGCACCATTGCGATCGTCATCACACTGACTAGCACAAACCGAATTATTGAATGGAGGAAGCGATTAAACAGAAACATATCTATCAAAAAGCGATTGAGTAACTAAGTATTAGTGTCGGTCATCGTCCTACTTTAATTCCCTATCATCAATTAATTTCAGTAGCTCGAAAATTTTTGATTCCGACAAGAGGACTTTTCAAACATCCTCTCAGGCGACGTTATTGGGGCTTTCGATCGCGACCACAAGCAATCGCTCTACATCCAGAACAGAGGTGCTTGAAAAGTAGATTAGAAGCTGATTTCGGCGAATGTGTTCTTAAAGTAAAATCAAGGAATGATAAGGCTTCTGGAAAACTTTTCGATCCACTGATTAAGAAGGGTTTGCAAATGTTAACTAGCAAATACACATTTAGGGGATGATATAAAATGTCATCTTCGTTGTCATAGCTCAGGAGTTTTATGGCGATTAAATCTTCAAATTCTTTTTTAGCGGTAGCACTGGCGATCGCTTCTTTGAGTTTTTCCGTATCTGTCAGAGCCGATACCGTGAATGCGCGTTGCGATGTATTCCCAAAAGGAGAAGACCGCGCCACATCTTCTGGCCCCTGTACCTTTTCCCAACGCCAGGGTGCGGTTAGCATTCAACTGGAAAATGGTAATAGCTATGACCTGCTCCCTTCGGGTAATCGACCCGGCAATTATCGCGATCGAAATGGTGATGCTGCCTATCGACAATCTGGACTTGGCGATCGAGGACAGATTTATCGCCTCGCCAATGAGTCGATTTTTGTCTATTGGGATACATCTGCCAATGGACAAAACTCAGGTAACAGAAATCGTGGGGCTGCTGCTAGGCGTCAACCTGAAGCGGGTACTACCGTCTCTCGGTTGCGCGATCTAGTGGGGGCAAGGGCAGGACAGGCAGAAAATACAGTGAAAAAACGGGGCTATCGATGGGTCAAGAGTGATGATTCGGGCTACAGCTACTGGCTAGAAGGCAAAACCAACTACTGTGTAACAATCCAAACAGACCAAGGACGCTACCAATCGATTGTTTACACAGGGGGTTCAGGAGATTGTCAGAAGTAGTTGCTATCTGGAAAAACAATCCAATTTAGAAGGCATTGAAAGGATGTCTTGCAGCAGTTTTCATGGATTTGAACCACATCTGTTGTAGAGATGCAAGGTCTTGCGCATTGAGGTATTCTGGCTTTACTCCTGTACCAATTAAGTGTTCACAAGCGATTAATTCAAAGAATTTTGAGAACATATATAAAGGCTGTAACATCATACTTAAGCCGTTTAAAATCATTGCCTTTACCACCTGACCCGCACTGAATTTTTCTCCTGGCTCTGACCCAAGGAAATTATTAATTATTTCTACAATCCCAATTGAATCTACTATTCCTGCTACTATCCCTAAACGATCAATCTTCTTCCATTCCAGTTCTTTAGCACTAAACATGGCAACAGAAACTCCACAAAAGTATCTGTTGAAATTTTCTCCTTCTCCCAAAATTGCGAGAAGGGGAGCCAATTTCAAAGTCCCTCTCCCTTGGGAGAGGGATTTAGGGTGAGGGCTGAAATTACTCCTCATTTATCGACTTTATTTCTTCAGGGAGTAAGGTAGTTTCATCTTTAGGACGTTCGCCATCTACGGATTTGGCTATAGTTATATACGGTTTGATAATCAGACTGACACCAATTGTCCAACCTAATGCAACCATCCAACCTGCGAGAATATCACTGGGAAAATGAACCCCTAGATAGAGACGACACCACGCGATCGCGATGATGTATAAGCTGCCGAATATGAGAACCAACCAGCGCCAAGAGGTAGCCCAAGTTAAAAATAACAAAATTGCTACCAGTGTTACACTCGTCATCGCATGAGCGCTGGGAAATGCAAAACTAGACTCAGGTGCAATGGACTGCCACAATTGTGGACGCACTCGATGCATTAATTGCTTTGCGATGCGGTTGATGATGACGCTTCCTGCTGAGGCGGTGAGTAAATAAGCTAGCGATCGCCAGCGTTTTTGAAGTAGTAACATCAGTGCGATCGCACCCAAAATCGGTATCGCAGTCCAAGGCAACCCAATTGTAGCTAGGGTGACAGCTAAAACATCTAACTGTGGGTTTTCTGTAGAATGAACTGCTAACAGAATCGGTACATCCCAAGGAAAGCCCGCTTGATTCTCCCATATCTTCACTGTCAAGATTTCAAAAATCTGCAAAGGTAAATAGACTCCGATCAAAAGGAGTAATAGCGATCGCCAACGAGCAATCAACAGGTTTTTGAGAAAATCAAGCGGCGATTGACTCTCTTTATTGATTTGTTTCTCTTTTTCCATGTCTAAATTTAAAAGGCGATCGATGACTTCACTGATTACAAATTACTGGAAACTTGAGAAGTTCCACAATGTTTACAGTACGACAAATGCTTATAAGTAAGATTATGACAGTTATGGCATTCAATGTACTGATAATAACCGCAGTGGGGACAGTAAGTATCAGTATGTTGAATTTTCTTGGCACAATTGACACATCTTGATTTTTGAACTCTGCTAGCAGCTTGGACTTTAGCGTTAAAAACAAATTTTTGAAAAAACTGGATGATTCCAAAACCAATAACTGGAATCAGCAAGATATAAACATAATTTATCAGGAAAAGTAAACCGCCTAAAATGGCGTTGATTATATCAAATAAAAATTTAAATATTGCACCTATTTGCAGGAATTCAAATATTTTAACAATTAATGGGATAAAAAAGATAACTAGCAAATGCCAGCTAATTAGCGAAACGAGTCCATATCCTCTTCTTTGGGCAAATTTATGAACTGATAAAGCAATGAAAATCAATGGTAAAAGAAACAGAGACTGAAAACCAAGCTGAATACTTGGATACCAAAATGATGCCTGCTGATAGCCTTTATCGACTTCTTGAAATCGATTGTCATCTTTAATAAAATTTATAAAACTAATGTTTTCTGGTTTGGCAAGTAGTTCATTTTTAAGAGTAGAAGTGTCTTCTTTAAGAGTAGAAATTTGGCGATTATTTTCTTCTAATGCCTGTTTAGCTTTTTCTGCACTGACTTGATTAATTGATTGCTCGCGGCTCTGTCCGGCAATTTTTTCTAATAGCGTTGAGTCATACTGAGATTTAATAGTGCTATTGGCTTGTTCAAGTCTACTAATTTTTGCTTGCTCTTCATCAATAGTTTTGATAATTTGCTGCCTTTCAGAATTTTTAATCTTATCTTTGTAATCGGCATATTGCAAACACGTTTGAGAAACCTTACCCAGATGTCCTGCTTCGGCTTGTTGATAGTTTCCCCGAAAACTAAATTGCTTGTTTGTGTAAGATGACAATGAAAGTTTAACAATCTCATAGTCTTTATCTTTAGTAGTTTTTGCTCGGTAATTTTGCCACTCTGAATAACATGGATAAGCTTCAATCGGACTGATATGCCATCTGCTAATATCATCAAGTCCGGTAAAAACATTAATCAAGATAAAAATATCAACTATAATAATGACAATCAAACTTACTTTATTCAGTGGTTCGTTATTGATTGTTCTTGAATTACTAAAAAATTGACTCAAAATCCGGCGAATTCTGGCAAACATATTGTCTTTTAAATAAATGTAAATTTAATCCGCATCAATTCTATCCGATCGCTAGTGAATAGCTGGACGAAAATACATCTACCGATCTGAAGATTTGTTAACTGCTGACGAAAAATAAAATCCCCAACAACTTTTACGAAATCGGGGATCTGTAGTTTTTAATTCTCACAAATCAGGCTGCGGTCAAAAATATCATGACTTTACCTAGAGTTGGCACAATTGATGACTGTTCGTAGACATTGCTTTGTTTGTGGAGATTTATGAAAACGATGCCTACGGCGGGCTACGCCTACGTACCTGTGTACTCGATCGCGGTGCGACAAAGTTTGAAGTACTTCAACACGATTTTGGAGTACTCCAACACGACTTTGGAGTACCTCAACACGACTTTCAAGTACCTCAACACGACTTCGGAGTACCTCAACACGACTTTCGAGTACCTCAACACGACTTCGGAGTACCTCAACACGACTTTCAAGTACCTCAACACGACTTTCAAGTACCTCAACACGACTTCGGAGTACTTCAACACGACTTTCAAGTACTTCAACATGACTTTGAGGTATCTGTTGCTTATATAGCAATACGGTTCAGTTAACCGAGACAAGGGTTAAGGCAATTTCCGTTAATAAATCTACCCCTGCCGTTGGTTTCGACTTCGCTCAACCAACTAAAGAATCGAGAGTTGAGCGAAGCGATGCACTGTCCTTCGACTACTTTTTTAGGCAAAACCTACGCAGTATTGCAACCCGACTCAACCCTATTTAGCAGCGAAGTAGGCTTCTAATGCTTCAGAACCACCAATTAATTTACCATCGATAAATACTTGGGGAACTGTTGTCGCACCTGCAACTGCTTTTAGCGATCGTGTGGTGATATCCTTACCCAAGGTAATTTCTTCGTAGTTGATGCCATGTTCTTTGAGCATCGCCTTAGCACGGGCACAGAATGGACAACCCACTTTTGCAAACAGGGAAACTACTTCGGGCTTAACTGCTTGGGGGTTGATGTATCTGAGCATTGTCTCAGCATCAGACACCTTAAAGGGATCTCCAGGCTCTTCTGGTTCAATAAACATCTGGTTAATTACACCATCTCTCACCAGCATAGAATAGCGCCACGATCGCTTCCCAAACCCCAGGTCTGATTTATCTACCAATAGACCCATGCCTTCAGTAAATTCACCATTCCCATCCGGAATTAGTGTGATATTTTCTACTTCTTGATCCTTTGCCCATTCGTTCATCACAAAGGCATCATTAACAGAAATACAGATAATCTCATCGACACCATTCTCTTTGAAAACTGGAGCTAATTCGTTGTAGCCAGGGAGATGAGTGGATGAACAAGTCGGAGTATAAGCACCCGGTAAAGAGAAGACAACTACTGTCTTATTAGCAAATAGCTCATCGGTTGTCACGTCTACCCACTGGTTGTCCTGGCGAGTATGAAAAGTGACATTTGGTACTCTTTGTCCTTGATGATTGGGTAACATAATTTTGCTTGCCTTTAGTAATCAACTCCAGTCATAACCTATCATGAGAGAACTGGTACAATCTAACTATGAATCGTCTAAGAAACTTCATTAATGAATGGAGCGATCGCTGCTACAAATTCAGTGGTTGATTCATAGGGTAAAACATTACGTCCGTTTATTTTTATACCTCGACTTTTAGGCAAACAAGCAAGATAGTGAGCCAAGCGTTCATCTGGGGTTTCTTTTTTATTGTCTTGGCTAATACTCGATGCAATTTCTCCCATAACCGCTAATGTTGGTTGCTGAATCGAGGCAATAAAACTAGTATAATCATCTCGCCAAAACCCTGCCAAAAAAGAAAATACTGCATGACGACTAGCAGGATTTTCAGCACCTGCAAGCAATGTATTTAACCACTCTGCATCCACAGCATTTTCAGAAGCAAAGAGTTGACGAATCGAAAAAGAACGCAAAAATTTTGGAGTGCGTGCATAGCGATAAAAAGCACTGCCAAAAGGCGAATCTAATACATTCCAAAGGAATTTTTCCTGCCATTCTGGTGGTTTATTTGTCATCAAAGCCCACGTTGGCGGCCCAGAAAGTACCAGTCCGGCAATTAAATTTGATTCTTTTTGGACTAATTGGATAGCAACTGGTAATAAAGCGCCTTGCACTACAACAATAACAGGTTTTTGGACTACTGTTTGTAAAAAGGACTGCAACTGTTCTGCCCAATCACTAGGAGTGTAAGCTATACGGGGCATATCACTTTCACCACATCCTAGTAAATCAGGGTTATAAATTGAATTACGCTGACCTGTACTATACCACTCGCGACAAAATCGCTGCCAAAATCGCCGCGACAATCCCACACCAATCGGATGAATTAATAGTAAGGGAACACCTTCAGATGTTGTATTAATTGGTTGATGTACTTCGTAGGCGCAACGATAATTCTGCCAACTGTAAAACTGGCTAGGAGATGCTGTCAAATTGGTTGTTTTAGCTACAGCAGATGGTTGCATAATTCCTAGTTTTTAATACTTGCTAAAAAATCATCTGTGGATGAATCAACTCGTATCCAGCTTCTTTGAGCTTTTCATTTGATACCCAAGCATTATATGGGCGAGTGCTCTTAATAGATGTATCCCATTTAACTTTGGGTAAATTATGTTTTTCAAATAAGCTATCTAGCAAGTCTCGGCTGGTGAGATGTGCATCATCTACCAGATTGTAAATTCCTTGCAAACGACGGTGACGGGCAAATTCTATCGCACCAACAATATCATCTAGATGAACCCAATTTGTGATATCCTCACCATTGCCCGGACGGGTTGTACCAGAATATCTACCAAATATTTTCAACAGTTCTCTACCAGTTCCATAAATCCCTCCTAAGCGGAAAATACAAACACGGAGATTCTCGCTAGATGCTGATAGCAACACCTCTTCTGTTTTTCGGAGAATTTGGGCATTTAAATTAGGAGGTGCAAGGGGTGTTTCTTCATCTACCCATACACCATTTCTGTCACCATATACTGCATAACTACCTGTGTATATTAATTGTTTTACATTCTTAATCTGCTGTAAGCACGAAACTAAAGTTTGGGCAGTTTGTAGATAAGTTTCTTCATAAACTTCTCTATTTTTTGCCCCAACACTCAAAAGTACAACATCTTGATTGTGCAAAACTGATTTTAGACTATCTATATCATTACCACAGGTAACTACAACTCTTTGAGATACTGATTCTAGGGTAGGGACACGCTCAGATGAAGTTGTGGTTACACTGACAACAAAATTCATATTTTGCTGCCAATATTGAGCAACTTTATAACCAACATAACCACAACCAATGATTGCAACATTCATGACAAATTGACACAAATAAATTAAACTACTTATTGAGAGAACATTCTCAAGGAATTGTCTGGAAGGCAATAATTTTAACAGTCCAGAGCTAACAGTCAATAATTAACAGGAGAGAAATTTTACCTAATGACTATTTCGCTAATTCTTTCTCAATTATGGCAATTATTTCTGGTGAATTTGGCTGGACACTACTATTAAATCGAGCTACCACTTCACCTTGCTTATTAACTAAAAATTTTTCAAAGTTCCAAGCAACAGCTCCCGTTGGCTCAACGGCTTTAGTAAGTCGCTCATAAAGTGGATGCTGCTGTGAACCTTTGGCATGAACTTTATCGAATAGTTCAAAGGTAACACCATATTTACTCGTGCAGAATTGCACAATTTCTTCATTGCTTCCTGGTTCTTGCGCTCCAAAATCGTTACAAGGAAACCCCAAAATACGTAAACCTGCTTCTCCATACTTTTGGTTCAACTTTTCTAACCCCTCGTATTGCGAAGTATAACCGCAGAAGGAAGCCACATTTACAATTAAGAGTACCTTACCAGTGTAGTCGTTTAATTGCTTATCTTCACCGTTGATGGTCTTGACTGCAATATCCGAAATTGTGTTACTCATCTTAAATCTGATTGATAGGGAATATTGCCAAGTCTCCCATATTAAAGGTACTCTAAACCCGGTTTTTTTCAGGAAATTAGGTTTGTTAGCCTTGTTGTAACAATTCGATGTAAGTCATGTAATTACAAAACGCCGAATCTTGGATAAATAGCTCGACCAAGCTGCCATCTCAGGATAAATGTGGGAAATCTGCGTTGCTTTTAATACAAAATTTTGAGTGTAGTGATGAAATGATATACCTTTAAAGTCACAAATAATTAACTCTTTGTATAAAAAATTAACAACATCCAAAATTATCTAATTTTTTGATAATATAGGAAAATACTTAGCGAGATCGGCGATAATTTTTCAATATACCCGCACAGGTAAGTGGAATTTAGTTTATTCTCTCAATGGTTCGATCGCAGGATTAGTGGCAATCACAGCTCCTTGTGTCTACGTTGCACCTTGGGTTTCGGTTTTGATTGGGTTAACGAGTGGAATTTTGGTTACTCTGGGAATGGATTTAATTGAGTCACTCCAGATTAATGACCCCGTGGGGGCATTTGCCGTACACGGTATCAATTGCATAATGGGTACTCTCTCAGTTGGCTGATTAGCTCAAGCAGAACTGACCCTTAACAAAAAGGCAGGGTTATTTTTGGGCGATGGCTTTGATTTATTAGGTATACAAATTTTAGGCGTAGTAGCGATCGCAGTTTTCAACGTCGGCTTTAGCTTTTTGATGTTTGGTGGTCTCAAAGCGCTGGGACACTTACGTGTCATTATTCAAGACAATTTTGAGCAATTTATCAGCCAATTTTTTTCAAATATTAAAGATTAAGTGAAGAAGACTTGACTATTTCAAAAAATACATCATAAATTTCTTACGAAGAACTATAAAAAATATTTACAGATGTGCCAATAGTTTCTTAAACTCCTACTAAGGTTATTTGAGTTTCTGGTTTTTAAACAAGTGATCTAAAAGAAAAATATCAAAAACCACTGGATCTAACTTCGGACGGTATTTTTTTCTGATTAACCTGTTTTTTCCTTTTTTTAAGGATGGTTTAGAGGATGATGCTCAAATTCATGTACAAACAAAAATCGAAACCAAAAAAGAGGCATTTGTCTGCAAGAAATTACGTTATCAATTCACAATCCAACTCTAAAGTCAAGCTATTTAATCTGATTAAGCGACTTTCTCCCAGTTGGCAAGCTTGTTTACCTATCGCTTGTCTAATTGTGTTGGGTTGGGGTTATGCCGCAGTTGCCCAAACTCCAGCCGCAGCGCCAACAACAGCAGAACTCAAAATTGCTATTGACACCCTGTGGGTTGCGATCGCAGCCTTTTTAGTGTTCTTCATGAACGCTGGTTTTTGTATGTTAGAAACTGGCTTCTGTCGCCAGAAAAACGCCGTTAATGTTCTTTCCAAAAACTTGATTGTATTTGCTCTGTCTACCGTTGCCTTTTGGTCAATCGGTTTTGCCTTAATGTTCGGTGATGGCAATGACTTCATTGGATTGAATGGCTTTTTCTTAAAAGGAGTAGATAACAGTCCCGCCACAGCAGACGCTTATAAAGGTATCTTCAGTGCCCTTAATTGGGCTGGTGTACCTTTAGCAGCTAAGTTTTTATTCCAGCTAGTGTTTGCTGGAACAGCTGCAACAATCGTTTCTGGTGCAGTAGCCGAACGGATTAAATTTGTTGACTTCCTAATTTTCAGCCTCTTACTTGTAGGTATTGCCTATCCCATTACCGGACATTGGATTTGGGGTGGTGGTTGGCTAGCAGACAGAGGCTTTTGGGATTTTGCCGGTTCTACGGTGGTTCACTCTGTAGGCGGGTGGGCAGCTTTGATGGGGGCAGCATTTCTTGGCCCCCGTCTTGGTAAATATCAAGATAAGCAAGCTGTAGCAATGCCCGGTCACAACATGAGTATTGCTACGTTGGGCTGTTTGATCCTGTGGTTGGGTTGGTTTGGTTTCAACCCAGGTTCCGTAATGGCTGCCGATCCTGGTGCGATCGCTCATATTGCTCTAACTACTAACATGGCTGCTGCTGGTGGTGGAATTGCCGCCACCATCACAGCTTGGTTGTACTTAGGTAAACCAGACCTGTCAATGATTATCAATGGTATTTTGGCTGGTTTGGTTGGGATTACAGCATCTTGTGCTTACGTAGGTGTCGCTAGTTCTTTAGTAATTGGCTTCATTGCTGGGGTACTGGTAGTTTTCTCTGTAACATTCTTTGACAAACTTGGCATTGATGATCCAGTGGGAGCTACCTCAGTTCACTTAGTTTGTGGTATCTGGGGAACCCTAGCAGTTGGTCTATGGTCTGTTGGCCCTGGTGTTTTTACTTGGTATACACTTGGCCCAGAAAAAGGTTTATTTTCAGGTGGTGGCTTTGGACAGTTTGGTGTTCAGTTGCTGGGCGTTGTCTCAGTAGGTGGCTTCACTGTTTTACTCAGTAGTATTTTTTGGTTGGCACTAAAAGCGACTTTAGGTATTAGAGTATCCAAAGAAGAGGAATTAGAAGGTTTGGATATCGGCGAACACGGTATGGAAGCCTACAGTGGATTTCTCAAAGAAGGTGATGCTACGGTATTTTCTGATGAACAAAGCTCAATTGGGAGAGTTTAGGGTAAATATTTCTTTGGTTCATTCTTAATATGAGCTATCAAGACACCATTAGTCGATTGAACTGATTCCGTAAAATTCTCTACCCAAGCAGAGAGAAGTAGGGGGTTTTATACCTCCTACTTTTTGCCTGATTAGTACTTTATCAAGAAAGGCAGGAGGCAGGAGGCAGGAGGCAGAAGGAAAATTGCTCGACGCTCCTCGATAGCGTCTCTACGAGACGCTATGCTGTTGGCGTACCCCTTACCCCTATGGGTCGCAGACAAGCCTCTAGTTCCCGTAGCCGTCTCCCCTTAAGAGAAAAGAAAGCTTTACACTGCACTATCCTGCCTCCTGCCTCCTTCAATAATTTAGCGATCGCATTTTACCTTGTGAAAATTTTTATGCTTAAAGGTTTAAGAGTTAGTATGCTGCTATTAGCAGTGATGGGAAGTTTGGCATGGTCATTTAGTGCCAAAGCAAATTTTAACGGCAAACTCACCGTGGAAATTGATGGCTTGAAGAATCAAAAAGGACAAGTCTGTGCCAGTATATTTGCTAGCAGTGAAGGATTTCCTAGCAATGGCGATCGCGTCTTACAAAAGCAGTGTACCAAGATTACTGAAAATCCCTTACCACTTACCTTTGATAACTTGAAAGCAGGTAGTTATGCCGTTGCTGTCTTCCACGACCAAAATAATGACCGCACTCTCAATAGCAATATTTTTGGTATACCAAGCGAAGGTTTTGGATTTTCTAGCAACCCAGAAATTCACGCAAGAGCGCCCAAATTTAGCGAAGCAGTATTTTTAGTAGCAGGACCAGATACTAATATCCAAATCCAGTTGAAATATTTTTAAGCTGATAGCAGATTCAGCTTGGTACACTGCCAATACTTATCGGGTTTTGGGGAAAAGGGGAAGAAAAAACCTTTAACCCAAACCCAATACTCTTTTCCCAAAACCTGATTCCTAATTAAAAATGCACAAAGCAAAAAGTATTGGGTACACTACCAATCTCTATGCTTGTGAATCACGATCGGAATCTTCCTGTAGACTCTGTTGCTCCGACAAGTCACGTATTCGTATTCGATTCATCTGAGTTAAAGCATATCGTGCTGTTGCTTGCACATCGGCATCTGGGTCTTCTAGCGCATGGTGCAACATCTGACTCATTTGACCCATCATGTCATAAACGCGCGTCAGGTCACGGATCGCATTTTGCCGCACTTGCGGACTTTCATCTTGAATTGAAATTGCTAAAGCACGGTTCATTGGTTTGAGTGTGCGGATGCCAATTTCTGACAAAGCTGCCAAAATTAAGCTCCTTTCTTGAGAATCAGCATCAATTATCAGGTCAACCAGATGCTGAATTGCCCGCGAATCTCCCTGCTGACCCAAATCCCAAATAGCCTTGCGCCGCTTCGTTGGGTCAGAACTGCGTAAATCTTGAATTAATTCCTCAACGATATTGAGTTTAGCAAGACGAGAAGTTTTTTCTGGTAGCAGTAATTGTGTGGAAAATGGTGGTGGTGGAGGTGTTTGTAGAATAGTGACAGTTTCCACAAAAGGTGGTGTAATCGGTTCTTTGTTAGCTTCACTCAAACTTTTAGGCTCTGATATTTCGGACTTTTGCACCTGCTTTACCTTCTGAAACGACCTCAGCAGATAAAAAAGTGCGCTAGTACATCCTAAAACTCCAATGGTAAATAGTAACCACCAGACAAAACCTCTCTCAGATGCTTGGGGATTTGCAGAAGTCGGAGCAATAGAGGTAACTGTTGGGGAGGTAACTTTTGGGGAGGTAACTTTGGGAGAGGTAACTATTGGAGAGGTGACAAACTGCTTTTTAGCCTCTATTGCTGCTTGCAGTTTCACCTGAGTCGCCGGGCCAGCAATCCCATCTAATTTTAAACCCTTTAGTTTCTGGAATTTAGCTACAGCGATTTCCGTAGTGGCGTTATACTGTCCATCTATCACGCCTCTGTAGTATCCCAACTGCTTTAATTGGGTTTGTAGTCTCTGTACATCTGATTTTGGACTACCATATCTCAAAACAGCCGGACTAGCAGTAACTGTCGAATTAGCTTGTGCAAGTTCTAAAATTTCAGGTGCTAGGTTAGGTGTAGCTGCATTTGAGCGATTTGGGTAAAAACCCACGCAAGAAAAACAGGTAAATATCAGAATTGAGGAACGGCATAGCCTCATATTGCAAGTTCCAGCCTGAACGTGCTTTTCAAATCTTCGATACCACAATAGCTTCTAGACCACCAAATGTTAACTATCATTTTTAATTGGGAATTGGGAAAAAGGAAGCAGGAGGCAGTGTTTCGACTACGCTCAACAACCAGCGACTACGCTCAACAACCAAGTAGAAGTTCTTTAATTTTTAATTTTTAATTTTTAATTTTTAATTGATTTCTCCCTCATCGCCTACTTAATTACTAATTAAGAATTATTTTAACAACTTAGGGTAATATTTCTGGTTCCGATTCTCTAACTGCTAGGCTTATGGGGTTCAATTTTTTAGCAGATGCTTCTAAAACTGGTTGCTGTATGTTAGCTATCTCGCCGACAGTAACTGTGTCGTTTTGTCCTCCTAAAGTATCACGTTGGTTAATGAGATAGATGCTGATTAAAGTGAGAAATACTCCTACCCACTGCAACGGACTGAGGACTTCTGAGAGGAAAAGATTGCCGAATAGTAGCGCAAAGACGGGTGTCAGGAAGGTGAGAGAACTAAGACTCGTGAGACTGCCACTAGAGGCAAAGTAGAAGAATAACCCATAAGCGATCGCACTGCCAAATACGGTAGCATAACCCAAGGCGATGAAATCAGATCCTCCCAGATTTTCCCACTGCTGGGATTCAACAACTGATGAAATTCCCCATAGTGGCAATCCGCCCAAAATCATGTGCCATCCCGTAGCGGTTACAGGGTCAGCATGTCGGCATACAAACCGAATCAACACTGTTCCCACTGCCATTGATAGTGCTGCTAACAGCATTAACCACTCGCCACTAGCAAATAAATCTTGCCAGTTGCCGATGGTCATATTTGCGCCTGAGTCGAAAAAATGTAAAATCCACTCATCAGGTAAGCCAATTAAACTAATGCCTGTGACTCCCAAGCCCAGCCCCAGCCATCCCCAAAAACCAATGTGTTCTTGGAATAGCCACAACGACAGCAAGGCAACAGCCAAGGGTTGCGAGTCAATCATCACAGACCCTAACCCTGCACTAGTTCTGACTAATCCCTCTGCCAAAAAGCCTTGAAACAGCGTCCCATCGACTAGGGCAAATAAGGCAATCCACAGCCATGCAGCCCAACTCTTCGGCTGGGGTTTACCCATAAATGCTGCTGCAATCAGAATTAACATCCCTGCTGGTATCAGACGCACACCTGCCATGAATAGCGGTGTGGTATGGGGTATGACTCCTTTCATGGCTACCATTGCCGTCCCCCATAGGAAAAAGGGGGCGATTAACAACAGGGGGGCGAAGGGAAGTCGAGATGCACTGAGTTTCAGTTGCATGGGTTTACTGATGCCTTTGTTTAACAAGCGCAAAAATTGCTTTACCCAATTTTACCGAATTATGTAGTTTTGCGATCGCCTTTGGCGGGTGCTTTGCACCATCGCGTAGCGTCTTGGAGACGGTGAAACTCTCCAGCCTCAGCCTAGTACCGCAAGGCACAAGTCAAAAGTTAACACTGAGCGTTCGCGCAGCGTCTCGCAGAGAAGTCAAAACCCGGATTTCTCACGCATAGTGTAGGCGGAGGGGGGAAGAGGAGTGTGGGGAGTGTGGGGAGTGTGGGGAGTGTGGGGAGTGTGGGGGGTAAGACTTCTTCCCCATCCTCCCACACCTCCCACACCTCCCCACCCCTTGGATTTCTCACTTGTGAGAAATCCAGAAAAAGAATTATATTCCGAGCTTCTTGCGCCGTTTGAAATGGTATGTTTATTTACGCCGTGCTGTACTAGTGCGATCGCTTGTACCAGAAATACGCTGTAAATCAGATTTAATTTTTGAAAAAATTACTTACTCTTAAAGCTTATGTATGAAAAAATTGCTATCCCTATTTTAAGTCTGATGTTTGCAACGCTCATGTCTAATGTGGTAGCTGCTGAGACTGTGATGAAAAAAGTAGCCAGAACAGGAGTGTTAACAGCTGGTACTAGTAGAGATGCGCTACCTTTTGCCTATGTGGATAGTCAAGGAAAGTTAAATGGCTATTCTGTAGACATGCTGACTCTGATTAAAGAGCAATTAGAAAAAGAAACAGGAAAAAAAATTAAACTGCAATTAGTTGGCCTTAGCCCATCTGAGCGGATTCCTAAAATAGTTAATCAACAAGTTGATATTGTCTGTGATGCTAGTAGTTTTACATGGAAGCGAGAGAAAAAAGTAGATTTTTCTGTCAGCTACGGTGCGACTGGAACCCAATTATTAGTTAAGAAAGGGAGTAATCTAGGTTCTCCTGAATCACTTATTGGTAAGCGAATTGGTGTGCTGGCAGGAACCACAAATGAGCAGGCGATCGCTCGCGTACAACCCAAGGTGAAGCTAGTATATTTTAAAACTAGGGCAGAGGGATACGCAGCTTTAGAACAAAATACTATTGACGCTTTCTCATCCGATAGCATTCTTTTAGAGGGATGGCTGCAACAGCAAAAAAATCCAGATGCTTTTGCGATCGTACCCGATCGCCCCTATTCACGAGAAGGTATCGCTTGTATGGTGCCAGAAAATAACTCCAAATTCTTGGATACAGTCAACTATTCTCTGGTTAAGTTCATGCAAGGATTCGTCAATGGAAATCAGCGATATGTCACTATTTTTGACCGTTGGTTTGGGCCTCAAGGCTCTGTAGCCCTCAATCGAGATTTACGCGATTTGGTAGTGGAAACTATGCAATTGGTCATAGAATTTCGTGAGGAAATTCCTAAAAGTGACCTGTGATATCATGTGCGGTTAAAGACTTATTATTAAGACCATTCATGAATTGCCCCTACTACTTTGTTAAGATAGTTTTGAGGTTTTGTAGTAAGGACTTTAGTGCTTAGAAAATGAAGGACTAAAGTCCTTACTACAAACTTTCTTACCTATCAATTTAAACTTGAAAAGTTACTAGCTGAAAATCATTCTTTTCGACTATTGTTTGCGTAAATCCTGTTCACTTTTCGCTGTTCGGCTGAAGACTCGATAGTATAGTGACGTACTAGTTTCTTTTAAGGGAAACAGCAGATAGGTGAGAGGATTTATTGCCACAATAATATTTCGGAAGTCACGCCGTGCCAAAAATAAGATCGCACGAGCAACTTGCTGTGCAGACATCACTCCATAAGGATTCAGTTGACTCTTAAATGGGCCAAGAATTAACTTGCGAATTACACAATCCCCATCCAAACGCTTGAGCGTAACAATATCTCCTAACGCTCTTTTGCTGAGTTCATAAAGTGGACTCAGTGCTGGAGAAACCTCAGCCTCAGAAGTGTTTACCCAGATTTCCTTGGTTGCTTTTGCTTGTGGGCCTGTTACAGTTGTCAAAAATATATCTATCAACCGCAATGCTGAAAAGGTATTCACTTCATAAGAGGAGTTGATAGCCTCCGGTGTGCGGCTGGCGTAGACATTGATTCCGTGGTTGATAATTAAAATATCTACTTTCTCTAAACTATCCTTCAGATTGGCTTCGTTGCCCAACTGCCAGGAAACCACCTTTACCCCAATTTGCTCTACTAATTTTTCTGGATTAGTGGTTAACGCCACAACTTTAGCATTATTCTTGACAAGTTCAGCCGCCAACGCTTGCCCCAACGCTCCTGATGCTCCGGTTAAAGCGATGGTTTTACCTTTCAGAGACAGTCCTGTACCCAGAATTTTATCCACTAGGGGAAAGACACCACTGTAGTAGGCATTAACATCATCAAAATGATGCCGCCAATGGTAAGACCGATTCACCCACCAAATGGATGGAATTGTCTCTAAAGGGCCGGGTAGGTGGTTGTAATCTGTATCAATTTTTCCTTGAAAATATCGCACAGACGCGCCATACAAAAAGGTACAACCGTAAGCTACGCCCAGCCATAACCCCATTTGCTGGACAATTAAGGCAACGACTACTAACACCACCAGCAGTAGACTCGATTCTAAAATGTCGTGATAAAGCTGGGATTCTTGGTAAATTTTCAGGGAAACTATCGATAAATCGCGGCGATAGGCCATGTGGTGCTTGTTGTGCCATTTAGCAAGCCAATTGACTTGGTGACACAAAGCATGATAGCTGTCTCTCAATATCTCAGCAAGTAAAAGTGAGAAGAGTGCCCAACTAGCAAACTGTAAGCTGGCATTTAGCCAAACCCAATTAATTTCTAAGGTTGTCTCAATTCCCATCAAGTTTTCAGCTAGCATTTTTATCATGTTTGTCTATACTCGTTGTTCTTAATTATTCTTCACGATCTGATAAAGGTGCGTTCAGGTTGAGTTTAGAGCAAATTAAAATCAAAGGGAATGGGGGATGAGGAGTGGGGAGTGGGGGACAAGGGGACATAAAATGCCCAATTACGAATTACAAATTGGTTAAGATATCCCAGTTGACTTTCACATAGCCAGGTTCAATGTAAACTTAAGGAAATTAAAAATTAACTTCTGCCTTCACGTTTCGGTGTTTCGCGCAATCTGTAGCAGCTTCCGCCTTAAGAATAGCTACAAGCATCAAATGACTGGAGGTATTCCAATACTGTTTGGTTAAGGCAAGAGACGCGATAAATCGCGTCTTTGTGATTTATAATTTTCATCAAAAAACCTTACCCGAACGGTATTGGGAGGTATTCGTAAAAGCGATGTCTACGACGGGCTACGCCTACGCAAAGACAAGTTGCAAAAAATATAAGTAAGTGAGCTTTGCTAAACCAAACCACCTTATCGCTCAAAATTAAGAAGTCGGTTTTCTTTATCGGGCAAAAACCCTGGCTTTTTGGCAAATACTTTTTCCACGCCACAAATTATCGGTAAGTCGAAAAAGCAAAACTACTGTCCTACAAAAGTTTCAGCGTCAGTTTGAGCGTTGCCAAAAAATGGATAAAGTCGAGCTTAGAAGATGTCTGAAAAGTTTTTTTGTATACATCTAACCCTTGGAGATCCCCCTAAATCCCCCTTAAAAAGGGGGACTTTAAGACTCTTATTCCCCCCTTTTTTAAGGGGGGTTAGGGGGGATCAAGAAATATTTGATACTTCTCAGATATCCTCTTAATAAAAATCCTATTTTTCCCACAATGAATTGTTTAAACATGACTGAACAAATGAACCAAGTGTTAAGCTATTCAACATTTAACTTGCATATCTTTTGCGGGCGAGACGCCCATCCTACAAAAATATACAATTTCAGATTATGCAAACTAGATGTGGTTTAGCTTGTTTGTTCAGTCGAGAGAGTTTCAAATTGGCTGTTTGCGCCAGCTGCGTTTTTTGAGCTTGGTTTGCCAAGACTCCATGTAGGTGTAGAAAACGGGCGTCAAATAAAGTGTGAGAAACTGCGAGAACACTAATCCCCCAACTACAGCTAAACCAAGGGGACGGCGTGTATCTGCTCCGGCTCCTAAACCAAGGGCAATGGGTAGCGTACCCATAAGTGCTGCCATTGTCGTCATCATAATTGGACGGAACCTCACTAAGCAGGCTTCATAGATCGCTTCATAGGGCGTTTTACCGTTTTGACGGGCAATAATCGCAAAGTCAACCATCATGATCCCGTTTTTCTTCACAATGCCAACTAGCAGAATAATGCCCACGAAGGCGTAAATATTCAAGTCAACTTGAAACAGCAATAGGGTCAGTATTGCCCCAAATCCAGCGGAGGGTAAGCTAGAAAGGATTGTTAGCGGGTGAATGAAGTTTTCGTAGAGAATCCCCAATACGATATAAATCACCAAGATGGCCACTAGCAATAGCAATCCTAAACCCTGAATTGAAGATTGAAATGCCTGCGCTGAACCTTGGAAACCTGTACTAATAGTAGGTGGCAGGGTTTGACGGGCCAGTTCCTCAATTTTACCAGTGACGTTACCGAGTGAAACTCCTGGCTTGAGGTTAAAGGAGAAGGTGACAGATGCCAGTTGCCCTTTGTGGTTGATAGTCAAGGGGCCCACATCTTTGCTCAAGGTTGCGACAGCGTTAAGAGGTACAAGTTGTCCGCTAGGGGCACGAACTGAGAGTAAATCTAGAGCATTGGCATTTTGTTGATATTTTGGTTCCACGCCCATAATTACTTGATACTGGCTATCGGGGGCGTAGATGGTAGAAACTTGGCGAGTACCATAAGCATTACTCAGGGCAGTTTCGATTTGATTGGCGGTCAAACCTAGAGCCGAAGCTTGGTCGCGGTTAATGTCTACTTTTATTTGGGGATTCTTGATTTGCAAATCGCTGTTAACATCTTGTAAATCTGAGAGCGATCGCAATTTCTCTTCTAAAGCTGGAGCATACTGGTAAAGTTCTTGAATATTGGGAGTTTGCAGAGTAAATTGATACTGTGCTTTTGTCTGTTGTCCACCGACATTGATGGCTGGAGGATTTTGCAAGAAGACTTTGATTCCAGGCACAACTGACAACTTCGGTCGGAGTTCCTGCACAACTTCATCAGCACTGAGATGACGCTCATGGCGAGGCTTGAGTTCGATTAAAATTCGTCCAGCGTTGGCGGAAGCATTTGGCCCACCAGCCCCGACACTAGAGTTGATGGAATCGACATTCGGATCGCGGTAAGCGATCGCAGCAACAGCCTGTTGATGTTTTACCATCTCATCAAAGGATATATCTTCTGATGCCTGAGTAGTTGCCGTAATTTGTCCGACATCTGCGTTGGGAACAAACCCTTTAGGCACAATGATAAATAGATACACTGTCGCTACAAGAATCGCTCCCGAAATCACCATCGTCGTGCGGTGATACTTGAGCGATTTCTTCAAACTCCAATCGTATCCGCCCAATATCACATTAAAAATGTTTTCTGAAAAGTTATAAAGACGACGGTTGAAATTTTTGATTCGGGACTGGAGACTAGGTGCTGGGGAAGGTGGAGCCTCCTCTGGCAATAAGGAATTAGAGACTGGAGACTGAGAATTAAGAATTTCTTCCATACTCATCTGTTCCCATGCTCCCACGCTCCCCTGCTCCTCTGCCCCCCTGCTCCCCTGCTCCCCTACTCCCTCACTCTCTTGCTCATGATGAGGTGGACTCAAGAATCTGGAACACAGCATTGGCGTTAAGCTGAGGGAAATTACGCCAGATACCAAGATTGCAACGCTAATAGTAACAGCAAACTCGCGGAATAATCGCCCCAGAATACCTTCCATGAACAGTATTGGGATAAATACTGCTACTAAAGAAATGGTCATAGATAAAATTGTGAAACCAATTTCTTTAGAACCATTTAGGGCTGCTTCCATGCGGCTTTCGCCCATTTCCATGTGGCGGACAATGTTCTCCAGCATGACTACGGCATCATCAACCACGAAACCTACTGAAAGGGTCAACGCCATCAGCGATAGGTTATCGAGGGAGAAGCCCAGCAACACCATAACCCCAAAAGTCGCTACTATCGAAAGCGGCACTGCCAAACTGGGAATGACTGTTGCAGAGATATTGCGGAGAAACACAAAGATTACCAGCACCACCAAAGCGATGGTGAGTAACAGCGTGAATTGTACATCATCCACCGACTCGCGAATTGACTGAGAGCGATCGTAGAGAATATCCATGTTCACAGCCGCCGGAATCTGTGTCCGAAAGGTGGGTAACAGTTTCTTGATTGCATCCACAACTTGAACAGTATTAGTTCCCGGTTGGCGCTGAATTGCCAAAACGATCGCCCGCACGCCAGAATTTTGGACTTTAGATTGCGACTTCTCCCCTGCTCCCCTGCTCCCCTGGTTACTGAGCGTAGTCGAAGTATGCTCCCCTGCTCCCCGACTCTCCTTCTTGACAGGAAAATACCAACTCGCAATCTTATCATTTTCCACACTGTCGAGAACTTGACCTAGTTCACCTAACTGCACTGGTGCGCCGTTTTGATAAGCCACATTTAGGGAGCGATAGCTGGCGGCATCATTAAGTTGACCGTTGGCTTGGATGGTAGAATTCTGCTGCTTACCGTAAAGTGTCCCAGTAGGTAGATTGACATTTCCGTTAGCGATCGCATCAGCTACTTCATCAATTCCTATCCCCTTTACACTCAGTGATTCGGGATCGAGTTGAATTCGTACTGCATACTTTTGAGAACCAAAAACCTGCACTTGCGCCACCCCATCTACCATTGACAGGCGTTGTGCCAGCAATGTCTCAGCATATTTGTCTACAGTGGACAGGGGCAGAATGGACGAATTGAGTGATATATAAAGAACTGGCTGATCCGCCGGATTTACCTTTCGGTAAGATGGCGGATTAGGCATATTAGTTGGTAACTGCTTCGCTCCCTTAGAAATAGCAGACTGCACATCCTGGGCTGCGCCGTCGATATCCCGATTTAGGTCAAATTGCAGCGTCAGCTGTGTAGTACCCAAAGAACTGGTAGAGTTCATCGAACTCAATCCCGCTATGCTAGAAAACTGCTGCTCTAAGGGAGTTGCAACGGAGGCAGCCATCGTTTCAGGACTAGCTCCGGGCAGATTAGCTGTTACCTGGAGTGTTGGATAATCCACATTGGGTAAGTCGCTAACGGGCAGCTGTTGGTAAGCGATCAGTCCAAATATCAAAATGCCAACCATAACTAGGGTTGTCATAATTGGACGCCGGATAAATAGCTCGGAAATGTTCATCTTAGTAGTTGGTCATTTGTCATTTGTCATTTGTCATTGGTCATCTTTTCCATCACCTCTGCCCCTCTGCTCCCCTGCTCCCCTGCCCCTCTGCTTCCTACTTCCGGTTTCACTTGGACTGTGGCACCAGGCACAAGGTTGAATTGTCCATCGGTAACTACTTGCTCGCCAGGTTTCAAGCCTTGCTTAATTACCGTTTCATTCCCAACGGTGTCGCCGACGGTAATTAAACGCATTTCTGCTGTTTTGTCAGGTTTAACTACATACACAAACTGCCCCTTTTGTCCACTCTGTACTGCCTGAGAAGGAACAGTAATGGCATTTGGTTCTTCGCTGAGTTTGAGTACTACATTGACAAACTGCCCCGGAAATAGCCGCTCATCAGCATTGGCAAAAGTACCCTTAAGTTGAATTGTGCCTGTTTGGGTATTGACTCCACTATCAACAAAGGTGAGTTCGCCCCGTACTGGATGCCCTGCATCTTTAGGAGGTAAAGCATCGACTTCTAACTTGCCGTTATTCGCACTGTATTTTTTGATATCTGGCAGCAGTCGCTGGGGAATCGAAAAGTTGACGTAAATCGGGCGAATTTGACTGATTGTAATCAGCGGATCGGTGGCATTCGCCTGTACCAAGTTCCCTTGATTTAGCTTCAGGCTACCTGTGCGTCCGGCAATTGGTGAGTAAATAGAACTATAAGAAAGCTGAACTTTGGCATTGTCGATCGCAGCTTCATCTGATGCTACTACTGCCTGAGCATTTTGGACATCTGCTTGGGCTGCCGCCACTGCTGCTTGAGCATTTGCCACTGCACCTCGATCTGCGTTCACCGTCGCTTGTTGAGCATCAGCACTGGTTTGATACTGTTCGGCCTGTTCTTTACTGATTGCCCCTTGCTTGAGCAAACTACTATAACGTTGCGCTTGTGCATCTGCATTTGTTGCCTGGGCTTTATCCTTGACTACATTCGCTTTTGCCTGATTCACTTGAGCGATCGCTTTGAGGACATTTGCCTGTGCCTGTTTCACTTGGGCTAAATCTTTAGCTTTGGCAGCATTAGCTTGCATCAGCGCAGCTTGTAAAGGACGAGAATCAATTTTAAATAACAAGTCTCCTTTTTTAACGTTCTGTCCTTGCTGAAAATAGACACCAGTAAGCTGACCGCCCACTTGAGACTTGACAGATACCGTAGAATATGCTTCCACTGTTCCCGTCGCCGATAGCTGTATTGGAATCGTTTTTTGAGTCGCAGTAGCAATCACCACTGGCACAGCTCGTTTTTTTCCTGCTTCTTTGCCACTTGATTGGGCTTCGGAAGCATTACAGGCACTACACAAGTAGGCTAGACTTAATATAAGTAGCGAAAATCGGCCTCTTTGAATAATGCTCTGAAAACGAGGAACAGTTTCAGCAGCCAAAGACGAAGGCTTTATCGTCTGAACAGGAGCTAAACAGCGCATATCAACAATCTGGGGGAAAGGGGAAGCACAGACACATACTAGCTTGTCTTTAGACATCGCATCTTCCGCAAAATGGTTGGTTGCGATTGATTCTAATTAGATAAGCACAATATTAGTTAAACTAAACATTAGTGTACTAATAATTTATTTTTTAGCCTACCCCTTTTGGAAAGAAATTCTTTTTAAGCCGTTGCGATCTGTGACTTTATTTATCTTTGATCTATGTACATCAGAGTGGAAGCCTACTGACGGCAAAGCAATCTAAGTATTGGCAAACTAATTGGTGCCCGACGGCATTTTTTGTTTTTCATCAATAAATTTAGTTGCTCTCAGACCCTTTTGACTCTAAAGAAAATGATTTTCTAAAACCTCCTCGCCCCTGCTCCCTTAACTTTCCCTCATCTCTTGCCTTTCTTTAAGTTTCAGCATAATTTCAGCGTGCATCTCGCGGGTAATTGGGTAAAAATACGTTAAAATCAAGCCAAAAATCAAGCAAACTGTAGGTATAGGCCCAACAGCAACGCGAATAGCAAACAGTGCCAAGTCAGGTTGAGTGGGTGGTAGACTTCCGGCTACAGATTCTTTGAAACCGGATACTTGCAAAGCATTTGACACCAAAAACAACCCGAAAGCTAAACCAAATTTTTGTAACAAAACCATGAAGCCATAAAAAATGCCTTCTCTGCGTTGTCCGGTTTGGAGTTCATCTAATTCAATCACATCTGGAATCATCGACCAAGGAATTAAATAAGCAGTGGATACACCAATACCAGCCATCACAGCCATCACATACATCAAAACTATTTGACCAGGCTGTAAGAAAAATAGTCCGGCTGCTGCTATTATCCATAAACTCATTCCTAGAAAATAAACAATTTTTTTCCCAACTTTTTTACTCAGCGCCCCCCAGACAAATAGCATCAACAAAGCAGTTGCTTGCACTGCAATCAGCACTGTGGGTACGTCTTCAAATTTTAGACCCATACAATAGACTACAAAATAGGGAATAATGCTAGCTGTAATCTGCACACCTAGCCAAGAAAAAAGATATATACCAACAACAAATAGAAAAGGTCTGTTGCTAAAGACAATTTTTAGCTGTTCCAAGAAGGGAAGAGATTCAGGTTCCTCAGCTTGGATGCGTTTGGCCTCAAAAGCCAGGATGCGATCGCGGACTCCAAAAACGCACCAGTATAATCCTAAAGTGGAAATCACCGTACAAACTGCTGCTAAAACGAGATATCCCTGTTGGGCATTGTGAATATTGTCAAAAACAATTTTCGTTAAAATTAATGACAGAATGCTACCACCAATAGAAAATGTGAATCGATAGCTGTTAAGGCTGGTGCGTTCGTCGTAATCTTGAGTTAGTTCTGGAGTCATCGCCGTATAAGGCAAATTCACAACTGTGTAAAAGGACTGAGATAGAATCCCAATCGCTACGTAATACCAGAACAGCGGCCAAATATTCTCACTCTGATTTGCACTAAATCGCGGTACAATCCACTGCAAGAAGAAGAAAATTCCAAAGGGGATTGCTCCATAAAACATCCAAGGAAGACGACGGCCCCAACGACGAGATTTTGTTTTATCAGTCAGGAACCCGACAAGCGGATCGTTTACGCCATCCCAGATTTTGCCAATCATCAAAATACTGCCAGCTAAACCCGCAGGGATACCAGCAACATTGGTAAAGAAAATTAGCAGATAAAAGACGGAGATATTTGCGGTGATTGCTGGCCCTAAATCTCCTGCACCATAAGCCAGCTTTGTTTTTAAGTCGAGCTTTTTACTAAGAGGATCTTGTTGGGCATCGCCATCAGCAGCAGAATCAGTCATAATAACTTGCGCTCATACTAAAATAAAAAGTTTGCGTAGGCGTAGCCCGTCGTAGACATCGCCTTCAATACTAGCCATCTACCACTCCCGTTAGACTTATGCCAGACCTTTATGTTTCTTGGTCAGATTATCACCAAAAAATTGAACAACTGGCTATTCAGATTTATGAATCCGGTTGGGAATTCAACCAGATTATCTGTCTTGCCAGAGGAGGACTAAGAGTTGGAGATATTCTTTCCCGTATATACCAGCAGCCGCTAGCAATTTTAGCAACCTCATCTTACAGTGGCACTGGCAAGCAAGAAAGAAGTAATTTAATTTTCTCCCGTCACTTGACAATGACTGCCGAAAAGTTAGGTTCGCGCATTCTCCTAGTGGATGACTTAGTAGACTCTGGGGTAACACTACAGCAAACTATACCTTGGCTCAAGCAAAATATTGATTTTCCCATTGAGGAAATTCACACTGCCGTTCTTTGGTATAAAGCTTGTTCAGTTATAGCACCCGATTATTATGTTGATTATCTGCCTGACAACCCCTGGATTCACCAACCCTTTGAACACTACGAGCAGATGAACCCCGCAGAACTTGCGGCTAAGGTAAGTCAACTGTGTTGATTAATACCTATACAAAATGAATTTTAGAGGATGTTTTAAAAGTCCTCTGGTCAGTAGCAAAACGTTTTAGATCCCCCCAAATCCCCCGATAAATTGGGGGACTTTGATTCCGGTTCCCCCTTTTTAAGGCTACGGTGTACACACAAGTCTCTCGATCTGCACCGAATGGCACGCTTGTTAATCGCAAAGCCCTGATCTAACAAGATTTTTGAGTGTGGGGAGTGGGGGAAGTGTGGGGAGAAAGAGGAGAAATTGAATAACTGCATATCAACAAATGCTGCATTGCCTCCCCATCCTCCCACACCTCCCACACCCTTCCAGCAAGGAGGTTTCAGCTTTTCAAGCGTGCCATTCTGACCGGCACGTTTGTTGTATTGACCGGCACGTTTGTTGCATCGATCTGCAAAAATTAACCTACCCTACGTTACGCAGCAACTTTAAAAGACTTGTGTGTACACTGTAGCTTTTTAAAGGGGGTTAGGGGGGATCAAGAAGTGCCTAAAATTACAGTCAATCACTTTTAAAACATCCTCTTACACTCGCTTATGCTTACCAACTTCCTTAACGGACAATTTTCCACAAAATGGTGAATGTAACTAGTACCGCTTTGCGTTATTACCAATTATGCAAAGCGGACTTGTTAAGGTAATTGGTAATGACTGATACATCAAGGCTTAATACTTTCTAAATGGATAGCTTATTACCGCATTGGTAGTATTTTAAATTTTAGCGTTAGCGTAGCTCGCCGCAGGCATCGCTTCCCTTAGCACTATTAATCGCAAGTCAATTTTAATAACATTGGCTTTTAAACTAAAAGCTGTGCTGGTATCAGAAGGAACTTCCAAAATCTTCCCTCAGGAAGTTCCAAGGGCAAATCATTTTGTCGTAGTCTTTGTTTTATGCGAATCAAAAGAAGCCAAAAAAGAAAGCAGGGGGCATCTATGCTAAACCTAACAATCAATCGGGGATTATAACCACAACTGAGTGTAGGGTAGCGAGTCCGTAAAGGTATTGTAGTCCACCATACCGGAGGTATGGTGGACTGTCCCCAAACAGGCCTTGGCATAAGGCTTTCCCAAAAACTTTTTCTTTCCTCCTACTTCCTACCTTGCCCGGAGGGCTTGGCCAAAATCCAGGAGTAAGAATGAAAGGGTTTTATACTACCACCCGATTGTAAAATCACCTTATTAGGCGGGTGTATAAAACTCTTTTATTCAAAATTCAGAATGGATTCTGAATTTTGATTTTTTCTTGATAAAAATTGAAGAAATGTTACGAAACTTGGGTGAATCTGGACAGGATCTGCTGGGGCAATATTTCTTAGGAGCGGAGTAGTGTAATGACGAATGAGGAAGTGGAGCAAATATGTTTAGAGGATATTCTCATCACTGAAGAGTTGTTTCGTAGAATACCCAGAACCACTGACCTCAAGCAAGAAAACGATGCACTTCATACCCTGATAGGGCAAGTAGTTGAGCAGCCTCAAATTCTGCTCAAAAAGCTTGTAAAAATCATTGCTCAACTGTGTCAGGCAGAATCAGCAGGTTTCAGCTTACTTGAGGTGACTCCGAACGGGGAAGATATTTGCCGTTGGGTTGCACTAGCCGGGATGTTAGAAGCCTATGAACAAACTCCCACTCTTTACACCTTTAGTTGCTGTGGTATCTGCCTAGAACGTCAAGCCCCCCTGTTGTATTCCTATCCCGAACGGTATTTCACCTTCTTGCAACAGGTTAAGCCAACAATCGTCGAGATATTGGTGGTTCCTTTATTGATTCACAATCAACCTCTTGGCACGATTTGGATTGTATCCCACGATGAGCATCGGCAGTTCGATCGAGAAGACTTGCGGCTGATGACAAGCTTCGCAAATTTTATAGCCACCGTTCTTCACAGTAGTAACGCCCGTCAAGCAGCTGAAGAATCTGCGCGGCGCGAGCAAGCCGCCCGTGAGGTTAGCGAAGCGGCACAAAATGCAGCTGAACAAGCCAACCGTCTCAAAGATGAATTCCTCGCTGTTCTATCTCACGAACTGCGTTCCCCGCTCAACCCAATTTTGGGCTGGTCAAAACTCCTGCAAACCCGCAAATTAGATGAAGCAAAGACGGCTTATGCCCTAGCAACCATTGAGCGCAATGCCAAGTTGCAGTCTCAGCTAATGGAAGATTTACTGGATGTTTCCCGCATTCTTCAAAGAAAACTCAGCCTGAAGACCAGTTCTGTTGACCTGTCCGCCGTTATTGAAGTAGCCCTTGATACCGTGCGTCTAGCGGCTCAAGCTAAGTCAATTCAACTCAAGATGGAATTTGAACCGGATGTAGGGCAAGTTTTAGGCGATCCCAGTCGCTTGCAGCAAGTTGTTTGGAATTTGCTCTCTAACGCCGTTAAGTTTACAGAGTCCGGGGGTGAGGTGGAAATCCGGCTTGAGCGCGTGGGTACACAAGCGCAAATCCAAATCAGTGACACGGGTAAAGGCATCGACCCAGAATTTCTGCCTCACGTGTTTGATTACTTTCGTCAAGCTGACAATACCACAACAAGAACCTTTGGCGGCTTGGGGCTTGGTTTAGCGATCGTTCGTCAAATCGTTGAACTGCACGGTGGAACAGTCCAAGCAGAAAGTGAAGGAGATGATAAAGGTGCAACCTTTACTGTCTTGTTACCTATCAAGAGTGTCGAGCCTCAAACAACTGAAGACAAAAGTTTGCCTGACGGTTTCTCTAATCTCCAAGGGGTAAATGTGCTAGTCGTGGACGATGAAGTTGACACCCGCGACCTAATAGTTTTCACCTTGCAACAATATGGTGCCTCTGTGCGTGCCTTCCCCTCAGCATCGCTTGCACTAGACGCCTTTGCACTTGAGAAACCACATATTATTTTAAGTGATATTGGGATGCCAGAAATAGATGGTTATATGCTGATTCAGCAAATTCGATCGCTACCACCACAGCAAGGGGGAGATATCCGAGCGATCGCACTGACAGCATACGCTGGAGAGACTAACCAGGAAAAAATTCTCCAAGCAGGATTTCAAGAACATTTGACTAAGCCAATAGAACCAGCAAAATTAGCGATGGTAATTGCTAGGCTAGTTAAATAATTAAATAATTATTTTAAGAAGTCGGGAGTAAGAGTTGACTACAAATTCTAGTTTTAGAAACCTAAAAGATCAGTTCCTTCCTGAACGCAAAGAAGCTCTGCTGGCTCGGATGGCGAACCGCATCCGGCAATCGCTGAACCTGCAAGAGATTTTGGATGCAACTGTCGTCGAGTTGCGGGCATTCTTGCAAACCGACCGGACTAAGGTCTACCGCTTCGATCGCGACGGGCATGGACACGTTGTTGCCGAAGCCAGCGCCCCCAACCGCCTGCCTTCTTTGCTGGGATTACACTATCCAGCTGATGATATTCCGCCCCAAGCACGGGCTTTGTTTGTCAAAGCACGTACCCGCTCCATTGTCAATGTCAGCGAACAGCGAATTATCCTCAACTCGCTGCCGACTCCCAAAACAACGGCAATCGGCGACTTGACCGTTGAAGAAGTGCAAGAGCAACCCCTCGAAGATATTTTAAGCCGTCCGGTAGACCCCTGCCATGTAGACTATCTCACCCAGATGGGTGTGCAATCTTCTCTGGTAGTGCCAATAATTTATCAACAGGAACTCTGGGGGCTATTAATCTCTCATCATGCCGAACCCAGAGAGATAACATCTGAGGATTTGCTGGTCGTCCAATTGCTCGCTGACCAGGTTTCACTGGCAATTACCCAGGCAAATCTGCTGAGTCAGGTACAGGAGCAGCAGCAGAGGGAAGCGATCGTTAATCAGATTGCCACTATGCTGCACGCGCCTCTGACCCCTGAAGAGATTTTGCATAACGTTCTGGAGCAAGCAGTCAAAGCTTCTGGCAGTTCTGGAGGAAGGTTGTACCTAACTTCCCCGGATGAGGCTTTACCAGCCCATCTTTATACTTACGGAAATCAGCCGGCTCCATCCGAGCAAGAGCTTCCACACTTACTAGAAAATCATCCCCTTTGGCAAGAGGTAGGGGAAACTCCTGCTCCCATCGACACCGCCTTAACCCAAGAAGGTAAACCTGCCCTGCGAGTCGTAATTAATCTTCAGCAAGAACCGCGTCTGCACCAACTGATTGAATCTTTCCAGACCACACCGATTCGGGGTTTGATTGTTCAACCGTTGTATTATGGTAAAGAATTCCTGGGGTATCTAACATTCTTTCGCGACCAAATCGGCACAAAAAATCTCTGGCCAGGCTATGAGGAAGCCGATGAACGCCAACAGCGACCCCGCCAGTCAATGGCGCAATGGCAGGCGATCAAACAAGATAAAGCTCATCCCTGGAGCATCGAAGAGATGGAACTCATCCAGTCTTTGAACATTCACCTATCGCTGGCCGTGCTGCAAAACCGCCTCTATCACCGCGAACGTCAGCAACGCCTGATAGTTGAGATGCACAACGAAGCTCTCTCTCATGCCCGAGCTGCCGCCGAAGAGGTGAGTCGCCTCAAGAGCAACTTCTTGGCTTCTACCAGCCACGAACTGCGAACCCCTTTGGCCTCGACCTTAAACTATTTAAAGTTGCTCAAAGAACGCCTTTATGAAGACGAAGATGAGTTGCGCGAATATATAGACGGCGCTTACCAATCGACGCAAAATCTGGTTACTATCATTAACGATGTGCTTGACATTGCCAAGATTGAAGACGGGCGCATAGCTTTAGATTTAGAGACAGTTTATCTGCAACAGCTTTTACAAGAGCAATGTTTCCTCTCAGGTGCCGAAAGCCGCTACAAGGCAATTCCTCTGACACTCGACTGTGAAATTGAGACTGTTTTCGCCGACAAGATCAAAGTCCGTCAGGTGATGACAAACTTGCTGGATAACGCCTTCAAATTCACCGATGAGGGTCAAATCGATGTCCGGGCTGTTGTCGATAGTACTGGGACAATGGCTCAAATCTCGGTACACGACACAGGTATCGGCATTGAGATGGAAAATTCAGAGCAACTGTTTTCCCCATTTGTGCAAGCTGATGGTTCTGCCCAGCGCTCCTACGGGGGCACCGGCTTAGGGCTGACTATCTGCAAGCGATTAGTGGAACTGATGGGTGGTAAGATATGGCTTGAAAGCCCTGGACTTGGGCAGGGAAACACGGTGATTTTTACCCTGCCTCTAAACGAAGAAAGTCAGGTAGGAAGTCAGGGTTCTCTAATTGAGGGCCAAGTCCCTAGCTTTTAGCTAGGGACTTGGCCCTTGGAAGATATTTCACCTGACTATAAAAAATATGGGTATTTTCATGGATTTTAATATTTGGACGGCAATTAAAATCACCTGTACCTTACTCTCATTGGATGTAGACGCTTCCACAGCATGGAGGTTTTAGTAACAATCTTGAACATCCTGCTGGTTGAAGATAATCAACTCTTAGCTAAGGGAACCGCCAAACTAATCGAACGTTTGGGGGGTCATCAGGTGTTTATTACTGCTGAACCAAAAGAGATATTCCAACAATGCGAAGCGGGGGCAGTAGAACTGGTGATTATGGATATCAATTTGCCAGGAGCTAGGTGGGAAGGACAAAAAGTCGATGGCTCCATCCTGTCGCGCCATTTAAAGGCACAGTGGAAACAGTTACCAATTATCCTAGTGACGGCTTACACCATGCCCGCCGATCAACATCTCCTGTTGTCCCAATCTGGGGCTGACAGTTGCTATACCAAACCCATAACTGACTACGATGCCTTTTTGGATATGATTAGTCTTCTTGGTCAAAAAAGGAATTGAATCTCCATGTACAAGCTGGCGATTTTGGATGATGACGAACACTGGTGCCGCATCGTTCAACGCTTTCTGAAGCAACAATATGCTATAGCAACGTATAAGTCAGTGTCTAGTTTCTTGTGGGAGTTAGAGGAACTAAACCAGTATGATATATTTCTGGTCGATTTTGTGCTGCCTACGGCTCGGTATGAGCTAAATACAGATGGCATGGAAATTGTTACCGCTCTTAAGCGCCACTTGCCTCGTTCTCCTGTAGTCATCCTCGTCACGGCTTACATGAGCAAAAATGAGTTAGAGGTGCATGGCAAACAAATGTGTCCAGAAGCAGACGGATTTTTTGCCAAGGATGCTGGACTAGAATTATTGGCTCACCAAATTAAGCGGCTGCTCACACCAGGTACAACTGAGGATAGTTAACGGGAAAAGTACTTAGGATTTTCTGAGTTTCGCTTGTTCTCAATTGATAGGACTTACGCACGAGTTACAGAATAACAAACCGCAGAGGCGCAGAGTACACGGAGAAATAAGAGTTTGAGAGTTTTTTTGCGTCAGCCTAATTGAACTTAAAAGGGGTTTGATGCGATGCGATCGCATCACAGTGCATAAATCTAAAATCAACTGGAAATTGTTTTATCCATTGTGTAATATTAGTACAGAACGTAAATTTTGTATATTTTTAGCAATTTGTACAAAAATTACATTTGAGCATCAATTATTTAATTTTGTGAGGCGCTATGACTGCCATAAGTGCAACAGAAGCTCGCGCAAACTTCCAAGAGCTTATTAATCGTGCTGAGTATAAGGGCGAGCGGATTATAATTCAGCGTCATGGTAAAGCTGCTGTAGCAATTATTGGTCTTGATGATTTGAAATTGCTTGAAGCTGTTGAAGATGCTATTGATTCAGAAACACTTCGTCGTGCAATTGAGGAAAATGATGGGTTTACTACCTTAGAGGCAATTAGTGCCAAGCGTGGAAATGAGTGAACGCTACAGTTTGAGAATTGCTAAGACTGCGGAAAAGGATTTGTTGGATTTGCAAGCGAAACTTTACAAACAGGTTGTATCTAAAATCCTTTCGCTTCAAGGCAATTCTCGACCTCAAGATTGCAAAGCCTTGAAAGGCTATGAGGGTGGTTATCGTGTCGATCAAGGTGAATATAGAATTCTCTACACAATTGATGAAGAAAGTAAATTGATTGATGTTTTTCGTGTTGGTAAGCGAAATGATGGTGAACTCTACAAAAATTTGTAATCGGACTTTACTCCATAGACTTCTTTTCTCTCGTTCCCATGTAGAGCATGAGAACGAAGAACTCCAAACTTTTAACTTAACTCTTAACTTCTAACTCCCCAAACTTAGGACTCCACCACCCTTTTTGTGTGCTGAAATAAGCCACATCTTTATGTTTGGTATCCTTACGAGATTGTGAATTAGAACATCGCAACATTGTCTTACTCTGCCCCTCTTTGATGTAGCTGTACTCTTCTAAAGGTTTCTTACATACTGGGCAGGGATATGCTGTCATTTTCACGGGAGGCTTTTGTTGATTTTCAGCTTGGATTGTTTTAGCTTGTGGTGGCTGCCAAGTTTTGTTAAAGTCGCTCCAAAACAACACGACATTTTCACAACCTTTTGTGCATTTGAGAAAATATTTCTTTTTGACCTTAGTACTCGGAATTTTGGCAAGAAAATTTTTGCATTCAGGGCATCGAGTCTTGGAAGTTTCGTATTTGCGATCGCTTATCACATTAGCTTTACCTGTTGGGGAACTCGCAACTACAGTTTTAGCTTTGGAAAGTGCTGGTACAAAATAATTCTGATTCCAACTAGTTAAATAATGCTGCCAAGAGTTTTTTCCTTCAGAAATTGCATCAAGGGCATCCTCCATTTTCGCTGTGAATTCTGCCTCTAGTAAATCAGGCAGTGCTTTGAGCAAAAACGCATCAACTTCTAACCCTAACGCTGTCGGTTGCAGATGGTCTTTTTTCAACTCAACATAATTTCGTTTTTTTAAAGTAGCAATAGTAGGAGCATAGGTACTTGGGCGACCAATTCCTTTGCGTTCCATCAATTGCACTAATTTTGGTTCGCTATAACGGGGTGGTGGCTGCGTCTGCTTCTTTTCATGTCCAGCATTCTCCAGTTTTAATGCTTGTCCCTGTTGTAATGAAGGTAAAACACTATCCTTACTGAGATTATTCCAGTACCGGGCATAACCGTAAAATTCAATTACTTGCCCTCTAGCTGACCAAAGTAGAGAACCAGACTGAGTAATCACAAGAGTTTTACGCAATTGGGCAGCACGACACTGAGAAGCAATTGAGCGTTTCCAAATCATCACATACAAATTAAACTCATCATCAGGAAGTTCTAAGCGCAATTGAACTGAGGGACGAAACACATCAGTTGGACGAATCGCTTCATGTGCTTCTTGAGCCGATTTGCTACTGCGATGCTTGGCCACTTGCGACGGTACATTCTGCGGGTCATTTTGCTCTAACCATTTACGGGCGCTGGCACAAAATTCTGGACTCAGCATTACTGAATCTGTTCGCATATATGTTATCAACCCAGCCTCATAGAGCTTTTGGGCAACAATCATAGTTTTGTCGGGAGCAAACCTCAGCTTTGAACCGGCTGCTTGCTGAAGGCTGGAAGTTGTAAATGGTGGAGGTGGCTGGCGGTTAACGATTTTTCCTTCAAAATGAATCACCTGATGAGGATGTCGCTGTGCTTCTTCAACTAAACGTGTTGCCTCTGCTTCGGAAAGAACGCGTTTGGATTCCGGTGTTTCTGGACTATTACCTACCTTCGCGTCATCGTGAGTTTCAGTTTCTTGGTCTGCTGCATCTTTTGCAGAATCGACCGTCCCTTTGTAAAAAGCCCGAAATCCTTCAGCATAATCTACCCAGACACTCCAGTAATCTTGGGGGACAAACGCCAGAATTTCGTTTTCTCGCTGACAAATCAAGTGCAACGTCGCGCTTTGGACTCTGCCAACACTCTTAGCGCCGTTATTCAATGCCCAAACTAACGGGCTACCCTTGTAACCCACCAACTTATCTAGGCAATCTCGGCACAGTCCAGCACCGATTAAATTTTGGTCTAGCTTTCTAGGATTAGCGATCGCACTCTGTACCGCCGATGCTGTAATCTCAGTATAAATTACTCGTTTCGGTTCCCTTAAACCCAGCGTTTCTTTAAGATGCCAAGCGATTGTCTCACCTTCCCGGTCTGGGTCAGTTGCTAAGACAACTTCATCAACCTGCCTCACCGCAGACTTGAGCTTCTGGATTGTTTCTTTTGCTCGTTGGTCACGCGGAACGTAATTGCACCGCACATTACTGCCGTCCATGACGAAGCCCAAGGAATCGTCCCCTTCATTGCTGAGTTCTCGGATGTGGCCACAACTGGCTAGAACTTTCCAATCCGAACCCAGAATTTGACTGAGTTTTTTGACTTTTCCGGGAGACTCGACGACAAGCAGGCGTTTGATCATAGCAACTGCATTCTTGATTCTGAGTAATACACTGGCAATTGCAAATTGCGATCGCCTATTCTCGTGATATGGATTTTCTAAAATACTGTACCAAAAAGCTTGGGAGATTGCTCAACTCAGTTTAGAGGAAATGATGCCTGATTGTGCGATCGCTGTTGGAACTGTCTCAACTATTATGATTTTAGCCTCAACAACTTAGTTATACAGGGGAAAATCTCTAGCAAGATGCCGCAGGGTGTGCCGAGTACCCTTCGGTAACGCCTAAAAGCCAACTGACAACCAGAATTTTCTAAGAAAGAGGACACAAAAGAATGTTACTCTGTGTTTCCTGTGCTTTCCAGAGAAAGATAGAAGTTAGAATTAAAGCCATGAAGCCAATGGCTATAGGACTAGATGACTATGCGAATTAAGCAAATTTCCGTCAGTGGCTTATTTGGAATCTTTGACCATGTGATTCCATTGAACATGGATGAACGAATCACCATTATTCATGGCCCAAATGGTTTTGGTAAAACAGCCATATTAAGAATTTTGAATAGTTTTTTTAACTCTCGATACGCAGAATTGAGAGCTATCCCGTTTAGAAATTTTAGAGTAGAATTTGATGATACTACTAGTGTTGAAATAATCAAAAACTCTGATAATGCAGAAGACTCAGAAACGAATAATATTGGTTTCAACTTTTATAATCATGATTCAAAACCAGCTTATTTTGCTTTAAAGCAACCTGATAGAGAAGTTTTTATTAGTTATGGTTCAGATGATAGTATAAGAGAACAAATATATCCTCTAATATTTAGGGGTTATTCTACTGAAAAAACTCTTTCTTTAGAAGACTCTGTAGAGGTTTATGATAGTTTCTCTTCTTCAAAATTGAAGTTAAAAGAAGAACCTGATTGGCTAGAAAAATTGAAAGACAATATTCATATTCGCCTCATTGAATCACAACGGTTGCTTAATGTTGTTCCTAACCGTTCTTCCAGACGGTCTGTTGAAACACCTTCAATGTTGTCAACTGTATCTGCCTATTCTGATGAACTTGCTAAACTGATGCAAGATAAATTTAAGGAATACGGTACAACATCTCAATCTCTTGACAGAACTTTTCCAGTTAGAGTAGTTAAGCAACAGCCATCCACAGATTTAACAGATGAACAACTTCGTCATCAACTATACGAACTTGAAGCGACTCGCTCTCGTCTCATAGAAGTAGGTCTTTTGGATAAAGATGAAGATGCAGAATTTCAAATTCAGCCTCAAGATATAGATGAAAGTACTAAAAATGCTTTAGCGGTATATGTTGAAGATGTGGGAAAGAAGCTGAGTGTTTTTGCTGAAATAGCAACTAAAATTGATTTATTAAGGAAAATTATTAATAATAAGTTTGCCTATTCTTACAAAGAGATAAACTTTAGTAAAGAAAAGGGATTCGTTGTCACAACAAGTTATGGTTCCTCATTATCTAATTCAAAAACTCTTTTGCCAACAGATTTATCATCTGGAGAGCAACATGAGTTAGTTCTTCTCTATGAACTACTATTTAAAGTTAAACCTAACTCTCTAGTTTTAATTGATGAGCCGGAATTATCTCTTCATGTAGGTTGGCAAGTTCAGTTTTTAAAGGATTTACAAGACATCACACAGCTTGCAGATTTAAATATACTAATGGCTACTCATTCACCAGATATAATTCAAGATCGCTGGGATTTGACGGTTGAACTGAAAGGGCCACAAAAGTGAGATATTTTCTAACAGTTGACCGTGTTGCTAACCAAATACGATTACGACGAAGCACATATACTGGAACTTTCTTATTAGTGGAAGGAAGTTCTGATAAAACTTTCTATAAGCGATTTGTTGACCAATTAGTTTGTGAGTTAGTCGAAACATCAGGAAAACCCTCTAGTAAACAGCGTGCTATTGAAATTTTAAAAATTTTGGAACACTCAAATTTTCAGGGAGTTTTAGCGATTGTTGATGCAGATTTTGATCGCCTTGAAACTTTGTTATACACCAGTCCTAATCTTCTTTACACTGACAGCCATGACCTTGAAACTATGCTGATTAACTCACCAGCATTTAACAAAGTACTCGCTGAATTTGGTTCTGAAGAGAAAATTGCTCAGTTTAATCGAGACGTAAAATCAGTAGTAGTTGAAAATGGGATGTCGGTAGGTTATTTGCTTTGGATCTCTAAATGTGACGGATTAAACCTAACCTTTGAGGGTATTACATTTAGCAAGTTTCTTAATGAGCAAACTTTACAAATTGATGAACTCAAGCTGATTCAGGAAATTAAGAATAAATCCCAAGCTTTCTCTTTGAACGAGAAAAATCTGCAAGAACGGCTAAAGAGTCAGAAAAGCAATAACCACGATCCTTGGCAAATTTGCTGTGGTCATCATTTGGTGGAAATTCTGTCGCTTGGTTTACGCAAAGCACTTGGCTCTAACAAAGCTGCTGATGTTGAACCGAACAGTCTTGAGCGTAGTTTGCGGCTTGCTTATGAAGAAATTTACTTTCACCAGACACAACTCTACTTGGACATTCGTAAATGGGAAAGCAACAATCAGCCATTTAGGGTTTTGCGGAATGACACATAAATACCAAATTCGGAAACTATGTACAATATTGTTATTTTTGACACGCCAGCGTTTGAAGAGTGTTGGTGTCGGTAGAAAATCAGGCGATCGCACTTCCTGTTCTTTCTATCAGGTTGACTTACAGCAGTAATTAGCGAGAATTGATACCGTCCGCGCCATAAGTATTTGCGTAGGCGTAGCCCGTCGTAGACATCGCTTGATCTTAAATTGAAGGTTAAAAAACCCAGCTTCTCTATCAAAACCGGGTTTTTAAGTAATTTTTAATTTATTTATGAGCAGTACAACAGGGCAATAAAGGCTTATTTACAACTTCTTTTATCTCTACTGAATTTAAAAAATCTTCCCAATATTTCTGAACTTCGGGATCGTTAGGACGCTGGCGGCGTAAATTAGCTAAAGTTCTCAGAGCATCTTCCCAAAACCCAGCTGTGGCGAATAAAACTGCACGATCTAAGTCTGTGTTTGGTTGGTTTAGCTGAAGAGATAGGTTTTCATCTTGCGATCGCACAATTGTACCTTCTACATAAGAGTCTTTATCGCGGTTATTAGAATCGCAAATCATCGAAAAAGTCCAATTGTACTCTTTACCGATTTGTAGAGATGGCTGATCGACAGGTACGTTTACACTAACAATACCATTCTGCCCAACAGGTTTGAAAATTCCCTTATACAAGGGGTCAATGCTATCACCATCCCGCAAAACAAATTCTAGTGCTTGCACTGTTGCCGAGGTTTGAGGAACGTAGAAAAAGAATGTGGGACGTTCTGCTGTAGTGCGTTGAGCTTCCTTATCTGTTGGTGTCAGGGGAATAAGATATTGTCCAGTTTGAAAGCAACTTCCTCGTGTTCCTGCTGACCTTACTCTACCAGGTCTACCTGGGACAAAGGCGATACGATTTCTACCGCGTTGAATGTAACCTGTAACATTTCTAATTGCAGAAGTAGCGTATCTATCTCCAGGACGTAGCCGCTCTGCTTGCTGAAAATTCAATAAAGCTTTTCTATAGTTTCTCCGTTTGGTTTCATTATAACCAAGCTGCATATATTGGGTGTAAGCAGATTTTGCTTGTGCTAGTTGGTAAACTGACTCTGTTGCCAAAACCTGAGTAATGCTTACAGGCTCGAAGGGTAGAAATGCTAAAGCAGCAAGCAGATAACTTGCACAAAATCTATATTTCATGATGTTTATGTTTACTTGTAGTACATTATTTGGGTATATATAATACAATAGCTTAAGCTTTACAGTGACAAGACTTTATGTGTGCTACTTTCTGGGAAGGCTGAGGTAGTATTGTAATTTTTTTTCACAACAAAATTCCCAACTTTTTTCAGAAGTTGGGAATCTTAACCTTTGCATTTTCAGTAGTCTAAAGTTGATAGACTATTAGCTTTTGCCTATTCCTTAATAAACATCTGGTGAAATTAAAGATGCGTTATCCAGAACACCTTGTAGAGACGTAGTACTGTTACGTCTCTACATTATTTCTCACTTATATTTTTAATGAGGTACAGCCAATTGTTCATCGGCTACCTGAACATGATCGGCAACAATTTTGCGGAATGCATCACCTTCAATTGTTTCCTGTTCTGCTAGCAAATCTACTAAACGCTCCAAAACTACGCGGTTTTCTTCCAACAGTTCTTTGGCCTTAATGTAGGAATTGCTAACAATTTCGCGCACTTGTGAATCAATTTTGGCAGCAATTTCTTCAGAGTAGTCTGATTTATTCATCCAGTCACGTCCTAAAAATACCTCTCCACTCTGATTTTCCAAGGACAATGGGCCTAATTCTGACATCCCGAAGCGTGTCACCATCTGCCGCGCCATCCCTGTAACGTGTTGCAAATCATTGCTTGCGCCTGTGGTCACTTCTGGCTTACCAAAAACGATTTCCTCGGCGGCGCGACCACCTAAAGTAGCAGTAATCCGGGATTTGAGTTGAGAACGCGAAATTAACCCCTGTTCTTCGTTGGGAGTAAACCAAGTTAATCCCAGTGCTTGTCCCCGTGGAATCAATGTAACTTTCTGCACAGGATCGTGGTCTTTGAGCAATGTGCCTACTAAAGCGTGTCCAACTTCATGATAGGCAATCAAGCGCTTGCTCTTGCTGTCTACTAAGGCGGTACCTTCCATACCTGCAACAACTCGGTCTACAGCAGCATCAATTTCTAAAAGAGTGACAGCTTCTTTACGTCTTCTAGCGGTGAGAATGGCGGCTTCGTTGAGTAAGTTAGCTAAATCTGCGCCAGTAAAACCAGGAGTGCGGCGAGCGATCGCTTCTAATGATACGCTAGGATCGATTTTCTTATTCCGCGCGTGGACTTGCAAAATTTCTAGTCGTCCTTTGAGATCGGGTGGATCGACCATGACTTGTCTGTCAAAACGTCCCGGTCTGAGTAAGGCTGTATCTAAAACATCTGGGCGGTTTGTGGCAGCAATAATAATGATACCTGTGTTACCTTCAAAACCATCCATTTCGGTGAGCAGTTGGTTGAGGGTTTGTTCGCGCTCGTCGTTACCGCCACCGATCCCAGCACCCCGTTGTCTGCCTACTGCGTCAATTTCATCGATAAATATTAGACAAGGGGCATTATCTTTAGCTTTCTTGAAAAGGTCGCGCACGCGAGATGCACCCACACCTACGAACATTTCCACAAATTCTGAACCGGAAATACTGAAGAATGGTACACCGGCTTCACCTGCGATCGCTTTTGCTAGTAAAGTTTTACCAGTACCAGGAGGGCCAATTAACAGCACACCTTTGGGAATCCGTGCGCCTACAGCAGTAAATCTTTCCGGCTGTTTCAGGAAAGTCACAACTTCTTCCAGTTCTTCTTTAGCTTCTTCAACCCCAGCGACATCTTCAAATTTCACTCCAGTCTTTGCCTCCATTTGGAAGCGAGCTTTGGATTTACCGAAATTCATCGCTTGGCTAGAAGCATTAGTAGAGCGCCGGAGGAACAACAGCATTAAAGCCACCAGTGGCAAAATCCACATCAAGTTGATCAACAGTCCAACAGCAGCTCGACTGTTCGCAGAGGAAACTTCCCCAAAATCAACATTCTTGTCTTTGAGAATGTTGATTAACTCTGTGTTTTGCGCCAAAAGTCTCACCTGTTGCGGTGGTGTATTATCTTTTTGCCCCTTGAGATAAACCTTTGCTAGCTGTTCGGTTTCGTCAAGCTCTACTTTCTCAACTTCTCCCGCCTTCACTTTCTTGATCAAGTCGCCATAATTTAGCGAGGCGGTTTCTGCCTTTTGTGCCATGACAGGAGTACTTCCGAAAATTCCTGGCAACATAATCAAACTAGCAGCAATTGCACCAACCCAAGCAACGCGCTTTGAGGACTGCCTTTTTATCAATGCTTTTTTTCCCGAATTTGTCATAATAATTACCCTTTGTCTGCTGGCACAAGTTAAGCGCTGGTTTTATGCCTATTCTTCTATCAAAAATTGTAATAACTGGAAATTACACTTTTCTTATCTAGTCTAACTTCCTCACAAAAGCATTCCCAAGTTTCTTCAGGCTATTACATAAAGTTGAGCGAGGGTTAGCTAGTATGCAGCTATTAAGACTGGGCATTTGGTACAAGAAGCAGAGGGGAAAGACTTACTACAACTTCTCCTCTGCTCCTCTGCTTCCCCAATCCCCAATCCCCAGTAGATATTAATTTGACACATTCCAGCACAAATCGCTAAGATAAACATAGTCATAACGATTCCGCTTTTTAAGAAATCTGACGATAGTAGCTAGTTAATAGTTTATGGGTTAATTATGGTGAAAATTATTGGCATCGGTGGCAGTTTAAGACCCAACTCTTATACCCAGCTTGCTTTAGAAGTCGCAGCGCAAAGGGTTGAAGCTGTAGGCGCAGAGGTAGAAATTCTCGATTTACGGCAGTTGCAGCTACCATTTTGCACTGGCGCAAAGGAGTATCCAGAGTATCCAGATGTTCAGCGGTTGCAAGAAACAGTTAGTCAGTCCGATGGGTTAATTTTAGCGACACCTGAGTATCATGGTGGCGTTAGTGGTGTCCTAAAAAATGCCTTAGATTTGATGAGTTTTGACCAACTGTCTGATAAAGTAGCAGGATTTATTAGTGTTTTGGGTGGTCAGTCTAATAGCAACGCTCTAAACGAACTACGGTTAATTACCAGATGGGTGCATTGTTGGTCTATCCCTGAACAAATTGCGATCGGACAAGCTTGGGGTGCATTCAGTTCTGAAGGCAAACTAGTAGATGAGAAGCTTTCTCAAAGATTCGATCAATTTGCTCAAAGTTTAGTTGATAACACTCGCAAGCTGCGGGGCGTAAATTAATGGTAGGGTGGGCAAAGCTAGGCCCACCCTCGCAAACTCAAAACTTAATGATGGTGGTGGTGATGATGGTGATCCCCAGCGAGTTGAGGATTAACTGCCACACTTTGTTCTGATAACAACTCTGCTATATGAGTATCAGCCCATTGCGCCACCATTGCCAAGAATTCTGGATGGTCGTTGACGCAAGCCATTTGCACGTAGTTCGTGCCAGGGTGCTGTTTCTCTAAAGCGTGGATGATATGGTGTACATCCAATAGAGTTTCGTGGTTTTCTGTGGCAAAGCCAATTGGCATAAAAATTACCACTTTCGCACCCAATTGAATCAGGTTATTAGCAGCTTGCTCTGCATTTGGCTGCGTCCAATCAATTAGGGGTGTGTCATGATTCAGCCAACCCACCGAGATTAACGGATAGCGGTTAATCAACTTATCCCGAACTAAATCGTACATTGCTTCACTTTCGGCAATCCCAGAAGTAAAGCCTTTAGCTTTGTGGGGACAGCCGTGATTCATTAACACTATGCCGATTTGAGAAGGGAGATAAGCTCCGGCTAACTCAGCAATTTTCTCTTCAACCAGATGAGCCATCAAATCGATATAAGCTGGTTCGTTGAAGAAAGAAGGAATGTAACGCTGTGCTTTAACCCAGTGTTCCTCACCATCAGTCAACTCAACTAGAGCGTTGTTAACTTGCTCGATCGCAATCCCACTGGTAAAGATAGAATCAACAACCAGCAATGGGTAGATTAGCAGCTTCTCAAAGCCTTGATTTTTGATTTCTGCCAAGACTTGATTGGGTAGAAAAGGGGCGCAGAAGTTGAAAGCTTTGAAAACTTGAACCTTATCGCCCCATTTTTCTTGTAAATTCTTCTCAATCCCAGCACGCTGCTGTTCAAAAATGGCATTGTGTGGGGAGATAAAATCGTGGTGTGTGTGTCCCCACTCGTGGCGGTCAAATAGCGCCAGAAGCTTTGCCAGAGGAGGATAAATCCAGGTTGGTACTGGTGCGAATTTTGCTGTCAGTAGATTTAAAGCCTGTTCGTTATAGTTGGCGAAATCTTCGTAGCTTTCGACTTCGCCGTAGCCCATAAGCAGTACGGCTACACGGTCTTTACCTGATAGATGCTCGTGGGTGTGTTGTACTTTTTCCGGCGTGGCAACCACAATTAGTTCCTCAATATAACCAGAGTGCAGAGAAATATAAAGTCAGGGAATAGTTTGCACATTTTCCCTACTTGTAACTTATTATCCCATCCAGGGGGATAGGATAGGTGGGAAAATCAAGATAATACATCAAAAGACATACAAAGCTTACGTGGGGCATTGGGCATCCCTTTCCTGCGGGACGCTCAGGGCAAGTAGGCATGGAAAATTGAACCAATGCCAATACGGTTCGGTTAAGCCAAGAGACGTGATAAATCGCCGTCAAGACGAAGGATTGATTATTGTAGAGACGGCGATTTATCGCGTCTTTGTGATTTAAAATTTTTATCAAAAAACCCTAACCGAACCATTTCTACGGCATTATTATATTCAGTTACGGCATAATTATAAAATCTTCTAGCGGCAGAAAGTTGTTCTTCTACTTCACTCAAAGAAAGAATATTGCAATTGGATAAAATGCTCCTTTGTTTTTAATTTTGGATATGCTTCCAGTACTAGTATAATATTGCTTAACATTCTCGAAATTTGGTCTTCTAGAGCAACTCGGCTATTGTCACTTAAATTTTTTAAAGTTGCTCTACTTCTGAGCCTGTTAATTTCTATCAATGTTTTTTGCTCAAATTGCATATACATTTGAGCTAAGGTAACAAGTCTAGGTATCAAATCGTTTCTTTTTTGCAGAATCACATCAACAGTAGAAAATGCATTACTAACTTGATTCTTTTTTTGGATCAAACTATTATATTGAATTGAGCAAGAAAAATAATTAAAATTAAAATAACAAAACTGATTGTTAAGATAAACATTTGATTGATAAGATTAATCTAATATTATTTTTAATGCAAATTAAGAGATTTTTAAAATAATATTAAATTCGGAAAAATATATGAAGAGGCTATAATTTAGTAAGTAAAAACAAGGTAATATATAAGAATATTACTTGATTTTTGAAAAAGCTCTGTACATCGGAAGAGTAAAAAAATCAAAGGTAATGTTACAGATGAATATAATTATTTGCCCTGGAATTCATGAGCCAGAGTTAAGTGAAAGCTTTAGAGTCGGATTGTTAGATTTAGTTTCTAATGGCGCGATACCTGCGGTGAGCTACGCGATCGCACACAATCCACCAAATATACTGATTTATCCGGGTAAAGATGTTTTTGTTTTATCAGCATTGCACATTTTGCAGTTTTTGCGCGATTGCTTGACCGGCTCTTTAAAATCACCAATTATATTCATTAGCTTTAGTGCTGGTGTAGTCGGGGCAATAGGGGCAGCGCATTTGTGGCAACTCTTGGGTGGTCGTGTCAAAGCGTTTATTGCTATAGATGGATGGGGAGTACCACTACAGGGGAATTTCCCTATTCATCGGATGAGTCATGATTATTTCACTCATTGGAGTTCATGTTTGCTAGGTTGTGGGCAAAATAACTTTTATGCAGAGCCAGCAGTGGATCATTTGTGCATTTGGAAATCTCCCCAAACTGTACAAGGCTGTTGGGTAGATTCATCCATTGAGATTATTCCACCCAAAGGTCGTCTGACAGCAGCTGAATTTTTGCTTATGCTGTTAAAACGCTATGAAGCAAATTAATCCGGACAATGGAGTAAGTACACAGGAGTTAAGAGTGAGGAGTCTGGAATCAGCATTTATTCTTTGCTCTGCCCAATGCCCAATGCCCCATCTACCCAAAAAAAGTATCTAAATGTTTCCAACTGAACCAGCTGCTGTTAATAACGGGTTTGGCGCACTGCTAAAAAACCGTGGTTTTATGCTTCTGTGGATTGGGCAACTGCTGTCCCAGTTAGCAGATAAGGTTTTCTTCGTTTTGCTGATTGCTCTCTTGGAGAACTACCCACCGCTTCCAGGGTTGGCACAAAACTCGATGTACTCAACCTTAATGCTGTCGTTTACAATCCCAGCAATTTTGTTCGGCTCTGCTGGTGGCATCTTTGTTGACCGCTTGCCAAAAAAGCTGATTATGGTCGGCTCAGATGTCGTGCGGGGAATATTAACGCTGTGTCTTCCCTTGTTACCACGACACTTCTTGATTCTGTTAATCCTGACTTTTGCCATTTCCACGGTGACGCAGTTTTTTGCACCAGCTGAACAAGCAGCTATTCCCTTGTTGGTGAAGCGAGAGAATTTGTTGGCAGCCAATGCGCTGTTTACCAGCACGATGATGGGAGCTTTAATTGTTGGTTTTGCCATTGGAGAGCCGATTTTGAGTTTGGCGAAAAGCTGGATGGGAGAAGAATACGGTCAAGAGCTTGTGGTTGGTGGATTATACATATTATCGGCTGCGATCATGCAGCCAATTAAGTTTAAAGAACCCAAACAATCGAGAGAACATCGGGCATCAAATCACCCTTGGGCTGAATTCACCGAAAGCCTCCGCTATCTCAAGAAAAACCCTTTGATCTTGAACGCCATGCTGCAACTGACAACCTTATATTGTGTGTTTGCAGCCTTAACAGTGCTGACGATTCGATTAGCTGAGGAGTTTGGTCTTAAAGAAAAACAATTTGGTTTTTTCTTGGCAGCAGCAGGCGTAGGTATGGTCTTTGGTGCGGCAATTTTAGGTCATTGGGGTGATAAATTGCATCACAAGCCTCTACCTTTAATTGGGTTTTTGATGATGGCACTAGTTTTAGGAGTGTTCACTTTTACGCACAACTTGTTGCTGGCGCTAGGACTCTGTGCATTTTTGGGTGTAGGTGCTGCCTTAATTGGTGTCCCCATGCAAACTTTAATTCAACAGCAAACACCACCGACCATGCACGGTAAAGTATTTGGCTTTCAAAATCATGCTGTGAACATCGCTCTGGCATTACCTCTGGCGATTACTGGGCCATTAACTGATGCTCTGGGCTTGCGATTTGTGCTGGTAGCAATGAGTATTGTTGTCGTAGTTGTCGGTGTTTGGGCTTGGAAAAATACCCGCAATGTCTTGCAAGACGTAATTTAGCTAATGTAAGCTAAGAATCTAACTTTATATTTAATATAAAAATTAATAAGATTTTGATTGAAGTTTTCAATTAAAATGAAATCTTAACTACAGAATTCAGCATTAACTTTAGCTATAGTCTGAGGTTTGACCGTGCGATCGCTTTCCCCAATTAGTCTCCCACAAATCGAGAATCACAAACAGTCTCGTGCTTCTAGTCCGCCAGTCGTGCCCAAACGTGCATCTGGCGGTTTTGCTCTGCTTGACAGCCTTCATCGCCACGGCGTTGATTATATTTTTGGTTATCCTGGTGGGGCAATTCTACCAATTTACGACGACCTGTATAAGGTGGTAGCAACTGGTGCTATGAAGCACATTCTCGTGAGACACGAGCAAGGCGCAGCCCACGCCGCTGATGGTTATGCCCGTGCTACAGGCAAAGTAGGAGTATGCTTTGGTACTTCTGGCCCAGGAGCAACTAACTTGGTGACAGGCATCGCCACAGCTTACATGGATTCAATCCCGATGGTCGTGGTTACAGGACAGGTAGCACGTCCGTCTATTGGTACAGATGCGTTTCAGGAAACCGATATTTACGGGATTACCCTACCAATCGTGAAGCACTCTTATGTGGTGCGCGATCCCAAAGATATGGCGCGAATTGTCGCCGAAGCCTTCCACATCGCTAGTACTGGGCGTCCGGGGCCAGTTTTGATAGATGTCCCCAAAGATGTAGCTTTAGAAGAATTTGACTATGTGCCTGTGAAACCAGGTTCAGTGAAGTTACGCGGTTATCGTCCCACTGTAAAGGGAAATCCCCGGCAGATTAATGCCGCCATCCAGTTGATTACTGAAAGTCGCCGTCCGCTATTGTATGTTGGTGGTGGTGCGATCGCAGCTGGTGCCCATGAAGAAATCAAACAACTAGCTGAATTATTCGATATCCCTGTCACCACAACCTTAATGGGGATCGGTGCCTTTGACGAACATCATCCCCTAGCTTTGGGAATGTTGGGGATGCACGGCACTGCTTACGCTAACTTTGCGGTTAGTGATTGTGACTTGCTAATTTGCGTTGGCGCTAGATTTGACGATCGCGTTACAGGCAAGTTAGACGAATTCGCCTCCCGCGCCAAAGTAATTCACATCGACATCGATCCCGCAGAAGTCGGCAAAAACCGCATTCCCGAAGTGCCCATCGTCGGCGATGTGCGGAATGTGTTAGTAGACTTATTGCGTCGCTGTAAAGAAACAGGCGTTAAGGCTACACCAAATCAAAACCAAGAGTGGTTGAATTTAGTTAACCGTTGGCGCGAAGAGTATCCTCTCATCGTGCCGCAGCATACCGACAGCATTTCACCCCAAGAAGTAATTGTAGAAGTCAATAGCCAAGCACCCAACGCTTTCTACACCACAGATGTCGGACAACATCAAATGTGGGCAGCACAATTCCTGAAGAATGGCCCAAGGCGCTGGATTTCTAGCGCTGGTTTGGGAACGATGGGTTTTGGCTTACCTGCGGCAATGGGCGCGAAAGTGGCGTTTCCTGATGAAGAAGTCATCTGTATTAGCGGTGATGCTAGTTTCCAAATGTGTTTACAGGAACTAGGAACAATTTCACAGTATGGAATAAATGTCAAGACAATAATTATCAACAACGGCTGGCAAGGGATGGTGCGCCAGTGGCAGCAAGCCTTCTATGGTGAGCGTTACTCATGCTCCGATATGGAAGTAGGGATGCCAGATGTAGAGTTATTGGGACAAGCTTATGGCATTAAAGGCATGGTAATCAGCGATCGCAGTCAATTAAAAGATGCGATCGCCGAAATGCTAGCACACAAAGGGCCAGTAATCTTAAATGTCCACGTCACCAGAGACGAAAACTGCTATCCAATGGTAGCCCCTGGTAAGAGCAACGCTCAAATGGTCGGTTTGCAGAAGCAAGCGCCGAAAGCGGCATCCGAGCCAGTGTATTGTAGCAACTGCAATGCCAAAAATGCTCCTACCCACAACTTCTGCGCTGAGTGTGGGACGAAGCTGTAATGCTTTTTGATAATTCAAGACCAGAGAAGAGATAGTGGGGGCAAGGATAAGGGGAGAAAGATTCAGGAATATCCCCCTAGTTCCTGCCCCCTTTCCTCTTGCGTAGGTGTCGCTTAATCTTCCAGATTAGGTTGAGGTCAAAAGATATTTCCTAAGTAATTTACTAAATCGCTTTGACTGTTGAAATCTAACAGCGCCTCAGCTAACTTTTCTAGTTGAGTAATCGATTTACATAAATCATAAAAATCTCATTTTAATTAATTGTTATCTGTCTTATCTAAATAGGAATGGGTTGTAGTTTAAGGATGTCTACAGCTAAACTCATATCGAGCAAACCTAAATCATCGTGGGTTTATATTCCAATACGCTTGGGTTAAGAAGAATAGTAGGTTCGGTTGAGCAACAGCGAAACCCAACAAAGCGTTGATAATGTTGGGTTTCGTTCCTCAACCCAACCTACGCCAGTTTTAGTTTTTAGCCTTAACCCAAGCGTATTGGTTTATATTCTCAATAACTTAATATAGTCAAACTTAGCGTACATTGCTGAAATATACACGCATTTATTAATGAAAACTATTTTATCAAACTTAGGCTTTATTAAAAGTTCATGTACTTTTTGCTTTAATTAGTTAAATATGCGAGTTAGAGTTGATTTTATATAAATCAGTTTTGTCAAAAAGTTCAGTAACATTCCTCTTTTATTAACAAGTTAAATATTACTAGAATATTAATGGTTGTGCTGGCTTAGTTGATTAAAAAACGTCAATTATTCCAGGTGTATCTATTTCTAACTCTCTTTCAGGTAGATTTAGTAGTCTTAAAATAATCGCTTTCTTTCTTTTACAAAAGAGAGTTTAGCTTCCCCTTGATTGAGGGAGGTTAGATTGTTGTTAGCGAATTAATGTACTAAGCATTAATAGTCTATTCATTTAGAAATCGCTGTGTTCAAGTTTTCTTGGGCAACAGCGTCATGATTTCTATTGGAAAATTGCAGTTTTATTTCTAACTGAGAACAAACACAACTTTTTTAAGCTTTGAAGATTTATCAACCCATTTTACCAATCTCCATGCAACAATATATTTCTCATTTGGTCATACTGGCATTAGGAACAAGTTCAACTTTCCTCATTACTCCATGTCAAGCTCAAACTCCGGTAAAAACCAACAGTCAAAATCCTGAGAATGTTAGTTCCATATCTTCAAGTTCACCTTCGGCTACAAAATTAAGTGATTTTGCCAATTCTACTAATAGCAAACCACCTCTCCTTTCTGAAGCAGCTAATAATTCTTCTGCTACTAATGCCAATATAACAGCAAATAAACCTCGTCCACGGGTTCCTATATCCAGCAGAATTTTTCCCACCTCTTCGATGCAGCAATAATTAGCAGCTAAACATTTAGTTTATCGTAAAGGGTTTAAGACCCCAACCATTACATGTAGCACCCATTTCAGTCAGGGTTTAAATCCCCGTCTGAAATTTATTTAATTTTGAATTTTGAATTGTTAATTGCTTGGGTTGATCGGATTTTGCATTCATACGTTATCTACAATGTACATAATCTAGTGAAAATACTACCCCAGCAAGAGGGATTCTAATTGTTCTCTCTTGTTGGGGTGGGACGAATATCATCTGGGTAGGCAAATTTTGCATTTGTGCAAGAAGTCTAATATACTTTGCCCTCTCTCCTTTTAGAAGAGAGGCTTTGAGTGTTACTCCCTAACGCTTGTAGACAAGGGCTGTTTTTGTTAGGTATATATTGGACTCAACTGAGAACCACTATATATATGAGGCTTACTCTGATTTGCTTTATGCTTGCAGCTGACAGAGCAGTAAACCAAACCATTGATTTGGATCTGTCCACACATGAAGAGGTAATAAACCTTGTGCGTTTAGTTGCTGTTTAATGGTATTAAGATCAAATTTGCGGGAAATTTCGGTGAGGATAGTCTCACCTAGTGCAAAATTAACCTTAAGATTAAGAGCGCGTAATTCTACAATTTGCGATCGCAAGCTGCGTAAATGCATTTCTATTTGATGCTCGCTTTCATTGTAAAATGCTTGGTGTTCAAACTGGGTGGTGTCAAAATTCCCCTCAAACCGCTGATTTAAGTGTTCCAGCATATTGAGGTTAAATGCAGCTGTTACTCCCTGGCTGTCGTTATAAGCTGGTTCCAAAATCTGTTTTGGCTTTCGTAAATCTATCCCCAATAAAAAATATTCACCTACTTGTAGAGCATTGGTAATTTGAGAGAAGAACACATCACACTCATCAGGGGTAAGATTACCTAAGCTGCTACCAATAAAACAAATCATCCGACTGGGTAATTGCGTTGGTAGGAGTTTTGCAAGGGCTAATTCATAGGTTCCCGCTAGTGCATAAACTTGGAGTAAAGGATAATCTTCTAATAACTGCTTGGCACTACTTTCCAACATACCTGTAGATACATCAATTGGCAGGTAGTGCAGAGGATAGCTTAGTTGCTGGTAGGCATCTAGTAAAATGCGGGTTTTACTAGAACTACCACTGCCAAGTTCTACCAATTCACAAACGCCAGTTATCTTGGCAATTTCACCAGCATACTGCTGTAAAATCGTTGTTTCTGTGCGTGTAAGATAATATTCTGGTAAATCGCAGATTTGCTCAAACAGATTGGAACCACGGTCATCATAAAAGTAACTAGGGGGTAGAGATTTAGGTGTTTGAGTTAATCCCTTCACTACATCACTCCCAGCACTAGGTGCAACTATTTGAGTCGCTCCTATCAAACGCTCTATCTGCAAGCGTTTTTTAACGCTGCTTTGAGAAGTAACCTTGCTGTTAACAACTTTAGATATCGACATGAAACCTCCGTTTGCTTGGCGTAATAGGTTACTTTGATAGCAGACCTTTACCCCAATCAGTGAAACACATAGCCATAGTTAATAAAATCATGCTTGAGCAATATAGCTCAAGCTTTCAAGCTATTTTTCCGTATTTTTCCATTAAAATAGTAGCAAGTAAGTGCTTAAGTGCTATGTTCTTGCAGCGATAAAGATTTGATATAGGCAATATGCCCCAAGTACCAGCAAATAGCAGATCATGTCAGAATGAGGTTGACTAGAGAATGTAGCTTCGTCATATCTGGAATAGCGCAAAAGTTTTCGAGCGACATTTATCGAAGGCTGGAGAAATAGCCTCTTTCACGCTAAATTTGCTCAATTTGAATCTCACAGTCAGCTCCCACACTAATGATGCTATTTTCTGGGCAAGCAATCCAATTACCTAGAAATAGAGGTTCAGACGCAATAATTACGGACTGTGGGAAAGTCGGATCGTCTCGTATCCAGTAAAGAGATGGAGGCGGTGAAGTGGTAGCAAAACGAGAAGCTATTAAACGCCCAAACTCTTCTCAATTGATGAAGAAACCAATCACAATATCATGGATCAAATCCATTAAAAAGAGGAAATCACAATAAGGTAATCACAAATTCTGTTCCTTGGCCTGGGGTAGAATTCACATCCAAAGTTCCACCATGTTTTTCTACAACAATAGACTGAGCGATCGCTAATCCTAATCCCGTTCCTTTACCAACACCTTTGGTAGTAAACAAGTGGTCAAATACTTTTTGTTTAACTGATTCACTCATGCCTTGACCATTATCAGCAATCTTCACCTCAACCTGTTTGTTTTGTAATAATGTGGTGGTAATGATAATCCGATTAGGATTGGCTTTAATCTCCCCAAAACTCCGGTCTCTATTTGATTCATCCAAAGCATCAATAGCATTCGCTAATATGTTCATAAATACCTGATTTAATTGACCAGGAAAACATTCAACTTGAGGTAAATTACCGTAGTTTGCGATCACTTCAATGGCGGGACGTTGTTCATTTGCCTTCAGACGATGTTTGAGAATGAGAATGGTACTATCAATGCCTTGATGGATATTAAAAGGTACTTTGTAGTCTCGATCGGCACGGGAGAAAGTGCGGAGACTAGTACTGATATTTTTCAGCCTGTCACACGCTATCATCATGGAATCAATCATCTTGGGCAAATCTTCTAAGCTATATTCCAAGTCAATTTCTTCGGCATGTTCAATAATTTTTTCATTTGGATTTGGCAGATTTTCTTGGTATAGTTTCAGATGTTTAAGGATATCTGCAAATACAGGTTTGCTTTGTTCAAGACTAGCAGAAATAAAACCAAGAGGATTATTCATTTCATGAGCTACCCCCGCAACAAGATTTCCCAACGCAGACATTTTTTCATTTTGTACTAGTTGAAGTTGAGTTTCTTTGAGATTTTGGAGTGTTTCTTCTAATTGGGTTGCTTGTTGGCGAGTTTCCAGCAGTAGATCGGTTTGTTGGAGTGCAACTCCCATTTGTGCAGCAATTTGTTGGGCAAATTCAATCTCAGAAGGTTGCCAGTGACGCGGGCGATCGCATTGGTGAATGCAGAGTAAGCCCCACAGTTCGTCATCTTGCATAATTGGTACAACTAATGATGCTCTAACATGAAACTGTTGCAAAATTACTCGATGACAATCTAAAACTTCTGCGGTTTCAATATCTGATATTGCACAAAATCGTCCCTGTTTGTACAGGGTTGCATAGTTCTCTCCAAAACAATTGTCTTGAATTTTTACAGTTAAACCAGAAGGGAATTGAGGTAGGACATCTTCGGCAATCAATTCACCATATTCGTAATTTCTCCCAAGATGAAATTGATAAATTCCGACGCGCGAGACATTAAGTATTGAACGAATATTTTGAGTTACTGCACGAAAAATCGCACCTAAATCTAAAGATTCTCGGATCTGATTCACAACATTAAATAAGGTTTTTTGCTGCTGGAGGTTTTGTTGGATCTGTTGAGCTTTTTCTTGAGATTCTTGATAAAGACGAGCATTTTCTAGAGAGATGGCCGCTTGCACAGATAACATTTGGATAACTTTGATGCGATCGCTAGTAAATACGCCTGCTACTAATTTATTTTCTAAATAGAGAATACCCACTAAATGTCCTTGATTAATAATCGGCGTACAAAGTACACTCTGGGGTTTAAATTCGAGCAGATATTCTCCAAGTAACCCAGCTACATCTGTTTTGCAGTTATCTATAACAACTGTCTTTTGAGTATTTTTGACATAATTGATAATTTTTCTAGGAATATCTTCACAAGTATCTAGTGATTGTGATTTAAGAATAGTTTGGATTGGAGTTGAAAAATTGTCTTGGTGATTAATAAAGGTAATTACCTTGACTTTTAAGTTTCCATTTTCAGATAGAATTAAGGCAAATTTTTTTGCCCCAGAGTTTTCGAGAATAATTTTTGTCAGGCTAGCAATAATTTCATCGAATTCAATGCTACTAGAAATAGCTTGAGCCGCTTTCAGAATAGACATAAAGTCTAAGGTATTGGAAATATTGCTGCTACTAATAAGGGAAGTTTGACTGGATAAAGATATCGAACTGTGGGCAATAGGACTAATGGTTTCTAGGGAATTAAAGCTGAGTTTTTGTTGATGTAGGATGGGTTGGAGTAATTCAGGATAGCGTTTTTCTAAGTCATCTATTTTAGCTTTTGCTCCCCACCGAGCATAGCAGTAGTATGCTTCTTGGATATATCCTTGGGCTGCTTTTTCTTTATCCAGTTCCAGGTAAAATTTGGCAGTGAGTTCGTTGGCGATCGCTTCTTCTTGCAGATAACCGTTGGCTTTAGCTTCGGCAATGGCGCCATCGTAAAGTTTCATGGCTTCCAGGCATTTTTCGGCAATTCGCGATCGTTCTGCTTCGACCAGCAAATACTTATGCAAGAAGTTTTCTGAACAGCTTTCTGACCAGATTTTGAGTTGCGCTTGATTGGTTTCGATTTGCTGCAAGACATCGCTACGCTCTGCTTCTGTCAAACTTGAATAGCGGTTACACAAAATGATAGAGCTGTAGTAATAGTAACCAGCAGAGGTGGTAAATCCTGCACAACCATTCAGAAATTTACCCGCCTCCGTAACATAGTGAATGTCTGGCTTGAACCCCTGAATTAGGCAAGCTCGATGCATTTGTAAAATGTAATACGTACCAAGTGCTGTGTGAGACTGTAATGCTTCAGAACGCTCAACCCAAGCCTGCTCTGCTGTTGCGATTTGTTCTTGCTCATCTAGAGATTGCGAGATTTGGTTGACAAAGAAACGGCAGGCTGAAAGGATACTCAACAAAAAATCATGCTTTAGTTTCTCTCCAATTAGCCAATATTTATCGATGTCGATCGCAATATCTGCTAGATTTTCACCTTGAAACAGTCGATTACAAATATTACTGTAGAGGTTGTATCCGGCATGGGGGATTTCTCCAGACTCCAGTCCCGCAAGGAACCCTTCATAATTAATCTCAGCTGCCCCCTGTATCGGCTTCGCCCACACCTGAATACAGCAACCTAACATAAAGCAGGCCCCTGATTGCTGAAATTTACTATTGAGCTTATAGCTCAGTTGTAGGGAAACGTCAGCGAATTCAAGTCCTTGCTGGTACTGACTATGCATCAGTCCAATTAGAAAACCGTAGGTGGCATAAGCTTTGATTGATTCAGCAGTATTACCCTGCTCAATCGATAAACGGACTGCTCTAAAGGTCGCGAAACTGTATAGATCGAAATCAGAGACAATATAGGCTGGTGGTTGCAGAATAATCAATAATTCGATCGCAGCTCGAACTTCTGGATTAGTTGCAGCAGGCAAATTCAGTAAAGTGGCGATCGGGCGATTTTTCATGCGTTCTTGAACAACAGCAAACTCTTCTTGAGCTAATTGTTTCAAGCTATATCGATCGACAGTGATACCAAGACTTTGTAAACCTTCCAAACCCGCCTGGATTGATTCGGAAAACTGCCCTTGCAAAGAATATTGAGTAACCTTTAAAACATAAATTTTGGCTCTATCGATATTTGAGTTGGCAAATTCGAGTAAGATTAATACCGTTTCCTCTAATAACTGAAAATCTCCACTCATCAACGCGGCTTCTGCTAAATTGAAATGGAGATCAAATGCCAGACGATACCCAGCAGTCTCAGCATCTTTTGTTAGTAAGTTTATCCCGACTTGTAAATAAGTCTTTGCCGCTTCATAGGCTGTGGAAGCTTTCGCTTTCTGACCCGCACTTAAATTAAGTTCCGCAAGCTGTTTTTTCTCGCTTTCGTCTTGAAGTAGAAATTTCCCTATGTTGATTTGGTTAACTACATCAAAGATTCTGTCCTCTAGTTCTGCGGTTGATAGGTTTCCTAACAGTAATTTGCCGATCTGGTAGTGAGTTGCTTGCTTTTGGCTTTCAGGAATCAAAGAATAGGCTGCTTGTTGAATGCGATCGTGCAGAAATTTATATACAATAATTTCATAATTTTGTTGAGTAACAGCTTGATTTTCTGACCCAACAAAAAACTTATAAACCTCACTTTGGGGTAAAATTAAGCCATCCTGTAAGGCAGTCCATAAACAGGCTGCTGCTTCTATTTTTGATTGTTGAGAAACAATTGCTAAGGTTTCTAAATCAAATTGATTACCTATACACGCAGCTAATTTTAAAACATTTTGAGTTGATTCTGGCAACTTTTGTAATTGTAATGCCATGAATTCAACTACATCATTGACGAGCGATCGCTGACTAATTTCTGCTATGTCACATTGCCAATAACCTTGTTCATAATTAAAATAAATCAAGCCATCTTGATGTAATGCTTTTATAAATTGTATAGCAAAAAATGGATTGCCTTGAGTTTTTTGATAGATTAACTTTGACAGTGGCAAAGCTAGATTTTCTGTACAATCCAAACTGTCAGCCACTAACTGATTTAATTTGGATTCATTCAGCGGCTTTAGAGTAATAGTATTAATTTTTGCACCATTCTTTTGGATGTCATCCAATGTCAACATTAAAGGATGGGTTGCAGAAATTTCATTATCTCGATAGGCACCAATGAGTAGTAAAGAGGCATAATTTACTTCACTCATTAAAGATTGCAATAGTTTCAATGAGGCAGAATCAATCCATTGTAAATCATCTAAAAATATCACCAGTGGATGTTCTTTATCAGTAAATAATTCAATAAATTTTTGCAAGAGTAAATTAAATCGATTTTGTGCTGCAATACCTGATACTTCTGGTACAGGAGATTGTTTGCCAATAACTAGTTCTAACTCCGGAATCACCTCAATAATTACCTGGGCGTTATCACCTAATGCTCCAGTAATTTTATTTTGCCATTGTTTGATTTGTCGATCGCTTTCAGTAAGTAATTGCCCTATTAAATCGCGGAAAGCTTGCACAAACGCCGAAAAGGGAATATTTCGATTAAATTGGTCAAATTTACCCTTAATAAAATAACCGCGTTGTTTGACAATCGGTTTATGAACTTCATTAACTACCGCAGTTTTACCAATACCGGAAAACCCTGCAACTAAGATCATTTCGCTGTTTCCAGCGGCTACTCTCTCAAACGCTTTTAGTAGTGTCTCAACTTCCGTTTCTCGACCATATAATTTTTCTGGAATAATAAATCTGTCACAAATATCTCTTTTGGCAATTTCAAAATATGTAATTGTTCCGGTTTCTTGGATTTGATATAAACATTCTTCTAAATCATGCTTTAATCCTAAAGCACTCTGATATCTATTCTCAGCATTTTTTGCCATTAATTTCATGACGATATCAGAGAATACCTGGGGAATATCTTCTCTATTACCTAATACGGTCGGCATTTTGGCAATATGACAATGCACCAACTCCATTGGATCGTCTGACTGAAAGGGTAATTCTCCAGTCAGCAATTCGTAAAAACTCACACCCAAAGAATAAAAATCGCTGCGATAGTCTACCCCTCGGTTCATCCGCCCAGTTTGTTCGGGAGATAAATAAGCTAGAGTTCCTTCTAATAAATTAGGATTAATTATTGTTTGAGTTTCTCTGGGAAGAAGAGAAGCAATACTAAAGTCGATTAATTTTACTTGTCTTGTTTCAGGATGAATTAGAATATTTGCGAGTTTAATATCTTTATGAATAACATCATGATGATAGAGATAATTTAAGGTGTCGCACAGAGATATTGCAATTTGTAAAAACTTAATTAGATTTTGTGGTTCTGCCCCTGTCTTCCCCTCTCTACCCCTCCACTCAGAAAGGGATATTCCCCCAAAGTCTTCCATTACCAACACATAGCCGTTTTGATAGGGTTCCAAGCTGTAAGTTTGGATAATTCCGGGATAGTTAAGATTTTTGGTAATGGTGTACTGATTACGAAATTGTACGAGTTCGCTAAAGCTAGGATAAGGATTTTTCAGCAGTTTAATCACCACTGGTAAGGAGTCAGTTTCCCGATATCCCCGATAAACTAGAGTTCGAGAACCGTTGTAAAGTTCTTCGCTAACTTTATAACCGAGAATACTGACTTGGGTGCTAAACATACTATGTTTATCCTTTTAAATTTTTTCATGCCTTCTCCAATATCAATCATTTTAACTCTGACTGCATTGGTGTAATTAATGATATTCTTATCAAGACATAATGAAGAATAAATTAAAATTTTAACTAATGATAAAAGTTAAAATTAATTAGTAAATATAAGGTTAAGATATTTCATAAAGATGAGAGCATCCCACTTCCTGAAGTAGCTCAAACCGACAATAATCCATTGAGGTAAGCAGAGCGATGAGCCAGGACTTGAGGGACATTTTCTCGTTTCCATTGTGCCCCAGAAATCTTTGTTCGACGGTCAATCTGTTTAACGGCAGATTCAACTGACCCAGAACCAATTGAACAAATTTCTTCAGCTTGGTGATATTCGTAGTTAATTATACGATGGCGATGCTTATCGAGATAACGGCAAAAATTTTGTACTTGTTTACCCCGACAACCAGTAAATAAGGCTTTGGTTTCTTCTACTTGACCTTTCCATAGTAAGGCTTGTGCTTGTTTCAACCGTTTTTGTGAACCCCCAATTTTGCGAAGGTTTTCTATCAAGTGAAACAAATCTTGTATTTCTCGGCGCTGTACATCAAGGGCTAGCTGGTCAACGATATTCCAAATACCATCATGTCCATCACCAACACAAGTAACAGTGCTAGCTAGTGGTTGATGATTAACCCAATCAATGACAACCTGATTATCTTGAAAGGACGTTCCAACCATTCCTTTGTGATGTAAGCTAATCGCTTTATAGCCAAGCCAAGCGCATATTTCACCTTCAGTAGTACGAACACGAATGTTTCCACCATCGACGCTTAATTCTTCAACTGTGTCTTCTTGTATCGGCAATTCAAAATTTTGACGATGCACCAATCTCTGTTGGCTGCTACGGGAAACTTGTACGCCTGTAAAATACTCAATATCTGCTGCTGCATCTTCATAGCTGACATTTGCACTAACGCGCAGACAGCAGATTTCCAAATACGGACTCAGTTGATTTCTCGAGGCGATTTCCAATTGCTGCGCTTGCTTACTTGTGATTGGCAATTCTCCCAAAATACTTTTTAGTCGTCGTTTATACCCTGCTTTTGTGCCCGTAACCGTTTCGATAAAAAAACCCCTACTTCTGGCATAACGTGCTTCTGCATTTGACTCCGCACTGCTTCTTCAATTCTTGCAAGGCTGGTTAGTCTTTCTGGTGTCGTGTCTTCGTACAATATTTTAGCGTTGGCGTAGCCCGCCGCAGGCATCGCCTGAATATGTTCTTGAAGTGCTTGCTTTTGTTCTGGAGTCATCGTTAGATAAATATACTCGTCATACTTATCCTGACTGATTTCTGCCCTCTTTGCAAAAACTGGGATGCTCCCTATTAAACGATGCCCGTTACTAAAGATTACATTAAGCGAGGCTTCTACTTGATAGCGTTTTGCCATCTCTAAAAGCGTTAATAATGTGGTGCGTAAGGCATACTCTGGAGGTCGATGTTTGTTAATTTGACTTTGCGAAAGTAACAATGCAAAAATGTGTTCTGAGTCAGTACTGCCATTAATTTTTTCGTAAAATTCTTGGGTTAAAGTGCTGCGAATTTTTCTGTGTAATGTTTTGCGGAAATTTTCGATTCGTCCATTGTGAATAAATAGCTGTTGTCGATGGTTAAAAGGCTGACAGTTAGCAAAATCTACGGCTTGTCCTGGTGTAGCACTGCGGACATAAGCAAGTACACACTTTGATTCGACGTAACGGCTGAGACTGGGTAGATTTATATCATTCCAAATAGGTAGGGTATTTTTGTAGATAAAAGGGTCAGTATCTTTTTGATTATGATACCAACCCACACCAAAGCCATCTGCATTTACCACTCCAGAAATCATTTCACGGGGTTGATAACTCTGGACGATGAGTGAGTGTTCTGGTTTATACAGAAGATGTTCTAAAGAAATAGGCGAACCGAGGTAAGCAAGTAAACGGCACATACATTATGAATATTCCAACTTCTATTAACACAATTATTGAGCAGCAGCCTTACCCGTTTTTATTCACCATCATCAGTGGTTCCCACTTATATGGCTTTCCCTCAGCCGATTCTGATTATGACTTGCGTGGCGTGCATATTTTACCAGTTCAAGAAGTAGTGGGATTACAGACTAGAAATGAAACTATTGAAGTTTCAGAAGTTCGCGAATCTTTAGAGATAGATTTAGTAACTCATGATGTAAAAAAATTCTTTTTGATGCTACTTAAAAAGAATGGTTATGTATTAGAACAATTGTATTCTCCTTTAATATTAATCACCTCACCTGAACATGAGGAATTGAAAAATATTGCTAAAAATTGTATTACCCGTCACCATAGCTACCATTATATTGGTTTTGCCGCAACACAATGGAAGCTTTTTGAGAAAGAAAATATGCATCGAATTAAGCCATTACTTTATGTTTACCGAGTTTTATTAACTGGGATTTATCTGATGCAAACAGGAGTAGTTGAGTCTAATTTAATTAAGCTAAATGAGGTTTTTGATTTACCATATATTTCTGATTTGATCGCCCAAAAATTAGCAGGCACAGAAAAGTCTGTTCTGCCAGATATTAATGTAGCTTTTTATCAAAGAGAATATGAACGTCTGCGTAATAAGTTACAAGAGGCATATCAATCTAGTCCATTACCTGAAACACCTTCAGCTAATGCAGATTTGGATAATTTGTTAATACGCCTGAGAGCAATGAACTATAAATTATAAGCTTTTGTAAAAATGAGGTAAATGAGCTTCTAAAAAATGGAGTTAGGAGTTAAAAACTCTTAACTCCTAAATTTTTTACAACTTCAAATTCCAAGCAGCAAAAGCTAAAGCACCCCAACCTGCAAGAAAGGCTGTGCCGCCTAGTGGTGCGATCGCTCCCAAGGATTTAATACCGGTTAAGCTAAGGGCATACAAGCTACCTGAGAAAATAGCAATGCCAATGATAAACAGCCATCCACTGGCTACGAGTGTGGGTTGAGGGGACTCGGTACGACTAATTAGTATGGCTACTAGAAAAAGTGCAAGAGCATGATACATTTGGTAACGAGCGCCAGTTTCAAAAATTTCTAGCGATCGCTCACTAATCTTTTCCCGCAAGGCATGGGAAGCAAAAGCACCAGCAGCAACCGACAAACCGCCTAAAATGGCGGCTACGCTCAAAAAAATCTGCGTCATTAGACCTAGCCGTAAGTTGAAGATCGTCATTGGTCATTGGTCATTAGTAAATAACAAATGACAAATGACTAATGACAATTAAACATCAAAATGATATGATACAGCCCCTTCTTCGTTCACCTTAAAGTTTGCATTGAATTCTTTAGCTTTTTCATCTAAATATTGTCTGGCGTGGGCTGCGGGTAGTTGTGACTGGATGGCAAAGCCTAAAACAGTTACGCGCCCATTATTTTCTTGTAGCATCTCATAAAAAATCGATTGCAGGCGATCGCTAACTTGTTGATTAATCGCCTTTTTCTCCTGCCGACTTTGACGGTACAATCCCAATGCTAACCACGTGCCTAGTGTTAGGGTAGGGACACCAAAAATTAGACCACCAGCAGCAGCATTATTATCTTCATAAGTAGCATTCGGTGCATTAAACTCATACTCACCCGTGGGTATTATGATGGCTTTACGTGTAGCAAATTTTTCTAAGGCCGCTGTTGCTGATAGAGTTACAAACATGAATCCGAGTGTCAGTAGCCAACCGGCAGCTAATTTTTCAGCAGTTTTCATAGTTTCACTTCAGATTTACACTTTGCTAGCGATTTTAACCTGACTTTCATAAAGGTTCCAATATATCAATCTACTCCCAGCGACAGTTCTTAAGCTTTTACACAATATTTTTTCAGGACTTACGCAACTGGCACAATGGGACGATCGCTAGTTGATAGTACATCAGCCAATCTTTACCGCTCTGATGGAGGTGCAAACTGTGCAAATACCTCTGCTCCTGTTAGGTTCTTAGTTTCATTGGCAAAACAGTAATATTTGGGCTTTTCATCAATAAATACCTGATGACCAAAAACAAGACCTTCACAATTATCGAATAGTCCAACGGGTATGAAATACTGGTTACTTTGTTTCAATTTGTAAAAGAGATGGCTACCACACTTCTTACAGAATCCACGCTCTGCCCATTCTGAAGATTGATAAACTCCGATATTTTCTTCACCAGAGAAGCTAACATCACTTTCACATTCAACTACTAACAAAGGCCCTCCACCCCAGTTGCGACACATACTACAATGACATGCTCCTACCTGATTACTCATACGGGTTGTAGAAACGTTTACTACTCCACACAGGCAGCTACCTTTTGCAATGTTCACATTAGACATATTTTTTTCTCCGCTCCCACAAATGCGCTCCAACTTTACATTCTTTTTTGTTTCATACTGTAAGTATCTGCACTATTCAGTCCAGAGTCTGATACAACTAATCTAGCCGCATCTTGACACTGATTAAAATCAACATTGATGTTAAATCTCCAATTTAAAAATATGGAGTTTTGCGTTTATCGCGTAGAGTCTAACTCGATGGATGGGCTGAGGTACAAAGCCCATCTACCGTGCTTGAGTACAAACGTCTTATTTCAGTTTGCAGCTTGCAGTAAGTTCTAGATTGTAGAAAGTCCCTGGTTTGGGATTAATTGAACGCAACTGCTGGATAAAAGCATTAAATGTTGTATTGCTTATGCCGAAGCCAGCTTCAGCACAAGCAGATAAACCTCCTTCGATGGGAATAGATCCGGTTCTGGGACTATATACAATGAATTTATCGACGGTGCTAGTGCCGACTCCAAACCCGATAACCTGGCGAACTGTTCGCAAAGCGGCATTATCTAAAGGACCACCAATACTGCCAATACTGATATTAACCGCACGACTTTCAGCAAAGGCTGGCGCACTAATCGACAATACTGTCCCGACAATCATCAAACAGGTGAACTTCTTCATTTTCCTCTCCTCCAAAAAATTGAAAAACTAATAATTAGGTTTCGACATGGATGAAGTACATCCGAAACTTTGCCATGTAAGGTTTTCAGACACTAGGGTATGTGTAAACTACAAAATCTATGATTCTGAACTTTTGGGGATTACTTCAGCATTAGGTCTTTCATTTTCTGAAAAATGTTAATTTCTTAAAAATTCTTTATAAATTTGTATCTGCGCTTCCCACCTTTCTAGAAGACGCGATTAATCGCGTCTCTACTCGTTTGGCTCAGACCTTAGTGTAATTATTGATTACTTTAGCTAAATCTGGCACTGCTTCTTCTACGTGCTTTTTGGCTGAACCGCGAAGTTTTTCATAGGTTCCTCGCACGATTTGGCGGTTTGAGTTTTTGACTCTCGCATCAGTAACACCTAGTAGTGCATCTGCTGTATTAGAGCGATTCGCACTCAGATATTCAACTGGGTCGCCTTTCTCTACGCCTTGACTCCAGATGGGATCGAGAGCTGTAAAGCATTGCGGTAATATCTGCTCAACGACATAGGGAATATACCCTGGCTTAACCCCCTTCAAAGCAGCAAAGGCAGTTTTCAAAGCGATGCCGCTCATGCCTGACTTGGATGCAAGCTGTCCTTCAATCATGTTGCAACAATCATCTATGACCATAGCCTTTTTGGTCGGGTTCAAAAGTCCGTCGCTAAGTCCCATTTCACTTTTCCTTATCTAAGTACTTAATTCTATTCGACTAATTTTTTTAGCAAGCAGGAAATTATAGAAAATGGTATCAGAGTTAGAGGATGTTGTGGATAAGCTGATACGCTTTTAGGCTGCATAGTTGAGAGGGGGCAGGGGGGCAGAGGGGCAGAGGGGCAGAGGGGAAAGACCTCTTATCTGCTGCCGTGAATCAGAGCGGAACATGGGTCTGAGTCCATCCACTTCTTAATAAGTGGTTCTTCGTACCCTACGGGAAGCTAGCGCAACAGTGAGGTTAATCCATTTTCTGTTTTATCTCCCCTGCTCTCTTGCCCCCCTTCTCCCTTGCCCAAACTTAGGTTATCCCATCCTCCTGAGACCTAAATTGCGTCTCTGGCTGACTTGAGCCAGCAGGTAGAGCTTCATGTCTAGTTCCCGAAGCTCCATTTGGTGAATCTGGAGGATTTGAACCTCCTCGCTTCCCAGGTAATATAGCCTGAGCCAAACTCTTAACCAAAATATACAAAATTGGCACTAAGAACAAACTCAAGAACGTCGAAAGCATCAACCCCCCAAACAGCGCGGTTCCTAAAGACCAACGGCTGCTGGCTCCAGCCCCTTCAGAGATTACCAAGGGCAAAAATCCTAACAGCGCTGCAAAAGAAGTCATTAAGATCGGTCGCAGACGTTCTTCTCCAGCTTTCACTGCTGCCCGCGTGTAGCTCATGCCCTGCTCGTGCAGTTGATTTGCAAATTCCACGACTAAAATCGCATTTTTTGCAGCTAGACCAATCAAAGTTACCAAACCTACCTGGCAATAGATATCATCCACCACTTTCGGGAAGAGGCTGCCTGCCATGAAAATATTGGAACGCAGCCAAATCGCTGTCATTGCTCCCAAAACTGCTAGGGGAACTGTCAGCAAAATAATAATCGGGTCAACGTAGCTTTCATACTGAGCCGCCAGTACCAGAAAGACAATAACGATCGCTAAACCAAAAATCAAGCCCGTAGCTCCCCCAGATGTTTTCTCCTGGAGATAAGTGCCTGTCCACTCATAACCAAACCCTTGAGGTAAGTTCTCTGCTGCTAGTTGCTCCATTGCTTTAATCGCCTGTCCAGAGCTAGCACCGGGAGCCGGAGCGCCCTGTACTTTGATTGACCTGTACAAGTTGTAATGGGCGATGGTTTTCGGCCCCACAAAGGGAGTAATTTTCACCAAACTGCTCAACGGAATCATTGCCCCACTGGCAGAGCGAACATACAGCTTGCCAATATCATCTGGATTAGAACGGAACACCCCGTCTGCTTGGACATATACCCGATACTGTCGCTGTCCCTGCACGAAGTTATTCACATATTGCGACCCCAGGTAAGTTTGCAATGCCCCAAAGATGTCGTTAATTTCAACATTGAGAGCTTTGGCTTGGTTGCGGTTTACCTGAATGTCAAATTGGGGAGTATCTGCGGTGAACTGAGTGAAGACTCCTTGGAGAACAGGGCTTTTACGTGCTGCCCCAATCAATTTTTGAGCAGCCTCAATTAGGCTTTCAATCGGCGCACTGCCGGTTTTGTCTTGAACGATAAACTCAAAACCACCCGTAGTACTTAATCCTCTCACTGGAGGAGCATTTACTGCGATCGCTCTGGCTTCTGTAATTGTAGAAAGTTTTTTGTTCAGCCTCTGAAGTATGCCATAAACAGATTGAGATTCTTCAGTTCTCTCTTTCCAGGGTTTCAGGTTAGCAAAGGCAATACCTAAATTAGAAGCATTACCATCGAAACCAAAGCCACTGATCATAAAACTAGCTCTAACTTCGGGAGCCGATGTTACTTCTTTAACCACCTTGTCCATCACAGATTCGGTATATTTCAAAGAAACCCCGTCAGGCCCCTGGACAATCACAAAGAAGTAACCCTGATCTTCTTCTGGAATAAATCCGGTAGGTACTGCTCTGTACATCAAAACTGTTGCTAATAAACCAGTGACAAAAACCCCAATTACAATCGGCTTGACATGGGTAAGGTAGCTAACAAACCCGACATATCGCCGCGTGAACCAGCTAAATCCCCGATTAAACTGTGTAAAAAACCACCCCAAAGGGCCGCGTGGAGTCTGAGCAGGGCGCATGAGGATAGCTGCCATACTCGGAGAGAAGGTTAAGGCGTTGAAGGTAGAAATGGCAATGGAGCAAGCAACGGTTAAGGCAAATTGTTTGTAAACAATCCCTGTTGTACCCGGAATGAAGGCAACTGGAATAAATACCGCCATGAGTACAAGTGAAGTGGCAATGATTGCCCCAGTTAACTCCTTCATGGCTTCGACAGCCGCTTCAAAGGGTCTCATACCCTGCTCTAGTTTGACTGCAACTGCCTCGACCACAATAATGGCATCATCCACGACGATCCCGATCGCCAGAACGAAACCAAATAAGGTCAGTGTATTAATTTGAAATCCTAAAACCAACAGAGCCGCACACGTCCCAATCAAGGAAACGGGGATCGCTACAGTCGGAATGATCGTGGTACGCCAGTCTTGTAAAAAGACAAAAATTACCAAGACCACTAGCACAATCGCCTCAACCAGAGTGTGCAGAACTTCTTCTAAAGAAATTTCTACAAACGGAGTGGTATCAAATGCCAACTGGGCTTTGAGTCCAGGTGGAAAACTCTTCTCTAATATTTTGATCTGCTCTTCAACAGCATGAGCAACGTTGAGGGCATTACTACCGGGAAGTTGATATATCCCCAAACCCACGGCTGCCTTGGGCGCATTTCCTGGAATAGTGAATTTGGCATCAGCCAGATAGTTCTCTGCTCCTAGTTCAACTCGACCGACATCTCTGACTTTAACTAGGGTGCTACTAGTGGGGCTATTAGTAGTGCTATTAGTGCCAGCTGGACTTACCTTCAGCACCATATCCTCAAATTCAGCCGCATCTTTAAATCGACTGGTTGCCCGTAAAGCAAATTCAAAGCTTTGATTATCTGGTGCTGGTTCCTTACCAATCGCCCCTGCACCCACTTGAATATTTTGTTGTTGCAGGGCAGCTGTCACATCTTGGGGAGTTAGTTGATGTTGGGCAAGCTTGTTGGGATCGAGCCAGAGACGCATAGCATATTTGCGTTCTCCAAAAACCCTGGCGCTTCCTACACCAGGAAGCCGTTTGATCTGATCGAAAATATACAGATCGACATAGTTACTGATAAAAATGTTGTCATACTCATTATTTTCTGAGTAAAACCCATAGACAAGCAGCAAACTGCTCGATGCCGTTTCAACAGTCACACCTGTTCGTTGAACAGTATCTGGCAATTGAGGTGAAGCCAGTGCCTCTTTATTCTGAACGTTTACTTGAGCAATATCGCTATTGACATTAGTTGGAAACGAGACAGTTATATTGCTCGAACCATCATTACCCGTATTAGAAGATATATAAGATACATCTTTAACACCATTAATTTGTCGCTCAATAATGTTGGTGACAGTATTTTCTGTTGTTTGAGCATCCGCACCAATATTGTTGGAGCTAACAGTAATTTGCACTGGGGCAAGGTCTGGTAGCTGAGAAATGGGAAGAATCGGTATACAGATGCTTCCCAGCAGCAAGATGATGAACGTGCAGACCGTCGTCAGCACTGGCCGTCTGATGAAGGTATTGACAAACATAAATCAAGGAATAAAGGAAAGGTTTCAGACTGGTTAGGAACGTAGTAGCTTTTTATTAATATAAGGATTTATTAAGGCTTAATGTTAGATATTTTCTTTTTCCTATAGCCCGTATGGGAATGCATACATTTATGCTGATGACTCAATGTATCATTAGAGGCAGAGTCGGCAAAGCTTCTAATTAACCGTTCCCATGCAAAACATGGGAACTAGTCAAGTCTTATCAAGCTAGGTTTTTAAAACTTGTGTGTACACCGTAGCTTGTTGAGAAGGCTTCTAATTATCTTTGCCATTATTGGAAAAATTTAACAATTGATCGTCATTGACCCAAATTGCTTGTTGAGGTACAGAGATGGAAATTCCAGCTTCGTCTAGGGCAACTTTTAGGCGGCGGCGAAGTTCGCGTGCGACATCCCATTGTTTGAGGGGCTGTGTTTTAATCCAGACACGAATTATCAAACCGCGATCGCCAAATTGATCTATTCCCAAAACTTGCGGCGGTTCCAAAATTTGACTCTGCCATTGCATTTCTTGATTCATCTTATCGGCAATAGTTGCAATCAGTTTCAAAGCCTCTTCTGTATCGGCTTGGTAGGCGATGGGAATTGTTAAATCGGCTCGCGACCAACGACTAGAAAGATTGGCAACAACTTTAATTTCACCATTGGGAATTGTAATCAAGCGCCCTTCGGAATCCCGCACTTGGGTCATCCGCAGATTCAGATTTTCTACTAAGCCTCCCACGTCTCCCACAGTAATCACATCGCCTAAAGCATACTGGTCTTCTAAAATGATCAAAAAACCGTTAATCGCATCTTTAATTAAGTTTTGCGATGCCAAAGACAATGCAACACCAACTAAACTAGCACCCGCTAGTAAGGGAACGATATCTATCCCCAAGGATACCAGCGCTATTAAGAAACCTACTCCTACCCAGATAACAGTAGTGATACTTTTAGTGACACCAGAAAATGTGGAAACTCGCAGTTGCAATCGTGCAGAACTTTCTGCTGTGAGGAAAGCACCACTGCTAATTAGTGTGGAGGCGAAGCGGTCAATCAGAGCGTAGGTCAAACGAATTGCTACATAGGTTGCCAGACATACAACACCTAATCGCAAAGGAAATTGGGCGGCTGTGAGAATTGCTACCTGAAAACCTCGTGTATAGGGAAATAGACCCAAAATAAAGAAGCTTCCACCTCCCCAAATTCCGGCTTGACTAAGCTGAAACAATCGTCTCTTGGCTTCTTGGACATGTTGCTGTTGTCGTTGATTTAGTTGTGTTGTAATTGCTCGATCTGCTGGTTTTGGGTAGTTGAAGAGTTCCCTTTGGGGTTGGGAGGCAATGGAGTTTTCTAAATTCTTTTGGGAACGCCGCTGCCAGCTATATACCCCCCAACTCATGACAATCATTGCTAGTCCGATACCGCCAGCAATTTTACCTTGGTCGATTAAAGATTGAATTTGCCTTTCTTGCTTGGCTTGTTGCAAGTCTTCTTCTAACGATTCTTTGACTTGATTTGCCGATGTCGATACATCTACCTGTCGCAGTCCCGCATCCTCAGAAGTAACGGTCATCAGATATTGACCGTTGACATAAATTACTGGTAATTCGTTTACTTTGCGAACATCCACCTTGACTGGTGTTTTTGCTGGTGATTGAAAATAATTTTGGCCAATTTTCTCCAACTTCTTTTGAATATCTTCTGAACGCTCAGGAAAATTGGTTCTTGTTGCCGCTATTTGAAATAATCGACGACCATCTAAATAAATCCAGCCCGAAACAACTCTGTTATCTGAATCATTACTAATACTGCTGGGAGCTTGCAGTTGCGGTAACAAAGGTATCTGGGCTGTGGCTTTTGGCACAGATACAACGCCTATGGCCATTGAACTGGCGATGCCTACGGCGGGCAAAGCCAACGCCAAAAATTGAAAACGCACTCAAACACCTCCTTGAATTAAATCTATTGGTGACTACTTCGATAACTATCCTCCGCAATAACTTTGGGTAGATGTACCTATCTAAAGTTGAGGTTTTCTCTTTAGACAATGAAACTTTCATGTTTTTTTGTTTGTTTTCTATCTTTAGAGAGATGACAAAGTGCTGAGAATCAGCATGTAAGACCGATCGGAGTATTACTCTTACCAAAGATAAAACAAAAAGGAAGAAGCTGACGATGAAGTTGACATTAGGGTAATCAAACGTCAAGCTAGTTTTGAGGAATGTTGACTAGTGATTTGCTAAATACAAGCAAAAATCACCAGTTGTACAATAACCTAGTAGAGTGCGTAAAATTTACGTAGCTTTTTTTATTTTTTGAGGTAACTTTTGATGACCGCAACTTCTCCCCGATTAAAGCACGAGGTTAAAGACCTCGGCCTAGCTGCCTTGGGAAGACAGCGCATTGAATGGGCTGGACGCGAAATGCCAGTTTTGAAGCAAATCCGCGATCGCTTTGCAATCGAAAAGCCCTTCGCTGGTTTACGCCTTGTAGCTTGCGCCCACATTACAACAGAAACAGCACATTTGGCGATCGCTCTGAAAGCCGGTGGTGCAGACGCGCTTTTAATTGCTAGCAATCCTTTATCAACTCAAGATGACGTAGCCGCTAGCCTCGTTGTCGATCATGAAATTCCCGTCTTTGCTCAAAAAGGCGAAGATAACGAAACTTATAACCGCCACGTCCAAATAGCTTTAGATCATCGCCCCAACATTATTGTTGATGACGGTAGCGATGTAGTTGCGGCTTTAATCCAACACCGCCAACACCAAATCGCTGATTTGATTGGTAGCACCGAAGAAACCACCACTGGTATTGTGCGCCTACGCGCCATGTTTAGAGAAGGCGTTCTCACCTTCCCCGCCGTCAACGTCAACGACGCTGACACCAAGCACTTCTTTGATAATCGCTATGGTACTGGGCAATCAACCCTAGATGGCATTATCCGCGCCACAAATATTTTGTTGGCTGGTAAAAACATTGTCGTCGTCGGTTATGGCTGGTGTGGTAAAGGTACAGCCCTCCGCGCCCGTGGGATGGGTGCTAACGTCATCGTCACCGAAATCGACCCCATCAAGGCAATTGAAGCCGTAATGGATGGCTTCCGCGTCCTGCCAATGGCTAAAGCTGCACCTGAAGGTGATATCTTTATCACTGTGACCGGTAACAAGCACGTCGTTCGTGGCGAACACTTCGATGTCATGAAAGACGGTGCGATCGTTTGTAACTCCGGTCACTTTGACTTGGAACTTGATTTGAAATACTTGGCTGCACAAGCTAAAGAAATCAAAGAAGTTCGTCCTTTCACCGAAGAGTATAAGTTGAAAAATGGTAAATCAGTTGTCGTTCTCGGACAAGGACGCTTGATTAACCTAGCTGCGGCTGAAGGACACCCCAGCGCGGTAATGGATATGAGTTTTGCCAACCAAGCTTTGGCTTGTGAATTCTTGGTGAAAAATAAAGGTAAGTTGGAACCTGGTTTGCACTCAATTCCTGTTGAAGTCGATCAAGAAATTGCTCGGTTGAAGTTGCAGGCTATTGGTATTACGATTGATAGTTTGACAGCAGATCAAATTGAGTACATCAATTCTTGGACTTCAGGAACTTGATACATTGATTAATTGATTTTTTAGGGATAGGCTTTAGGCTTATCCCTTTTTTTTGGGTTTCGCGCCGCGCATAAATCCGCAGTGTAAATGCCAAGAGCGCAAAGTGGAATAGCCTATACCAATAAATCGCCGTATATACGAAATACTGATTATTGTAGAGACGGCGATTCATCGCGTCTTACCTTAACCGAACTTTTGCAAGATATCTAATATGCCGATAATTTATATCAGAAATTAAATAAGAAAATTTATGCAAAAAATTCATATTTATGTACAGCAGGGCAATATGGCAGGAGTCGCACGTAAACTAGCCAATGGTGTTGATATTGATTGCATAGAAAAAGATTCGTTGCAAACACCATTAATGTATGCGCTTAGTAGCCCTACAGTAGGTATAGATATGATTCACTTCCTATTGGAACATGGCGCAAATGTGAATGCTGTTGTAGAGCAAAACACCGTACTTGGGTTGGCTGTGCAGTCAGGAAATCTGGATAAAATTCAATTGATTCTAGATGCTGGAGCAGATATTAATTATCAAAGCCCAGATGGATATGATGTCTTAATTAATGCTATGCATGGTCGAGATATCTTGCAGGATAAAAACTTAATATCAACTTTAAATTTACTCATCTCTAGAGGTGCTGCTGTCAATGGCATTAGTCGCTATGGTGAATCTGCAATCAAAATAGCTGCTCATATTGGGAGATTTGATGCTGTCAAATTATTATTGAACGCAGGTGCTAACCCAGAGCAACTGGGATGGACAGAATTAATGCACGCTATAGTTTTTGGCAGCTTAGAGCTAGTATTGTTATTGCTAGAGCAAGGAGCAGATCGAGATGTGCGTGATTGTTGGTATAGAACCCCTTGGTTATTGAGTATTCAAATCGGTGAACTACTTAAAGCCAAATTACTCCTAGCTGCCGGAGCCAATCACAACGATGCGGGAAACTGCGGAAAAACGCCGTTAATGTATGCAATAGAAGACAATAGGCTGGAAATCCTAGAGTGGCTAATTGCAGAGGGATTGGATATTGAAGCCACTGATGATTTTGGTAACACTGCGTTAATAATCGCAGCAGAGTATGGTGCTACTGATTGCGTCAGAATTTTACTAGAAGCTGGCGCAAACCCCAACAGAATCAATCATTGCAATGACAAAGCCATTAAGATAACGACAAAGAAAGAAATCGTCAAAATGTTAATTGCAGCTGGTGAAGATGTGAGCGATATTAACAATGATATGCGGCGATCGCTCACCGGAATTGCCAACAGCAAATTCTCACTATCAGAATTATCACCAGAGCAATATTTTGCTGGCAAACATCCGCGTTTTGGCAAAACCAATCCAGAATTGATGAAAATACCTTTTTGGCAGGTGATGATTTATGAAGGTTGTTCTGCTTATGACGCACAAAATACTTTTAAAGATACAGGAAATCGGCAAGCTAAAGTATGGTGCTACGATCGATTTTGTAGAACAATTACACAATTACCAGATGGCAGAATTATAGAAATTGCTGGCGAACATGAAGACTACTACGACTCTAATTTTTGTATATATAACGATGTTGTAGTTTATCAAGGTGATGGGAATTTTCAGATTTTTGGTTATCCCGAATATATTTTTCCGCCAACTGATTTTCACTCAGCTACATTAGTTGGAGAATATATATATATCATTGGCAGTTTAGGATATGGCGGTACAAGAATCTATAATGAAACCCCAGTTTATAGATTACATATCCACACATTTGAAATAGAAAAAGTAGAAACAACTGGTAAGAAGCCAGGATGGATCAGTAGACACAAATCTTACTACAAAGAGTCAGATAAAATTTATATTACTGGCGGTCAATTGTGTGTAATTGATAATAAAAAATCAGAAGATTATATAGATAACTCTGTGGATTATGTCTTAGATTTAATCGGCTTAACTTGGAGTCGCGCTATTCTTTAAATATACATATTTGGGAAAAAATCCTTTTTATATTAGAGAAAGACATCTGAAAATACATAATTTAAATTGATAGATTATCCACAAGATTTTGAGCTTAATAAAAGTTAAGCTTTACAGAAATTTTATATACTTCTTGTGGGAAGAGATACCCCAAAAAATGAATCTAAGCGTCAATTCCTTGTTCTTGTAAACTAATGGTGTCTTGAAGCGTTAGGCATAATTGTTTCTTGAAGATTTACGCCGCTGAAATTAGCTCCCCGAATATCGGCTCCTCTAAGGTTAGTTCCTCTGAGATTCGCCCCTGCCAAATTCGCGTCTCTAAGGTTAGTCCAACTCAAATCAGCTTGACTCAAATCAGCTTCACTTAGGTTTGCCCGCAACAAGTATGCACCACTTAGGTGAGCCTTGGTCAGATTAGCTTTGTATAAGTCAGCTTTGTAAAGATAAGCCCCTAAAATTTCTGCTTCGTACAAACTCGCCTCACTGAGGTCAGCCGCAATCAAGTTAGCTTCAATCAAGTTGGCAAAAGAGAGGTTGGCCCGCATCAACTTTGCTGCACCTAAATCGGCATCTCTCAAGTTAGCGCCTTTTAAGTCAGTACCAATTAGATTAGCAGATGCGATCGCAGCACCTCTAAGATCCACTCCACTCAAGTCAGCTCCAATCAAATTGGCATGACTCAAATCTGCCTGCGTAAGTATAGCGCCACTCAAGTTAGCAACACTGAAGTTAGCCGCACTCAGGTTAGCTTCATTCAGGAAGGCTTTATAGAGGTTGGCACTACTGAGGTCAGCCCCACTGAGGTTTGCCCGCACGAGTAAAGCATTACCCAAATCGACTCTTCTCAGGTTTACCCCCTGGAGGTTTGCACCTCTGAGGTTATAGCCTTGCAAATTCGCAGCGCTGAGGTCTGGTTCAATCTGGGGATTTTTATTTCTCCACTCAATCCATTTAACTGCACCTGCTTTGAGTAAAGTTAGATGCTCTCGATTTGCCATTTTCTCTCCTTTACTCCTGACGCCCACCCAGAGAATTTACCCGACCAGCGACACTTTCAATAGCCGTTAATGCTCCCGCTGCTCCTGCTAGGATATCCTGTTCTTGTCCACCTAAGTAAAGCCGTCCAAAACTACCTACAGCTTGAACTTCTAAAATGTTAATCCTTGCTGCTTTCTCCGCTTCATTGGCAGCTAGTGCGGCGTAAGCAGCAGGCTCCACTTCTAATACATACAGCGTTTGACCTGCTAGTAGTAGCTGTCCTCGGCGCGTGCGATTAATCAGTTGTGTTTGATAAGCATCGATGTTGCGGATAATCTGACTAGAAATAACACGCGGTTTCAGACATTCCTCCCTTTTTACTCCCAGTGCCGCCAAAATAGCTTGACCAGCAGCTCTGGTTTCGCCTTGGGAGCTAGAATGAACTTCCAATAGTCCATATAATCGTTCCACTACCTGTACTCCCGGACGGACAGAGGCAGATTTCAGGGCTATATCCGTAATTTTATTAATTTCGATACCAGGAGATATTTCAATCCACAGTGATGTATCTCCTGGTAATGGTAAGAAGCCTTGGGCTACTGTTCCCATATATGCTGCATGTTGAGGTTGCAGGCTGTCGAGAAATACGAAACTGCGTAATTCTATGCCCAAGATTTTGCTCTCCAGTCGTGAGGGTAAAAGTTATCTATATGTGAGATATAAGTGCTTAACTTGACAATATAGGGTATAAAAGAGCGCAAAATCCGTTGAACGGATCTACACCCGTGTGTCAAATAGCAATTATAGAAGCTAATGCTTATTTAAAAGACCATTGTCGTCTTGGGATAAAATCTACTTCGATCGGACGACATAATTTTTGTTTAACACGGCTGCTTTGTAAACATCTTGACCCTTTTACATTACCCCAGTTTTACCCCAAATATTTCCCCAACATCTCCCAACCGGAACTGCAAGGATTAGATACCAATAAATATGGCTCTTTCTAGCTATTTTCATCCTTATCCTCCCAATCAGGTAAATAAGCAGATACAAAACACTTAAACCTGGATTTCTCACAAGAGAGAAATCCAAAGGGTGTGGGAGGTGTGGGAGGTGTGGGAGGATGGAGAAGAAGTTTTACCCCCCATACTCCCCACACTCCCCACACTCCTCTTCCCCTGAAGCCTACACTATGCGTGAGAAATCCGGGTTAAAAGCTTTGCCGTGGTTTGAGATTTCGGCGCGATCGCCAATATTCATACGGAAGGGCGATCGCGATTTTTCTGGTATATCTATCAGGTACTAGGCAAGTCCCCTTCTGGTAAGACATTATCGATGCTGAGTACCCAAGGTATACCTTTGTCAATTGGAGAACTAACAGTAATTTTAGCTCTATTGGCAAACTGTTTTAAGCGATCTGCAAATTGGGGAACAGTTTTCATGATATTGCGATAACTTTCCATGTTATTACAAATCAGAATCAAGGTCAAAACGCCACTATTGATTTGGAAATACCAATGACAACTCGATAACAAAATCCGTGTCATGCGATCGCAGGCTAGAAAAAAGCTTTTTTTCGTTGCTTCTTCAAGCTGTCGAAATAATATTTCACTCAGCTTGATTGTTTGAGGTGAAGGCAAATCATCTGGATGTAGGCATGGTTGATTCATAAATTTTTAGCAAGATTCAAAAGTAACGAAGCTGCGGTAAAGATTGGGAATAATGATTTTTTGCAGATTGAATATTGCAGAAAAATCAGGTTTACTAGGTTATTGTTCTTGAGTAACAATCCACAGCAAGTCTAACCACAACTGGGGATAAGCTTGCTTGAGGTTTGAGAGGCGATCGCGCATCAAGTTATTGGCATTCAAGCAAACAACTTCAACTAGCCCCAAGTATTCTGCTACTTCTTTGAGTAGATTTTTTTGTTCTACGACAGTACTAATTAGTCTGTCAGGGCAATAAATACCAATATATTTTGCATGGCGGATGCATGTTTTCATATTCACTCTTGTTAAGTGAGGATGAGGATTGATTATCTTCACATAACATTGGCTTAACAGTTTCCATACACGTGGGTGAGTGTGTTCAATAATTACGTTAAATTGCTGGGCTAAGTCTTCTTCGGTAATCATTACTCTCTCCATTGCTTTGCTGCCATCTGTTGCATACTTTGGTAAATACCTAATTGATTGTGCAAAAACTTAAAACAGCAATTATTTGCTGATGCTATGTGCATATTCACTTTAGTCAAATAGGTAATTTTTCGTCAGGGTAAAATTTACCCCAAAAAGCGAAATTGGTTGGTATGTTTTCTACTGTTTGTATTACTCGTCTATCAAGCATCAAAGCTGAAACTAATCTCTAAAACTGTATTAGACGCTACTATCCACCAATTTAGTTGGTAAAAATTTACTGCAAAATAAATGCTCTGTTTATTGGAGTTTGAGGCTTTTAAGCCAAAATAGCAGGTAAAAAACAACCACCCGTAAAAATAATTTGCGCTTCGCAAGCAAATTGGCAATTTCTGTGATAGTCTTTTTATATGGGGAATCAAGACAGCGAAAGTACAAAAAGTCTTCCAAGAGAAATGATATAAACTCAAAGACCACACTTTCGCCTTGGCAGATGCAATGTTTAAATCCGCTACGGCTTTTTGAAACTAAGAGACAAAGCCAATGAAGCAGGATAGTGACCTCCGTAATAACTTGAAGTCAATTAGAACTCGCTTAGGCATGAGCCAACAAGATTTGGCTAACATCGCTAATGTGACTCGTCAGACTATTAGTGGTGTAGAGTCGGGATTATATGCTCCCTCAGTAGCTATAACACTTCGCTTGGCCAAAGCGCTTGGCTGTCAAGTTGAGGATCTATTCTGGTTAGAGCGAGATTTACCTGAAATTGAAGCCGTTCTTGCCAAACCTGTTCCTAATGGTCAGCAACTACGAGTTAGCATGGCTCGTGTGGGAGGACAATGGATAGCTTATCCTTTGATTGGCAAGGATGCTTTTCGCCAAGATATGATTCCGGCTGATGGTGAAAGTACAAGCCTTACAGGTACAAATAAAGTTCGAGTCCGTCTTTTAGACGATAATCTCGACACACTTCACAACACCGTTGTGATTGCTGGTTGTGCCCCTGTGATTTCACTATGGGCAAGAGCCACCGAACGCTGGCATCCCCAACTGCGAGTCCAATATAACTTCGCTAACAGCATGGCTGCATTGCACAGTCTATGCAGAGGTGAGGCGCACATCGCTGGGATGCATCTGTACGATCCTGAAACTGGTGAGTATAATACTCCCTTTGTTCGAGATGTTCTGGCTGGGAGGGAAGCAGTTCTGATTACCCTTGGTGTCTGGGAGGAGGGACTTTTGTTGAAGTCAGGGAACCCAATGGGAATTAGAACAGTTAGTGATTTAGTTGCTGGGGCGACTATTGTTAACCGCGAAATCGGTTCTGGTAGCCGGATGCTTTTGGAACAAACACTCCAAAAAGAGCAGATACCGTTCGATGCCGTTCAGGGCTTTGATAATGTACTCAAAAGTCACCAAGATGTTGCCCAAGCTGTAGTCAGAGGAGTTGCCGATGCTGGTATGAGTACGGCATCTGTAGCTACCGCCTTTGGGCTGGGATTTATCCCTTTACATCAGTCACGATATGATTTGGTGATTCTCAAGGAATATTTAGAAGAAGCACCAGTGCAGCAGTTGCTCAGTACTTTGGGACATCGGATGGTTCACTCACAATTTGAAATTCTCGGCGGTTACGATATCAGCAAAATTGGGGAAGTTGTAGCAACTGTTTAGAGTGGATTGCAATGGTTGGTTGTGTGGTTTAGGGAAAACTTGGCGTAAATTTAAATTCCTGCTGCAACCACTCTTGAGGTATGAGCAACCTTCTTTCTGATTACAACAACTGGTAATGCTGAATTCGTAATTCGGATTGAATTTGAGTTTCCCGCTTGGAATCTGTAGCTTTCTTTTTTCCAATTGGTATTATACCAATTCAATTCATGACTGCAACACATCCTTGGGTAAAGACGCGATGAATCGCGTCTCTACAAATGGTCTATTTGTCGCTTTCTTTTTTTCAATTGGTATTGCTACCGCTAGAGAAATCATTTGAGTGAGCGGATGGTAATACTTGCAATATTCCTTGAGTAATGACTAATGGTCAACGAAAACTGACCAAAACTTGAATATGTTCTTTCTTCTGACTCTTTTTGCTGTAGAACGAGCACCTCCGGTGGGCACAAAGTGCCAACGCCTCCAACAACGTTCTACATAAGGTCGCTGCTGTAATTTTACAGCACAATCGCCTCATCAACCGACAGACTCACCAAACAAATAATTACAGGATTAATCATCATGTCCGACGGCAAAATTAGACAAATTGCTTTCTACGGTAAAGGTGGTATCGGTAAATCTACTACCTCCCAAAATACCCTGGCTTCTATGGCAGAAAAGGGTCAACGCATCTTGATTGTGGGTTGCGACCCCAAAGCTGACTCTACCCGATTGATTCTGCACTGTAAAGCTCAAACCACCGTGCTGCACTTGGCTGCTGAACGGGGTGCTGTGGAAGATATCGAACTCGAAGAAGTGGTAATCACTGGCTTCCGGGATATCAGATGCGTAGAATCAGGCGGGCCAGAACCGGGTGTAGGTTGTGCCGGTCGGGGTATTATCACCGCCATTAACTTCCTCGAAGAAAACGGTGCTTACTCAGACGTAGATTTCGTATCCTACGACGTATTGGGCGACGTTGTGTGCGGTGGTTTCGCCATGCCAATTCGTGAAGGTAAAGCCCAAGAAATCTACATCGTTACCTCCGGTGAAATGATGGCGATGTTTGCTGCCAACAACATTGCTCGTGGCGTTCTCAAATACGCTCATACTGGTGGTGTACGTTTGGGTGGGCTGATTTGTAACAGCCGTCAAACTGACCGGGAAGACGAACTGATTAGCACCCTGGCTGCCAGATTGAATACCCACATGATTCACTTCGTGCCGCGTGACAATATCGTGCAACACGCGGAATTGCGCCGGATGACGGTGAACGAGTACGCGCCTGATAGCAAACAAGCTAATGAATACCGCACATTAGCGGACAAGATTATCGGCAATACAAATCTTACTGTTCCCACACCCATCGAGATGGATGAGCTAGAAGATTTGTTGATTGAGTTCGGCATCCTTGAAAGTGAAGAAAATGCTGCAAAAATGATTAGCCAAGCAGATGCTGCGAAAAAGCTAGAAGACGCTAAAGGTGAAGCACTAGAAGCAGTTAAAAAAGGAAACGTAGAAATAGTTTCCGGTAGCTAGAAGAAGTAAGGTTCTTGTTTAGACTCCGGTGCTAAATACAGAGTAAATATTAGGTGGGCAAAAATAGCCCACCTCTTATAGAAACAGTGCTTATACCAATTCTATATGAAGATGCGCTAAACCATCTTTAAGTAGAAGAAAAAAGAAAGAAAAACGAACCGCAAAGGACGCAAAGGACACAAAGAAAGAAAGAAAAGAAAGTAAAGAAAGAAGTTAAAAGGGTTTAGCGCAGCCTCACAAAGAAACAGTGCTTAGTGTTGAATAACGTTAGCGGATAACTAAGGTTTAGTACGTGCTGAGTAAAAAGTAAAATTAGACCGACTAAGCATCAAATTATTTCTGAGTAGCGAGTGCTTCGGCTGAGAGTGGGAAAATTCATTAGTACTACTTATTCATTACTTATTACTCAGAAATTAACACTCATCACTCTTGAAAAATCCTTTAAAATAGAAGTAATCGAATGGACAATCTTAACTTTTGTTTGTTTCAAGTTCGGGTGATAACACTAATCCCTCAACGTCTACACAGCAACATTAATACTTTAATAGTCTAGTTCGTATTTTTGTTTTCTCCTTCTCTAACCTAGTTGGTGTTTATGTTTTAGTGGATGGAGAATTATCTTTTTGATTACCTTTTATTCAATTTTTTAGATACACGGTTAATAAATGAAAATTATATAGAAGCTTTTTGACATTCACTTAATACCTAATAACTTCTACCTATTGTCACCAAACAAATGAATCCCACCCCAGGAAAAATCAACGATTCACTCAGTGACTCCAATTCTGAAGATGCTCCTCAGCAGAAACAAAAGAAAAAAAAGTCCTCCACACAATTACCCCAACCTGGAACTACTCAAGGGAGTTGCGCTTTTGATAGTGCAATGATTACCTTAGTACCAATTACCGATGCTGCTCATGTAGTTCACGGGCCAAGTGGCTGTGCTGCTAGTATTTGGGGAAGTTACAGCAGTCTTTCTTCTGATTCGATGCTGTACAAAATACGCTTTACTAGCGACATCGATGAGAACGATATCATCTTCGGTGGAGCCAAAAAGCTGTACAAAGGCATTTTAGAATTAGCAAGACGCTACAAACCGACGGCGGTATTTGTTTACTCCACTTGCATCACCGCCTTGATTGGGGATGACATCGAGGGAGTTTGCAAAGATGCCACCGAGAAAACAGGAATACCTACTATCCCTGTACATTGCCCTGGATTCATTGGGAACCAAAATTTGGGCAATCGTGTTGCTGGTGAAGCGTTGTTAGAACACGTTATTGGAACAGCTGAACCAGAGACTAGTACAGATTATGACATCAACCTAATTGGTGAACATAACATCGCAGGTGCAATATGGAATGTTCTACCGTTATTGGAGAAATTAGGTATCAGAGTTTTGGCAAAAATTACAGGCGATGCTATCTACAAAGAAGTTTGCTATGCCCATCGTGCCAAACTTAACGTGCTGCTCTCCTCCAAAGCACTAATTAACATGGCAAAAAGCATGGAGAAAAAATATGGTATCCCCTATATTGAAGAGTCTATCTATGGTATAGAGTCAATCAATCAATGTTTAAGGAATATTGCGGCAAAGTTAGGTAATTCTGATTTGCAGGAACGTACAGAAAAGCTAATTGTAGAAGAAACTGCTGCAATAGATGAAAAACTCGGTCTGTATCTTACCCGATTGCAAGGTAAGCGCATTATCCTTTCTATTGGAAGTTTCAAGAGTTGGTTGATTATCTTTGCCGCTAAGAAATTGGGGATGGAAGTTATTGCTATTAGTACTAATAGTAATACTGAAGAGGATAAACTTAGAGTCAAAAGTTTGCTGGGTCAAGATGGCATAATTCTAGAACAAAATAGTCCTGAAGAAATTTTACAGATAATTAACGAAAATCACGTTGATATGTTAATTGCTGATAAACGCCATCAAGACACCTCTCTCACTGCTAGGATTCCATTTCTAGATATTAATCAAGAACGCAATCATGCCTATGCAGGCTATATAGGAATCTTAGAGGTAGCACGAGAACTGTATGCCGCTTTTTACAACCCTGTGTGGGAGCAAGTATCTCAGCCAGCCCCGTGGTCAGAGGATGGGGGAGCAGGGGGAGAAATTACTTCCTCATCTCCCTCATCCCCCTCATCTTCTCAAGAGGAGGAAATTTGATGGCGATTATTAGCGTTACGAGTACATCAGTTGCAGTTAATCCCCTGAAGCAAAGCCAAACTGTGGGTGCAGTTTTAGCCTTTTTGGGGTTAAAGGGAATCATGCCTTTATTACACGGTTCTCAAGGCTGTACTGCTTTGACTAAGGCGGTATTAGTACAACATTTCCGTCAGGCGATTCCGCTTTCCAGTACGGCGATGACCGAAGTTGCAACCATTTTGGGTGGCGAGGAAAGAGTTGAAGAAGCAATCTTGACTTTGGTGCAAAGATCAAAACCAGAAATTATCGGTCTTTGTAGCACTGGACTGGTGGAAACCAGAGGTGATGACATGGGGCGCTTTGTTAAGGAGATTCGCCACCGTCACCCAGAACTGGATTATTTACCAATTGTGCTTGTCTCTACACCGGATTTCAAAGGTACATTACAGGATGGCTTTGCTGGCGCAGTTGAGAGTATTGTCAGGGAAATCCCCCAAAAAGGCTCTAAGCAAGACGCTTGTGCCACACAAATCACTATTTTGGCGAGTTCTGCTTTCACACCAGGGGATGTCCAAGAAATCAAAGAGATTGTTACCTCTTTTGGACTTGTACCTATTGTTGTACCTGACCTTTCTGGCTCTTTAGATGGTCATATAGAAGATTCTTCTAGTGCCATTACAGCTAATGGCACGACTTTGACACAGTTACGCTCAATTGGCAGTTCTGTATTCACTTTGGCACTAGGTGATAGTATGCGGGGTGCAGCACAAATTTTGGAGCAGAGATTCAATATACCTTATGAGGTATTTGGCGAACTAACCGGACTAGCAGCAGTAGATAAATTCCTGCAAGCATTGGCGGATATCAGTGGCGTTAGCGTACCGGATAAATACCGCCGTCAACGCCGTCAGTTACAACACGTGATGTTGGAGAATCACTTTTACTTTGGTTGCAAGCGAGTTTCTTTGGCGCTGGAACCAGATTTACTTTGGTCAACAGTTGCTTTTTTGCGATCGCTAGGAGTTGAGATTCACTCAGCGGTGACAACAACACGCTTTCCTCTGTTAGAAAAACTGCCGATCAAGAGCGTCACTATCGGCGATTTGGAAGACTTTGAGCAATTGGCGGTTGGATCTGATTTGCTAATTACCAACTCTCATGGAGTAGCGATCGCTCAACGCTTAAAAATTCCTCTCTACCGTCAAGGGATTCCCATTTTTGACTGCTTAGATAGTAATCAGTTCTGCAAAGTTGGCTATCGAGGTACTATGCAACTTTTATTTGATATTGGCAATCTGTTTTTAGAGCAGGAAACAAAGGTTAAGCATTAATATTAGTTATCCCAATGTTTCCTTCACTGACACAGACATTTTAAATAATGATGAAAAGGTTTGTAGAGTGGTGTGTTGAGTTTTCTTCTTGGTGGAATATTCGCCAAAGTAGAAAGTCTCTTTTGTTTGTCGTTATGCTTACCTTGAGCGCGATCGCTACGATGATATTATCGTTCCCTTTGAACGCTCAAATAAATCTGCCGTCAACGCCAAAATCGGAATTAAGGGGAGTGTGGTTAACAAATATTGATAGTGATGTGTTATTTGAGCGCGATCGCCTCAAGGGATCTTTGCAACGCCTTGATGAACTCAATTTTAACACTATATATCCGGCGGTTTGGAATTGGGGATATACATTGTATCCTAGCAAAGTTGCCCAAAAAGTTATCGGGCGATCGCTCGATCCCACACCCGGATTGCAAGGGCGAGATATCCTCAAAGAAATTGTCGATGTGGGACATCAAAAAAGGTTAACGGTGATTCCCTGGTTTGAATTTGGTTTTATGGCACCAGCAGATTCTCTATTAGCTAAAAATCGTCCTCAATGGCTCACCAGTCGCAGCGATGGGACTCGGATTGTCAAAGAAGGGAAAGATAATCGCGTTTGGCTAAATCCCTTTCGTCCAGAAGTACAACAATTTATTCAAGATTTAATCGTTGAAATTGTTAGAAACTACAATATCGATGGTATTCAATTTGATGACCATTTTGGCTTACCATCAGAATTAGGATACGATGCTTATACAGTGGCACTTTACAAGAAAGAACACCGTGGTAAAGCTCCCTCCAAGAATTTTAAAGATCCAGAATGGGTAAGCTGGAGAGCTAATAAAATCACCGAGTTTATGAAACGGGTATTTACAGCTATCAAAGCTACTAAAAAAGATTGCCTGGTTTCTGTTGCTCCTAATCCTCAACGTTTGTCCTACAATTTCTTTTTAGCAGACTGGCAGAAGTGGGAACGGCTAGGAATCATTGAAGACTTAGTTTTGCAGATATATCGTGATGATTTGAATGTTTTTATCAGCGAATTAGAATATCCAGAAGTGAAAGCAGCCAAGAGCCATATTCCAGTGAGTGTAGGCATTTTGGCTGGGTTGAAAAACCGATCTATACCGATGCAGCAGATTCAGACACAAGTGCAAAAAGTACGCGATCGCAATTTTGCTGGAGTCTCTTTCTTTTTCTATGAAACCCTCTGGAACATGAGCAAAGAAAAGCCCCTAGAGCGTCAAACTGCCTTCCAGAAAATTTTCCCCACACCAACGGCTTACCCGAACTTGCTAGCAGGCTGGAAACCATAAGAAAGGATAAAGGATGAAAGTTAATACTCTCTAATCAGATAAAACTATACGCTGTAGTGGCAATTCATGAATTGCCACTACATGAAAATCCTAACTCCCAACTCAGCGCTATCTATCCTATTCCCAAACGCCCAGCCAAGCCGGGAGTTAGGGGTAAAAGAGTAGTAATCATCAAGAATAGAGCCAAAAGCCCCAAAGCAGCTCTAGCATCATCGGGTTCAGTGACTTCATTCAAGCTAGGGCGTTCTTGATCCCGTTGCAAAAAGAAAATCACGATCGCCCAGTACATGGCAATCATATTACCGAGAGACACGAGCGCCAGTAAAATTAAAGTTGCGATCGTTGCCCGTCCTGCGGTTTTGCGTCCATAAATCGCCTGCACAATCCGCCCACCATCTAGTTGTCCTGCGGGCATTAAGTTCAACGCGGTAATTACTAACCCCAGCCAACCAATCACCACTAGGGGATGAACGCTTACCAGGGGTGACTGCAACGCCGAACCAAGGACAACTCGCGCCAAACTTCCCACCAAAATCGACCCTTGGAAAAACTGATTGGGCAATTGAAATAAACTACCTGGGTGGGAAAGCAGCAAGCCTGTCACCAGCATTAACAAAGAGACAATACCACCTGCGGCTGGCCCTGCCAAAGCAATATCAAATAATACCTTGCGGTTGGGCAACAGAGACTCAAAGCGGGTAATAGCACCAAAGGAGCCAATTTGCACAGCCGGTAGAAAAAAGGGCCAGCTAAGGCGAATTTGGTGACGCTGTGCAAGTAACCAATGACCAATTTCGTGAGCTACTAAAATCGAAAATATTCCAGCGCCTATGGGCAAAGCTTCTTGAAACCGCCCTGGATTTCCAAAAAAATCAAAATTCAGCAGTAATCCCGCAGCTTCTAAACTTGTGGCAATGGTCGCTACCAACAGAATACCTGCAAAAGCTTTTTGCGATCGCAACATCGGCCGGGGATCGTTACGGCTCGGTAGGACAATCATCACGGGTCTACCGTCTGTATTTTCCACTAAAAACAGACGATAGCGATCGCCAAGGCGTTGCTGTAAACTTGCAGTTAGACGGTTGTGAGTCTCTTCTGGTTCTCCCCGCAAATTGCCTTTAAAAATGGCTCCATCTTGGTAGGCGATCGTTTCTGTAGCAAAAAATGTATCGATACCGAAAATACCTTTAATTGCATTCAAGTCATCTTCCGGTATTGGCGGGATCTCCGCTTTCAGTTCTGCGACTGCTAATTGTGGGGAATTTGCTGCAAGTGAGGAAGCAGCGGCGAGTCTTTCGGTTGCGCGTTGCTTGAGGATGTCATCTTGCCCAGCGGCGCGTAACTGTCTGCCCAAATAAACGTACAATCCGGCGGAAGTCACCACTAAGAACAATATACCCGCTATATTGATGTAAATCCCTGCGGCAAACAATCCAAAAAACAGGAGCCAGGGAGTCATCAACACCACCGACTGTAACCAGGCTAAGATTCCCAGTTTACCAAAAGGTCTGGCGCGATAAAAGCCCCAGCCCAAAATGCCTAAAGCTACCAGTAGGATTGCCGCCAGGATAGAAGTTTCTGATAAAGTAAACATCTCCAAACCTTTGCTATTGAGACTAAGCCAGAACAAGTCCGGTATTGCAGATACACTTATTAATGTATAACGCCGCCTGTAATCTGCCCAAATTATCCCGCTTTGCGTGGGCGTAGCCAAACCCACGCGAGAGGTAAAAAAGTTCGTAGTCAGGACTAAAGTCCTGGATTTTTAAGCACTGAAGTGCTTACTACAAACCTATCGAAATTTCAATTTCTCTTCTTTCCTTCTTCCTTTGCGCTCTTTGCGTCCTTTGCGGTTCGTTCTCTTAGATTCTAATTCACCTGAGCAACCTGAAAAGAGAGCGATCGCATCTATACAATCGCTCTCTTGCTCAATAATTAATTTGCTCAAACTCTATATGAGCGAAGTAGCCTTCTAAGTCCAATAAAGAATTTCAGCATTTTGAAAGCGCCTACTAATCTCACTCTCAAAAAAGCTACGCAACGCCTTCATTGTGTCTTTCTCATAAACGTACTTCGTCCCACCAAACTTATTACGCTTGACGCTACGTTTGTCTTCATCCATCTCTAATTTTGATTGCGGATACCAAGTTTGTAACACTTCTTTTGACCCAGGTGTGAACCGATGGGAAATTAACTCAAAGGTAAGGTTACAGTCAAAATCCAGTGCCTCGTTTATCTGGTCAAACAAACGACTATAGTGCATTTGCCAATCATCTATCGGCATAATTGGCGCGATAACCAAACCTACTGGATAACCGCCACCGCCACGCTCTTGTGGTAACGCCAACCGTCGCAATGCATTCAGTCTGGATGCTACGGATGCTGTACCACCTTCAAACTTACCAGAAATCGGTGCGGCATTAACACTCATCCGACAGCGAGTATGCCCATTGTGTGGTAAGTCGAGTAATCCATCCACAGCATCAAATTTCGATACCCAACGTAGATGTGCATTGGTACGAGTGCCAAAGTAACGGATGCATTCAGCAAGACTTCCAGTTAAATGCTCAATACCCAATGGATCTGTATAACAGCTAACTTCAAAACTTGTGGTTTTCCCTTGTTGCTCGTAGTTAGCTGAATTCTCTAATATCTGCGGTAAGTTGGCAAAAGCGCGGATGACAGGCGGCCCCGATAAGCTACCAGCTAGGTAGCAGTATTGACAGTGAGCCGGACAACCTTCAGCAAGGTGAAACTGCCAATCCGCAGAAGGTGGGATGGGACTCAGTTTAAAAGAACTGGGTGGTGCAGTAACCACCGCTAAGGTACGCTTGGCGATGTTGTAAGTATCCCGCTCAGATTCACCGCGTAGACCCTTCAGGCGGTTCTGCGATAGTTCTTCTATTGGTAAGTTGAGTGACTGCACACGTTTAAGAATCTGCTGCCCCCAATCCTCATCTAGGGCAGCAGGTGTAAACAGTACCCGTTCAGGTATCCACAACCTTGGCGATCTTGTTTGTGTATCTGATACTGAAACTTGGTCTGTAGTTGTATTCAGCAATATCTTTCTCCGTTATTTAGTTTGCTGATTTCTGCAATTAATTTTCCAGGACTTGCTTAATTCGTCGCTCTAACAAATCAAGATCCAAACTGCCTTCATCACGGTTAATTCGACGCACAGTTGAATTAACATTAGCTAAATTAACCAATAAATCTTGAAGAATTTCCTGCTGCTGACGGGCTTGGGTAACTTCGCGTGGTTCCTGTACCAAATCACGCACGATGGTATCTTCAGCGCGAGAGGCGATAATTGGATCGCTTTGCCCTTGAACGTGAACAAAGGTTCGTCGCCCTGGGCCTCGCTCCTCTTCTATTGGTATAACTGCTGTCACTTGGTCAGAACGCACATATTTGCCAAATCCCAAATGGACTAGTTCTGATGAGAGTATTTTCATATAATTGAAGCGTTATTTTTATGTCTTACTTATATTGTAAAATCTAGGAAAGTGACTTAAAGCCATAGAGCATACGGGTTATACCCAATTCAAGGTAGTAGTTTCCTTTCCCGATTGCTACTTGATTTCTCTATGTCAATCACACTCTTTTTGCCAGCTTTCGGGCTTGTTCTGGGGTTTCATTAAGCTCAGTAAACTCAAGTTTTAGGTTGCAGTCTTAACCTTGGCTTGTTAAGTACAGCATTTCATTAATTTGTAGCGAATTAAATTTGGCAATATCTTGCAATGCCAATGCCTCCCCTTGCAATGCTAATACCAATTCAATTAATGATTTCAACACATCCTTGGGTAAAGACGCGATGAATCGCGTCTCTACAAATGGTCTATTTGTCGCATTCTTTTTTCTAATTGGTGATAATGCATTGGCATTGTTAATGCGTCTCTTTACAATGCCAATGCGTCGGGATGCATTCTAACAGTAATCTTTGTGCGAGTTTGATTGTAAATAAATTAGTAGCCTCTTTCTACACTGGCAGCATATTTAATCTTGGTCTGATTCAATGTCCTCATCTGCGATCGCTCTCAAAGGTATGATGACTCAAATTAGTCTCCTCGATACAGCGATTTTACTTACAAAAAACTTTAGTTTTCTACATGTTTATTACATAATCTCAAGTTTTGGAATAGGCGATACTTACGGTGAGCTACGCTAACGCACTTCATAAAGCGATCGCAATTTGAGGATATCTTGCCATTCGAGATCGGAGAATGGTTGGGTAACTAGTTCTATGCCAAAGTACTGTTTTGCCGTCTCTGTCAGTGTATCCACAATTTTTGCAATCCAATCATCCTGTTTCTGTGTGTTACAAAGTGAGGTATTCCACGGTGCTGGTTGTTCAAAGATTTCCTGAAATAAACCTTTGTCTGTAGACAAAATCATCGAGCCGTGTTGAAGAATGGTATTTCTTCCCTTGCGTTGGGCACTACCAATGAATTTACTTCCATCAGCAGTTACCAAGTCCGCGGCTGTTGCTGTGTTGAAGCAACTGGGATTATGAATGTAACCCCGTCCAGCAGAACCATAACTTAACTCAATACCCAAGGTTTGCCAGCCTTGGATTAAAAAGTTACAGATTTTTTCATAAGTACCCCAGCTTTTTCCATTACTAACTGAGGTAATCACAGAGTATGTCAAGTTTCCTTGGTGGAGAACAGCTCTACCTCCTGTTGGACGACGAACTAAATCGAGTGGCTGTCCCTGGTAAATCAGATTATGCCACTGGGCAGGCCATTGTTTTTGCAGATGTCCCAAGGAGAGAGCATAGGGCCACAAGGTATAAAAACGCAGGGTAGGCGGATGCTGTCCTTTTTCACATTGCTTGAACAACCAAGCATCGATCGCCATTTGTACTGCTCCCGATGTCTGAAGCATGGGGATGAAACGCCAGGTGGATGGTGATTCCATTGCTAGTTGTTTCATCGGTTTCTTAGGAAAGGGATATTACTGGTAAGGGTTTGAGCAAGAATATGTAACTATGAACAAAGATAAACATATTTTTTCATAATTTTGATGAATAAAGGTAGTACCTGAAGATGATGAAACCCCCAACGAGTTACTACGATGCTGAGTTTGGACAGATGAGAATGGAAGATAATCACTGGACTTTAGCAGAATGTGCTGTTTTGGGCGATCGCCGTGTACCGATTTGTGTGGATTTTGAACACGGGCAGATTGGGGAACTTTCATCGCTTCAGCGTGAAGCTATTCGACAAGCTCTAGCCTTGCCACCCGATGTGTTACGCATCACTGCTCCTCTGGTGCTGCAAAATTATGATGTATATCGTGACATGATTGGAGATGAGTCAATGCCGCCCCTGGCTAATCCCATTCAGGTCTGGGATGAGGTCATTTTCTCATATATCTATGTGCCACCCCACGTTGAGTATGACCTGCATATTGCTACTTTTGAGTTGATAGCTGAGTGTTCCTGGGAGCCAGAACACGGCTTAGAAGTGCGCTTTCGCAATGGAGTAGCAGACGATGTAGATCAGATAGGTGAAACAGGACGGTAAAAACTATCTCGTGAAAATCTAAAATTCCGTGATGACAAAATCAAATAATTGATGTGCCATTTCTAATTTAGAACAAGGTGCTATTTCTACCTGATTTCCTTGCCCATCTAAAAATATCGCTTGATTATTATCACTCCCAAAACCACTATCAGGTCGATCGATGGGATTAGCAACGATCGCATCAAGTTTTTTATTGTGTAATTTTTCTAACGCTGGCTTGACAATATCACCAGTTTGTGCTGCAAAACCAATTAATCTTTGATGCGGCTGTTTGAGTTGTGCTAACTGGGCAACTATATCCGGTACGGGTTCTAAAGGTAAAGCTTGGGGGAGCGATCGCTTGGGCAATTTTTCTGTACTATAATCTTTCGGCTTCACATCTGCCACGGCTGCTGACATGACAATGATATCAGCGTTGGGTAAACACTCCACCATCACGTTCTGCATTTGCTCGGCACTAACAACGGGAATTGCTTTTACTCCCAATGGTACATCCCAATTAGCTGGGCCATGTACCAGAGTGACATTTGCGCCTCGGTGAAATGCGGCTTGCGCTAAAGCTAATCCCATTTTACCTGTGGAAGGATTACCAATAAACCTCACTGGGTCAAGAAACTCTCGCGTTCCCCCAGCACTAATTAGCACTCGTTTACCTGCTAAATCTCGTTTACCTTGAGTGTGTAACAACGATTGGATGTGAGCCAAAATTTCTGGAGGTTCTGCTAATCTACCAGCACCGACGCGATCGCACGCTAATAGCCCTGATGCTGTATTCATCCCATGATATCGGCTATCTATCAATAACTGTTGCCAATTCCGTTGCACCGATCGCTGTTCCCACATATCAGTATTCATTGCGGGTGCTAACAGCACGGGACAAGTAGAAGCCAGCACGGTATTTGTAAGTAAATTATCAGCCATCCCGTAGGCTAACTTGGCTAATGTATTAGCTGTCAAAGGGGCAATTACTATGACATCTGCCCATTCACCCAACTCAATATGCAACGGACGAGAGTGAGTTGGTTGCCAGAAATCATCATCTGTGTAGGCGGGATGACGAGATAGGGTGGCTATTGTCAGAGGCGTGATAAATTTTTGCGCCGAACGGGTGAGGATAACTCGAACCTCTACCCCAGTTTTAAACAGCGTCGAAACCAATTCACAGATTTTGTAGGCGGCGATACCGCCACCTACACCAATGAGAACCCTGTTCAATTTTGGATTAGTCATGGTAAAAAGTTAGGAGTGAGTCGTTCAAAAATTAGTACTAAATAGTTATAAATCCTAACTCTTAACTCCTAACTCCTAACTCTCAACTAAGCTTCATCGTAGGGTTCCAAGTCTAAGAGGTAGATATAGGGTTCAACTAACTCTGGACGCTGAAATGCGATCGCTCGCAATAGATGCCAATCATTTAAACCCTCAAAAGCATTACTATAATTATCCAGTTCCAGACGTGTAGCTAGTTCTTCTACTTCTACTGCACTCATGGCAGCAATTTCTTTTTGGGAAATGCTTAGAGTTGTCATAATACTTGCCCCTCCCTTATGCAGCACTCGCCTTCAGCATGGGTTAAGTTGCGCTGAACGCAGCCACCCAATATATATTACTCATTAGAAGTCATTAAGTTCGTGAAAATTGTCAGAATTTGTACCAGAATTTATAAAAAATTCGTAATCCTGACTAAGCAATTGTATTTACAACGAAATTTCGTAGCACCTCTAACGTTTTTGGATCTATTTCATGCCCCATATCAAATTCGTGGTATTCTACTGCCACTCCTAGAGACTTGAGAGTTTCACGTGCCTTCAAAGCAGCTTTCAGGGGCACAACTTCATCATATCTACCGTGAGTGATTAAAGTCGGCGGAATCCCACTTTTAGCTGCCGTTAGCGCGTCAGGATGTAAATACCCGCTCATGACAACTAAACCTGCTAAGGGTAATTTTGAGCCGACATCTAAAGTCATGGCTCCGCCTTGAGAAAATCCACTCAAAATGGTGCGTGACAAAGGTATGCCAGTGGTACTTTCTAAAGATTCCAAGAAATCTGTTAGCTGTTGCCGACTTTCTGCCAACCCTTGATACATATTTTCCACCCGCAGGTCATACCATGCCCTCCCTATAGGGGAATAGGGATAAGGATAAGGTGCATTGGGCAATACAAACTGGTAATCGGGTAAGTTGAGCAAAGGTAACAAAGATGCTACATCCTCAGCATTAGCACCCCAACCATGCAAAGTGACAATTAAGCCTGCTGGGGGTTGAGAAGTTGCGGTGGGAACGGTAATGGCTTGTAAAGACAGAGGTTTACTCCTAAAATTTTACTTTTGTACATAGATCCTATCTCTTCAAACAGACTTAGTATTTAACGGCATTTGCTGCTTGTCTAAAGAATGCGATCGCCGTCAAGGTAATTTATGATAAATAAAAATGCGAATCACACCGATTTTGCTAAGAAAACTTTATCTTAGCTTGTTTACAAACTCCCTCTGGTAAAAAATTCCATGCGCGATCGCTGGCTATAATTGCATTGATAAATCGGATGCGAGTTGCCATTTTAGACACCTCGCAATCCGACCATTTACTATTCTTTCTGCTTAGAGTGATAGAGCGCTAATTACGATTAAACAACCACAAAATTGTTTTTGGTTAGTGACAACCCAGCAGATAATTGTGCAAATTGTATCTGAGTATAGGAACTCGCGCTGCCGTCTTGGTCAAAGAATAATGCACCTGTAACATTATTGTAAATAAATCGCTGAGTGCTAGTGGTTGCAGATGCTCCGATTCTAAACTGACTAGTCTGAAGTGAACCGATTGATAACCCGCCACCAAAACCAGTAGCCGATACTTGAATGAGTTCATTAGTAGTGTTGAAGTCATAAAGTCTATCAATGCCTTCATTGAAGCTATTGAAAGCAAAGGTATCAGTACCATTATTACCATAAAGGGTATCATTCCCCTTGCCACCGGTCAGCATGTCATTGCCAAAAGCACCTTTGAGGATATCATTCCCATTACTCCCCACAATATTGTCATCGTAGAATGTACCTGTGATATCTAATCGTTCGATATTCTTGTAGCTAATCCGATTCGTACCATCCGTAATTGCTCCAGTGTTAGTGATGGCATTGAAAGTCGAAGTAATCTGGCTACCACTGCTGTCATCGACAATCAACAAGTCGTTACCTTTGCCCCCATCTATTGTGTCATTGCCACTCATAAAGTCAATGGTATCGTAACTACCCGGCGGGAAATATGTAATGTTTCCTATTATCGTATCGTTGCCATTGCTCCCCACAATATTGTCATCGGAGTCTGTACCTGTGATATTTAATCGTTCGATATTCTTGTAGCTAATCCGATTCCTGCCTGACGTAATTAAGCCAGTATTAGTGGTAGCATCGAAAGTTGAAGTGATTCCCGCACCACTGGAGTTATAGGACAATAAATCGTCACCTGCACCCCCATCTATCGTATCATTGCCATTCCTGCCCGGATCGAGCGTATCGTTGCCCTTGCCCCCGACAATATAATCATCGTAGTCTGTACCTGTGATATCTAATCGTTCGATATTCTTGTAGCTAACCCCACTCGTGCCCGCCGTAATTGTTCCAGTATTAGTAGTAGCATTGAATGTCGAAGTGATTCCCTCGCTACCAAAGTTCAAAAACTTCAACAAATCGTCACCTGTTCCCCCATCTACCGTATCATTGCCACTCCTGCCCGGATCGAGCGTATCATTGCCATTACTACCCACAATATTGTCATCGCCGAATCCACTTGTGATATTTAATCGTTCGATATTCTTGTAGCTAACCTGATTTGTATCTGCGGTAATTAAGCCAGTATTCGTGGTAGTATCGAAGACTGAAGTGATTCCAACACCACTGGAATTATTATAATAGGACAACAAGTCGTCACCTGCGCCCCCATCTATGGTATCATTGCCGCCATTGCCAGGGTCAAGTGTATCGTTGCCATTACTACCTACAATATTGTCATCGCCGAATCCACTTGTGATATTTAATCGTTCGATATTCTTGTAGCTAACCTGATTTGTGTCTGCTGTAATTGAGCCAACGTTAGTAGTAGGATTGAAAGTTGAAGTGATTCCCCTGGAAGTGTAGGAATTATAGGACAACAAATCGTCACCCTGACCTCCATCTACCGTATCATTGCCACTGTTGTACTCGGAGAACGTATCGTTGCCGTCACCACCATTCAGCAAGTTATTGCCTTTTGAAAATTGAACAATCAAATAATCGTCACCAGCACCACCGTTGAGGGTGTTATTGCCAGAGGTATAATAGGTGTCTTCATATCGGATTTCGTAGCCTGATGCAGAGAGAGTATCGTTGCCATCATCCCCATAGAGCAGCTGATCGCCTCCTAAAGTATCAAGATTTGAAGAACCAACAGTCAAGCGATCGTCACCACTACCACCAAAAAGGGTGTCATTCTCCGTACCACCAAGAAGGGTGTCATTGCCTGTACCACCAAGAAGAGAGTCATTGCCCGTACCACCAAGAAGGGAGTCATCGCCCGCATCACCATACAACAGGTCGTTACCAGTACCACCGTTGAGGAAGTCATCCCCTTCACCACCGTTGAGGAAGTCATTCCCTTCACCACCATTGAGGGAGTCATCCCCTTCACCACCAATGAGAGTATCATTGCCCGTACCACCGCGCAGCAGGTCGTTACCACTCTTGCCATCGATTTTGTCATTACCCCCCTGACCATTCACCACATCATTTGAGTTGTCTAAACCTGTAATGTTGTTGTCGAGGTTATTGAGAAATGTCACTGTGTTCTTGTTGAACAGGTTAGTTTGAGTGGAGTTGGCATCAAACACATCAAAGCTGTCGGCGATGCTGGTTTGTCCATCAAACAGGATATTGCCAATAGCAGATCGTGAAGAAGTTGCTGGCAAATTATCCAGGTTTTCTAATTTGAAGTTTTCAAGGATGACTTTTGTACCAGCTGCACCACCTACCCCTTCAAAGGTGATTTCCAGATTGCTGCCATTCTGAGTGAGCAGCAGATTTTGAGCAGTCAACCCAGCACCTTGGAATTTAATGGTATCCACTTCGGCAATGACTGCTGCTGAAGGAGTTACGCCTTTACCTACGCCACCGAAATCAGTGATAGTATCGGTGTTGCTAATAAGGTTGTAATACTCGTCATAGGTGAAGTTGTAGACAAATTTATCCTTGCCACCACCACCAGTCAGAGTGTCGTTACTAGCTGCGATCGTATCGTTACCTGCTTTACCATTAATCGTATCCGCGCCGTTAGTGCCCAGTAGAGTATCATTCCCGTTGGTTCCAATGATATTTGCCATAACTTTTTCCTACCTAAATCGATTTTTTGAGTAAATTAAATTCTCAAGTTGCAGTTAGTGTTGTTTGAGCGCATAAAAATTCGCAAAATGTTGACGTTTCGACATTCTTTCATGTCACCCTTGAGGGTTACGAATTTTTCTTTGAAGATTTCCCCTTTGATTGGCTTTTACGTAGCACTTATCTAACTATCTGGAACTATCTAAGTCTTAGGCACTGTACAAATTCATGAGCGTGTGCATTCGATTCACAAAAAAACTAGCTTTAGGATTATTTCAATCATCTTTTATCAGTAGCGTAAGCTGTAAAAAGCGTAAGCATCGCTGAAAAAGAGTTAAAAATCAAGTTTGAATGCCTGAAAACCAGACTCCATAATTTAGTTGGTTTGTCAATGCGTAAGTCTTACTAGCTTAAAAATAGGGAACACTTGACAGAGTATAGAAGAAGGAATCTTTATGTCCTCGTTGTGGGTTATTGTCCGTAGGTGTTTCGCTTGAAAATAGAAAACATCTAAATAATCTGATAATAACTAAATACCGAATATTTACTTAGATGTCTATATCCAAATAAAAATCTTCGCATACTCTTTATATTATTTGCTGATAAATGTATAACGCCGCTTATGCACGCTTAATCAATGAATGCTTCTGTGGAGACTAGATTCGTTGGATAGCCACAAAATAAAATCGGCTCTGGCTGGTTGTCCTCGCTTGACTAAGTTCTGGTCTAGTTTTCCTGATAGTTTGAAAGCTTCTTGAGTTTATGATATTTTTTTAAGAACTATTACACAAGCAACTCAGTCCTATGATTATTCTGATTCCTAATGAAATTTTAGGGATTTAATCCAGCTCGTTGAAAGATTGCATCAGGAGTAATTTCCAATTCTGGTAGTAAATCATCAGTAATTATTTGATGAGATCGATAAGTAATTGGCAAGGAAGATGGCGCAAATACAGTTACAGTTCTAGCTTTTGTATCAACCACCCAAACACGAGAAACACCAGATTTCAGATAATCAGTTGCTTTTTCGGCAATTTCACCAAAAGTTTGACCAGGTGAAATGATTTCGATGACTAATTCAGGTGCAACAGGGCAAGCTTCGTCTAATAGCCAATCAGCAGAAAGACGGTTATAATAAATATTAGGTCAGATCGGCTACAGGCATCCAATCTTGTTGATTTCGTGTTAGTTTAATTGCCCATTCAATCACAACTCGACCTTTTGCTTGTGCCCATGTAGACAATAGTATAAATAAAGCACCAGTAGTCGAGCCATGAAAAAATTTTGGTGACATTTCATTATCTTTATACTTGGGTACAGCTTCACCGTTAACAAACTCGTATGTAATATCTCCTTCGGGAAGTGCGAGAAATTCTTCTAGGGTGAGGCGTTGATTAGAAGACTGAACCATAGGTGTGATGTGGGTAAAAGATGCTTACTTTTAGTTTAGGCGATCGCAAATATGAGAGACTAAGCCTACTTAGCCCTTATTTTCAGCATTTTCGACAGTGCTGACTCTGAGGGATGTAACCATATAAATTACACGAGTCAATATTATTCCTCATGGTCTTGAAGTGAACCAAGGCTTATGCAAAACTTTAGATCCTTCGCTTCTAGCCTACTTTTAAGGAATCGATCAATGGCGCGTCTAGCCCTGCTGAGTGTATCTAACAAAACTGGTATAATTGACCTAGCCCGTAGCTTGGTTGAAGAATTTGACTTTGATTTAATCAGCAGTGGGGGAACAGCCCAAGCCCTCAAAGATGCGGGACTCCCTGTCACAAAAGTTGCAGATTACACAGGTTCACCAGAAATTTTAGGTGGTCGAGTCAAAACGCTGCATCCCCGAATTCATGGCGGAATTTTGGCCCGGCGAGATTTTCCCGAAGATATTACAGATTTAGAAAATAACCAAATTCGCCCGATTGATTTAGTGGTGGTGAATCTATATCCTTTCGAGGAAACGATCGCTAAACCAGGAGTAACATTATTAGAAGCTGTTGAACAGATTGATATCGGTGGCCCGGCAATGCTACGCGCTTCATCGAAAAACTTCGCCCATCTCGCTGTATTATGCGATCCAGCACAGTATGACGAGTATTTGCAGGAATTGCGCCAAAATAACGGCGTGGCATCCCTAGAATTTCGGCAAAAGGCAGCATTAAAAGGATTTTCGCACACTGCTAGCTATGACCAAGCGATCGCATCCTACCTCGCAGAAGCACAGCAATACACTCTTAGCGGCACACAATTACAATCTCTGCGTTACGGCGAGAATCCCCATCAACCCGCCACCTGGTATCAAACTGGTACTACTCCAACGGGATGGACAGCCGCGACAAAACTGCAAGGCAAAGAACTTAGTTACAATAACTTAGTTGATTTAGAAGCCGCACGCCGAATTATTGCTGAATTTACTGATACCCCAGCAGCAACAATTATCAAACATACAAATCCCTGTGGTACGGCATTGGGAAGTAGTATTTCTGAAGCCTATCAAAAAGCTTTCAACGCTGATTCTACTTCTGCTTTTGGTGGAATTGTAGCACTCAACCGTCCGATTGATGCGGCTACAGCTAGCGAGTTAACCAAAACATTTTTAGAATGTGTGGTTGCACCAAGTTGTGATGCAGAAGCGCAAGAAATCTTGGCTAAGAAATCTAACGTGCGGGTTTTGACTCTAGCTGATTTGAGCAGTGGCCCTAAAGATACAGTGAAAGCGATCGCAGGTGGTTTCCTTGTCCAAGCCGCCGATGATATTGTTGCAGACACCAGTCAATGGCAAGTAGTCACCGAACGTCAACCCACCGACAGCGAATTAGCGGAATTGCTGTTTGCGTGGAAAGTTTGCAAACATGTTAAATCTAATGCCATTGTTGTGACAAGCGATCGCACTACACTAGGAGTAGGTGCTGGTCAAATGAACCGCGTTGGCTCAGTTAAAATTGCCCTAGAACAAGCTGGAGAAAAAGCCAAAAGTGCAACTCTCGCCAGCGATGGATTCTTCCCCTTTGATGATTCAGTCAAAACAGCCGCAGCCGCAGGTATTACAGCCATTGTCCAACCAGGGGGAAGTTTGCGCGATAAAGATTCTATCAAAGCTGCTAACGAACTGGGTTTGCTGATGGTCTTAACTGGTGTACGTCACTTTTTACACTAAATCATTGCTCATTGAGTGTGCGGTTTACAAAGTGTCACACTATATACTTTCTTTATGATTGAAGCAATGATATTATCTAATCGTGTGTGAGGAGCAAGTTAAAAATAAAAAGCGCCTGGGGTGGAAACACGGCAACACTCCCAAGCGCTTTTTAATTTGTCAGAAATTGGATTGCCTGTGGGTTTTAGAATTGTCACTCAATATACTTGCCATTTGATAGAAGTAGTGATATTATCTATTTGTGTGTGAGGAGCAAGTTAAGAATAAAAAATGTCTGGGGTGGAAACACGGCAACACTCCCAGGCATTTTTTAATTTGTATATAGAAATTATAGAAATTAACGCTTCCAAAATAATTTCATATTTTTACTTCCAGTTAAAGACACGAATATTGTTAAAGTTAATCACGTCAATTTCTACACTCTGAAGATAACTTGCTAGCTTGAAGTCATCAGTTAGTACAAGATACTTCCCTTTAGATAAAGTCAGGATTCCACTGTCAGCAAGTCCGAATTTGATAAATTTTTCAGTATTAACAGCATCTAAACTATTTACGTAGTATTCATCCAAAAGAGCAACATTTTTAACACATTGAGCAAATATTGCAAAGCACTGAGAACGTTCAGGTTCACCAAGTTGATTTGCAAGGCTATTAACTTCTGTCAGAATATTCGGAGTTGTCACAAGCTTTTGAAAGCTGGCAATAAATGCTAGCAAAAGCTCATAATCTTCTGGTAGAAATTGTTGGTTCGATTAAATTTAGTTATTCGTTCTTGATTGACGCTTCCAGCTAAGAAGAGAAGCAGGATATTTGTATCAATTAAAACCCCTTTTTGGCAATAACGACGAACAAGGGAAGCAATTAAATCTTTCATACTTCTCTAATTTTCATTGCTTCTACTTTGCCAGTTTCAGAATTTACTTTAAAGAGTTTATATCCTCGTTCATACAACACAGGGTTAGAAGCAAGAGAGGTAGAGTCTTCCAATGGGCTTTTAGGAGTTTTTTTAGGGATATCAAATCCTAAAGTAATCAACCAAAAGCTTTTATCCTCAGAAAGTTCAACTTCTTCAAGTCTTAAAGATCCTAATCCTATTGAAGAATCCACCTCCAAGACCGATTCTCGTATGGATTGTATGTATTTATATGCAGCTTTTACTGCTATTTGGACATCAATCATAATCTTCGTTGTTCCCTGACCTAATTTGCTAATTTTATATTTTATTATAGTAATTTAACCTTAGTTACTGCTAGTTAATTAGCACATAAGTAACAATATTTACTTTCCCTCTTTTTTCAGATAAATTTCATAAAAATCAATTGAATAAATCTGAATTGTAAGAAATATTTTGCAAAAGCTCTCTAACTTCTATTGGTTTGCGGAGAATAATAACTTGCTGGTTTAATATTACTTGACTAAGTTTTTCTAAAATCCCAGGACGACGAGTAATTGGGTATGACCAGATATATTTGAGAAATTCACAATTCAATCTTTCAGGACAATCTGATGCCATATCAGGTCTAGATTGTCCTGCATACATAAAGCGACGTTTGATCGCTCGCAACAAACATAAAATCCGGGGAAAATCCAAAAAAATTACCGTGTCTGCAACTGACAAACGAAGGTCGAGAGTACCGCCATAGTTACCATCCATAATCCAAGATTCTCGTAGGGTTAGGTCTTGGATAATACTTTGCCATGCAGTTTTTGGAGTCTCAATCCAACCAGGATTCCAGTACCAAGCATCCAAGTGAATCACTTCTAAACCTAAGATGGTTCCCAGTTCGCGGGCTAGGGTAGATTTACCAGCACCTCCAGAACCAATGATTAAGATTTTCTTCACCTTAGATGTGCATCTCCCTTTTCAAGCTCAAGAGGTAAGCATTGCTCACCCAAATAACCGTCTTCAGGGCAACTCAATACGCCGCTACAATAGTACCACTACAAGGATTATGCCCAAATTATTGATATTATGACCACTGCGACGACCGTAAAAACTGAGTATGAAGCGATTATTGGTTTAGAAACCCATTGTCAACTGAGTACCAATACCAAGATTTTCTCTAATAGCTCTACGGCATTCGGCTCTGACCCCAATACTAACATTGACCCGGTTTGTATGGGTTTACCTGGGGTTTTACCTGTACTCAATGAAAAAGTATTAGAATACGCCGTCAAAGCTGGTTTAGCACTAAATTGTCAAATCGCTAAATATAGCAAATTTGACCGTAAACAGTATTTTTATCCAGATTTACCGAAAAATTACCAAATTTCTCAATACGATCTACCGATCGCAGAACATGGTTGGTTAGAAATTGAGTTGGTAGATGCTGAGGGTAATCCGATTCGCAAACGCATTGGTATTACGCGTCTGCACATGGAAGAAGATGCTGGAAAATTGGTACACGCTGGTAGCGATCGCCTTTCTGGTTCTTCCTATTCTCTGGTAGACTACAATCGCGCAGGTATCCCATTAGTAGAAATTGTTTCCGAACCCGATTTGCGTTCTGGAGTAGAAGCTGCTGAATATGCCGAAGAATTGCGTCGGATTGTCCGGTATCTCGGCGTCAGTGACGGCAACATGGAACAAGGATCTCTGCGCTGCGATGTCAACATTTCTGTGCGTCCCGTGGGACGAAAGGAGTTTGGCACCAAGGTAGAAATTAAAAACATGAACTCCTTCAGCGCCATCCAACGGGCGATTGACTACGAAATTGAACGCCAAATCGCCGCCATCGAAGCAGGCGATCGCATTATCCAAGAAACTCGGCTGTGGCAAGAAGGCGCACAATGCACAAGTAGTATGCGGGTGAAAGAAGGTTCTAGCGATTATCGCTACTTCCCCGAACCAGATTTAGCACCAATTGAGGTGTCAAATGAACAATTAGAGCAATGGCGTAGCGAATTACCAGAATTACCAGCCCAAAAACGCCATCATTATGAAAATGAGTTGGGGCTTTCCCCTTACGATGCGCGAGTGTTAACAGAAGATCGTTCAATCGCCGAATATTTTGAAACTGCGATCGCATCTGGAGCAAATGCCAAAGCTGCTGCCAACTGGATTACTCAAGATATTGCCGCCCACCTGAATAAGCAAAAACTCACTATTAGTCAAATCGGACTGACTCCCACCAATTTAGCAGATATCATCACTCGCATTGAAACGGGCAAAATTAGCAATGCTCAAGCTAAACAAAAGTTGCCAGATTTGCTTAGTGGTATTTCTCCTGAGAAAGCCTTTGCCGGACAAGAGTTAATCACCGATCCTAGTGTACTGGAACCCATTATTGATGAAGTCATAGCCGCCAACTCCAAAGAACTAGAAAAGTATCGCAACGGTAACACTAACCTCAAAGGCTTCTTTGTCGGACAAGTTTTGAAAAAGACAGACAAACGTGCCGATCCTAAGTTGACTAACGAATTGGTCGAGAAAAAACTGAACGCCTAGTGAGCTGTCAAGCTAACTTCGCTGGGTGAGGAAGTAGGAGGAGCAGGGGAGAAGTAAGTTTCAGTAAGTTTTTCCTCTTTGCCTCTCCGCTCCTCTGCCTCTTCTGCCAATGCCCAATGCCCAATTCCCAATTCCCCAACTAAGTATTTTCCCGGTCTTGCTTCACACAATCTTCATATAAAAGCTGGTGACAACCCTCATACGTAAAATGATATGCTGTGGTAAGTAGATGCACCCTGATGATCTGGAGAGCTGCCTAAGTAGCTCTCTTTTTTATTTTATTTTCGTGGTATTTACGGATAAAGTTCAAAAATTTTTAGAAATAATCTCAATAAACAAGTATTAATCCTTAAAAAGTAAATTAGAGAGATCGGTAAGTAGATGTATCCTGACGATCTAGAGAGTGACCCAAGTGGCTCTCCTTTTTTGTTTTGGTTTTTCGTCATAAGAAAGGTAAAAACAATTATGCCAATCGCCAACTGGTGCATTATTATTGCCATCAGCAAATAAACTCACAATAAAAGGGAGTGGGGAGTGGGGAAACTAATAACTCTTAACTCGTAACTCCTAACTCAGCAGTTTTGTAAAGTACAAATTGACCTATCCAACCTGATAGTTGTAAGGAAGAATGATGGCAGATTGGCAAAAAATCACAGGTGGTATCACAGCACCAAGGGGGTATCAGGCGGCAGGAATTACCGCAGGATTGAAACCTTCGGGGCTGCCAGATTTAGCTTTGATATTCTCAGAAGTGGAAGCGATCGCAGCGGGTGTGTTCACCACCAGCCAAGTGAAAGCTGCCTGTGTAGAATATTGTCGCCAACGCTTGCAAGCCAAACAAAGCGCTCGTGCCATCCTCTGCAACGCTGGACAAGCAAACGCCGCGACAGGAACTCAAGGCAACCTTGATACCCTAGAATCTGCTCTGGCAGTAGGTCAAGCACTAAACATTCCATCTGAATCTATATTATTGGCTTCCACTGGGGTGATTGGTCAAAGAATTAAGATGGATGCTTTGCGAAGTGGGATTCCCAAGGTAGTAGCAGCACTATCACAAACAGGTTCGGATGCTGCTGCTGGGGCGATTATCACTACAGACTTGGTAACAAAATCTATTGCTTTAGAGACAACTATAAGCGACCGCCCAGTACGAATTGGCGGCATTGCCAAAGGTTCCGGTATGATTCACCCCAATATGGCAACCATGCTGGCATTTGTTACTTGTGATGCTGTGGTTTCGCCTCATCTTTGGCAACAGATGTTAGCAAGGGCAGCTGATAGAAGCTTTAATTCCATTACTGTGGATGGTGATACCAGCACCAACGACAGCTTAATTGCCTTGGCAAACGGTCAATCTCGCACCCCAGCAATTATAGAATGGGGCGCAGAAGCAGAGAAATTAGAGGCGATGTTAACAGCAGTTTGCCAGCATTTAGCCAAAGCGATCGCTCGTGATGGTGAAGGCGCAACCTGTCTCATTGAAGTGGAAGTGATTGGCGCTCATGACGAACTCTCAGCTCGACAAATAGCCAAAACCATCGCTGGTTCATCCTTAGTTAAATCTGCAATCTTTGGACGCGATCCAAATTGGGGACGCATCGCCGCCGCCGCCGGACGTGCAGGTGTGCCTTTTGAGCAAGAAAATCTGCAAATTAAGCTAGGGGATTTCTTAATGTTAGAAAATGGGCAACCTCTAGAATTTGACCGTGCAGCAGCAAGTGCTTATTTGAAAAAAGCATCGGTGGGTGCTTATCTGCAACAGGATACGGTGTTAATCTCCGTTAATGTTGGCAATGGTTATGGTGTGGGTAAAGCCTGGGGTTGTGATTTGAGTTACGACTACGTGAAGATTAACGCCGAATACACTACGTAAACTACTCATAACAATTTTGAAAAATGGTAGATACTCAACTTAACGTTTTACCATTTTTCTTTTCCTAAGTTAATATTTCGGATAAGTCTAAGCTGTTGCGCCTACAATTTGCATATAATAAAGATGAATATAACTTCGGGTACAGGTTGTTATGCCGGCTATTGGCTTTCTAAGTTTAGAAC
>NZ_JBALDR010000039.1:0-80978 GCF_036917315.1 Nostoc sp. | reverse complement strand
ACTTGTCGCAAATGTTCAATCAGAGAAGTACCCATGATTTTTATCCCCTCAACACTTGCAATTTTACCTGTTTTAGGGAATGAAACAGCCCTGCCCTTAAAAAGGGGGACTTTGATTCCGGTTCCCCCCTTTTGAAGGGGGGTTAGGGGGGATCAATAAGTGCAAACATACAGCCAACTACTTTTCAAACAACCTCTGAGACGTTCTGCTAGCATTTCCAGGATATTCTTTGCCTTCACGCAACCCGCAAACATACTTAACTAGTAAAGGTAATATTCTGAGAAAAAGGCTCATTTAGATGAGCCTTTTAACAGAGAAAGGAGATATTAGCCTAAATCGAAAAGCAAGATTTCGCCGCCGATGTTGGTGCTAATTTCTAGCTGTTCTTCGCCGTTGATTTGTACACCATCGCCGGCTCTGAGTTCTTCACCATTTAAATCGACTATGCCTTGCGCTATTTGTAACCAGGCATAACGACCGGGTTTGACTTGATAATTAACAACATCACCTGACTCTAAAACAGATGTGTATAAATCAACATCTTGGTGAATTGTCACAGCACCATCGCGCCCATCTTTAGCAGCAATTAAGCGTAATTTGCCGCGTTTTTCTTCGAGAGGAAAAGATTTTTGTTCGTATCTTGGCGTTATTCCTTCTCGATCGGGAAGAATCCAGATTTGTAGCAAGTGTAGTGGTTCATCTGGCGAAGGATTAAATTCACTGTGACTGATTCCAGTACCAGCGCTCATAATCTGTGCATCACCGGGACGAATTACCGATCCAGTACCCAAGCTGTCTTTATGCTCTACAGCACCTTCTAAGACATAAGTGAGGATTTCCATATCACGATGGCTGTGGGTAGGGAATCCAGCACCAGGGGCGACGCGATCGTCGTTTATCACTCGCAGAGAGCGAAATCCCATGCGGTTCGGATCGTAAAAACTACCGAAGGAAAATGTGTGATAACTATCGAGCCAGCCCATTTTCGCGTGACCACGGGCATTGCGATCGTGAATTAAGTGGGTAATTGTATTTTGAGACATAAATTTACCTCGTTGTTAATTGTTTTTAGAAGAATTTAGAATTCAAAGTTTAGAATTCTGGTTGATTAGACCTAATTTGTAACTATTTAAATAGTAAAGTATATACATATAAAATGAAAAGTACGCACTTAAAAGTGGCGTACTTACCAAAAAGATACTGTGAAATTTGAAAGATATTTTTAAGTGAATAAAATACACTTTTTGAATACTAAATTACTGCAATTTCAAGTTTTGCACAACAAGATTAGCTGCTAGTGGCGTGGCAAGGATAAAATAGTTCATTAAATGTAGGTTGGGTTGAGCAACACGAAAGCCAACATCGATCGGAGTGTTGGCTTTCGTTCCTCAACCCAACCTATAAATTTTTTTGCAATGTTTTAGCTGTGTCACGCCAATAGGGTGCATTAAACTTTAGTCTAATGCACCCTATTATTAAATCAAGTGTCTCTCAAAAGTACTTATTTGACGCCAGCAGGTATCTTTTGAGTTTTAGTAGTAGCCGCTTTGCCATTCTCTGCCTTAATTTCTGCTACTTGCAGATGAGCTTCTAAGAACCAGAGTCGTTTGTCAATGGCGCGGGAAATTTCGGTGTAAAGGTCAGCAGTATCGAGGTCGCCTAATTCATCGGTTTTATCGATCGCTTCCCGGAGATGTTTAGCATAGAGTGCGTAACGATCTGACAAGGCTGTCACATGGTCTTTACCATCCAAAATATCTAAGGGATATTCTGGCAGGATCGAATTACTAGCTGCGGCGCGGGCTGTTCCAAAAGCGTATCCGCCTAAAGCTGTAACGCGTTCAGCTACCATATCGATGTATCCTTCTAATTCCCCAGCAAGTTCATCAAATAATAGGTGTAGCTGATAGAAGTCAGTTCCTTTTACATTCCAGTGCGCTTGCTTTGCTTGGGTTTTTAGATCCGAAGTAGCTGCCAAGCTTTGGTTGAGAAGTACCACGATTTGCACTCGCGCTTCAGCGGGAATGTCAATACGAGTGGGGTACAAACGTGATGTAATGGTGTTGTCGCTCATAGTTCTACGTTAATGCCTTTTGCATCTAACTTTACAGATTTTAGTTGCCTGTGCGAAACTCTCTGACGACAGATTATATTAATGGCTGAATGTGTTACTGTATATGACTATCAGTCAGATGCGATGGTTATCTATTGTATTAAATGTACCACCGAAAAGGCGATCGCGAATATCATCATTGTGCAAAAAGTCATGGGGAAAACCCAGTTCAATTTGACTGACTTCATCTAACCGTTGCAGATGTTCTGGCGAGAGGCTAACTTCTAAAGAAGCTAAGTTATCTTGAAACTGCGTTAACTTACGTGCGCCAATAATCGGAATAATCACACCACTTTGAGCGCGTAACCAAGCTAATGCTACCTGTGAAGGTGTATGGCCAATTTCTGCCGCAACTTGACTAACAACTTCAGCGATCGCTAAATTCTTCTCAGAAATCCCTCCGCCCAAAGTTTCGAGTCGTCCTTGTTCAGCGCCTCCTTGAGGAGACCGATTATACTTGCCTGTCAACACACCACCACCCAAGGGCGACCACGGTGTTACTGCTAAATCGAAAGCTTTAGCCAGGGGTAGCAAATCTCGTTCTGGTGTTCGCTGAATCAAACTATACTCAATTTGCAGGGCGACAAACTGCGTCCATCCTTGATAATGGGCGATGGTATTTGCTTGGGAAACGATCCAAGCGGGTGTGTCAGAAATGCCGATGTAAAGTACTTTACCTTGACGCACGACATCATCAAGCGATCGCAAGACTTCTTCAATCGGTGTTGTGAAATCCCAAGCGTGCAACCAGAATAAATCAATGTAATCGGTATTCAGCCGTTTCAGACTACCTTCCAAAGATTGAATTAAATTCTTGCGATGGTTTCCACTGGCGTTAGGGTCGCCCTTTTTATCATTCATCCGCAAGGGAAAGGAATATTTTGTCGCAACTACAAAACGTTCGCGTTCTTTAGCAATCAAATCGCCAACAATTTTTTCACTGCTACCATCGGTATAACCGTTGGCGGTGTCAATGAAATTTCCCCCTGCTTCTGCATAGCTATCAAAGATTTTCCGACTTTCGTCAACAGATGCACCCCAACCCCAATCTTCACCAAAGGTCATGGTTCCCAAGGAGAGTTCAGAGACTCTTAACCCGCTTTTGCCCAAGAGTTTGTATCTCATGAATATTTTCTCATTAATGAAAAAAAACTAAGCAAATACCATTCCAAAGGCATGATAACTGGAAACTGGGGGCGATGTTTGACTTGATGCATCGTCCTGCAATGTTAATACATCAACCTGTTATGCCAATACATTGAGCCGTTATGCCAATACATTGAGCCGTTATGCCAATACATTGAGCCGTTATGCCAATACATTGAGCCGTTATGCCAATACATCGACCCGTTATGCCAATACATTGAGCCGTTATGCCAATACATCGACCCGTTATGTTAATGCAGCCTTGTTCTACTTCGCACTGGTTTGGTGGGACAAGAGCAATGCCTGCGATGGTCACTGAGCTTTGTCGTTCGCGTGGCTGGTAACAGAGCATAGTCGAAGTGCAGCGTCTCGTAGAGAAGTGCGGGCTATGCCTACGTAATTAATTAGCCACCTCAAGGTAGTTTTGCTTGATAATACCTTCGTTACAATAAGCCTACGTCAAGTCAAAACATAATGACCTACACCTCGCCCAAACTACTCACCTTCGAGGAATTTATCGCCCAATATGGTGACAATACACGCTACGAATTAATTGACGGACAATTAAGAGACATGGAACCTACAGGGCCACACGAAGCTATTGCAGGTAATATTGCTGGTAGAATCTATGTCGAAATTTTTAATTCTAATTTTAACTGGCTAGTTCCAAAAAATTGTCTGATAAAACTACCTGCGGCTGAAGCCACAGTACTGCGTCCTGATGTAATTGTTTTAGATAAAGCAGAACTTAGTAAAGAACCACTCTGGCAAAAAGAACCGATTATTTGTAACGGCAGTACTATTAAGCTTGTTGCTGAAGTTGTAAGTACTAATTGGCAAGACGATTATGCAAGGAAAGTGGAAGAATACGCTTTTCTTAATATCCCAGAATATTGGATTGTAGATTTTCGTGGCTTGGGTGGTTTGCAGTTTATCGGCAATCCCAAACAACCAACCTTTACGGTTTGTCAGTTAGTTAACGGTGTGTACCAGCAACAACAATATCGTTTAGGAGATACTATTTCTTCTAATGTCTTGCCAAAATTACAACTTAAGCTAGACGACATTATGCATATTTGAACCGGAGACTGATTCGGTGAAGCAAGAGCGATCGCCACGGTTTTCTAAGCTAGAATACCAAAGTTGTGTTTCAGACACATCCGACAATTCAATTGCCAAAGAGCCGTTATTTTTATGAATTACTACGTAATCTACGACGGAAATTGTAATCTCTGCGTTACCCTAGTGCAATTGCTAGAAACCTTAGACCAAGGAAAGCTGTTTCGCTACAGTCCTATGCAAGATGAGCAGACACTTTTACGGTGGGGAATTACAGCCCAAGACTGCGAACAGGGAATGATTTTAATAGATGGCAATGACCCTCAGAGACGTTGGCAAGGTAGTAACGCCGCTGAAGAAATTGGGCGGTTATTACCAGCAGGAAGTATATTTGTAGACGCTTATCGAGCCTTACCGGGGATGAAATGGGCAGGCGATCGCTTTTACGAGCAAATCCGCGATAACCGCTACACCATATTTGGTAAGCGTTCTAATACATATCAATCGGCATACTGTGTTGATGGTAGCTGCAAGTCAACTTAAGTTAAATAGACCGAAACCGCAGCTACACCAGGCTTTGCACACCGCCGTGGGTTTCAAAATTCCTACCTCCTACCTCCTACCTCCTGTCTCCTTAATTTGTCATTAGAGAGAATTTGTTCTGGTCAAAAATCCGCCTACAGGTGCTAGCTAAAAGCCCAGTAGACCAACCATCATGCTATCTGGCGTAGTTTGTAAACATTGTGCAATCAATGACATTTGCGATCGCGCCATGATTCGGCACAACAAACTGAACTGATGGGAGGATACTGCGTGAGAATTGGTGCTAACTACTTGGGGAACGGAGAGTGTGAATTTACAGTTTGGTCTCCGCTATTAGAGAGCGTCACGGTAAAAATTTTGACGCCTGAAGAGCAGTTAATTCCCCTCAAGCCTCAGTCTGAGGGATACTGGCACACGAAAATTAACGATGTGTATCCGGGCACGCTTTATCGGTATGTCTTAAATGGGCAAGACAACTTTGCCGATCCCGCATCGCAGTATCAACCTGAAGGGGTGCATGGCCCGTCTCAAATTGTCGATCAACAGTTTGAGTGGACTGATGAAGGGTGGACTGGCATTCCTGTGGAGTCGATGATTTTCTATGAAGTTCACGTTGGAACTTTCACGCCTGAAGGAAGTTTCACGGGTATTATTCCCCGCTTACCCGATTTGAAAGAATTGGGAATTAACGCCATTGAAATCATGCCCATCTCCCAGTTTCCGGGAGATACCCATATTGAAGCTTCTCTTGCATACCGCAACTGGGGTTATGATGGCGTTTACCCTTATGCTGTCCAAAATTCCTACGGTAGCCCAGCCGAACTGAAGCAACTGGTAAATGCTTGCCACCAACACGGAATTGCCGTTGTGTTGGATGTGGTGTATAACCACTTTGGGCCGGAAGGCAACTATATGAGTCAGTTCGCGCCCTACTTTACTAAAACCTATAAAACGCCTTGGGGCGAAGCGCTGAATTTCGACGATGCCCATAGTCAGGGTGTGCGAAATTATTTTATCGAAAATGCGCTTTACTGGTTGCGCGACTTCCACATAGATGCATTGCGCCTGGATGCCATTCAAGCAATTTATGACTTGGGGGCGAAGCATTTTCTGTGGGAACTGGCGGAAGCAGTTCATCATTTGTCACAACAAGGGCAAAAGTGGAAACGCCATTTAATTGCCGAAAGTGACCTGAATAATCCGCGAATAATTCGTCCAGCAGATTTGGGTGGATATGGACTCGATGCTCAGTGGAGTGATGATTTTCACCATTCATTGTACGCACTGTTGACAGGCGATCGCCAAGGATATTATCAAGATTTTGGGAAATGTGCTGATTTAGCAAAAGCTTATAGCGATACTTTTGTCTACGATTGGAAACACTCGCCCGATCGCAAACGATTTCATGGTCTATCTTGCCGCGATCGCCCTTTGTCGCAGTTTACAGTCTGCATTCAAAATCACGATCAAATCGGCAATCAAATGAAAGGAGAACGCCTCAGCCAGCGGATCTCTTTTGAGGGATTAAAGTTAGCTGCTGGCGCTGTGCTACTGTCGCCCAATTTACCCCTGTTGTTCATGGGAGAAGAATACGGCGAAACAGCACCCTTCATTTACTTTGTCAGTCACTCCGATCCCGATTTAATTCAAGCAGTTCGAGCCGGACGCAGACAAGAATTTGAGGCATTTCACTTCGCAGATGATCCCCCAGATCCCGAATCGTCAGAAACTTTCCTAAAGTCTAAACTCAACTGGGAATTACGCAATCAAGGTAAGCACAAAGTTCTCTGGGATTGGTATCGCCAGTTAATTAATTTACGGAAGACACATCCAGCCCTTCTCAACCAAGACCGCAATTTCATCAAAGCGACTAGCGATGAAGAGAAAGAGGTAGTTATCGTGCGCCGTTGGTGCGAATCGAGTGAAATAATATTTGTGATGAATTTTAATTCGTCGCCAGTGACAGTAACTTTGCCGTTTGAGCATAATGCTAATAAATTGTTGGACTCTGCTGATACCTCATGGTCTGGGCATGGTTCTGAAACTGCTGAACATCTGTCTGCGGGCCAAGAAGTGAAATTGCAACCTACTAGTCTAGTACTCTATGAAAAAGGATGAGGGAGAAAGTTAGAACTTAAAGTTTCAGATTCATAGGCTTAATGTTCAAACAATAAGGCTTAAGGTTCGAGCAATAAGGCTTAAGGTTCGAGCTAAAAGCTTGTTTGAAAAGTAGTTGGCTGTGGTTTTAGGCACTTATTGATCCCCCCTAACCCCCCTTAAAAAGAGGGGAACCGGAATCAAAGTCCCCCTTTTTAAGGGGGATTTAGGGGGATCTAGGATGTTTCACTACCGTGAAGAGGACTTTTCAAATATTCTCTAAAAGGTTCAGCGTTTACTCTCAAAACCTCATCCCCCTTACTCCCCGCTTTGTACAGACGCGATTCATCGCGTCTCTCCCCACTCCCTACTAAAAAAATATGCGAATTCCCACCGCCACTTATCGAATTCAGTTTACACCCCAGTTTGGCTTTGACAACGCCAAAGCGATCGCAGCTTATCTAGCAGACTTAGGTGTTTCCGATTTGTATGCTTCCCCCATTTTCAAAGCCAGATCCGGGAGTACCCACGGCTACGATATAGTAGATGCCACTCAACTTAACCCAGAACTGGGAACTAATGAATCCTTTGATGCATTAGTTGAAGAAATTCAATCCCTTGGTATGGGGTGGTTACAAGATATTGTGCCCAACCACATGGCCTATAGCAGCGAAAACGATTACTTGATGGACGTATTGGAACACGGCCCAGATTCCAGCTATACCGATTACTTCGACCTTTCTTGGAATGCACCCTTTGGCGATCGCCAAGAGCGAATTCTCGCTCCTCTGCTGGGAGATTTCTATGGTACATCCCTGGAAAACGGACACATTCAACTGCAATACGAACAAAACGGTTTAACCGTCAACTATTACAGCTTGAAACTGCCACTCCGGTTAGAGTCTTACACAAAATTTATCACTCAGAATTTGGGTAAACTCACGCGCACACTCGGACGCAATCATCCCGATTTTATTAAGCTATTGGGGATTCTCTACATTCTCAAAAGTGTGCCCTCAGAAGTTGCCGGAAAACAGCGACAAGACCAAATCGCATTTATTAAAGGATTGCTTTGGGAACTCTACACCACAAACGATACCATCCGCGAGTTTATTGACGAAAATATCAAAACTTTTAACGGAGAACCCGGTAATTCAGAAAGCTTTAACCTTCTAGATGAATTACTAAACGACCAGTTTTACCGCCTCGCCTTCTGGAAAGTTGGCGCGGAGGAAATGAATTACCGTCGTTTCTTTACTGTTAATGAACTGATTTCCGTTAAAGTTGAAGAAGTGCGGGTTTTTAATAATACCCACAGCCTAATTCAAAAGCTGGTTGAAGAAGGTAAATTTACTGGTTTACGGATTGACCATATTGATGGACTTTATAACCCAATTCAGTATCTCGAAAGACTGCAAGAAAAGATGGGAGATGTTTATATCACCGTCGAGAAGATTTTAGAACTCACCGAAGAGTTGCCGGAAAACTGGGAAATAGAAGGTACGTCTGGATACGACTTTTTAAATTATGTAAATGGGGTATTTTGTCAAACAGAAAATGAATCATCCCTCGATAAAATTTACCAAAACTTTATTAGCTCAAGAGTAGATTATGCATCGGTAGTGAAGGATAAAAAGCACCTGATTTTGGAAAAAAATTTAGCAGGTGATATTGACAATCTGGCTCTTTTGTTAAAGAACGTTTCCAGCAAGTATCGCTATGGCAATGATTTTACACTGAATGGATTAAAAAGAGCGATCGCCGAAGTTTTGACACTGTTCCCAATTTACCGTACTTACATTACACCCGATGGAATTGGAGATAGCGATCGCGCTACCATTCAAGAAGTAATTCGCCAAGCCAAAGAACAAGTGCCCCTGTTGCAGAACGAACTGAATTTTATTGAAAAGTTAATGCTGCTAGAGTTTGATAATTCTCTGACTCAAACAGAACGCGAACAGTGGATATATTTTGTCTTGCGAATGCAGCAATACAGCGGCCCGCTAATGGCAAAAGGCGTAGAAGACACCACATTATATGTTTACAATCGGTTGCTGTCGCTGAATGAAGTCGGGGGAAATCCCGGACATTTTGGCATTGAATTAGCAAAATTTCATGCCTTTAACAAACAGCACCAAGAAACCTGGCCTCACACAATGAACACCACCGCCACCCACGACACCAAACGCGGCGAAGATGTGCGAGCCAGGTTGAATGTCCTCTCAGAACTCCCTAATGAATGGGATCAGCAGGTAAATACCTGGAGTGCCATTAATCGAGGACATCGGAGCGATCGCCACGGGTTTGCGATGCCCGATCGCAACGATGAGTATTTTCTCTATCAAACCCTAGTAGGGGCGTTTCCCTTTGCCGAACGCGAACATGCATCCTTCGTGGAACGGGTGAAGGATTATATAATTAAAGCAATTCGAGAAGCGAAGGTGCATACAGCATGGTTGCGACCTGATAGCGAGTATGAAGAAGCTTGTACCTCCTTTATTGAGAAAGTACTAGATCCTGCCATCTCCAGGGAATTTCTAGAAGCTTTTCGTCCCTTTCAACAGCGAATTGCAGAGTATGGTATCTTCAATTCCCTTTCCCAAACTCTACTGAAGATTACCGCACCCGGCGTACCCGACTTATACCAAGGAACGGAACTTTGGGAACTGAGTCTAGTAGATCCAGACAATCGCCGTCCCGTGGATTTTGAACAGCGACGTACTTACTTAAGCGCCATCCGCGAACAGGCAAAAACAGATATTCTCGGACTAATTCAGGAGTTACTAAACGACAAAACAGACGGCAGAATCAAACTGTTTTTAACGGCTCAATTACTCCAAGCTAGAACAAACTATGTCTCCTTATTCCAGGATGGCGATTATTTACCGTTAGAAGTTCAGGGAACCTACGCCAATCACATTATCGCCTTTGCGCGACGGGAGGGGAATCAAACAGCGATCGCGATCGCACCACGCTTTTTAACCAGCCTCATCCAGCCTGGAGACAATCCCTTGGGTGAGTCAGTTTGGCAAGATACGCATCTGCAATTACCCTCTGGAACTTCTCACACCTGGAAAAACGTCCTAACTCAGCAATCCTTAAAGTCTACAGAAACCTTATCTATCGCAGCAGCCCTAGCCCATTTTCCAGTTGCGTTGTTAGTCAGTAATTAAGGGGTATTGGGCAAAAGAGGCAGAGGGGAAAACAAGGCGAAAAAGTTAGCTCATCGTGAAATGAGTAGGGGGAGCAGGGGAAGTAGGGAGAAAACTATTCTGCCTTACTCTCTTGCTCCCTATTTAGCGAAATCAAGGTGATATGTAGATTGAATTTCGTATTTGTTCATCTTCCTTTAAAATTCTGAAAATTCCAAGTACTGATCTCGAAATTGCGAGTTCTGAGCTAGTAATGAAATAGAAGTTGCAGTCTCATCCAGACTCACCTTGATAGCGCTACTCCCTGTTTTTAGTCCTTAGCCTCTATTCCCCAGCCCCCATTTTGAGTTTTGAGATGAATTATGACTACTCCAGCTCCAGCTTATACCGACACTCCACCTGCACTTACCACCGCACAGATTGACGCCGTGCGCCTCCATATCAAAAAAACGTGGAAAACTTTAACGCGATCGCACGAACACTTATTACAATCTGCAAAAGACACTAAACTAGACCACAAAAAAGACACTCCTTGGATCGTCTACATTTCACCCTCAGAAGATTGTCCCAATATTCAGACTGTGTTAGAGCGATCGCTATCTCCAAAAGATATGCAACAGCTAGAAATTCGCACTTTGCCAGCAGAAGCGGAAGCAATTAAAGAGCATGGGTTACTATACCTACCAGGGCCTTATGTCGTACCAGGTGGTCGCTTCAACGAAATGTATGGCTGGGACAGCTACTTTATATTACTAGGACTTTTGCACGATGGAGAATTGGAGCTAGCACAAAGTCAAGTCGATCAATTGCTCTACCAAGTACAACATTACGGCATCATCCTCAACGCCAACCGGACTTATATGCTGTCGCGATCGCAGCCCCCTGTCCTGAGTATGATGGTTTTGGCGTTATTCCAGCACACCCAAGATGAAGAGTGGTTGAGGACAACTGTACCGCTGTTAGAGCAATTTTATTATTACTGGGTAGTACCGCCCCATCTGAATGCTGCAACCGGCTTATCCAGATTTTATGCCTTTGGGGAAGGCCCGGCGCCAGAAGTTTTGTTTTCCGAGCGAGATGAAGAGGGAAAAAGCCACTACGATCGCGTCAAGGAATATTACCAAACCTTTGAGGTTGAAGATTACGATGTCAATCTTTACTACGATCGCGAAAATGACGAACTGACCAATCTATTTTACAAAAGCGATCGCACTATGCGCGAGTCCGGTTTTGATATCACCAACCGATTTGGCCCCTTCAGCGCTGATATCCTCCACTACGCTCCTGTGTGCCTCAATAGTTTGCTGTATCAGGTAGAACAAGATTTAGCGAAAATTAACCATATTTTCGGCAACGAACAACTGGAACAACAATGGAACGATCGTGCAGATATCCGCCGCGATCGGATCGATGAATTTCTTTGGGATGAAGAACAAGGATTATATTTCGACTATCATTTCCAGAGTGGAAAACGCCGTCGCTACGAATTTGCTACCACCTTCTATCCTCTGTGGCTGGGAATTGCTTCTCCAACCCAAGCCCGGCGAGTCGCGGAAAATCTCTCTTTGTTTGAAGCCCCAGGCGGAATTTTTACCAGTACTCGTGTCACCGGCAACCAGTGGGATGCTCCCCTGGGCTGGGCACCATTGACATTAGTTGCCGTCCAGGGACTTCACCGCTACGGGTATCATACAGAAGGCGATCGCATTGCCAATAAATTTCTCGCTATGGTAGTTAAAGAATTCGAGCGTCACAATACCCTAGTTGAGAAATATGATGTTGAGCGCCGTTCTGCAAACGTTTCCGACGAAATCTCTTTTGGATATAGTTCTAACGAAGTTGGTTTCGGCTGGACAAATGGAGCGATTCTGGAACTCTTAGCAATCGGTAATCGAAAAGTTTAAATAAAAAGGCGTGAGGAAAAAACTCACGCCTTTATCTTAAGTAGGTGGGTTGAATTATATTAGGACTTACGTACACTCTAGGATTTTTGGGAATAATCACAATGGTTCAATCAGCCTCAAAAGTTCTAACCGTTGATGAATTTATTAGCCATTACGGTGAGTAGCGATGACACTCATTAGCGATCGCTCCATTTTTTGGTTGACCTCACTTGCATCGCATTGCCCCCATCTAAACTTCTCAAATCTTTAGAACGACGACACAGAAGAAGAAAAGACAGAAAAAGCTACATCGACAAATTAGGATTATACGCTATAGATTCAAGCATTCAAGACAATTTTTTTGTCTCTACGGATTGTTGAGCGAGGAGTCAGATGTCGCTCGACGAAGCCAAGCGACAAATGGAAGTCCCAGTAAAAAAAATAGAGAACTATTTGGCTCCGGAACTGAAGTAGTGGAAATGGGTGTCACAGTAATATTATCAAGCCCCATAGGATTAGAGCAACACGTTGCTGCCGGGTTAGTTAGAGAGATTGTCAGGCTGTCGATTAAATAATTCGAGTTCGAGTTGACCACAGTTTGAAAATTACCAAAAGTGTTTGGAACCGTACCTTCAAAAGAAAATACTGGCGTTGAATTCAACAATCCCGTTATTACATATGGGATTGGTGTCACGCTGGAGTAAAGATCGACCGAGTTGAATTTAAACGTGGAGTCATCGTTTGTAATTTGAATTGTTGCAGCCAGAGGGTTCTGACCAGCCTCATTCGTAAACTCTATGAAGGGAGCCGGATTCCCGTATGAGTCAATTGCAACCCAAGGGCCAGAAACTACCGAAGTTGTAAAACCAGATTCAGTATAGGTTGATAGTGTCCCTACAGATGCTTTCTCAAACGTAATCGTCGTAGCAGATGCCGTTTGATGTACTCCGAGCAGCAGTCCAAGTAAAGTAACCAAGTGTGCAGCAGGAGCTATCGGTACCAAAAATTTAAAAGTCAAGGCAAAATCACTTTTCCAAAAATAAATCTTATTCATTTTTCCCTCTAAATATAAAGATAAATAAAATTAATGCAACTAACGGTACAACAAATCTTTACGGCTGGGCGATCTCTCATTGAGTGAAATGGTATAAGATGCGATCGCTTTGAGTAGTTTGCCAACTTAAAATTGCTCTGACTTTTGACAGTATCTGGAAAACCTCACTTCCATTCCTCTCTCCTCTAAAAGGCTATTCATTACCCGGATCTTTCTTAACAAACAGACAAAATACTTAAAATTAGACCGAAACGGTTTATAGGTATAGTTTTGAGAGAAAGTATAGTTGCGGGTGATGGTGCATCATGCAAAAATGGGCAGAGTCAGAATTGCAACAAGCAGACTTAGGGGATGCGAGGAGAAACAAGCGGTTAGTACGTATTGTAGAAGATTTGGCAGCCCAGCCAGCCAGTAGCGTACCACAAGCTTGTGGAGACATAGCGGCGACAAGTGCAGCGTATGATTTTTGGAATTCACCGTATTTTCAGCCATCAGATATCCGTAATGCCCACATCAAAAGCACAATAGAAAGAGTTAAAGACCATGATGTAATATTGGCAATTCAAGACACAACAAATATAGATTTAACAGACCATCCAGCAACCAGTGGTCTTGGTTATCTCGACCATAGAAAATCATCAGGATTAAAGGTACATTCAACATTTGCAGCAACAATTAATGGAGTCCCACTGGGAATTATTAATCAACAAGTTTGGGCCAGAGAACCCGAAAATCTAGGAATTGCAAAAAAACGTCGTCAAAGGGAAACACAAGACAAAGAAAGTCAACGCTGGTTAGATGGATTATCAGCAACACAAACATTGATCCCAAAAGAGATTCAAGTAGTGACAATCGGCGATTCCGAGGCAGATATATTTGACTTATTCAGCCTCAAACGCCCAGAAAATTCACATTTACTAATTCGCGGTACTCACAATCGCAAAGTAGACCACGCTAGCAAATATCTACACCTTGCCATCAGACAAACAGAACCATGCGGTAGACTGGCGGTTGAAGTTAAACGTAGTCCAGAGCATAGTGCTAGAAGCGCGAATTTAACAATTCGGTTTACAAGTTTCGATATCCAAGTACCATTACATCACATTGGGCGTTCGCAGATAAAATCCGTAAAATTACAAGTGATTTTGGCACTTGAGGAAAACCCACCATCAGGCATTAATCCAATTAGTTGGTTGTTAATTACTAGCCTGAAGATTAATGGTTTAGAAGATGCGGCACGTTACGTGAAATGGTACACATATCGTTGGTTGATTGAACGCTATCACTATGCCTTAAAAAGTGGCTGTGGAATTGAAAAATTACAACTGGAAACTGCTCGTCGTATAAATATGGCATTGGCAACTTTTTCCATCGTGGCATGGCGTTTATTATGGCTGACTTATGAAGCACGAGTTAATCCTGAGTTGCCATGTGACACTATTTTAGAAAAAAGTGAATGGCAATCTTTATGCGCCACTATTAATCAAAATCCTATTCCACCTGACACACCACCATCTTTACACCAAGCAGTACGGATGATTGCCCGTCTTGGTGGCTTTTTAGGTCGCAAAGGCGATGGTGAACCTGGAGTGAAAACCATTTGGTGTGGATTGCGGCGATTACACGACATTGCTGCTACCTGGGAACTTCTCCACTGAGATTCTCCAGATGATGTTTGTCGTTAACGATTGCCTCCGGCACGCTACGCGATCGCACATCTTTTGTCTCTAAAGTCAATCATTCTGCCGTTGTTTAATTCTGTCATCCTTTCACAGTCTGCCTTACAACAATGTTAAGAAAGATCCGGGTAATGGATAGAAAAGGGGAGAGGCTTTGAAATTTTCCTCCTTCCCGCGTCGGGAAAGGTGGGCAAAAATCAATCAAACTATGTTAAGCAATGTAAAACTAATAAAATTGGTTTATAGTAAGCGGCTCCAGCCATATTTTCAGAGCTAGAGCCGCTTACTATAAACCTTAAACCTTTAATTATTCACGCCCACTTCACTTACTTAGAACTCCAGTTTGATTAATTAAACCTTTTTATGATAAAAGCTTTGCTGGACAATGATTTTAGTCTCAGTATGCTTATCATTATTCAATAATTTACCAATTATCATCTGTACGTTCATCGTAAGGCTCACCTGTAAAAGGTTGTACGCCTGTAGCAGGATAAGCGTCATCATTAGGGCCAAAAATCCGCATTGCAGCTTCAGAAATATACTGGGTTATGTTCGCAATGATTTTGGAAATATCCATAATATTTGGACTCCTTCTTTTTGAGTCGCTTTAATGGTGATGCCTATACTCTAATCCTAATATTCAAGCCTTGCTCATATTCTCAATATATTGAGAATATATGCAATGTTTATTCAGATAACTTCGCAATACTTTAGCTTGTCAAAAAATCAAACTTTTCCCTTCGATTCTAATTGTAACATAGTTGTTTCTTTCAACCCATTTGGGAAAATAGCGAAGCAAAACAAACTTTCTCTGACAGGATCTTATTTTCCTTGATTAGCCACTCGCTCTAATTAACATTATTACGCGCTATCACTATTAAAATATATTAAGTATTTGATGAAGTTAGTATTAAGCTACCGATAAATATACTGTTCTACGGCAATCTCAGACAATATACTTCTAGGGAGTTGACATTATTTATGGTAAATATTACCATAAATAAAAGAAGCATCTTGTAAGGAAGCTCTTGCATGACAACTTTGCCAGATTTGGACTATGTATATAAACAGCAAAGCCAGCAGAACCAGGAACTAAACCTTTCTGCCGATGACTACAGCTTGCTGACCGACCTTTACCAGTTAACAATGGCAGCTTGTTACACAGGCGAAGGTATAGAACAACGACGGGCAAGCTTTGAATTGTCTGTCAGAAGATTGCCCGAGGGTTTTGGTTATTTGATTGCAATGGGGCTAACGCAAGCATTGGAATATTTAGCCAAAATCCGCTTTAGTTCCGCGCAAATTGCGGCATTACAGGCAACAGGAATTTTTGCTCACGCAGGCGATCGCTTTTGGTCACTTTTAGCTGAGGGAAAGTTTACGGGTGACGTTTGGGCAGTACCAGAAGGGACAGCTGTGTTTGCCAATCAACCACTGTTGCGGGTGGAAGCACCTCTTTGGCAAGCGCAGCTAGTGGAAACTTACCTCTTAAATACGATTAATTACCAGACTTTGATTGCCACAAAAGCAGCCCGGTTGCGGGATATTGCGGGGGAATCAGCAACACTTTTAGAATTTGGCACCAGACGAGCATTTAGTCCCCAAGGGTCTTTGTGGGCGGCGCGGGCGGCGTTGGCGGGTGGGTTAGATTCCACTTCCAATGTGTTAGCAGCGCTACAACTGGGACAAAAGCCAAGTGGTACGATGGCACACGCCTTGGTGATGGCATTGTCAGCAATAGAAGGCACTGAAGAACAAGCTTTTAGTGCATTTCATCGCTATTTTCCGGGCGCGCCATTGCTGATTGATACTTACGATACCATTGCTGCTGCCCAGCGCTTGGCCGAAAAAGTAAATTCCGGGGAAATGCAACTAACAGGAGTGCGATTGGACTCAGGAGATTTAGTTACCTTATCAAAACAGGTGCGATCGCTCCTTCCTGGTGTGCCAATTTTTGCTAGTGGTGACTTGGATGAGTGGGAAATTGCTAGATTAAAAGCTGCTGGGGCGCAAATTGATGGTTACGGACTGGGAACGCGATTAGTTACAGGTTCGCCTGTCAATGGAGTTTATAAACTTGTAGACATTGATGGCATCCCAGTGATGAAGCAGTCTAGTGGTAAAGTTACTTATCCAGGACGCAAGCAGATTTTTCGCTCGTTTGCGGGAGGTAACGTAAAAGCCGACAGGTTGGGACTCTTAGGTGAAAGTTTTCTGGAAGAAGAACCTTTGTTGCAGTTAGTAGTGCAAGAGGGTGAACGGATACAGCCGTTGGAATCGTTGGCAACAATTCGTCAACGTACCGCTGCCTCAGTTGCCAGTTTGCCAGAGGAAACACGGCGTTTGGATCATCCGGTGGCTGTAGAAGTGGAAATTTCTGCTGCACTGCAACAGTTGACAGAGGAAACGAAGAAACGAACCGCAGAGGCGCTGAGTACACAGAGGTAAAAGTACTTTTTCACCGACTTACTTAATTACGAATTACGAATTAGTATGAAAATTGCTTTGTTTGGTACTAGTGCCGATCCACCAACTGCGGGACATCAAAAAATTCTGAGTTGGTTGTCTGAGCGTTATGATTGGGTAGCTGTTTGGGCAGCGGATAATCCATTTAAGTCCCATCAAACACCCTTAGAACATCGGGCGGCAATGTTGCGACTGTTGATTGCGGATATAGACGCGCCACGGCATAATATTGCTTTGGAACAAGAATTAAGTAGCTTCAGAACGCTGGAAACAGTTGAAAAAGCGAAGCTTACTTGGGGTGAAGACGCTGAATTAACTTTGATCGTTGGTTCAGATTTACTCACTCAGCTACCACGTTGGTATCGCATTGAAGATTTGTTACAGGAAGTGCAACTACTGATTGTACCGCGACCCGGATATGCAATAGATGAATCTAGTTCAGAGGTAGTGCAAAAGCTGGGAGGGAAAATTGCGATCGCTAGTCTGACCGGTCTAGATGTTTCCTCAACAGCGTACCGCGAACATGGAGATCCCCAAGCCCTCACAGCCCCTGTAGTTGCCTATATTAATCGAGAGCATTTGTACGAATGCCAGGACGTTCACAAAAAAAGATTTCAACTTCGTTAAACCAACAACCTTTGGCCGATTTCAAGGTTGGTGTTGATAATGTAATTTTTTCTGTAGATACTGTACAAAATCGGCTGTTAGTTCTACTCGTAATGCGACAGCAAGAACCATTTTTAAATCATTGGAGTCTTCCTGGTACTTTGGTACGTCCAGGAGAGTCTTTAGAAGATGCCGCCTATCGCATTATGGCAGAGAAAATTAAGGTCAACAACCTCTATTTAGAACAGCTGTATACATTTGGCGGGCCGAATCGCGATCCACGGGAAGCAACTGATAGTTATGGTGTGCGTTATCTATCAGTTAGTTACTTTGCCCTAGTGCGATTTGAAGAAGCCGAATTAATTGCCGATCGCATGACAGGTATAGCTTGGTATCCGGTAAAACAAGTGCCGCAATTAGCTTTTGACCATAACGAAATTCTGGCCTATGGGCACAGGCGATTGCGAAATAAATTAGAGTATAGCCCAGTGGCTTTTGAAGTCTTGCCAGAAATGTTTACCTTGAATGATTTATATCAGTTATACACCACAGTTTTAGGTGATAACTTTTCCGATTATTCTAATTTTCGGGCGCGTCTACTCAAGTTAGGTTTTTTATGCGATACCGGAATTAAGGTATCACGAGGTGCTGGTCGTCCAGCTAGTTTGTATAAGTTTGACGCTGAAGCTTTTGCTCCCTTAAAAGATAAACCTTTGGTGTTTATTTAATCAATCACTTGAACGTAAGTTCGATGAACCTCTCCCTCCCAGCCTCCCTTTCCGTTTCGGAGAGGGAGGAGCAACGAAAAATTAATTCAGCTTTTTGCTCCCCTCTGGGCGGCGGAGAGGGGCTGGGGGAGAGGTCAAATAAGACTTGTCAAACTCACGTTACTTTGCAGAGTCCAAAGTCCTGAGTAACTTATTTTGACTCTTGACAAATGACCAATGACTAATAACAAATAATATGAAAATTGCGATCGCTCAAATTAATCCTACTATCGGTGATTTGCTTTTAAATGCCCAAAAAATCCTGGAGGCGGCACAACGAGCAGCATCTAGCGGTGCGCGTTTGTTGCTGACACCAGAACTTTCTTTGTGCGGCTATCCACCAAGAGATTTATTACTAAATCCTAGTTTTGTGGAAGCGATGGGCATCACTTTACAAAACTTGGCTCAGGATTTACCACCAAATTTAGCTGTGTTGGTAGGAACTGTTGAACCGAATATCCAAGCAGATATTAGTGGCGGGAAAAGTTTATTTAACAGTATGGCTTTGTTAGAAAATGGCAAGGTTAAGCAAGTTTTTCACAAGCGACTTTTACCTACTTACGATGTCTTTGACGAACGCCGTTATTTTGAAGAAGGCTTGCAAGCTAATTATTTTATTCTCGATGATATCCATATTGGCGTAACTATTTGCGAAGATTTATGGAACGATGAGGAATTTTGGGGCAAACGTAGTTATACAGTGAATCCGATTGCTGACTTAGCAATTTTGGGTGTAGATTTAATTGTAAATTTGTCTGCTTCGCCCTACACGGCTGGTAAGCAACAGTTTCGCGAAACTATGCTCAGGCATAGTGCAATACGTTTTCAACAACCGATGATTTACGCTAATCAGGTTGGCGGAAATGATGACCTAATTTTTGATGGGCGGAGTTTTGCCTTAAATCGTCAAGGTGAAATTATGTGTCGCGCTCGTGGTTTTGACACTGATTTATTAGTAGTAGAATTTGATGAAACACAGCGTGATTTGCAGTTGGGTTCTGTAGCACCTGTGTATGAATCGGAAGATGAAGAAATTTGGCAAGCGTTAGTTTTGGGAGTGCGAGATTACGCCCGGAAGTGTCGCTTTTCTAAAGTAGTATTGGGTTTAAGTGGCGGGATTGACTCGGCAATAGTAGCTGCGATCGCCACGGCTGCACTTGGTAAAGAAAATGTCCTCGGTGTTCTCATGCCTTCCCCTTACAGTTCGGAGCATTCCATCAGTGATGCTTTGGCATTAGCCGAAAATTTGGGGATTAAGACTAATCTTTTAGCAATTGGCGAATTAATGCAAGGCTTCGATCGAACGTTAGGTGATTTGTTTGCAGGTACTGAGTTTGGACTGGCTGAGGAGAATATCCAATCTCGGATTCGCGGTAACTTATTAATGGCGATCGCTAATAAATTTGGCTATCTGCTTTTATCTACTGGTAACAAGTCAGAAATGGCAGTTGGTTACTGTACTCTCTACGGCGATATGAATGGCGGGTTAGCAGTGATTGCAGATGTTCCTAAAACCCGCGTGTATTCACTTTGCCATTGGTTAAATCGCAATAATGAAATCATCCCGCAAAACGTTTTGACTAAAGCACCCAGCGCCGAACTCAAACCAGGCCAAGTGGATCGAGACTCTCTACCGCCTTACGAAGTTTTGGACGATATTTTGCAACGCCTGATTCACAACCACCAATCAGCAGCACAAATTGTTGCAGCCGGTCACGATGCGGTAATTGTAGATAGAGTAATTCAAATGGTGGCGCGGGCTGAATTTAAACGGCGACAAGCACCCCCAGGTTTAAAAATCACCGATCGCGCCTTTGGAACCGGTTGGCGAATGCCAATTGCTAGTAATTGGGTCGGTGTCAAAAACGCTTACCAGACTAAAACTACAGCTACATCTAACCTTAGTTTGTTGTGATGGACAAGATGCACATCTACAAATCAAGTAATTAGTTATCAAACCTCTTCTTACTTTGAACTTTTATTAAAGTCTGTCCCTCCCCAAGAGAGCTACGGTGTACACACAAGTCTTCTAGAGTTGCGCCACAGGCTTTTGATCCCCCCAACCCCCCTTAAAAAGAGGGGCAAAAAGCTCTTAAAGTCCCCCTTTTTAAGGGGGATTTAGGGGGATCTAGGACGATTTTGGTTTTCTAGAAAGATGTGTGTACACCGTAGCCCCAAGAGAGAGGGGAGCTAGACATTCAATTCCCCTTCTCCTTTGGGAGAAGGGCTTAGGGGATGAGGGCGTGATGGATTTGCAAAACGCCTGTCTGATATAGTTTTCGGCTTAAGTTGATTGACACGTATGCAGCTTGCCATACCACTTTGTGGAAGCAAGCTACGCGCAGCGTCTCGTAGAGAAGTGCGGTCTACGCCAACGCCACAAACTTTGTAACCACCTTATAGTAGTCGTAAAAATATAAAAAGTATTTAGTCGTTATCTTCAACTTGATATGAACGTAGCAGATTTATTTCCAACCTTGCACAACCTATCTCGTGCAGATAAACTCAAGATCATGCAGTTTTTAGTTCAAGAACTGGCGACTGAAGAAGAAACATTGTCGTTACAGCCAGGAGTCACTTATCATGTGTGGTCTCCCTATAATTCTCATGAAGCTGCTAATAAACTAGCCGCACTGTTAGAAGAAGACAGACAGGTAAACGATGCTTAATTCACAAAGATTTCCCTTCGTTGAAAGTCGTGATGTGTTCGGGGATATCGATGCAGTACCAATATTACCTCTGACGTTAAGCTACAAAAATTCTGTCGTCAACGTTTCAGGTTTATTGGATACTGGAGCTAGTATTAATGTTTTACCTTACAGTCTGGGTATTCAGTTAGGGGTGTCTTGGGAAGAATTAACAACCTCAGTGCAACTGGCTGGAAACCTTGCACCAGTTGAAGCAAAAGGATTAATTCTATCTGCTCAAATAGCCAGCTTTGCACCAGTTCGATTGGTATTTGCTTGGAGTCTCACGGATGACGTGCCGTTACTTTTAGGACGCATGAATTTTTTCTTAGAATTTGATGTCTGTTTTTATCGTTCGCAGATGGCGTTTGAACTGTCTTCTAAGTCGTAGATCCGATCGCTTCACCTCAAAGCTTCATCATTCCACCTCTGAACTTGAAAATTGCACCTTTTAACACCAATTATCAAGTTAAAAGAGCGATCGCTTGACCTTGAATCCTCGAAGTTGAGCCTTTTATCCTCGCAGTTGCACCTTTTATCCTCAAAGTTGAGCCTTTTATCCTCGAAGTTGCACCTTTTATCCTCGAAGTTGAGCCTTTTATCCTCGAAGTTGAGCCTTTTATCCTCGAAGTTGCGTCTTTTATCCTCGAAGTTGCACCTTTTATCCTCATCATTCTACTTTTGAACTGAAAGCTTGCATCTCAGAATACAAATTGTCGAGTTAAAAGGGCGTAGGCATAGCCCGTCAGAGACATTGCTCTATCTCAAAACGTCACCAATAGTCTAGTTTTACTCATCTAAGATGACATCATATTTGAGCTTAGAGTATAGTTTTAGACGACATCAGTTTTAAAAATGATGTTTATACTTAGAACTCAGTAAATGAAAGCAGGCGCATAATGAAACTACAAGATTTCTTGGGAAAAGATGAGAAATGGTCGTTTGATGCGATCGCAGAAGATGCAGACTTGGCTCGTCAGATTCAGGTATTGTTAATCGGCTTAGGTTTGCTGGAACCTCCAGCTGATGGTAAATTTGGCCCTGTTTCTGCGATCGCTATTAAAAAATTTCAAGAATTAATAAAGACTGAAGAGAGTGGCTTTTTAGGAGCAGTCACAGCCAAGAAACTAATTGAAACCAAAATAGACGATCTTCCTAAACCCCCTTTAAAACTAGGGAATGACATCGCTAGTAAGATTGTGAAATATATGTTAGCCAAAGGTTATCAGGTATTTACCAATCCCAAAGAATACAACATTGTTTATGTAGAGGGTATCAATGGAGACTGGACTCTCAACAGTGATACACCCAATCAATTTAACGATCGCCGCATTGTCATTGAAGTAGTAAATGGTATTCCCAAAATCGTAGATCACTGGGAAGCTACTACAGAACCAGGGAAGTACTACACTTATAAACCGATGAATCCCAAAGGAGCAGCTAGGATTCAGTTTGGGCAATACAAAGCTTGGGCTGTTGGTACTCATGGCACAGCCGAGCCTCACGAAGCATTAGTGCAAGTTGGAGATATAACAGTTTGTAGAGATTTCAACCAAGATTTTAAACGGACTGGCGACAAACTTGATACAGGTGATAATTTTTATGTGAATCAACATTACGGCTTTGATTTTCCCCAAAATGATATTCGCCTTGCTAGTGCAGGTTGTTTAGTGGGACGTAGCCGTGAGGGACATAGAGAGTTTATGGCAATTATTAAACAAGACCGACGTTATGTCGCTAATCGCAAATATGTTTTCTACAGTACCGTAATTCCTGGGGATGATTTACTGTAAACGTTTCCAGGATGAGGGAATGGTTAATTGGTAGCATTTCTTGTTGTGATGCAAGGTTTAGTAAGGTAGCACAACTGTGCTACCTTACTTTGTCTAACTTTGTTCTTGTGGTTGCCCTATCTGTGCAGTCAATTTCTCTTTATCTTGCCTGCGTTTTTTGGCATAAAGTTGAATAGTGACTGCCATCAAAATAATCATGGCAAAAATTGCCCAAGCCGCTATATCTGTAGGGAGATTATTCTTAAACACAGCCAGCAACACGATCGCTACTAACATAACTGTAGGCGCTTCATTTAAAGCCCGTAATTGCTGACCACTCCAGCCACACTCATCTACTGCTAATTTCTTCATCAGCCGAGCGCAGTAATGATGATAGCCAATTAAAATCGCCACAAACAGCAGTTTGATATGCAACCATCCCTCTTTTAAAACGTCCGGTTCAGTGCTTACTAAACCGATAGCCATTGCGATCGTCACAAACATTCCTGGGTTAGTGATGATAGAGTAAAGGCGCTTTTCCATAATTTGATACTGATTTTTCAGTATCGTTCGTGCTGGTTCAGGTTCTTCGTTAGCTTCAACGTGATAGATAAAAAGACGTACTAAGTAAAATAAACCAGCGAACCAAACTACAAATCCGACAATATGAAAAGCTTTAAACCATGAATAAGCCATGAATCATAATCTCCTTTACTTCTGGTTGAGATCCATTTTTAATGGTAATAAAAAGGAGTCAGAATTCATAATTTTCCAACCGAGAAAGGATGAAGTCTTAATAATAAAGAATCTTTCAAGTTAGCTGCTTCATCTTCTATTTAGTAGTGATTTAGAATCCTCGACTGATTGATTCTGAATTCTGACTCCTGAATTCTGACATTCATTTTTATAATATCGATTTTTGCCAGAGCTATATTGTCAATGAGCATCTTTACGACGCACAAAGGGTAAAAGGTCTTGCAAAATCGTCTCGTGGTAGTGTTCTTGAGGATAATGTCCGACGTTATTAAGTTTTATTAATTCAGTATTTGGTACGGAATTGGTAAAGGTTTCGGCAATGTCTACAGGTAGCCAAGGGTCAATCATACCCCATTGAATCAGAATTGGTTGTTGCCATTCTTTAAAGCCAGTTTGTATTTCTGTCATGGCTGAATCAAGCTGTAAATTGCGAATACTTGCTAAGAGACTTCGACCAGATGAAGAAGCTGTTAAAAATGGTTTTCGATAAACATCTAAGTCTTTATCTCCTATGCGATAACGGCTTCCGCCTTCTAGCGTCCGATCGACTAATAAGGGGTCTTGGGTCATGACTTCACCTGCTAAAGGTAAACCCATTTGTTTAATTTTCCAGGGTAATTTAGCAGCAGTTGAAATTGGTGTATTTAAAATAGCTAAATTAGCAATTTGTTCTGGATGACGCAAAGCATATTGTAGTCCTACAGAACCTAAAAAACCTTGGACAACTAAAGAAAAATGTTCAAGTTCTAAAGCTTTGATAAATCCTTCTAAAGCTGTGATAAAAGCATCGGGAGTGTAAGCAAAATCTCGTTTTTCTGGTTTGGCAGAAAAGCCGTAACCAATCCAATCAGGAGCGATCGCTCTTGTCCCCTGATTCGCCAACGCAGGTATAATATGACGCCAACTGTAACTTTGTGAAACTAAGCCGTGTAGCAACACCACAGGCGCTAAGTCACTTCTGCCGATTGGTAAAGATTCCCGATAAAACCATTCCAGTGAATCTACATTGATTTTATGTTCTGTTATTGACACGTTATTTTCCTATATTGGGCATCCCTTCGGCTTACTTCGACTACGCTCAGTACAAGTCGCTCAGGGCAAGTGGGAATTGGGAATTGGGTATGGGGCATTGTTTGTTATTCTTCTCTTGCTCCTCTGCTCCTCTGCTCCTCTGCTCCTCTGCTCCTCTGCTCCTCTGCTCCTCTGCTCCTCTGCCTCCCCTGCTCCCTCATCCCCCCATTCCCTGAGAAATAATCATCTCACGAATCGCATAAGCTGTAGCGGGCGCTAGTAAAACGCCGTTGCGATAGTGTCCGGTAGCTAGGAGGACGTTACTAAACCCTGGCAACTTACCAATAACTGGGGCTGGGCGGCCTTCAGGGCGGGGACGTAACCCCGACCAAGTGCGGAGAATAGTTGCTGTGGCTAATTCTGGACAAAATGCGATCGCTTGTTCTCTAACAGATTCCAGCAGTTCTTGATTTGGCGGTATCTCATCGCCATTGCTAGGAAATTCCACAGTTGCACCTACCCAATAATCTCCACCGCCCACAGGAACAATATGGACATCGTTACCCGTTATCGCTGGCTGGAAGTCGGGATTACCTAATGGATGCCCCACACGCATTTGCAACGCTTGCCCAAGTACGGGGCAGATATCAATTATCTGATTTAATTTTGCTGTTAGCGGTGTTGAACCTAACCCTGCTGCAATTACAAACCAATCAGCGGTTATTTTTCCTTCTGTAGTCTCTAGTTGATTGCAAAATTCAGGTGTTGAGGTTGGGGCATCCAAAACAGTTACGCCAAATTTGAAAGTTACACCATTTTGCTGGGCAGCCTCAACTAAAGCTAATGTCAGGGCAGTTGGATCGATCTGGCGATCTTGGGGAGAATAGATAGCGTTAGTAATTTTTTCTTGGTCAACTTGAGGACAGATATTCTGGAGTTTAGCCGTGTCCCAAATTTCTAAATCCCAGCCTTGAGAATGGCGAACTTCTACTAGTTTTTCCCATGCTGACATCCCCTCTAGCGAGGAATCAGATAAAAGCATGAGAATTCCCTGACGATTAAAAGGGATTTTGCGACCTGTTAAAGCTTCTAGTTCAGGAATCAAGGTTTCATAGCGTTGGATGCTGGTTTGTCGCATCTGCCAAGCTTTACCTTTGATTTTTTGGCTGATTACGCCCATCAAAACGCCAAGTGCAGCGCCCGTGGAAGCTTGTGCTGGTGGTTGGCGATCGCAAACTGTAATTTTCAGCCCTTTTACTAGACTCAGTTCGTAAGCGATCGCAGCCCCGACTACACCACAACCGATAATAACTACATTCATAACTTGTGTTTCAAGTGAGGAGTTAGAAGTGAGAAGTTAAAAATTCCTAACTCCTAACTCCTAACTCCTAACTCTTAACTCCTAACTCCTAATTCCTAACTCTCTTCTGTTTTCGGAAGCAGGTCGAGGAATTTGTCAATCTCTGCGAAAGCAGCTTGGGATTCATTCAAGGCAACTAGAGGATTGCTAGCACTAGTAGCTTTATCGAGTTTAACCAGGTCTTTAAAAAAATCTCGCGTTATTTGACGTGCTTTGGGTTGGTCTTTGGGTAGAAGGTTAGGAGTGACATAAGTCAGATTCAGCTTTGCTTCTGTTATCGGGCCATGTATAAAGTTACGCACATTGATCCAATCACCTTTTTTAATCAGAGTTGTCAATTCTTCAGAGCGATCGCGCACAGCCTGAATTTCAGGAACATAAGCCTGAATTTTTTCAAGTTGTACTGCTGTGTAAGTCGGAGGTGCTACCGCAACACCAGGGCCACCACAACTAATCAGGAATGTGGCCAATAGTACTAGGAAAAATGAAAAAATCGAGCGTTGACGCACCATATATTCAACTTAATTGCTTTTGGTTTACCGATTCACAGTGTCATTTTAGATCGCTAGCGCAGTTAATCGTTCTTGTCAGCCAAGGATTTTGCAGAAAATCTTGAGATTTTCTCTAAAGAGCAGAGTTCCATCTGCTTTTGAGTAATTTTTAAGTACAATTACTTAATAGGTGTTTGTCAGTCCCAACAAGAAGCGATTTTTGGTTTCTGTTAGTAACTGAACGTGAGTTCGATGAACCTCTCCCTCCCAGCCTCCCTTTCAGTTTCGGAGAGGGAGGAGCAAGGAAAAATTCAGCTTTTTGCTCCCCTCTCCGTGTCGGAGAGGGGCTGGGGGAGAGGTCAAATAAAACTTGTCGAACTCACGTTAACTGATATTGTTAGGGAAATATGATTTAGAGTTGCTAAATCTCAAAGGTCTTGATAAGCTGAAACACCAATAATATAAGCCTTCTGGCGGTTTTTCTGTCTTCACATCCCGGAAGATGCCGACGCGATATAGGAGTGTTTTTTAGTGAACGCAGCTGAACAGGCAACGAACCTTGAACTCGCCAGCAACATTGCCACGGTAGTTAATTTGTTCAAATTCGAGTTTCCTGATGCCAAATCCGATCTAAAACCCTGGAAAAATGACCCGGAGACTAGGGAGTTAGTCGATCCAGATTCTATAGATATTGGCTTTCACTTTCCTGGTATCAGCAAATCTTGGCGAAGTCGTAGTATTTTAATTCAAATCCGATTTTATCAAGATCCCATCAATAATTCCCGGCGTGCGATCGGCGTGGAGGTGGCTGGATTCGATCATCGCGGCGAAGCGTGGCGACTTTCAACGGTAGAAAACTGGAGTGTTGTCGGCGCATCTTCGCCTTCTGATGAAATTGAGGATAAGCTCAAACAGATTTGCCGACAGATTTTAGAAGTATTTAATAAAGCAAGTGAATGAAGCAGGCAGGAGGCAGTGTTTCGACTACGCTCAACAACCAGGCAGGTGGTCGCCGAGCGCAGCCGAGGTGAGGCAGGAGGAAACCTCTCCCATGTTCGCGAAGCACCTTGTAGAGAGCATCTTGCAATTTTTAATTAATAATTTTTTATTTTTAATTGGAGCCAAGCGACTTGACCACCGTAATATTTGTACATGGCACGGGCATTAGGGAACGAGAATACAACGAAACTTTTCAGATAATTGAGCAAAAGATTCACGCCCAACGTCCTGATATCAAAGTTTCTCCCTGCCTTTGGGGTGTATTAGGTGCAAAGTTCAATGATAATCGGGCATCAGTACCCTTGGAGAATGCGACACTGGCTTTATCTCAAGGAGAAGAAGACGCAGATATTGTATTGTGGGGGCAATTATACCGCGACCCTCTGTATGAATTGCGGCTGTTGTCTTTGAAAGCGATTGAGGCAGGAAATCCTTTTGGGGAAGAACCAGGGGATGTTTTACAATCTCGTGTAGCGAGTCTCACTCCGGCATCTCAACTGCAAGCTAAGTTGCAAGAGGCGGGAGTTGCAGAGGTATTTGAGCCAGCACGAGAGGCGGTTATCCACAGTGAACCGTATCATCAGGCGTTGCTCACAGTTTCCGAATCTGATTTGAGTGAATATTATGCACCAATAGCTAGAGCAGTTGTGGCTCAAGCAATGTTTATTAGCGAACAGCAAGAAAAATTTCCCCCCATACTCACCGATGCCCAATTGCGCGATAAAGTTGTGGAATTGCTGACTCTGGCTTTGGGAGAGGCGGAGTTGGGATTGGGTGGCTGGTTATTAAAGCCACTTGTTGAATTAGCACAGCACGGCGGAACAAATTATGTCAGAGGAAACCGCCTTGAGTTAACTGATAAAATTTCGCCTATGCCTGGTGATATTTTGTTGTATCAGACGCGGGGTGAAAAAATCAGGGCGTTTATCCAGGAACAGATTGCCCAAGCAGAACCGCCAGTGGTTTTAATCGCTCATAGTTTGGGAGGTATCGCTTGTGTAGATTTGCTAGTGCAGCAGCAGTTGTCTCAGGTGGAATTATTGGTAACAGTTGGTTCCCAAGCACCATTTTTATATGAGATTAACGCTCTCTACAGCTTAGAATATGGGCAGTTATTGCCAGAGCATTTCCCGCAATGGTTGAATATCTACGATTTACGGGATTTTCTCAGTTACGTGGGTAATAGAATTTTCCCTGAGCGAGTGCAGGATGTGCGAGTGGATAGCAGACAACCGTTTCCCCGTTCCCACGGTGCTTATTGGACAAATGCCAAAACCTGGGAGGCGATTATTTCGAGGTTGCCATAATGGTTTACTTTTTACGGTATCTAGAAAAACCCACTCCAAACCTCTCCCCTAAAAGGAGAGAGGCTTTAAATTTTCCCCCTTTCCTACTAAGGAAGGGTGTTCAGGACTGTTTTCAAACTGGAAGATCCCCCCTAACCCCCCTTAAAAAGGGGGGAAAAGAAACTCTAAAAGCTTCCTTAACCCCTCTTGTAAAGGGGAGAAAAGAAACTCTAAAAGCCCCCCTTTTTAAGGGGGGTTGGGGGGATCTCCAAAGACTCAGGTGCTTCAAGAAATGTTTGAAAACACGCCCTAATGGGTTAGGTCATTTTCCCCATAACGTGAGAGGCTAGGTCATCATGCAGTTGATGGCTAAACCTGAGCGGACATTTGGGTTAATTGTAGGTATTGAAAAGTACCACGAAACTGCTTGGAACGTCCCAGGTGGGGGGCCAGCCGATGACGCACTGAAATTTGCTCATTGGCTGCATCTGCACGGTGTACCGAAAGAAAATATCCGGTTATGTTTATCAGCGCTGGAAGAAAATCATCAGTTAATTGGGGAATGTGGCTTAACTGTAGAGTTAGCAACAGAGCAAAATATCTCCGACATTGTGACTAACTTTTTATCCCCAAAGTCGGGGGATTTACTCTACATTTTTTGGGCGGGACATGGTTTGATTACCTCAGAACGAGAGCGTCGGTTGCTTTGTGCTGACGCTAATAAACAGAATTGGCAGAATTTAGATTTAAATTCTTTATTAGTTTTGTTGGGTTCCGATAAATTTCAGATTCGTAATCATATTTGTATTATTGATGCCTGTGCCAATTATTTTTCAGAGTTTAAGGGAAGACCAACTAACTTAGGTGGGAAAGCTTTTTTGAGTGGACAGCCAAGGACAGATAGTCAACAATTTGTCTTACTGGCTACGCGAGAAGGAGAAAAAGCTCAGGTAAATTCTGAAACTAAAACAGGATACTTTTCTCAAGCTGTGCGGGAGGCTTTAGAGCAAGCATCTACTGAGATTTTTCCGCCGAATATGAAAATAATTGCGGAACAAGTTAAACAGCGTTTGGAGCAATTAAACAAAAACCAAGCTCCCATCTATTTATATAAGCAAAATTGGGATGGAGATAGAGAAGAGTATCGTGTAGGAACGCTCACTTCACCACAAAATCTTCCCCGCAGTGGCGTTAAAAAGTTTGTCGGACGAGAACAAGCACTTGCAACCCTACACCAACAGTTGCAGCAAACGCAACGAGTCGCCATTACTACTGTTGCTGGCATGGGTGGTATCGGCAAAAGTGAACTAGCGCTGCAATATGCTCAACATCATTGGCAAGAAGCCACATACCCAGGCGGGGTTTGCTGGTTGCGGGTGAGGGATGAAGATTTGGGAACTCAGATTGTGGCGTTTGCTAGAGCCAAGTTAGGTTTGCAGCTACCAGAGGATGAAGATTTACCAACTCAGATTAATTACATCTGGCGGCAATGGCAAGCAGGCGATGTGCTGTTAGTATTCGATGATGTTAGTCAATATGAGCAGGTAAAACCCTACCTACCGCCAACTGAGCCAAGGTTTAAAATACTGATCACCACACGGCAACAGTGGTTGGGGCAGTCTTTTGAGCGGTTATGCTTAGAGGTGTTAGAGCAAGTAGCTGCTTTGGAATTGTTAGTTTCCTTTGTTGGGGATGAGCGGATACAAAGGGAACTAGACGAAGCAAAACAACTCTGTGCTGATTTAGGATTTTTGCCTTTAGGTTTAGAGTTAGTAGCACGATATTTGCAAAAGAAACCGGATATATCTCTAGCTAAAATGCGGCAAAGATTAGCAGATAAGCTGCTAACACATCGTTCAATGCAAGAGCCATCGGCAGAAATGACAGCACAACTAGGAGTTGTTGCTGCTTTTGAATTAAGTTGGCAGGAACTAGATAAGCAAGCCCAAAAATTGGGGTGTTTGCTCAGTATTTTTGCTCTAGCTCCCATTCCTTGGTATTTAGTGGAAAGGTGTTTACCCAACCAAGACTCAGAAGATTTAGAAGATGTTAGAGATGATTACCTAGTGAATCTGAGTTTACTTCAGCGCACTGGAGAAGAAACTTACCAACTGCATCAGCTGATTCGAGTATTTCTGAGTGACAAGTTAGAAGAGTTAGCTGAAGCAGATGAACTCAAGCGCGGCTTTTGTCAAGCAATGGTAGCCGTAGCAAAAGATATTCCTCAGACACCCACATTGATAGATATTGCTAAAGTAACTCTTGCCATCCCTCACCTTGCGGAAACTGCGACAGTTTACGAAGCTTGGTTAAGCGATGATGATTTAATCTGGCCTTTTGTAGGGTTGGCTAGATTTTACCAAGGACAAGGAGCCTACGCGCAAGCCTTACCTTGGCGTGAACAACATTTATCTGCTGCTAGAGAGCGTTTCGGAGATGAACACCCAGATGTGGCAACTAGCCTGAACAATTTGGCAACACTCTACTATTCACAGGGAAAGTACAGCGATGCCGAACCTTTGTACATCCAAGCTTTGACAATAACAAAACGCCTGCTGGGAGATGAACACTCCTCTGTGGCAGCTAACCTGAACAATTTAGCACAACTCTACAAATCACAGGGAAGGTACAGCGATGCCGAACCTTTGTACATCCAAGCTTCGGAGATGTATAAACGCTTGCTGGGGGATAAACACCCAGATGTGGCAACTAGCCTAAACAATTTGGCAGAACTCTACTGTTTACAAGGAAGGTACAGCGATGCCGAACCTTTGTATATCCAAGCTTCGGCGATGTATAAACGCCTGCTGGGGGATGAACACCCCTCTGTGGCAATTAGCCTGAACAATTTAGCACAACTCTACAAATCACAGGGAAGGTACAGCGATGCCGAACCTTTGTACATCCAAGCTTTGACAATAACAAAACATCTGCTGGGCGATGAACACCTCTCTGTGGCAACTAGCCTGAACAATTTGGCAGGACTCTACTATTCACAGCGAAGGTACAGTGATGCCGAACCTTTGTTAATCCAAGCTTTGGCGATGAGAAAACGCCTTCTGGGGGATGAACACCCGAATGTGGCAACTAGCCTGAACAATTTAGCACAACTCTACAAATCACAGGGAAGGTACAGCGATGCCGAACCTTTGTTAATCCAAGCTTTGACAATAACAAAACGTCTGCTGGGGGATGAACACCCAGATATGGCAACTAACTTGAACAATTTGGCAGGACTCTACTATTCACAGCGAAGGTACAGCGATACCGAACCTTTGTTAATCCAAGCTTTGGAGATTGCTGAAAAACGGTTGGGGGGAAATCATCCCAATACAATAAACTACCGTGAAAATCTGGAAGAGTTGCGGCGGAATCGTCAGCCTTGATTCAAGAGAATGGTTGCTTTTGTCTGGCGTTGGTTTCGGTAATTTCGGTAATCTGTATCGGCTGCATTACCCGCCTGGGATTCAAATCCTAGTCTAATAAGTAGGCAACATAATTAATTACACAATGTCATTGCAAATGCAGTGAAGCAAAATAATGCGATCGCAACGCCTAAAACTACTTCTCTACGATATGCTTTGCGAAGGGTGCGATCGCAATTACTGTAAATGTTTTTGTTTATCTACTTAATGAGCCTCTGAACTCCGTTAACGAGGCTTTTATCTCCGTTAACGAGGCTTTTATCTCCGTTAACGAGGCTTTTATCTCCGTTGACGAGTATTTTATCTCCGTTAACGAGTATTTTATCTCCGTTAACGAGTCTTTTATCTCCGTCAACGAGGCTTTTATCTCCGTCAACGAGGCTTTTATCTCCGTCAACGAGTCTTTTAGCTCCGTCAACGAGTATTTTATCTCCGTCAACGAGTATTTTAGCTCCGTTAACGAGGCTTTTATCTCCGTTAACGAGTATTTTATCTCCGTTAACGAGTATTTTATCTCCGTCAACGAGTCTTTTAGCTCCGTTAACGAGGCTTTTATCTCCGTCAACGAGTCTTTTAGCTCCGTTAACGAGGCTTTTATCTCCGTCAACGAGTCTTTTATCTCCGTTCACGAGGCTTTTATCTCCGTCAACGAGTCTTTTATCTCCGTTCACGAGGCTTTGTTATTTATACTTAATTTATGATAGTTAAATTTGAAATCCAGCTTGATAAAAATGATTATCTAAGATTATAGAGATAGCGATCGTGGTTAACTGCACCATCTTTTACATCACATTCCACAGGATTTGAACCTAAATTCCAAATAGAAGATGTTTGTTTAATGCTAGTAATAATAATTTTTCCATGTTTTTGAATAATCTCAAACTCTTGGTTTTCTCCTAATAGTTCTTTAGGGATTAATAAGCCTTTTTCTGTTGCTGTTAATTTCATATTTAATTACCTCGATTTAGTTTGTAAGTTAATCAAAGGAATTTGCTTTAAGAGGTTGTTTGAAAAGTGGTTGGCTGTGATTATTAGGCACTTATTGATCCCCCCTAACCCCCCTTAAAAAGGGGGGAACCGGAATCAAAGTCCCCCTTTTTAAGGGGGATTTAGGGGGATCTAAAACGTTTTGCTACCAAGAAGAGAACTTTTCAAACATCCTCTAAGGCGGGCAAGATGCCCACCCCACAAAATTGGATAAGGCTTACCAGTTACCTACAGGTTGAGCAGTTGGAGAAAACATTGAGGGATCGATTGAAATGCCCAATCCTTCAGCTACACGACTACCATAAGAAATATCTGCCCGGAAGAAGTGGCAAAGTTGGCGCATTTGGATGTCTTCCCTTGCTTGAGAGAGACTACCGACAATATTTTTAGCAAGACGCTCTTGCTGTTCAGGAGTTAGTAACCGATACAGATTACCTGCTTGAGTGTAATCGTCGTTTCCTTCACGATGACTGTAACGATCGACTGTGACATCGCCCAAATGACTAGGTGGTTCTGCATAAGCTGGATTTTCTTTAGGCGTACCCTCAGCACTATTCGGTTCATAGTTAGGAACGCTACCGCCGTTGTTCCCCGATGCCATAAAGCCATCTCGCTGATAATGCATTACTGGACATTTGGGCTGGTTAACGGGTAGTTGCTGATAGTTACCACCCAAGCGATACCGTTGAGCATCTGGGTAAGAAAAAATTCGAGCTTGCAGCATTTTGTCTGGAGAAAAACTAACGCCAGGAACCACGGCACTAGGGCTAAAAGCGGCTTGCTCAACTTCGGCGAAATAATTCTCAGGGTTCCGATTTAGCTCTAATATCCCGACTTCAATTAAAGGATATTCCCCTTGTTTCCAAACTTTGGTCAAGTCAAAAGGATTATCTGGATGTTTTTCCGCTTGCTCCTCAGTCATCACCTGAATACACATCCGCCACTTAGGATAGTCTTTTTTAGCGATCGCTTCAAACAGATCGTGAGTCGCATGATCCGGATCTTCACCCTTAATCTTCGCGGATTCTTCCTCCGTCAAAGTTTGATGCCCTTGCAGAGTCTTAAAGTGAAATTTACACCAAACGCGATCGCCCTCAGCATTAATTAAACTAAAGGTGTGGCTACCAAAACCGTCCATGTGTCGATGGGTTTTGGGAATTCCCCGATCTGAAAAGAGGATTGTCACCTGGTGAAGCGATTCTGGACTGAGTGACCAAAAATCCCACTTTGCATTCTGGTCTTTACAATTGGTTTGGGGATCGCGCTTTTGGGTATGGATAAAATCAGGAAACTTCAAAGGGTCGCGGATGAAGAAAATCGGGGTATTGTTACCTACAAGATCCCAGTTACCCTCCTCAGTATAAAACTTGAGGGAAAAACCTCTAGGGTCGCGCTCGGCATCTGCTGAACCTTTTTCTCCTCCGACTGTAGAGAAACGCAAGAGAAGTTCCGTTTTCTTGCCAATTTCAGCAAAAAGTTTGGCTTTACTGTAGCGGGTAATGTCATTGGTAATAGTCAAAGTGCCGTGAGCAGCAGCACCTTTAGCATGGACAACTCTTTCAGGAATACGTTCTCTGTTGAAATGAGCCAGCTTTTCTATAAGGTGGAAATCCTGCATTAATACAGGGCCACGCGCTCCAGCCGTGAGTGAGTTCTGGTTATCGCTAACTGGAATACCGTCAGCAGTTGTCAAGTTTTGGGGTTCAGTCATGCGTAAAGAAGCTCTCCATGTAAGTTACTCAGATTGCCCACAGTAGATTGACGGTTGCCTACTGATAGAACAATTTAATTCATAGTCATAACGAGTTTATATATAAATCATACTCGATATGATTATGAATTACCATAAACTTTTTTGTATTTTGGGAGGATATAGAGGCAATATACAGCCTCGATGCTACCTTTCAGGTATTTAAATGTTTGAGAATCAACGAGCAAACATCTGTCGCCTCAATTTGATGTTCGTTAACTAAGTGAGTTTGATGAGTGATAAATAAAGGCCCTTCATCTGGAGAAGTGGTGATATTACCGTGAGAACCACGCACTAGGGAAGCATCCAGAGGAATCACATCCATTAAGTAGCGAAAACCTAGTTGTTTCTTAAGTAACTTGAGAGCAATTTTTCCTTGAGGAAATTTTATTTGTGGATCGAGGAAAAGTTCTACAGGATCGTAACCAGGTTTGCGGTGGATATCTACAGTTCTAGCAAAATCAGGCGCTTTCGCATCATCGAGCCAATAATAATAGGTAAACCAAGCGTCAGATTGAGCGATCGCTACCAACTCTCCCGATCTAGGATGATCGAGATGGTAGGTTTGTTTACCCTCTTCATCCAATACCTGGGCTATGCCTTCAGTCGCTTCTAAAAGCGATCGCACTTTCGGGATATACGCCGGATCGTTGACATATACATGAGCAATTTGATGATCGGCAACAGCAAAGGCAATGCTAGCACCGAAGTCGAGCAGTTCTCGCCCTAATTCTTCCCGCACAGCAATTAAACCATTTTCCCGTAGTACACGGTTGATATCCACAGCTTTAGAAACTGGCGTAATGCCATACTCAGAAAGAATAATTACCTGAGTATTACGTGCTTCAAAATATTTAATTAAATCGCCACAAACAGCATCAATTTCTTGCAAATCTGCTTTAATCTCTGTTTGATTGTTACCAAACTTTTGCAGACAATAATCTAAATGTGGTAAATAAACTAGTGATAATGTAGGGCTGTAGCGTTCCTCAATCCATTTTGCAGAATTGGCAATCCATTGGCTAGAACTAATGGAAGTTTTTGGCCCCCAAAAATCGAACAGAGGGAAGTTTCCTAAATCGGATTGAACTTGCGATCGCACATCACTAGGATGGGTATAAATATCAGGTAATTTTCTCCCATCTGCGGGATACATTGGGCGCGGCGTAATCGCATAATCTGCCGTAGAGTACATGTTGTACCACCAAAAAAGGTTGGCACAAGTGAAATTTGGATCGATTGATTTAGCTATTTCCCAAACTTTGGGAGCCTGTACTAGTTTATTAGATTGCCGCCAAAATTTCACTTCACACTCATCGCGGAAGTACCAACCATTAGCGACAATTCCATGTTCATCAGGCAATTTTCCTGTTAAATAAGTAGCTTGAACCGAACAAGTTACAGCAGGTAGCACTTTTTTGATGGGAACCATTTGCCCAATAGCCGCCCAAGAAGATAAAAACGGCGTGTTTTCTCCTAGTAAGCTGGGCGTTAATCCGACAACATTTAGAATAACTGTCTTTTTCATAAATTTACTTTTTAATTTGCAGCGAATTCTTTTAATACCCACTCATATTCTCGCTGAATAGAAGTCAGCAAATCTATCTTCATTTCTGACGGCAATACATCCCAAGTGTAAGTTTCAATTTCTAAATGTGAGCAAGCATCATTTGTCTGAAGTAATTGTAAAACAGTAGCAATATCATCTTGCGTAGATTGCAAAATCTGATAATCATGAATAAAAATTGGGACATGGAAGTGAGTACGCCATTCTTCAGCTAGAGATTGCTCTAAATGTGGTAATGCAGTTATTAAGTCAGGATAGTGATGGAGTGTACCATCGCTGCGACGTTCTATTACCTGGTGAAGATAGGTAGATTCTGCAAAAGGACGTAAGCGTTCAACTATCAAACGACGCTTTTCAACATCAGCAGGAATTTTTACTCTAATTGCAGCGCTGATTTGAATTTTGCCAATCTTAATCCCTGCTGATTGAAAACGCGAAAACACAGATTGGGGTTCTTCATATTCAACTGAAAAATGACAGGTGTCATAGCAAACCCGAACGTGTTCTAGCAATTTCGTTTCTGCTAAATTCTGCTCAATGTTTAATTTTTCTGATAAGTAATTACCACCAATTGGCAATAACCAATTTTGATAGAAATCAATTACTTCTGAAGTATTTTCAATTAATCCATCAGGTTCGGGTTCTAAATCAATATGAAGGATCTTGCCTGTTTCTTCAGAGATGCGAATCATTTCTACAACAACTGATGCTATGTTCAAACAACTCTTTTTCAGAACAGCCTCGAAAGTTGCTTGGTCTTTTACCCACCAAGGTTTATAGGATAATGGTAGTGTAGAAATTCCGCCATCAAGTCCTTGGGGTAATAAACTAGCTAAAATATGTGCCAAGTTTAATGTATAATTAGCCCGTTCTTGTGTAGACCAATCTGGTGCATAAACTTGGTCTTTTACCACTTGTCGATGGAATCCGCCATAAGGGAATCCGTTTAAGGTGAAAACATATAAATCTTGTTGACTCAGCCAAGTTTGGAATTGAGCTAAGTTATTACTTTCTAAAAGTTGTTTTGCAGCTACATCTGCTAACCTCAAACCAATACCAAAAGGTTCTGTAGGCGATAAACGTGATTTGAGTTCGGGAATATACTTCTCTAAATTGGCGAAAACCTCTAGCCAACTTTCACCAGGATGAATATTGCTGCAATAAGTTAAGTGAAAATTATTATTTTTTGTAATTTTCATTTTCTAGCCCTATCCCTTGTATATGTAATCTGTTTTCTTTGACTTAAACTATTTCTCAAACTACTTGCTACATATTCATGGTTAGGGGCGCACATCTATGCGCCCCTACAGCCGATTAATGGTATTACTGGGTGTATACATTCAAATTTAAGTAACAGCAAATACTTTTGCTAACTTCATCGAAATTGGTAGCAAGATTAGAACGAATAAACCGTAATACAAACCAGCAAAACCAGATGCAACGGTTGCATCTAAGACTATTAGAGATAAAACGCCTATTTTCACAGCATTTCGGATATTTTCGGCTATCGGTTCTCGCGCAGCTTTGATAAAATTAGGCAAGATTCTGATAGCTAAGAAAATAGCGAATGGTAGGGCTGCGATCGCTGTATACTCTTTTAATAATCCTAAAGCTAAAACTGCTGTCAAAACTATTGCAATCAGTAGTAGCGCGAGTACTCCCGTAATCTTCTTACCTCCATGAACTTCACCCTGACTAATTGCGGTGATAGCAGCAATATAAAGAATAGGAATCAGCGCTAAATACCAACGTTCTCCGATTATTTCTGGTACAGAACTTACACCTAATAATAAGTTACTGCCACGACACAAACCCATATTTAAAGGGCCGAAAAAAGGATGATGTTTGGCGAGTGAGTTATAGAGGAGGCATGAAAGACTTATAAAAATAGCGATCGCACCACTCAACAACGATACTTGAAAAGCAGCTAAAATCCCGATCGCAAATAGTATACTTCCTAATAAAGTAGCATTTTGACGAGATACACGACCACTGGGAATTGCTCTATTTGGTCGTTCTTTTGCGTCTAACTCTGCATCAAAAACATCGTTAAAAACTATCCCACCTCCGTATAAACCAGTTGTAGCTAATAACAACCAAGCTAATGGAATTAGTATGGCAAAAGTTGCTTCGCCATTAATTAATTTGGTAAAAATAATTCCAGAACCGGAAGCAGCAAAACCTAGAAGAATATCCGCCCACGCAGTAACAATATTAGCAGGACGCATCAATTCCAGATAACCCCGCCAGCTTTGAAAATTTAAGCTTGCAACATTCACTTATCTGCCTCCGTGCCTAGTATTTCTCAAAATAAACCGCTTATTACAAATTAACCAGATATTTATACACTCCTCACTGCCAATTTTCTATTCAATCAACACAAAATCTGAAACTGATTTGATTCCTGGTTCTTGTCCCCGTAGCACAGAATTACCACTGAACATTTGACGTTGATCGATAGATTGAGGATTGAGCCAATCTGAAGCTTTCATCTGCCCAGTTTGACTGTAAGCAGCTAGAGCGTTTTCATAACAAACTGCTCGCACATGTTCTTCAGGAATGCCCCTATCTAACATCAATTGAGCCGTTTTTGGGACTGCCAAAGGATCGCTAATACCCCAATCAGCGCTACTATCTACAATGATGCGATCGCATCCATACTTGCGGACAACTTCTACCATTCTGGCGTTACCCATCTTTGTCTGTGGGTAAATCGTAAAAGCCGCCCAAAAACCACGTCCTAATACTTCTTCAACAGTTTCTTCGTTGTTGTGATCGATAACTACTTGTGAAGGATCTAACCCATATTCAATACAGCGATCCATACTCCGACTAGCACCCACCTTCTTATTACGGTGAGGAGTATGAATTAGTACCAACGTATCGAGTTCTTTGGCTAATTCTAACTGTTGACAAAAGTATTTATCTTCTGCCTCTGTCATGTCGTCATAGCCAATTTCACCAATAGCAACAACTCCTTCTTTGCAGGCATAAAGTGGTAGCAGTTCCATAACTTCAGCTGCTAGCGCTTCGTTATTAGCTTCTTTCGGATTTAGGCCGATTGTGCAGTAGTGTTGGATGCCAAACTGACTAGCACGAAACCGTTCCCAACCCACAAGACTACTGAAATAGTCTTTAAATGAGCCAGCGTTAGTTCGGGGTTGTCCTAACCAAAAGGCTGGTTCAATAACGGCGACAATTCCATATTCCCGCATTACTAAGTAATCGTAAGTAGTACGGGAACACATGTGAATGTGAGGATCGATAAACATCATGGTTTTAATAATTGGGCATTGGGAAAGAGGAGGCAGGAGGCAGAAGGCAGGAGGCAGAAGTACTTTAATTTTGAATTGATTTCTCCCCCATTCCCACTCGCCACTCCCTTTTATTTGTAAACAAAGAGGCCTTAGCGCAGCTCGCCGCAGGCATCGCGGCTAAAACTGCTCCAAGTCAGATTACCTTGTTGAATGGATGACTGTAAATCTGGGTAATAAGAAAGTAATGCTTGCGCTTGGGGTAAAGGAGACTCAGCACAAGCTAACGCTGCTGCTTCTTGCTCGTGTATATCCCCATTAGCCAGTACTTTTTCCAAATCTGTGATGATTGTACTATCTGCAAACCGTCCTACAGGTCGCCAAAGTTCTGGTGTAACTGAGCGTTTAGCTGCCCAACGTTCATGGGCATAGTCTGCTAACATCCTGGCCAATTCTGGGTTAGCACGCCGATCTAGTCCCCAAATTAGATGCAACGGACTGCCGACAAAGACAGCCTTCAGTATCATCTGATTCCAAGCAGCATTATCTAAATAATTTGCTGGATAAGGATTACGTAGTGCGATCGCTTGAAAGACATTACTCATATTGCTGCGAATTCCCTCAGCAGTACGATGGCGATGTAACTCTGGGTGTGGTAAAAGCGGCAAACTTTGATAAAGGACAACTAACTCCCCCATATCGGCAGTGGAGAAGACTCGATCGAGCGATCGCACATAACCCTCAGCATCATCGTGGGGCAAAGCTAAAAGCAAAAGTGTGCGACCTGCTCGATCTACACTCCAATTACCAGGATACCAGCCGGGAATCAGATCCTCTGCTGCTTCCAAGTCTTGGAATGTTAGCTGCAAATCCTGTTTACCTAGATAACGCGGCACAGCACTAAAAGCCGTAAAAAACACTCTCTCAGCAGCGCCGCTAGCAATCTGTGCCTGCTTCTGTTCCAACCAAGTAAAAGCTTTCTCTGAAACAGACTTTAACAGCCAGTGATGCAGTAATTTGTTTACTTTACTCATGATAAATTCAGGATAAGTTGCCCAACTTCTTTGTGACAACCAAGTATAAAATATAGCACTAAACCTGATATTTTGGGTTTGAAGCAGTTAGATATATCTAACTGGGATTGTAACTTCACTGAATCTATAAAAATCTCCTGACTTTAAAGAAGATACTGTAAAGATACCATTTTGATTAGATAAATCCTCAAATTATCTTACGGAAAAAAATTAGAATTTTATGTAATAATGATCCCCATTACTAACCTTAGATATAAAGTATAGGCATTAATATAATAAAGTTTAAAATCATGTTATTTTAAACTTTATCTATTAGGCGAAACACTTCAAGAGTATGATTAATTGAGTAAATAGATTTGTCTAGTAGTTCCTTTAAATATTGAATTACGTTATGAATTTATTCTGTCTATATTGCTGTTAATTTTAATTGCAATAGTGTATTTATTTACAGGTACTTAAAAAGTAATAATATTCAAATGGCTATTCAACAAAAAAGCGCTCTTAATCTACAACCAATTAACCAATGTGTCCGTGTTAGCTTCAATTATGATGTTCACTTCACTAGAGGTTTGTTTGAGTTAGATAATCCTTTACTTGCACAAGCGATCGCCGCAGATGGGGAAACAACCCCAAAGCAAGTACTAGCAGTGGTAGATGGAGGATTTTTACAGTATCAAGATGGGCTATTAAAAAAATTATCAGCCTATGCCCAATGTTATGAAGATATATTAACACTGAGCGGTGAGCCGATAGTAGTTCCCGGTGGAGAAGCAGTCAAGAACGATTCTAGATTTATAGAGCAAATTCATCAACGGATCAATGCAGCTGGATTATGCCGTCACTCCTACGTCTTAGCAATTGGAGGTGGAGCTGTCCTAGACATGGCAGGATACGCAGCAACAACGGCTCATCGAGGAATTCGGCTGTTACGAGTACCGACAACAGTATTAGGGCAAAATGATTCGGGTGTAGGAGTAAAAAACGGAATCAATGCCTTCGGTAAGAAAAACTTTTTGGGTACATTCATGCCACCTTATGCTGTCTTGAATGACTTTGATTTTCTTACTAGCCTCGACGATCGAGATTGGCGATCGGGTATTGCAGAAGCAGTGAAAGTAGCGCTGATTAAAGATGCAGATTTTTTCGATTTCATTATGACTAATGCCGATAAATTGGCTAATCGAGACATGAACATAATGGAAAGACTGATCTATCGTTGTTCTCAGTTGCACTTAGAGCATATTGCTGGTAGTGGCGATCCCTTTGAAATGGGTTCATCGCGTCCTTTAGACTTTGGACACTGGGCTGCTCACAAACTAGAGCATTTAACTAATTACAGCCTACGTCACGGTGAAGCTGTTGCGATCGGCATCGCTTTAGATACAACCTATTCATATTTAACAGGGCAACTCTTGCAATCAGAGTGGCAAAGGGTTCTAACTACACTCAAAAAATTAGGCTTTACCTTGTACGTATCGGCATTGACAGAGCAGTTAGATCGACTAGACCATCCGCATTGTCTGTTTAGGGGGCTTACCGAATTCCGCGAACATTTGGGAGGAAAATTGACAATTACCCTTCTACAAGGAATCGGAGAGGGAATTGAAGTTAATCACGTGGATTTGTCTTTGTATAGAGATGCTATTTTGATGCTGCAAGATTGGGAACTTTTGCATTAATTATCCATTGGGTAAAATTAGCAGAAGCGATGTCTAGAAACAAGCCATTACACTAAAATGTGCTTGTTAATGCACAAATTTACACCTGGATGATTTATGCACCCAGAAACGCAAGACCTTATTAGTCGGTTTAGAAATTATACAGAAAATCGTCAGCCGTTTGTCTGGAATACAGAGAATAGGGGAGGACTGAATTGCTGGAATTTATTATTGTCCGAAGGCTTTGTTCAAACTACTGATTTCGATCAAGCGATCGCAACATGGAAAGGGATAGCACGTCGGGGGATGCCAACAGACCCAAAAGAGTATCCTGGATACAAGTACGCTTCTTCTCGGCGTGAGCGTAAAGATGATTCCTGGAGTCCTTATTTGCAATCACAGCAAAACCAGTACTACAACGCTCTAGCTTATTTTCTCAAAAGCAGCTTACAAAACCTTGGAGCCTACAGTCTTCGCAGCATTAATCGGAGCCTTAACGTTTCTTGGGCACAAGAATTTAAGATTTTTATCATCGTTGGTCAAACTTCAGATTTAGAGTGGATCTGCCTTGCACCGACGGTTCCCGATCAGGTTTGGAATCGATACACGAACTCTTTCCATCCAGAACTTGCTTCATTAACTGCCTGTCAATCGACGAAGCCAGTCGCACGAGACATACATGAAAAAATCAGTAAGGTACTAGTAAAGTTAAAGCCGATAGAGTGTTACGGGTATTACGATTACGTCATCTACAACCACCAAATTTTTTGCACAATCTCCTCTGACGAAGCGATCGCAATCGAACTTGCCTTAAAAGCAGGAAAGATGTTTGATGACGATCCTTACTATTTCAAAGTTAAGTATGATGGAGGTTCATCGGAAAAATCTGTTACCCAATTCATGCGTAACAATTTCCAACAAATTCAACGATATATGTTTTGCTTTTGGGATGTTGGATATGGGTACAAGTTTGGTCTTACTGAACATGGAGATTGGGTTGGCTTGAAGTATTGGAGTTACATGGACTACAACCCTTAGTAGCCTAATAACCAAATTCGCTATAGCTCGATATAAAATCTGCGAAGTGTCCCATTTCATGCAGATAGCTAAATTATTTTTATAAAAGTGAAAAATTCTTAAACTATGCCTAATTGCGATTCTTTTATTATGCAAAAATATAGCTTAATTTTTAAAGCGATCGCTACTTCGTGGTTCCAAATTGCAAAATACTTTTTAGTTCCTCTTCTTCTTCGTTGATAATGTGGTAAGTTTCTCAACTTTTATACTAAATTAAAGTTATCATGAGTAAAAAAGTTATGATGTCTTCGTTTCCCGTCAACGACGCTCAAAATAATTTGCAAGAGATCGTCGATCAAGTTGCAGAGCAGAGTAAACCTGCGATCATTCGAGGCGATCGCGGTAATGCAATTCTGCTTGCAGAAAAAGATTGGTCTGCAATTCAGGAGACTCTTTACTTATTATCTCTCCCTGGAATGCGAGAATCTATAAAAGAAGGACTAGCAACCCCGATCCAAGAATGTGATGGGAAGTTGGATTGGTGAGTCAGCAAGCTTCTGAGGAGCCACTTGCAAACTCCGAAGGAGCGAGTTGGAAGTTGCTTTACACAAAACAAGCGTAAAAAGACGCGAAGAAATTAGCTTCTAGTAACTTAAAGGAAAAGGCCGAGGAATTACTCGCAGTCCTTAAAGAAAATCCTTTTCAAAATCCTCCACCTTATGAAAAGCTGGTTGGTGACTTATCCGGTGCTTATTCTCGTAGGATTAATATACAGCATCGGTTGGTATATGAGGTCATCGAATCCGAGCAAGTAGTCAAGATAATTCGGATGTGGACGCATTACGAGTAAGTTATCTCCTCAGCCCCCCTTGGTGTTCGCAATGAAAACCTCGATGCTCCCAAGCTTGCATATCTACATCAGTAAGCTTTGTCACATTTGAGCATTGCGGTTGAATAATTTGACTTAAAATCGCCCAAAATAAGCTGCGTGTTACATCTAATCCAGTTTTAGTCCAAGATTCCTGATTACCAGGAATACCCAATTCTTGAACAATTTCTGGCTCTACCCAAATACCATGAGCGCCCAAAAGAATCTGTGCCATCCATTTAGCTCTGGGTAAATGACTGGGCGAAGTAATCAACATGACTTTATGCACTCCCCAACGGCGCAGAATTGGAATACTATAATAAAAATTTTCAAAGGTAGAATTCGCGCAGTTTTCTAACCAAACGTTTTGTACCTCTGCTAATTCCGCCTGAAAAATTAACCGTATACACGGATCTGGGGAACCATGAGAAATTAAAATTGGGGTTTGCGGGTATTGTTTTGCCAGTTGGGCAACATAAGTTTCTCGACGAATACTACCACCCAGCACAAAGAAGGCATCTATTGGCTGCGAAGAAGCAAAAAGTAAGGTTATAGTAGTGAAAATCAGCCAAACACCCAGGACAAGATAGAATCCACCACTGAGTTTTTGTAACAATTGCCACAGATTAACAGATTTTTTTTTAATAGAAATTAATGATTTGATGGTAAATTTGCGTTTCATGACTTAAGTAAGAAAAACTGATTTTATTGCTGTATAACAGTACTGCAATTCAGTGAGCAAAGTGCTATCTTATAAAAGTAATCTAGAATGCAAAGATGACGCTAATTAAAGTGTCACATACTCAGTATAGCCTTCCGGAGAAGACTAACAAACTGAGAAATGATTGTTAATAACTAATGCGGCATTTTTGGCATCATTTAAAGATAAAAATGATGAAGGAGCATAGTTGATTCTGGGGTATAAAAACTTAAAAATTTCTGGAAAGCCTGATTGCTAAACTGTCAACAACACAATTATTCCAGCTAAGTATACATGAACCAATCTGCGAAAAGTTACTCACCGCTCCAAGTAGCCTTGATTGGTGGAGCGATCGCCACAACTGCTACCATATCCGTGTTCGGCCCCGCTTGGACTCGTGGTGTCCGTGCTGCTCTAGCCCTACAAGACAGCCCAAAAGTGATAGTTGACCAAGTTTGGCAACTGGTAAATCATGAATATGTTGATGGTAAATTTAATCAACAAGATTGGCAAGCAACCAGGCAAAGCCTGTTGAGCAAAGACTACTCTTCTAAAGAAGAAGCATACACTGCCATCCGTGAAGCTTTACAAAAGTTGGGAGATCCTTACACTCGGTTCATGGATCCACAACAGTTTGAAGCTCTGACTAGCCAAACATCAGGGGAAGTCTCTGGTATTGGCGTTCGGATGGAAGTGAACGAAAAAACTCAGCGCCTCACTGTTGTCGAAGCCATAGAAAATTCTCCGGCACTGAAAGCTGGGATCAAAGCAGGCGATGAAATTTTGGCAATTGACGGCAAACCCACTCTCAAAATGAAAGTGGATGATGCTTCTAAGCTAATCCGCGGCAAAGCGGGTACTCCCATCAAGCTACGGTTGGGACGCCCAGGCCAAACTGCCTTTGATTTGAAGCTGACAAGGGCAAGTATTGAAGTGCCAACGGTACGCTATACCCTCAAGCAAGAAGGGAATCGCCGCGTTGGCTATATCCGTTTGCGAGAATTTAGCGCCCATGCCGCAGAACAAATGCAACGAGCTATCCGCGATTTGAACACTAAGAAAGTTGATTCTTATGTGTTGGATTTGCGGGGAAATCCTGGCGGTTTGTTGCAAGCGAGCATTGAAATTGCTCGGATGTGGTATAATGACGGCGGAATTGTCAAGACAGTAGACCGTGTGGGCGGCACTGAGGAAACTAAAGCTAATCGCACTGCTTTAACAAATCGTCCTTTGGCGGTCTTAGTGGATGGGAATTCAGCTAGTGCTAGCGAAATCCTCACAGGGGCACTCAAGGATAATAAGCGGGCGGTAGTCGTAGGCGGTCAAACTTTTGGCAAAGCCCTAGTGCAGTCAGTTCATGAACTGGCAGATGGTTCCGGCTTGGCTGTCACCATAGCCCATTACTACACCCCGGCGGGAACAGATATTAACCATAAAGGGATTGCCCCAGATATCAAGCTAGACTTGACAGAAGCACAAGAGCGGCAGTTGGCTTCTAATCCAAATTTAATCGGAACTAAGAGCGATCCCCAATACGCTCGAGCGATCGCAATTCTATCAAATAACAACTTTGCCCAGCCGCCAGCAAATCAACCGACTCGACCCATGAGCCGCGCCGATAACCTGAAATTTTAAATTGACGCGAATGATTTGTTACCAGGTGTTTATATAGTAGTATTCCCAAATCCAGATTTTTGGAGTTATGAAAACTGCTTAATATGCCGTTCCAGGATTTTGGTTTGGGAATACTAGCTATTAATCCCATCTCCAAAATCTCAGATTTATGAATCATCAGCCAGTTGACGCAACCACCGCCACCAGCTTTTTACCAATGGTGTCGGTGGTTGTTCCTATTTATAACGGTGAGGCAGATTTACCAGAGTTAATCAATTGTCTGTTGTCTCAAACTTACCCAAAAGACCGGGTAGAATACTTGTTGGTGGACAACAACAGTAGCGATCGCACTCTCACCATCCTGAAAACATCTGCCGAAAATTGCCCAATTACAATTCGCCCCTTAAGCGAAACCCAAATTCAAAGCTCCTACGCTGCTCGTAATACTGGTATTCGCGCCGCTACGGGTGAAATTATGGTTTTTACCGATGCAGATTGTCGCCCACAACCGCAATGGTTAAATGCACTAATTCAGCCTTTTGTCAACGCAGAAGTAGTAATTGTTGCTGGTGAAATTTTGGCACTACTAGGCACAACTCTGCTAGAACAACACGCAGACCGTCAAGAAACTTTATCGCAAAAGCATACTCTTAACCATTCCTTTCGTCCCTATGGTCAAACAGCTAATTTGGCGATTCGGCACATTGCCTTTGAAAAAGTGGGTTTATTTCGTCCCTATCTGACTACTGGTGGTGATGCTGATATTTGTTGGCGGATTTTGGGGGAAAACATCGGGCGTTTGGAATTTGCCCCAAATGCGATCGTTCAGCACCGCCACCGCGCTACACTTCAAGAACTGCAAAGTCAATGGCGGCGTTATGGACGCTCAAATCGCTATCTGCACGAACTGTACGGTGTAGATTTAATGCGAGAGATGACACCCAGAGAATACGGCTATCGTTTGGCACGTTGGCTATTGAAGGAAGTACCAAGAGATATTAAAAAGGCTTTGGTGAAGCCCGCCCCAGGCATCGCTAGCCAAGCCACCCTTGTAGATTTATTAAGTACTCCCATTGGTTTGTTCACAGCTAGGGCGCGTACTGCTGGACAAAGAGACGCCAAGCTACCAGAGAATGCCAAGATAATTGCTCGACTGTAAGTAAGAAAAAGGGCGTTGCTGATTTAGATGTGTAAATCTTGGTATAGAGACGTTGCAATTGCTAGTCTCTAGAAAGGTTTTGAAATTACGCAAAATCATTTTCATACCTGAATTCAGTAACACTTGAGCAAAAACGTTCTTGTCAGTCTAAAAGCATTGACTGACAACCTTATGCTTTCCTTAGCTCACAAAAGCGAATGTATCTTAAGAAGTATTTGCAAAAGCAGGTAAAGCAAATATGCTGTTATTAATCTTTGAACTTTAGTACCTTGTATTTAATAAAATAAAAATTTCAGTAGGTAGGGCTTGTTGCCACTCAGGACTTTGGTTGGCAATAAATATGGCTAAAAGTTGATTGAGGCTACACAAATTTGATTGCTTCGTGATTATTGAAAGATAAATTAGTAAATCAAAAAACCAACTTCTTTAATATTTATTTATAGAGTGTCCGCTCTTTCAAGTAACCTTCTCTCCTTGCCTGCTCAATAGCGTCTGAAGTCTTGAAGAAAGCATGAGGTTTGTTTCCACTGCTTTCTTCATTCACACTTACGCTTTATAGTTTTGTGAGTTGAGCAACATGAAAGTGGATGGATTTGATCGACAAATAGATAAATTATGCTCACAGATACAGGAACTATTAAAATGCTATGGAACTAAGCTGAACTCACAACAGGAGATGATAACAGAGGCTTTCGAGGAACTTAACACCGCAATGGAAGAACTATTGACAGCTTCCGAGGAGTTAAAGGTAACACGAGCGGCAGTAGAGAAAGAGCGCCAACGTTACCAAGACTTGTTCGAGTTTGCTCCAGATGGTTACTTGGTAACTGATACCCACGGAATAATCCAAGAGGCTAACCATGTAGCAGCAACTTTGCTCGGTGTCCAACAAAAGTATTTAGTAGGTAAACCATTAATTCTTTTTATTGGTCAACAAGACCGCCAGTCCTTTAACTATCAAATAAACAATTTGCAAGAGATAGTGAACTGGGAAATTCACTTACAGCCACGGAGAGGAAAGCCTTTCCCTGCTAATGTGAAAGCGTCTGTAGTATACGATCTTGAAGAGAAGTACCTTGGCTGGCGTTGGCTGTTGTGCAACATCAGCGAACGCAAACAAGCTGAAGAAATGTTGTACCGAGCTTACAGTGAGTTAGAAATACGGGTGGCGGAACGAACAGCGGAACTGGTAAAAGCAAATCAGAAATTGCTCAATGAAATTACAGAGCGTAAACGAGTCGAGTCACAACTGCTGCACCTTGCTTTTCACGATACACTGACGGGTCTGGCAAACCGCGTTGCATTTATGAACCGCCTAAAACATGCGATAAATTATTCAAAACGGCATTCAGATTATCTATATGCTGTACTATTTATCGACCTAGATCGGTTTAAGGTGATCAATGACAGCCTTGGACACCTAAATGGAGACCAATTGCTGCTTGCTATTGCAAGTAGACTACAAGTATGTGTACGCTCCATAGATACAGCAGCACGGCTTGGGGGAGACGAATTTACAATCCTGCTTGAGGGAATCCAGGATATGTCAGATGCCATCAAAGTCGCTGAACGGATTCAGAAGGAACTGACATTACCCTTTGAGCTTGACGGACAAGAAGTCTTCATCACGGCAAGTATTGGCATCGCGTTGAGTTCGACAGTAGACTATCAACACCCAGAAGAACTGTTGAGGGATGCAGATACAGCAATGTACCGAGCCAAGGTGCTAGGCAGAGCGCGTTATGAGTTATTCAACTCAGATATGTATGCTGATGCTCTAGCGAGATTGCAGTTAGAAACTGATTTGCGCCGAGCAATTGAACGCGAAGAATTTCGGGTTTATTACCAACCGATTGTTTCGCTAACTAGTGGCTCTATTATAGGTTTTGAGGCTCTATTGCGCTGGCAGCATCCAGAGCGTGGTCTGCTTAATCCAGCAGATTTTATTCCCCTAGCAGAGGAAACTGGACTAATTTTCTCCATTGGCAAATGGGCATTGCATGAAGCCTGCCGCCAGATGCAAGTTTGGCGGGTATGCCATCGTTCTAAATTACTAGATAAAATTAGTGTTAATCTCTCCGTCAAGCAATTTTCTCAGCCGGATTTGATAGAGCAGATTGGACAAATTTTGCACTCAACTGGCCTTGATGCTGGCACTTTAATGCTAGAGATTACTGAAAACGCAATTGTGGAAAATGGTAATAACGTAACTGCCGCAATCTTGCAACTTCGAGAGATGGGCATTGAGTTATCAATTGATGACTTTGGTACGGGCTATTCCTCATTAGGTGGTCTTTATAACTTTCCGATTAGTGTGTTGAAAATTGACCGTTCTTTCATCAGTTTGATGGGCATTAATAGTAAGAATTTAGAAATTATTGAGATAATTGTCGCCTTGGCACACAAGCTAGGTGTGGATGTGCTTGCCGAAGGGGTAGAGACAAAAGAGCAACTATTACTTCTAAGAAAGTTAAACTGTCAATATAGCCAGGGACATTTTTTCTCAGTTCCGTTAAATAGCTCGGCAGTAGAGGCATTAATTATGGAAAATCCTCAATGGTAAGGGTTATTTAACTAATTCGTAATGACGCTCTCTACGAACGCGAACAGCACAGCAACACAATGGAATGCTGCAAACACCTCTCCAACCTTGACGCCTCATATCGATTGGGGAGAGGCGATCGACGTTTCCCGCTTCTATGGACGTACTACTGAATTAGAAACCTTAAGCCAATGGATTGTGCGCGATCGCACGGCTATTTTCGCTAAAGGGTAAAAATTATTAAAGAATTCCTTGTAAATCCAAAACAAAACCTGGCAGTACCTCCTCCCCCGATAACTGATTTGGTGAAAGTAGCACTTCCTTTTCTTTTCCTTGGCGATAAATTTCTACCTGCTTTCCTTTAGGGTCAATCAGCCAGCCCAAGCGCGTACCATTCTCCATATACTCTTGCATTTTGTCTTGGAGGGACTTGAGCGTATCATATTCAGAGGGCAATTGTACTACGAAGTCAGGACAGATGGGTGAAAAAGTTCTTCGTTGTTCAGGAGCCAGTGCTTCCCACCTCTCTAAATAAACCCAAGCCGCATCAGGCGAACGTAAAGCTCCATTGGGAAGCTGAAACATCGTTGAAGAGTCAAAAGCTTCTCCAGTCCCGTCTTCATCTGTCCAAGTTCCCAAGCGTTGAGTTAGTCTGCGGTTTCGACTACCAGTTTCTCCACCAGTTGGTGCCATTACAACTAATTCTCCCAATGCTGTGCGCTCTAGTTTAGCATCAGGGTTGACTTGACATAGCTGATAAAACTGCTCAGAAGTGAGATTGATTAATGGTTCTAAGTTCAGGGTAATAGCATTCATCTTGCAGTTTCTCCTGTCTTGATTATCACTATTATGGTTAACTTGCTACCAGATTGGAGTTCATCTTCCCTTCTATCCTTTTGTTCAATGCCTGTCAACTTTCGCTAAATTGGAAAAAGGTAAACTTAAGGGAATTTTAAATGTCAGCACAATTGTTACTGGTGGATGATGAACCAGGGATACGGGAAGCCGTGAAAGACTATTTGCAAGAGAGCGGTTTCAGCGTTCAAGTCGCCAGTAACGCCCTTGAAGGTTGGGAATGGATGCAGCTGAATACACCTGACTTAGTGATTTCCGATGTGATGATGCCTCAAGTGGATGGCTATCAGTTTCTGAAGCAACTACGGGAAGACCCCCGTTTCCAAGCACTACCGGTAGTATTTTTAACTGCTAAAGGTATGACAGGCGATCGCATCCAAGGTTATCACGCTGGTGTTGATGCCTATCTACCCAAACCCTTCGATCCAGACGAATTAGTGGCTATAGTCGAAAATTTGCTAGCCCGCCGCGCTGCTAAGGCTGCGAGTACGGGAGATGACGCTGAAACCCCCGATCTTGCTGAACTAGCCAATCAGATTGCCCAAATTAAAGCATTGTTAACTCAAAGAAATGCCATTTCCCAATCGCCAGCCCCTTTTAAAATTGATTTGACTCCCAGAGAACAAAGTGTTTTAAATTTGGTCGCTGAAGGGTTGATGAACAAAGAAATCGCCCGTCGCTTAGAAACCAGCGTCCGTAATGTAGAAAAATACGTCAGCCGTTTGTTTAGTAAAACCGGTACCAATAGCCGTACAGAGTTAGTTCGTTTTGCTCTGGAACACGGTCTTGCTAAATAGGGATGGGAATTCTTGTACTGCCCTTCCCTGCGGGACGCTACGCGTAGCTTGCTTCCACGTTCGCGCAGCATGCCGTAGGCAAGTGGTACGACTACGCTCAAGAACCGCGTTTGTGTCGTAGCGTCCCGTAGAGAAGCCATTGGCGCAGCCTCTCCAAGAGTTGTATTGGGTATGGAGAAGATCGCAACTTAGACAAGGTGGACAAGGAAGAAGAGAGAGACTTGTCTCCCTCATCTCCCTTGCCTCTGGGTAATTGATAATAGCTAACTGGCTGCTAAACCATTACCTATTACCAGTAATAGATAAGACATAAGTATTTCAGCAAATCAGGCACTTAGCTTAAGCAAAAAGCTAAAAGAAAGGTTATTTATTTTTACTTTGGTCTTTTAGATTTTCATTTGATTTGCGCCTGTTATCCAATTCCCCATCTGTAAAGACACAGGGTTTTATTATTCTGCAATGTTTTGATAAAAACTCGGTAAAATGCACCCGGCTGAATTTGCTTTCAGATTCTACCAGTACCCTTTGCTACAAAGTTTTTAATAGCGGAAACTGTTCCTGGGACTTTGTGCTGCTAAATAAGACTTTCACAAGGTAGAAATCAAAATATTTTATGAAATCTACTGACTGCTTAGTTTTTATGGCAATGGGGGTATGGGATCAACATTTGATTTGATGCCCAATTCACGTTTTTCACCAATTAAATTACACCTTTAGGTTGGAGAATTTTCCGCTACATTACGCAAGCGCATTAGCTGACGCCGCATTTGAGGCGAGGCTTTAAACTCAGATACCTCCTGGGCTTTAACGGACGCTTGGAGCGTTTCTAGAAAGTCATCAGAACCTTCGGTTAAAGCATCAAGTAGCACCTGTAAGAGTTGCTCGCGATCGCTCAATAGACTCTTTTCCTCAATCAACCGGAATTTGAGATGTATTTCACACTCATAAACACCTACTTCGAGATTATTTATCTGGCGTGGTAATGCTTTGGAGTTCATAACTATTGAGATTCCTTTACTTGGTTGTTATGAGGGTAAGGAGGTAGATGTCCAGCAAAATTCTTTATATCTCTTTTGAATCCAAAGTGCTTGAATTAAGAATTTTTCTTCATCAATCACCTTTGTATTCCATTTCACTCTCCTGTGGTGTATTTTCAAGCTAGATTTTCAGTGTCTAGATTTTGACGTTTCTGTGCCAGATGTAGCTTATGGTAAGCCATAACTATTATTCAGTTTTTAAGATTCTACACAATAAAGTTTCTGTAAGAAGTTGTTCAACCTTTTTAAAGGTTTTTACATCAACTTTATGTGAACGTCAATAACAGTTTGACTTGTTACTTTAATTTTGGTGTTTATACGTAAGTAAAACCGCTGATTTTTTTTGAGTTTCTTAAAGCCAGCAGTCGATGTAGCGCTATTGCGTGAAATTACTTGATGTACGTTTTTTGCGATAGAAAATTCAGGATAAATTGCTCGGCATAATTATTAATGTCAAAACTTTTGTTCTCTATAAAAAAAGCACACAGAGCAAATTATTTATGCTGAGTGCCTTGCCCTACTGTGTTTTGGGCTTGATTGAGTCCAAAAATATTAGCAGTAAGTCAGATTTGTAGACTAAATGAAAATACTCTACCAATTAATTTTTACAGAAAAATAATTCGACTACTGTCAGTACTAGCAGTTAAATATATCTTCAACTCATAACAGAAGTAGCAAACTCATCAGTAAAGGTGATATTTTTACTTATGCCCATTCAATATACCCTTTTAAAACAGGATTCAAAGCTTTTAAATTGGGAGCATTCAAGCTCGGATATAAGGTCTACAATAATTTCAGTGTAATCCACGCAAATCTTACACCTTTTTATGGATAACCCGATGCTGCTCAAGTCCACAACCCGGCACATCCGCATTTTTGCAGGTGAAATTGACCGAGATGGCGATCTAGTTCCTAGTCAACAAGTCTTAACCTTAGATGTTGACCCAGATAACGAATTTAATTGGAATGAAGATGCACTGCAAAAAATTTATCGAAAATTTGATGAACTAGTAGAAGCATCTAGTGGCGCAGACCTCACGGACTACAACTTGCGCCGTGTGGGGTCAGACTTAGAGCATTATCTGCGATCGCTTCTGCAACTCGGCGAAGTCAGCTACAATCTTTCTGCCCGTGTTACTAATTACAGCATGGGAGTCCCTCAAGTTGCCATTGACGACAAATAAGCCAATGAGTTGGTAGCGGACTGCCTGAACCCTTCTGTACAAAGAGTGCTGAGTTAAAAGTGTTTCGGCTGAGAGTGGAAAAATTCATAAGTCTACTTTTTAACTCAGCACTGGCTAACCCCGCGCTGCCACTAACAGCAGTCCTCAAGAGATTCTTAGAGTCACTGCATTTATCAGGTACTTTTGCCAAAATTAATATTTGCTATTCTTAATTCTTAATTAAAGTTAATTCTTGCTATCCTACTTATAAACTAAATAAATACCAATATTCTCTGCCTGTTAATGATGGGGTAATTTCGCAAAAAAAAATCGCGCAGTTATGCTTGGGTTATGCTGTGGTGACAGGGTTGGAGTTAGTTGCTTTGGCGATGGAGAGTCACAGGGCAATAGAAGCTATGATTAGGCTGTAGGGTTGAGTTAGGAGCGTATTTTTTGGATTCGGATAAGTATTAGCACCTGCTGATATCCGCCAGCTAAAATCATCATCTGAAGTCTGGGTATGTCAAGTTTAAGAAAGATGAGCGGTCTAGATTGTCCCTACTAATGCTATTAAAGAAATTGCCAATCGCTGATCGGTGCGAAAACTATGGAAAATGACGCGGCAACGCTCTACTGTCCAAACGAAAATTGTCAGGCTGCCAACCCCCTGACTCACAAGTTTTGCCAGCGATGTTCCACGCCCCTACCCAAAAATTATCTCTGGGCTGTGGTAGATAGCCCAAGTATGGGTAGCCCAGGAGAAATATTAGCCGATCGCTATTTAATCCTTGATAAATTTCTTCTTTTAGATACGAAGCCTGGTTTATTAGCGCTAACGCCTGAGTTAGATAATTTGCAGCCTCTAAAAGCGTACCTGAGACTGATTCCCTACCGTCTACACGTACCGGAGGTATATGGAGTGCTTTTTGTTGCTGACGGGTCTTCCCACCGAGAAATATTACTCTTAGAAAAACCGCCACTATTAGTAGATGACACTACCCAACAAGTACATTTAGGCAGCGAGTTAACCACCGCTTGGCGTGATGCAACATCGATGCGCCAACTAAATTGGTTATGGCAAATAGCTCATCTGTGGCAACCTCTTGTAAGTGAAGGTGTCGCTTCTAGCTTACTTGACTCTTATGTATTACGGGTAGAAGGATCGTTAGTCCGGTTGTTGGAATTGCGTTTTGACAGCACCACATCCCCAGAATTGCCCCAATTAGGTGAATTTTGGCAGCAGTTGGTCAGCACTGCCAAACCAGCGATCGCGGAATTTGTCGATCGCGTTAGTCTGGCTTTAATTCAGGGAGAGATTAATTCCACCGATCAATTAATCGGAGTTTTAGATCGGGGACTGGCTGGGTTAGGGCGATCGCAAACACCCACGATCCAAATTATCACCAAAACCGACACCGGGCCCAGTCGTCAACGTAACGAAGATGCCTGTAGTCCCCCCAGTGGAACTCCAGTGAGCAAACCACCCCAGCCAACAGCCTTAGCAATTGTCTGTGATGGCATCGGTGGACACGAGGGCGGCAATGTCGCCTCAAATTTAGCCATTGAAACCATCCAGCAGCAGGTGCAACAACTAACAAAGGTTCCTTACGACCACATAGACCCTGCAATGCTGCTGAATGACCTAGATAAAGCAGTGGCAATGGCCAATGACAAAATCAGTCAACGCAATGACAGTGAAAATCGCCAAGGGCGTCAACGCATGGGCACGACTTTAGTCATGGCATTGCCTGTTGCTCATGAAATGTACATTACCCACGTCGGCGATAGTCGTGCCTACTGGATTACACGCCACGGCTGTTATCAAGTTACCCTTGATGATGATGTCGCCTCCCGCGAAGTGCGGCTAGGTTATGCCATTTACCGCGAGGCAGTGCAACAAAGTGCCGCTGGCTCTCTCGTCCAAGCTTTGGGGATGGGTTCTAGCACTTCATTGCATCCCACATCGGGACGGTTTATGCTCGATGAAGATGCTGTTTTTCTGCTCACATCCGATGGTTTGAGTGACTTCGATCGGGTAGAGGAGTACTGGGAAACAGAAATCTTGCCGATTTTAGTTGGGGAAGCAAATATAGCAACTGTTGCCGATCGATTAGTCGAAATTGCTAATACTAAAAATGGACACGATAATGTCACCGTCGCTTTAGTTCACTATCAAGTCCAATATTGGGAACCAGAAATCACCATCCAAGCAATAATTCCTCAGAGTCATTCTGCCAAAACAGTTGATTTAGCATCCAGGGCCACAGATGCGACAGTTTTAGGCAGTCCAAACCACAAGACTCAGGTAATTCCAGACACTGAACCGGCTATTACTCGTCAATTCCCCCTACAGTGGATAGTTCCATTAATATTTGTGCTAGCAGCAGGTTTTTTAGGATTGTTCGTCAGGCAACTGCGAGGAACCTCTCCAATTTTTTCCAATCCCTTACAAACCCAAAATCCTACCATCGAAGCGACACCTACACCGCGATCGCTGGCTAATCTTTCTCCTGGTTGGGTAATTAAAACCAATAATGACATCTCCTTGGGAAACAACCAATCACTTCCCCGTGGGGCTTTTTTAGAAGTTATTGAGAAAAAATCAAATCCAAATCCTGCTTCTGGGAGTTTTTTGGTGTCTATGCGAGTCTGTGCTAATAAAAGTACACAAACTCCAGCTAATACTAATAGCCCAGCTGTAACTACCTCAGTTCCACCAAATTCAAACCCTTTGCCAGCAACAGTATTGCTAAACTCCTCCCAAGTCAACCGTTTTGGCATTGTTTTACAATCAGACGCACCAAATCCATGTAGAACTATCACGCAACCGCCAGTTACCGAACCAGCTGACACCAGTCCAACTTAATCAAATACTCGATAAACTGGTAAAAACCTGGAATAATAACAGGTAACAATCAGATTAAAAAACTTACAAGGTCAAAAAAGTAGAAAATTTTCACCTTGGAGAATTGTTATTTGAAATTATTTTTTTTAACTTTTAATTTAATGAATCCATGCCATCCCTGAATTTGGCGATCGCCCGTCTCTTAAACACTGGCACTGACAACTTCGCCATTTGGGTGGTCAAGGCTCCGTATCCCAGTGGCTACGTTTTACATGACTGTGTATGGCCTGTTGAACTTACCCAAGTGTGGCACGAATGGCAGCAGATGTTTGCTGGTCATGGTCGCTTAGATATTTCCCCTAACTCAACATCTCAAAAGAGCAACCCATTTCCCATAGATTGGATTTCATCCCCTTCAGGTCAACCTACTGGTCCCTACAGCAGTCGTCTGATGCAATACTTGGGAATGAATTTATGGCGCTGGGTATTCGACGGACAAATTCTTGGTAGTTTAGAACGCAGTCGCGGTATTGCTATGGGTCAGCATACACGTTTGCGCTTTCGACTAGAAATTCGCGACCCGGATCTGATCGCTTTCCCTTGGGAAATTATGCAGCGTGAGCCTGGCCAATCGGCGATGTCTCTCTCGCAAGATTTGTTATTTAGTCGCACCACCACAGAAGTTGACGCTTTACCGCATTTGCGAACTGACCAAGCTTTAAGTATTTTGCTGGTTTTAGGTCATGATGACAAGCTGCAACTAGAACAAGAAGGCGCTATCTTACAGCAAGCTCTTGCAGATACGCCTGGTAACTCCCAAAGATATGCACCTTGTGTAGTGAATCAACTCATTCAACCAACTCCACAACAGTTGATTGATGAATTAGAAACCAAAGAATACAATGTTTTCTTTTACGCTGGACATGGTTTGCCAGACCCAGACGGAGGGTTACTGTTTTTGCGAGCAGATATGCCCCTCAATGGGATAGAATTGGCGCAAGCATTGACCCGTACGGGTGTGAAATTAGCGGTTTTCAACGCTTGTTGGGGCGCACAACCAGCTGCAATCAATCATCAAGCTATCCCTGCCAGTAGTTTAGCAGAAGTATTGATTCGTCATGGTGTGCCTGCGGTTTTGGGGATGCGCGATGAAATCGCTGACCATGAAAGCCACAGTTTTATTCAAGCTTTTACCGAAGCTTTGCGATCGCACAAGCCAATTGATGAAGCCGTAGCACAGGCTAGGCAAGAGTTGTTAACACTGTATAAATTTAATCAACCTGCTTGGACTTTGCCTGTTCTCTACCTGCATCCAGATTTTAATGGCGAACTGATTAAAAATCTGGATGAAGGTATTACCGAACTTCCAGATACAGCCATTCCTGAGGTCGGTTCCTCACTTCCGACTGCAAGTTTGCGATCGCTGACTCCAAAAGGTAAAACCTGGCTACTGCGTTATGGAGTTACCCGCATCGGCCGCACGAAAGATAATGATATTGTCATCCCCGAACCATCTGTATCCAAACGCCACGCCGAAATCTTCTGCCGCAACACTCTTACAGATGCTACACTGATGCGAACTTATTACTTGCAAGATTTTTCCACCTACGGGACAACCTGGTTTTTAGGCCCTAATGGCTGGCAACAAATCCTCCGGGAGGAAGTCCCTTTGAAATCGGGGATGCAGTTAAAGTTTGGAAGTGCTAGAGGGGAAACCTGGGAGTTTGTGATTGAAGACTCCTAGCGGAGCTATTGCATAAATGAATTTGAGTCTTTAGCATTAGCTTTTAAAATCTGTTTTTTTTGGAGAAAAAATCAACAGTTTTTGCGGAAATCTCCTCTTAGAACTTGTAGCTGTCAATACCACCAAATAATCATGAGGGAAGAAAATATGGCTCACAAAATTAACGGCTCAGACACTTTCCCATCTTTGCCATCTCAAGTAGATTTAGAGTTATTAGAAGCGTTACTAGAACCAGAAGATGCGAACTATCCCTGGAATCCAGGTGATGAGGAATCAGAAGCTTATTTTCAAGAACTAGAACAACAGTTCGGAATGGAAGATTTGCAGGGCGTTGAACTAATGAGGCGATCGCAAGATTTTTACGGACATCTAGATACACTTTGGTCTAGTATTACTCCTACACCTGACCAAAATGATAACCTACAACAGGCAGTAGTGCTTAACCTCCAAGAAACATTACGTACTAATTTTTCTGCCTGTGTCCCCCAAATATTGCTCAACACCATCGCCAGCAAAGCTGCTGAGATATTTGCTGCTCGCCAATTAATCAGCGAGCAACTGGTTGAGTGCGTTCAGACAGTGCTACCTGCTTGGGGAACTGAGGATCTTATTGTTTTGGCTCGTCCTTTTGCTTACGCTATGCGAAGCAGCGAATCGCAAAACGCGGCATCTGCACTCAGTAATCTTCAAAATAGCGAGTGGACAGCTTTATCAGAAGTAGATAAAGCAAAAGTTAGTTTAGCGATCGCTTCTTATGCTTTTACTGAACTTAACAAGTCTCAGTCTGAAGTATGAATGAGGAGTAGGGTCTAGGGAGTAGGGAGTAGGGGATAAGAAAAGTTTTCATTATGCATTGTGTTCGTGTAACCCGCGCTTTGCTATTTACTCTATTTTGAGGTGTCTTTTGCAAAGATGCTGGTTTGACTTACGCAAAGGAAGAGTCGAAAATCAAGACTTTGTGCAAGAAGTTTAATGATTTTTATTTTTGTAAGTATATTTACTCCACAATAGGTTAACAGTACGCTGATTTTCAAATTAGGCCATCTATCCCAAGACGTAAATACTCAAGCATTGGTTGTTCTCCCCCATCTCCCCCTGCTCCTCGGTTACAGAGCGACTTGCCTTGACTTGTGCCGAGCATCTCGACTAGCCCTTCTCTGCGAGAGGCTGCGCTTACGACAAGCTCAGGACAAGTCGGTCGATGGAACCGGAGCCGAGGTAGCAAAGTCGAAAGAAGCCGAAGTGCTGCTCCCCTGCTCCCGCTATTTTGGGCCAAGAAATCGGGTAGCAAAATTTTGCGATCGCGTTGGTGACAGCGCCCGTGCCTTGAGAATTGCCGCCATCAGAAAGGCGTAAGATAACACTCCAACAACTACCAACAGCAAGGCATTGATTGACCCTGTAGCATTCCAGAGAGCGTGGAGTGCAGAGGCGCTCAAATAACCAATAGACAGAATTTGCCAACTTCTACTAGGTTTGAGGACAGCCAACCCGATAAAATAACCCAAGTAGCCACTATAAGCCATGTGTCCGGCTACAGAGCCTAAAATTCGCGGAATTAGCAGTTGTAAACCTGCCAGTTGACCAGCAGCCCCTATACCCACCTGTTGCGTGACATTTTGAGTGATATCAGGCACATACTGACCGAGGGTTTCCAAAAGAGTAAAACCAACGGCAGAAGCCGTACCCAGGAGAATACCATCTAGAGGTTCCCAGATACCGATGCGTTCTCGCCAAGGTGAAGACAACATTCTACCGATGGCAAAAGCCCCTAGTACAGGTAATGCCTTGAGTAATTCCTCCATCAACCCAGCGCCAAAAAACATCCGCACCAGCAACTCTGTGAAGGTGATAGATTCTTGGGGTGTGGGCAAGCTTCCAGGCAAGATGCCGCGAAATACGAAAATAAATAGATCCAACAGCGGACTGAGCAAAATCAGGATTGTACCCAATGAGGTAGCCATTAGCACCCACCAAGGCTTCTGTTTACCGCAAAGCTGGTAAACAAAATAGTAGGCAGCAAAAGCGATGTAACTTGCGACGATCACTTGATTAGCTTGGGGCCGACCGACTGTAGCGAACATCAGCACCACAAAAATTACGGTCAGTATTCCCGGTACGAGGTAAGCTTTACTAGTTAAATCTTTACCAGTGGAAATAATTGGAAAAAGCTGGGTGAAGCTAACAGAATCTGGCTGCTTTAATTGCGTGTGGTTGTGGTAGTTAGTTGCCGAAGGCAGTGGTGTAATTTGGTTGACTGTCGTCGCCGGGGTTAGTGAGGTATACTCGTATTCAAAAATGTATTGCGGCCCATCAGCACCTAGAGAAATGCGATCGCCTGGGTGCAATTCCTGACATTCATATAAGCGTTGTCCATTCAAATAAGTGCCATTAGCACTATTCAAGTCACAAAGCACCCAGCTAAATTTGCTATCTGGGGATAGAGAGAGGGGACGAACCACTGCATGACGACGAGATACCATTCGGTACATCATGGCATCCAAGACAACTTGGCAGCTGGGGTCGCGTCCAATTACCATCTCTTTACTGGGGGGCAGCGAGTAGCGAGATTCTGCTCCCAAAGCTGCCCCATTACCAGACACTAGCCGCAGAAATGCATTATGTCTTGCGTTTTTGCCTGTCATCGATAAGAAGTGCGTTTCTAAACTAATTCTTCACATAATTTGGCAGCAGGACTAACCTTAGCCACATTAGCAGCAGCATTGCTAAATCCACTATAGCTTCACTTACTGCTAAGAAATTTAAAATTATTGGTGCAAAATTTCAAATTGTTTCACCTCATGTAAAGAAGTATTCCATCTGCTGAGAGTTTGCCCTAAAACTGACTTGTTAAGCGAATAAATCAGATTGTCTCGATGCTGTACTTTTGACATCGTAGCTGCAAATTAAACCCACTGCAATTTATTAAAAAATAGTATTTTTTACTGCATTTAGTTCCATTTCAAAAATATATAATTTTTAGTCGTCTGTTGTCAGTTGTTTTTGCCAAAGCTCTTTTGGAGTAGGGAGTAGGGGAAGAAACTGTTATGAAGTGAACCAAAATATTTCTGGTATCTTATCTCAAACAACTGTAGTCAGTTCTGGGTGTTCAATCTTAGTTCCAAGTACTTTGAGAAATTCTGCTAGCCAATGTGGGTGAGCAGGCCAAGCTGGTGCTGTCACTAAGTTACCATCAACTATTGCTCGATCGACAGGGATATTAACATAGATTCCTCCAGCACTCTTGATATCTGGGCTACAAGCAGGGTAGCCAGTACATCTCTTGCCTTGCAGTACATCAGCAGCCGCTAATACCTGCAAGCCGTGGCAGATGGCAGCAATCGGTTTATTCGCTTGGGCAAAGTGACGGGTGATTTCTAGTACCTGCTGATTGAGGCGGATATATTCTGGTGCCCTTCCTCCAGGAATGACTAAGGCATCGTAGTTTGTGGCTTCTACTTCTGCAAACGTTGCATTTAAAGTAAAATTGTGTCCGGGTTTTTCGCTGTAAGTCTGGTCTCCTTCAAAGTCATGAATTGCTGTCCGTACCTTATCGCCAGCTTTTTTGTCGGGGCAAACTGCGTGGACAGTGTGTCCCACCACTTGTAATGCCTGGAAAGGAACCATTACTTCATAGTCTTCTACATAGTCGCCAACAAGCATCAAAAGTTTCTTTGCAGCCATATATTTGTTACCCTCACTTATAAGTCATCAAATAGTTGTTTCTAAAGTAAATATTAATTTAGAGTCAGCTTTTTTCGGCGTTAGTTTATATACGAGTTTTTGATACATGACATCAATCACTGTGCTGTCATGTATAATTTCAGAGTGGCAAGCTAACAAAAATTAATACATCTTATAGGAACACGACCATAATTCAACGATTACGATCGAATGGTAAATTAAAGCAGATGAAATTCTGCGATCGCTCTAGGAAAGTTTTTGTTTTCATGTCCTGGCTGGCTGAGTTTAATCAAAGCAAAACGCTGCAAGGGCGTTAAAGCTGCCCAATGTTGCTGTGTCAGGGTTACACCTATTTCTTGAGCTTTTTCCTGAAGGCTAGCTGGTACAGTGGCAGAGTCTAGCCATGCAGGATGAGGCTCGATGGGCAATTTTGTAGCTGGTATACCTGTGCGTTGTATGATTAATTGCTCGATATACTCGCGGTAAGACTGAATTTCCGTTTCTGTAGTGCAAGGTAATTCGGCTAAAGCTTGACGCTCGGCTGTAGTCATTTGATTCCAGTCAGGCAATTTTAGCTTGATGCCACAGGTATCTAATTTGCAACGTACCTGCATGGGGATGCAACGCAGAGAATCAACAAAGTCTGCTTCAAATTGAAAAAAATCTGTCACGTCGCTTCGCTCCGAATTAAAAATTAAAAATTAATAATCCCTATCAATAAATTTAGTTGCTCTGTATCCTTTTTGTTTTCGGTCATTGTTCGACAAACCTAAATTTGATGGGAAATAGGGAGTGGGAAATGGGAAAAGCAGCAAGTTTTGTGTCGAGGTCTAAATCCACATTACAAATTACGAATTATTTCAACCTGTATTTTTGGAATTACTCAGACGGATTATCAAATAACTAATTGACAAGGCAAGAATAGCTATACCTAAACCAATTATATCAATCCCTCCAACTTTTTCTAAATCAAGAATAATAATTTTTCTTGCAACAGCAATTAAAGAAGTCACAATAACTAATTCAACTTGAAAAACGTGTTTTCGTAAGTAGGCTGTAATATTTTCTAAAATTTCTAAAGCGATTAAAATATTTAAAAATAGCCCAAAAATTTTATATAATGTTGTGTTAAACTTTGCATAAGGAGCTGTAAATAACTCTTTAACAATAAATACTCCTAAATCTCCGATCGCTACCAAAATTACCACCACCATAAAAATAGATAGAACTTTAGAAACTAGCACTTCTATGTTTTCAATAATGTGCATGAAGTTCTCATCTTTGGTAGCCCCTAGTATTTCCCTCAGTAACTTTTTCATCTGCTGCACCCGATTCTAAAATAAAAGAAAATCCTATAGCCATTTTCAATCCGGTGAGGCACAGGTATGCAAATAGACCTAACCCCCTAACCCCCAACTCGTCGCGGGAAGCGGGAACAATTCAAAGCCTCTCTCCTTTTAGGAGAGAGGAATGGAAGTGAGTTCAAAATTGTACTTCACGCTTGTCGAGAACCGCTATATAGATAAATCTAGAGGATTCAAAAAAGATTACTTGCTGATTTTCTGTAAGTTTTCTATCTTTGTTTTATTCTTTATCCATAACTAAAACAAACTCTAGTAAAACCTTTTATTGCTAGAATTTTACCTCTTTAGATATAGTAATTGGTAACAGTCAAAATTAGAGAGTTATAAAAAATGATAATAACTATTGACTATTGATTATTGACGAAATTACCTATTGCTGGTTGTAAATTAACACTTTCGAGCTACATTTAGCAGCTTACCATTGTGAAGACTGGAGTTGATAATCTTTGATGGGAACTTCTACCGAAATTGGTGTTAGCTGCACAGCACAGGCTTTTAATTCTGGTTGCAGCGAATCGGGGCAAGATTCTGGATGGGTGAGGGCGTTAGCTTCGGCATTGTCTGCCCACAGCGAACCCCAGTGCATGGGGACAAAAACTGTACCAGGCGCGATCGCTTTTGTCACTTTAGCAGGAAACTTCGCTTTACCCCGACGCGATCGCACTTCTATATACATACTATCGACAATACCCAACCGAGCAGCATCACGGGGATGAATTTCGATAAACGGTTCGGGATGCATTTTGCAAATTTTTTCAATTCGACCTGTGCGTGTCTGCGTATGCCAGTGTCCGTAAAGTCGTCCATTCGTTAGCACAAACGGATAATCTGGGTCTGGCGGTTCTGCCAATCCTTTGGAGTAATATGCCCCGAATCGAGCGCGTCCATCAGGGGTGTGGAAGCGCAAGTTAGTGTATAGTCTTTTCCCAGAGCAATTGGCAGATGCTTCTCCCCCTGCTCCCCCTGCTTCCCCTGCTCCTCTGCTCCCCCTGCTCTCTTCTGGGTGAGGCCATTGAGTAGGCCCTTCTGTCTGTAATTGCGCGTGACTCAGACCTGTCATATCGCAGGGGCGATTTTTAGTTAGTTTGACAAACTCAGCGTAAACTTCAGCAGAGTTAGCAAAGGCAAATTCTTTCTCAAAACCTAATCTACGTCCAACTTCGGCAAAAATTTCCCAATCGGCTTTAGCTTCTCTTGGTGGTTGACGAAATGCCGAACACAGAGTTACCACCCGTTCGGAGTTTGTCATCACGCCAGTTTTTTCACCCCACTGGGCAGCTGGTAGTAGAACGTGAGCGTAGGCAGAGGTTTCTGTGGGATAATATGCGTCTTGGTAAATGGTGAAAGGCGATCGCAACAATGCCTTTTTAGTCCGCTCTAAATCTGGCATACTTACAGCTGGGTTGGTAGCTGCAATCCACAATAACTCTACAGCATCATTTTCCAACCCAGTAATCATATCCCAAGCAGTCAAACCGGGATTGGGCGAAATCTGTCCCGGCTGGAGTCCCCAAAATTCTTCAACTTCTGCACGGTGCTGCGGATTTTTCACCGCCCGATAACCCGGTAATAAATGCGCCAAGCCTCCGGCTTCCCGTCCTCCCATCGCGTTCGGTTGACCAGTGAGGGAAAAAGGGCCAGCTCCAGGTTTGCCAATCTGTCCAGTCATCAGGTGCAGGTTAATAATCGTTCTTACTTTAGCCGTCCCTTCTGAGGATTGATTCACACCCATTGACCACAAAGACAGTACGCGCTGCGATTGACCCCAGTAACGGGCTGCTGTTTCTAAATCTTCAATACCGATCCCACATTGACGAGCTACTACTTCCGGCGGATAGTGGCGAATAACCTCAGCATAAGCGGGAAAGTTGCTGGTGCAGTCGTCCATGAACATCGTATCAATGTAGTTCCAGCGCATCAACAAATGGGCGATGCCGTTCAATAAGTCGATATCTGTACCGGGACGAATGGCTAAATGCAAATCGGCGGCTTCTGCGGTTGGTGTGCGCCGGGGATCGACCACAATCATTTTGACTTTGCGGTTCTTTTTGTGATATTTTTCTAGACGGTTGAAAACGATGGGGTGACATTCGGCTGTATTGGTACCAATTAAAAATGCACAGTCGGTTAACTCCAAGTCTTCGTAACAGCATGGGGGCCCATCTGAGCCAAAGCTTTGAATATACCCAGCCACAGCACTAGACATACATAAACGAGAGTTGGCATCAAAATTATTAGTACCCAGACAGCCTTTCATGAGTTTCTGGGCGATGTAATAATCCTCGGTTTGAAACTGACCGGAACCATACATACATAAGGCTTCTGGCCCTTGGGTGAAGCGTACAGTTTGAATGCGTTTGGCGATCAGATCGAAAGCTTCATCCCAACTAACGCGGCGAAACTCTCGATCTAAGGAGTCTCGCACCATTGGGTAATGTAATCTATTTTTATCTAAAGATTCTGCGATCGTTGCGCCTTTGACGCAAACCATTCCCTGACTGGATGGATGGGTTTTATCGCCGCGCACCCGCCAAGTTGGATTTCCTTGGCTATCTCGATTAGTTGCTTTGCCAAGTTGGGCTGGGGGTGAAACTTCTAGTCCACAGCCAACACCACAGTAGGGACAAAGGGTTTTGGTAAATTCACTCATGGCTAGCGACAGGTTGAGAAATTTGTGTGTAATGTAAAAACTCTTTTAAATTTTTATTCCTTGGCGTCCTTGGCGTCTTGGCGGTTCGTTTTTCATAAATTTTTTTTAACGAACCGCCAAGGACGCCAAGAGCGCAGAGAGAAAAAATTTCATGAATTAGGATTGCTATGGAAGGATGAAGTGTAAAGTTCTTTAATTCAGATTTGATAGTGAATTTTTTACTTCATCCTTGAATTGATTATTCTTCAGTTAATAAAATAGGGTTTTTCGTTGCGGTTTCTGGTAATTCACCTTCAAATGTAGCGGCAAAGGAACCTTTTGGTTCTTTGAGGAAGAAGGCACACATAAAAGCACAGACTAGTGCAGCTATACCCATTGTGGAAAATAGCGTTGGAGCGTCAGTTAAGCTGAAAATTGTCAGGTAAACTACGCCGCCAAAATTACCGTAAGCTCCCACATTTCCAGCAATTTGTCCAGTGGCTTCTTTCTTAATTAGGGGGACGATGCTGTAGGTTGCACCGCAGCCAGCTTGGGCAAAGTAGGCGGCTAACATTGTGACTGCGATCGCTACTGGAATCGGCCAGCTACTACTAATAAAATGTGCCATCAAATAACTAACACCAATGCCAACACTAATAATTGTCATTGTCCACTTACGTGAGTTAAATTTATCAGAAATTAAGCCACCACTAGGACGAGAAATCAAATTTAAGAACGGATAGGTAGCGGCAATCATCCCAGCGGCAACATGTTCTAAAGCAAAGGTTTTTTCAAAGAATGCCGGGAGCATGGACACGGCTGCCAATTCGCTACCAAAGTTAGTTATATAAGTGAATTCGAGTAAGGCTACTTGACCAAATTGGAAGCGTTCGGATGGAGCGTAAGTTTTCTTGCCAATTAAAAGTTCTCGGTTTACTTGCCAAGCTTTGTAACTTTGGTAAGCAAATAATCCTGCTAATAGTAACCAAGTCAGATACATTTGGCTCAAAGTTAGGAAGTGAATGTTTTTTTGTTCCAGACGCCAAGCCAATAAACCCAAGGCGAAAATTAAACCAAAATTTGAGACAATCATCGCCCAGAAGCTTTTAATGCTGGTTACTTCTAGAGAACCATTTTTCTTAGGTTTTTTGTAGACTTTACCTGTGGGCGTATCTTGGACGTTGTTGTAATAAATTACGCCGTAGATAGCTGCAATAATCCCTGTAAATGCGATCGCAAATCGCCAGTTAGAAGCACCACCAGCGAGAAAGCTCGTAGAAACTGCAATCATCGGTAAGGCAAATTCTGCGCCAAAAGCCCCAAAGTTGCCCCAACCGCCATAAATACCTTGAGCAATTCCCATCTCCTTCGGCTGGAACCATTCGGACACCATACGGATACCCACAACAAACCCAGATCCGACAATTCCCATCAGCAAACGGCTGATGACTAGTTGATTAAAGTCTTGCGCTAGCGCCGTCGCTAAACAAGGAACAACCGCAAACATTAGCAGCATTGAGTAGGTGATTCTGGGGCCAAAACGATCCAGAAGCATCCCAATAATTAGTCGTGCGGGAATTGTCAGAGCAAGGTTACAGATGCCTAAAGTTTTGATTTGCTCAGGCGCTAGATGTAGTTCTCTGCCAATGGTTGTAGCGAAGGGGGCAAAGTTAAACCAACAAACAAAGGTGAGAAAGAAAGCAAACCAAGTCTGATGTAAGATGCGGTAGCGATCGCTGAATGAAAATAATTGTTTAAGCATTCCAATCTTTCTAATTGAATAAAATACGGTGAAGAGGTACGAGAAGATGAGCCTTTAAGGTCGAAGGTTAAGCCTTTAAGGTCGAAGGTTAAGTCTTTAAGTTTGAAGGTTAAGTCTTTAAGGTCGAAGATTAAGCCTTTAAGGTCGAAGGTTAAGTCTTTAAGTTTGAAGATTAAGCCTTTAAGGTCGAAGGTTAAGCCTTTAAGGTTGAAGGTTAAGCCTTTAAGTTTGAAGTATGAGTTTTGCCCAATGCCGAATACCCCCGATAGGTACTAGCAGTTACCAACTAGTAAGGCTTCTTGCTTGAGTTTTGCGCCAAAGCTGTTGATGAGTAAGTCTTGTAATATTGGGTGCAAGTCTTCGCATGGTATGCCTTTGATGATGCAAGTTCCCAAATGGGCATCTTTGCCAACTTTGCCGCCCATATATATGTCAACACCTTCCAAGGTTTTGCCATTTTTGCGAGTTTTAGTTCCCATCAAGCCGATGTCTGCAACTTGGGGTTGTCCGCAGGAGTTGGGGCAACCTGTCCAGTGAATTCGCACTGGTTTAGTGAAGGTTAACTCTTCTTCTAAGACTTTAATCATTGCCAGGGCGCGATTTTTGGTTTCAATGAGGGCAAAGTTGCAAAATTGTGCGCCCGTGCAAGATACTAGCGATCGCGTCAGCAAACCTGGATCGATAGAAAATCTTTCCAGTAAAGGCTCTGTTAAAAATGTTGCTAAACGCGAATCAGCAATGTTGGGTATAACAATGTTTTGCTCAACTGTGAAACGGATTTCGCCAGTGCCGTAAACTTCTGCTAGACGAGCGATTTCAAACATATCTTCGGCATACAACCGACCAACAGGAATGTTCAAACCTGCGTAATTTAATCCTGCTTGTTTTTGTTTATATACCCCAATGTGGTCGCGTTTTTCCCAGTCGATTTCGTCTTTAGGTGCTGCGGGTAATAATGATTTACCCAAACGGCTTTCTACTTCTGCTCGAAACTTATCTAAACCCCATTCATCGATTAGCCACATCAAGCGCGATTTTTGCCGATTAGCACGTGGCCCACGATCGCGAAATACTTCCAAAACCGCTCTACATACAGCTACCACATCTTCTGGAGCCACCCAAGCATTCAGAGGAATCGCCGCCTCACAACGTTTAGCAGAGAAAAAGCCACCGACTAAAACGTTAAACCCGAAAATTTTGTCGTGGGAATGCTCCCCTGCTCCCCTGCTCCCCTGCTCCTCTGCTCCTCTGCTCCCCTGCTCCCCTGCTTCTTTAAATGCTGGCACAAAAGCCAAATCGTTAATTTCAGCGTGAACCGAATTGTCTCGTCCACCTGCGATCGCAATATTAAACTTCCGTGGTAAGTTGCTAAATTCTGGGTTTCCTTCCCCTTTGTTGGTGAGCATATCTTGAATTTGCTGTACCAACTCTCGCGTATCGTACAACTCATCTGCATCTAACCCCGCCACAGGATCGCCTGTAATATTGCGGACGTTATCCATTCCTGACTGCACAGTGGTTAAACCAACTGCGTGAAATCTATTAAAGATATCTGGTAAATCTTCAATCCTAATCCCCCGTAATTGAATATTCTGTCTGGTAGTAATATCAGCGCAACCATCATCACCGTAACGCTGCACTACTTGGGCCAAAACACGCATCTGGCTGCTAGTAAGAATACCGTTAGGCATCCGCAACCGCATCATAAACTTGCCTGGAGTCACTGGGCGAAAAAACACGCCTACCCATTTGAGTCGATGATCGCGATCTGTTTCGTTCATCGCCTCCCAACCCAAAGCGGCAAATTTCTCTATCTCACTCTTGATGGCGAGTCCATCTTTTTCTGCTTTTAATTTCTCAAACTTATTAAGGTTAGTGGTAGTTGCTGTGTCTGTCATGAGGCTGAATCTCGTTGCAAATTACTGATATAATCGGGAACTGTGGTCGTAATTTCCCAATACCAATGAATCCGTAGTTACATCAGGTGCTGTATCTACGAGGGTTAGGGAATAAAAACTTAATATTTAACTACGGCTGATTATTTTTACTCAAGAACATTCCTACGCGAAACTTCAAATCCGTGGTTAGTTAAAGGGAACTTGTGGCCATTTACATCTTGGGAATTTGTCAAGCAGGTTTAGATAATGTTCATGTAACAATTTCGATACTCATAACTTAAGATGATATTTTTGTTAAAATCGTATAAATTGTTACGTTTTTTGGGAAAATCTCCAAAAAATGCATGAATAATATGCATTTTTTACATTAAAGTCACCAATGAACGATGTAGAACGCTTAATCAACGGTATTTGAGATGAGTGAAGCAATTTTGGATCGCCATAGATTCATCCCAAATCGTTCGACTGAGCGTAGCCGAAGTCTAAAATCCAAAATTGAATTGCAGATGTTAGCTAAAACTTAGATATTATTTCAGCAGCTATGAAACGTCGTGACTTTATTAATTGGGTAGGTTTGGGTTGGATTGCGACTTCTCTACCTGTAGCGATCGCAGCTTGTTCTTCTCAAACAACTCCAGTATCTAAAGATTGGCAAACAGTAGGTACATCGGCAGAATTAGATAAAACAGGTCAATTGTTGGCAAAAAACTCACCTGCTGGGCCTGTGTTGGTAGTCGGCACATCTAAAGCCGGAATAACTGCTGTTGATCCTACCTGTACTCACGCAGGTTGCACTGTAGCATGGAAAGCTGATGCCAAAAAATTCACTTGTCCCTGTCATGGTTCGGAATTTGGGGCTGACGGTAAAGTGCAAAAAGGGCCAGCGACAGATCCACTGAAAACTTACGCCGCCAAAATTGAGGGTAATGCGGTTGTGGTTAAGCCGAGCTAATGGAGGCAGGGAGCAGGGAGCAGGGAGCAGGGAGCAGGGAGTAGGGAGCAGGAGATGATAATTAAAGCAAGATATTGTGAGTAACATCAAACAGCTTTTGGTACAAGCCGAGGCAGCACATAATGCCGCTGATTGGTCATCACTAATTCAATATTTGCAACAGTTAATTTTAGGGGCAGACTCGGAACATCCAGAGATAGTTAAAAATCGAGAATATCTCCTGAAATTCACACTTTCCATGTTAGAAATCGGGGATTTTCAGCAACGCTGGGAAATCACCAAAGTATTGACTAACTTAGGAAATATTGCCATCCCACCTCTGGTTGAAATATTAGAAGATGAAGACGCAGAAGAAGAATTGCGCTGGTATGCAGCAAGAACTTTGGGCGAATTTAAACACCCAGAAGCGATCGCGTCAATAGTTGAATTGTTGAAAAATGATCGGGATGAAGAACTCAAAGCGATCGCAGCTACAGCACTGGGACAAATGGGTACTGTTGCGATTACTTCACTAACTGAACTTCTATTAGACGAAAATACACGATTGTTAGCAGTGCGATCGCTTTGTTGTATTCGGCAACCAGAAACCATCACGCCGCTGTTAAGTGTAGTGCAAGATCCACAAGCAGCAATCCGCGCCGCCGCAATTGAAGCCCTTGGAAGTTTTGATGACGAACGCGTACCCCCAGTATTGTTAAAAGCTTTGGATGATACAGCCGCCACAGTCAGGCGTGCAGCAGTGCTTGGTTTAGGTTTTCGCCCCGACTTATACCAAGCATTAGATTTAATAACGAGACTGCAACCCAAACTTTACGACTTTAACCTTGATGTTTGTTGTGCAGCCGCAGTTACCCTTTCTCGGATTGGTAGTGATGACGCTGCCAAACACTTATTTGATTTGCTGATTTCACCCCAGACACCGATAACGCTGCAATTAGAAACCATCCGCGCTTTAAGTTGGGTGGGGGCGTTATCGAGTTTGGAATATTTGCAAACCGCACTGAATCAAAGTACATCAGAAACAGTATGGCAAGAAATTGTCACAGTTTTGGGACGAGTCCAAAAACCGCAGTTAACTACACCAGCGACAGAAATCTTACTGCAAATACTGCTAACGCAACATCCAGCCACAGAGATTGCTAGCATCAAAAGTGCGATCGCCTTGTCTTTAGGAGAGTTAGGCAAAATGCAAGCGATTGAACCATTGATTTTGCTGCTAGGCGATTCTAATGCATCGGTGAGACTACATGCGATCGCAGCACTGAAAAATCTGGATAGGGAAGCTACACATCAACAATTGCAGCAGTTAGCAAATAATGACGCAATCACACCAGATTTAAAACAAGGAATAGCGATCGCTTTAGCCGAATGGTAAATTTCAGTGTCAACTTTTAATCGCGTAGCGTCTCGTTAGCGCGATCGCTGAGCGGAGTCGTACCACTTGCCTACGGCACGCTGCGCGAACGTGGAAGCAAGCTACGCGCAGCGTCTCGTAGAGAAGTACAGCCTTTCGTAGAGAACAGAGGACTAAAATCCTTGCTACAAACGTTTAATTATTTATGCCGTCCTACTTAACTGACAATAAAAGTATTCCTTAAGTCTAAAGCAAGACACATCTGGAGTATGAAGTTATAAGTTCTCAGGTGAAATAATATTGTGAAGTATTCTTAATAGAGTCTCAACTGCTAGCAGCATTTAGCTGTGTAAAGTTTTTAGTTAAGTAAAAGTCTGGCGAAAAACTAACACTGATGCTATCTAACAGGAACAAAATAATTCACAATAAGTAATTAAATAAAATGGCATGAATAGAAGTAAATACAATATTTAGTTTCTATTTTTCTGAACAAGCGAGTTTGTTCGTAGGTTCTTAATCCTGAAATAGTAATTACTGATTATGAGTTATTTTGCTTAATGTGACGAATAGTAAGTTGTTGTGAGATTTTCAAATTCTTTCGACTTTTCCAGAAGAAGCTAAGTAAAACACTCTTCAATGTATCTTGTCAGAATTTACCTAATTTAGCAGTGGATTGAAGAGATAATATTGCTTTTGTAAATCAATTAACCACACAAATCTAGAACATAAAAGGAACCATAAGCATGAAGCCTTTCGATTTATATAAAGCTGTTTTAGCTACTGTCTTTGCCATCAGTTTCGCCTCTGTTTCCTTACCTCCTTCAGTTTCTGCCCAAAGTGGAGGCTCTGGCAGTGGTGGCAGTAGCTCAGGTACTGGTACAGGCACTGGAACTGGAACTGGAACAACAGGCACTGGAACTGGAACTGGAACTGGAACTACAGGTACTGGCACTGGAACTACAGGTACTGGCACTGGAACTGGAACAACGGGCACTGGCACTGGAACTGGAACAACGGGCACTGGAACTGGAACTGGAACTACAGGTACTGGAACTGGAACTGGAACAACAGGTACTGGAACTGGAACAACGGGCACTGGAACTGGAACAACGGGCACTGGAACTGGAACAACGGGCACTGGAACTGGAACAACGGGCACTGGAACTACAGGTACTGGAACCACAGGTACTGGCACAACAGGCACAGGTACTGGCACAACAGGTACTGGCACAACAGGTACTGGCACAACAGGTACTGATACCACAGGAACTGGCACAACAGGTACTGGAACAGGCACTGATACCACAGGAACTGGCACAACAGGTACTGGTACAACGGGCACTGATACCACAGGCACGGGCACTGATGCCACAGGTACTAACAGAAATACAGGCGTCACAACTTCCGAAAGAACTACCGATCGCGGTTTCAATTTGGGTTGGCTAGGTTTGCTAGGTTTAGCTGGTTTAGCTGGACTACGTAAGCGCGAAAAAGTCCGGGCTTATAGCGATCCTGATGAAGTAGCAGGTTCTCGCTCCAGAAAATAAATAGTATTCACCACACTTTAGGAGGGCACAAACATCGTTTGTGCCCTCTATTATTTTTTTTGGCGAAATTTACCGAAAAAATCGGTGCAAAGCGGTTAATTGACAACAAAGGCGGTCAAATCTGATTTACTTAAATGTCAATCGGAGAAAAAAAGCTGTAACAAACTCTACTAAATTGTGGATAAAAATCCGTTAACTTAATAAAACTGATAAATGTAATTCAGGCTACATAAAAATGCGCCTAGAGCAGTTGCAAGCCTTTCTAGCGATCGCCCAAACCGGCAGCTTTCAACAAGCAGCGCGAACATCTGGTGTTACCCAATCGACGATTAGTCGCCAAATCCAAGCATTAGAAGCAGATTTGGGGATAGAACTGTTTCACAGAAGCACTCATGCCAAGCTAACGCTAGGAGGTGAACGTTTGTTACCCCGCGTCCGCAAAATTTGCCAAGAGTGGCAGACTGCTACAGAAGAATTAGCCGATTTAATTGCCGGAAAGCAACCAGAACTTTGCGTTGCCGTGATTCACTCTCTATGTGGATCTTACTTACCACCAGTGTTGCAAAAATTTTGTCATGATTATCCAGATGTGCAATTGCGAGTGACTTCATTGGGGAGCGATCGCGCCCTGAAAGTCCTCAAAGATGGGTTGGTAGATTTAGCAATTGTGATGAATAATCGCTTTTTAACTACCAGTAGAGAAATGGTGGTAGAAGTACTTTATGATGAACCTATAGAAGTTTTAACCGCAGCCAATCATCCCCTGGCACAATATGAATTCATCCCTTGGTCGGAGCTAATTCGTTATCCCCAAGTGGTTTTTAAAGATGGCTATGGGATGCAACGCTTAATCCAAGATAGATTTGAGCGCATGGAAGCTACACTCCAGTCGGCTTTAGAGGTAAATACCCTAGATGCCTTCCGGGGAGTCGTGCGCCAAGGGAAATTGATAGCTTTGCTACCTCAATCAGCATTACTGGAAGCTCGTCTTGACCCCACCCTGGCGATTCGTTCTTTAGCCAGCAATAATACTGGTGGTTTAGCAGATGGTTCGAGTTTGACACGTCGGGTAGTTATGGTGACAACTCAAGACCGTCTGCAAATTCCCCCCATCAAACATTTTTGGCAACTAGTGCGGGAAAATATTCCACTGCAAATTGACCAGCAGCGATCGGCTTCTTAAGCGTTATTAGTCATTAGACCTCTTACAAAAATCCTTGAATCACCCCTCCCCGTATGTATTGGGGAGGGGGCAAGATTTCAAGTTTCCCCCCGATACTTTGGGGGGATAAAGGGAGGTCTATTCGACTTATGCAAGAGGTCTATTATTCAAGGGTCTTTAATTTCTGATGGGACTTTTGCAAGATAATTAATAGTTTATAAAAACTAATTGTGCCGTAGTTCTTAGCCAGCCCTGAGTCTTGTTGGGATAAACTCATGCTCTACGATCTTGTTATTCTCGCACGTTAGTCGCTGCACACCAGTTAGCCACTGTTGCGACCCCTGTAACCCGATTTTGAACTTAACAGTGCGGGATTTATACTCTTGTGTGATTGTGATCTGCGGCGGATCGAGAAATCTTGCCGTGAGCGACTTACCTGGATCTATAATCATGCCCTGAGTTCCGAGTGCGTAGCTACGGAAAGTATTAGAATTTGGCCTGTTTGCGTACTGATCCAGCGATTCTGTTTCTGTAGTTCTATTGCCGCCGTTGTCTGTCGTAATCTTTGTTATTTCCTCAAAATATTCCAATGGTGGCGGTGTCAAAAGGCGCAATCTTTTCTGCGATTTGTTGTACCATCTGATATTTATATATAAATTATGCCCAAATTGCCTGTCCGTTATGATATCGCTAGGCTGCATCGTCAAGATATCTAACTCCAAGTATTTTTTCCAGTCCTCCCCGTTCACCTCTATTTCTTCTATTTCATCGCCACTGCGATCTCTATCGCCACTGTCTTTGGAAAAGAATTTTTTTAGCTTTTCAAAAGGGTTACGCTGGATTACTGGTTGATACCCAGAAGGGGAGTTAAAAAGGGCTTTGGCTTGGGGATCTTGTTTTTTTTTATCTCCTGGTCAGGAAGCAATTTACGCCCAAGCGCACTGCCATTTTGTTGGACAACGTGAGTTAACTCATGGGCAAGTAATTCCTTCCCTCCATGACTCTCTGGAGCATATTCTCCTTGACGGAAGAAGATATCCTGCCCTGTAGTGAAGGCGCGAGCTTGGATAGATTGGTTGAGTTGGTCAGAGCGGTTATCTGTGTGGATTTTGACAGCGCTGAAGTCAGTTCCAAAAGCTTGCTCCATTGGTTGGCGGATATCGTCTGAGAGTGGCTGTCCGCTTCCCCGTTCCTGTTGGATTGAAGTTTCCAGGTCAGATGTGGCTGCAACTCCACCACCCTGACGTTGCAGCGAAATATTGGTATCTGCCAGAGATTTCATTTGTAATTCTTCTTCTTCCTCTGGTAATGCTTCCCGTTGTAGTGAAATACTGGTATCCGCCAGAGATTTCATTTGTAATTCTTCTTCTTCCTCTGGTAATGCTTCCCGTTGTAGTGAAATATTGGTATCCGCCAGAGATTTCATTTGTAATTCTTCTTCTTCCTCTGGCAACGCTTCCCGTTGCAGCGAAATATTGGTATCTGCCAGAGATTTCATTTGTAATTCTTCTTCTTCCTCTGGTAACGCTTCTCGTTGCACAGACTGTTTACTAACAGGCTCACTCATCGTCTGCATCACCTGCTGTGCTACATTATCAGCTTCCTGCTCGTAAACATCTCCTGGCTGGTTAACAGTGAGTTTTGTTTGGGGACGTAATGATATACGACTAATGTCATGCATTAGTGGTTTGTTGAAGGGTTGCACCGATGGAACTGCTTGGGACGAAGCAGCAGGGGAGTCTAAACCAAAACCACGCGTCGGTTGTTTGAGTGCAGGTATTGAGAAGGAAGCAGTGGTTGCTTTTTTGGGCTGACTTACGCGTTCTCTCATGTACTTCTCCTGATGCCCGATCAGTCGGTGGATAAATATCTATGCTAGTTGATATCTTTAATTAGAGTACAGCGATCGCACTTTTAATACAATTCATCGAAAGTCTAAATTTTCGCCAACCCAATTTTTATAGTATCGGGCGATCGCACGTATTCAAGTTGAAGCTTCAGCAGGCGCATTATCTATCAGCCATGCCTCACCTGCTTTTTCACTGCTGCTATATCCCGTTGTATAGCCCCAAGGTGCTGCCGATACGCCCATAGCAATTAAGATACTTGGCACCAGCTTTTCATCTAATTCAGCAACCTGGAATTCGTTCTTTAGTTTCTCCAAGATAAATTGTCGTGGATATTCTGGCATCATACTTAAGATATCCCGACTCTTCTTCATTTCTTTCCAAATCCGATTGAAAGCAAACTTTTGACCAAGCTCGTTCCATTGCTCTTTACGTTTTCCATACTCTGCCTGAGCAGCAGCCAATCTTGTTTTGAGATCCGCTTCGCTGATTCCGCCCTTATTGTCTTTATTTTGTTGCATGAAGGCTAAAGTGCCAAGATCAAGAGAAGGATAGGTAACTTCTGCAAAATTGCTAACTTTTAAAGACCAATTATCCTTCGTGTAAATATGGTCAACACTATCTGAGGCTGTTAAGTCTAGCCATGCAATATAGTTGCTTCCTTTTTTTAACCGCAAAACTAAATCAGGACGGGTTCCACCCACCGTTACCTGTGTATCCACTGAATACTCTCCAGATATGTTGGGATGAAACTCCGAGTTTGAGTCACTCACTAATGATTCGATTACATATCCAAAGGCTGCTGCCATCAACTTCGGGCGCTTTTGCGATAAATGTTCATTCCACTTTTGAACCCAAAGTTTGGTATAACCGTTCAACTCCCCATAAGCTCCTAAACTAGGTACGGTGATTGCATAGTTATATGCCTTTTGAACAGTTTCATTATAGGCTGTGAAGAAAGCCTTAGATGCCTCGGCGCTTGTTGGATCGGATTTGTCATAGGTCGCATTTTCGATATCTCGCTGGATTATAGGTTCTCTTTTTTCGCTACCTATCATTAACATCGGCGATCGCTGCACCATCGGCTTCATCTGTAATTCTTCCTCATCCTCTGGCGCTTGTTGTCGTTGTATGTCCAGAGATTTTATCTGCTGTGCTACGCTATCGGCTTCCTGTTCGTAAATGTCTCCAGGCTGGCTAATTGAGAGTTTTGCTTGGGTATGAAGTGGTATGCGACTGATATCGTGAGTCAGTGGTTTATGGAGTGGTTGTATTTTTGGAACCGCTTGGCGTGAAATTGCCGACGGCTCCAAATCAAAGCCGCGTGTCGGGTGTTTCAGGGATGGAATTGAGAAGCCTGTAGTAGTTTTTTTCTCTCGGCTGACGTGTTCTCTCATTTTCTTTTCCTGGTTGCCCAAGCAGTAGCTAGATAAATATTTTACTGTTACTCACAATTTAGAGTACTGCGATCGCACTTCCAAGACAATTCACCCAAAGTCTAAATCCAGGCAAAAACTAAGTTCGACTTTTGGCTACTTTTGATTCTGATGCAGTACCTTTAGCCTTGATTTAGGGAGAGTTTTTTTATTTATGGATTCAAATCAGCAACAAAATTTTTTCACATTTGATGGAGATGTTGGCGGTGCTGCTGGATACGCCGGGGTTTCGGCGGCATCTGATGCTAGCAAGGCGGCTAAAACGGCAAGTAAATATCTCAACGACTCAAGGCTGATGAACCAGCTTACAGAACGCGTATATAAACTTTTACTAGAAGATATGCGATCGCAGCGCGAAAGGCTAGGTAATTATAATTCTCAAAGGTGGTTGTGATGGCTACAGGCGCTAATAATGGCAACATTACTCACGAATTAAATTATGTCACTACTAATCGTTTCTATGTAGAAATAGACAGTTCTATTGCTGCATCTTTTGCGGAATGTACAGGATTAAGTATTCAAATTAAGAAAAATGTTTTTCAGGAAGGTGGTGTCAACGACCAACAAAGAATTTATTTAGGTCATACAGAATTTGCAGACATCACTCTTAAACGTGGAGTTACCGACCATCCAGGTTTTTGGAACTGGATGAATGCAGTTTTTGATGAAAAAAAGAAAACATCTCGACGCAATGTCAATATTTTGATTTTCAATCAAGCCGGTGAAACGATGATGAGTTGGACTTTGATTGGTGCTATTCCTATAACCTGGAAAACACCTGCACTCCAAGCAGATGGTAAGGCTGTTGCCATTGAAGAATTAACTTTAGCTTATGAGGGTTTACAAGTTGCAAGGTCTACAGGAGGAGGCACTTCTGTACAACGGAATCAAAAAAGTGGATATTTCGTTTCTAGCTAATTGGCTATTTTTCAACGATAACTATGCAATTTATTCAATCTCCACTAGGAAACAATATTCATCCCCTTGGGGTAATATCATCTTTATCTACTCCTGATAGAATGGTATTGAGAAAACAGTCTCATTCTCTGCATTCACGAAGTAATTTTCTTAGTCCTATACAAACGAAACTACCATTAGTTACATCGTCTAAATTTTTCTTATCTCGTGAACAGGAACCATCAATACAACCATTAATAGGTTGGGATAATCAAGATATAAATAGTGATTTACCATTATTTGAATCTGATTCTTTTGATTCAATAGCTCTATCCGAAACTAGTCATGTTAATAATAGTGAGCTAGTAAAAGATAGTATTCCAGAGATACTGGCAAATCGAATTGATAAAAAAACGAGTGATGATACCTCGCAACAACTAAGTATTAAAAGTAAATCTAAATCAAAAAAAATAAATAAATCTCAAAAGCCACTTGAGAAAAAATCTAAATCCAAATCTAAAAAAGCAGTCAAATCATCTGTGGCTAAGAATATTATTCAAAGTAATGTTACTATTAATGGTCAAGAAGATAGCTTATTAGCCTCAAATGAAGCTCTGTCTGTTGAGGCTAATTTGGAAATACCCACATTGCAACTGGATAATGCTGTTGTTGATAATTCTCTAGCTTTGCCGTCAGCGCTTACCTCACCCGATCTTGATGATACACCTACTTTACTCCATCCTTTTGCGAATGATGAAAATACTGTAGGAGAGTATATTGCTGTACCTAATTCTGAGTCTTACGTTGCAAAAAATCCTATTGTAATACAACAAGAAATTGATTCCAATGTTTCAAGTGAGACTCTAGCTAATATACCTATTCAGTTAACACCTACCTTAGCCGATATTGAAGACACACCTAATTTATTCAGAAACTCTGATAATAATGAACCGTTAGTAATTTCAGAGTCACAGTCTGCTATGGTGGTTAATGTCTCAGATGTCTCAGCAAATCTGACTTCACTACAACGTGACAGCTATCTTGAGAGTACTAATAGCGAGTTTACAGAAAGTCAGCCCATTTTAGTACCACCTGAAATTGTTGAAATACCAATAATTACCGCCATATCGCCTGAGATAGGTGAAACTGCGATCGCACCACTTTCCGTCACATCACCTGAGATTGGTGAAATACCAGCAATTAGCGCCATATCGCCTGAGATTAGTGAAACCGCGATCGCACCACTTTCCGTCACATCACCTGAGATTGGTGAAATACCAACAATTACCGCCATATCGCCTGAGATTGGTGAAACTGCGATCGCACCATTTACCGCCACATCACCTGAGATTTCTGGAACACCAACAATTACTCCTACATCATCAGAGATTGGTGAAACCGCAATCGCACCACTTTCCGTCACATCACCTGAGATTGGTGAAATACCAGCAATTAGCGCCATATCGCCTGAGATTAGTGAAACCGCGATCGCACCACTTTCCG
>NZ_JBALDR010000038.1:0-36408 GCF_036917315.1 Nostoc sp. | reverse complement strand
ATGAAGAGTCATGCTTGATTATTTATGCCACTTTTGTCTCACAATTATTCTGCTCACTGATTACTGCCTTCTTTGATGAGGGGTAAGACCCCTCACTTATTCGCCAACAGTCTCACAGTCTCATAGAATTCGCTAGGCTTTTTACAAAACTGAGATGCTCCCCAATTAAACTAAATTTTAATACTTATATCTTGAAAATGAACCAAGGTGAAATGGTTCGCAAATCTACTTTTATTTCCTCAGTGGCAAGGCCCGAATGAGTTCTCTAATTACATCCGTTGCTGGTCTGCCTGTCTGTTCACAATATTTTTCAAGGTTTTTGGCTTCATTTGATGCCAGGTTTATAGTGATTCGCTTGACCGCCCATTTTTTGTTCATACTGAAATAGATAAATCGTGTAATCATAACTTCAAATCCTGATTTTACCTTCCAAATGGAAAGTAACCTAAATTTTGGATATGCTGAGATACCCCTTCAATAGGACACGTTGTAAATAAATATTACAGGTGTGCTTTACTGATTTACTAACTTGTCTATAAATGATACAGGAAGAATCAATATTTGCTACTCTATCATTTAATTTTTTATCCCTTTTAGTTTAGGCTGTAGTTTAATATCTACCCGTTCGCTGCGCGTAGCAAGCTATGCGCAACAGCAACTACAGCACAAGGGTGACACATAAAGTTGCGAGTGTCTACAACAAGAGTGAGCTAATGATCTAGAGTAAGGGAATCCAAACGCACTTGGCAAATAAAGAGAAATTCTAAAATTATCCCTGTCTTTTCAATGTTAATTCATCATTGAAAGTGCAGATTGAGAGCGATATTATTACTCGATTTACAGAAAAAATATATGGCATTTAGTTAATTCTAGACGCTCAAATTTTACAGCGTTTTAATTAAACTATAAATCTACTTGATTCACCTCAATAACTCAATTAATATTGGCAGAATATCTATTTATATCATTCTAAATCGAGTCATAATTAAAGATTAATTGCAATAAATTTATAATTAACAATATTGTAGAAAGCCTTAACCTAAATTTGTACTAAGTTTAACTCAACCTTTGCTTACGCTGTATGCCTTAGTAAGAAGATTGTGTAGTAACTATAGCAAAATACTGTATTCCAATCGGGCTTTAGATGTATTCATACCATTAACCCAGAGTTAAAAGTCAAATTGGAGGTTCTTACGAGTTGCTGATTACTGCATTAAGGATTGGAGATTCATAGAAACTGCAACTAAACCAATTACATATACTCGGAGCCAAATTAGCTGGAGCGTAGACACATAAGGCGCGCAGATGCTGCTTTAGTGGCAGAAAACTAGGTGTCTGTGCCCACAGTGTGAGACTTGCATATTTTCTGTGGAGTTTTCTTAACTATTCTTGAGGAGTACAAATGCTTGAGGCTATCGCTGTTGCTTGGTTATTACTGTTTTTTGGCGATTTTCTATCTACATTCTTTTATCACGTACCCGACCACGTTTTTGGTAGCCTTCATTTAAAAACGCACCACTCCTGGAAGAAGGACTTCCGCCACTATGCTATTTTGACTTTTAATCCCCAGGTTCTTTTAGATGGTATCTTGGGAGCTTTACCTTATGTACTTGTAGCAGTAGTCTTGTGGTCTTTCTCTCCCATTGGCGTTATTTCTGGATTACTGCTTGGTCAGTTTCATGTATGGTGGAGACACATAAGTGTACTAGGTTGGCAAACTCCAAAGCCTGTAAATATCTTATGTCAAATTCTATTTATTACCACTCCTGAGAGACACTGGTTACATCATCACAAAACTAATTTAGGTTTCGGCGATATTTTCACCTTCTTTGAACAACCTGCACAAACGTGGTTGCGCTGGCTGCGATTACTCAGACTTCGTTTTCGCGATTCTCGGATCTAACTAAAACTAGCGCTTACTAAATACTTTTTAAAATTACCAAAAGAAGCTGCGATCGCAGCTTCTTTTTATACACTAAAGGGGATTGTTCTAATCTCATATAATGCACTCACCCACATACTCAAAAAAGCTGATTCCCAATTTACGAATAGTAGTAATAAGAGACATCAACTAATTATAATTTAAACCTATAGATTATTTAATACCTAAAATTTTTACTTATATTTTTATAGAACTCATCAAAAAGTAAACAAGTTACACAGACGGAAGGATGCCTCTGGTAGGGAGTTTAAAGGTATTTACTACCGCTCAACTTCGCTGTTATATCGCCAATGTTTTTGGGAAAACTAGTCTTAATTAGTAAATTATTATATTCCTAGATTTTTATGACAATTCCTCTCTTTTCTGGAAATGCTGGGCGTAGCTTGCTTATCCGAAGGGGTACGGATAGCTACGGTGAAGAAGGCAGGAGGCAGGAGGTAGGAGGCAGAAAGTTGGAATACGGTGTAGGTTTCTCTGCGAGACGCTACACGAACACACTTACACTAATTGCCAGAAATTCACAACCTGCTCTAGATGAGGTGTTTCATGTCCGCAGTTAGCCTCAGAAAGATGCTCAACAAAAAAGAGTTGCCATCTCTCCTTCATAACTTAATCTACCAGTTCAACGTCGCCATTGATGTTGAACTGGTAGACGGCACGAAACTGATTAGCATTGGAGAGCAAACTGTAGAAAACCGTTATCCAATCGAGGTGTCAGGAGAACTCATTGGTTGGGTTGTTGGCGGAGAACAGGCAAGTATACTTGCGACTTTGCTCTCATTTCTGGCAAAGCAGGAAGCTGAGAAGAAAGTACTCGCCAAAGAATTGCTGGAGCGATATCAGGAAATTGATCTATTTGACGATATCTCAACTCAACTCACAACAAGTTTAGATACGCGACAAATTGCCCAACTCGTGCTGCAAGAATTGAGTCAATTAATTGAATCATCTGCGGGGATGATTTTGCTTTTGAGTCCAGATGCAACTGTATTTGAAATCATTGCCGAATTTGGAGTGTTTTTTGACCATAATCAGCCGGAACCGGGTAAGGGAATTATCGGCAACATTGTGCAATCCAACCGAGCAGAACTTGTCAATGATGTGCAAGCCGATCCTCGGTTAGAGGGGCAAAAAAACGTTAGTGCAATGATTTGTGTACCGTTGCGAGCCAAGGAGCGGGTACTGGGAGCGATCGCCATTGGAACGGCCAAAACTGACTCATACAAGGCTGAACACCTGAAACTGGTGAGTATCTTTGCCTCTCAAACAGCGATCGCCATTGATAAAGCTGTGCTTTACGAGCAAAGTACTCAAGCAGCCGTCCAGGCGAAAGCCCAGACACAGAAACTTCAGCAAGCTCTCCATGAGTTGCAATTAGCTCAAACTCAGTTAATCCAAAGCGAAAAAATGTCCAGTCTTGGGCAACTCATTGCCGGAGTTGCCCACGAAATCAACAACCCGGTTAATTTTATTTACGGCAATTTAAAGTATGTTGCCGAATATGCGCAAGATTTGTTGTACTTGCTGGAAAAATATCAGAAATTCCTACCTGTTGCTCCTCCAGAACTGGAATCAGAGTTAGACAATATAGACCTGGAATTTATTATGCAGGATTTCCCCAAACTGCTAGATTCGATGAAACTGGGCACAGGTCGCATCGTCGAAATTGTCCAATCCCTGAAAAACTTCTCCCGCCATGACGAAGCTGAAATGAAAGCCGTGAACATCCACGATGGTATCGATGGAACGCTAATGATTCTTCACCATCGCGTGAAAGCAGATGTTCATCGTCCGGCAATTGAAATTATTAAAGACTATGCAAAACTTCCCCAGATTGAATGTTATCCCGGACAGTTGAATCAGGTGTTTATGAACATTCTGGCAAATGCCATTGATGCTTTGGAAGAAGGTATAGAAAATTCAGGAGTCAGAAGTAGTCCTCAAATAACTATTTGTACCAGAGTTATTGACCAACAGTCCGTTGTAATTCGCATTGCCGACAATGGCCCTGGCATGAAGGAGGAAGTAATTCGCCGCATTTACGATCCCTTCTTCACCACGAAAGATATTGGTAAGGGAACCGGGTTAGGTATGGCAATCAGTTACCAAATTGTTGTAGACAAACATGGAGGAATGCTCAAATGTCGTTCTCAACCAGGTGAAGGCACAGAATTCTGGATTCAGATTCCGTTAAATTGTGCATTGGTGGACGCTACTGAAGAACAGAATTGTACCTCTGCCTCGCCAACTTCCACTCCTGATACCGACGGCTTTATTCGATCGACAACTCCAATGCTCAAACCGACGGATCTGCTAATCCGCCATACTCAACTAATCCAGCGACTTTCACAGCACAGTCCAGATGTGGAAGGTGCATCACCCGATCAAATTTACCAGATGTTCCAACGTAACCCAATTTCGTTAAAGCTTTACGCCACTTTGTTGTCTTGGTTCTGTTGTTCTAACCCTACCCAAATACGCCGCTAAAGAAACCTTAAACATGTTTAACCAACTTGATGAATACAACAGTTACCTATTTGAACAATGTCCTGTTGGGCTAGCACTATGCCGAACAGATGGGACACTAATTAACATCAACCCCGCCTTTGCTGCCATTTTGGGGCGTACTGTTCCAGAAACTCTGAATCTCACCTACTGGGAGATTACCCCAGAAAAATATGCTGCTACGGAGCAATCTAGCCTAGAAGACTTGGAACGAACTGGTCGCTATGGCCCTTATGAGAAGGAGTACATCCACAAAAACGGGCATCTGGTTCCGGTCAGGTTATCTGGAGTGATGATTGAGAAGGATGGGGAGCGGCTGATCTGGTCTAGTGTGGAGGACATCAGCGACCTTCGAGGCGCCCAGCAGGAACGCCAACATACTGAACAAATCCTGAAACAAAGTGAAGCCCGATACCGCTCTCTGGTAACTGCTACTGCACAAATTGTCTGGGTAAGCACACCAGATGGAATTTGCTTTGAACTGGCAAGCTGGATAGCCTATACAGGTCAAAGTCTAGCTGAAGCGGAAAATGGCGGCTGGATTGATGCTGTTCATCCTGAAGATCGCGCCTACACTGGAGAAGTCTGGAGTGCTGCCGTGGCAAACCAGAGTATGTATCAAATTGAATACCGAATTCGGGGCAGGGATGGTAACTATCGCTACTTTTGGGTCTGGGGTGCGCCCGTTATAGAAGAAGATGGCAGCGTCTTAGAGTGGATTGGCATCTGCACTGATATTCACGATCGCAAGCTGGCAGAAGCCGAAAAGCAGTATCTCGAACAACGATATCGCTCTTTAGTAACTGCCAGTTCACAAATGGTCTGGACGGCATCGCCGGAAGGAATGGTAAACTCTGAAATAGCTGGTTGGGAAGCATATACAGGTCAGAGTGCAGCCGAAATGATGGAGTGGGGCTGGTTCGATGTCATGCATCCCGATGACCGTGCCAAGAGTGCTGAAGTTTGGAGTGCTGCTGTAGCGAACCGGAGTCTTTATCAACTTGAATATCGGATTCGTGCCAAAGACGGCACTTATCGCTACTTTTTTGGCAATGCAGCTCCTGTTTTGGAAGCAGATGGCAGCATCCGCGAGTGGATTGGCACCTGCACTGATATTCACGATCGCTGGCTAGCAGAAAAAACTTTGCAACAGAGCGAAGAACGGTTTCGCTCTTTGGTGACTGCCAGCTCGCAAATTGTCTGGGTTGCTACCCCTGAAGGACTAGCGGTGAGCCGTGAAATGCCTACCTGGTTAGCGTACACAGGTCAGAGTGCAGATGAAGTCGAGGGTTTGGGCTGGCTCGATCCGATTCACCCCGATGACCGTACCCACACAGCCCAAGCCTGGAGTAATGCTGTAGCGAATCAGAGTCTTTTTCAAACCGAATATCGGTTTCGTGCCAAAGACGGCAGCTACCGCCACTTTTCTGTCTGTGGTGCCCCAGTCCTAGAAGCAGATGGCAGTGTTCGAGAATGGATTGGCACCTGCACTGATATCCACGATCGCAAGCTGGCAGAAGCTGAAAATCAGCGTCTTCAAGAACGATATCGCTCCTTAGTAACTGCTACTTCACAGATTATCTGGGGGGCTACCCCGGAAGGATTGGGAATAAGTAGGGAAATGCTCACCTGGATGGCCTATACGGGGCAGAGCGAGGCTGAAGTTGAGGGTTGGGGCTGGCTCGATCCGATTCACCTCGATGACCGTGCCAGTTCCACAGAAGCTTGGAATGCTGCTGTGGCAAACCGAGGTATCTATCAAACCGAATATCGGCTGCTTGGCAAGAATGGCACATACCGCTACTTCTCTGTCTGTGGTGCCCCCGTACTGGCAGAAGACGGCAGTATTCGGGAATGGATTGGCGCTTGCACCGATATTCACGATCGCAAGCTGGCAGAAGCTGAAAATCAACGTTTATTGGATATGTTGAATCATTCCAGCGATGCGATCATTGTCCGCGACATGAGCGACAAAATCTCTCACTGGAATCAAGGTGCCGAAAGGCTCTACGGTTGGACGCGTGAGGAAGTGAAAGACCAATACATTCACGCATTTCTAAAATCAACCTTTCCAAAACCTTTAGAAGAAATTCTATCAGAGTTTCTCCGGCAGGGCACTTGGGAAGGAGAACTGGAACACATCACGCGCGATGGCAGATGCATCACCGTTCAGAGCCGCTGGACTTTGCAACGAGATTTATCCGGTCAACCCTGCGCCATGCTAGAAATTAATACCGATATTTCTGCCCGCAAACAAGCAGAAATCGCTCTGCGGCAACTGAATCAAGAACTGGAAGCCAGAGTTGTAGAGCGGACGGCTGCCCTGCAAAATACCCTAGCAGAAGCGCAGGGGTTAAATGCGATTTTAGATAACTTAGCAGATGGTTTGTTGGTGGCAGACACCACAGGACAAATCACCCACTTCAATCCTGCTTTTTTAAGTATGTACGGATTGACAGCTACCGCCCTCAACGGTCACTACCGAGAATTGCCGATATCTGGTTTAGCAGACCTGGTTACACGAACTCAGTCCCATCCCAAAGAGGTGTTCTCTGCCGAAGTTGCACTGACGAAGGAACGCATTGGTCAGGCAGTGGCAACCGCCATTTTCAAAAAGACGACAGATTTAGAACCCTCTGCCTGCTTCGGTTCTGCATTGCTGATTCGGGATGTGACGGCAGAAAAGGAAATCGACCAAATGAAAACCGACTTCATCTCAACGGTTTCTCACGAACTGCGGACGCCACTGACTTCTGTCCTCGGTTTTGCGTCGATCATTCAAGAAAAGCTGGAAACCGATGTGTTCCCAATGATTTCTACCGAAGATCGCAAGCTTCAGAAAACGATTAAGCGGGTGGCTGACAATCTCAACATTATTGTGTCGGAAGCAGAACGGCTCACATCTTTGATTAACGATGTCTTGGACATCGCCAAGATGGAAGCAGGTAAGGTGGAATGGCAGATGCAACCCCTCGATCCCAGTGAATTACTCGATTGGGCAACCAATTCTACCGCCGGGTTATTTGAAACCAATGGCTTGCAATTGGTGAGCGAAATTGAACCAGGACTGCCTCAGATAGTAGGCGATCGCAACCGTCTGCTGCAAGTTCTAATCAACCTAATTTCCAATGCCGTTAAGTTTACCGAATCTGGTTGTGTCACCTGCCGCGTCAAACAAGGAAACGACGGTGTTTGCATCAGTGTCATCGACACAGGCATTGGTATTGCACCTGAAGATCAGCCGAAAGTATTCGAGAAATTCCGCCAAGTTGGCGACACCCTCACCGACAAACCCAAAGGCACTGGTTTAGGACTGCCCATTTGTAAACAAATCGTCGATCATCACGGCGGTAGAATCTGGGTTGAGAGCGAACCAGGTAACGGCAGCATATTCTCGTTCATCATTCCCACCTACGCTAGCGATCGACAAACCACTGCTAATCTGAATTTGGATACGCTAGTCAAACAACTCAAAGAACACGTCATCACCAAAAACGCTGTGCTGAACCAAAATTGTAAAACCATTTTGGTTGTAGATGATGACGCTAACATTCGGGAACTGCTCCGTCAACAACTGGAAAACGAAGGCTACAATGTTCGAGAAGCTAAAGACGGCATGAATGCAATTCATCAAATCAAAACAGCCCGTCCCGATCTGATTCTCTTAGACGTAATGATGCCCCAAATCAACGGCTTCGATGTGGCAGCCGTTCTCAAAAACGATCCTCAGACCGCAGACATTCCGATCATCATTCTATCGATTATTGAAAACAAAGAACGGGGCTACCACATTGGCATCGATCGCTATCTCACCAAGCCGATTGATACAGGAAAACTCCTCAACGAAATTGGCTCACTGCTTTACCAAGGCACTTCTAGTAAAAAGGTATTGGTTGTAGATAAAAATGCATCAGCCTTAAAAACTTTATCCGATGTATTACAAGCTCAGGGATACAGCGTAATTGAAGCCTCCAATCCGCAAGAATGCATCAATAAAGCCCTGTCAGCCAAACCTGACATGATCATCATCGATTCTATCTTCTCTCAGGAAGCCGATTTGGTGAAAACCCTACGCTTTGAGAAGGAGTTAGAAAATGTATTTTTTATTATGCTATCAGAATAGTAACTGCTAGAGAGTGAGGACTGGAGACTGTGCAAAAAGCAAGGGAGCAGAATTTTCCCCTCTGCCTCTTTTCAATGCCCAATACCCAATACTTCGACTCCCTTCTACTGCGCTCAGGGCAAGTCGCTCAGTACAAATGCCCAATACCCAATTCCCAATCCCTATGAACCAGAAAATTTTAATTGTTGACGATGAACCCAATATCTTGATTTTGATGGAACAAGCTTTAGAAGCATTAGAAGATGAGGGTGTTGAACTTCTAACTGCTAGAAATGGAGAAGAAGCTCTCGAAACTATTAAAACTGAAAAACCAAACCTAGTTTTTCTTGATGTGATGATGCCAAAAATGAATGGTCTACAAGTCTGCCATATTGTAAAACACGACCTACAAATGACTGATATCTACATTATAATTTTGACAGCTAAAGGACAGGAGTTTGATAAACAAAAAGGAATTGAGGTTGGTGCAGATTTATATCTAACTAAACCATTTCGTCCCAAAGAAGTACTTGAAAAATCAATGCAGGTGTTGGGCTTGTAAGGAAATTATTGAATAATTTTACCTGCGATCGCAGACTCATACCAACCGATCCAAAAGACACTATATCTGTGCTGCGATCGCTGTAATTCCTTAAAACGACTAACATATTTTTATAGTCCCATTTGACGGGAGTTACGACCTGCTAAAATAGCACAAGTATAAGCAATAGCAATCAATAAAATCAGTGCCCTCAAGTGTTGACCATCAGCATAAGTATATTCGAGATTATAGCCGTCAGTCTTGCAATCCTTTTTTTGTATTGTTAGTCAACGCTTGATATCTCAGTTAAAAGAATGACTCTACCATCCGGATCGGTAACACTAACTCGCTGTTCATTATTTTTAACTTTTGACGATAGCTTGGATTTTATTCCCAATTTTTCTAAATTGCATAATATCTCTTCAAGAGATGTAACATTAAATCCAAACCTCGATTCTGCAACCATTTTCTGTTTATTTTCTGGATTTAGTAAAGTTGCTTGGTATGGATATATCTCTAGCACAATGCTTCCTAAATTACATGCATGATGAACTAAGTTAGATGGCCCATGTTGTTCTTCTATAAATTCCATGCCAAGAGCAGAATAAAATGATAATGTACTCTCCATATTCATGGTATAAATAACAATGAATGAGAGAGAGATTGTGTTTACGCGTTTCATTATTGTCTATGTGCGTGCATTTTTTTTTAATCCACGAATAATTGATTTTTATCTACATATCATAAATATGAGACAACACGAACTCCTTTTTCACGCATAGTTTCTTTGAGATCCTGATAGAGAGTATCATCACTAACTAGCAAACCCTGTTTAGTTTTCGTGTTTACAATTACATATCTTGGTTCTTTTTCTGAAGGTGAAGCATTGAATTTTAAGAGTGCCCAATCAGAGTCCTCCCAGAGATATGAAAATTCTTCTAAGTTTGTGTTCATATCAATACCTCTTTTTTTAAACCTAAATCTTACTTAGCGAAGAAAGGTTTTTACCTTAATTATGGGTAGTTTTAATTACCACTCTTGAATTTTATACGTATCTACGATCTAATTTTAGCAAATGAAATACTACTATTATTCGATCGGTTTAACGTAATATAGAAGCAGAGCGTTTGGGATAAGTCACCACTTTAGTAGTACAGAACATCCCCAACTCTTGTAGTCGGGAACTGGAACAGCTAGAAACCTAGAAGGCATTGAACCTAGTTTTAAGGTTTCAGACAATCTTTATTGGTTCCAAAACCCAAAAAATTGGTCTAATCTGAAAAGCCTACCCATAAGTGGCTCACCTGCTTGTGCAATCAGAAGGTAATTCTGGGAAACCTTAATTTGTGAGAGCGAGAGGCTTTTGCCAGAAGGAACTAGAATTAGGAAACACCTAGCTGGGTTCTTCTGACTTTTGAAATTAGGAGTGCATGTGTGCCAAAATCCCCTAAATATTTGCTGATTGGATCGACCGAGAATTACAGCGGTAAATCTGCAACTGTTCTGGGTTTGTCTCATCAGCTACAGCAAAAAGGTCTGGATATTACCTACGGTAAACCACTCGGTACGTCTTTCAATTCGTCCAGTGGAACCGTAGTTGAAGAAGATGTCCAGTTCATCGCTCTTAGCCTCAATTTGCCGGAAAACCGCGTTGCACCTACAATGCTGGCTTTGGATGAACCAAATGTGCAAAAGCGCTTGCGGGGGGAAGACAAAACCGATTATCAGCAGTCCCTAATACAGCAATATTTACATAAGTCTCAAGGAGATTTAGTGTTACTGGAGGGGCCTGGTAATTTGTCCGAAGGCAATTTGTTTGACTTGTCTTTGCTGCAAATGGCTGAAATATTGGATGCTGGTGTGCTGTTAGTAGCCCGCTATAAATCGTTGCTTTCGGTTGAGGCGCTATTGGCTGCTAAAAGGCGTGTGGGCGATCGCTTGATTGGAGTTGCGATCAATGATATCCCTGTCACCCAACTAGAAGCGGTTGAGACTCTCATACTACCATTTTTGGAACAGCAGGGTATTCCAGTGCTAGCAATGCTGCCAAACAGCGATTTGCTCCGCAGTGTGAGTGTTGGCGAACTAGTCAAACAGTTAAAGGCTGATGTTCTCTGTCGCAACGATCGCATGGATTTGTTGGTAGAAAGTCTGGCAATTGGAGCGATGAATGTCAATTCAGCTGTGAAATATTTCCGCAAACGCCGGAATATGGCAGTGGTGACAGGAGGCGATCGGGTGGAAATTCAGCAAGCGGCTTTGGAAACTTCTACCCAATGTTTAATTCTCACCGGGCAACTACCACCCCCACCGTTCATTCTTAGTCGCGCTGAAGAACTAGAAATACCCATTTTGTCTGTTGACTTAGATACCCTAACCACTGTCGGAATTGTTGACCGCACTTTTGGTCAAGTCCGTGTCCACGAGCCGATTAAGGTTCAGTATATTCGTCAGTTGATGTCCGAGCATTTTGACATTGACCGCTTGTTATCCAAACTAGGTTTAACTCCCGCAGCGGCATTGTCTTAGATTCATTGCTCAGTTATCAGTTAGGAGGCTGTATTGCTGGTGAGGGTACAGCTGGCTCACCGTCACCTCCCAGGCGACGGCGAGCTGTTTCCTTCCGCCCCATAGCTGGGACGTGCTTAGTTGCAGCAGCTAATCCAAAGACAGGCATATTCCCGTAAACCGCCTCATATCTTCCTGGTTCTATCAAATAAGTTTCGTGCCAAATGCCAACACTGCCATCAGCACCAATGGCTTGATTAAACCTTTGCCAAGCTTTTAAATGTGCATCATCTGGATTTCTGGCAAAACGCTCCAAATCCTCGAACGATCGCCAATATTGAATCAGTCCCACTCCTCGCCAGTAAACAAAAGTTTCTCCCCCTAAAAACCCTTTTTCAGGGTTCTGATTAAGGTTTTGTAGCATGGATGACATTGCCCTGTCCGTGGGAATCCATTTGAAAAAAGCGAATAATTTATTAATTCGCATCCCAATCAGAAACACAACAAAGGGTTCATCAATCTCGGCTGTAAATCGTCCCGGTATTACTTGAGCCATCTCTCACTCCTTATCGTTTAAGTTAATATGCAACTAATTGCATATGGTTATTTTTATGCAATTAGTTGCATAAGTCAAGTAGTGAATTAAAAATTATGGCATTAGCGCACGCAATCTTAGCGGCTCTGGTTGAGGCACCCTGTAGCGGGTATGATTTAGCAAAACGATTCGATGGCTCTGTAGGCTTTTTCTGGTCAGCGAGTCACCAGCAGATTTATCGGGAGCTGTCGAAGCTAGAAGATCGAGGCTGGATCAGTTCTGAGTCGATTCTTCAAGCAGGACGGCCAGATAAAAGGCTCTACAGCGTTACAGACTTGGGAGAACAGCACCTCAAAGAGTGGATTGCTCAACCTTGTGAACCCACACCAATTAAAGATGATTTACTCGTTAAAATTTTTGCTGGCCATATTGTTCCTAAGGAAATTATCTTGGCAGAGCTAGAAAATCACCAAAAAGCCCATCAAAAAAAATTGTCTACGTACCATAACTTAGAACAGCGTTACTTTCAGAATCCGCAAGAACTGCCAGAATCAGGCAAATTTCAGTACTTGACTCTCTTAAATGGCATTAGTTACGAAACACATCGGCTAGCCTGGTGTAACCAAGTAATGGAGTTACTGAACCAAACAATCGAAAAATAGTCGCAATGTCTAACTTAAGTTTTCTTCGCATCTACACGCTGTTTGGTAAAATATCTGGGTCGTTTAGTCTGATTATCTCCATCTTTGAGCCAATCAACAGACCTTATTAACCTCGATACATTAGCCCAAGAACTGGCGACAATCCAGCAAACAGGTTCTAAAAGAATTGCCTTGCTAGGTTCTCGTCACGTCCCGATAACGCATCAGAATCTGATTGAAATGATGACTTATGCCCTAGTTTTATCGGGTAATCGAATCATTACTTCTGGTGCTACAGGTACAAATTCCGCGGCCATCAAGGGAGCAACCCGGGCTGATGCAAATTTGTTGACAGTGATTCTACCCCAAAGCCTGGAACGCCAGCCTTTAGAATCGCGCCAGCAACTAGAACAGGTAATGCATCTAGTCGAAAATCCCAGTAATGATAATCTGTCTCTGGCGGAAGCTAGTTATTTGTGCAACAAGGAAATTGTCTCCCGTTGCCAGCAACTAATCTGCTTTGCGTTTCACGATAGCCGCACCCTGTTACAAACTTGTCAGGATGCAGAAGAACAAAGAAAAGTGGTGACGCTTTTCTACTTTGATTAGTCATTTGTCATTTGTCTTTTGTCATTTGTATTTGACTAATGACTAATGACTGATGACTGATGACTAATAACCAATGACTAATAAGTAATGATAATTTTTTTGTACTCGATCGCTGCTGCTGCCTGTCTCATTTATGTGCCATTTTTGCTAGTAGCTTATGCCCGTGCGCGTATTGGGCCTGAAATGCTTTCTACTCCTCGCGCCCTGTTTGATAAATTGCCACCTTATGCCCAACGGGCTACTTGGGCACATCAGAACACCTTTGAAGCCTTTATGATATTTGCCGCAGCCGCATTGATGGCTTATGTAACTGGTGTAAATTCTTTTACAGCCCAAGTAGCTGCGATCGCCTTTGTGGTGGCCCGTTTCCTATACTCGATTTTTTATATTTTGAATATACCCCTTTTGCGATCGCTCATGTTTGCCATTGGCATCTTTAGCTGTGCCACTCTCTTTTTCTTGAGCATCATCCAAGCTACTAGTTAATTGGGGCATGGAAACTGGGGACTGGGGAAAGAGTTTTCCCAATACTCAATCCAAAATCGTTCGACTGAGCGAAGTCGAAGTCCAAAATCTAAAATCCAAAATATTTTATGGCTTCTACTTTTTCTTTTGACATTGTGAGCGACTTTGACCGACAAGAGTTGGTTAACGCTGTCGATCAAGTTATACGAGACATCAAAGGTCGTTACGACCTCAAAGACACTGAAACTACTGTGGAGTTAGTTGAAGAAAGCATTAACGTTAGTACTGACAGCGAGTTTACCTTAGATTCTGTACACACCATTCTGCGAGAAAAAGCTGCCAAGCGTAACCTCTCCCAAAAAATCTTTGATTTTGGCAAGGTTGAATCAGCCAGTGGTAATCGCGTGCGTCAAGAAATCAAACTCAAAAAAGGCATTAGTCAGGAAATCGCCAAACAAATTTCCAAATTGATTCGGGACGAATTCAAAAAGGTACAAGCTTCAATTCAAGGGGATGCTGTGCGGGTTTCTGCCAAATCTAAAGATGACTTGCAAGTTGTCATGCAGCGATTGAAACAAGAAGACTACCCAGTTGCTTTGCAATTTACAAATTATCGTTAAAAGATTCGTAATTCGTAGTTAAAAATTCAATTACGAATTACGAATTATTTTAAGTCCGTCCGCCAATACTTCTTAGAAATGCCGGACGCTCAGATAACTGCTTCATATAGTTCAACACCGCTGGATAGGGGCTGAGGTCTAGCTTCAGTATCATGGGAATATAATTCAGAATAGACCCCACTGCCACATCAGCAACAGTGAACTCATTGCCAAGTAAAAAAGGTTGCTTACTGAAAATTTCATTTAAGGGAGTCAACAAGCGGGGCATTTCCCGTTCTCGATTCTCTTCTCCAAAAATCCCTGGGCCAAGGGTAGCATTGGCAAACAACACCCATTGAGAAAATACAGCATTTTCCTTTGGTGAAAGTGGAGTTTTACTATACTTATCGGCAAGATACAGCAAAATTGCCCCAGATTCCCAAAGCTGAAAATCCTCATCAACAATTGCTGGAACTTTACCAAATGGGTTGATTGCTAAATATGCAGTCTGGAGGTGTTCACCCGCCTGCATATCAAGCTTGACGAATTCGTAGGGAATTCCTAATTCCTCTAAATACCAGTGGACAATTGACGCTCGACTACGAGCGCCACCGTAAAGTTTTAGCATAATTACTTAAAGAACTTTATGAGTGTGAGAATGCTGTTTAACGTTGTCTTCTTTGGTGACAACTCTGGCGGCATTTAAAACCCGTTTCCGCTCAATGGAATACTTAAATTCAGTGTAGTTTGTACCTAATGGAATCAGAGATTTTGCAGATTCACGACGCTTGTAGGTACGAGCTGCTGCAAATGCCCGTGGTACAAATTCTTCTCCAAACTGAGCCGACTCTGGAAAACCTTCTGGTAGCAGTGGTGAATCGCCATCCAGCACAGATCCCAAAGTTGTAGCATGAGCCAGCTTATAGGAGGTAGGAATGCCCTTTAAAAGCGCTTCCAAAGCAGCAGAGGGAATCGGTTCTATAACTTCGATTTGATAAACTTCTCCATCTTCTTTGACGAAGCAGGTTGCCAAGCCGATCGCAATGTAATCATCGGTTGCCAAATCAGGGGCATTGGGATAGGAAATTGCAGTTGTCATCGGGAAATTTCTCAAAATTTAAAAATTGAATTTAGGGAATGGGGCATTGGGCATTGGGCAAAACAGTGCTGAGTGCTAAGTGCTGAGTTAAGAGTTATTCTCCCCTGCTCCTCTGCTCCCCTGCTCCCTTGCTTCCTCATCCCCTCTTTAACGAATGGCTTGTTGGCATTCTACCAATTTGCTGCTCTCACTACTTGACTAGTCTTTGAGATTAACGTCTGCTATTTCGGGAATTCATCTTTGGGATCGAGTATCTATGAATAGGTTTGAGAAGCAATTGTTTATTTAAGGGGTAGATTTCTACTGGTGTGAGTAGTTTGAATCTCAGTCTTAAGATGGCTTTCAAGTAACCATAAGTACCTTGAAAATAGAGATAGTGGTAGAACCACCAGCGTTAAAAAACTAGACTTTTATTTAAAAAAGCAGGGATTTCAAGCAGGGAAAGATGAATATTCACTCATTTTTAGCTGACGATGACCAGCAAAGTAACCGATACAAGTATGTTCTAAATACTACAAGCAAACTTCCAGAGCGGAGGAAAGGCGATCGCAGCGAATATATTTTTGGGGATAGCGACTTGCGCTCTTGTGCTTTGAGGTTGGCTCAACAAGGAGATTATACCGAAGCGATCGCACTTTTAACCCAACTAATTTTCCGCCATCCCGACAATGCCGTTGATTACAACAACCGGGGGCTAATTTATTTCCAAAGTGGTGAAAGGGAAAAAGCGCTTTCCGACTATAATACTGCCCTTAAATTTAATCCTTATTTGGCTAGTGCTTATAATAACCGCGCAAATTACTACGCGGCTTGTGGAGAATTAGCAGTAGCAATTGCCGACTACGATCGAGCGATTGATTTGAAACCTCACCATGTTCGGGCGTGGATTAACCGAGGCATTACTTGGCGTGATTTAGGGCAATACGAGGAGGCAATTGAGAATTTTGAGCTAGCACTGCTTTTCGGTCAACTAGAAGGTCATATCTGGGCTGAACGCGGCAGAACTTACCATCTTTGGGGCGACTGGAATTGTGCGATCGCTGATTATCGTCGCGCCCTTACTCAACTACCCTCTCTCGACAACGATAAGGATATTACTGGTTGTCGCTTGCGTTTACAACTCGAAAATTGGCTAGACGACTTACTATCTCAATCAGCGTCCTAATTGGTAGATTAGTTCTTCTGGGAGATTCAAAATTCAAAATAATTGATTAATTTTGAACTAGAGTTTAGTGACGCTGTATCGCTAATGACTAATAGATGATAACTACATAGGTATTCAAAAATTAGCTATTAACCATTACTTATTAGCAATAATATAAATTAACACCCGGTTTATACGTAGCCTGAATCACAATAAACCTTAAATAATCCCAAATTCGCCATTTGTCTTAGGGTGACGAGTCTGTTTGCTCATCTTCTCGGCGATCTTGATTCATCAACACGATCTGACGCTGGCTGGGATCGAATCGGTATCCTTGTCGTTGTCTAATAATTTTAGCTTCTTGGGGATCGAAGTTACGGCTAAATTCCGCCTGTAAACCATTGACGTGTCCTTCCATCAGCTTGACTTCAGTACTCATTTCTCGCAATTTTTCTTGCTGTAACCAATGATAAGGCAAGAGTTGTGTCAAGGCAGATGCTGCAACGGCTGTAATCACAAGATTGACCGCTATTTTGGCTGTGCTTTCCAGTGCCATCACCTGGTAAGAACGTTGACGAAGATGCCGCTTTGGTCGAGGAGTGACACGGCGTTTTTGTATAGGTTGTGACGGTGGTCTAGATGGTTGAATCGCGTTCATGATGCTAAAAAATAACCTCGCTTAGTGAAGGGAAGTACTATCAAGAGTGCTGAGTGAGATTTCCAACTTAGTACTCAGCACTTAGCACTCAGTACTCAGATATCAGCACTCCTGAATGCTTGATTTAGCTGTCATATTACTTCATTTTTTTGAAATAGCTACAAGTGTCGCATTAGTTAAAAAATAACCTGGCTTACGTAAGTGCAAGGTTTCTAGGTACTTATGGCATAAAGCCATAAAATCTGGAAATTGCACCCCGTACTGCCAGGATTATTAGCTTTTCAACTGTGTCACATCGGAGCGTTATTTGTAAAGTTCTGTGGCTAATCGCCAAGCTAGAACTCCTGGGATCAAGGCTACAACTAGAGCGATGTAGACTTGAGTATCTGAGATGGAAGATATCTGAGCGATGTACAGAGTATCTAAGATAGGCATGGCTGAAAACCTCCTAACCTGAATAGATTTTGAACAGTTCGTTTACTACTTTTCCTTGTTTTGCCAAGATTGTGGAATATCTTGTTACAAGATGCAACAAAAGCAGTTATTAATCAGTAGTCCTTATTTATTCTCCATTAAAAAAATTTATAAAAATTATGAATTTATATCTGGGTATCGACTTCGGCACATCTGGCGGACGCGGTGTGGTGATTGACGAGGAAGCCTCTTGTATTCAGGCAGAGGTGCGATATCCCTTCCATGACTCATCAAATGCCGTTACGCCAAAAATTTGGCAGGAGGCATTGTTTGCGTTGGTGGAACAAATACCTGACCAATTACGGCGAGAAATTAAAGCGATCGCAATTAATGGTACTTCTTCTACTATCTTGCTAGTGGATGCTGTTGGCAATCCAACTGATGCACCATTGCTGTACAACGATGCGCGGGGATCATTGGTGCTAGAGCATTTGAGGAGTATCGCACCACCCAATCATACCGTGTTGAGTGCCACCTCCAGCCTAGCCAAACTTTTATGGATGAGGCAATTACCCTCTTTTAGTGAAGCTAAATATTTCCTGCATCAAGCAGATTGGCTGGCGTTTCTCTTACATGGACAGTTGGGTATTAGCGATTACCATAATGCTTTAAAGCTGGGTTATGACGTGGAAGAGTTGAAATACCCAGAATGGTTAGAATTGCTGCAAATACCGATTCAGCTACCCAAAGTTTTAACCCCTGGTACTCCCATTGCCGAATTGCGTCCTGAAATTGCGGACAAGTTTGGTTTCCGGCGTGATTGTCTGGTATGTGCTGGTACAACTGATAGTATTGCCGCTTTTCTCGCTAGTGGGGCAAAATTACCTGGTGAAGCCGTGACTTCCCTTGGTTCAACGTTGGTACTAAAGTTGTTAAGTCGTACCCGGCAAGAAGATGCCAGATATGGAATTTACAGCCATCGGTTGGGGGATTTGTGGCTGACTGGTGGTGCTTCTAATACTGGAGGTGCAGTACTAAAGCAATTTTTCACAAACGCTGAGTTAGAAAGCCTTAGTCGGGAGATTGATGCATCAAAAACCAGCGAGTTAGATTATTATCCATTGTTGAAGGTAGGCGATCGCTTTCCGATTAACGATCCCAATTTATCGCCACGTTTGTCACCACGCCCAGATAATCCAGTGGAATTTTTGCATGGGTTGTTAGAAAGCATTGCCCGTATAGAAGCGCGAGGGTATGAATTATTACAGCAAATGGGCGCAGACAAATTGAGCCGTGTTTATACTGCTGGCGGTGGCGCGGCGAATGATACTTGGACTGAGATTAGGGCGCGTTATTTGCAGGTTCCTGTAGTCGCGTCAGTGTACACAGAAGCAGCTTACGGAACGGCGCTGTTGGCGATGGGAGGCGGAATTAAGGGTGAACAAGAGTAATTGTGTAACAATCTTTTCGTAGGTATTTCCTAAATCAGTATCTATCCCAGTGACAATCTACATATCTCGGCCGATACTGTGATTATTAGATACCGGACTATAGATTCCAGGTTCACGATCTGGGCAGCTATTCGGGGATGGGTGCTTCGCCACAAGCGAATGTCATCTGTCCCCTTTACTAATTATTGGTGTGAGTTCTGAGGGATTAGGAGAAAAAAGTTTTTTAAGAAGGTTTCACCTGCGCGATCAAGATTATCATCTAGGGAAAAGGTGAGGCTGCGGACTCGGATTTCGTCACTTTTAATATCTAGTGGCTGTGTCAAGTCTTGGGGGTATATCAAAAAGGCTTGGTTGCATTTTGTTGTGTTGGCGTAGCTGATCATTTGATGAATATCTGTATATCCTGCCAGTTCTGGGGCTTTATACTTTGTATCCAAAACTGCTATTGTTTTGCCAGTATGAGCATCACACAGTAATATATCTATGCTGAAGTACCGATTTTGACTAATTTCTATTGGATGTTGCTGTTTGAAAAAATAGCCTTGCGGCGTGTTTTTCTTAAGCCATTCTGCAACAAAAAGTTCATATAAATGTGCCATATCAACGAGAAAGGGTAGGATTTTGTAATTTCCCCTTTCATGAGTGGGACTACTATTTTCTAAAAAGAATCGACATAAATTATGTAATAATTGATAGTCTGGATTGAGGCGATTGTACTGTCTGGCAATACAATCTTCTGCACTACAAGGTTGCAGCGTTACTAATCCTTGTAGAGCGTGATAAGCTTTTCGTACTGTTGGTGATACTCTTTCTGAACATAAACTGCTACGACCAATGATATAAAGTGTCCATGCGAGTATTTGATTTTCTTTAATATCAGCTGTATGTTCTTCGTAATTGCATTTAAGTTTAACATTCCACGGCTTTTGAATTATCTGTTGCACATCTAGCCTTCCCCGCACATAAGAAAGCTGCTGTGTTTTAGGCAAGTAAGTACGATATAATCCTTTGCGGCATCGCTCTAAAACTTTATCAGCTAAGATATGAGCCAGATTATTATAAAAATTTTCTAGAGATTCACAATCCATCAGCCCTTCGAGAAAGCGAAACCCTTTTAAATTGTAGGCATATTCCAGCATTCCGAAGAGGTTTTGGATAGGCACTTTCGGATTTATTTTTAGATGCAATTCAGGAGTTACAGGAATGTAACCTACCCATCCTTTAGCTTTGAGTTTCCAATGTTGTCTCGTTGTATAGGTAGGAAATTCTATATCTACTTGTGTTTTGTATTTCTCATATAACTCGACTCCGGCTGAATAAGGTATTTTATCAAGCGGAAATAATTTATTTTCGTATTCTGTAAGTTTAATAATTCGTGGTTGTGCTGGGTTTATATCCATAGTTGATTTTTTATTTTATCCCAGCGAAACTGATCTACTTTTTCTAGCTGGTTAAAAAAGTATTCTTCTAAATATGGTTCAATTTCCATGCGCCATATATCTTCTATATCTTCCCGTAGGTTGTCTGTTAAAAAGAATGAAATACCAATTTCGTAATTTTTATCTGCGATCGCCTGATTTAATTGCTCTAAAATATTAATTATTCCCTCTACTGCAAAACCTGTTTTTAGGTGATAACGTCGCAGGACATCATAATTTGGGCGAAGTTCGATAAATGCAAAGCGACGGCGTAGCGCATGGTCTATATTTGCAATAGACCTATCTGCTGTATTCATTGTCCCAATAATGCGGACATTTTCTGGAATACGAAACCTATTACCGCCAGCTAGCGGAATTTCTTTATCTCGGTACTCAAGCAAGTACATTAATTCACCAAAAACTTGTGCAAGATTAGCGCGGTTTATTTCATCAATGACCAAAACACAAGTATCTTGATAAGACTCTGCTTTTTTGCAAAATTCTAAAAAGCGTCCTGGAAACATTGGATAGCTCAATTTTCCATCTTGACTTTGAGGACGGATACCTTGAATAAAGTCTTCATAAGAGTATGCTGGATGAAATTGAACCAGTTCTGAAAATCCTTCACCGTCTGCAATTAAATATTTGGCAAGTTTTTCAGCAAGATAAGTTTTTCCTGTTCCAGGTGAACCATATAAAATTGCTTGACCTTTACGATTAATCGTGCGTATCCAGCTTTCTACTATTGTTTTGTTAAGACCTATTTCTTCAGTAAGTTGAGACAGAGTATATTCTGGAAACTTAATTTCTTTCCTCCAGTAAGTGGTATTTTTGAGGTTGTAATTGCTGAAGTCATATTTCTTCAGCGTTACCAGCCAGTGAGAAAACATATCAAACAGGTCATCATCTCGCAAAGCTGGCACACCTGGTTGGCGCATCACTTTAGCAAATTCTTTAATCAGTTTGTGTCCTGTACTGTTAGCTGCTGGATAATCTGTCAGCCTTGGTTTATAGTCTGTATTGGCAAAATAGTTGATTACTCGCAACAATTCATTGTTGAGCAAAAGGAATTCATTTGGTCGAAGGCTGTTAAGGACAGGCGTGAGTATTTCCGTTTGGAAATCCTTAGAATAGGGCATCTGTGAAAATTCTTTACAAGCTGCTGATAATTGCTCTGGATGATCATTGCAGCAACGAACAAAATTCCAAATCGCAAGATAAATTTGCCGCCAATCTTCGGGCTTTGCCCACTTTGCTCCCTCAAACAATTCTTTTATATCTTTCGTCACAGCCGAACCAAGATGAATCCAAGCTCCCCATTGAGCATTTTTGATATTGTTATCGTAAGGTAGCAATAGAGGTAGCAACAATGATTCTGTTACGTTTTCTCCAGAGTCTACTGCTACTGCGATCGCTTCAAAATTACGACATCTCTGCTGACGCTGCTGAGTATATGAGTTTGTATGACTTATTCCAGATGGTGTGTAGGGATATGAGATTATGAATTCCTGAAATAAACTCACAAATTCAGATTTATTGTCAGCTAGCATGATCATTAATTAACTTTAGATGATTTGATAAATAATTTATTTATAATCAAACTTTATTTACACGAAGAATTTATTGTTATACCTTGCATCATAGACTCAAACATCTTGAACTCACTTTCCTTTAAGTAACGATAACTTTGCGGAGGGCGAAATTCTGGTATTTGCTCTCTTAGTTGTGTTAACTCAATAGGATCTGGTAAAGTTTTTATATTTTTTACAAAAATACCAACTATTACTGAAGCACCATCATAATAACTTTGAAATTCTTTAGAACTAATTCCCGCTATATTCTTGACCTGATTCCAAAACTCATTTAAGTCTTTCGGAAATTTTTTAATTTCTATTTGAGTAATATACTTTACTTCAAATGAACCTACTAAAGCTTTTTTGGGAGATGAGACATAGACTAGAACCAAGTCATCCATATTTAATCGAGAGCGAACACGACGGAGTTCTACTTGTTTCTTTCCAGAAAATATTTTTTCTGCGTATTTAGGTTTTATTGACAATAAAAGTATGTTGCTAGGCATGAAACTTTATCTATATTTTATTGGTATATCCTAAATTATATAACTTTTTAAAAAAATCGTTGGTAATTTTACAAGCTGATTGGAATGATTCTTTTTTATTAATAATTTTTTGAACTTGCTTTAAATTTATAGGATATTTAAATAATTCAGTATTGCTGAATCGAATTGCCATAATATTACCATCTTTATCTTGACTGACATTCATGATATCAGTCAACTTATAAACTCCTAGACGTTGAAAACGTTGATAAAGATTTTTAGGTTGATCGATGATAATCTCATCTAGAAAGGAGCAGGCTCGAACAGAGCTTATTCCACAGTAAGAATTATAATCACCCTGGCTAACATACCAAATAATTCGACATGGAGCTTTTAATCCTCTTGAGTTCCTAACTGATCGATAGTAGACAGCTTCACGGTTAAAAGCAAGTTCTATTTTTGATCCAAATAGAGTTTGCCTAGCCAAATTGGAATCAAATAAATCTTGTGCCCATCTGGGTTTAATGGGAATAATAAAATTGGGTATTTCGGCATCAATAATCTTTCCTGGAAAAAGGAATCGTTCAATATTTGCTGATACTTGAACGTCTGTAGTTAAGTTGTTTGTATTGAGACTATCAGCAATTTGAATGCAAAAATTATATTCTTGCCCTAAATTAGAGGCTAAAGTAGCGAGGCGTATTGATAACTGAGATGCAGTTTCAGCAACTGCTAAATTTATCTTTAGCCATCCGTTATGAACTCGGATAAAATTATCTTCCTGAATAGCTGTAATAACAGTTTCGTCTAAACTTAAATCAGTAATTCTAGTAAATTGCCGATGTTCATTAGCAGAATATAATACTGATTGAAAAATCAAGTGCCGTGCCAGTGTAGCTGATAAGTGATTATTACCAACTCGGAGAAGTGGAACTTCTAGCTCATTTTTTTTATGCTTACCATATACAAATAAAGCAAGTGGTTGATTTTCTCCTTCGATAACTATATAACAAACAAACTTGTCTACTTCAGCGAGAAACCGACGTAACTGCTGTTGGAATCCAGTTTTTGTTTCACCTTGATTTATACAAGTAAAATAATTGGTCAAGAAATCTTCTTGTCCCCTTTTAACTGGTACTTGCTTTAGGAGAGTACCAGCCAAACGTACAGGCTGATAATCAGGCTTATTGCGAAGCTCATCTAATTGAATAAGTAGTTCATTAAGGGTAAGAATAGAGAGCCTAAATTTATCATAAATTTTATCTGCAATATCTAACAGTTCTTTTTTATTGCTTATGAATACATGAGACTCTGAGGCTATAGCTCTGGCTAAATGACGTAGATCAAGTTCAGAAAAAATTATATTTTTTGGATATATAACTTTTTGGAGATTTTGGCATATTTCATCTAAACTTTTACTTAGACAGGGCAAGCTGACAAAACTTTTTGCTAGTTGTCTTTGTGATTCTCTTTCCTTATCATCATTAACAAGACTTATATAGTTAAATATTTCATCGGTAATGCATAATTCTAACTCTGGCTCTAACCAATCAGCCAATAGCAATCTAGATTCTTCATTACTGCTATCTTCATCTCTATATAAATTAAAAAAGATATTGGCATCGATAACAACGCATAGCTTTGACTCCAGTTTATGAATATGAGTATTAGAAAATAGGTTTTGATGGCCGTGATCAAACCACCAAAAAGTTAGCAATTTCTTATCTTTACTCTTTCCTTCTTTTTCATATTGAGGAACGAAACCTAATTTTGACCACATACCTGCTAAGTTATAATCACGACGGCAATTTAAGCCAATACCTGTATATTTTTCTTGAGTTATTTGTTTGAGGTGATTGACAAGTAACCTTGCCACTTTCTTGTTTTGATACTCCCCATCAACGCAAAGATGAACGATTGTGATCCGATCATACGAATGTCGATATAACAAATAGCCAATGCACCCTGCTTGAGGATCAAGAGCTACAAGTATCTGGCGATCCTTTGCACGGTCTGCAAAAGCACCTTTAGGGAAAAAGCCAAGGGTTGTCCTATTGAGACCCCATAGTTCTATAACGGCTGGTAAATACGGTGATTTATCGTCAATCTCTTCAATTTTTATCTGACTGTCTTTTGTCACTGATTTTATACCTTTTTAACTAGAACATTCACTTGCTGCTATTAAAATGGGAGCGCTTTAACACGTATCATATTTAGGAATTCAAATATAGCCTGCGATCGCAACAAACTTTCACTGGGCATATTAAACGATCGCAGTAATGCGAAAATAAGACCAAATTGTGGGTTGAAAGTAACCGGATGCTGCGGCGCTACAGTGTAGAAGCTAATGACAGCAAGCGTAACACGGAGACAAAAAAGTGCAAATCACTAAGCGCAATGTTGAATTAAGAGTAGATGGCAGCTTAATGCGTGTTTATGTTGCGGCTCCCAAAGCAGCAGGAAAATACCCTGGTATTGTCTTCTACAGTGATATTTATCAGTTAGGTGATGCAATGATTCGTCTAGCTAACTACTTAGCAGGATACGGCTATGTAGTAGCAGCCCCAGAAATTTTTCACCGAATTGAGCCAGTTGGTTTAGTAATTGAGCCAGACGATCTGGGAAGGATGCGGGGAAATGACGATGCGCGTCGAACCTCCGTAGCTGAATATGATGCCGATTGCCTTGCTGTGATTGAATTTCTGAAAACAGAGAGTGCGGTTTCTCCAAGTAAAATAGGCACTCTCGGCTTTTGTATTGGTGGACATTTAGCTTTCCGCGCAGCATTTCAAAGCGAAATTCGGGCTTGTGTCTGCTGTTACCCGACTGGTATTCCCAGTGGTAAATTGGGTAAAGAGGTAGCCGATACAATCCAGAGGGTAAGTGAAATCAAAGGTGAGATGCTAATGGTGTTTGGTACTCTTGATCCTCATATACCAGATAGCGATCGCCAAACCATAATAAAAGCAATTGAGGATGCTAACATCCCTCACCAAGTTTTCTTGTATGAAGCAGAACATACATTCATGCGCGACGACGGTTATCGTTATGATTCTAGTGCTACCACCGCAGCTTGGTCTGAAATAGTAACTTTCTTGGGACGCATATTTGCAGACTGAAAACTCCTATTATTGCTTTCTTCGCGTCAATTTTGAGTTGTCTGCAACGCTAATAACCCAGCACCGTAAGCAGGTTCATACCTCGGAAATATCACCTTTACATTAGGAAATTTCTTAACAAGAGATGCTGTAAATCTTTCATGGATCTTGCATCTACCACGCCATACACTTCCCGTTGTGACTACTTCTAAAACTGAGTCAGCACTAAAAATTGCATCCATTACTGTAGATGTAGCTTTTACTAACTCTTTTACAGCATCGTCAATTATGAGATTCGCTACTATATCACCTGACGCTGCTGCAAAATCTACAACTGGTGCTAAAGCAGCTATCTGTTTTACTCCCAATTCTCGGCGATATACTACTTCTATTAAATCTTCTATACTTTCCAAATCAAGATGCTGTTTGAAACCCTCTATCAAACTCGTTGATATTTCCCGTCCATCATAAGATTTTAATGCTGCGTTCATGCCTGCGATCGCAATTTTATAAGCGCTACTTTCATCTCCTAAAATATACCCCCAGCCGCCGACTCGCTTAGTATGTCCTTCATGATTTCGTCCGAAAACTATCGAACCAGTACCTACTGCAACCACAATTCCTACAGGCTGACCAATTCCACCAACTAAAGCAATTAAAGCATCGTTAAAAATTACAATATTCGCTGGTTGTAATGCCCAAGTAATAGGCAGATATTTATTATTTTGCAACTTTTGAATTAAACCTTTTACTACTTCGATATCTGCTGCACGACCTACACCCGCTAAACCCAGACATATCGCGTCAATGTTCACGCTATTTGTAATTATTGCTGCCTCAACCGCATTGTGAATTGCTGATTGAATTGATTGTAAAGTTGCTTCGATATCTATACTCTGATAATTAGATGGGCCTGCTTCACCACGACTTAACACTTGACGCAAATCATCCATCAAGACACATATAGTCTTGCTCCCGCCGCCATCTATTCCTAAAACATAACTCATGGATTGCAATAATCTTAATTATTTTGATGCTTCGGTTGTTCTTTTAAAGGAATAAAAAATAGAGCAATCATCCCAGGAATGGTCAGCAAACAAACCAAGACAAAAAATAATGGATAGCCAAGTAATTTTTGCAGATAACCGCTAACTAATCCGGGTAACATCATTCCTAAAGCCATAATGCCAGTAGATATGGCAAAATGAGAAGTTTTATATTCACCTTGGCAAATATACATTAAATAAACGCTAAAAGCTGTAAATCCAAAACCATAGCCAAATTGCTCCAAGGAAACCAAGGGATAAACTAATGTTAGTGAAGGTTTCGTGTAAGCCATATACACATAAAATATATCAGGCAAGTTCAAAGCTAAAGCCATAGGGAAGAGACATTTTTTTAATCCATATTTAGAAATTAGCAAGCCTCCTAAAATTCCTCCACAGATTAAGGATATTACCCCAAATGTACCGTATACTAATCCGACATCTGACGTTGATAGCCCTAAACCGCCTACTTCTGGTTTGTCCAATAAAAATAAAGAAGCTATCTTGACAAGCATTGCTTCGCCAAGTCTGTAGAGCAAGATAAATGCTAAAATGTTTATGATTTTATCTTGAGCAAAATATGAACTAATGATTGACCAAAAGGGGATCTTTTCTGTAGCCTGTAGCTGTTGTTTGTTATCTGATTCAGGTAAGGGTAAAAATAGGCTATGAGAAATAAACAAGATTGCTAAAATTAAAGCTGAGAAGCCAATAGCTATAGTCCAGCTTAAAGGAATATTATTGAGAGATACTTCAAGATGACCTGCTAAGACTACTAATATTCCTGAACCGAAGATAACAGCAAGTCTATAAGAAAGTGAACGAATACCGACAAAGAAGGCTTGTTGTTCTGGAGATAAGGCGAGGAGGTAGAAGCCATCTGTGGCAATGTCATAAGTTGCAGAAATAAAGGCTCCTATTGTTAATGTTGCGAGGGAGATGAAAAAGAAATTTGGGAGTTGTAAGGAAAAAGCTATCAAACCTAAGCAGCAGAACATGGCAAATTGGGTGTAAATTATCCATTTGCGTTTGGTAGAGTAAGTATCGACAATTGGGGCCCAAAACATTTTGATGACCCAAGGTAGATAAAGGAAGCTTGTCCACAGGGTGATTTGAGTGTTATCGATTCCGAGTTTTTTGTAAAAGATTACGGAAACTGTGTTGATGATGATGTAAGGTATGCCGGAGGTGAAATATAGGGTGGGGATGAATGTCCAAGGGGAGGTTGTTTGGTGTTTCATGGATTTGGGAGACGAACCGCCAAGACGCCAAGTGCGCCAAGGGAAGATTAAGAGAGGATGATGCGTTTGATGCCGTCTTTGAGGAGGGGGACGTTAAAGTTGATGAGAAGGGCTAAGGGGTAATTAGTCATTTTAAGGTATGAGAGGACTTGAGCTTCGTGGATTGGGGCTAAATTTTGAACAGCTTTTAATTCCACAATTAGACAATTGGCAACTAGAAAATCTAATCTCCCCTTCCCTACTTCATGTCCTTTGTAATTCACTATTACCCCCTTCTCAACCACATGAGGTATCCCGCACCTGAAAAATTCTATAATTAGCGCCTCCTTATACACCTCCTCCAAAAACCCAGGCCCCAAGACCCTATGCACCTCAATCGCCGCCCCAATCACAGCGTAAACTAATCTATCCACCTCCTCACTTGGCTCTCTTCTCTTGGCGTCCTTGGCGTCTTGGCGGTTCGTTTCCATCAATCCCTCTCCAACCCTATGGCAAAATTTATTAAAGTCCTTCCTTAGTTTTCCCGCATGACCGCAACCATTCCCAATCTCCCCAGTCTCTACGACCCCTTTTCCACCGAAGCCAAATGGCAAAAATTCTGGGAAGACAACCAAGTTTACAAAGCTGACCCCAACCAAGGCGGCGAACCCTACTGCATCGTCATTCCCCCCCCGAATGTCACCGGCAGCTTACACATGGGTCACGCCTTTGAAAGTGCCTTAATTGATACCCTCGTGCGCTACCACCGGATGCAGGGACGCAATACCCTATGGCTACCCGGAACTGACCACGCCAGCATTGCTGTGCATACTATGCTGGAAAAGCAACTCAAAACAGAGGGTAAGACTCGCTACGAATTGGGGCGCGAGAAATTCCTAGAACGCGCTTGGCAATGGAAAGCGGAATCTGAAGGAACAATTCTGAATCAGCTACGACGCTTAGGTGTCTCGGTGGACTGGTCACGGGAAAGGTTTACCCTCGATGAGGGTTTATCTAAAGCTGTTGTCGAGGCATTTACTCGCCTCTACGAGGAAGGCTTAATTTATCGTGGTGAATATTTAGTTAACTGGTGTCCCGCTTCTGGGTCGGCTGTGTCTGACGTGGAAGTAGAAAATCAAGAGGTGAATGGAAATCTCTGGCACTTCCGCTATCCCCTTACCGATGGTTCCGGTTTTGTAGAGGTGGCGACAACTCGACCAGAAACTATGCTGGGTGATACGGCTGTAGCAGTTAATCCCAATGACGATCGCTACAAACATCTCATCGGCAAAACTCTAACTCTGCCCATTCTACAACGAGAAATTCCCATTATTGGCGATGAATTTGTTGACCCCACTTTCGGTACGGGTTGCGTAAAGGTAACTCCCGCCCATGACTCGAACGATTTTGAAATGGGTAAGCGTCACAATCTGCCGTTCATCAACATTATGAACAAAGACGGCACTCTCAACGCTAATGCTGGGGAGTTTCAAGGACAAGACCGCTTTGTTGCTAGAAAAAATGTGGTTTCTCGCCTAGAAGCAGATGGCTTTTTGGTGAAGATAGAAGATTATAAACATACCGTTCCCTACAGCGATCGCGGTAAAGTACCTATTGAACCTCTCCTCTCAACTCAGTGGTTCGTCAAAATTCGCCCCCTAGCTGACAACACTCTCGAATTCCTCGACCAGCAAACTTCTCCAGAGTTTGTCCCCCAACGTTGGACTAAGGTTTATCGTGATTGGCTAGTAAAACTCAAAGATTGGTGTATCTCTCGCCAATTATGGTGGGGACACCAAATTCCGGCTTGGTACGCGGTCAGTGAAACGGGTGGACAAATTACTGATAATACGCCCTTTGTGGTGGCAAAATCGGAAACCGAAGCTTGGGAGAAAGCTAAATCACAATTTGGCGATAATGTCAAGTTAGAGCAAGACCCAGATGTGCTAGATACTTGGTTTTCTTCTGGACTGTGGCCGTTTTCGACTTTGGGCTGGCCGGAACAAACTCAGGATTTAGCAACTTACTACCCGACTACTACTTTGGTGACAGGCTTTGACATCATCTTTTTCTGGGTAGCCAGAATGACCATGATGGCTGGGCATTTTACGCAGCAAATGCCTTTCCAAACAGTTTACATCCACGGCTTAGTGCTGGATGAAAAAGGTCAGAAGATGTCAAAGACCAAAGGTAATGGCATTGACCCATTATTATTAATTGACAAATATGGTACTGATGCCCTGCGGTATACCTTAATTAGAGAAGTGGCTGGCGCTGGTCAAGATATCCGCTTAGAATACGATCGCAAAAAGGATGAATCGGCATCGGTTGAGGCATCCCGCAACTTTGCCAACAAGTTGTGGAATGCTGCCCGGTTTGTGATGATGAATTTGGATGAGCAGACACCGCAACAATTGGGGAATCCAGTTGCTACCGAATTGAGCGATCGCTGGATCATCTCGCGGTATCATCAAGTTATCAAACAAACCACTAATTACATCGATAATTACGGTTTAGGGGAAGCAGCAAAAGGACTCTACGAATTCATCTGGGGTGATTTCTGCGACCAATATATTGAACTGGTGAAATCCAGATTGCAAGCAGATGCTGATCCAGTATCGCGGCGGGTAGCACAGCAAACTCTCGGCTACATATTGGAAGGAATTTTAAAACTGCTTCATCCGTTGATGCCTCATATTACCGAGGAAATTTGGCAAACTCTCACCCAACAACCACCAGATTCACCACAAACTTTACCATTGCAAGTATATCCTCAGGTAGATGCAAACCTAATTGATTCAGCTTTAGAAGAACAGTTTGAATTACTGATTGCTACTATCCGCACAATCCGGAATTTGCGAGCTGAGGCGGATATTAAGCCTGGGGTAAAAGTGACAGCGAATTTACAAACTGAAAGTGAGAAAGAGCGGGAAATCGTTACTGCGGGACAGTCTTATATTAAAGATTTGGCAAAAGTTGAGACTTTAACCATTACTGACAAGCAAGAAAACCAAACTATTGCTGCTAAAAAACCTCAGAGGGGTTTGAAGACAATTGGCTTAATTCTTGCGGCCATTGTCTTTGGTAGAGTGGGTTTAGCTGCGGGAAATGCCATTGATGACATTCCCATCGTTGGAACTTTCTTTGAACTAGTTGGTTTTGGTTACACAGCGTGGTTTGTTAGCCAAAATTTACTCACCGCCCAAGCAAGACAAAGTTTATGGAGCCGATTTTTCCCCCAGAGAGAATTAGAACAACCACAAGAACCAGAAAATGCGATCGCAGGTGTAATTGGTACAATACAAGTGCTAATTCCTCTAAGCGGTGTGGTAGATATTGAAGCTGTACGGGCCAAGCTAGAAAAAAGCTTGAGTAAAGCTGAAGCCGAAGTTCAATCCCTGAGTACCAGATTAAACAATCCTAGTTTCGTAGATAGAGCTAGGGCTGACGTGGTACAGGGAGCGCGTGATGCCTTAGCAGAAGCACAGAAGCAAGCAGAAATTTTGCACGAGCGTCTGAAGGGATTGTCCTAGTCATCGCCTGCGTGGCTTAGGATAACTGTAATGGGTAATCGGATTATTAATTCCCAATTACCCATTACCAATTAACAAGATCCAAATCTTAATTCTGGGACTTATTATTTTATTAAATTTTTTTAATTTTTAATTTTTAATTGGAGCGAAGCGACCCTCATGCTATATTTAGCCCAGGTGCGTAAAAACGATTTTTTAGACCAGCACCAGTTACGCTTGTTGGCGCGTCAAGAAGCTGATAACTTGTGGGCGATAATTCCAGAAGAGGCTTTCATTCTGTTAGGAAAGGGAAAGATTATGAGTGAAAACTTGCTTGTTTTAGTAGAACTTTCCCCTACAGGCGACATTGAAAGACTAGAAGACGCTACCAACTGGGTACTCCATCTGGTACAAAACTACCTCACCATCGGCATTACCCCAGAATTTTTGCAGCACGAAGCCGAGCGAGCAGAACATTGGCGACAATCCCTGACATTGCAAAATCAAGACTTAGCGCGGCGTTCCTTAGAATTGGAAGCTCGTCGCGAACAAATTCAAGCCTTAGAAGAAAGCCTCAAACGCGAGAAAAACGGCTATCCCCAAGAGGAAAGTTAAAATTAATTGTATTCCCTATAACCCACAAGCACGTAGGGACACGAAATTTCGCGTCCCTACGTAAGTTTATGCTAAGTTAATTGTCTTAGCAAAATTAGGCAATCACAGTAATATTTGCACTACCAAGCAGTACCTGATTGGAGAACTGGGCTATCTGAACTTGTGCTGTACCGCCCAATCCATCTTTATCAAAGAACAAGTTACCTGTAGTTTGATTGTAGATGAAGCGATCGCTTGCAGCTGTAGCGATCGTACCAATTCGGAACAAGCCCGGATCGAGTATCATATCCTGAGATTGGGTCAGCCCGAATTCCGTCTTAGAAATGAAGATAGTATCATCTCCAACAGTAAAATCAGTTATCGTATCATAGCCTCCAGTGCGAGTATCTGTCAGATATAAGCTATCTTGTCCAGCTCCACCAGTCAGCGTATCTTTACCAATTCCACCAAAGAGGCTATCGTTTCCTACACCGCCTAATAAGCTGTCATTACCTGAACTACCAAAGAGGTTATCATTACCATCTCCTCCTGATAACGTATTAGCACCAGTATTTCCAATCAGGATGTTATTAAGGCCGTTACCAGTAGCAGTGATTGCTCCAGTTCCAATCAGGGTCAAATTCTCTAGGTTATCTCCCAAGACCCAATTTACCGAAGAGTTAACTAAATCTGTGCCTGCATTTAAGCCTTCAACAATAATATCGCTAACATTGTCTACGGTATAAGTGTCATTGCCGACTCCACCATTGAGACTATCAATTCCTGTACCTCCATCCAAGGTGTCATCGCCTATACCACCCAACAAGGTGTCATTGCCTGAGCTACCAAAAAGGCTATCTTTACCATCTCCTCCGGTCAAGGTGTTCGCAGCAGCATTTCCGACCAGGATGTTATCAAGGCTGTTACCAGTACCAATTGTCGCGCTTCCAGTCAGGGTCAAGTTCTCAAAGTTCTCTCCTAATACCCAATTCACAGCAGACTTGACTAAATCTGTGCCTCCATTTAAGCCTTCGGCAATAATAATATCGCTAACATTGTCTAAGGTGTAGATGTCATTGCCGGCTCCACCATTGAGAGTATCAATCCCTGCACCTCCATCTAAGGTGTCATCGCCTGCACCGCCTAACAAGCTGTCATTACCTGAACTACCAAAGAGGCTATCGTTACCATCTCCTCCGCTCAACTTATTAGCACCAGTATTTCCAATCAGGATGTTATTAAGGCTGTTACCAGTACCATCGATTGCTCCTGTTCCAGTCAACGTCAAGTTTTCCACGTTATCTGTCAACACAAAACTCACCGAAGACTTAACTAAATCTATGCCTGGCTCTAAGCCTTCGACAATAATATCGCTAACATTGTCTACGGTGTAAATGTCATTACCTGCTCCACCATTGAAACTATCAGCTCCTAAACCTCCATCCAAGGTGTCATTGCCTGCACCGCCCAGCAAGGTGTCATTACCTGAGCTACCAAAGAGGCTATCGTTACCATCTCCTCCGCTCAAGTTATTAGCGCCAGTATTTCCAATCAGGATGTTATTAAGGCTGTTACCAGTACCATTGATTGCGTCGGTTCCAGTCAGAGTCAAGTTTTCCAGATTATTTCCCAATACCCAACTCATCGAAGACTTGACTAAATCCGTACCTGCATTTAAACCTTCGACAATAATATCGTTGACATTATCTACGATGTAAGTGTCATTACCGATTCCACCATTAAGACTATCAGCTCCCAACCCTCCATCTAAAATGTCATTGCCTGCACCGCCTGACAAGCTGTCATCACCTGCACCACCGAACAAGGTATCATTGCCAACTTCTCCACTCAAGGTGTTGGCGCCAGTATTTCCCGTCAGAATGTTATTAAGGCTGTTACCAGTACCATTGATTGCGTTGGTTCCAGTCAGAGTCAAGTTTTCCAGATTATTTCCCAACACCCAACTCACCGAAGACTTGACTAAATCTGTGCCTGCACTAGCGGATTCAACAATAATGTCGCCGATGGTGTCCACAATATAAGTGTCATTGCCTTTACCACCAATAAGGCTATCGTTACCTGTACCACCATCTAAGAAATCATTTCCATCACCACCATCAAGCGTATCGTTATCACCTAGTCCGTTGAGCGTGTCATTGCCCAGAAATCCTGAGATGATATCCATGATCGCCATACCATTCAGGTTGTCTACACCTGAAGTACCATTAATCAGATTGAATTGATTAATGGTTAAGTTGACGGTAGCAGTGCTACTACCTCCGTGACCATCACTTATAGTATAGGTAAAGCCGTCAGAGCCATAATAGTTTTCGGCAGGGGTATAAGTGTAAGTACCATCAGGGTTGTTAACTAAGCTTCCTTGGCTAGGTTGGGTAAAGTCAGTAATGCTCAATACGTCATTGTCCGCATCTGTATCATTGCTCAACAAAGTCGTAGCGTTAATGATGATAGGTGTGTTTTTGTTTGTAGTGATGCTATCGTTAACAGCAACAGGCGCATCATTCACCGCCGTAATATTAATATTGCGGGTAACGGCAATACTATTAGCAGCGCCATCATTAACTATAAAGCTGATGGTACGAGGTGTAAGACTGGGGTTATCACTGTTGTTGGTATAAGTAATAGAACGTAGTGCTGCTTGATAGTTAGCAACGGTGGAACTGCCAGTTAAGGTTAAAACACCTGTGGTGCTGTTGTAGCTGCCTGTAATCCCATTTTGATTAATGAAGGCGAGGGTGTCTTGAGCAGAGACAAAACCACTGGTAATCCTGACGGTGGCACTAGCCAGATTGGGGGAGTCTGTATCGTTGACAGTGATATCTGAGTCAATGACTGTAGTGGCGTTCTCGGTGTATGCTAGGGCAGAGTTGGTGGCAGTAGCAACAGGTGCATTATTTACTGCCGTAATATTAATATTGCGGGTAACGGCAATACTATTAGCAGCCCCATCATTAACTATAAAGCTGATGGTACGAGGTGTAAGAGTGGGGTTATCACTGTTGTTGGTATAAGTAATAAAACGTAGTGCTGCTTGATAGTTAGCAACAGTGGAACTGCCAGTTAAGGTTAAAACACCTGTGGTGCTGTTGTAGCTGCCCGCAATCCCATTTTGGTTAGTGAAGGCGAGGATGTCTTCACCAGAGACAAAACCACTGGTAATGCTGACAGTGGCACTAGCTAGATTGGAGGAGTCTAAGTCGCTGACGGTAATATCTGAGTTAATTATTGTAGTGGCGTTCTCGGTGTATGCCAGGGCAGAGTTGGTGGCAGTAGAAACAGGAGCATCATTCACTGCCGTAATATTAATATTGCGGGTAACGGCAATACTATTAGCAGCCCCATCATTAACTATAAAGCTGATGGTACGAGGTGTAAGAGTGGGGTTATCACTGTTGTTGGTATAAGTAATAAAACGTAGTGCTGCTTGATAGTTAGCAACAGTGGAACTGCCAGTTAAGGTTAAAACACCTGTGGTGCTGTTGTAGCTGCCCGCAATCCCATTTTGGTTAGTGAAGGCGAGGGTGTCTTGAGCAGAGACAAAACCACTGGTAATCTTGACGGTGGCACTAGCCAGGTTGGGGGAGTCTGTGTCGTTGACGGTGATGCCTGAGTCGATAGCTGTAGTGGCGTTTTCAGTGTATGTCAGGGCAGAGGCTGAACTAGGGGTGATAGTCGGGGGAGCTCCACTGTTGCTGTTTAGTTGGGCATATATTCCATTATCAGACCCGTCCTGACCATTGCTAGTCCAGGAAATGATAAAGTCCCCAGTGGCATCTATCGCTACTGTAGGGTTAGATTGACCGTTGGTGGTGTAGGTATTGACCAGAAATTCACCTCCAATAGCTACGCCAGAACTGTTGTAGCGTTGGGCATATATGCCATAGCCAGACCCGTCCTGACTATTGCTAGTCCAGGAAATGATAAAGTCTCCATCTGTATCTATCGCTACTGTAGGGTTAGATTGACCGTTGGTGGTGTAGGTATTGACTTTGAATTCGCCCCCAACAGCCACCCCAGCACTGTTGTAGCGCTGGGCATATATCCCATTATCAGACCCGTCCTGACCGTAGCTTTGCCAGGAAATAACAAAGTCCCCTGCTGCATCCATCGCTACTGTAGGGTTATTTTGATAGCTGCTGGTGTAGGTATTGACCTTAAATTCTCCCCCTTGAGCCACCCCAGCACTGTTGTAGCGTTGGGCATATATCCCATAACCATCCCCGTCCT
>NZ_JBALDR010000037.1:0-10324 GCF_036917315.1 Nostoc sp. | reverse complement strand
TCTAAACTTAGAAAGCCAATAGCCGGCATAACAACCTGTACCCGAAGTTATATTCATCTTTATTATATGCAAATTGTAGGCGCAACAGCTTACTTCGGCGTTCGCATTTGTTATTTCGGCGTTCACATTTCTTACTTCGGAGTTCGCATTTGTTACTTTGGCTATCGCATTTGTTACTTTGGCTATCGCATTTGTTATTTCGGCGATCGCATTTGTTACTTCGGTGTTCGCATTTGCTATTTCGGCGGTACCATTTGCTATTTATTGAAGGCTTATCTTCTTAAACTACGAGGATCAAGTGCATCTCTCAACCCATCACCGAGTAAGTTGAATGCCAACACTGTGAGAATAATCAGCACAGCCGGCGGCCAAATTAGCCAAGGTTGCAACACCAAGATTGAAGCATTACTTGCCAGAGAAAGCATATTTCCCCAAGAAGGGTCTGGTTGTTGAATACCTAAGCCGATGAGACTCAGTATTGCCTCTGCACCAATAAAGCCAGGAATTGCAAGAGTCGCAGAGATAACTACATAACTAGCCGTTTGCGGTAAAACGTGGCGGAGGATGATATAAATTGGGTTCGCGCCCATTGCCCGCGCTGCTTGGACAAATTCTCGCTCTTTAAGTGATAGTACCTGTCCCCGAATGACCCGTGCTAAACCAGCCCAGCTAATAACCGAAGTAATCACCACAATCAGCAAAAAGCGCTGGGTACTGCTTAAACCTGCTGGTAAGACTGCGCCCAAAGTCACCAAAAGATAAATACTAGGGAAAGTCATTAACACTTCTGCCAAGCGCATAATCAGGCTATCAGTCACACCGCCGAAATAACCAGAAATTCCCCCGATGAGCAAACCGAGGGGATAGGTAATGATAATGCCAAAAATCCCTATAAACATACTGATGCGGCCGCCATGCAGCAGGCGACTGAATTGGTCGCGGCCTTGGTCATCAGTGCCCAAAATATTGACTTTGACGCCACTTGTTGTGCCAAATAAATGCCAATTTAAGGGAATACCACCAAAGATTGTGACTTCATCCCACTTCGGCGGTAGTGGCAAACTCATCTGTAACAATCGGTATTCTGGCCCGGAGACAAATAGACGCAGAGGCGAAGGCTTTGTCGAGTCTACAATCAGTTTGCGATCGCCTGTATCTAAATTTGTATCTCCCTGAGTCGTCGGATAAACATAAGGCCCGACAAACTGCCCTGATTGAGAAACCCAGCGTATCTTAGTTGGTGGCAGCAGCGAACCATTAGGCTGTGAAGCATAGGGGTCATAAGGAGCTACGAAATCAGCTGCAATTACTCCTATATAGAAAATTAACAGCAAAATGGCCCCAAATCGTGCCAAAGGATTTTTCTTAAGTCGTCGCCACCAATCCATAGTAGTTAGGAGTTATAAGTTAGGAGTTATGAGTTATTAAGTTTTTATCTTAATTCATAACTCATAATTAATAATTTTTAACTCCTAAACTCCTGTACAGACGCGATTAATCGCGTCTCTCCTAACTCTTAACTGCTAACTTCTCTAAATACCGTTGCTGTTCTTCCTGTTGTTTTTCATGTTCCACAACAAACACGTTTGAGTAAAGATTTGCAAGAATTTGTTTTCCCTGTTGTGTCAATGATAGGTAATGCAGTCCTTCTTGGATATAGGGATAGACGCCATTCCAGTAAAACTTAGCGTAGTTATTACGTAAATCGGCAGGGGTGTTATAGCCCAAAACTTTATTTACGCCAGTCTCTTCAAATTCGTAAAATAAAGAAGTAATTTTCTTCAGGTAACGCGGGTCGCTTAGTTGACCAATCAAATCAGCAGCACGCACTAATCCTGCAAAGCACTTTGTATCTTGATGATCTTCTGCCGCCGGCACGGGAAATCGAGTCAATTCAATATTGCTCTTAATTGCCTCAGCATCGATTAACTTGTGACCCCCAAAACGCTCATCAATAAACAGTTTGGCTCTATCAACATGATACGGTGTCAGACTGGCATCAGAAGCGCCAGCAGCCACAGAAATCATTCTGCCATTTTTACCTGTGGAATATAAGTTTGCTGTTTCTCGGTCTTGTCGGCAAACTCCCTTAACATAGCCAATATCATGACTGACTAAAGAAATAATACAATGCAACCAGTCTTCACTAGAAACACCACCTTCTCTGATGTGTTTGCCACGTAAAATTTCTTGTCCCACGAGGGTTACTAAGACAGTGTGTTCAACATTGTGGTAAAGAGCATCGCTGTTGGCAATGTTTTCCAAAGCCATGTTACCCGCCCAGGCGATAATATCCTGATAATCATTTTTAAAGCAGCCATAAGTGCGACGGTAGCCGTCTCGAATTTCATTTACAAAGGCATCAATTAAAATTTCAGTGGCATTGAACATATCTGTTTTCTCTGGTAAATACCAATTTTTTATTGATTTGATTTCAAAATTCCAGAATCAAGGCCACCCTTGCTGGAATCTAAGGCAATGGAGTTTGCTCCTTTGTAACTCACGTGTAGCTGTAGACGCTAGCTTTATCTATGCCTGGATACATGACTTCCTGGCAACACAAAGGCTTTAGAGAAATGATTGATTACGTATAAAAATAATTTACTAGTATCCCAAGGTACATAAATACTTTCAATTCTAATTAAATAAATCTAGATGAGCTATATTAGTTTTTCATATTTAAGCATTGGTTGACAGCGAGCTAAATACTGATGGTGTGTGACATAGAGTAGCTCTATGAGATGAGAGAATTTTTTGTATCATAATCTACATAAAATTTGCGATCGTCTTTTAATAGTAATTTCTCTTAGTTATGAAGTTCTATTATATACTATTGCAGATAAAAGACATTTACTATGAAATGCGTCATAGTTGATATCGAAGTAAATAAACTTCAAGTTTTCTTAAGAAAATACCAAGATTTGGTATGCATAGACAGCAAGTAGAGGTGAAACTGTGAGCGATGAAAGTCTTTCAGAAGTCGAGGTGGAAGAAGCTATAACCTCTGAAGATAGGAGTTTTTTAAGCAAATCAGATCAAAAGTTGGCCAGGGCATGGTTGAAGCCATTATTCTTGGGTACTGGTTTAGGAATTGCGATCGCCTTGGTTGGGATGAGTGTATTAAATCGTTCTCCATCGCGTCAACAAAGTGGGGTAGCGGATAAAAAAGTTAACCCGGCGATGACAGTTACTACCGCCACAGTAGAAACCGCCCGCGTTGTCCGTACCCTTAAAACGACTGGGACTGTAGCCGCGAGTGATTTAATTCCGGTGCTACCGCAAACAAACGGCTTACAAATTAAAAGTATCCCCGCAAATGTCAAAGAAGGAGCTTTTGTCAAACAAGGTCAAGTCTTGGCAGTGCTAGATGGTTCCATACTGCAAAGCCAAATTAGCCAAGCAAAAGCAGATGTGGAATCGAAACAAGCAGATGTGGCATCCAAACAAGCAGATGTGGCATCTAAACAAGCAGATTTGGCATCAAATAAAGCGATAGTCAAGCAAAAACAAGCTGATTTAGCTCAAGCTAAGGCGAGGTTGGAGGAAGCAGGCAAGAATTATCAGCGCTATCAACAACTCGCTGACTCTGGGACGATTAGTAAACAAGAACTTGATACTCGTTCCTACAATGTGAAAACTGCCATAGAAGTTGTGAACCTGTCCCAAGAAAATATACGCAGTGCCCAGGCTAATATCGGCAGTGCCCAAGCCAATATTAATAACGCCCAAGCGATCGTCAACAAAGCCAAGGCTGATGTCAAGAGCAGTGCTGCTAAGGTGCAACAACTGCAAACTCAGTTAGGACAAACTGTGGTGCGCGCGCCTGTTTCGGGAGTCATCGCCGAAAAACTAGCTAGAGTCGGTGATGTCACTGGTGTACCGCCGCAAACTCAGGTGGGAACTGTGATTGGTGGCACACAAAAACTATTTTCGATTATCCGAGATGAAAAGTTAGAACTTCAGGCGAAGGTGCCCGAAACTCAACTAACTCAGGTGAAAATTGGCGCATCGGTGCAAATTACTTCTGATGTCGATCGGCGGGTGCGATCGCAAGGACGAGTCAGAGATATACAACCACAACTGAACGATCAAAGACGGGAAGCAACAGTGAAAATTGACTTGCCGCCAACAACTTTACTTAAACCAGGAATGTTTGCTAGTGCTGCAATTACTACTGACTCAGGGATGAAAATGGTAGTGCCACAAAAAGCAGTGCAGTCCCAAGGTGACGCAAGTGTAATTGTATTCATCTTATCGAGTGAAAATACAGTCAACAGCCAGAAAGTCGAGTTAGGAGATCCTGGTAATAACGACACGGTGGAAATCAAGAGTGGGTTACAGTTAGGCGATCGCGTTGTCGTTGATGGTGCAGGCTATCTCAAAGATGGCGATAAGGTTAGAGTTGCAAGTTGAAGCAGGAATCAGAATTCAGAAGTCAGAAGTCAGAATTTTGAATCCAATCAGTGGAGAATTCAGCAGAAAGTCGGGCAGTCACTTGGTAAGGCAGTCCGGTCTTTTGGGTTTCCACGGAGGAGGAACTGCTGAAAAGGTTTCTCGACTTGAGCGAATTGGTGTGTTATTAAGCTTGAGTATTAAAGTTTTCTGGATTCTGAATTCTTACACTGAGATGTCGAATCCCAAATCGTTTGACTGAGCGTAGTCGTACCCCTCCGGGGAAGCAAGCTACGCGTAGCGTTCCGCAGGAAAATCCCAAATTTAAAATTTCCCAATGTCCTTTAATATCTCAGCTTGGTCGATTAAAAAACCTGTTCCCACGATAGTTTTATTTTTAATTTTGACAGTTGTCGGTTGGTTCTCCTTCATATCCTTGGGGATTGATACTAACCCAAATATTGATGTACCAACAGTTTCGATCAAAGTCACCCAACCGGGTGCAGGCCCAGCAGAATTAGAATCCCAAGTGACGAAAAAAATTGAAGATGCTGTGGCGGGGTTGGGCAATATCGATTTTATGATTTCCACTGTCAGCGATGGGAACTCTAAGACGACAATCAATTTCGTTTTGGGTACAGATAGCGATCGCGCCACCAATGATGTTAGAAATGCGATCGCTCAAATTCGCCAAGATTTACCCCAAGACATTAACGATCCAATTGTGGAACGCCTAGAATTTTCCGGCGGCCCGGTGATTACCTACGCAGTTAAATCAGATCGGCGTTCTGTAGAAGAGTTAAGCAATCTCGTAGACCAAACTATTAGCCGTGCCTTGTTGGGAGTTCGTGGTGTAGCACAAATTCAGCGCGTGGGTGGTGTTGACCGAGAAATTCGGATTAATCTTAATCCAGACCGCTTACAATCTTTAGCGATTACCGCCACTCAGGTAAACGACCAAATCCGCGCTTTGAACATTAACTTACCCGGCGGACGTGCTGAAGTTGGTGGTAGCGAACAAAGTATCCGTACTTTAGGAAGTGCCGTCAGTGTGGATATTTTGAAAACCTACGAAATAGTTTTACCACAAGGTGGTTCTGTACCGTTATCTAGCCTGGGAACTGTAGAAGATAAATTTGGTGACGTGCGCCAAGCCGCCCGTTTGAATAATCAACCTGTGGTAGCTTTTCAAGTCTTACGTAGTACTGGCAGCGTCCTGGTGACTGTGGAAGAAGGAGTGAAAGCAGCAGTCAAACAACTGGAAAAAACCCTTCCTCCAGATGTCAAACTGGATTTAATTTTTACTAGAGCCGATATTGTCCGCCAATCTTACCAAAGCACCATTGATGAATTGATTCAAGCTTCGGTGCTGGCGGTCATCGTTATTTTAGTGTTTTTGCGGGACTGGCGAGCAACATTAATTACCGCTGTTGCCTTGCCCTTATCAATAATTCCCACCTTCGCAGTGCAGCAAGCCCTTGGTTACACCCTCAACAACATGACTTTGTTGGCATTAGCCTTGGCGGTGGGCAACTTGGTCGATGATGCCGTTGTGGAAATTGAAAATATGGAACGGCATATCGCTATGGGTAAGTCAGCTTGGGAAGCGGCTTTTGAGTCTTCCGACGAAGTAGGATTAGCGGTAATCGCCAGTTCAGCGACGATTATTGCAGTGTTTCTGCCCGTTGCCTTTATGGGTGGGATTCCGGGGCAATTTTTTCAACCATTTGGCGTTACCGTTGCCGTTTCCACAATTTTCTCAACTCTTGTCGCGCGGATGGTTACGCCGATGATGGGGGCGTATCTTTTAAAGGAGGCGGAGGGGCACACTTCTCTACGAGAGGCTGCGCCAACGACTACGCTCAGTGACCGGGGGGCAGCACTTCGGCTTCGCTCAGTGACCGAGGGGCAGAGGGGAGTAATAAAAATTTTTAATTTTAAATTTACACTTCCAGGTGGTGGGAACGGAAGTAGAAAAATTGGAGATGAAGAGCGTCAAGGCTTTCAACCTTATAGATTGCTTTTACAGTGGGCATTACGCCATAGATTGACAACAATGGCGATCGCTTTAGCTTTCTTCATTGCCAGTGCGATGCTGGTTCCCTTAATTCCCAAGGGTTTTGTTGATGATGGTGACTTCGGAATTTCTAACGTTTCTATAGAATTACCTCCTGGTTCCACTTTGTCAGACGTTAACAAGGTAGTCACACAAGCGACTGATATCATCCGCCAAAATCCAGTAGTTGAACGCGTACTAGCAACAGAAGAGATCAATTCTGCCAGCCTTGCGATTAATCTCAAACCCAGAGAGGAACGAAATATTTCCCAAAAACAGTTTGAAGAACAAGTGCGTCCTAACTTTGAGCAAATACCAGGAGCGAGAATTAGTTTTCAAAGTCAATCGCCGGGTGACAGCCGCAAAGGTTTATCAATTGTCCTCAGAAGTGAAAATCCCGAAGCTTTGAATCAAGCTGCTGATGCCTTAGAAAAGCAGATGCGATCGCTAGCTGGATTGGTAGAAGTGGCATCTACTGCAAGTTTGGTAAAACCAGAGATTTTGGTAATTCCCAACCCGCAACGGGCAGCAGATTTGGGGGTGACAGTGCAAGCGATCGCTCGGACTGCTTCCCTTGCCACCATCGGCGATAATGAGGCGAACTTGGCGAAATTTAATTTAAGCGATCGCCAAATCCCCATTCGCGTCCAAATAGATCCGCAAGCGCGGGCTGACATTAACACAATCACAAATCTGCAAGTCCCCAATCAAAATGGTAGATTGGTTCCCCTCATCGCAGTGGCAGATATCCGCTTTGGTAGCGGGCCTGCTACCATCAACCGTTACGATCGCGCCCGTCAAGTCGCTGTAGAAGCCAATTTGCAAGGGCTTTCTTTAGGAGAGGCAGTCCAGACAATCAACCAACTACCCGCGATGCAAAACTTACCACCAGGAGTAATACAGCAACCATCAGGTAGTGCCAAAATTATGCAAGACATTTTCGGTCGCTTTGGCGGTGCGTTGGGGCTGGCATTAATGTGTATCTATGCAATTCTGGTGCTGCTGTATAACAACTTTCTTCATCCATTATCGATTATGGCAGCCTTACCCTTTTGTTTAGGTGGCGCATTAGTAGCGTTGATGGTTGCTCAAAAACCCTTGGGAATATATGCCCTGATTGGGATTGTGTTGCTGTTGGGGATTGTCACCAAAAACTCGATTCTGTTAGTTGACTATACGATCATCAACATGCAAGAAGGTAAAACTCAACGTCAGGCACTCATTGAATCAGGTGTGTCACGTCTGCGCCCAATTTTAATGACTTCTTTCGCAACCATCGCCGGTATTCTCCCTTTAGCATTGGGAATCGGTGCGGGTTCTGAAGTTCGCCAACCGATGGGAATTGCCATTATGGGCGGTTTTACAACTTCTACTCTGTTGACACTGGTAGTAGTGCCAGTGATATTTAGCTACATTGACAACTTCCAAACTTGGATTATGCATACAATGCGCTATGGCTTTGGTAAGAAACCATCGCGCCCATAATTGTAGAGACGGCGATTTATCGCGTCTTCCGCCTCGTGCCCAATTTGTGCGATCGCATTTACCAGTGGGAATCATAACAAACAGATTTACCACAGTAAATATCCAATGTCTTACCAAAACATTACCGCTTCCCTTTCCCCAGAAGATATCCAAGAAATTAAAGCTGCCTTTGCGACTATCCAAGCAAAGATGCCTTTTCTCGTTACCCTGAGTGCAGAAGAACGACGCAACTTATTTAAGATGGGCGATAAAAGACTAGCTTTTGTCAACAATAGCCTGATTGCTGCCCAATCTAACCGAGATATTTTACCAGCCAGTTTTGATTTAGATGAATTTGTGCGGGATTATCAACTAGCTGCTAACCTCACCGAAGTTTTGATTGGACTGCGACAACTGACAGAACAGGTAGATGATACCCTAATGGCTGTCGGTAGCGAAGCAATGGGTAGCAGTTTGACAGTTTATGATTACGTCAAGACTGCTGCTAAGAAAACTCCAGGGTTAAAAACTATTGCTGAACAATTAGGCGAACGGTTTAAAGCTATTAAAAGTAAACCTGCTAAAGCTACTGTCGATTCTTAAAGGCTTTTAAAAAGCTTTTAGTGATGTAGCCAATACTTTGAGATCCCCCTAAATCCCCCTTAAAAAGGGGGACTTTGACTCCGGTTCCCCCCTTTCTTAAGGGGGGTTAGGGGGGATCAAAACGTTAACTGAACCCTATTTATTGCCTTAAAAAGGATGACTTTGACTCCGGTTCCCCCCTTTTTTAAGGGGGGTTAGGGGGGATCTCGAATGACTATGCACCAAAACCTACGCAGTATTGGGTAAGGGGCATAAACACTAGAAAATATGACAAACAAACTCAATAGCAGCAATCTCTATCTACCTTACAATCCAAAGCTTGTAGAAAGAGCGAAAGAACTTCGTAAAAATATGACCCCAGCAGAAAAAAAGCTGTGGCATGAATATTTGAGAAATTTTCAATATCGGGTTTTCAGACAACGACCGATTAATCATTTCATAGTTGATTTCTACTGCCCTACTTTACAAACAGTGATTGAAATTGATGGGGATAGCCATTTTACAAATGAAGGTCAAAATTACGATCTGGAGAGAACCAACATTTTGGAAGGCTATGGTTTAAAGATTATTAGGTTTACAAATAGTCAAGTTTTAAATCACTTTGATAGTGTGTGTGAGCAGATACAGCATACGATCCCCCCTAACCCCCCTTAAAAAAGGGGGGAACCGGAATTAAAGTCCCCCTTCTTAAGGGGTATTTAGGCGAATCTCAAAAAACGGGGAAAACTTCTTAAAGTCCCCCTTCTTAAGGGGGATTTAGGGGGATCTCCAATGACTATGCACATTAACCGAATCGTATTGAGAGTCTCCTGATTTGTAAAACGAGATATATCTTTTGATCAATGAACCTCAAAGCTTCGCCGATGAACCTCAAAGCTTCGCCGATGAACCTCAGAGCATCGTCAATGAACCTCAAAGCTTCGCCGATGAACCTCAAAGCTTCGTCGCTGAACCTCAAAGCTTCGTCGCTGAACCTCAAAGCTTCGTCGCTGAACCTCAAAGCTTCGTCGATGAACCTCAGAGCATCGTCGATGAACCTCAGAGCTTTGTCGATGAACCTCAGAGCTTTGTCGATGAACCTTTAATACTCGTTTACAAGTATGAAAGACTCTCAATCAGGAATTAGGAATTGCAAGCTTGTTATTATACCGATAGCCGCGTGTAATCTGCCGCCTTGCCCTGATTTATGCTCATAACTCCCCACCACACCAGCAAGCTTTCCCTCTTTTTCCTTTTCTGTTTTACCCTACTCCTAACTCTTTTCCTTTGTTTGCCTTGGGTAAGCGCCAAAGAAAAACCTGAACTCAAACCCCAAGATTGGCAGATTAACGGTATATCAGCAGCCCTTGATGATGGATACGACAAAGTTAAGGGATATGCTCTCAAGCAATTAGGTGAATATAATCTCAAAGATTTAAAATCCCTGGTGAAGAAACCAGAGGATATTGCCGAGAAAGCTGCTAATATCCTCAAGGATGAAAAGGTTCCCGCCAACGTTCGTTATGGTGCGGCATCGGCATTGGGCAACTTGGGAGACGCCGCAGCCAAGTATGTCCCTGACATCCTCAATTTCCTCAAGGATGAAAAGGTGGACGCCTACGTTCGTTATGGTGCGGCATCGGCATTAGGCAACTTGGGAGACGCCGCAGCCAAGTATGTCCCTGACATCCTCAATTTCCTCAAGGATGAAAAGGTTCCCGCCAACGTTCGTTCAGGTGCGGCATCGGCATTGGGCAACTTGGGAGACGCCGCAGCCAAGTATGTCCCTGACATCCTCAATTTCCTCAAGGATGAAAAGGTGGACGCCTA
>NZ_JBALDR010000036.1:0-1162 GCF_036917315.1 Nostoc sp. | reverse complement strand
GCAGGGCTGTTTCATTCCACAAGGGCAAGAAGTTTGTCAATATCATGAGAGAGAAATCTTTGAGAAATTGTGATGGAAGTATGACCATTTCGACGCAGTATATTGAGAGCGATCGCTCTCAATATGGAAAGATTTGCAGGTGCATTGCCCATACGGATCGTTGAATTATCTTCTTTGAACACAACATCTTTCACCCAATGGAGGCAATTTTCAATACCCCAATGACCGCGAATACCGAGAGAAAACTCCTTCGCGCCTGCTATCAGACTGCTAATATAACAGACAATTTCATGATATTTCTTACCCTTTCTAGTGCCAATTCTTTCGACCCTAATTAAAGATTGTATTCCCGTCCATTCTGGGTCAATTCCATTGACATCATGGAAGACTTCAACAGTACGCGTTGTTAATCTATCTCTAGTCTTTTCTGTCTCAATTATACGATAAGTAGGTTTTTTGGTGGCGGCAATGTGTTGAATATGACGATGTAGTTTGGGTTGATTATCTTTCACGGCAATAACGTAATCGTTACCACCTTCAATAATTATTTTGCAAGTTTTTTTTGGCAATGTAAGGAATCAAAGCTCAAGACTACATCTTCTATACCCAATGCTGTAACTAGCTCTTGCACAACTTGGATTTCGCTTTTCTGCTGGTTCTCAAATTTCTCCATCCCCACAACTAACCCTCTTTTGCCCGCAAATACTGATACTATGCTGACAAAGTTCTGATTAGATGAACTATAGTTTTGCACTGTACCTTTAATACTTTTACCGTCTATGGCACACCATTCTGATACTTCTAAATCAACATAATTTTTAGCCCAATCATTAAATTTTTCTGCCAGTTTATCGAAATCCACTCCCATGACTACACGTCGGATTGTTGAATATGAGGGAACTCCATGTTTTTGTCTACCAAATTTCTCTATTAATACCCGTCTATGCCTTTTGACAAAATCTCCCCATGCACGATATCCGACATATCCACTCATAGTGCCCATTATTACAAGCAGCAATACCAACCAAAGTGGATGTCTTCGACCATCAGTTGTTCTGAAATCTTCAACTTGTCGCAAATGTTCAATCAGAGAAGTACCCATGATTTTTATCCCCTCAACACTTGCAATTTTACCTGTTTTAGGGAATGAAACAGCCCTGCC
>NZ_JBALDR010000035.1:0-9966 GCF_036917315.1 Nostoc sp. | reverse complement strand
GGCAAATACAGTACAAAACGTATTAAATTTAACTCTAGTCTTTCTGGTTAAGCTTTCGTTACATAGTTAGAAATTTTCCCGCCCACCTACTTAGTCTTGATCCGGTAGCAGGTAGCAGATATTGAATAAATTCCAACTTTTAATTGTCTGAAGATACACATTTCGATCCTATATCAGGATCGTCAAAAGTTGGGAATAACCATAATTTGTCGCTCTACAATAGCCTCAAAACTAGTTTGCTGGAGTAGAGCAATGTTATCAAAACAAACTTTTTGTGACTAAATAATACCAAGCAATTTGAATTTTATTTTCAACTTCATACTATTAAAGTCTTTTTCAGACTGTAGTTTTTTTATTAAAAGCTTAATTTAGATTTAGGTTACAAAGACACTAAGTCATTTTGTACAGTGCGAAATACCAAAAATCAATACATTTATCTTTAGGAAGAAACATCATGAATTGCTTCAAATCAAGTCTCAAGGTAACGTTGCTAACTTTATTGACTTGTGGATTGGTTTCCCCAGCTTTTGCGACACCCGATAACGACAATAGCATTTTTGCAGCAGATTTCGAGGGGAATTTGAATAGTGGTCAAGGATTTCTTCAGATCAAAGGCGATGTGACCACCACCGATGACTTAGAAGACTTTAGAAAAGTGCTACTCACGGGGCGCTCTAACTTACGTTTAAGACTGGAAGGCGTTGCCCCGAACGGAGGACGGACAGATTTGTTATTAGTTAGGGATTCAAACAACAATGGTCAAATCGATCGCAATCAAGGCGAAGTGATTGGCCAAAGTCGCGACTCATTTTCTCATCAAATTACACGCCAGAATCTAGCCGCAGGAAATTACTTCGTCATTATTCGGAGCAGACAGTTTAGCTCAAACAAAGTTCAGTATCAAGTCAGTGTAGATGCACGGGTGTAGTCAATCTTTGGCAACTTCATATTAGTTATTACTAGAAGTTATGCAAAAATTGCGATCGCTTCCCATAGGTTTTAATCAGATGATCCCGTCCCTGTTCTGTTGTCAACCCTAAACGCTGAATTTCAGCATCTATTTGAGCAATTATTTCAGATAAATTTACAGGTTCCATAACTTCGTCACAGTTTCAACAGCCTACGTTATTAGTCATTAGTAAGGACTAATGACTAATGACCAATGACCAATGACAAATGACTAATCAAAATCCCGCTATTGGATCTGGCTGAGATTGTAAGTATTTGAGAAATCCGTGTAATTCTTCTTCAGTCAGCAAAGTCCGCCCGCGCTTACCGTAGGTTTCAATCAGATGCTCCCGTCCTTGTTCTGGTGTCCAGCCTAAACGCTGAAGTTCGACATCTGTTTTTGCAATTACATCTGATAAATCCACGGGTTCAGCTTTTTTCTTTCTCTTTCCTGTCACTGACGGAGTAGCAGCATTCTCTTGAGGGCTGTAACTCCGGGGTGTAAATGGTGTGACATTATTGGCAGAAATTGCGGGAAAGGTTTGATTTTCTGGCTGGTTATCAAAGTTTATTTCCAAGTTCTCAACTGGAGGAGAAAATTCTAGCTCTCGATTAGCAGTCACAGGAAAGTTTTGACCTAAATCTTGGCTATAGGTATCGTTTAGAGGCACAGCATTACTGTACCCGTACTGTTCGTTACTGCTTGTTACTACTTCTGGTTTGATGTTCCGTTCTTTGGAAGGCGGTATAGATATTTCCTTGTCGCTGACTACTGGCCACTGACTACTAACAAAATCCTCAGCTTTTGGAGAGGAATAAACAGCAAGCTTACTCAATCCACCTTTAGTATTCAAGGAAGGATTTAGCTGTGCTGGGGAAACTGGATTTGAGGTCAACGCCACTGATTCTGGTGGCGCGTTTGTAATACCCAAAACTATCAGTGCCCTAGTTCTGGCTTGGTCTTCTGCTGTTTCTACTGTTTCTGCTGCTGCCATACCCGTAGCACGGGTTACGCCTTCAATTTGCACGCTTGCCCGAACAATATATTTTCCTTGAAAAATTTGCACTAATTCGGAAATCAAACTGCCCTGGGGATACAAGCTCTGGAATTGAGCCAACATAATACTGCTACCAATCTAAATATTTTTAATAACGGGGTTGATACTGCCTGTATATTCAAGCGAGATCGGTTGCCCTTACTTTAATTTACATCCACTCGATACCCAAGATGCCTGCCAATATTGCATTTATTCATTTTTAATTACTTACTATGTGTCATCAGTTTCTTGGCAGGCGATGAGTAGGTATAATTCTCTGCTCTGAGCCGTCAAGGTGATATTCTTACTTTGCCTTATGTCCCAATTGTAGCAGTAGCTATTTTTTGACGAAATTTTTAGCGAGTGCTAACTTATCTGGGTAGTCTTGCTTGCAATGCTATACTGATTACCCAAGTCGATATCTAGAACTATTTTCTGGAAGTGCGCTCTAAATCTACAATAATGGAGATAAGGTTCGCCCTCGCTGCTTATTAAGCTGCTTACCTAATTGTTACCGATTCTACATGTGGGAAAATTGGGTTCACCAGCAGTTCCTCCTAGTTAAAAATCAGAGTCTAATGGCGTAAAATTACCTTCTCTCTAGATAATCAAACACCTGTAGTTTCCACGCCACTTGCTCCACTTGGGGAGACCCCAAGACCGCAGTGGCTCCCCTGCATAGCGCTTTTGGGTAGTATGGATTCTCTAAACCCAGCTTCTCAAAAACCCGTCGCGTAATTAACTAGCGGGGCTAGATTTTAATCAGGCGTGCAATCTTAAGTTTGGTTAGGTGAAGGCAGTTGAACGCAGGCAAATTCTGAGAGCATCGTGCAGTCAGAAGTTCGTAAACGCCCCAGAGTTGTCCGTGGGTCGGCTTCTTTGCCAAGGAACTGCGGGAGTAGTTTCCCCCTCTTACTGAGTCGGGCTTCCTTTCCTTAGAACTGAGGAAGCTTGATTCAGGGCAATTAGTTTCCAGCTTGTTTCTGTAAGCCGTGAGGGTATACAGAAAAGAACCAGATTAAACAACAAATGATGTTTTGACCAAAGGTCGGTTCACTGCATGGAATTTTCAATCGCTACACTCCTTGCCAATTTCACCGATGATAAATTGGTAGCTCGGAAGGTTTTAGAAAAGAAACTTGGCTGTGAAGATGAAAAAAGTTTACAAAAACTTCACATTGCCTTAGATGTTCTTGAAAAAATCGGTATTTTAATAAAAGAACGGGGCAAGTACCGCCGTGTCTCAGAAGAGGGAATAATCGAGGCAAAACTCCGTTGTTCTAGTAAAGGCTTTTGCTTTGCTATTCAAGATGTGGAAGGAGCCGAAGATATTTACATCCGCGAAAGTCATCTGAGTAATGCTTGGAATGGCGATCGCGTTTTGGTGAGAGTTCTGAAAGAAGGCAGTCGCCGTCGCTCTCCCGAAGGGGAAGTAAAGCTGATTCTCGAACGTTCTAACCACACTTTACTGGCACGAATAAAGCAGGTAGAAACTGGTTTTCGGGCTGTGCCTTTAGACGATCGCTTGCTGTTTGAACTCAAGATTCAACCTAACGGGGCAAAGTTAGAAGAAGCGATCGATCATCTGGTTCATGTGGAAGTTTTGCGTTACCCGTTGGCACAATATCCTCCCCTTGGTCGAGTGGTGCAAATCCTCGGCAGTGATGCCGAAGCCGCTGCTGATATAGATTTAGTTACGTGCAAACACGACCTTTCCCGGACTTTTCCAGATAATGTTCTAGAAGCAGCCGCCAAGTTGCCCAAAAAGCTCCTCAAAGCAGACCTGAAAAATCGGCTGGATTTGCGTAATTTGTTTACTCTCACTATTGAAGGGGTAAATAGCGATACCAAAATTATAGAAAACGCTTTTAGTTTAGAAAAAAACTTAGCCGGAAATTGGCTTTTGGGCGTTCATATCACCGATGTTTCTCACTATGTCCAACCTGACGAACCCCTAGATAGAGAAGCACTCAAACGGGGCAAATCAGTGTATCTAGGAGAATTGGTGTTGCCAATCTTGCCCCCGGCTGTAGCTGAACGCTGTTCTTTAGTACCTGGGAGCGATCGCTTAACCATCTCTTTTTTAATTACCATCGATCCCCAATCGGGAGAAGTGCTGGAATGGGAAATTCAACCCAGCGTCATCAATGTCGAGACTGCACTGACTACTGAACAAGCTCAAGCAATTCTCACAGGTGAAGCTCAAGATAAATCATCACAGGTTTCCCAAATACTGCAAAACCTCCAAAGCTTGCAAACAGCTGTGAAACAGGTACGCTTGACTCGTGGTAGCCTCCAGTTGAATCTGCCGCCTAGCCAAAACGCCTATTATGATGAGGGGATTCTCGGCGCTGTGGTGGTGAATGATTTACCAGTGCGATCGCTCCTCACGGAGTTGGTACTGTTAGTTAACCAACTTTTTGCAACTCACTTAAATGCTCTTGGTGTTCCCGCTATCTGGCGAGTCCAAGGTACTCCTGATGTTGAAGATGTCCAGGAAATGCTGAAATTGGCAGTCAATTTAGGCGTTGACCTCACATTAGATCCAGAAGTTGATATCCAACCCTTAGATTACCAACATTTGACCACAGCTTTTGCTGAATCTCCCTCTGAGCAAGTTCTTACTTACTTATTACAAGATACACTGAAGCCGTCTGCATACAGTACCACCAAAGGCTCTCACTTTGGTCTGGCACTACCGCAATACGTCCACTTTAGCGCTCCCTTGCGGCGTTTCCCAGATTTGCTGATGCAGAGAGTATATTACACGCTACTCGAAAACGGACGCGATCGCCGCAATACCCGTGTGAGAGAGCGGGTTAATCTCCGCCACTCCTCCAGCCACGAGGAAATTAACTGGAACGTTTTACCCCCAGAATTGCAACAAGAACTGCAAAGCGATTTGACTAGGGTAATTGTTCAAATTAACGACCGAGAAAAAGAAGTCCAAGAGGCTGAAGCCGATTTAGCCGGGCTGCAAAAAGCCCAACTGATGAAGCAACGCATTGGTCAGGTATTTCAAGGCGTAATTACTGGGGTTCAATCCTACGGTTTCTTTGTGGAGATTGAAGTACCAGCAGCCGAGGTAGAGTCCAGCAGTAATCCTGGTGTGCCTTTGCGGGTAGAGGGATTGGTACACGTCAGTTCTCTCAAAGATGATTGGTATGAATATCGCGCCAGACAACAAGCACTGTTTGGTCGGAAAAATCGCGCTTCTTATCGACTAGGCGATCGCGTCGCCGTGCAAGTTAAGAGTGTCGATTATTACCGTCAGCAAATTGATTTGGTAACAGTAGGCAGCGATGGCGTCGCCAAAGGTTTAACTGGCAATGATTCTCGTGACGACCTTTCAGACCTCTACTTACCAAATGATATGGAGCCTGATGACCTAGATCCTTACTCTGAGGACGAGTAAAATCCACTAAAAATTACGTGTCAAATAACACCAAACCTTTAATTTTAGGCGTATCAGGCGCATCTGGTCTGATTTACGCTGTTCGCGCGATCAAATTTTTGCTAGAAGCGGAGTATAGCATTGAATTGGTTGCCTCTAAATCAACTTACATGGTTTGGCAGTCAGAACAGGAAATTCGGATGCCACCAGAACCAACCGGGCAAGAACAATTCTGGCGAGAGCAAGCTGGTGTTGCACTTGCCGGTAAACTCCGGTGTCATCCTTGGAGCGATGTCGGAGCCGGAATTGCCAGCGGTTCCTTTGCCACTCTGGGGATGATAATTATTCCATGCAGCATGAGTACAGTAGCAAAGCTAGCGGTTGGCTTGAGTTCCGATTTACTAGAACGGGCTGCGGATGTCCAACTCAAAGAAGGGCGAAAGTTAGTTATTGTCCCGCGTGAAACGCCTTTTAGTCTCATCCACCTGCGTAACTTAACTTCTTTAGCAGAAGTTGGAGTTAGAGTTGTCCCCGCTATTCCCGCCTGGTATCACAATCCCCAAACTATCGAGGATTTAGTTGATTTTGTAGTTGCCCGTGCTTTAGATCAACTAGATATTGACTGTATTCCAATTCAGCGGTGGCAAGGTCGTCGCTAACACCCTGAGTGGATTTATTGTAAATCTCACAATAGTCCTAAAAAGGTAATGATAGAGATGGCTGATAGTGTCAGTAGTCAGCGAACAGTAATTAGTGAAGAATAACCAGACTGATCGCTGACTATTGATAACTGACCACTGATAACTGACAACTGACAAAATTGCTATGGCTGTAATTCGCTTAATTCTATTGGTGGCAGTACTGGGAGGACTAACGCTGTTATTAGTCCAAAATTTCTCACCTGCCCTATCGCTAGTATTTTTGGGCGTGCGAACTCAACCATTACCACTAGCGATATGGATTTTGTTCAGTACTGCCACTGGTGCTTTCACATCGATATTGATTGCTACCTTATTTAATCTATCCAATTATTTTGTGGCAGGACAACGCCAAACTCCTAGCAGAGCAACCACCCCTTCAAGTCGTGCGAAGGCAACCCAAAGAGAAGAACCGACATCTCGCCCTGCCAGTCCTCCACCACCAGCTAGTAAAAGAGAAGAGCCTAGCAGTGAGGAATTTGATGATTGGGAGACAAATAGCAGTAGAGATGATGATTGGAACTTTGATGAAAAGTCAGAAGAAGTGCCTATTCCTAATTCTCAAGCTCAACAACCTAGAGACTCAACAACTTACGAACGTCAATCAGAAGCCAAAAGCAGTTCTCAGTCTGGTTCAGTTTATTCCTACAGCTACCGCGAGCCAAAAAATACGGCTGCGGGAAAAACTGAATCAATTTACGATGCTGATTACCGAGTAATTATCCCCCCTTACCAGCCGCCAACTACCAATCAAGCCGATGATGATGATTGGGAATTTTTTGAGGATGATGATGATTTTGAAGATGATGGTAAACGCCCCCGTCGGTGAGATGTAGTCTGCTACATCTCTATTTAATGCCACATCGCTCTCTAGACTCCTGCTTGACCCTACCAGTCATGGCAGCTTCCTGCAAAGTCATGAAAGCATTAAAATCTTCCAAGTCATATCGGGTAGTCAACAGTTGTCGTAGTTGATCTTCAGCTTCAACTGTCAAATAGCCAGTTGCTAAAGCTCTTTCTACAACGTCACGAATTCGAGTCATGGTTGACACCTCATTCATTCTATATTTATTCATTCAGGCTTATTGGGGTGGAATATGCAGTAGTCTTTGTGTCGAAACTTCAATTTATTTGCAAGCTTTTTTTGGGCGATCGCGGTAAATTAGTCATTATTTACACCTTTATTAGAAACATTTAATTGAGCGGGTCTTGTTATAACTGAACTTTTAGAATAACGACCCTGTGCTGTTAGGAACACAGTATTATGTATACTTAAAATTAACCATCAGAGTAAAAACCCTAATTATTTAGATGACAGATATTCCTTGGATAAAGTTTCAAACAAGCTATGTTAATTTTTTGGTTAAGCATAGAGATTACTATGCAGCAATTACCTAGTTACTTTAGAAAAATTACTACATTCCTAAAAAATTCATAGTTTATTACTTATGGTAATTTCACAGAAGAATCGTTAATTTATTGCCTAAGTTACTTTAAATACATTAATAACGGTAATTATGTCATTTCATTCCTCTTAAATAGAAGATGAATTTGCAGATTTTAAAAATAATTGGAAGTTAGAAAAGTTATAAGTAAATTTGAGATACACAAAGTGAAAAACTTTGATATCTGTTGAAAATAGATTTATTGGAGGTTTATTTTGTTTTTGTATGCCTGCGGAAATTACTAATATCGGCATCAAGTCGTAGTAGTAAACTGTTAGAGTTGGCGCGATATGTATAAAACTCCGTATTTTTAAGTCTTAGATTGAATCGTTGAGTTTATAATTTAAAACTGTGACTCAGCACTCAAAACTTATAATTGGAGCGAAGCAACTGGTGAGCAGCTTATTACAAGGAGTCAACCTGTACTTAATTGGTATTATGGGCGTTGGTAAGACGACAGTAGGGCGCTTACTAGCAAAAGAACTGGGTTATGGGTTTGTAGATACCGATGATGTCATTGCCCAAGCAACAGGTAAATCTATCAATCAGTTATTTGCGCAAGAAGGTGAAGCTAGGTTTCGCCAGTTAGAAAGCGACGTACTTTCACAAGTTTGTGCTTTTACAAAGTTGACTATAGCAACCGGTGGAGGCATTGTACTGCGGCGAGAAAATTGGGGTTACTTGCACCACGGTTTGATAGTGTGGCTAGATACGCCAGTGGAGATAATTTACAGCCGTTTAGCTGAGGATACCACAAGGCCACTGCTGCAAGATGCCGATCCTAAAGCTAAGTTGCGATCGCTCCTCGAACAACGAACACCACTTTACTCTCAAGCCGATTTACACATCATTGAGCGAGAGGGAGATACACCTGAAGAGGTTGCCAAGCGAGTACTTGAGGGAATTCCTGGCATCCTGAAAAAAACCGTTTCTCATTAATGGCGAATATTAATCTAACTGTGTCTGCAAAAGATATTTTTCATGAATCAGTTTAATTGTCTACAATCCAGTAGATGAGGTGATTGTAGAGTGGATAAACTAGCAAAATATCAAGAATATGTTAAAACATTGTTGACGAACTATGCCAGTGATGATGTCTCGGATAACAATGTCGAAGTCCAACTCATTTTAGATACAGAACGCAATCATTATCAATGGATGAATGTTGGTTGGCAAGGATTTAATCGTATTTATCGATGCGTGATGCATTTTGATATTAAAGATGGCAAAATCTGGCTGCAACAGAATTTAACCGATCGCAATCCGGCAGAGGAATTAGTGATGATGGGAGTAGCACGAGAGGATATTATTTTGGGTTTGCAAGCTCCATACAAGCGTCAGTATACAGATTATGGCGTAGCTTAGTGCGATCGCTCCTCGAACAACGAACATCATTTTACTCTCAGCGAATACTTGAAGCAATTCCTAACGTTCTCAAAACACAAGTTTCTCATTAAGAAGACTCAAGTTACCAAATTTTGCCCATCCGCAAGACAAATCCTGGTAATTCTGGATTGCCACTAACTGCTTCAGGATTATCCAAAATTTCAACTTCTCGATTCGGACGATAAATGTAGACTTTTCGATTTTGCCGATCGATTAACCAGCCTAGTAACGCACCGTTATCGATGTACTCCTGCATTTTCTCTTGTAATTTGATCAAGCGATCGCTGGATGAACGTAACTCAATCACAAAGCTAGGACAAATTGGTGCAAATGAAGCTTTTTGTGCATCTGTTAAGGCATTCCAGCGCTCCAGTTCAATCCAAGAAGCATCAGGGGAACGCATCGCTCCATTGGGTAGCGTAAAACCTGTACTGGAGTCAAAGCCTATGCCAGTGCCATCTTGTTCAGTCCAATACCCAAGCTGTGCAGCAATGTTAAAGTTACGGTTGCCCGTATCTGAAAAAGCTGGTGGCATGATGATAACTTCCCCATTGGCAGTACGCTCAATTCGCAAATCTCCATTAGCTTGACAAAAATCATAGAACTGCTCATTTGTCATCTGCACAAGGGAGGGGAAATTTACCGTTAGGGGTGTGTTTTCAGTTTGGATTAGCAGCGTGGTCATTTTCATTCCCTAGCTTCAGCCGAATGATTTCAATTCTAGAGGTTTGAAGGAGCGATCGCTGTTATTTTGTGTCCGGTAATGTGGGAATAGTTAATTTGTAAGGTGTGTTACTTCGTTAACGCACCATCTTGATCTGTCTCATCCGTCGTATAGGATTGACTCTAGAGCTTGAAGTTTTACTGCTGTCTCACGAAAGAATTCAATGGATATTGAAGAGTTTTTTAGTCGTTTAGATGCTGGGGAAAATGATTTTTCAGGAGTCGATCTTAGTGGTGCAGTCCTAGGGCGTGTCATCAATTAGGTAAACTGGAGTCAGTGGTGCTTGGGATGATTAAGCAAATAGAGAAATAATGACTCGACGTTATGCGCTGCG
>NZ_JBALDR010000034.1:0-333998 GCF_036917315.1 Nostoc sp. | reverse complement strand
CGCAGCGCATAACGTCGAGTCATTATTTCTCTATTTGCTTAATCATCCCAAGCACCACTGACTCCAGTTTACCTAATTGATGACACGCCCTAGGATTCTTCCTAACCGCTTCAGCAGTATATTCCCCTTGTAGTTCTCCTATTACCTTAGTCGCAGCATTAGCAACGTGCATATCTGGATCGTTTGCTAGGTCTTTCACCACAGTTAGGGATGTATTGGGATGTTGAGCGACCCTAATACGAATTGTTTGGTTTTGATTTGTACTCAAACTCTCCAGAATATCAGCAGGTGTACTTAAATTAAGAGCAAGACTAAAGCAAGCTTGCTCTTCAGTGGCAAATTTTCGTAGAGTCTCTACGGGAGTATTGGGATTTTCGGCTACTTTACACTTTGTCCAATCATCAGTATGATTGGCTAGGTATTTGAGAACACTGGGAAACGTGGCAGGAGAATTAGCAAGCCTTCTACAGAAAAAGTCTTTGTAGCTTGAGTCCTGCACCCAATGTTCAACCATAAATTCTGGAATAGGGCAAATCTGAGCTAGAACTACAAGACTGCTAGTATCGGCTTTGTAAGCGTTAGGGATGATTCCTTGAACTACCTCTTTTATTCTTTCTTCGTATTTTTCTGTTAATTCTCCAGCCAGATTGATGTGCAGACGGGCAGATTCCACAACTTGAGGATGTCGGCTTTGAGTTAAACGATTTAACACACCTTTGGGAGTTTGGACATTTTTAACTAAGCCCAGTTGCACTTCCAAATCTGCCTGTTCTGCTACTTGCTCCAAAATATATACTGGAACATTTTCCTGCTTGAGAATGCTTCGCAAGGTAGGTAAAGGAATTTCTGCAACTAGATTGAGATTTTCCAAAAGTAGTAATGGAAACACAGGATTATCTAGCAATTGGGACGGAAATTCTGCTCCCAGTTTCAAAAGTACATCAGATGGGGTGTTGGGGTTGCCTGCAACGGACTGACGGGTTATTTTGTCGGTAGATAATGCCAGTTCCCGCAACAGTTCAGGGTCAGTACTAGGTTCTGCTGCTAATAATTGTGCCTGGGTGACGTTTTTTGTCAGGGGTGGAGTGGTGTCATCCATTGGTCTAAATTTGTGAACTACTTACACCTCTAATAAGCAAGTCAACCGAAGCATCTTGTCGGTTGACTTACTTAATATCAAAATTTGTATCGCTGAATAAATAAAACAATTACACTTTGCCAGCCAAGTTCATCAACTGTTTGAAGTTCACAAGATAAGTGATGTTATTGGCGCTATCAATTTTTATCCACCCTTTTTCATGCAGCTTTTCCATGATTTTGGTGGTTTCTTCAACACCGATTTCTGTCACTTCTGCTAAATCTTTAAAGGGAATGTTAAAAATTTCTCTTCCTAAGTCTGATTCTTGACCATAACTTTCGCCTAAACTCACTAGGGTATGGGCGAGTTTGACTGCTGGTGGTGAAGATCGCATTTGTAGGCGTAGGTTAATTTGTCGCAATCGCCGCACCATCAGTTGCAACATCCGGTGATGTAATTGTGGGTCTTTAAACAATATTTGAATAAACCGCTCTCTGGAGATACTAAGCAACTTCACGGGTGAAAGGGCAATGACATCAGTTGAGCGTGGAGATTCATCCAAAATTGCCATTTCTCCAAAAAAATCTCCACGCCCAAAAATTGCCAAAGCTACTGAATCTTCCCCGACGGTACGCCGGACTTTGACCCAACCAGAAACCACGAAGTAAACGGCGTTACCCCAAGCATCTTCCATCACAACGGCTCGCCCAGATGGGTATTCATGTTCAATTGCAACGTTGAGTAGCCATTCCAATGTCTGTGGATTGGCTGTACTCATTAAGGGGAAAAGTTCACTAAAAACCTCAGTTAACATGAAATATTTGCAACAATAGGATTTAAGAGGGGGAAACTAACTTTGCTACTATTAAGTTTGTTTAAACCGTAATCTTACTTAGAATACGATCGCAAAATTTGTATTTATTTGGAGATGAATCTCTAAGCTTTATCAGTCTAGGATTCCATTACAACATAACAATTATGTATGCTAACGAAATCAGCGTTTTCACTTACTGACCGATGATTTACTCTTTGTTGGTAAATTGCTATCTAGTGCCAGTATTTTGATCTGTTGATCTAAATTTTTCACTAATTGATTCAGGGTAACTAAAGCCTCTAATTGCTGAGAATCAAGGCTAGGATTCAGTAAAAGTCGTTCTTGTAGTTCATGTAACTTTATACTTAGTTGCTGAGAAATTCCTAAAGCATCGCCGCTTAGACGCGTTAATTGCTGTTGTTGATAGAATTTTAATGCTGCTCCCCGCAATACTTGGAGTGTTGCCTCTTCACCGTAGATTCCCGGCATGACTCGCAAGCGTAATAATAAGCGATTTTTTTGATATACGTATTCCTTTTCTACCTGTTTTGGTTCTGCAATCGTGGTTACAGGCAAGGAAGCAAACCGCTTTAATTCATTCAATACTCCTTGAAAAACTGAGAGCGGCAGTTTGTCTAATACAGACTGCAAAACTCCATTGTCACTCCACAATATTCTGCCTTCATAAGCTTGTCTTTCTAAGTACAGCCGACCAATTCCCCCAGCCAGGATTCGCCCTAGTAATTCTTCTAGTAATTTTTTTGGTGGTAGTGTTGTTAGCAACTCAATCGGACTCAGTAGTTCGGAAGCTTGTGTGGGAAAAATAGGTAAATTGTTTGATGATGTGGCTTCAGAATCCTCTCCCGGTTGAGTTGTGGAAATAGGGGTGAAGAATGTCGTAGTTTGAGATGATTGGTCTAGCTCTGGGATAGGAGGCAAGTCTACCCTTTGTCCAGAATTTTGACGCTTTTGTGTCTGAAACACCATCAATACTGGTTGTTGATTTGATTCCGAGTCGGCAGCTAAGGAAGGACTAGGTATGTCAGCAATCGTAGCTGGGCTATTTGTTGCGGGAAAGTCCACTGTTGGCTGATGCACTTGTTGGGCATCTAGCTGAGATGTATTCTTATGGTTGAGGTAGGCTGATAGTATTCTGCGGTGGGCATCGGCTGCGATCGCCTCAATCACCATTGTGCAATTGATAGAAGACAAAATGCGACCAACGTAATCTAGGGCTTCGCTCTCTTGTGGATAAACCATGCCTAACAAGAGGTTTTTGTCTTCTAATCCAAAGGGCAAAATTTGGTGGTAAAGGCAAGCTTCAAAGGACAAAAGATGATCGATTAGGTGGAACATTTGTTCGCGATCGCCTCCTTGCTCCCACCTAGTTTGAGCGGCAGTTAGCATTTGCTGTCCATTTGCTGCTGTATCATTTAGTTCGCCCTTTGAAGACAACATAGATTTGATTCGTTGGTGTTTACTTATATTTTGCCTCCAATTCAATAGGTAGTTAATAAAGATACTTTGTTATATTGTTAAAATTTCAATTATATATACTTAAGTAAATGTAAGTAGAAGATGAATTTTAGATTATAGACTGGAGATAATACTGAGGATTGGGCAAAAGAGTGCTGTTAGTGGATAGCTAAGGTTAAGCCAGTGCTGAGTTTTGTTTATTTCCTTGTCCCCTTCTTTGTCTTCCCTGCTTCTTGGTTACATAGCGTAGCCGTACCACTTGCCTACGGCACGCAAGCTACGCCCAGCGTCTGTCTGCGACACGCTCTGCGAACGTAGAGAAGTGCTGCTCCCCACTCCCCCATGTTTCATTTCCCACTAAAAGCTACTCCTAGGTTCTTAAAGCTTGGGCTGTCAGATAGACTTTTGTCCATTCGCCTAGCACTTGATGGGTTTTGAGTTTTAACTGTTCGGCTATTGCTTCTATTGAGTTACCCGCTTTGCGCAAAGCTAAAATCTGCCGCCCCAGAGGAGTCAATTTTTCATCAAGTTGCTCCCATTGGTTTTGGGTTAACCCCAAGTTATGTTCTTGCAAGGAAATTGAGAGCCAACTTTCCACGAGTTCTGGTTTACCTTTGAGGGCAAAAACACGCACAGCATGATAACTAATTTTTTCTCGTAGTCGATATACCTCTTTAGTCTGCTTATTCAGTTTCTGGGCGATATCTTCCTGAGACTTACCTTGCAGATAGAGTCGTAGCCATTCCACTGCATCTGTTCCCAGATTTTCTTGTAAATAATCTTCAAATTCTTTTTGTACTGACTGGCGCAGCCCTTGTTGTTCCTCTAGTTGTTGTGCTTCTTGATATTCTGCGATCGCCTGACTATCGACTAAGTTAACTCGATTGTCACTGTCGTCTGTGAGAACTTCTTCTGAGACTAGTCGAACCAAATCACGCCCTGGCACTTGGGTTAAACCACCGCGCTGAGTGCGACGCAAATAATTCACAAATCGGTAAGCTAATAGGGGTTGATTGCGTACCGGCCGCAAACAATATTCTTCTAAACTGGCAAATAACAGAGCATCTCCCAATCTTCTATCAGTTGTATATTTGCCAATATCAGCCATTTGCTGTTGCATCTGGCTGTCGTTTTGGAGTAATTCTTGGAGTACTTCTTGTAACACATCCATCACACTGCGCTGGCGATCGCGGCTGAGGGAAACCCAAGTCTGAATCTTATTCCGTAATGTTACTAAACTCCCCAATCGAGTTATCAAGTTGCGATAAGCACGTTCTCGCCCCAGCCCCAAGTAGCGTTGACGTAAAATCCTCCAGCGATATTCCATCGCTTGCTTGGCGATATCGAGTTCTTTAGGATTATACAGATCGAACCGTTTTGAGTCAGATCCCAACAGCCAGAGAATAACGCTTTGCCTTGCGGCTTCATTTTGGTCTGGACATTCGACAGCCAAGCGCTTTTGCCAATCTAGAGCCAGTTTTTCCACATCCGTTGTCATAGTGAGATTGCATTCCTCGAAACTCAATTTTGAAGTTTGCATTACAACCCCCATTCGTCCCACCTAATTGTTTAACTGGCAGCTGCCCCAGATTTCACGAATTTCATGTATTTCATGAAAATAGCTCAGTGATTCTACTTTTATTACGTCTGAATTCATTAGAATTATGCAGAAATTTCTATATTGATGTTTTGCTTTTATTTTAAAAAGTCCAAAACCAACATATATCAAGCATTTGGGGTATTCTGCCTATTTAAACTTTTTGTAAAGTTATGTGTTTTAGTTGAGAACAGAAATCTGCTTAAAGTGGGGAGGATACACCTTTCACAAAATGGATCGGGTAAATCTGACTTGTAACAGAGCCGAGGAACGAATCTAATTTAACTCAAAGTTGGACGTTATTCCACCAGTATAAGTTTCAATTCTGTACAAACCTTTACGTAGTAAGAATATTTAGTTGAGTCTCAATATCCTTAGTGTTAATGAGATTTTGCCCTGGAGATTCCGTAACCCCTTTGATAAATTGGCTTAATTTTTTGCTTTTCAAGGAGGATTGGGCTTTAACTGAATCGTGTTCAGTCAATTTTTGCGATCTTTTATGATTTTATTAAATATATATACGGTAATTAGAGTTTTAAAAGGTTGTTTGGTAAGTCGTTGTATAAAATCTTAGATGGCGTTGCATATTTGCGGGATGATTTTGCTAGTTTTGTGGGATGCACATCTTGCCCGTCCCTTGTATTTCAGGGCGCTCGTGTCGCCCACCCTACAAGAATCATCCCTTGATTCAGCAACGCCCTTAGATAAATACTATCGCCATAGCGTGGAATTAGTCTCAGTATCTTATGTGGCGATGTCTACGATGGTCGCGTCGCTTTGTGGAGGCAAGCTACGCACAGCGTCTCCAAGAGTTGTGCGGGCTACGCCTACGCTATTCTAAATAGTAGGAATTGATCGGCAAATTTCTCTTTTTTAAACTAGCTTCAGTCACAACTACACCTTTCATATTGGTTAAGTTATTCTGAAAAATTTTATATTCCTAAAAATGAACAGTCAACAGTCAATATTGGTTTTGACTATTGACTCTGACTGTTACTTTTCCTCTGCTTCAAAATTCAACTTATGCAAAATCTAAAAACAGGAGGAATGCATTTCTCTAAAGTTTTAATAGTCAGAAGCCTGACAATAAACTTCTCTTTAAATTCATCTATGGGAATTTTTTGTTTTGAATTCCCCCGCAGGAGGTTAAATCTATCGATTGTTCGCTCTAACAATGGGATTTTCTACAGACTCTCGATACCCTTGGACTTGTTCTGTGTAACCAATTGGCAGAACAGCTTCAACGTTTTCATGGGGACGAGCAATAATTACCCAGGATTCAAGTGTACCGCCATAAACATTTTCTGCGGCTTCAACACCGGCAGCCATAGCGGCTTTTACTTCAGAAACATCGCCACGAATATTAACTGTAAAGCGAGCGCTACCTACTCTGATATAACCAACGAGGGTAACTCGACCAGCTTTTACCATAGCATCTGCTGCTGCTAGCACCGCAGGAAAACCTTTAGTTTCAAGTGCTCCAACTGCCTGTAATGACATTATTAATCTCCTGTATGAATAAACTAGGGGCTACAAGTTAATTGTACGAAGCTTCGCTACAGATTTTGATAGCAAAATTGCTTAGAACATACGGAAAGGTTCTGATTCTTCAGTGAAATGGATTGGTAATATGGTTTCCACATTTTCCGGGGGATTAGGAACGATGTAATAGGTAATTACTGTACCAGCTTTTACTTCCTCACCCGCTACGATTCCGGCTTCAACAGCTCTATTTACTTCAGAAACGTGTCCCCGGACGGCGACTAACAAGCGGGCACTTTCCGCTTGACCATAATACACAATTGTGACTGCGGCAGCTTTGACCATTGCATCTGCTGCTGCTAAGACACTCGGAAAACCTAAAGTTTCAATTACGCCAACCGCCATTGGCATGGCATTAGCTCCTGGATTAAGGGATAAGCGATTTTAATTGTACGTGGCTTTAGTCCCCATTTTGACATTTTGGAAAACTTTCTTTGATGCCATATTTTTTTTGGAGATTAGAGAGGCGATTAATTGTGTCTGTCCTGTAAGCGATTAATCGTGTCTGTTGCGAGTTAGAATATTTTGATATTACTTGACTTATGTTTTATATATAAATTACAAATAAGACTTCAGCATCTTAGAGGATGTTTGAAAAGTCCTGTTGTTGGTAGCAAAAAGTTTTAGATCCCCCTAAATCCCCCTTAAAAAGGGGGACTTTAAGAAGTTTTCCCCCCTTTTTAAGGGGGGCTAGGGGGGATCAATAAGTGCCTAAAATCACACCTAACCACTTTTCAAACAACCTCTTAGGTTGTATAAGTATATTGTTTAAGAAAATCAGTTATGCGTGGAGACAGGCTAGTACGATAAACTGAAATTTATGTTTCCGAATTTTCTTCCGACGGCAGTTGAGCAACTCACAGAATCTACTTCGATCGCATTAGCTCGGAGTATTCAAACAACAGCGATCGCTACTCCTTTAACTAATCAAGCAGTTACCACAACATTTGTCAAGCAAGGGTGTGGTGGAACTCCGATTTTATTAATTCACGGCTTTGACAGTTCTGTATTAGAATTTCGGCGGCTTTTGCCACTACTGTCTGAAGATAATGAAACTTGGGCAGTGGATTTGTTAGGTTTTGGATTTACAGATAGACTTTCAGGAATTGCCTATAGCCCAACTGCGATTAAAACCCATCTTTATTATTTTTGGAAAAGCCTAATTAACCAACCTGTAATTTTAGTGGGCGCTTCGATGGGCGGTGCGACGGCGATTGATTTTACATTGGCTTATCCAGAAGTTGTAGAAAAGCTAGTGTTAATTGACAGCGCGGGGTTAGCAGGTGGTTCGCCATTGAGCAAATTCATGTTTCCCCCATTAGATTATTTAGCAACTCAGTTTTTGAGTAATCTGAAGGTGCGCGATCGCGTTTCTCGCATTGGATATAAAAATCAAACTCTTGCCTCTATCGATGCGTTATGTTGTGGAGCATTACACTTACAAATGCCGAGTTGGAATCAAGCTCTGATTTCTTTCACTAAAAGTGGTGGTTACAGTGCTTTTAGACTTGAAATGTTATCACAAATTGTGCAACAAACGCTAATTTTGTGGGGCGATTCCGATAAAATTTTGGGTACTGAGGATGCCACAAAGTTTCAAAAGGCAATTCCCCACACTACTCTCACCTGGATTCAAGATTGTGGTCATCTTCCACACTTGGAACAACCACAAATCACCGCGCAGCATATTTTAGACTTTCGAGTTGAAAGATAGCCTAACCTCAATAATTTTTCTGTAAGGCTACTCTGGAAAGCTTTTCATCTGTTGCTAATGGCTTTTGTCATCGCTACTATTTTTCTCTTTAATTGTGTTACTTTCACAGAATTTTAGGAAATGTAACTAGAGCGATACCTTCGGTGAGCTTCTCTACGAGACGCTTCGCGAACGCTAACGCAAACCTGTCTTGAATTAATGTGGGCATTATAATGCCCACCCTACAAACTCCAAAGATTTACACTTGCACTTGGTAATTTAGGTTTAATTCATCTCCTGTTGTTCCCCGAATACCCCAATTATGTTTTGGGGTTTCTGTAATCGTGATTTCTATATCTATAGGTGCAATTGCAACTTGTTCGGATAAGCTAGAAAACAACAACTTAATTAGTTTCTTTTTCGTTTCAATAGTCCGTCCCTCAAACATACTAATCTCAATGATGATGTATTTCTCTGAACGTCCTAAAGGGTAGATGAAATCATCGGGTTCGAGAGGAAAAAACCGATGGATACGCTTATCTTGAGGATATACTAAAGCTTCAACAACACAAGAATGAATTGTGTCAGAAATGGCACTGCGAGAGTGACGGATAAATGAAGCAGTGCCATAGATTTTGATTTGTACCATTAACCTTTAACTGACTCTAGTCAAGTAACCACATCTCATTAGAACTATCGGGATACTCATTTGGTTGATTTTGTGGTTGATTTTGAGCAAGTGTTTCCGATGAACGATGTGATTTTTTGTAGTTAAGCGGATTGTAGTGGTCTTTTACTGGTTTGATCGCGCTACTTTCTTTGACAACAAGTTTAGATTTCTCTTCTGCTTTTTGTACTGCTTTTTGTTCTGCTTCTTTTTTGAAAGAATTAATTTCTTCTATCAGCAGGGAATTGGCTTCTGCAAGTTGCAGCGCTGTTTTTTTGGTTTCATCAAGTTCTTTGGTTAGTTGTTCTAGTAATGATTTTTGTTCTGATACAAATGTTTTTTGTTTAGATAATTTTGATTGCAAATCAGTAATTTCTTGTCCAAGAGATGCTTCTTTTTTGTGGCTTGTTTCTAGATTACTTGTCAACTCTTTGACAGTTGCTTCTAAATCAGCCTTAGTAGGACTGCGTTTAGTAGAAGCTAGTTCAAGTGGTTGCCCTAACGATTCCTCATCAGCTGAAGCTTGTTCTTCGACAATTTTTTCTGCTGTAACTTCGATCGCAGATTCACCTTCTGGGGGTGTAAATTTTTGCGCCTCTTCTTGTAGTAAGTCAGAGAGACTTTGTTTCCTAGCCATTCTTATTTTCTCCAATCACGCTGTAATTCATCAGCTGCACGGCGGTAGTCTAATTCCGCCTCCCGTGCGTTTCCTCCTCGCCATTGAGTAATCGCTACACCTTCAAGTGCTGCTCGTTCATGAGCTTTATAAGCACGGATGAAGGTATTACAAGTAGGAATACCTAAGCGAGTCAGAGTGTTTTTTGCTTCTTGTGCTTCCCCCAGACTGCGCGTATCGACTTTGGTGAGCAATACCCGATGGGGAGTTCCCACAGGGATGACGGCTTCCTTGACTGTTTCCACGAGGATTGCTAAATCCATTGCAGATGGGGGTGTCGGCAAAACTAGATAATCTGCGATCGCAACTACCGCCACTAATGCTTCAGAGCGCAGGGCGGGAGGTGTATCCACCACTACTAAATCGTAACCTGTTATCTTTGCTAAATCACTTAAAAGTGCGGGATCGGTTTCTTGAGATAAATCAAATCCCATTCCCTGCTGACTGCGCCCAAACCACCAACTGGCAGAACCTTGAATATCTGCATCAATCAGCAGCACCTTTTTTTTCTTCGCAAAGTTTGCAGCCAGATTGACTGCGGTAGTCGTTTTACCGACTCCTCCTTTACCGTTGAGAATAGCGATGATTTTTGGCACTGCTTACTTCCGATGCTGCCTTTTGTTAGCGGATAGCTAAGGTTTAGCCCGTGCTGAGTTAGGAGTGCTGAGTGCTGAGTTAGGAGTAGAGAGGCGATTAATCGCGTCTGTACAAGAGTTATGATTATCCTCTTTGTCTTCTTTTTCAGTTCCCAGTTTCCAGTCCCTAGTCCCCAATGATGAATATACCGCTTTCTGTAACCCTAAGTAACATGAAAAGTCGTAACAATAAAATTCAGAAGCCATCAACTCCACAAAATTCTATGACAACTACTTACAATTTGCCCGATGGGCCTCAAATGCCGCGCTGGCTGCGTACGATCAAGTTTATTACTCAGCCAGTGAAATATATGGATGATTTTGCCAAAATCTACGGTGACACTTTCACCATCAGGAGTAGTAGCTCTGATAACCATCTTGTATATTTTAGTCAACCCCAAGCCCTTGAGCAGATTTTTACTGCTGATTCCAGGCATTTTGAGGTTGGCAGGGGGAACACAGGGCTAAAATTTTTACTTGGCGATCGCTCTTTTATGTTAGCGGATGGCGATCGCCACCAGCGCCAACGGCAACTATTAGCTCCTCCCTTTCATGGCGAAAGGATGCGGGCTTACGGCGAGGAAATTCGGGAAATCACCCGACAGGTGACTAATGAATGGCAAATTGGTAAGCCTTTTAAGATCCGTGAGTCGATGCAAGAAGTTACCTTGCGTGTTATTCTGCGGGTTGTATTTGGTTTGAATGATGGACAGCTGTTTGAGGAACTGAGGCGATCGCTAAGTGACTTACTAGACTTCATCACTTCGCCTCTAATGTCCAGCGCCTTCTTCTTCCAGTTCATGCAAAAAGATTTCGGTGCGTGGAGTCCGTGGGGTTGGGTTTTGCAACAACGGCAAAAAATCGATCGCCTGATTTATGCTTTGCTTCGAGAACGTCGGGCTGAACTCGATCGAAATCGCCAAGATATCCTAAGTTTGATGATGGCGGCTCGTTATGACGATGGTCAAGGGATGTCAGATGAAGAATTACACGACGAGTTAATGACACTGCTAGTTGCGGGACATGAAACTACCGCTTCAGCATTGACATGGGCTTTTTACTGGATCGATCGTTTACCAGAGGTGCGTGAGAAGTTGTTACAGGAACTCAACACCATTGGAGTTAACGCTGATTTGAATAGTGTAGCTAAATTGCCTTATTTGACAGCAGTTTACCAAGAGACATTGCGACTTTACCCAATTGTCATGACTGCTTTCCCGCGGATTGTGAAAACCCCAATTACGATTATGGGCTACGAACTGCGAGAGGGAACAGCAATAGCCCCTAGCATTTATTTAGCCCATCATCGGGAAGAAGTTTACCCACAATCCAAGCAGTTTAAACCAGAACGCTTTTTAGGAAGACGATATTCACCTTATGAATATTTACCCTTTGGTGGCGGTAATCGTCGCTGTATTGGGATGGCATTTGCCCAGTATGAAATGAAAATTGTCTTGGCAACTGTTTTGTCAGAATTTCAAGTTTCGCTAGTGAATAAACGTCCCGTGCGTCCTGTGCGCCGTGGGTTAACTTTAGCTGCACCAGCCGGAATGCGGATGGTTGCTACACCTCAAGTTAAGCGTGCAAATACACCAGCGCTAGTTTAGGTAAGTAGGGTGGATATTAAAATACCCACCCTACTATTAAGTAATAATTACGAATTACGTTAACGTAGCGGGACATAGCCCATTACGAATTAAATTTGACTAGTATATCAGTAGTAAATTAAATGGAAGCTTGACCCAATAATTGGGAAGATATTCAACCTAATACTGTATATTTTTCAACCAGTGGTCTACTAGTTTCATTTGCAAGTGAACAAATAAAGTTTGCATTAAAATACGATCAGAATGGCAAACATTTAAAAGCCATTGAGAAAGGGCAAGTACCTCCTCGCGGTAATGTAGGGCTAGTGACTTCCCAAGAATCGGACTACGATCTGAAATCTAAAGTATTAGGTAAAGGTGGCGAGCGCCAATATCATGGAAAATTTATTGATGGGATATTACACTTTTCCGGTTTGGTAACAGAACATTAAACGCGCATAACTATGACAAACTCGAATTACAAAATCATCAAGTTTGGCGAGATTTAACTGAAATATTAGAAACTTTAGATGCTAATGATCTTGTTAAAAAATATTTAGAACTATCTGATTATAAAATATGCGGCTACTGGGATGAACAAGATAAATATTATGAGACAATTACTTTGCCTCGTATCCTAGAAGCTGAATTAGTTAGTAGCTCTATTGGCGTTACCTACAAAGAACATTTTCTACAACTAAAGTTTTTCCTCATAGCTTCTGCCGTTGATGGCACTCAAAAGCTAGGTGAGTTGGTTCTTATTTACAATGAAAATTTAGAGTTTATTGATGAAAATTGGCTTTTGGATATCGATTCTTCAATGCTTGAGATACAACTTCTAAAGTTTAGTTGAGAGTTAACCATATCCCTCACCTCGGTGACTTTTTTGTCATTTTGCCTGATGTTTTTTTGAGTCATAAGAGGGAAAACTTTACAGTTACTCATTGCGTCCAGACTTGAAAGTATTAACCGTACTTTATTTAAAACTCTGCTTTATAAAGGTTCTTTTCTTTGGATTATAGCTTCTATTACTTCCTTCTTTACAGAAATCATTCTACTAATAAAAGCATCATATTCTTCTTTTGGATAATATGGATTTTCCTGTCTAAAAGATGGATTTATACCTATCAAAAAGTCCAAAGCCAAACCAGGTTTATTCTTTTGTATCATTGAATATAGTTCTTTCAATTGAGCAAGGTGTTCAGCTAGAGACATTTCTGTTGTAGAGGAATATGTTGTTTCTACTCTACGATTTAAAATATCTTGCAAATGTTCATATTCAGCAGTGATAGTACTAGTATGGTGTCTTATAAATATGTGATAACGCTTAATTTTATCACTATCTTTCTTAGGTAAAAAGGGAATATATCGTGGATTATATTCTATAATCACAACCCGAAATAGTTTACCTTTTAGTTTTGGATATTCTGATTCTTCATATGAAAAATCTATAACCTCAAAATCTAGCTGAGACGGAAGATATTTTTCAACTTTATTTTTAAAATTAGTTTTATCATTTAAATCGGATAATCCCTTAGAGTTAAAGCTGTTATCTTCTTTTTTTTCCTCAACACCAAAAATAATTGCACCACCGGATTTATTAGCCATAGCAAGAATATTCTTGGCTATTTCATCATCTGAAACCAGTTCACTTTTAAAGTCTAGATCATCATATTCTCCTGTATGGTTGCGGAGTAATTCACGCAAAGTTTCTCGACTTGGAGATTCAAAAAATTGAGCAAAATCTTCTTTCCAGCTTTTAGTTTGCTTCATGTTTGAAGACATATAAAAATCGACCTTTATGGTATCAAAGTTTAATTACATAAATAATACTTATCAAGCTTTTAACTGGGAAAATGCTCCCTCATCCTCTCTTCCAACACATCCAACAACCCATCCACATCCTTCCCAACTTGCTCAAAACAAATCGGTGGTGCTGGTTCCGGTGCAAACTGAATTAACTTAATTTCCCCCTTCCCAATCCCAATCATCACAACTTCCACATCCGGTTTGTGATTCTCCAAAATTCCCAAAATTTCCTGAAGCCGATTATCAACCTTAATATTTAAATTCTCAATCTGCTCTTTCGGACAATAAACAAAATGCGGCGTTGGTTGCAAATCAATACCAACAGTACCTTGACTGTCACCATTTGCTAACCACAATCCCCAAAACAGCGCCGCCAATTCCTGCTGATTTGCTTTGACAAACTTATCCAACTGGCGACGCCACTTAGTATCACCTGATTCTGGTTGACTATTACCAAAAAACATAAATAATTCGTAATGAAGACACAGACAATAGGCGAAACTTATCTCAAACCTGACTGTACACGCCAGAGGCCGGAATAAATCCCGTCTTTCTCCAGCAATTGCTCATGGGTTCCCGACTCTACTAATTTCCCATGTTCCATGACATAAATGCAATCGGCATTGCGGATAGTGGAAAGACGATGAGCGATCGCAATTGTAGTTCTATCTACTGTAATCCGTTCTAGCGATCGCTGGATTGCCGCTTCTGTTTCATTATCCACCGCCGAGGTAGCTTCATCTAAAATCAGAATGGGGGGATTCTTTAAGACTGCACGGGCGATCGCAATCCGTTGTCTTTGTCCACCAGATAACTTTTGTCCTCTTTCCCCCACAATTGTCTCATAACCTTCGGGCAATTCAACAATAAATTCGTGTGCCTCGGCTATCTTCGCCGCCGTGATGATTTCTTGCTCTGTAGTCTCAAAGCTGCCGTAAGCAATATTCTCCGCTACAGTGCCATGAAATAGAAACACATCTTGACTTACCAAACCGATGCAGCGCCGTAAATCTTGCAAATTCAAAGTTTGCAAGTCAATGCCATCCACAGTAATGCTTCCAGCTTGCACCTCATACAACCGCAACAAGAGTTTGACTAAAGTGCTTTTACCAGAACCGGTAGAACCGACAATTGCAATGGTTTTCCCCGCCGGAATATCCAAAGACAGATTTTTAATCACTGGAAATCTATCTTTATAGGCAAAATAAACATTGTTAAATTGTACTTCACCGCGCACTTCATCCACGGGTAAAGCTACATCACCTGTATGAATGGCGATAGGAGTATCTAACAAATTCATGACTCGATTAGTAGAAGCCATTGCCCTTTGATATTGGTCAAAAGTTTCGCCTAATCTAGTTAAAGGCCACAGCAATCGCTGAATTAAAAATACTAATACGCTGTAAGTCCCTACAGACATGGCTCCAGAAACCGCTGCCATCCCGCCATATAAAAGTAATGCTGTGAAACCCACCAAAATCAGCATCCGAATTAACGGCACAAATGCAGCAGAAAGAGTAATTGCCTTAGAATTACTGTGACGATAAGCGTCACTATCTAATTCCAAACGATAGGCTTCATAAGCTTCAGATGTGAAGCTTTTAATAGTAGTAATTCCGCTGATATTGTTTGACAACCGCGAATTGAGAAAACCTACCTTTTCGCGGACATCAGCGTAGCGAGGCGCAAGCAGTCGTTGATAGGCAAAAGAACCCCAGAGAATGAATGGCATCGGTGACAAAGCCATCCACGCTACACTAGGAGCCAGAATAAAGAAAGCAGCGCCAATAATTAGAACAGTTGCAGAAACTTGGATAATATCATTTGCGCCCCCATCCAAAAACCGCTCTAACTGGTTAATATCATCACTGAGGATAGACATTAAACCGCCAGTGCTGCGTTCTTCAAAATAAGCCAATTCCAACTCTTGCAAATGTTTGTATGCATCCAAACGCAAGTCATGCTGAATATTCTGAGCCAAATTCCGCCAAAGTCGAGCGTAGGCGTATTCAAAAACCGATTCTAGTATCCAAATGACCACAGTCAGGAAGGAAATAATCAAAAATTGTTGAAAGACATCCCGCACCCCTAACTGTGCAATTATGGAATCCTGTTGCTTAACTACCACATCCACCGCCACACCAATTAAGCCGGGTGGTGCTAAGTCGAAAAATTTATTGAGGGTAGAATAAGTAGTCGCCAGCCAAATTTGTTTACGATACTGGTGTCCATACTCCAGCAAACGCTGGAGAGGATGCGCTGAATGTTTACGCCTTCTTGATGCCCGATGAGATTTTAATGCAGTAGCCACGGCTTTTTGCGATTTCGTGTCACTGATATTACCACGGAACAAAGTCTTGAGTCCTAAGTCCTGAGTCTGAAGATTGATTCAGACAGACTAGTGAGAAACTAGTAACTGAGTTTATTCAAGGAGTGGGGAGCAGGGGGGCAGGGGAGCAGGGGAGCAGAGGAGCAGGGGGAGAATAAGAAATGACAAATGACAAATGACAAATGACAAATAACTAAATATTGGAGAGAGGAATTTGAAAAATCAGCAATTTGGTAATTGGCAAACCACAGTTTTGGGAATTGTGTTAGCAATACTAGCGATTATTGGGCTAAATTCCTTTATCATTATTAACCCAGGACAAGCAGGAGTAATCAGCATCTTGGGTAAAGCCAGAGATGGCGCTTTATTGGAAGGTATTCACGTGAAACCGCCTTTTATCACCGTGATAGATGTGTATGATTTGACGGTGCAAAAATTTGAAGTGCCAGCAGAGAGTTCCACTAAAGATTTGCAAAATTTATCTGCGAGATTTGCAATTAACTTTCGCCTCGATCCGATAAAGGTGGTTGAAGTTAGAAGAAAACAAGGAACCTTAGAGAATATTGTATCAAAAATCATTGCTCCTCAGACACAAGAAGCATTTAAAATTGCCGCAGCCAGAAGAACAGTAGAAGAAGCGATTACCAAACGAAGTGAATTGAAAGAAGACTTCGATCAGGCGTTAGGCGATCGCTTAGATAAATATGGGATAATTGTATTAGATACTAGCGTAGTAGATTTAGCATTCTCGCCAGAATTTGCCAGAGCAGTTGAAGAAAAACAAATTGCTGAACAACGGGCGCAAAGAGCCGTTTACGTAGCACGTGAAGCTGAACAAGAAGCACAAGCAGACATTAATCGTGCCAAAGGTAGGGCAGAAGCTCAAAGACTTTTAGCAGAGACACTCAAAGCCCAAGGAGGACAATTAGTTCTGCAAAAAGAAGCCATTGAAGCTTGGAAGACTGGCGGCGCTCAGATGCCCAAAGTCCTGGTTATGGGTAATGACTCCAAAAATGGCGTACCCTTTATATTCAACCTTGGGAATGTCCAAAATCAACCGTAAAAGGGAAGTGGGCATGAGATAACAAGGTCTAAGATTATGGAATTTGCTCTGACCTCAGACAAATTCTACAATATATTGGACTATTCCCAATTCCAAATCTAAAATTCAAAATGGTATCAGTTGGGCTAGTCCCAACTCAAACACCCCAGAAAAACCAACCAGATAATAGTCGAAGTTTATGTCAACTCCCAATCCTCAGAATCTCACTGCCGAAGAAGCAAAAAAATTACTGAACAAATTCAACTGTCTAGACATTGCCCCTATCCTCAACTCATCAGAAAAAGTAGTAATTCGTAATGCCTTAATTTTGCTCGCCAAGCTTACTGATTACCAAATTTTAGGAATTTGTGCTGATACAGCAGAAGAGGGAATATTGGCAATGAAAACCTATTCTCTGGCTTTGGGTTATGAACCACCAAATAATTTACTGACACCGGAAGGCCCAGTTTATATCAAATTAAATGGTAAAAATGGCTTGTGTTATCTTGATTCCTATGATGGACATCATCGTGGTGTATTAGTATCTTGCCAGTCTTATGACGAAGATGGAATCAACGAAATGTATGGACACCTTCCCTTGGACTTATTTGTATAGAATTTTGCGAATGTAGGTAAGGTATTTGTCTTACCTACTCACTAATGAAAAATAATTAATGACTTCAATCTTATGAGTATTATTACACTACAATCAGTAAAAAAAGACTTTGGTATCAAGGAAATTTTAAAAGATGCGAGCTTTAGCCTTGATGTTACCGATAAAGTTGGATTAATTGGTACTAATGGTTCTGGGAAATCAACCTTATTAAAAATGATCGCCGGGTTAGAATCGATAGATAGCGGTCAAATTTTAATTAACTCCGGTTCTAAAATTATCTACTTACCGCAGCTGCCAGATTTAGATGAAAATCATACAGTTTTAGAGCAAGTTTTCGCCGACAGTGGCGAACATACGACTTTAGTACGCGAGTATGAAGAACTTTCTGATAAATTGGTTCACTATCCAGATGATAGTCAACTGATGTCTCGCCTTTCTGTGGTGATGCAACGGATGGATACGAGTGGTGCTTGGGAATTAGAAACTAATGCCAAAATCATTCTCACAAAATTAGGAATTTCTGACTTTGATGCCAAGATAAGTACTTTATCTGGAGGCTATCGCAAGCGGATTGCTTTAGCATCAGCTTTGCTATCAGAACCAGATGCTTTGCTCATGGATGAACCGACAAACCATCTTGATGCTCTTTCTGTAGAGTGGTTACAAAGTTATTTAAATCGCTATCGCGGCGCATTGTTTTTGATTACTCACGATCGCTATTTTCTAGATCGCGTTACCAACCGGATCGTGGAAATTGACCGAGGCGACATTTACACTTATACAGGTAACTACTCATATTACCTCGAAAAGAAAGCCTTAGCTGAAGAATCTGCGGTAAGTAGTCAACGCAAACACCAAGGCTTGTTGCGCCGCGAGTTGGAATGGCTCAAAAAAGGGCCGAAAGCCAGAAGTACCAAGCAAAAAGCGAGAATTGACCGCGCTCACGCTCTGCGGGATACTGAGTTTAAACAAGTTCAGGGTAAAGTTGATATTTCGACAGTTGGTCGTCGCATTGGGAAAAAAGTTATTGAATTAGATAACGTTTCTAAGGCATACAATGGACGCACTCTGATTAATAATTTCACCTACGAATTTAGTCCAGAAGACCGCATCGGCATTATTGGCGCTAACGGTGCTGGTAAATCGACTTTAATGGATATTATTACTGGTCAGATTCAGCCAGATTCAGGTGTTGCAGAAATTGGGACAACAATTCACATCGGTTATTTTGACCAGCATTCGGAAGAATTGCTCACAGCATTGAACGAAAATCAGCGCGTGATTGACTACATCAAAGAAGAAGGTGAATTTATCAAAATTACCGATGGGACTCAAATTAGTGCTTCGCAAATGTTGGAGCGGTTTTTGTTTCCTGGTAATCAACAATATGCGCCAATTAGTAAACTTTCTGGTGGGGAAAAACGCCGTTTATTTCTGTTGCGGGTTTTGATGGGTGCGCCCAATGTCTTGATTTTAGATGAACCGACAAACGATTTAGATGTGCAGACATTGGCAGTACTAGAGGATTATTTAGAGGATTTTGTTGGGTGTGTAATTGTAGTTTCTCACGATCGCTACTTTCTCGATCGCACCATCGACACAGTATTTTCCTTTGAGGAAGGCGGTAATCTGCGGCAATATCCAGGTAATTACTCGATTTATCTGGACTATAAGAAGGCTGAAGAAGCACAGCTACAGGCTGCGAACGCTAAGGAGAAGCCTAAAAATGTCGAAGTCCAAAATGGTGCGTCTGCGCCCAAGGATGTAGAGAATACCAAGCGGCGGAGATTATCCAATTGGGAGAAAAAAGAATTTGAGCAGTTGGAAGGTAAAATTGCCGAGTTAGAGGCTGAGAAGGCAGAAACCGAGAAAACACTAGCGAATGTCTCACCGGGTAATTATAGCGAAGTGCAGAAATTGTACGATCGTGTGGAAAAGCTCAAGCACGCGATCGATGTGGCGACTGAACGCTGGTTAGAATTAGCAGAGATAGAGTCTTAATGTTTTAACATGACGTGAATTCAACGAACCTCTCCCTGCCTTGAACTAAAGTTCAAGTCTGTCCCTCTCCGAGTCGGAGAGGGACGGTTTTGCGTAGTAAAACCAGGGAGAGGTCTTTTTATTCAGCTAATTTAGACAAACACTATATGATATCATGTCCGTTAGATTACTTATTAAACCCCAAGAACCCCACCCCGCCAAAGCTACGCTTCGTCTCCCCTCCCCGCGGGCGGGGAGGGGCTGGGGGTGGGGTGCAATGACTGTGGAAATCATAACTAATTATACGGACATAATATGAGCCGTCGAACTCACGTTAATATTAATTTTTGCGATCTAATTGCTCAATCTGCCAACTAAAATGTGAGCTAATTCAGTTAATTATTCACGAACCCAATATAATTTGAAGTCTTCCATTGCTTTGGAAAATCGAATTATGAGAAAGCCTCTAATATAGAGTGTAGTTAGAGGCGAGTAACTTTTTTATCTGCTTTTATCAAAACTAATTCTATCAATAAGTCTTTGCCTCTACCTATGGAGTATTTGAGGGCATATATAAATAACGTCCAAGTTAAGTTTATATGTGATTAATGATACAAATGAAAAACACTACTATCATTTAGTAATTATTCAAGCAAATAACCAAGTTCAAAATCGATAGTTGTGCCTGTGTCCAGTATTTAACCTAAACCTGTATGCAAGTCCCTTGATGCTTACACCAAAGGCTGTATGTAGGCAGAGTAATGATTTAATTTGCCAAAACTCAGCGGGGCTAATATCTTAATTTATTACTCTAGGTGTACAAAGCTTAATTTAACGCTGAAACTTCTGATAGATTATAAAAAGTTTTTTTTGGGTTAAAACCTTAAGTATCTCAGTATTAACTAATAGAATTACAATGATTGACAGTAATCGAAAATATCAACGCTGCAAAGATGACAGAGCGTTACATTGCTTTGGTTATCGAATTTGCTTATTTATAGGTTGATTTGGCTTTATACCAGCTTTAGTTTGATTACCAGTAACGAGCAAATCTCTTATTCCAATTGATGAATCTACTGGCGCTTATTCTGCGGGTTTTGGTTATATGTTTGGTGCAATTACCACCAACTTTTTGTATAACCTTGTACGCTGCGCCGTAGGATTTTTTGGAATTACTTGTTACAGCAGTGCTAATTTCTTTTGCCTTGTGGCTGTCATAGGATTGTTGCCCTCGGGTAAGACATTTCTCGGCTTAATGCCATTGTTTGGTTACAATGTCTTGCTCAATACATTAGCAGCGATCGCAGCTGCTTATTACAGCCTTGTTATACCAGCTAAAGTCAAGGGCGTTAATGTAGCGGAAAATATTTAACTCTTCTTATTTCCAATAAGATTTGGTGGCAGAAAAATAATTTTTGCTGTCAATCTTCTCCCAACCCGCTAAAACCTCCCGTGCATGGCTGATGTATCTATTCAATAGAGATTAATTAAGCAAAAATTGAAGTTTATGGATGCAAAACAACTGAGTCAAGAACTGCGTCAAGGAAAAGACCCTCACATGAGCCGGAGACGAGCGATTATTGGCTTGTCTATGCTTGGGGGTTCAATGGGACAACTTGTGACGCTCTACCAAACAGGGATTGTTAACCACCTCCCCGATCCGCCAATCCCCATATTTGATGCAGATCGAGTTGATGCATCTAACTACGCTTACAGCCGATTTAACTCACCCGATGGGCCAATCATGGTAGTTACTTATGCGCTCACTGCCTGGCTGGCTGCCGCCGGAGGGCTGGATCGCGCCCGGCGTAATCCTTTTATACCAATTGCAATGGGCGTTAAGCTCGTGTTAGACACTGCGGTTTCTGCCAAGTTAGCTCAGGAAGAATGGAGCGAGAACAAAGCTTTTTGTGAGTACTGCCAAGTTGCAACAGTCTGTTCTATCGCGTCGTTAGTGCTTGCAGTCCCCGAAATTCTTGCTGCTATTCGCACCCTTCGGGGAAAACCTGACAAAAACATCGCAGCAAGCAACAGTACGCAGTAATCAAAGGAGTAAAGCAATGCAACTCAAACCAATAAATCAGCAGGTTGTTGCAGTTGTAGGAGCTTCCAGTGGCATTGGTAGGAAAACGGCTTTAGAGTTTGCTAAACGGGGTGCATCGTTAGTTGTATCTGCTCGCAGTCAACCAGGACTAGAGTCCTTAGTCGATGAAATCTCCCAGATGGGCGGTAAAGCTGTTGCCGTAGCTGCCGATGTATCCGAGTTTGAGCAAGTCAAGGCGATCGCAGATCGGGCAATTCAAATTTACGGAAGGCTGGATACCTGGGTACACTGCGCTGCTGTCAATCTCTATGCAACTTTTGAGCAAACAACGCCAGAAGAATTTAAACGCATTATCGATGTCAATTTGATCGGACAGGTACACGGGGCAATGGCGGCATTACCTCATCTTAAACGCGAAGGCCGAGGATCGCTAATTCATGTTTCTTCAGTGGAAGCCAAGCGTTCATTGCCATTTCATAGTGCTTACGCTGCATCCAAACATGGAATAGATGGCTTTCTAGAAGCTTTGCGGATTGAATTGATCCACGAAAAAGTGCCTATCAACGTCACTAATGTGATGCCAGCCTCGATTAATACTCCGTTGTTTAACAAATCCCGCACTAAGCTTGGCGTTAAACCACAAGGTTTGCCACCAATATATGAACCGCAGGCTGTTGCGGACAGTATTGTTTATGTTGCTGAACATCCAACCCGTGACATTATCGTTGGCGATGCTGGGCAAGTGATGGATTTCACCCAACGGTTATCACCGCGCTTGATGGATACTTTGCTACTACAAGCTGGTTTTAAGTTACAGAAGACAACAGAATCAAAGCCAGAAGATGCTCCAGACAATCTATTTGAGCCTATCTCAGACTTTGATCGCGTTGAGGGGGATTTTAGCAAAAAGACACAGCCGAGCATCTCTACCTGGTTAGAAACTCATCCAAAAATAAAGTGGGGTATAGTCTTCACCTTGGGAGTAGCAGTATTAGCTAGCTATGCCGGCAATACTTAAGGGGAGCAGGGGAAGAAAAGAGCTTGATTTTCTTAGCATAAACCCAGCAAAGTTTTAGAATCTTTCTCTCTTTCTCTCTGTGTTCTCTGTGCCTCTGCGGTTCGTTTTAAATCCTCCGGTGTAGTGTCAGTTAATTGCTGATTGAGGCGATCGCAATGACACAAAACAATCCTCCTGACTGGACACGACGACAACTACTCCAGTTCGGGCTAGCAGAGATGATTTTACCGCTCGCTGCCTCTCAACTATCCAATTGCCAAAAGCGGAACTTATTAGTTATGGAAAGCTCAAAGCAAGTTGATTCTAGAGCTACTGAAGGACAGTTATTGTCCCGCCCAACTCGCCCCACAACAACCGCTTTGACCGGGTTACACCCACTAGGGCTGGATGGGCAGCGAGATGGTTTTGTCTATGTACCTGAAACCTATCGAGCAGATCGGCCCGCTCCACTGGTATTAATATTGCATGGAGCCGGAGGCGATGCAGAGGGTGCGCTAAAAATCCTCCATCATCTGGCAAATGGCTTTGGGACAATTCTGTTGGCAGTAGACTCACGCCAACAAACTTGGGATATTATTCGGGGTGGCTATGGCCCTGATATTGCCTTTATCGATCGCGCATTAGCACAAACTTTCAGTCATTATGCGATCGCTCCGAACCAAGTAGCGATCGCTGGTTTCTCTGATGGTGCTTCCTACGCCCTTTCGGTTGGCATTACCAATGGCGACCTATTTAACCACATTATTGCTTTTTCACCCGGATTCATGGCTCCTGCTAGCCAATCCGGGAAACCGCGTATATTCATCTCTCATGGAAAGTCGGATAAAGTTTTGCCCATTGAACGGTGCAGCCGCCGAATTGTGCCGCAGTTAAAACAAGCAGGCTATGACCTAGAGTACCGCGAATTCAACGGGTTACATACAGTTCCTACTGCGATCGCCCAAAAAGCTATGGAGTGGTTTACTCAACCAGCACCGGATAAATAAAGTGTTTCATCTGTAACATCAAAATTATGAAAACTGAGCCGCGTATCGCTAGAGATTCCAATCCTCCTAAAGTTGAACCTCAAAAAAATAGATGGGGAACTATTGGCATACTGTTATTTTTAGTTGTTTTTATTAGCTTCTTCGGCTACAGACTAGAATTTGTTTTAGGTAAAACTCCTAGTTTAGATAAAACTTTTACACCTGTTACCCAAGCTGCACCTCAAGAAGTTGGTTCTTATGATGTTTTGGGATACGCGATTAATAATGAAGTTGCAACACGTTTACTAAATACAGAAGATGGGCGCAAACAACTATCCCCTGAAAATGGGGCATTTGCTGTTACTGAAGAAACCTTAAAACTGGGGCGGGATGCTTTTTACTCGGAAACTTTTGGTAATGAAATTTTCCAAACTGATGTAGTTGGGGCGCTGAACGGGCCGATTAATATGATAACCGTCGGTCAGGCGATCGCTAAACTTGGCGGGAAGCACACAACGAATCTCCGAATTCCTATAAATGAAGATGTAACAATCGGTGGACGCACTTTTAAAGCTGGCACACTGTTAAATACAGGGTTAGACGTACCTGCAAATTCCCTTGTACCACTGGGTATGCGTGCCAGTCTCACTAAAGGTAAGTTGAGATTTGGTATTACCTGTGCTTTATGTCACGCCACACTTGACAATAAGACTGGACGCATCTTGGAAGGCGCACCAAACAATGACGTTAATACAGGTTTGGTTCTAGCATTCGCCACTAATTCCGCAGCTATGTTTCGCCAAACAGATGTTAATCCTACTCAAATTCCGGCGGGAGAGCATACTTACATTAACGCTGACGGTAAAGAATCCCGCTTACCAGATGCTAAAACTTTAGAAGATGCAGTCGATGCAAAACTCCTAACTTGGCCGCCCGGAAGCTTTGATTCCACTGGCACTCTAGTAAACAATCCCTCACAAATTCCTTCATCTTATACTTTTGATGCCTGGCCTTATGGTTGGAGTGGTCATTCAGCAATTGGTTGGTTTCACGGTTTGACTACTTTAAATAGCAACGTCCACGCCACTAATTCAGACGCGACAAATGGCGCTGATGGGAGTCAAGCTTTATTAGGAATTGATCAAGAAACTTATTTAGGCGTGATTCTACAAAATGCTGCAAATCCAGCTTTTAGATTCCCTGAAGGTGCAAAACCATCAGAATTTTTCGACAAAATCGATCCCACTCCTGGGGAACCTGCAATTAATGAAGTGATTCGGATGCCTGGATATCCCAAAGGTTCGCCGTTTATGTTAGATGGTTTAATGGCATCTTCCCCTGGCTTCCCCGTTGGCGAACAGCTGAATGCGATGTCTGCTTGGCAAAATACTCTAGCACCACCACCTATTCAAGTTAGTGATGTTGCTTCTCTAGAAAAGGGAGCAGCTGTATTTACTCGTGCTGGCTGCATAGACTGTCATAGTGGACGCTACTTTACCAATCATGATGTCATTGCTCAAAACGAGATTGGAACTCAACCATCACGCGCCCCGACATTAGCACCATTTGCTAAGAACTTCACCACACCCCTAACCTACCCCAACAGTGTCTCTGTTCCCTTGCCGTCTAATCCCCCGGTATTAGAAGTTCCTACAAATATTACGCCACAAAAAGCACAACAGTTAGCTTTTGGGATGAACAACCCAGTTGGTGGTTATAAAGTACCAAGCTTGATTGGGTTGTATCTAACTGCGCCTTATTTACATGATGGTGGTGTGGCTGCTAGTGCCTCAGCATTAAAGCAAGATGAACAGGACGGACAATTTGTAGTGGCAAATCCTGAGCAACTTGGTATAGCTGGCACATTAATGCAAAATATTTTACCCGATCCACAAGCAAGCTTACGGGTGTTAGTTGATCGCGATCTTCGTGAGACAATGGTTGCAGCTAACCAAGCTAATCCAGATTTGCAAAAATCGAATGTAGACGGCAGAGGACATGCTTATTGGGTAGATGCAGAAGCTGGTTTTACCACTCAAGAGCAGACAGATTTAATTCAATTCCTCCTCAGTTTGGATGATCAACCAGAAATTTTACCCAGTTCACGTTAACTAAAAACAGGCATGGAAAGAGAAATTCAAGATTCAGATGGAATTACATGGACTTGTATTCAAGCATTTTCAGGTCTTTCTGATATCTCAAAAGCTGAAGATGCAGCTGAAGTCGAAGGAGAACCAAATACTTACTGGGTTGTCTGTACTCCTAGTGGCGGCGCACAGTCTGTACGGCTGAAGCTACAGGGTAAATGGGAAGAAGAATATTCTGATGAGGCGTTACTCAAGGAAATTAGAACGCAGCAATAATTGGCGTTGTTGATTAATCGGCTCAATGCCCTGTCGCTCTTTGCGCGTGGTTAGGCCTTTGGGGTGGACGATGGAAGTGGACAGACTTCCATAGCTTGAATCAAGCCGTGTTGCAGGGTGAATCGATGGCCCACATGTTCATCGGCAAGAACTGCTCCAACTAAGTCACGCACGACCTGATGCACATCGACCAAAATGTGTCCGGCCTCCTCCGAGTAAAAGGAAACCGGCTCCACCTGCGGATTGATCTCGCTCCATTGCTCCGTCCAGTAAGCGCGAACTTCTTCAGGCCCACGGACAAAACCGCCTTTGAACGCTTTCGGCCAAACCACGTCTGGAGTCATGAGGGCAAGAGCAGCGTCGATGTCTCGCGCGTTGAAGGCCGCATAAGCCGCACGGAGCAGTTCGATTTCTGGTGCAGGTTGATCTGACATAAAAGCTATGGTGAAGGAGATGCAGCAGGGCCTAACAATTTATTATACCGTTAAAGCTAAGTATTGTTATCTTTGCGGGACACAACTACGCGCTAATTGCGATCGCTGTGGCGAGTTAGTAGTGTCCGCCAGGCATAAATTTTATTCGCATCTCGGCTCAATACCAATATAAGCTTCTCAAAATCCTCCTGAAAAAGGAGGATTTAAAGTATTGGATACCTTATGTACCATTTTTAAAACAACCTCTAAGACGCAGAAGAAAAAGCAACTGAGTTATGAGAAATACAGTAATTATTACAGGCGCATCGCAAGGAATTGGCAAAGCTACAGCATTATTATTTGCCCGTCACAATTATGATGTTGTGTTGGCAGCTCGTCAACTTGACCGTTTAGAAGCTACTGCTGCACAGATACGGGAACTTGGACGAGAAGCGATCGCTATTTCTTGCGATGTCAAAGATCCTTTACAAGTAAACAACTTGATCCAGAAGGCGATTGCTCATTTTGGTCACATAGACGTATTAATTAATAATGCAGGTATCTTTTGCTTAGGGCCCGTCGAGGATTTTAGCTTAGATGATTGGCATCAGATAATTGATACCAATTTGTGGGGCTACATCCATACTATTAATGCCATCCTGCCCCATTTCTTAGAGCGTCGCAAAGGAACCATTGTTAACGTCAGTTCTATTGGTGGTATAGAACCGATTCCTTACCAAATTCCTTACACAACTGCTAAATATGCCATCACTGGGTTGACAAAATCGCTACACGCAGAGTTATCACCTAAAGGGATTCACGTTAGCGGGATTTATCCCAGTTTTATCACTACTCAACTGATGGAACGGGCAATTTTTCGCGGTAAGAACGAGGAAACTGCCGAAGCGCGTTCTGAGTTGGTAGATAAAGCAATTCAAACTCCTGTACTAGAAAAGCCTGAAGATGTAGCAAAATCAATTTGGGAAGCAGTAAAGGATCGGCGTTCTGATGTCATGGTAGGCACAACAAACCTTTGGAAAGCAGTTTATCACTTGTCTCCTAGTTTGATGCAGTCAGTTTTTCGGCGTATCTTTGGCATGGAAGAACGAACTTAGTTCTTCTCTTTTAGAGATGAGGATATTGATCTGATTGAAGTGCCGATAGGCATAGGGAAAGACACAATCAAACAATCTGAATCTCCACACCGAAAATCTGCTGAGACTTTAATACAGAAAGAAGCAAAAAATCAATTAGTAGATATTAAATCTACAGAAATAAAACTAGCTGAACAGACAGAGTACAAAGACGAAGGTTTATTTGAACGTTTTACAGAGAAAGCGATTAAGTCGATAATGTTAGCGCAGGAAGAAACGCGCCGTCTTGGTCATCATTTTGTTGGTACAGAACAAATACTTTTAGGACTGATTGGAGAAGGAACTGGTGTTGCTGCTCAAGTGCTGAAATTGAAGGGTATTAAGCTGGCAGATACCCGTACAGAAGTAGAAAAAATTATTGGACGTGGCAGTGGTTTTACACCAGTAGAAATTCCCTTTACACCACGTGCAAAAAGAGTCTTAGAGTTATCTTTAAAAGAAGCTAGGGCACTTAATCACGTTTATATTAGTACTGGCCACCTGCTTTTAGGTTCTATTAGATTAGAAGAAGGCGTAGCAGTAAGGGTTTTGGAGAACTTGGGTATTAATTTACAGAACTTAAGAGAACAAGTTTTGCATACGATTCACTTATCTGAAAGCGAAAATATACAATCTACATAAACCAAATACAGCAATCCCAACACCTTTACGATCGCTTCGCTTCGCTTCTTTACAGGCTTTGCCAGCGAAACGCTGCGCGAACGCTTTACTTGCAATAACAGTGTTTCACCGACGATTCTATCACTGTTGATTAAAGTGCGATTGCTCTGTCTCTTCTAAACTGCATAGTTTACCGTCGTAGGCATCGCCTACAATGATTTCTCGGAAGACATTAAGCTACTCAATCCAGTTCTCTAATAACAGTGTAGGAATGCGAGAGAATTCTCGGACATTATTGGTGACGAGGGTAACTCGTAAACTTAGAGCATGAGCGGCGATGAGCATATCCATTGCACCAATGATGAGTCCTCTAATTTCCAGATCGCTTCTAATCCTGCCGTAAATCGTTGCAGATGCTTGATTGAATTCAACAATTTCTAGAGGTAGCAAAAATTGTAGCAACGCGGTGCGGTTTTTCTCTTGCTGTTGGCTTTTGGCTACTCCATATTCAAGTTCGGCGACTGTGATGGAGGAGATAGCCACATCAGAAATGCTAAGGGTTTGAAATTTATCCAGCACTTTTTGGGGTTTTTGCTTGATGAGATAAATGCAGATATTGGTATCAAGCAGGTATTGCATTTACAAACTCTCTCTGGTGTCGATGAGTGGCTGATCTCTAGTAATCATAAAATCATCGGAAAAATTGTCTAAACTCTCGATGAGAGATTGCCAGGGGTTATCTTTGGCAATAAGAACAATAGCGTTACCAATTTTTTTAATATAAACTTCTGTGCCAGTGAGTTTAAAATCTTCGGGCAAAATAACAACTTGGTGAGTCCCATCAGTGCTAAGTTTAGCGGTGTTCATGATATTGCGTTTATTCTGTTGCCGTTGCTTATCGTTAAACTATAACTTGTAATCACATCTACACCACGATTTTGCAGAGCCAGAACTAGAGAATGTGTGGTAAAATCCTCATCCATATACAGGCGATAAACTTTAGCCTTATGGGGTACAACACAACAATTGGATTTGCCTAACCTGCGATCGCATCAGTCTTTTCTACAAAATACTAAGCGATCGCTTACAAAAGTTTTGCCTACGCACGAATATTCATTAACAAGCCAGCTTTGCGTTTATGCACTCCCCAACTTACGGGAGCAGCTACAGAACTTATGGGAGCAGCTACAGAACTTATGGGAGCAGCTACAGAACTTATGGGAGCAGCTACAGAACTTATGGGAGCAGCTACAGAACTTACGGGAGCAGCTACAGAACTTACGGGAGCAGCTACAGAACTTACGGGAGCAGCTACAGAACTTATGGGAGTAGCTACAGAACTTATAAGAGTAGCTACAGAACTTATGGGAGCTTATAAATACCAATATCTAGTAATTAACTTCCGAAAAATTACTGTTATCAATCAAAAAATTTAGTAAAAAAAATTGCGAGTTTTACTGAACCGGAATGTAGTTTAACTGAGGCAAGCTAGCTTTAGCAGCATCTTAAAGGAGTAATTTTATGTCTCGTAAAAAACGCACATCCCGTACTTTAGAAAAAGCTCAGTTAAGATCGGCTGGGCTAAAATCGATTGTTCCAAGCATCAAATTTGATGAAGATTATAGTCTAGAAAAATTAGTTGAGTCAATCGACCTGTTACGCAACAAAATTGATGTTTATAATACTGCTCTGTCTGTAGTTGACTCTTCTAAAACTGAAATTGAAGAGATGGAAAAAAAGTTGAGTCAGCTTTCTGAAAAAATGCTGATGGTGGTTGCAATCAAGTACGGCAAAGACAGCCGCGAATATGAAATGGCGGGTGGTGTTCGCTATAGCGATCGCATCCGCAAAATCAGGTCGAGTCGCTTGAAAAATGTTGCAGAACAAGTATCTGATGAAAATGCTAAAACTGCATAAAATGCAATAGACGCGATGAATCGCCGTCTCTACAAAAGACTGATTCTTGTAGAGACGGCGATTTATCGCGTCTTTAATAAATCCGGGAAAAATTGTTTCCAAAATACCACCTCCGACTTTAGAGTGTTGAAATAACTCAAATAGCTATCTGAAGGCGAGATATGACAACAAACTTTAGTCGGCGTGAATTTATCTTGCTCGGTTCAGCAGGGTTTGGTACCACCTTACTGTTGCAAGCTTGCAGTAATCAGACGAGACCAACAGCGACAACAACGGGTGGTACTGAAGGGTTTAAAATAGCGATCGCTCTCCCTGGCACGATTACCGATAAAGGCTGGAATCAATCTGGTTATGAAGGAATCAATTTAGCAAAACAAAAGCTAGGTGCAGAAACCGCCTATGTCGAAAAAGTAGCACAAGCAGATCAAACAGAAGTATTAACAGATTTTGCTCGTAAAGGCTACAATCTCATCTTCGCGCATGGCGGACAATTTGATGCCGCAATTGAACAAGTGGCTTCACAATTTCCCAACACGTTTTTTGTCGGAGTCAATGGTAATCTCAAGGGTGAGAATATTGCTTCTTTACGAATAGATCACCTACAAGCTAGTTATTTGTGTGGCATTATCGGTGCTTCTGTGACTAAATCTAATAAATTAGCTTATATTGCTGGAGAGAAGTTTCCCGCTACCGAGGGAGAAGTGCGGGGATTTGAATTAGGGGCAAAGTCTGTTAAACCAAATATCCAAATTACTTCTACTTTTACAGGTGATTGGAATGATGTTTCAAAAGCGAAGGAAGCAACTCTGGCATTAATTTCTTCTGGTGCTGATGTCATCTATCAATGGTTAGATAATGCTTCAGCCGCAGTTTTACAAACAGCAGGTGAAAAGGGAGTATATGCTTTTGGTAACACTAAGGATCAATTAGACGTTGCACCAAAAGCTGTTTTAACCAGTGCTGTCAAACGCTTAGATTTAGCCATAGGTTATATAGCAGAATTAGCTAAACAAAAAAAAATCAAAGGACAAATATATACAATTGGGTTAGAAAGAACAGATATCTTATTTTTAGGTAAATTTGGAGCAATCATACCGGAAGTAGTAAAGCAAAAGGTATTGAATACAAAGCAAGAGATTGTTAATAAAAAAATCGTTTTTGAAGACTGTAAAGAGGCTGGGAAGGATACGCGCTGCGTGAAGAAAGCAATCACGTAGGTTTAGCAGACTAGATTAGAAAACAGGAATAATTGTCTTTGTAGAGACGGCGATTTATCGCGTCTGTCTAATGCGCCAGTATTTTAGACGCGATTCATCGCGTCTCTACAATGGGGGCTTTTTGGCTTATCCCCGGCGTATTGGGGTAAAACTGGATCTGACTTGTGTGTACACCTTAGCTTTACCAAGGGGTGGGGTGTTAGAGACTTTTGCAAGAAGTATACTACAGTCCTCAACAAGCTATCAGCTTTGTGAACATGAACTATTTACGCTTAAACAATATTACCAAATGCTTTGGGTCTTTTACCGCTAACGACAATATCAATCTCTCTGTTGCATCTGGAACCATTCATGCAATACTAGGCGAAAATGGCGCGGGTAAGAGTACTTTAATGAATATTATTAGTGGACTCTATCAACCTGATGCTGGCGAGATTTATCTCCAAGAACAACCAATCAAAATCACTTCACCAAATGAGGCAATTAAATTAGGGATTGGCATGATTTACCAACACTTCATGCTTGTACCGAAATTGACTGTCACAGAAAATATCATCTTAGGAATGGATAAAACCTGGCGGCTGAATCTACAAGATAAACAGCAAGAAATCGCCGCTTTATCCCAAACTTATGGATTAGAAATTGACCCCACTGCCAAAGTTGAAAATTTATCTGTTGGGGCACAACAACGGGTAGAAATTCTCAAAGTTCTCTACCGTCGAGCAAAGTTGTTGATTCTTGATGAACCTACAGCAGTTTTGACACCGCCAGAAGTAGAATCATTAATTGCCATCTTGCGCCAATTGGCAGCCGCAGGTAACACAATCATTTTTATCAGTCATAAATTAGAAGAGGTAATGAATCTCTGTGATTCAGTCACAGTTTTGCGCCAGGGGAAGGTAGTAGCAACAACATCAACTAAAGCAGCAACACCTCAGCAGTTAGCAACATTAATGGTAGGACGGGAAGTAGCTTTACAGTTAAATAAAAGTCCTACATTACCAGGAGAAATCATCCTATCGGTGCAAAATTTACAAGTTGCTGATGAAAGAAATATTCTTGCTGTAAATAATGTCTCTTTTGAACTGCGGGCGGGAGAAATTTTAGGAATTGCTGGTGTCGATGGCAATGGACAGCGAGAATTAGCTGATGCCATTGCTTTTGTGCGGACTATTAAGCAGGGTAAAATTGAGTTTACGCCCAAGGATTCCTCAGTGGGCTACATCCCAGAAGATAGGCAGACAATGGGATTGGTGTTGCAATTTAGCATCGCTCAAAATTTGATTTTAAAAGCCTTTAAATATCTACCATTTTGTCGCCGTTTTTTGTTACAACAAGAAGCGATCGCTAATCGTGCCCAAGCTGCAATGCAAGAGTTTGACATTCGGGCGAATGGGATTGATATCAAGGTAAGTCAGCTTTCGGGAGGAAATCAACAAAAAGTGGTGTTAGCGCGAGAACTGGCGCAAACACCAGCTTTAATTATCGCCATGCAACCCACAAGGGGGTTAGATGTCGGGGCGACAATAGCCGTCCAGTCTCGAATCTTAACAGAACGCGATCGCGGTGCGGCAATTTTGTATATTTCTACTGAGTTAGAAGAAGTGATGGCAATGAGCGATCGCATTGCTGTAATCTACAGAGGTGAGTTTGTGGCTATTTTGGATGCAGCCACGGCGAAGGTGGAAGAAGTTGGTTTGTTGATGGCTGGGGGAACACCCAGAGAGTAAAATGCCGAGTCTTTATATCATTGGTGGTGCAAATGGTTCAGGAAAAACTACTGTTTCAATGAGTTTATTACCAAATTTTCTAGACTGCTTTGAGTACGTAAATGCAGATGCTATTGCTGCTGGACTATCTCCATTAAATCCCGATTCAATGGCTATAGAAGCAGGAAGATTAATGATTACGCGACTGCGGACGTTATCTAATTCAGGTAGTGATTTTGCTTTTGAAACTACGCTAGCAGCTAGAAGTTTTGCACCTTTTATTATTGATTGTAGAGCAAAAGGCTACACAATTAACTTAATATACTTTTGGTTACAAAGCGTTGACTTGGCAGTAGAACGAGTAGCAGTAAGGGTTGCTAGTGGTGGACACTCGATTCCAGAAGATGTTATTCGTAGACGCTATCAACGAGGGCGAAAGAACTTGATTTCTTTATACTTACCTATGTGCGATGGTTGGATGATCTATGATAACTCTAGATCGTTTCCCCTTTTCGTTGCTGAACGCATTATTCATCAACAGCCTATTATTTATATAAATGAGATTTGGAACCAAATTATAGAGGTATGAAATGACTGAAGAAGAAATGAAAAAGTTACATTGCAAAATTGATGTTGGAGTCAAAGCAGCAATTGCAGCAGCAATAGAACGACATCGTAAGCTTGGTCAATCGATTAGTATTATGCGGGAAGGAAAGGTTGTAACTTTAACGCCTGATGAAATTACAGCGATTCAAAATCAGCAGAACAGTTAGAACAAAACTTAAAACTAAAAATTATGTTTATAAATTGTTCAATTTGATTCAGCTTTGAGGAGTTAATGAGCTGCATAGGAAATCATATCTCCAAACCTAACGATCGCAACTAATCGCATGAAATTTCTGTTACCAATCCTATCACCGCTCATTGCGATTACCTCTGCCCTCATTGTCGGTGCTATCCTCATGCTAATTGCTGGGGCAAATCCCATCACCGCATACAGCATCCTATTTCAAGAATCTCTCTCTACCTACTTTGGATTTGGTAACACCCTCACCAAAATGACACCGCTATTATTCGCTAGTTTAGGCGTGTTAGTAGCATTGCGGGCTGGGCAATTTAATATCGGTGGAGAAGGACAAATTTATCTGGGTGCGTTGGGAAGTACTTTAATTGGGTTATATGTGCAAGGATTACCTGCGGTGATTCATATCCCCTTAGCGCTTTTGGCAGGATTTGTTTTTGGTGCAGTTTGGGGTGGGATTCCTGGTTATCTCAAAGCCATGCGCGGAGTGAATGAGGTAATTACTACATTATTGCTCAACTATATCGCCGTGAATTTAGTTAGCTACCTCGTACAAAATCCATTAATGGCAACAGGTGCGCCTAGTCCTTATTCGCCATTAATTGCTAAAACATCGCGTTTGCCAATTATTTTACCGCAAAGCCTCGCCCATGCTGGGATTTTATTCGGTTTAATTGCCGCAGGTATTTTATGGGTATTGTTAGTGCGATCGCCTCTAGGTTATCAAATTACGGCAGTGGGATTTAACCCGATTGCCGCCCGTTATGCCCACATATCTGTTGAACGTACCATTATGCTAGTGATGGCTGCTGCGGGTGGTTTAGCTGGGTTGGCTGGGAGTTGTGAAGTGATGGGGTTGAAATATCGGCTATTTGAACAAGTTTCGCCAGGCTATGGATTTGATGCCATTGCGATCGCTTTTTTAAGTCGTGGTAGTGTTATCGGTGTAGTCTTGACTTCTTTGTTTTTTGCAGCCCTTCGCAGTGGTGCAAATGTGATGCAGCGTAGTGCAGGTGTGTCAGTAACTGTAGTTTACGCAATTCAGGGGTTTATGGTGTTATTTATTGCTATCAGTTTCGCAATTGAAAGAGAAATAAGAGTAAAAACGCAAAGGGACGCAAAGGTTTAACGCAAAGGAACACAAAGAAAACTCTGCGATACTTTGCGCTTCCCTCCGCGAACCTCTGCGTTTAAAAATAACTCCATGAATAATCTCAACTTCTTCTCTGATTACTTAATAGCTACCTTGCGTCTAGCCGTCCCCTTAGCATTTGCAGCCCTTGGAGGATTGTACTCGGAACGATCGGGGGTGTTAAATATCGCCTTAGAAGGAATGTTGCTGACAGGCGCTTTCACTAGTGCTGCGGCTACTTTCTACACTGGCAATCCCTGGCTTGGTATCCTTGCATCCTTGATTGCTGGAGGATTAGTCGGACTACTCCATGCTTTTTTGTGTGTAACTTTGCGTGTCGATCAATTAGTCTCTGGGCTAGCAATTAATCTTGTCGCAGCTGGATTAACATCGTTTTTAGCCCGGTTAGTGTTTAGTGGCAGTAGTACGCAGCAGTTACCTGGAATTGGGAGAATTATGATTCCTGGTTTAGCCAATATTCCCCTAATCGGGCCGCTACTGTTTCAGCAAGATTTTTTGGTATATCTATTATTTATCTTAGTTATTTTCACTACATACCTTTTATTTAAAACTAGCTTTGGGCTGACATTGCGGGCAGTGGGTGAATCTCCAAAAGCTGCTGACACGGCGGGAATTTCCGTACCATTTGTCCGTTATATCGCAGTGGTAATTAGTGGCTGTCTTGCGAGTTTAGGAGGTGCTTATTTAACTCTGGTACAGGTAAGATTTTTTGCCGAGGGGATGAGTGCTGGTAAAGGATTTATTGCGATCGCAGCATTAATTTTTGGCAGATGGCATCCTGTAGGTAGTGCTTTGGCTTGTTTGCTGTTTGGGGCTACAGAAGCTTTACAACTGCGAATTCAGGCATTAGGGGCAAATATTCCTTACCAATTTTTAGTAATGCTACCTTATGCGATCGCTTTATTGGCATTAGTGGGTAAGTTGGGGAAATCTACACCCCCGAAAGCTTTAGGTACTCCCTACTTTGGAGAAAATCGCCATTCGGACTAATTTTAGGAAAAGCAAATGGGCGTTAGCACGCTAGCAAAATCAGCACATAATACAATAGCTAGCGTCCCTCAAAAGCCACTCATGCCGCAAAATAACCAAACCGCCATCGAATTCCGCGATGTCACTTTTAGCCGCAATCATCGCCCATTGGTGTCAAATCTCAATTTCACCATCCGTCAAGGAGAAGCACTGGTATTACTTGGGCGCAGTGGTAGCGGCAAAACCACCACAATGAAGTTAATTAATCGCCTATTTACACCTACACAAGGCGAAGTTTTATTTGATGGCGTTCCCACAACTGAATGGGATGAAATTAAACTGCGGCGAAAAATTGGTTATGTCATTCAAGAAATTGGTTTATTTCCCCATTTCACTGTCGAACGCAATGTGGGTTTAGTCCCGTCTTTAGAAGGTTGGCAACCGAAACAAATTAAAATCCGGGTTTATGAATTGTTGCAATTGGTAGGCTTAGAACCAGCACAATTTGCCACACGTTATCCGCACGAACTTTCAGGAGGACAAAGGCAAAGAGTCGGTGTAGCCAGGGCTTTAGCAGCAGATCCGCCAGTATTGTTGATGGATGAACCCTTTGGCGCACTCGATCCAATTACGCGCCTCGAACTGCAACAAGAGTTTCGGCATTTGCAGCAAGAGTTAGGTAAAACAGTTGTTTTCGTCACCCACGATATTCAAGAAGCCTTAGTTTTGGCATCAAGAATTGGTTTAATGTATGGCGGAGAATTGGTAGTATTGGGGACGAAAGATGAATTTATGCGATCGCAACACCCAGAAAGCCTCGCCTTTCTGCAATGTCTGCGTTCCCTGCAAGATACTTTATGAAAAATTTCTTCTTGGTTAAGTATGCCCCAGAAATTCTTCAGCATACACTCGAACATCTATTTTTAGTAGGTATCGCGATCGGAATTGCCATACTTGTAGGCATTCCTTTAGGTATTTTAATTACACGTAAAACCTATCTCCGTCAACCAATTCTCGGTATAGCAAATATTCTCCAAACTATACCCAGCTTGGCACTTTTTGGTTTACTCATTCCTGTTCCGATAATTGGCGGAATTGGTGCAGTACCAGCAATTGTTGCCCTGACTGTATATTCCTTGCTGCCGATAATTCGTAACACTTACACAGGTATTACTAGCGTCGATCCAGCAATTCGAGAAGCTGGGAGAGGCATGGGTATGACAGATAGACAATTGTTATTACAAGTTGAGATTCCCTTAGCAATGGGAGTAATTTTGGCAGGTGTGCGAGTCGCAACAGTAATCGCCATAGGTATTGCAACTATTGCCGCTGCAATTGGGGCTGGTGGTTTGGGAGTATTTATTTTTCGCGGTATATCAGTAGTAAACGATCAGTTAATTTTAGCTGGTGCAGTTCCGGCGGCGGTAATTGCATTATTAGCTGACTTTGCAATTGGCTGGATGGAGAATAAATTAAAAATTAAAAGTTAATGAAAAGATTTTTCACGCTTTGCTTTTTAAGTTTTGCCTTATTATTGATAATTGTTGGCTGTACGCCGAATTTAAATAGTAATAACGGTGGTAATATTATTGTTGCCTCCAAAGATTTTACCGAACAAGATATTTTAGGTGAACTGTTAGCACAGCAAATTGAGGCGACAACTAATTTAAAAGTAGCTCGTCGTCCCCGTTTGGGTGGTTCTTTTGTTTGTCATAGTGCGATCGCTGCTGGCAAAATTGATGCTTATATTGAGTACACAGGCACAGCTTTTACTGCAATTTTGAAGCAAAAAGCAGTTAACGATCCGAAAGAAGTTTATGAAAAGTTAAGACAAGCATACTCCCAGCAGTTCAATTTGGAAGTGATGCCCAGCTTGGGTTTTGAAAACACTTTTGCGATGATTGTCCGGGGTGAAGATGCCAGACGCTACAATATTCAAACTCTCTCCCAAGCTACTCAATATACACCGCAGTGGCGTGGCGGTTTCGGTTACGAATTTTTAGAAAGAGAAGATGGTTTTCCCGGATTAGCGAAAACTTACGATTTACGTTTTGTTAAATCTCCGCAAATCATGGACTTGGGTTTAATATATCGTGCTTTGATTCAAAAACAAGTGGATATGGTGGCGGGTAATTCCACTGACGGGCAAATTTCTCGCTTGGGTTTAGTTGTACTCAAGGATGATAAAAAGTATTTTCCACCTTACGAAACTGTGCCAATTGTCCGACAAGAAATATTAAAAAAATATCCCGAATTAAGAACTGCGATCGCTTCCCTCGCTGGAAAGATTTCGGCAGATGAAATGCGACAGTTAAACTATTTAGTTGAAGGGGAATTACGTGATGTTAAAGATGTTGTCCAGGAGTTTCGCAAATCGAAGGGATTAAATAATTCGTAATTCGTAATTAAGGATAGGCTTTACCCCACCCTAACCCTCCCCTTATAAAGGGGAGGGAACTAGATTTCCTCATAAATAGTTCCTTAACCACCTAATGACTTCACTTGTTGTTTGCTCATTGGCCATTTGAAGACATTGCTGCACAATTTCTCTGACGTTACCAAAGTAGCTGCTTTCTGTAAGCACATAACTTTCTCCGTGCAATCGATAAATTAATAACCGATTACTCTTTAATATCCAAACTTCTGGCACTCGATAAGGCAAAAAATCATTAATATCGGTGTAGCTTGTCACATCTATTTCAATTGCTAAATCTGGTGGTGGATCTGACTCCCAATCAATTCTTTTTTTGCCTACTACTGCTCTGCAATTTTCAATGTAAAAACAAAAGTCTGGTTCAATACCGCTAATCTCTGGCAAGCTCATGGTAATGGGCGTAAATGACTCGTATGCGCGGTTTAAATGGTCAAGTATAGCTATTACTATCAATGCCAACAAACTCGCATCTCTTCCATGCTCTGGTAGCGGTGCCATTAGCAAAATCTCTCCAGGACGATATTTAATGCGAGGCGAGGAGCGATCGCCTAGTTGCTGACTCAAAACTTGATAATCTTTCCAATCTCCCAAAAGCTTCAACACCGCGCCAGGTGGTAACTCGATTCTTTCTGGTGTAATTACGGTATCCATAATTAGCTCACATTTTAGATATTGGCGTAGACGCGTTGGCGTAGCCTCTGTCTGCGACACGCTGCGCGTTCGCGTAAGCGTCCCGCAGGGAACGTAGAGAAGCGGCTTGTCGCCAGACATCGCATTACATTGAGGATAACGATTAAACAACCACAAAATTGTTGTTTGTTAGTGACAACCCAGCAGATAATGTTGTAAATTGCACCTGAGCAAATTGTACTTGAGTAAATTCGCCTGCACTACCATCTTGGTCAAAGAACAATGCACCTGTAGTGGAGTTATAAATAAATCGCTGGGTGCTAGTGGTTGCAGATTCTCCAAGTGTAAACTGACTTGCCTTAAGTACACCTGCTGATAAACCGCCACCAAAACCAGCAGCCGACACCTGAATTAGTTCATTAGGTTCATTAACGGCACCGAAATCACGTATCAGATCGAGACCTTCATCGAAACTACTAAAAACAAAGGTATCAGTACCACCTTCCCCAAAGAGCCTATCATTACCCTTGCCACCGATGATGATAGCATCGCCAAAGCCACCTCTGAGGATATCATCACCATTGCCACCTTGGAGGGTATCATCACCATAAGAGGCTATCAAGGAATCATTACCATCACCCCCATCTAATAGACTATTGCCTGTTGAGGAGCCAACATCCAATGTATAGTTATCAACATTCAATGTATCGTTACCAACACCACCGTTGAGGGTGTTTTCACCAGAGGCGTCAAAAATGACAGAGAGAAAATCATTACCATCGCCCCCATCTAAGAGGTTATCGCCCAATGAACCGGAAACATACAATATATCGTTACCAACACCACCGTTGAGGGTGTTATTGCCAGATACGCTACCCTTAACGTAATTTCCGAATTCGTCCTCAAGGGAACTCAAGGCCTGTAAAGAATCATTGCCACTGCCTCCATTGAGGAGGTGATTCCCTGTTGAAAGACTAATATCCAAGAAATCTTCACCAGCGCCGCCATCTATTGTGTCGTTACCATTGCCTGAGCGGAGCGTATCATTACCATTGCTTCCCACAAGATAATCATCGTAGTCTGTACCTGTGATATTTAATTGTTCGATATTCTTGTAGTTAAACACTGTTGTGTCTGCCGTCGAAGAAATTACTCCAATGTTAGTAGTCGCATCAAAAGTTGAAGTAATTCCTGTGGTAGCACTGCCATAACTGAAAGACAAAGTGTCGTTACCTGTTCCCCCGTCTACTGTTTGAGTTACTAACGTAGATAGGGAGTAGAAATTTAAAGAATCATCGCCATTTCCGCCATTGAGGGTGTTATTGTCGATGCCACCATTGAGAGTATCATTGCCTTCGCCACCGTTGAGAGTATTATTGCCATTGCCACCTCTCAAAATATCATTGCCACTTAAGCCTTCAATAATGTCATCACCCCCTTGACCATTGATGACATCATTTGAATTGTCAAATCCACTAACATTGTTGGATAGGTCGTTTAGGAAAGTGACTGTATTTTTTTTAAAGACAGTGCTTTGGGTGAAGTTGGGATCGAAGACATCAAAGCTGTCGGCGATCGTAGTTTGCCCATAAAACAGAATATTGCCCAAATCTACACTGGCTCCAGTAGATTTGGTGAGGTTATCAAGGTTGGACAGGGCAAAGTTTTCCAAGATGAATCTGGTATCACCATATCCTTGAAAGCTGATTTCTAAACTAGTGCCATTCTGGATGAGAAGCAAATTGTCGGCAGTGAAACCAATATTGTCCTGGAATATCAGAGTATCCAGTTCGGCAATGACTGCTGCTGTGGGGTTTATTCCTTTACCTACTCCACCGAAATCGGCGATCGTATGAGTGCCACTATTAATCGGGTATGTGCTTATTTCGCCAATCGTGTTTCTGACTAAGCCGTTGTAAACAAATTTATCCTTACCACCACCGCCTGTGAGACTATCATCGCCATTACCGCCTGTAAGACTATCATCGCCATTACCACCGTTGAGGGTGTTATTACCAGTGCCACCAGAGGCTGTTAGAGTATCATTGCCATCGCCCCCAGAGAGGAGGTTCTTGCCAGATGAGCGAGAGTCGTCGCCGGAGTCGTAATAAACTTCAAAAAAGCCAGAGATGTCTAGAAAATCATTGCCATCGCCTCCAAAAAGCAGGTTATCGCCTGATGATCCACTAGCATTTAAAGTATCATCACCAGTACTACCGTTGAGGGTGTTATCGCCTAAAGAGCGATCGTTGGTTCGTCCGTACTCCTGACCCGTTCCATTCCCAGAGATGGAGAGAGAATCATTGCCATCGCCCCCATCTAAGAGGTTATCGCCAAATGAACCGCTAGCATTTAAAGTATCATCACCAGCACCACCGTTGAGGGTATTATTGCCTAAAGAGCGATCGTCGACTTCTCCGTACTCGGAGGAATACTCGTACCTTCCAGAGGCTGTCAGAGAATCATTGCCATCGCCACCATTAAGTAGATTATTACCTGAGGGGAAGTCAGCATCCAAAAAGTCGTCACCAACACCACCATTGAGGGTATTATTGCCCGCACCACCTCTCAAAAGGTCATTGCCACTTAAGCCTTCAATAATGTCATTACCCCCTTGACCATTGATGACATCATTTGAATTGTCAAATCCACTAACATTGTTAGATAGGTCGTTTAGGAAGGTGACTGTGTTTTTTCTAAAGACAGTGCTTTGGGTAGAGTTAGCATTGAAGACATCAAAGCTGTCGGTGATGGTAGTTTGCCCATAAAACAGAATATTGCCTAAATTTACAGTGGCTCCAGTGGATTTTGTGAGGTTATCCAGGTTTTCTAGGGCAAAGTTTTCCAAAATAATTTTGCGAAAACTTTGCCCTAGAAAGCTGATTTCCAGATTGTTGCCATTCTGCGTGAAGATCAAGTTTTGGGCAGTAAAGTCACTATCACTATAGAAACTTAGGGTATCCACTTCGGCTATGACTGCTGCTGTGGGGTTTGTTCCTTTACCTACTCCACCGAAATCGGCGATCGTATGAATATAAGCGTAGGCTGAGTTCTCGTCGTAAATAAATATATCGTTGCCACCGCCACCAGTTAGGGTGTCGTAGTAATAAGCCCCCCGTAGGGTATCGTTACCGTTGGTTCCAATGCTAATTGCCATAAGTTTTTTCTACCTGAATCGATTTTTGGAGTAACTTTAGTTGTCAATAATCGAGTTAGTGCTGTTTGATGGCACAAATAATCTGCCAAAAGTTGTAGCTTTCGGCATACTTATTCAGTCTTTAGATAGAGTTGCAAATCGTTCATTAAAGATTTCCCTTTTAAGTCGCTGGCAAACATTACTATCCCAGTATTCAAAACTATCTAAGTCTTAAGCACTGTACAAAATTTAGTTGGTTTGTCAACGCATAAGTCTTACTAGTTTCAAAATAGGTAGGGAACACTTGAGACAGCACAAAATAGGAAATCTTTATGCATTCGTTGTCACCGTAGCTTGCCACCGTAGGCATCGCTCTTGAATTTCTATCTGGAAAATAGGAAATATCAAAATAACTTGACAATAATTAAATATCGAATATTTACTTAGATGTCTATCTTTTCAAAAAATCTTTGCATACTCTTCATATTTATAATCGTTCAAGCGGGGGTAGAAGAACGATGTCTACGGCGGCAAGCTACGCAAACAATGGCGATCAAAATCTGATAAATTAAGTACACCAAGATGCTAAATATATATAATCTTCTATGAGTAATGGTATAAAAAGGCTTGCTGTTGCTAAACCCAAGCGAGTTGCAATCGCAATCTTTTCTTTCACCGTCTTACTTTACAGTCAAGTTGCATCAGCAGCCTTAACTTTACCCCTACGCAGCAAGAAGGGAATGGTGGTTTCAGCCCATCCCCTAGCAAGTGAAGCGGGAATTTTGATGTTACGCAAAGGGGGTAATGCAGTGGATGCAGCTGTAGCCACAACCTTTGCACTTTCTGTAGTTGAGCCTTTTTCGGCGGGAATCGGTGGCGGTGGATTTTTGCTGATGCACTCTGAGAAAACTGGCGAGATGAAAGCGTTAGATTTCCGCGAACGCGCACCCCTGAAAGCTACAAGAAATATGTATTTGGATGCAGCAGGAAAGGTGCGTCCGAATGCAAGTATTAATGGTTATTTGGCAGTAGCGACACCAGGAACGGTAGCGGGACTTTATGAAGTGCATCGTCGCTATGGTAAGCTTTCTTGGCAAGAGGTAATGAAACCTGCGATCGCACTCGCTAAAGATGGCTTTATTCTTGGCAATGTGCTAACCCAGAGGCTCAACCAGCGCCAGGAAGCAATTCTCAAGAATCCCGCAGCGCGAGAAATTTTTACTCGCAATGGTGAATTTTATCAACCAAGGGAAAAACTGGTGCAGCGCGATTTGGCACGCACTTTAACAGCAATTACCGAAAATCCCCAAAGTTTTTACACCGGAAGTATTGCTCGTGCGATCGCTTCTGATATGGTAAAAAATGGTGGTTTAATTTCTCTCGAAGACCTGAAAGCCTACAAACCAATCTGGCGCACTCCTGTTTGTGGCAACTTCCGCAAAGCTAAAATCTGCTCAATGCCACCACCATCATCAGGAGGCGTTCACCTATTGCAGATTTTAAATATTATCGGTGACACCGATCTAAAATCTTTGGGATGGCATCATCCAGACGCGATACATTTAATGGTAGAAGCAATGAAGATTGCTTATAGCGATCGCTCAAAATATTTAGGCGATCCTGATTTTGTCAAAGTCCCCGTACAAGAACTGCTCAGTCCAGCTTACGCCAAAAAACGCCGTCAAGAAATTAATATGCAAATGGCTCGACCCTCCACCGAAGTCAAGCCAGGAGATTTAAATTCAAAATGTCTGCGTCTTCCTTCATCCTCTTGTCTTCCGCATGAATCTCTCCAAACCACTCATCTGAATGTTGTGGATGAAGAACATAACGCCGTCAGTCTGACTTTCACCATTAATCTCAGTTTTGGTGCTGGTGTGGTGACACCGGGAACTGGAATTATTCTCAATAATGAGATGGATGATTTTGCCGCTGCACCAGGAGTGCCTAATGCTTTTGGTTTGGTTGGTAATGATGCCAACAGCATTGCACCCCGCAAAACTCCCCTATCCAGCATGACTCCCACAATTGTCACAGAAAATGGTCATTTTCGGATGGCAGCGGGTGCGCCTGGTGGTAGCACCATCATCACCCAGGTTTTGCAAGTAATCCTGAATGTGCTGGAATACAACATGGATGTTGGTGCGGCTATTTCTGTTCCACGCATACATCATCAATGGCTGCCAGATGAGTTGCGCGTTGAATCCTGGGGCTTGGATGCTTTGACTTTGCAAGACTTACGCCGTCGGGGGCACAAAATTAAGGAAACTACTCCTTGGGGTAATGGTAACGCGATCGCTGTTACATCTGATGGAATTTTAGAAGGAGCCGCCGATCCTCGCGGCGAAGGTTCCCCCAGAGGTTTATGAGGAAGACGCGGGGACGGAAAAAATAACTAATGACAAATGACAAATGACAAATGATAAATGACTATTGATTTTGGATTGTTGACTCTGCGTAGCTGCTGCTGCCAAACTCGTTTGCCCGTGCGCTAGGTACTAGTGTCCAACCTGCTTTCAAAAGTTTTTGATAAGTTGCCCAACCTTTAGAGCCACCTGGTATTTGATAATCTGGGACTGTAAAATGTCCAAGAGCTGTGTAAGGACGCCAAGGTTGATTGGGTTCTGTCTGCAAATACAAAATTTTCTCTCCATCGCCACCAGACTTAGATAACCAGCACATTTGTCGATGCATTGCAAACTCCTTTGCTTCTAGCTAATAATGCATAATAGCTGATCTTTGTCAAGCTAATTATCACCCTTGGGGATAATTTTTGTCTAATACTTTGGACAAAATGTAATTAAGTTCTATCCACTGCGAGATAATTGCTTAATAACTCATAGCCTGGAAGACAGCTGCTAACGGGACATAAAGATAAACAGCCTTGGCTCACCTTGTTTATTAGGTGAGATTTTTCCCATGTTATCCGCGTTTTTTGCGATCGTGTGTAACAATCACTACTATTTTGGCTGGGGTTCGCAATCAGACTATTTGTTTTTCTGCTGAGATATATAAGCGCAGATTCTAGAAGTTAGTTATAAAGTTCCGTTGATTAAACACTCTTATCTATAAGCTAAATTTAAATCCCCGACTTTTTAAAAAAGTCGGGGATTTGGGCAACAAGTAGGGTTATTAGAAGGATGGAGCATACAACTTATCGCCGACAATCTCGCGAATTGTCTCTACTAGTTGGCTGTATGCAAAGTTAGATAAAACTGGTTGTGCTGTTTGCAACTGAATTTCTCGATCTAAATCAATCCATGACTTGCAGCCAGCGTATTTGGCGTAATAGGGAATTTCTTGCTCTTGCGGTAGTTTATATGTCCGTAGGAGGAGAATATAAAGGGGCTGACGTGCTCTCCATTTGAGGCGATCGCTAATAAAATGCTCGTTCCAAATATGGAAGGGAAGTAAGTTGTTGACAATAGATTCGTCACTACAGGGCAAAATATCTGTAATTTCAGCCCAACTACCAATGCGAACTGTTTCAGGATGCCAGCCTGATGTTACTGGATAGACATTATTCGCATATTCAGCTTTCAGCATGAAAGCTTGTTGATGTTCATAAGTAGGATAAAGCAGAATTTGCTTGTGGGCAACTTGGAAATGTCCATTTCGTTCGTGGATACCGCCTTTACGGAGCAACATAATTGTATTGCCACTTTCCAAGGCATTTATGGCAACTGCCCATTCTTTGAGAGCATGAAAAGTTGTAGTCAATTCCATCGGCATCTACAGTAACTCTGATTTAATTTAAAGCTAAGACTGATAAAGTATGAACCTGTCCAAGGAAATGAATTAGGAAGCAGTTATGGAAAAGCGAACCCTAGGTACAAGTGAAGTCAAAATCACACCCATTCTGATGGGAACTTGGCAAGCTGGTAAAAGAATGTGGGTGGGAATTGAGGATGCTGACTCGATTAAAACTATTCGAGCCGCTTATGAAGCTGGGATCACGACAATTGATACTGCTGAAGCTTATGGTGAAGGACACTCTGAGCGAATTGTTGCTGAAGCTTTATCTGATGTGCGAACTCATGTGGAGTATGCCACGAAAGTTTTTGCTAACCATCTAAAGTATGAACAAGTCATTGAAGCTTGCGATCGCTCCTTAACTAACCTGAAAACTGATTACATCGATCTTTACCAAATACATTGGCCCTCCGGCGCTTTCAATAGTGAAATAGTACCTATCGAAGAAACTATGAAAGCTCTTAACCTGCTCAAAGAGCAAGGTAAAATTCGAGCGATCGGTGTTTCCAACTTTTCTCACGCCCAGTTAGCAGAAGCAGCAAGTTATGGACGTATTGATAGTTTACAACCACCCTATTCTTTATTCTGGAGACAGGTAGAACAAGATGCATTGCCCTATTGTATCGAAAACAATATTTCTATCCTTGCTTATTCGCCTTTAGCACAGGGGTTGTTAACGGGAAGATTTGCTCTCGGTCATAAATTTGACCCAACAGATAACCGTGCTAAAAATAAACTGTTTCAAGGCGAAAACTTTGAACGTGCCCAACAAGCGCTAGAAAAACTGCGTCCTATAGCCCTTCATCATAATTGTACCCTTGCTCAGTTAGCTTTAGCCTGGTTAATTGCTCAACCTCAAACAAATGCGATCGCCGGAGGGCGTTATCCCGAACAAGCACGAGACAACGCATTAGCCGCCCAAATCAAGCTTTCTACCGCCGAATTGGCAGAAATTGATGCCATTGGCCGTATTGTCACCGACCATCTGGATGACAATCAGATTATGTGGGATTGATGACAATGCAGTTTGGTTGCTATGCTTAATCTATCCAAGATCCCTATAACTTTCTTCAAAATAGGGCTGGGGATCAAATTTATGGCTCTACATTGCAAAATCTAACAAAAGGTCAACTTTCGTAAACCAAGGGTTGCAACTCACAAATGTAAGTGATAATTTAGATAGTAGGACACCAAACAAAATAAAACCAAACCAAAGGGTCAATGACTTAGTGTCCCCTTGTCATCAGCCCAAGCAAGTTTCAGCATATCAAATGTGATAAAAGTGGCAAAAAGCCTAATGTAAAAGGCAAAGCCAAATCCTAAAGCGGAAAAACGCAAGAATGCTGAGTTTGTTAGTTTTTTAGTCCACCCTAGTTATTAACGTTCAGTTAGTTAATTAGTTTAAAATTTGAAACCTGTAAACTCGATAAAACCTGGTCAACCTCGACCAGGTTTTTGGCATTTTATTGTAATATGATTTTCTCAGTACGGCAGGGATTATCGGTGGGGCTTTGTTGGGTTGAGAAACGAAATCCAACATACATCAGTATAATTTTTGGTCTTAGCTGAACTCTATTGAAGCGTATTGGACTCTAGCTAATTTTCCAGCAGCGAATAAAATAAGACAGCAACATATCCTGCAAGGAAAATTTGATGAAAAATTATCGCTTTTTAAATAAGATTACTACAGCTATGATTGTAGCTGCTCTTTCTTTTTCCTGTAAATCTTCTGTTAGTAAAAATGCAGAACAGGCAAAAGCAACTGAGAAACCGAAGCCACAACAAAATCTTATCTATGGCGATTTAATTATTAAGGAACAATCAGATTATCTGATGATTCCTGTTAGCCTTGCAGAGCAGAATGAAGATAAAGGAGTTGATTTAAACCTTTCACGTTCTTATGAAAATGGAAGAAATAATCAATTGTATAATATCATCTTTTATCAAAAGCAAGGTGGTGAAGCTCATCTTTTATTAAATAAAAAAGCCATTATCGCTTCCTTCGATTTATTGGAGGTAAAAGCGGCAAATAAACCAACTACAAGAGTTTGGTTATATAAAATCATTGACCAAGATACAAATACAGATAAAAAACTTAATGGCGAAGATGCTACTATTGGCTATCTTTCTGATTTATCAGGTAAGAATCTCCAGCAAATTACCCCAAATAATACTCGAATCATCAGTTGGGTTGTTGTTCCAGGTCAAAATGCAATTTTTCTAAAAATTCTTAAAGACTCGGATAATGATAAAAAGTTTACAAAAGAAGACAAAACAAATTTTGTGAGGGTTAACCTCGATAAAATCGGTATGGGAACTGAGATTATTAGTGACCAAATAGAGCAAGAAATTAAATCTTACGTTTTTAAATAAGTTTATTCGTAGTAAGCTGCTTCAGCTGCTTACTACAAACCTTTAATTATTCATGCTTACTTACTTAGACAAAACCCAATCGCGTAAAAGTTGATTTACTCTATCGGGTATTTCATCGTGAGGACAATGACCTGCTGTTAAGAAATGCTCTGTCAATCCAGGACAATATTGACGAAACTTTGGAGAACGTTCTCTAGTATTCATCCAAGGATCGGCTTCTCCCCACAACATCAATAAAGGACAAGTTAATTGCTTTAGTAGCACATCAACTTTTTCCCCTTGAGGACTGCTAAAAACTGAAACAAACACATCCAACGCACCCGGATCAGAAGCAGGACGAGAAATTTCTTCTACTAATTGGTCTGTAATTGCACTTTTATCAAGATATACCTTTTCTAAAGTTTGGCGAATTACCCAACGTTGTCGCACGTATTGAAATAACAGAAACTGAGCTAAAGGTTGTTGAAACATCCATTTAACTGAGTCACCCAGAAGTTTCTCTAAAGAAGAGGGTTTTTTGGGTGGCTGGATTTCGCTTTGCAAAGCTTCAGGTTCAGATGTCGGCTGGCTTTCGCTAAAAGGCCCGGCACTATTGAGCAACACTAATCCAGCCGCACTGTCAGGACGTTGGGCTGCAACACATAAGCAAGCATAACCACCAAGAGAATTACCGGCTAATACTGCTTTTTGACCAATCACTTCGCTGATAAAATCATGGAGTTGGTCGCGCCACAAGTCGCCACTATACTGCAATTTTGGTTTTGCCGATCGCCCAAATCCCAAAAGGTCGATCGCAAATACTTCAAAATCTTGACACAATCCTGTGATATTCTTGCGCCAGTGGTCTGTAGAAGCACCAAATCCATGTACCAAAAGCAAAGGCGGACGTTGGGTTTGTTTCTCTCCCGCACGCACATAGTAAACGTTGTGCCCGCGCCACTGCCAATATTTGCCAGGAATTGGAGTTGTAGAGGAGGCTGTAGTTACCTGCATGATTTAAAGAAATGTTAAGTAGCTTTTAATAATTGTAAACTAGGCGAGGGGATTGGGGCAGGGGAGCAGGGGAGCAGGGGAGCAAGGGAGCAGGGGAGCAAGGGAGCAGGGGAGCAAGGGAGCAGGGGAGCAGGGGGGATAAATGACTAATGACAAATGACAAATGACAAATGACAAATGACTAATGACTAATGACAAAAAAAATTACAGGCAAAACTAAACTACTAGGAGTCATTGGACATCCGGTGGAACATTCGCTGTCGCCAGTGATGCATAATGCTGCGTTAGCGCAGCTCGTCGTTGGCGAAGCCTCTCGTAGAGAAGACATCGCACAATTAGGATTAGATTACATTTATCTACCTTTTCCGATTGAACCACAAAATTTAGAGGTGGCGATCGCAGGTTTTGCTGCTGTTGGGGTTGTCGGCTTTAGTGTGACAATACCTCACAAACAGGCAATCATCCCTTTACTCTCAGAAATTACACCCCTGGCTCAAACTATTGGAGCCGTGAATACTGTTAGCCGCCAAAATCACAAATGGGTAGGCACAAATACAGATATAGAAGGATTTATCGCCCCTTTGAAGACAACATATAAACAAGATTGGAGTCAGAAAGTAGCGGTAATTTTAGGCAATGGTGGTGCAGCCAGAGCAGTTGTAGCAGGTTGTATTCAGCTAGGTTTTGCCCAAATTCATGTTGTTGGGCGCAATATGCAGAGATTAGAAGAATTCCGCAATAGTTGGAGCAATTCATCTCTAGCTGATAAATTCCAGGTTCATCAATGGGAAGAATTACCAAAGCTCATTCCCCAGGCAAATCTGCTGGTAAATACAACTCCGATTGGGATGTATCCCAAAGTCGATGAATCGCCTTTGAGTGTAGAAGAAATCGCAAATTTACCAACGGGTGCGATCGCTTACGATTTAATATATATTCCTAAACCAACGCAATTTCTCCAGCAGGCTGAAAAACAAGGTGCAATTGCGATCGATGGATTAGAAATGCTAGTCCAACAAGGGGTAGCAGCATTAAAAATCTGGTTGCATCTGGAAACTTTGCCTGTAGAAGTGATGCGCCAAGCGTTACAAAATCACCTGGGTTTGGTGGAGTGATGAAACTTAATTACCCCCCTTAATCCCCCCTTGCAAAGGCAGAAAATAGGATCTCCGGTTCCCTCCCCTTTGCAAGGGGAGGGTTAGGGTGGGGTAAAATTCAGCGTAAACTCAACCATTAACTAGATTCTCTACAGTATCGGCATCGTTCGGCAATGCGGCGGTTAAGACTTCGCTACCTTCTGTAGTAACTAAAACATCATCTTCAATGCGAATTCCGCGGACATCGGCAAATTCAGATAAACGCTGCCAATTCACCACATTCTGATATTTGGAACGAACATTAACATCATTTAAAATTGCTGGTACTTGATAAAAACCAGGCTCAATTGTGACTAACATTCCTGGACGCAGGGGACGATTTAAACGGAGATAGCTTAAGCCAAAGCGATCGCTCCTTGAACGTCCCTCTTCATACCCGGCTAAATCGCCCAAATCTTCCATATCATGGACATCTAAACCCAGTAGATGACCGATACCATGAGGGAAAAACAGCGCATGAGCATCGATTTCTACTAAATCTTGGGGATTTCCTTGTAAAATACCTAACTCTACTAAACCTTCAGCGATCGCTGTAGCCGCTAGCAGATGAATATCCCCATACTCTACACCAGGCTGGATTTTGGCAATGCAAGCATCATGGGCTGCCAAAACGACATTATAAATATCTCTTTGGGTAGATGAAAACTTCCCTGAAACTGGCCACGTGCGAGTTACATCACCTGCCCAACCAGTCTCAGTTTCAGCGCCAACATCGGCAAGCAGTAAATCACCTGGTTGCAAACTATGGTGATAATGCTCGTTATGCAAAACTTCACCGCGAACGGTGACAATACTGTTGTAAGAGGTAGTCATATTGTGGGCAATAATCACCCCTTCCATCGCTGCCCGAACTTCTGCTTCTAGTTTGGCTTGGGGTGTTGCTGCCATCCCCGCTTTGTGAGCTTTGACAGTGAGTGCCGCAGCTTTTCGCAACTCGGTTAATGCCGCATCATCGTGGGTGAGGCGGAGTGAAACGATCGCCTTTGCTAACTCCAAGTCAATTCCTTGGGGAGGACTTTGTGGTAAAACCCATCTATTTAATAGCTGTGATTGCTGCGTCCAAGTAGCTGCATCTTGAACGGCAAGTGTCGCGGCATTTTCTAGCCAAGACTCTAATTCTGCCATTGGCCCTGCCACATCCGCCCCAATCTTCTCGGCTATTTCTTCGCGCGTTGGCATTTCTCCATGCCAAAGGGCGCTACTGGGTGACGGCTCGTCGATGAATAGTTCTAGTTTTCCCGCTTCTAGACGAATTGCCGCCTTTGGTAATGGCAGTCCAGCGAAATAAAGGAAATGACTGTTAGCACGAAATGGAAAGGAATTTGCCGGAAAGTTGCGCGGATTATTGCTACCTGACCACAGAATTGCCGGAAAATCAATCAGCTTGGCTAGTTGTTGCCGTCGGTGGCGTAAAGTATCGCCGAGGGAAGTAGAAGTTTGTTGGATAAGCATAAATGTAAGGTGATAATTTTACCTTTATTTAGTCGTTATCGTCTTTATCGTCATCTTTTTTATCATTTTTGCGATCGCCATCTTTGCGATCGTCATCTTTGTGGTCGTCATCTTTGTTGTTCTGGTTAGGTTGTAACTCTGGTTTTTGTTGCTCAATTGGTGCAAGTGGCTGCGGGGCTTCAACAACACAACTAACTAATCCTCCAGAAATTAGCGCTAAGTTGATAGCAGCAAAGATGCTTCTGAAGATTTTTATCCTCACGTTTTCGGTTTGCTTTAACATTGACTCTAGTTTTTGGAGATTGTATTCCTAATTTCTAAGGTACTGTATATAGTGGTTCTCATTAAACAAGTAGGGGCACGCCGCGCTCTTACACCTTGCTACTGATAAATATATTGCTGTCTAACTTTCAAGGTGAGTCTATCTAATGGGACAAATCATTACTCAGGTTGATGCTTTTACCAATACACCTTTCGCAGGTAATCCTGCTGCTGTCTGTGTTTTGCCTACTCCTCAAAACGAGCGCTGGATGCAAAACTTGGCGCAGGAGATGAATTTATCTGAGACGGCTTTTCTAGTCAGACAAGATGATGGCTTTAATCTGCGTTGGTTTACGCCCACGGTGGAAGTGCCGCTTTGCGGTCACGCAACTTTAGCTAGTGCCCATGTACTTTGGTCAGAGGGACATTTGTCACCCGATGAAGTTGCACGTTTTTATACCAAAAGTGGAGTGCTGATTGCGAAGTTGCAAGGTGAGTGGATTGAGTTAGATTTCCCAGTAAATTACTCACAAGCAACAGTCGCTCCTCCAGAACTCAAGCAAGCTTTGGGTGTACCCTACAAATCTGTCTTGCAGAATTCACTAGGTTATCTAGTGGAATTGGAATCTGAAGAATTGGTGCGGCAAATACAGCCTAATTTTCAACTACTCAAAACCTTACCGATTTCTGATGTCATTGTCACCAGCCTCACTGACTCTGATTCTGAATATGATTTCGTCTCTCGCTTCTTTGCACCGGGATTAGGTATTAATGAAGACCCAGTTACAGGAGCAGCTCATTGCTGTCTCGCTTGGTTCTGGCGCGATCGCTTGCACAAAAATGAGTTTTTGGCTTATCAAGCATCTAGTCGCGGTGGCGTGGTGAAGGTGTATTATGACGGTGGCGATCGCGTCTTACTCGCCGGACAAGCGGTAACTGTGCTGCGAGGCGAGTTAATTACTGCATAAACCTCATATTACAAATCAATAACATCCGGCAAAAACTCACCATCAAGAATTTGGGCAATGGAATAAGGACATTCCACTGGAAACGTATTTATTGGTAGTTCGGTTTCATTATTAGCAGCTTTCAATCCCCGATGATAGCACTGGGCTAAAACTTCTTCTGGATAAGACTTGAGGCTGGGACTCTCTTGCAGTAAATCTGCAATTTTGTGGCGCTGCTCATCAATAGTATTCCGCCAAGAGCCACTCCGCAAACTAGATTGATATTGCCACTTGAGCAAATGCTGTAATAATACTTCCAAGCGGCTTTTCAACTCTCGTCGTTCTGACCGTCCCAAGCTTTCAATCTCCTCAATCACAGCATCCCAGTCTACTTGTCCAAATTGTCCAGCACGAATGAGTTGTACAGTTTTTTCTGTCCATGCTGCAAAGTCTGTTTCATACAACTGGGCTGCGCTTTTTGGAATCTGGGTCATGAGCTTGCTGGAATTCTACCGTATACTACCTAAATTGGAGATACTTTACGCCCATTTTAACGTCAAGGAAGCTTTTGCAAGTGAGGTGAAAAAATGGCAGCCGAGTACGATCGCATCGCTCTCCAGTTTCAAAAACTTAACAAATTGCCTTATCGCTTGTATGGCGAGGCATATACATACTTAAATTTAATCGGAGATGTTGCCGGGAAATCAATCCTCGATCTAGCTTGTGGAGAAGGATTTTTCACGCGATTGCTCAAAATGAATGGCGCTGCACGTTTGGTTGGTGTGGATATTTCCTCAGAAATGATAAAGTTGGCAAGACTTGAAGAAGCCTCTGTGCCACTTGAAATTGAATATATCATTGGTGATGTCATGGAAATTGGTTCTATTGGCAGCTTCGATCTTGTGGTAGCCTCCTACTTGCTCAATTACGCTTCAACTAAAGAGCAACTACTCAAAATGTGTCAGGCCATAGCAATTCATCTTAAACTTGGTGGTCGATTCGTCAGTTTGAATAATAATTTAGAACTGCTTCCAGAGTTTTATGATAAACATCAGAAATATGGCATTGTTAGGAGATGTGCCCAGTCGCTCAAGGAAGGTACGCCCATAACCTTAACCTTAACATTGAGCATTCCTGATGACGGTGAGTCTATCAATATTGATAACTACTACCTCAGCAAAGCGACTTATGAATGGGCTTTGATGAGTGCTGGTTTTAAAGAGATCCACTGGCATCATCCAATAGTCTCTCCCAAAGGCATACAGAAATTTGGCTCCGAGTTTTGGCAGGATTACATTGACTATCCCGATACGATCGGCATTACCTGCCTAAAATAGCTGTCAATGCGGTTGGTTATATCATGTCTGCCAAATTACCCATAACCCATAATAAAAGAACCCCACCCCCAACCCCTCCCCGCAAGCGGCTATCCATTACCCGGATCTTTCTTAACATTTGCGAGAGTATTGACTCAGGTTTTTATAACCCTGATTCGTTCGTTGTTCATTCTCAATAAAAACGCAGTTTTAGCGAGAAGATTAAAAGCGAATTTGTCAAGTATACCTAAATTCTCAATGTCTAAGAAGGTTATAGAACATGGGTTTCAAGATTGTAAAGAAAGATGTGGGTAAAGCATAGCCGCAAGCGGGGAGGGGAGCTAAAGCAGAGCTTTTGCGGGGTGGGGTTCCGGTTATTATGGTCAATTACCCGGACATCATATTAGGGGCTGTTAGGGGTTTTGCAAGATATCTAATGTTTGTCAGTCGATGCAATGGCATTGTCAGTCGATGCAATCGCATTGTTAGGCGATGCAATTGCATTGTCAGTCGAAACAATCGCATTGTTAGGCGATGCAATCGCATTGTTAGTCGATGCAATGGCATTGTCAGTCGATGCAATCGCATTGCAGAAGGTTGGCTTAAAATTGCAGATCAATACAAACACTAAACCGCAAGAGCGTACTTTTAAAGGAGAAGCAACTGTCACAATATTTAAACAAGCCTATATTTTAATTTCAACAATGTCTGCTAAACACAAAGATAGTAGAACTACTATCCAATCTCGTGATTGGCCAATTGAGGAATTACCTGGATTGAGCCATGAGGAACAATCTCAACTCCAAAATTGTGGGATTACTAGCACAGTAACCTTAGTCAAACAAGGGAAAACTCTAGAGTCAAGACTAGCGTTAGCAAATAAACTACAGATTCATCTTCAGTATGTAAATAAATGGATGGCTTTAGCTGACTTGGCACGTATTCCCAGTGTGGGGACACAATATTGTGGTTTATTGCTTCATGCAGGTATTGGTTCTGTAGTGCAGTTAGCTCAAACTCCCACTCACAGATTGCACCAACAAATTATGCGCTTGCAAGTAGCAACAATGCAACGCCGAGATTTGTGTCCAGCAATTGAGCTAGTACAACAGTGGAGTCAGCAAGCTAAAGCAATCATCAGTTAGGAGTTGGGAGTTAGGAGTTAGGAGTTAAAACTCATAATCCATAACTCCTAACTCATAACTCCTCACTCTTTAACCAAGACACCATTAAGAAAGATATCAGCGAGTCCTTCGGCCATTTCCTGCATTTGTTGGGGAGAAGCGTCAGGTTCGATGATGGTGTTGTTAGAGAAACCTGCGATCGCAAACATTCCTAAGAAAACTTTTGCAACTAGCTTCGCATCTCCTTGACGATAAATACCTTTATCCATCGCTGTTTGAAAGAATGCTTCGCCGACATCAGTCATTTTGGTAATCACTTCTAATTGAATGCGATCGCGCAAATCGGGGTGAAATTGTACCTCCATAAAACAAACACGCATCAAATCGGCATTTTTTTGGAAATTCCACATCCGACGGCGCATCACCTGAGCGACGGCTTTATAGCTGCCCATTTCACTTAGTTCTGTGAGCAAATCTGTAAGAATCTCTACCCAGCCACTCGTGGCTACTTCGACCAAAATTGCTTTTTTATTCGGAAAATGACGAAATAGAGTGCCTTCAGCTACACTTGCCGCTTGTGCTAAGTCACGGGTGGTAGTACCGTCAAATCCCTTAGAAGCAAACAACCGTTGTGCTGCCTCTAAAATCCGGGTGCGCGTCTGAGCCTCTGAAGGTGGGGAAGAATTAAAAACTCGCATAAAAGTTATGGTTAGATATCCGTAACAAGACTTGTAGCATTATTGTCTAACGTCAAGTGCAAAGAGCCACTGAAAACTTAATACAAGATTAACGCTCTTTTGCTAAGTATCCTGTTATTTAGGTAATGTAACTTTATCTTACTTCTCGCTTATGAACCAGAGCACTCGGTCAATTTTGGATTTTAGATTGGGGATTTTGAATTGCTCAGATCGCGTATCTGTCATATTACGGCGGTTATTTGTCACTTTCTTGACTTTAATTATCTTCTCGTGGGGATTGCTGCCAGAAGTCGCTCTAGCTCAAACTCAGACAGCACCTCCTCCTCAAGAAACCAAAACTCAAACCCCGCCAGTTCAAAGTTCCATCCAACCTTATCTAGATCGAGTTATTAAGCAATTAACGGAGTTTCGCCTCGACAATGGTTTGAAATTCATTGTCTTGGAACGACATCAAGCGCCCGTGGTTTCTTTTCTTACTTATGCGAATGTGGGTGGTGTGGATGAGCCAGATGGCAAAACTGGTGTAGCTCACTTTCTCGAACATTTGGCGTTCAAAGGCACAAGGCGCATTGGTACACAAGACTACAAAAAAGAAAAACCGCTACTAGATACCTTAGAGCAGTTGAATGCTCAAATTAAAACCGCGAAAGCCGATGGCAGAAAAGCTGAGGTTCTTCGGTTACAAACTGAGTTTGAGCAAGTGGAATCGCAAGCAGCCAAGCTTGTCAAGCAAAACGAATTGGGGCAAATTGTCGAACAAGCGGGAGGTGTGGGTTTAAATGCCAATACTTCAACCGAAGCTACCCGTTATTTGTACAGCTTTCCTGCCAATAAGCTAGAACTTTGGATGTCGTTGGAGTCGGAGCGATTTCTCGATCCGGTAATTCGTCGTGAGTTTTATAAAGAGAAAGATGTAATTTTAGAAGAACGACGGATGCGGGTAGAGAATTCACCCATTGGACAGATGGTGGAAAAGTTTATCGATACTGCTTACAAAGCCCATCCCTACAGGCGTCCGGTAATTGGTTATGACCAAGATATCCGCAATCTGACACCAGAAGATGTCCAAAAGTTTTTTGATACTCACTACGTACCAAGTAATTTAGCGATCGCTATTGTCGGAGATGTCAATCCTACTCAGGTGAAAAAACTGGCGCAAACTTATTTTGGCCGCTTTCAAGCCAAAACCAAAGCTGTTGAACAAATCCCAGTAGAACCGCCACAACAACAAACACGGGAAGTTACTTTACAGCTACCTTCTCAACCCTGGTATTTAGAAGGTTATCATCGTCCGGCAATTACTCATCCAGATAATGCCGTCTATGAAATCATTGGCAGTTTATTAAGTGATGGACGCACGTCGCGGCTATATAAGTCTTTGGTAGAAAAGCAGCGGTTGGCGCTAAATGCTCAAGGTTACAGTGGATTTCCTGGAGATAAGTATCCAAACCTGATCTTTTTCTATGCTCTCACATCTCCTGGTCATACAGTTGATGAGTTGGCGGTGGCTTTGCGTCAAGAAATTGACAAATTAAAAACTGAGCCTGTAGCGGCAGCTGATTTACAACGAGTGAAAACTCAAGCACGGGCAGGTTTGTTACGTACTCTCGATTCCAATATGGGCATGGCTCAACAATTGTTGGAATATGAGGTGAAAACTGGCTCTTGGCGCAATTTGTTTAAGCAGTTGGATGATATTTCGGCGGTGACGACGGCTGATATTCAACGGGTGGCAAAGGAGACTTTTACGCCGAAAAATCGCACGATTGGGAAGCTGTTGTCGAAAGAAGCTTAAGAGAAACGAACCGCATACCCCTTCGGGGAAGCAAGCTACGCGTAGCGTCTCGCAGAGAAGGCGCAAAGGGCACAAAGGAAGAGAGATATGCAGAGGTTTAAGGTGAAGAGTAAAAGGCAGATAGCGTTGAAAATTCAAAATAGGAAGGGGCTGATTTATGCTTTGGTTGCTGTTTTTGCGTGCTTACTTTTAACTTGTAATTTTTCTCTGGCGGCGACGGCTGAGGCGAAGCATTACACAGAATTGCAGCTACCACCGCTACCTGAGATTAAGTTACCCAAGTATGAGCGGTTTGTGCTTCAAAACGGCTTGGTTGTCTATTTGATGGAAGATCGCGAGTTACCGTTGGTGAATGGTACAGCGTTTGTACGGACAGGGAATCGCTTGGAACCAATGGAGAAAGTTGGGTTGGCTGGTTTTACAGGCGGGGTAATGCGAACTGGAGGAACTAAAAACCATTCAGCAGATGAACTCAACGAAATATTGGAACAACGGGCAGCATCTGTAGAAGTTGGTATTAGTGAAGCTTCTGGTAGTGCTAGCTTTGACGCCCTCAGTGAAGATTTAGAAACAGTGTTTGGGCTGTTTGCTGAGGTGCTGCGATCGCCTGTATTTGCTCAAGAAAAGCTAGACTTGGCGAAAACTCAAGCCAAGGGTGGCATTGCCCGTCGTAATGACAATCCAGACGGGATTGCTAGTCGAGAATTTAAGAAATTGATCTATGGCAAAGATAGCCCTTATGCTCGCACAATCGAGTATGCAACGGTGGATAAGGTTGAGCGTGAGGATTTGCTCAAGTTTTATCAGCAATATTTCCACCCCAATAATATGATTTTGGGGATTGTGGGCGATTTTGATAGTAAGAAAATGCGATCGCTCATTCAAGCTAAGTTTGGCGATTGGCAGCGTAACCCAGGTATTGCTAAACCCACATTACCAAAGGTTTTGCCAGCTAATACAGGTGGAGTATTTTTTGTCAATCAGCCCCAACTAACGCAAAGTAGTGTGCTTATCGGGCATTTAGGCGGACGTTTCGACAGTCCCGATTATGCCGCGCTGGATGTATTAAATGGAGTGTTAAATGGATTTGGTGGACGCTTATTTAATGAATTGCGATCGCGTCAAGGTTTAGCTTACTCTGTATACGGCCAGTGGAGTCCCCGCTACGATTATCCTGGCATATTTATCGCTGGTGGACAAACGCGATCGGATGCTACCGTCCAGTTTGTCAAAGCCTTACAAGCTGAAATCAAGCGCGCCCAAACCCAAAGAGTGACTGCAAAAGAACTGGCTTATGCCAAAGAGTCTACACTCAATTCCTTTGTATTCAACTTTGAAGATCCCAGCCAAACCTTATCACGGTTGATGCGATACGAATATTTCGGCTATCCTGCTGATTTTCTCTTTCGCTATCAAAAAGCCGTCGCCGCCACCACAGCAGCCGATGTCCAACGGGTAGCACGAGAATACCTCAAACCAGAAAAGATTGTGACTCTAGTAGTGGGGAATCAAACTGCTATTCAACCGCCATTGACACAGTTAGCTAAACAGGTGACACCAATAGATGTAACGATTCCTGGTTCGCAGCCACAGGCGAAGAATTAATAGCGTAGATGGGTAGATATTAAGTATCCAAATAAAATCGCAAGGTTCAGATCCCCGACTGTCTAAGAAATCGGGGATCTTGTTGTTCAAATAATTTTCTCCATTATCGGGAAATGACTAAGGACAAATTGGAGTAACAAGTAGAAACTAAATCAGGAACCAAAACCTCTGGGAACTCCAGAGGTTTTTCTCTACTCTATTCATTTTTATAGAAGCGATCGCTCCCAGAACCAGCACAAAATTCAACGGCAATGGTTGAAATCCCACTAGGGTTGTGCGCCTTTAGCGATCGTCAGATGCGTACTCTCTTGCTTGAACAAGATGCTTAGACGTTTGCGGTTAAAGTCATAAGGCACTTCATCTAGCTTTTGATAGCCAGAAATATCGAAGGTTTTGTATTCACAAATCGCTGCATCGATGGTTAACGCTAACGATCGCAGGTAGTAGTTCACATCAGATTTAAAGAGTTTCTACTTCCTGCCTCCTGCCTCAAAACCCGTCACTTTGTACCTCATGCAAAAGAAAACTACTGTAACTGATAACGTTTATCTGTCAAGTGTTCGGGAGAAAAATACGATAAGATTCGCTGTCTACCAGAATTCTGAAACCCAGCCACATCAGAACGAAGGGAAAAATCTTGCTAGCATAACGGCTCAGTATCAAAGCGATACCAGGTAGACGAGTCAGATTATAGGACATAAACAGCCAGCAAAAAACAATGAAATAGCAAACTGGTACGATTACAGTGAGATTTGGGATTGAGCTAGTGGCAAATAGGGGAATATAGATGCCAAGATTGTTGCCGCCGTTGGCAATTGTCACCGAGGAAACGCGATAGGTCTGAGGATCGCGGATTACGTCCCAGAGCGATCGCTTTCTGGAATCAAATCCATGAAATTTAGAGTTTCTTTTCAGATTGGCTGATTTATCTTCAACTGAATCATCCTTATTCAGGTTGAGCAAATTATTCAAGCCAATGAGTATTGGCAGAATCCCCAGTAGACCAGTCCAAGTTGACGGAATTGCTAGACCCAGTAAGAACCCAAGTAAACTTACTATCATTAATACTGTGAACCCTAGAATCTCACCAACTACAACATGTTGAGGACGAAAAGTCCGATTAACCTCGCTGAAAAAGGCAGTCAGATAAATATTGTCATCAAATGTTGTTGCCACAGCCGCAGCTAGCCCAATCTTAATTGTTGCAATTAACCAATCCATCACCATTCCTCACTCAACACCTATCTGATGACCAAAACTAGCGATCGCTCAACGTTTGTAGAAAATCCGCATAATATCGATATGATAATGTGAGTATCGCATATTGGGTGTAACGAGGGAGCAAGTTTGGTAGTTTATATATATCAAGTGGTGCTTTGAATTTATCCCCCATCTCCAATTCATCCGGCAATTTCCATCACCTAATTTATCAAAGGAGTTATTATGATTAGCCGTTTGATTGACCTTATGCCTAGATGCACAGGTCAAAATATCTTACGGTCACTCAGATCGGCCACTCGTAGATCGCCTACCTACAGGTTTGCAGTTCGATTTTCCATCGGACTTGTCTTAATTTTGGTCTTACCTCTAGTTTTTGACGGTCATGCTGTTGCTGCTGCTGAATCTGGTAATCAGTTCCAACTATCCAAAAGCTCCATAATCCAGTTACTGGAAACTGTGGGACTGTTTATGGGGGGGATAATTTTCTGTGTAATTTTGGATCGCTGGTTTTCTCAGCGTTCTGCTCAATCTAGCAACACGCCCTTAGCAGAGCAAGCGCGGCGGCTCAAGCAACTCAAAATTGGATATCCAGAGGGGATGACAAATCTGGAAGTTCTCCAGACTCAAGGCTTGCTAGAAACGCGTTTGCGACCTTATGGGCTGATTGTCACCTGGACAAGCTTTTTATCAGCCTCTTCTCTGATAGAAGCACTTAGCAACGGGACGATTGACTTCTGCGGCGGTGGGGGTACGGCAAGCATCTTCTCTCAAGCAGCGGATCATGTATTTGTGCGAGTGGCTAAAGAAAAATATACCGCTCCCAAAGGTCAAGCGATTCTGGTACCGGAAGATTCGCCGATTCAGACACTAGCAGACCTGAAGGGCAAAAAGATCGCTTTTGACAAAGGCTCAAGCGCACATTATATACTTGTGCGATCGCTGGCAAAAGTCGGTCTAGATTTTAGCGACATCGAGCCGGTTTATCTGACACAACCGGAGGCGCTGCCCCAATTTTGCCGGGGTGAAATCGATGCTTGGGTGATTTGGGTTCCGTACACAGCTACTCTTGCCCGAAGCGCTTACCCAGGGCGATCGATTGCAGACTTAGAGAGCATATTTGGTGACAAAGCCTCTGTGGAAGTTCCCACTTATTACTACGCGATTCCAGAACTGGTACGCGACTATCCCGACTTGCTTAAGGTGATTTTAGAAGAGGTAAACGAAGCTGGAACTTGGGCTAAGAAACAGGAATTAGAAGCTGTTCAACGATTGACAAAACACCATGAAATCGATCCATCTATTCTAGAAATTTTACAGAAACATAGTGGCGAACGCGCCATCATTCCGATTGACGACCAATCGCTCGATGCTCTACAGCATCAAGCAAATATATTTAGAGATTTAAATCTGATTCCTGAGCGGGTGAATGTCAAAGATGGAACTTATAGTTTGCAGACCAAGCAAAACTGGACTTATTAAACCAATTTGCAATTAGCAATTTGCAATGGGCTACGCCCCGCTATTGGGAAAAAATACTTTTTGATGTTCGATCGGTCTGCCGATAGATTGCATCATCGATTGTGGCTCGGAAAAGCAATGAACACTAGTAGTAAAAATATCGTAAATAGTAGCCTTGCTTTTCGACTTAATCCCCGAAAAATCATATTATTATCAGCAAATAAAACTTGCTGATAATCTATAAATACACTGTTTTGAGTCTCTGCTGTAATCCAGGGCTATTTAATTCTGATATATAAGACAATACTTTACCTAGAACCTTGGTAGAGACGTAATAATGCTACGTCTCTATATTCTTTTTCACGCAATGTCTAATGAAAAACAGAAAATTCTGAGCGTCGGAAGTCGGCGCTCAGAATTTCAAAGACAAAACTGGCGTGGTGTAAACATGCACTGTTTATTTGCCTAACAGTTTAAAAACGATAGTTGCGATCGCGCACCCACATACTCAGTGGCACTGCCTTTCCTTGTGGATCTACTTTCGCCTTGACCACAATGGGTGGTACTTGCCCTCTGCGGGCGCGTTGGGCTTGTAAATCGTTCCGAATCTGCTGCCGTTGGTTTTCTGGGATGTAATATGTTTCCAAACCGTAGTTAACGGAACCATCCTGATAAACACCTTTTAAGGCTACTTGGTTAGCTCTTAGAGTTGTGGGGCGATCGCTACTTACTCGTAACGGTCTCCAAGCTCTCGGAACACCGCGACCAGTAGAGAATTGCTCTTGCAAAGTCACGTAAATATTGGTTCCTTCAGGCAATCTTCTGCCACTTCCACGACCTTTGCTGACTAATGTTTGCCAGCCAGGTAGTCTGCTCAAATTTGAGGTACGAGAGATGTTGTAATCTAACGCTAAGGTGTTACCTTCGATCGCATTGTTAGGGTCTACAGGTACGGTTTGCAAAATCACCGTCTTACCTGTTACGTCTGTATAAACTGCTTGGGCTGGTACTGCCATAATTAGCCCTGTTTGCAGTGCCAGGGGAGCTAGTAACCGCCAAAAAGGCAAGGGTTTATTCGATTTTTGTTCAGTAGCAATCAAGTAATCCCGAAAAGTCACCTTATTGGAAAATTCAGCTTCAGGAGACAAGGGTTTATTCTTAGATTCAGAAGAAGTATTAGTCATGAGCGTAGTCCTACAAAGCAGAGGTCTTGAGGAGGTTAAAAGTAACGAGATTAGGACTGACGCAGAGAAACTTTAAAAATTTTTGCCCTACTTTTTACTTGTAGAGCTACCACCGGGTAGGCGGCGTTCAAACCAGAGTCCAGCGCTAATTAAAGCAGAACCGCACAGGACATAGACTAGCGACTTAAAAAGTAAGTCGGTGTCGTACTCTTGCACGCGACTGATAATTTGCAGTGTTACTAACAGCATACCGCCCCAAAAGGAACTTCTGTTGCTTAATTTCAATCCTTCTTGAATTAGTCCCCAGGCTAATGTTGCAAGAAGTACATTGAAAATAAAAATGCCAAGTTCATCAATCCGGCTAATAGTTTGATGCCAAAAAGGTACTATTGCAATAAAGACAAGAAATGTACTAATGACAGCAGTTGTGAAAATCACTTCGCGACGCGGAGGGTTATTTCTTTGGCGCAGTAGAAACAACCATTGTAAAACCGCCAAGCCGCTGAGAATCCCCAAATCGATAATCGGCAGAGACTCGAATAAGTTTGTCAAATTCGTTGGCTGATTATAACTATAATCAGGAGATTCCCAGACCCAACGAAAAGACAAAACGTAAAAGACGATGCCGAAGCTTACCAGCGCTAAATTACGGGCTAGAGATTGAAACAATCTGTAATTTATGGTTGGAAAGAGTAAATCATCATAACTCCAGAATAATGCAGGTGGCAGTGCAAAAGCAAAAGATGCCACCCAAGGGGCTATATCAGCATAATTTAGCAGTGGCAGTGGATTAAGGTTAGCTTGTAAGGAACTAGCAAAAACAAAGGCTGCTAGACCAAAAATCCAACGGGATCGACAGAAGTAGGCTAAGGGTACAAATACCAGCCATGCCAACAAAGGCAGATGTTGTACTACTAGCCGCGACCAAGTTAACTCACCTGAAGCGTACCATAAGTCTTCTAGTCCAGTCCAGTAGCCGATTTCCACAAGGACGATTGATAGAATTCCTAAAGAATTTAAGGACAAACTGAAGGCCATGACCACAACACCGAATCCCCAAGCGAGAAACAGTTGAGAAGCTGAACCGATGATATTGAACATCTGGGCCATCAGCAGTAAATTTGCACCGAAGATGAAGGCGCTTAAAATTAGCAACCCTTCTCCTAGTAGGCGTTTGCTTCGTTCTGGCTTCTTTCCTTCAGGTGGCCTCCAGCTGTAAAATCCAGTGATGGCGATCGCAAAAAACAAACTCATCATCAGAATAAATTTGATTTCTCGCGATCCTCCCTGCCAGTTTCCTGATACAAAGGTAATTATGCCTAAGCATAAAAGTATGCTACCAATAGCGATCGCGATCGCTTTATTGCGATCGCGTGCAGCAGCTTCCAGGTTTTTAAATTGATAACGTTCTGCTATCTGCTCATACTGCGAAGAACTAATTAATCCTTCATCCCTCCATAATTGTGCTTGTTTGCGTAATTTGTCCTGAAAACTATCTAAAAACATGACCTTCTCCGGTGCAGTGGGGTAGCTTGGCCATTGCGTTCCCAATGGCGGTCATTATATTTTGAGTATGAAGCCAAAAGCCTTAATTACATTGTTCTTGTGTAACAGTTTGATTTTGATTTAGATACAACGTACTAATTCGTAATTCGTAATTCGTAATTCGTAATTGATAACTCATCCTCTACATGGAAAAACCTTCTAATTTATTACTTAAAGTCTCGCGGCGTTTGTTCGCTAATCCAGATGAGCAAGAAAAATTTATTGAGGCTTTAATGAATCCTCAGCCTTTTTCGCCTAGTATTCTTTGGTGTCAAGAAAAGCCAGATATTTCACCTTTGACAGTGGAAACACCAACCTCTTGGCAGCCACAATTTATAGATCGCTTATCTCTAGGAGAAAAACCTGGTAAGCATCCCTTGCATGAAAAAGGATATTTTTATTGTTTAGATTTTTCTTCGGTGTTTGCAGCTACTACTTTGTTAGCTATTCCTGAGTCAGTGCGTTTAGTTTTTGATATGTGTGCCGCACCGGGAGGTAAAAGTATCTTCGCTTGGAGAGCTTTAAAACCTGAATTGCTCATCAGCAATGAAGTAATTGGCAAACGTCTGGGAATGCTAATTTCCAATTTGAAGCGTTGCCAGGTTAGCCCTAGCGCAGTGGTTAATCGAGATTCGAGTATATTTGCCGAAATGTTTACCGACTCTAGCAATCTAGTCATAGTAGATGCTCCGTGTACTGGACAATCTTTGCTTGCCAAAGGTGAAAAAGCACCCGGATGTTTTCACCCAACTGCTATTAATAAGAGCGCAAATCGGCAAAAGCGTATTATAGCTAACTCAGCTAAAATTGTTTCACCACAAGGCTATCTTGCTTATATGACTTGCACATATTCGCCCGAAGAAAATGAGCAAGTTTGTGAATGGTTTCTGGAACGCTTTCCCCAGTTTAAAGCGATAGAAATTAGTAGTTTAGCCAAATATCAATCGCATTTAACGACGATGCCTTGTTATCGGATATTTCCTCAAGATAGGTTAGGTGCTGGTGCATTTACAGTCTTGTTTAAAAATACTAATGCGAATGAAGATGAGCCTAAACAAGTGGATTTAAATACAATATCTTCGCTGTATATCTATCAAAATTTAAAAAATTAAAATTATATGAGTGCGTATAATTAGTTATGACTGATACCAATTTAATGTGAAGCTGCACTAAATGAGTAACTCTCAATTCTTGGCGCTCTTGGCGTACTTGGCGGTTCGTTTAATATTCTGTGCATCTTCATATAGAATTGGTATTAGTTGGGGAACTATATTTGATTAATCGTAACCCTTCTAGTCTGAGAGCTTCAGGATAGAGAGCTTTGTAAATATTGCAATTTGGAGATTGAATATCGTAACGACCTGTAGCTTTAAAGGTTGCAAGAGAACAACCGCCCGTACACCAATATTTCCACTCACATGTACGACAGCCTTCTTTTTCTTCAACTGACAAATTCTGAATACCTGCTTTATCTTGTCGCACAAGAGTTAAAGGATCTTGAGTTTTAGAGGCAGATATAGTTTTATGTAGCTGCATCTGGCATTTAGCAATTTGCCCTTTGTAATCAAATACGAGATAGCTTTGTCCAACTCCACAAGTTCGTTTATGAGGAGATGCTAAATTAGCACGATCGATCAATGAACCTAGTAAACTCCGATTAGGTAATTTCAATTCGATAACTTTGAATGCTGCCAACATTCCCTCAATTAACCGAGATTCTTCTAGTTGCAAGTCTTCATAAGAAGCTGACAGTTCGTTTTCTCGATAAAAATTTAAACTAAAGGGCAGATTATATTCCAATATCCATTCCAGAAGATCGGGCAATCCTTCTGCATTTCGCCCACTAACTGTAATAGAAATATCTGGAATAATACCATTTTTCAAGGCAATCTTAATACCTCGTTCCACATCTTGAAACGATCCCTTTCCGCTTGCATAAGAACGTTGGATATTGTGGAAATTTGATAATCCATCTAGTGAAATCATGAGACGCAGATTCAATATTTGTAGCATCTCAATAATTTCAGGCGTAATCAATGTTCCATTACTGAGAACGACTCCATCTAATATAATATCTGTTTCTTTGCTAAGGGATTGAGCGTACAAATGGAGATCCTTAATTAAAGGAGAGCAGAGTAATGCCTCTCCTCCTGCATATTTCAGTTTGACGCGGCGGTAATTATTTAAGGTTGCAGAGCGAAATGTAGATTCAATAGCCGCTTTACCTATATCGATTGACATATCTTTTGGTTCGTGCGGAAGATAGCAATAGTCACATCTTAAATTACAGCGATCGGTGATATGCAACCATGCTGTTAAAGTTTCTGGTATTTCATTTAAGTTAAATGATGAATAATTATTGGGTGCAATTAAACGTGCTTGATATAATTCCTGAATAGCTGCCTGTAAGTCTATTGGGTCAATGTTAGGATGTTCTATTGCAATATCATCTAATTTATGAGGATTTGTAAATTGTTCGAGTAAATATATCGCTGATTGATTCAAAACTGCTACTGGATGATAAGTACCAAAACAGATAGAATAAGTATCATCTAAATTCATCATCTGCGAGTTAGGAACTCTCACAAACTCTGTCTCTGACATTCCCAGAGATAATCGAAAATCTGAGGTTAATTCTGTTAAAGGGGATAAGTCACAGGCACAATCCCCTCCATCACAGTCGCATTGCCCAGTTGGTATGTAGGTAGAATTAAGAGAAACTAAAATTTGAGGTCGATCAATTTTTTTACTACGCATGAGAAGATGGCTGTTTTGTGGCACGTATTCTAGTCAAAAACATTTGTTGATCGCACCATTCCTTGAGAGCTTTATGATCTTTCCACTGAGATTTTAGTTGTTGAATCAGAGTTTTAGAAAGTTCTATAGGCAACAGTTCAATTTTCTTTTGGAGCAGATTTAGCTCATGTTTGATCGAATACGGCCCGAAACCTCCATGTTGAAAGATTTGGGGTATTCCTTGAGCATATTTACTAAAAGCAAAATTGTAGTTAGCTTGTTGAAATGCAACATCACCTTCTATGCGTAACATGCGGCCAAAGTATAGTGTATGGATATTTTGATATGATTGGAAGCGATCGCTAAGTTCTTGTGCATAATCGGAAATATGCTCGTAGGCTTTTGCATAATAATCAAACTCTGCTTTACCTACCAGGCTATCGATGGCATACCGCATGTCATTGTACTCTAAACTAGTCTGATAAGAGCGATCGTTGAGTTTTAAAGCTTGGCTTTGTAGGGTGCGATCGCCTGTTTGAAACCCAAGATGCCAATAGACACTAGCAATTTGGTGCAAAATTCCAGGTAATTCCTCTTCAAGTCCATATTTTTCTGCGAGTTTCAGGCTTTTTTCTAAAGCATTTTGAGCAAGACTTAGCACATTGAGATCCCACTGCACCTGTGTCACATCCCAAACAGCTTCATTTACTACCTCAGCACTAAACCACTGATTTAAGCCTAACTGAAAATATGCCCTACACAATATTTGATTATCGTTTTCTTCATTATGACAACGAGTTAAAGCTCGTTCAAGTAGTTGTTTAGCTTTAACATAATTACCATTATCTACCAAAATAGTAGCAGAGGCAATTTCGGCGTTGGCTATTTCGCGTTCACTCTCAACACTCGACCACATATCAATAGCGGCCTTAAAACATTGTTCAGCTTTTACATAATCTTTTTGTTGTCCGTACAAAAATCCCAAGTTATTCTGAATGCTAGCCATAACTTGAGTTAAGCCTTTGTCAGGAGTATCAATTTCCATAGCAGCCTCCCAACCTAGTTTGTAATATTTCTCAGCTTCCTGAAAGTTGTTGAGTTGTCGATGCAGATAACCAACTAGGTTAGCTACAGCAGGAATAGCGTATGATAGCTTTTTGCCTTGAACTAACGATAAACACTCTTGCTGATATTTTAAAGCTTCTTCATAAAGGTGTAACTTGGTATTTAGCATTCCCAAGACATTGTAAATATCCGCTTGATGAGAAGAATTAGAAGATTGAGCGGATAGCATTCCCTCCAGCTTTACTAGTTCATTTTCTTTTGTACTCTTATCTTTAAGAGCGTGAACAATCTTTGATTCAAAAATAATTAGTTTGAATTTTTGATCGGAATTTATTTCTGTTTCAAACTGTTTGGCAATTGCCAACAACTGATTTACAAAGCCAAATTTTTTCGATTGGCGGCGTATCCTATCAGTAACTTCGTGCCAAGTTTCAAAGCCGATTATCGGATCGGCATATAAAGCATTCCAGAGCCATCGCGTAGTATTGAATTCTCGCAGTTGCTTAACTTCTTCAATCATAAACTCAATATTAGCAACTTTATGAGAATCATCAGAGTAACGTTGAACTTCCAATATCCTTTTTTGTGGACCTAAATCGTAATCTTTTTGCTCGAAATATTTGGCAGCAATCCGACTATCTCGTTTTCTCCATTCCAAATCGGGGTCAATATCTGCCCATACATATTTCTCAACCAAGTCTCGCACAATATCATGTAATGATATTTGAGAACCACCGATTACTGGTTTGATAAAAAAGTAGCTTTGTGCATCAATAAATAATCTTTGAGCATCTTCTGTAGATAGTTCTAATAAATTAGCAATATCAAAGCTATCTAATGGGTAAATACGTGAAAGCAACAGAGTTAACCGATCCATTGATGTCCGAAGCTGCGTAATATGTCGAACCATCTCAGCTTCAAATCCACCAGTTTTTTTTAATCGGCTGGGAATAGTTTCTATATCTTCACTCTCTAACCAATCTGGTATGACTTCCCGATAAGCATACTCTACTCCAAATTCAATCATGATCGGGCTACCACCAGAAAGAACTATGATCTTTCTAACCAATTCTTGTCCGAGAGTAAAGTGAAGCTGCTCCTCCTTGCAACGAATGTATGTTTGTACATCTTCATGGGTAAATTCATTTAATTCCAAATAAGTTAATTCTTCTTCTTTGAATGATTTTTCTAGAGTTTGATGAGCAATACTAGGACGACCGGCTAAAATAAATACGGCATTCTCTAGTTGATGGCATAAATCGCCAATACACTCCCAAACTTGCTCTCTGACATCTGCTTGTCCTAACTTCTCAACCGTATCAATTAGAAATACTAATCTTTGTTGGCTGGATTTTCGATTAATTTCATCGACCAAGAACTTTTCAAGTTGTCTGCGTTCTTGTTCGTATGCAATTTGACTGAGGCGGTTTTCATCTTCTCGCAGTTTTCGTAATCGCAGCAACCATTCTTTATATGTATAGTAGTATAATTGTTTGGCGATTTGAGTGTATAAATCTTCTGCATCATTAAAAACAGGGATATCGCAATCAATAATTTCACTTGTGCCAATTTGAACTTGGTTTAGACCGGATTTTAATGCATGAAGTAACCAAGTTTTGCCAATTCCACCTCTACCCTCTACTAAAACTACACGCAGTTTATTAGAATCATGAACAAGGGAAATAATTCGATTTAGATGTTCTGCACGACCAACAAACTCTAACTTATTTAGTTCAGACATAATAGACTCCTATTTAATTGTTAGTTATTTTGAATGGCTTCATCAAGCTTCTGAATTAAATATCTATAAGGTGTGTCATTATATTCATCATTATGTAAATAGTAATTGACAAGAAACTGAAATTCCCAGTCATTTTCTACTTCAGATTTAAGCGTATAAATAAATTCATGGAATTGCTCTCGATCTGTATTGCGAAATATTCCCAAAGTTTCCTCAACAGTTTTATCAAAGAAATCATTACGGAGTTCTTGTCGATAAGCCAGACTATTTGGGCCAAAATTGATAAATCCAGCGTGTTTCTGAAGACTTTGAAAAAAATATTGCATAGACCAAGTACCCGCAACAGCAGAATTATTCTTTGATTTTAGTTCGTGAATATATTCCCAGCAGATTTGAGCCGCTTCGCTACAAAGTTCTTGAAAGTTATCAGGCGAGGTTTCTCGGAGCAGACCAATAACTAACAGCCGCCGTGTCATCCCATCTTTAATAATCGTTTTATCACGAGTAAAAATAGATGTCTTTGTCAGTTCAGCATTTAATTTAAAACTATCGTCACTGAAAGGTAACTTAAATCTCCGAACAGCTTCCTTTAATATCCAAGTTCCATTGAGTATAGGAAATATACTCAGTTTTTCAATAGATTCGTATAGATGATTATTTTCTTTTGTCAAGCTTTCTTTAATCTGATCTCTACACTTTTTGAGGTTTTTTTCCCATAATTGGTTGCCATAACTGTTTAAGAGCCAACTAACTGTGTAACAGCCATCTCGATAAACTTTCAGTGCTTCAGCAATTCCCCCTGGATGTCCACCAGTTAAATACAGTAAGTGTCCTGCGAGTAAAGCAAGACTTTCAGAAGTCATCTCTATAGGCTTGAGATATTTTGTTGCTGTATCCTGAATTACTTCCCAGTTAAAAGGAGAGAGTATTAGTTTAGGGAAAGTCCGATCTAATGGAAGATCGATCAAACAACGAGCTGCAATCACAACTCGAAGTCTCCGCGAATTATCTTTAAAGAACTGTAATTCTTTCAAACATTTTTCAATTCTCCAGGCAAATTCCTTAAAGTCATTAAAAAGTTCATTTAAACGTTGCTTTTGTGGGGCACAGCCATCCAGATCGATTAGCAGCACAATACCTTTTTTGCCCTGTGATTGCCATTTAGCCCAATTTCTATGCAATAGTGAACCTAAACGTTCTCCCCAATTTAAATCATGTCCTTCAGGGAGTGTAAGTTGCAGAGAATTTGCTAACCGTTTTTCTAAGTTTTCAATAGTTTCATAACCAGAGATGGGAGCGTAAGCACAACACCATTGCAATTCTTGAAACCGTCCCTGGATTTGTTTGAGAAATTCTGTTTTTCCATAACCTTCAGGTGCTGTCACCAGACGATAAGGAGGAGAATTAATTGCTGTAATTTCATTAATTGCAGCATCGCGATTAGTGAATGGGATATTATCAGATTCAACTTGCACTAAAGATTGTTGATTTAGCTGGTTTAACTCTGATTCGATTTTATACATTTCATCGAATTTATCATCAACTTGTCTTTGTAATTTATTTTTATCTACATCATTACTCGTCCGAGCCATTTGCTTGCTGAGGCTTTCAACCTCACTTTTTAAATTGGCTATTAACTGTTCTAGATAGTTCTTTCGTAAATCTACAGAGCTTGTCATTTTATTTAGGTATGAAATTAATGATTTATGGTATTAAGTTCGCTTTCTACTCGCTCTAGCTCTTGTAAGATGCTATCAATTTGGCGTTGGATGATATTGCGATCGCTCGCACTAAGTGTATAGTTGAGTTGATTGTAAGCCACCTCATAATCACTACTAAGAACGTCAAAGCGTTGTTGCAAAGTTTTGATTTTGAGTTGTTGAACTCTACTAGGAATATTCTGGATATGTGCATGGGATGAAATAGGCAAACCGATTTCATCCCATGCTTCAATCAATACATCCGCAGGAATCATGAAAGCAGTTTTGATATCTTCTCGCCGCTTCTCTGCCGCTACTGCCATCCCAACCACTCCTATAAGAGTTTCATCCCATATCGGCGCACCACTAAAACCCGGTTCTATTCTGTAGCCAGTTACCTTACTATCTTCCAGTTGCACCCATCCCTTTCCTTGTCCATCTCGCAACACGCCTGTGGCCCAAACGCCATCATTATGTCCGTTAGGAAAACCGAATATGCGGAAAGGATGCTGCCAAATATTGTTAGCTCTTATTAGTTGGATAGCTTGGGTTTCTTTAGGCAACTGCCCTTCGATTTGCAACCCGGCAATATCTTCAGGCTCAGAAGTTGATGCATTACTGACAACGGGTTGCCAAAAAACAACTTTAGCTTTTAGTTGTTGTCCTGATGCAATTAGGGGGAAATCTAAATAAATATCATTATTAGGAGCTTCAACTATATCTTCTGCTAAAGATAGGGCTGAAGTAACAACGTGAGCGCACGTCAGGATGTAATTTCGAGTTCGCCCAGAGACTAAAAAACCTACACCAACTACCGCACCATTGGCATGAAAAATCCGAGCGATCGCTGACCTAAAAGTTTGAATATAATTATCTGTATTCGCTACCATACTATGCCTTGTCTTGCTTCCATTTCAAGGTAATTTCGTAGTTAGCTTCACCACTTACAGAGGTAAAAATTGCACCCGCCGCCGCATTTAACTTAATACCAAACTTAACCTCTACTTCATTCGCAGGTGTATTAAGCTGACTCAGTTTGGTGATAATTGCCGAAGCGACAGGTTGTATTTGATCTAATACATCTTCAAATTTCTTTTTAGCTTCAACTACCATTTGCCCTGTATCTGGTCTAGCAACACGTACAAGAGCATTGCTATTTTCTGGTTCATCAACTTCAGCTAAAAACTTCGTGCCATCTTTGAGAGAAAACTCTACGATCTGCTTCTGATTCATAGTGAAACCTGTGATTTGGAACTAATAGTTTAATGTGTTGACCATCAAAAGAGTTTGCCGAAAATTTTGTAATTGTATTTTCATTTAATGGTTAACTCGTTAAATACTTCTCTAGCAATTATTTACTTTTTTCTCCCATTTTATTAAGCTTCTGGCAAGACTTTTCCCACCCCTGCTACGTAGTAAACACTTAAGTGATTAACACAGGACTAAGGTCTTGATTACAAACTGATTTACCCAGCATCATTGACTTGATAGCCTACTAGAAATTTGTGAGGTTTCTAAATAAACTGACCAACTTCATGCTGCTTGGGCATTACAGGCTGCTTGACTGTCATGTAATAGATTTAATAATTGTTATATTAGTTATATATGTAGCTTTAGTTCAATTAGTAATTATACTGACTAAGCTGGAAAATTGCTTGAATCTAACTAAGTAGGCAAGAATAATACAAACTATATTACACAATGTAAATTTAATTAAACTTTCTCGTAGTAACGCTATGTAAACCCTGAAAATCCTAATACCTGCGATCGATGCGCGCCTTATAGTTATCGACTCATGCCATGTCCGGCTAGTATTTGATGCTGAAGCAGATTGCTGCGAGTTTCCTAAAGAGCATATTACAGAGATAAGTTTAACTATGAATCTGGACGAAGTTTAGGAATCCTTGCAGGAGTTACGAACAAAAATATCCCCAACTTTTTCAATAAGTCGGGGATTTCAAGGTGTCGAAATGAGAATGAATATGTGTTGAAGAATTAATTGAATTGCTGGTTTTCGGAAGTACCGAGGAATTTTTCTGACAAACAGTCCATCAATTCGGAGAACAGTTGGCACAAAAATCAGGACTGAATTTACAGTATTGGCTACCTGTCAATTGGTAAGCTGTACAATAAGGAAAACTTGTAAGTTCAATTTTGGCTGCTTGTAATTTGGAACCATTCGCCAATGTTTCAGTAAGTTTGGTTTTATCAGCCAAAAGAATAGCTAAAATCTTCGGTAACGCTATGCAAGCAGCAATATTGAGCAACGTTAGCATTATGCCGTCGATAAAAGTCATAGGTAATCATCTCCTGTGAAACATAGGCGATCCTGTTTTTAGATGCAAACACAATCATTGCTTGCACTCTATGTAAACTAACTTTAACATAAATTTTTGTAAATATAAACGTGGAATTCCTGGAATTATCGTACACAGAAGGGTATGTGGATAATAAGGATGGTTATTGTAGCGGAATAACAAAATAAGCTGGAAAATAATCAGTTTAAAATCTTTAAGTAAGGTGTTATGTCAACAACCCAAACCGCGTCTTCTTTTTTATCTAACATCAGCGAGCGAGAACGGCAAGCATTAAAGCGGTTGGTAGATTACACAAATGTGGAATCGCTACCAGAAATTTGGCCTTTGGCAGCTCAACGATTTGGTGATATTGTTGCTCTCCGCAATCCTCACGCTAAACCAGAGGTAGCGATTACTTATACCCAGTTGGCAGAGCAAATGCAACTATTTGCTGCCGGCTTACAGGCGTTAAGAGTAAAGGTAGGCGATCGCATTTCCCTAATTGCTGACAATAGTCCTCGGTGGTTTATTGCCGATCAAGGCATAATGACTGCTGGAGGTGTTGATGCGGTACGTAGCTCCCAAGCCGAAAAAGAAGAACTGTTGTTTATTATCGCGAATAGCGGCAGTACAGCGATCGTCGTTGAAGATTTAAAAACACTTAAAAAACTCCAAGATCGCCTCAAAGATTTACCAATTCAAGTAGTCATCTTACTTTCCGATGAAGCACCACCAACAGACGAAACCCTAAAGGTACTCAACTTTTCACAGTTGCTCGAAATCGGTAAAAATCATAATTTTGTGCCAGTCAAGCAAAATCGTGACGCTTTGGCAACCCTAATTTATACCTCTGGTACTACGGGTAAACCTAAAGGTGTAATGCTGTCTTATAGTAACTTGATGCACCAAGTGATCAGTTTTGGGACAGTATTGCAACCAAACGCGGGTGATATCGTTCTCAGTATCCTACCTTCGTGGCACAGCTACGAACGAACTGTTGAATATTACCTACTATCTCAAGGTTGTACGCAAGTTTATACCAACTTGCGCTCTGTAAAAGGGGATTTGAGACAATTTAAACCCAATTACATGGTCGGTGTACCCCGCCTGTGGGAATCGATTTATGAAGGAGTGCAAAAGCAGTTCCGCGAACAACCAGCCAACAAGCAACGCCTAATTAAATTTTTATTGGGCATTAGCGACAAATATATCAAAGCGCAGCGAACTGCTCAGGGATTGGATTTAAATAATCTTCATGCTTCAGCCGCCGAACGATTAGCAGCTAAGATCCAAGCATCAGCTCTATTACCCCTCCATGCCTTGGGAGAACGACTGGTTTACGCCAAAGTTCGGGAAGCCACAGGGGGACAAGTTAAGCAGATGATTAGCGGCGGCGGTGCGCTTCCCAGACACATAGATAATTTCTTTGAAATTATTGGCGTGCAGATTTTACAAGGCTACGGCTTGACAGAAACTTCTCCTGTCACCCATGTACGGCGTCCTTGGCGGAATTTGATTGGCGCATCAGGGCTACCACTCCCGGCTACAGAAGCTAAAATCGTCGATCCTGAGACAAAAGCGCCTTTACCAATAGAGAAGCGAGGCTTAGTATTGTTGAGAGGCCCGCAGATTATGCAAGGCTATTACCAAAATCCTGAAGCGACAGCGAAAGCAATTGATGCGGAAGGTTGGTTTGATAGCGGCGATTTGGGTTGGCTGACACCACAAGATGACTTAGTGCTGACTGGCAGGGCTAAAGATACGATTGTATTGACTAACGGGGAAAACATCGAGCCACAGCCGATCGAAGATGCGTGTTTGCGATCGCCATACATCGATCAAATTATGCTCATCGGCCAAGATCGGCGCAGCCTGGGAGCCTTAATTGTCCCCAATGTCGAAGCCTTAGAAAAATGGGCAGCAAGTCAGAATCTAACGGTGGATACGCCCAATAATCAGGTGACTTCCTCAGATAGTCAAAAAATTGACTTGGAGAGTAAAATGATCCAGGATTTATTTCGCCAAGAATTGAATCGGGAAGTCCAAAATCGTCCAGGCTATCGACCGGATGACCGCATCGGAACGTTTAAACTCATTCTGGAACCGTTTTCCATCGAAAATGGCTTGATGACACAAACACTAAAAGTTCGCCGACATGTCGTCACGGAACGCTATCGCGATATTATTGACGGCATGTTTGCCTGATCATTCCACCTGCTAACTGTAAAGAGTGAACGTGAAATATTTATGGATGTCTCCAAATCTAATTTGCTTCTGAAACGCGTCGTTAACGTCAAAGTTATTGTGACTCCCCTCTGGAAAGAGGAAGTACAACAGCAGCTGCAAACCCAAATCAATCAACTCGATCAGCAACTGCAACAGCTAGACGTTGAAGGACAAAGAGCGATCGCGGCAATTCAAAAGCAGAGTCTGCAACCACCTGGCCCCCAGACTCTCCAACAAATTGACAATATCCAACTCCAAGTCAATCAAAAGAAAAGTGAATTTTTGGAGCAAAAAAATCAGTTGCTGCAAAACCTCCAGCAAGTGCAGTTTCTCCAGCAAGATCAGGAAGTCAACCAATTCCAAATGGAAGGCTTTTTCCGGGTAGAAATCGGTGATAACCTGATTAGCAAAATGCAAGTCGAAATCGTTCTGCGCGATGGCGTTGTAGAAGAAATTCGCGGCGACATTTAAATTTGTCATTTGTCATTTGTCATTTGTCCGTTGTCATTTGTTTTGTGACTAATACAATACTTCGACTACGCTCAGTACAAGTGACCAATGACTAATGACAGATGTGATTTAACTTAGTGTTACTGTGAGAGCGGCTCCCAGCCCAACATTCCACCTGGGAGCCAGCCCAAACAATTTGCCACACTGGAGGTGAGCTAATAAAAAGCGATCGCCCAAAGGTTGTCATCTCCGCTCGATATTTAACCGTCCCAACGGAATTATTACCCCGCTTGATTTGCGTAATCGTCACTAACGCCTGATTTGGTTGGGGATAAACTACATCTATCTTTTGCGATCCTCCCACTGCTATCTCCTCAAAGGCATTCAGGGCAAGGGTAGTAGGATTACTGCCTTGGAGAGATGAGTTAAGTTTTTCTAAAGGTATAGTTTGATAATCGGAACGCTCTGAGAATGCTGCAACTTCCTGAGACTGATGTATTGCTCCCATCTGCTGGGTTTGCTCATCACTAGTCTCAACAATCGGTGCAGATTGCTGGTGCTGGATAATATAAACTCCAGCACCAGCCGTAGCAGAGATACTTAATATCACAATCAAAAAGAATTTCAGCTTTGCCGACATAAAAGTAAACAGGAATTTCAAATAGGTTATTACCAGTTTTGAATTCTAGATTGAACTACATCCTATATCCTCTATCCGTGAGAAGCTCTTGTATCTTAAGTAGTGGTTATGAGGAATATTAAATAGCAATCCCATTTAATCTGTGAGAAACTCGTGGTGGTTTTTGCAAGTCAATGACTAAAACGAGAGCGAGCAAGATATTGGCTAACCATTGAGGATAGTTCTGTATTATAGACCTCTAAACCATATTTAGGTTCCTAGAGTCATTAGTGAATAGGCAATGCCCTTCAGGAGTACTGAGTACTGAGTGCTAAGTAGGGAATCTTACTTCTTTACTCAGCACGGGCTAAACCTTAGCTATCCGCTAACGGAACTCGGAACTTGGAACTAGTATGCCCAATGCCCAACCTAAAATATAAACAGTCTAAAACTCTCCCATCAAGATACAATTCGATCTGACAAAAACTGTTAAAGTCCATAAACCATTGATTTCCAAACCACCCTATGAGCATTCACGAAGTATTTATGCCGGCGCTGAGTTCCACCATGACGGAAGGCAAAATCGTCTCCTGGGTGAAATCGCCAGGGGACAAAGTGGAAAAAGGCGAAACAGTGGTGGTTGTAGAGTCAGATAAGGCAGATATGGATGTAGAAACCTTTTATGAGGGATTTCTTGCCCATATCATAGTTGAAGCTGGTGAAACTGCCCCGGTAGGATCTGCGATCGCCTTTATCGCCGAAACGGAAGCTGAAATTGAACAGGCGAAATCTCTTGCCAATTCTGGCGGCGCGGCTGCTACTCCTACCTCTTCCCCGGAACCAGTTGCTGCCACAGCCTCAGCCGCAACACCTGCCTTAGCGTCTCAAAACGGGTCTAACCATAAAGAAGGAAGGCTTGTAGCTTCACCCCGTGCCCGCAAGTTAGCCAAAGAACTCAAAGTTGATTTAACTACACTCCAAGGCAGTGGCCCCCACGGACGCATTGTCGCCGAAGATGTAGAAGCATTGTCTAACAAGGGTAAACAACCCGCAGCTGCCCCAGTTGCTCCACCAGCACCCGTACCAATCAGCGCCCCAGTTGCACCCCCAGCACCTCGGACACCAGCACCCGCACCCGTGGCAGCCGCTGTTCCTGGTCAAACCGTACCTTTAACTACCTTCCAAAATGCCGTAGTGCGGAACATGGTAGCTACCATATCCGTGCCCGTCTTCCGTGTTGGTTATACAATTACCACCGATGGATTAGACAAACTTTATAAACAAATTAAATCCAAAGGCGTGACAATGACAGCGCTACTGGCGAAAGCTGTAGCAGTGACATTGCAAAAACACCCATTGTTAAATGCTAGCTACTCAGACCAGGGTATTGTTTATCATTCTGATATCAACATTTCCGTAGCAGTAGCGATGGATGATGGCGGATTAATTACACCTGTGCTGCAAAATGCAGACGCAGTGGATATATATTCTCTGTCGCGTACTTGGAAGTCTTTGGTAGAACGTGCGAGAGCAAAACAATTACAGCCCCAAGAATACAACAGTGGTACTTTTACCCTGTCCAATTTGGGGATGTTTGGCGTAGATAAATTTGATGCGATTTTACCGCCTGGACAAGGTTCAATTTTAGCGATCGGAGCATCTCGTCCGCAAGTAGTAGCAACACCCGACGGTTTATTTGGCGTGCGCCAACAAATGGAGGTGAATATTACTTCTGACCACCGGATTATTTATGGTGCCCATGCTGCGGCGTTCTTGCAAGATTTAGCTAAATTGATTGAGACAAATCCTCAATCTTTGACAATGTAATTTTGAAAAGACACCAAATTTAAATGTTAGCGCTATCAGCGAACAGCAGTTTTTCGTAGAGTAGCGCTAACAACAAATAATGCTTACACTTCAATACTACAAATATTTAATTGATTTACGCCTAGCTATTTATCACGAGTGACATACGACAACACCCTAAAATATCTAGTTGAGCAATATCCAGAAGATTTTATCCGCTACTTACTTGCATCTGAGGCAACGGATATCCAGATTCTCAAAACAGAATTAAATCAAGAGCCAATTCGTGCCGATTCAGTAACCTTTTTGCAAACTGCCAATCAAATACTGCATTTAGAGTTTCAAACCTTACCAGCATCGACTCCACCTTTGCCACTGCGGATGTTGGATTATTGGGTGCGGCTATATCGACAATACAATTGCGATATCGAGCAGGTAGTGATTTTTCTTAAACCGACAACTTCAGAAGCTGTCTTTGTAGATCAATTTACTGCCCGCAATACTACCCACCGTTACCGCATCATCCGAATTTGGGAACAAGATCCAGAGTCTTTATTGTTATCTCCTGGTTTATTACCTCTGGCAACTTTGGCGCGAACAGATTCTCCTCAAAGCTTACTTCAACAGGTAGCAGTTCAGGTGAGTATGATTGAAGAAGAAGCCACCAAGCAAAGTATCTCGGTATGTACCCAACTTCTCGCAGGGTTGGTATTCGAGCCAGAACTAATTCGTCAGTTTTTGAGGAGAGAAGATATGAGAGAATCTAGCATTTATCAAGAAATTCTTGAAGAAGGACTCCAAGAAGGTAGACAACGAGGCATTGAACAAGGAATTGAACAAGGTATTGAACAAGGTATTGAACAAGGAAGACAATCAGAACTAAGGCTAGTGATACGTCTATTAGCTCGTCGGCTTGGTTCAATTAATTCTCAGTTACAATCTCGGTTGCAAAAGTTGTCCTTGGCTCAGTTAGAGGAATTGGGTGAAGTATTACTAGATTTTGTCAGTGAAGCTGATTTGATGAATTGGCTAAATACAATAGAAAATTAGAGTTTGCTATATTACCATAAACACTAACACTAGTAATTTATCATCTACTTGTACTTTGAAATACAAGCAATACCTCCCAATAATCTCTACATCAAGTAATAATTGGGCAGCCTCAGTCATTAATTTATTTTCGCCAGCCCTAGCAGATGGCTCCATTTGTTCAGTCGATTCACTTAAAACAATCATTTCTTCCTCTGCGTACCTCTGCGCTTACCTCAGCGTCCCTTTGCGTTTAAAAAAATAAAAAAGGTGGGCATTACCCACCAGACAAACTTATCCCTTAACACAAAGAACTTGCTTGAGAGTCGCTACAACCTCAACCAAATCCGCTTGATTTGCCATAACTTGTTCTATCGGCTTATAAGCACCAGGAATTTCATCTAACACACCCTCATCTTTGCGGCACTCTACACCATTTGTTTGCTCGATCAAATCATCAAGTGTATAGACATTTTTTGCCTTATTTCTAGACATCAAACGCCCTGCACCGTGGGAACAAGAACAAAAACTATGGGCGTTACCTTTACCCTTAACGATAAAAGACTTTGCCCCCATCGAACCAGGAATAATCCCATAATCTTCACTCTGTGCCCGAACTGCACCCTTACGAGTAACGTAAACATCCTCGTCAAAATGCACTTCTTTTTCGGCGTAATTGTGATGACAATTAACCTGCAATAAAGGTTTAGTTGCCTTTCCACCGACTAAATGTTTCTCAACTATGTGCTTAAAACGCGCCATCATCACATCGCGGTTGACACGTGCATAGTTTTGTGACCATTGTAAATCATGCCAATATGCCTGGAATTCTGGCGTACCAGCGACAAAGTGAGCCAAATCTGGGTCAGGTAATTTATTACCTGCCATTTTTGCTAATTCTCTGGCTGTGTGAATATGACACTGGGCGAGTTTATTGCCAATGTTACGCGAACCAGAATGCAGCATCAACCAAACTTGATTTTCTGTATCGAGGCACACTTCAATAAAGTGATTTCCTCCACCCAGAGAACCCATCTGTTTCATTGCTTTACCTTGTAGGTCTTGCACGCCGCGATGTAAGTCTTTAAAATCATCCCAGTGCTGCCAGTTGCTGACAGATTTTTCAACGTCTTTATTTTCGTTGAATCCAGTCGGAATCGCTGCTTCAATATCCAAGCGGATTTTCTTGAGTTTACCTTCTAGTTGTTCTGCGGTAAATACTGTTTTGATTGCGCTCATACCGCAACCAATATCCACACCGACAGCAGCTGGGATAATTGCCTCTTTGGTTGCAATTACAGAACCCACTAAAGCACCTTTTCCTAAGTGAACATCTGGCATTAATGCCACGTGCTTAAATACAAATGGTAATGATGCCACATTCTTGGCCATCTTGGTTTCTTCTGGCCCCAAAGAGTGATTTGCCCAAGATAAGACGGGTGCTGGTGTGGTAATTTCTAATTTTTCGTAGGGCATAATTTTTTCTATTTTGGATTTTAAATTTTAGATTTTGGATTTGGTACAGGGCAGTGAGACTTATCGGTATGACATATAACCCATTACCTAGTTAGTTGTAGCAATTTATATGTTGTATTGTCTTTCATTTGGCTCCCTGAATTTTCGTGAAGCTGAAGAACTACTTTTAGGAGTTACATCTTTGTATTACAAATGTAACAATATTGATTACAATCGTCAATCTATCACCACAGGGAGAAAGCAAATGTTTTCCCAATGTATTAAAATTTGTAAAGAAAATCACTGTATTTAAATAACTCCTTAAAGTTCTGACACAATATGGCAGTGCGTCAAGATACAATCTGGGAACGTTTTTTATCCCCTGTAGTGCGTCTTTTGATTGATGAAGATGGGTTACGGCGTTACGCTGATAGTATTAATTGGGAAAAAGAGAGCGATCGCTATCGACGAGATGATGTCATAATTCCGTCATACTACAGTAATCAAAACTTTCACGGGATTGCTGGCGGATATCTCAATTCCGATGCAGCAGTTACTTACGATCCGGTTACTCAATACGTTCTACCGCCTAATGAAGGTATTGTCCGTCAAGCTTTAGTTGATGCCGTTCAGGTGAAACCACGACGCATACTCGATTTAGGCTGCGGTACAGGCTCCACTACTTTAATGTTAAAGCAGGCTTTCCCCGAAGCGGAAGTTATTGGTTTGGATTTATCACCTTATATGCTGGTAAGGGCGGAAGATAAAGCTAGAAATGCTGGCTTGGAGATAGTCTGGCGACACGGAAATGCTGAAAAAACTGGTTTAAGGGATGCAACATTTGACTTAGTAACAGCTTCTTTGCTATTCCACGAAACTCCTAATGAGGTGTCCCTAGCAATTCTACGAGAATGCTTCCGGTTGCTGGTAACTGGGGGACAAGTATTAATTCTTGATGGGAATCAGAAGACTCTGCGTCAGTTAGAATGGCTCAATGACGTTTTTGAGGAGCCATATATTCGTGAGTATGCTGCTAGTAGTACAGAAGCGAATATGGGTGCAGCCGGATTTGAAGCAGTGCGATCGCAGGATGTATGGTGGATAAATCAGGTAACTAGCGGCATTAAACCAATAGCAACCGAAAATGTCCGTCATTATACTCCCACATCAGTAGATAATAATGATTTGGAGGGACTTGGTTCTCCAGCGTTTGGCATAATGGCATGAGTTTAAAGGCAGTTCTCTTTGATTTTAATGGTGTCATCATTAACGATGAGCCAATCCACCTGCAACTGATCGATGAGATTCTCGTTGAAGAAAATCTCCAACCCCAAAAGGTTAGCGAGCGTCAAGCTTCTTTAGGACGCAGCGATCGCGCTTGTTTTCAGCAACTACTCGCTAATCGTGGTAGAGTAGCCAATGAAAACTATTTAACTCAGTTGCTGTACCGCAAAGCCGAAGCTTATACGGTGGAACTAGAGAAAATAAAGAAACTGCCTTTATATCCAGGTGTAGAAGACTTAATATTTCAGGTGCGATCGCGCAATCTGAAACTAGGATTAGTTAGTGGCGCGATTCGCACAGAAATAGAACTAGTACTCAATCGTGCGAAACTAGCCGAACATTTTAAAATTATCGTCGCGGGTGATGACATCACCACCAGTAAACCAGAACCCGATGGTTATCTACTGGCAGTAAAACGCCTGAATAAAGAATATCCCGAATTGAATCTCCAACCATACGAGTGTCTGGCAATTGAAGATACTCCAGCAGGTATTGAAGCAGCGAAGCGATCGCAAATGCAAGTTGTTGGTGTAGCGAACACTTACCCATTCCACATGCTTCAGCGCTGCTGTAACTGGACTGTTGATTATCTCAGTGATTTGGAACTCGAACGGGTGCAAAAAGTTTATTCCCAAAAACAGCCTCAACCATCGGTAACTGAATGTTAGAATAATCTATGGTGGTAATGTTTTGAGTTAATGAGTAATATTACTCTTGACTTAGCAACCATTAAGGGGAATTAGCTCAGTTGGTAGAGTGCTGCGATCGCACCGCAGAGGCCATCGGTTCGAATCCGTTATTCTCCATTGTACATTCGCAAATTATATGTCGCGATTCGCAAATTAATGTCGATTTCGTAAGTTTGTGTCATTAATTTTAGTATATTAGGTTTTCGCAAATTAACGTCGTCTTCTTTCGGCATTAACTGTCAAATTTACCACAAGCAAATTATTTTTCCTTAACATTTGTTCGATCGCAGCACTCCTTTCAACCCTCCTAATAACTTAGTTGTACTTTTTAACCATTTTCAAATCTGGTTAGTACGAGTACATATTTTCTATTGCTTATTTTTTCGATCTACCCCTAGCCGGGGTGGTTGTTGAAACCATTATTGAGTTTTTTGCTAGCGGAGAAGAAGATTACTTTCAACCCACCCCTAGCCGGGATGGTTGTTGAAACAAAAAAGTCAATAATATGGCAGAAAAACCTAGTTCTTTCAACCCACCCCTAGCCGGGATGGTTGTTGAAACTTGACAACATTTAACTTGTAAACTTAGATAGGCGACTTTCAACCCACCCCTAGCCGGGATGGTTGTTGAAACTTTGATGAACGACAATCTTTGTTCTATGCTGACTTTCAACCCACCCCTAGCCGGGATGGTTGTTGAAACAAGCGATCGCAGTATCCTGAGTTTCTAGTACATAGCTTTCAACCCACCCCTAGCCGGGATGGTTGTTGAAACCTAATTTCTGCGGATATTTCGCGCAGTGTTCTTGCTTTCAACCCACCCCTAGCCGGGATGGTTGTTGAAACTCTACCCGTCTAGAACCCTTGCTATAAAAGCTTTCCATACACATAATTTGGCAGGTCGGCTTAAAAAGTCTCGAATTGCAAATTAAAAAACTAAATGCATTGACATACTAGTTTCTTAAATCAAGACTGGATAAGGGTTTTAAAGTTTTGGCGGGACTCCAGGGATTTTGCCCCCGCTTTGACACGCCAAAAAAATATTTGGAGGATTCCCCCGACGAAGGGGGTGATTCAGTAGCCACCACTGTGGTAATCCACACCGTTATGAATAACGACTATGGCTAAAAGCCTTACCCCTTATTGCTGGGAGCGCACCTATCCTGTCTTGCGACAGCAGCATCAGAAGCGGGCAGCTACCAGGGTCAGAAAGCATGACGATCTTCCAACCGCCAAACTAACCCAGATTTTTCACAGTACATTGGCTCAAAAGAGCATGAACTGCGGCGCTGTTATAAAAATATTATATTTTCTAGGTTCGGATTAGTGAATTAAATTTAAGCAGCTTGACGTTCTTGGTAAGCAAAGACGGCTAAATTTCCCGCCTTTTCTTGTGGACTACCTTTAATTGGCTGTGTACCAATTTCAGTAGAAATTCCGACTTTTGCAGCTTGGGATTTAATACTCTCAATTAATCGACCGTAACTCCAGCGATGAATGTTTATACGATATTCTTTGGCATATTTTTGTTGAGCTTCCTTGTAACCAGGACATTTCTTCTCTGCTCTGGATTGGATTTCGCTACTGATTTGCTCACGCATATCGCGGAGTTTTGGGATAACTATGCTGTCTGCTTGATAGGTTTTGGCGATCGCCACAATCGCATCAGCCAATAATCTATCTACATATTGCCCTAACTCTGATTCACCAAAGGAGTTTGGCGCATTCTGTCTCTGAGCTTTGTGCCGTTCGTGAGATAAGCGTTGCTGTTGTTGTCGCTGACGATTGAGAAGATTGTAGTTTTCACCAAGTAGTTGTTTTACACTGCGATAAGCCAGGATTTCATTTTTAACAACATCTACCACTGCTACTGTGACTGGCTTTTCTAGACCAAAACTAACACCAACTAAGATTGAGGGTTGACCTTGATAATTAGGCTTGCTGGGACGAGGGAAAGGGTTATTAATTCGATCTAGCGTTGATTGCTGACGAGTGATAAAAGCTTGCTGTTTATCTTTGAGGTCATCTTTCTGTTTTACCTTCGTTAAAATTTTGGTAATTGTGGTGGCTTTCTCTTCAACTACGTGTTGAGTTCCTTCAGTAGTCCACATCCGAGTATCTAAAGAGCAGTAGAGATTTAGCTGATTTACTTTCCAGACTTCACCTTTTTCCTCACCTGGGAACCAAGCAAGCCTCCCTGAACGCAGAGTGAACAAACTGCTTGAATGTTGGTTTTTACTATTGCGTTTAATTTCTTGATCCTCTAAAAAGCGTTGAAAGTAATGCAAATGACGCTTATCACAGTAAATCTCAAAGGTCAGTTTTCCCAAGCCATTGAACCGAACAAAGAGACGACCTTTGTCATTTTTTAACCATGTCATATCTTCGTTAGATTCGTAAGCCACGGGAAAGGGGACATCAGCAGTTTTTCTTAAAAGTGCTGCTTGCCAAGCTTTTGCCTCTTTTTCATTTTGAGCTACATTAGCTGTAGCAATTTCTAAAGTTTCTAACCACTCTTCTCCTGTCAAATCTCTACCTTTCGGTATGCGGCTTTGAAGTTGGTCTTTTAATCGCTCAATTTCTATTTCCTTTCTGCGTCTATTTCTAGTAAATTCTTCTAAGTCTTCGTCGAGTTCACTGATTTTACACTTATTTTTGAGCAGATATGCGAAAGCGCAACGAGTAAGAGGGTCTTCTGTTTCTCTGTAAGTGTTTAAGAGAATTTGGAAAAGTGAAGATTTTTTGGACTTTGTAGATTTTTTAGTCTTTTTGCCCTTTTTCTGGTTGCTATTCTGCTCGGACTGGGGGGTAAATTTGGTAAGAATTTCGGTGGCTTTAGTACGAATTACGTTTAAGCTACATTGACTTTCTTGTTCGAGTTCTAGATCGCTTTTGAGCATTTTCAGCCAACGCTCTTTTCCTTCTATTTGGTACTTTCTGCGTTTTTGTAACGCAAACCAGGATTTATATACATAATCCACTAAAGCGATCGCTGAGGTGTAAAAGCGTCCAGGTTGACCAATAAAACGCTCTTGAGTTTTGAGTGAGTTAACAAGCTTTTTGAGTAATTGAGTAGGTATTTTGCCTTCTTCTAGCCAGGTTTCAAATCCTGGGTGCTTTCCTACCTGTAGCAACAATTCATTGATAAGTGGTGTATTTTTTTCAGCCATAAGTTCCCAAAGTTGACGGAGAGTGTCTTCTTCCGCAACCAAGCGACATTGAATTGTAATAACGCTCATGGTGCCCTCAGCTTTGTGGATTCGGTAACACTGACAGGATTGTTAATTGTTTTTTTACTTCCAATATTATAGCGCAATGCCGTAATAGCGCAATGACGCAAATGTTTTTTTACTGAGAGGCTGTGCAAAAATGAAAGCCGCAAGCTTTGGCTTCAAATTAGGATGGCAGAAGAAACTAGAGAAGTTCGGGGTAGACTCCCTAAAGACTTAAAAATCGCCTTTGAAATTGCCTGTGCGCGTCTGGAATTGACCCAGACTGCGGCTTTGGAGGAGGCGATTAGAGATTGGTTAAAAAAGAAAGAGTCCGCTACTGATGAAAAGTAGCAGGATTGTGGAAAGCGATCGCCTTTTACTTGTGTAAACTCTACCTAAGAACTGGGTTGTAATTGTTGAGCAGCGGAGGCGATGTCTACTGACTAACTACGCCTACGCATTCTTTTTTCTTAGAGCGATCGCTTTTTAAAATGCTGTGTGTTGCTTCAGCACAAGCGTAAATTGAATTTACTCACAATAAACCCAGCAATTAAAATTTAGTTTTTGGAAAACTACCTTGGATACGACACATCTTGCTTTCCCGTAATGTCGCTGAGGTAGTTTGTCTTAAATTGCATTATCAAAGATATGTACTGAACTTTATATATTAATCGTAATTTTACGAGGTAACTTAGTTGCCGATTAAACATTACAAATAATATCTATTGGCACTTTAGAGAGGGCAGGTAGTAAGAAATCAATCCTTACTGCCTATTCTCTGCTGCCTACTTTTATACAGAGAAACGATGACGGAAACGTTAAACCCCATACCAGGCTCTATAGTCAGTTGTCGCAATCGGCAGTGGGTTGTATTACCTGCCGAAAATGAAGATGTTATTCGCTTGCGTCCTCTCTCAGGGAACGAAGAGGAAATCGCGGGAATTTATCAGAAGCTTCAGGAGTTGGGGATAGAAACTCTGCAACCAGCAACCTTTCCCTTACCAAACGCTATCAGTATCAAAGACCATACAGCAGCAATGCTACTGATGGATGCAGCACGTCACTTGCTACGAAGTGGAGCGGGGCCATTTCGATGTTTGGGACGTTTATCATTGCGTCCTCGTCCTTATCAGTTAGTGCCTTTATTGATGGCGTTGCGATTAGAGACAGTGCGACTGCTAATTGCGGACGACGTGGGAATTGGGAAAACCATTGAAGGTGGATTAATTGCTCGTGAACTTTTAGATCGAGGTGAAGTAAAGCGGATAGCTGTCCTTTGCCCTCCTCATTTATGCGACCAGTGGCAGCAAGAATTACGCGAAAAGTTTCATATTGATGCTGTGGTAGTCCGTTCTGGAACAGCTTCTAAATTGGAGAGAGCAATCCCGAATGGTTCTCATATATTTAGTTACTATCGACACCTGATTGTTAGCTTAGACTATGCCAAGGCAGAACGCCGTCGTGCAAGTTTTATTACACACTGCCCTGATTTTGTAATTGTGGATGAGGCGCATACTTGTACCCGTCCCAGCAGCAAGAGTACATTTCAGCAGCAACGCCACCAATTAATTCAGCAGATTGCCGAGAAAAGCGATCGCCATTTATTATTACTTTCGGCTACTCCTCACAGTGGCATTGAAGAGTCTTTTTTATCACTACTAGGATTACTCCAACCAGAGTTTGAGCAATTAACCCTAGACCGCCTAACAGACAAACAGCGAGATAAACTGGCGAGTCATTTTATTCAGCGTCGGCGGGCAGATGTTAAACAGTGGTTGGGGAATGAAACGCCTTTTCCTGAAAGAGATTCAGAAGAAAAGCCTTACAAGTTATCAAAGGAATATAAGCAATTATTTGATGATGTCTACAACTTTGCTCGTGGGCTAGTAAAAACTACAACGCAAGACATGAGCTATGCCCAGCGTCGGGGACGTTATTGGTCAGCGTTAGCGTTGATTCGTTGTGTGATGTCTTCTCCCGCCGCCGCAGTAGCAACGTTAAACCGTCAGGTGAGTAAATCCGGTGACGATAGTTTACTGGCTGATTTAGACGAAGACTTAATGAGTTCTTACGTTTACGACTCCACAGACCAGGAACAAGCTGTTGATGCAACTCCGACTGTGGTCGTAGAACAGGGACAGCAAAGCTATGGCGATACAGACAAGCGCAAACTCAAAGCTTTTGTGCAAGCAGCCCAAAAGTTACAGGGTGAGAAAGACCAAAAATTACAATCATGTATCGCTTCCATACAAACCCTGCTTTCAGAAGGTTTTAACCCGATTATCTGGTGTCGCTATATTGCTACAGCAAATTATGTTGCTGATACTCTCAAGCAAAAACTAGAAAAAAAGGGGAGTCAAATTCGAGTCATTGCCATTACTGGGGAACTTTCAGAAGACGAACGAGAAATCCGCCTGCAAGAGTTAAAGTCATATCCTCAAAGAGTTTTGGTAGCTACCGATTGTTTAAGTGAAGGGGTAAACCTGCAATCTCACTTCAGTGCGGTAATTCACTACGATTTACCCTGGAATCCGAATCGTTTGGAACAACGAGAAGGACGTATTGACCGCTATGGTCAAATTGCAAATCAAGTTAAAACCTTGTTGCTTTACGGTTCAGATAATCCGGTAGATGGCGCAGTTTTGGATGTGCTAATTCGTAAAGCTGTACAAATTCACAAGACCTTGGGAATTACTGTCCCCGTACCAATGGACAGCACAACAGTGTCGGAAGCTGTTTTTAAATCTTTATTTGACCGCGCTCAAGATGCAGTGCAATTGTCTCTGCTGGATTTATTGGATGAACAGGAATCTGCTGTTGAGCAAGTCCATAAAAATTGGGACAAAGCTGTAGAGCGAGAAAAAACTAGCCGTACCCGCTTTGCTCAACGGTCAATCAAACCTGTGGAGGTAGAGCAAGAACTGATTGAATCTGAGCAAATTCTGGGTAGTGAAAAGGATGTGGAACGGTTCGTGTTGTCAGCAGCAAATCGCCTATCTTGTTCGTTAAGCAAGAAAAAACAGGGTTGGTTACTATCCACAATTCCTAATTTTCTCCAGCCTGCACTAGGAGATAAGCCGCGCTTGCTCACCTTTACAACCCCTGCACCAGAAGGGGTGGAATATGTAGGACGGAATCACCCCTTGGTAGAAGGTTTAGCGCGTCACATTATTGAAGATGCACTCTCAAATAATCAAGACCCCATAGCAGCACGGTGTGGTTTTACTACGACAGATACTGTCACCAAGCGCACGACTTTGCTGTTATTGCGGCTGCGGCATTTGTTAAACAGTCCAAAACACCAAAGTTTGCTGGCGGAAGAGTGTGCAGTAGTTGGATTTACTGGGCCTCCATCTAATCCCATCTGGCTGACACCAGAGGAAGCAAAATCTTTGCTGGAACAAGCTAACCCTGTGGGTGATGCGCCTCTAGGCATCAAACAAGCGGAAATTGAAGAGTTACTCAGCAAAATTACAGAGATTGAGTCTGATTTAGAACTATTTGCCAGAGAGCGATCGCATTCTCTTTCCCAATCCCATCGGCGAGTCAGATCCATCACCCAAGAAGGACAGATTCAGGTTAAACCCCAGCTACCGATGGACATCCTGGGCGTTTATATTCTTCAGCCAGGGAAACGAAAGCAGAGTTAGGCTGCTTGATTTTAATTTGTATTTTTTATTTTTAATTGCAAGGGTGTAAGAGATGAGTGTAGCAGGGATTACATTAACAGGCGTTCAGATTGAAGGGAATTTGTTAGCAGCAGATATGACTGCTGAATTGTTGGCAGGTAATCTTAAAGGGCAAGCACCAGAAGATTTTGGTTTTACCAAAACTGACAAGCTAGCAGATGAAATTGCGATCGCATGGGGTGATGCTAAAGCTTATTGGGCTGCATTTCAACGGCAAATAGACAGGTTAGATGCAGATGATACCGCTACCAGTGTCACCCGCGAACTGTGGGTAGTTCCCTTACTACGAAGTCTCGGATATAACCCTGTTTACACTGCTAAAGCCGAAGTCGTGGAGGGACAAACCTATGCGATTTCTCATCGTGCGGAATTAGGCGAAAACAAACCACCTATCCACATTATTGGTTGTCGAATCAAGGTAGATCATCGTCCTCCCAGTGGCACACCCAGGTTATCAGCACACGCACTGGTGCAGGAGTATCTTAACAAGACGGAACATTTGTGGGCGATCGCAACTAACGGTTTTCGCTGGCGGTTACTGCGCGACTCTTCCTTGATGACTCGTCTTACCTACGTTGAATTTGACTTAGAACAAATTCTCAACGGTGAGAACTTTGCCGAATTTGGGCTATTTTATCGGTTGTTTCACCGTTCCCGCTTGCCTGAAGGTATGGATGATGCCGATAAGTGCTTGCTGGAATATTACCACCAAGAGGCACTGCAACAGGGCGGACGGGTACGCGACAGACTCCGAGATGGGGTAGAAAAAGCACTAATACAGTTAGGCACTGGTTTTCTACAACATCCCAGTAATGAAAACTTGCGGCAGAAGCTTGCTGCTGGTACAGAATTAACAGATATCGGATATTATCGCCAACTGTTGCGGCTGATTTATCGTCTGCTGTTTTTAATGGTGGCAGAGTCCCGCAATTTATTAATTGGTGAAGATGTAGAGAAAGCACGAATCTACCGAGAATATTACAGCATTGAGCGACTGCGAGAGTTAGCCGAGCGTCCCCATTGGCGGCGGGAAGGCTTTCAAGATTTATGGCAGGGTTTGCGGGTTACATTTTTGCTGTTTGATGAAAATTGGCGGGGAAAATATTTAGGATTATCACCATTAAATGGCGATTTATTTGGTTCGTATACTCTACCAGCTTTAGATGATTGTGCTATTGATAATCATGACTTGCTAGTAGCGATTCGGGAGTTATCTTTATATCAAGATAAGGGGCAATTACGACGGGTAAATTATGCTGCCTTGGATGTGGAAGAATTGGGTAGTGTATATGAAAGTCTCCTTGATTTTCACCCAGAAATTTCTCCTAAAAATTACGAATTCAAATTAGTATTTGGTAGTGAAAGGAAAACTACTGGTTCTTACTATACGCCACCGCAGTTAGTAGGACAACTGATAAAAACAGCTTTAGAACCTGTAATCGAAGAAAAACTTCGCAGTACGAAAGAAAAGCTTCGGAATGCAGAAAGCAATACTTCGACTACGCTCAGTAACCATCAAGAATTAGAAAAAGCACTTCTCGACCTCAAAATTGTAGACCCCGCCTGTGGTTCGGGCCATTTTCTCTTAGCCGCAGCACGTCGGGTAGGAAAGGAATTAGCTAAAATTCGCACTGGGGAAGCTGAACCAGGTAGTGAACCTTTAAAGTTAGCGATTCGAGATGTTATTCAAAATTGCATTTATGGGGTGGATATTAACCCTTTAGCTGTTGATTTGTGCAAAGTAGCATTATGGATTGAAGGTTTTTATAGCGGCTTCCCTCTTAACTTTTTAGACCATAGGATTAAGTGTGGTAATTCCCTTGTAGGAGTGATGGATTTGAGTTGTTTGAATGAAGGGATTCCTGATGAAGCGTTTAAGGCAGTAATAGGTGATGATAAGGCTTTAGCCAATCGCTGTAAGAAGGAGAATAAAAAGCAACGTGAGACAGATTTACAAGGGCAATTATCAATATTCAATAATTTAGAACAGCAACGTACAAAATATGTTGCGAGTTTTCGAGAATTAGGAGCATTGAAGAAATCTTCAACTTCTCTACTATTACTCAAACTTTTAACTACCAACTTCGAGAATGGATTGACCAACGCTTAGGTCGAATAAATCCTCAAGTACCAGTAAAGAGTAATTCATCCTCTCTCACCAATTCTCAATTCCTTGATATATTTAATTTCCGCAACGAAGTAATTGGCGACTACCGCCGCTATATTGAAAGCTTCCTCAAAATCCGCGACGAAAAAGTAAAAGCATTTGTCGATAACGAGTTAGAAAAAGGTCAACTCTGGACTGACCCTTTAGTGCAACTTAACCCTAAATATCGTCCAGGCGCATCTGTCACTACATTAGTACAGCAACGTGTTCTCCATCCAGACTGTACACGCTACTTCTCACAAGATGGTGAAGCTTTTACCTTCCACTACCACCAAAAAGAAGCCTTTGAAACAGCACAACGTCAAGAACCCTACGTTGTCACCACAGGAACCGGTTCCGGTAAAAGCCTAACTTATGTTGTACCCATCATTGATGATTTGCTACACCATCCTGAAATCAAAGGAGTTAGGGCTATTTTGGTTTATCCCATGAATGCCCTAATTAATTCTCAGGAAGAAGAATTAAGAAAATTTCTCAAACAAGTACCTAATACCCATATTCGCGTTGAAAAGTATACTGGGCAAGAAAAACCTGAGAAGAAGAACGAAATTCAAAACAATCCACCCCAAATTTTGCTCACAAACTATGTGATGCTAGAGTTAATGCTCTCTCGCACTCACGAAGATAAGTTAGTAGAATCCCCTGAATTAAAATTCCTCGTACTAGATGAACTGCATACTTACAGAGGACGGCAAGGTGCAGATGTCGCCATCTTAATTCGCAAACTTCGGCAACGCTGCGGCCAGAAACTTCTGTGTATTGGCACTAGCGCCACCATGTCTTCCGAAGGTTCCCGCCAGCAACGCCGTCAGGTAGTCGCAGATGTTGCTAGTAAATTATTCGGCGTAGAAATTCAACCCAGCAACGTCATTGATGAAACTTTAGAACGTTCTATCAAAAGTGCTGCACCCACCACCGAAAAATTGCGTGAAAGCATTATCCAAGGTTTACCCCCAAAGTCCGAACAAACCTTAGACGCTTTTAAACAGCATTCCCTTAGCCACTGGGTAGAGATGAACTTTGGTTTAGAAGACAAACAAGGACATCTCGTCCGCCGCACACCCATCACCCTAGAAACAGGTGCAAATCAACTCGCAAATGAAACCCAACTCAACGAGGAAACTTGCTTAAATATCCTCAAACATATATTTCTTTGGGGAAGCAAAACAAAGGGGTTGGCATTCCGCCTGCATCAGTTTATTTCCCAAGGCGGTAGCGTTTACGCCACGATTGAAAATCGAGACAAACGACTTCTCACCCTAGAAGGCCAGTACACAACCACCGAAAACCGCCTGCTTTATCCCCTCGTCTTTTGTCGAGAATGCGGACAGGACTATTATGTGGTGCGCTACGATTCTGAAAAAGATATTGTACTGCCCCAATTACCCACAGCCTTAGATAGTCTTGATAATGAAGATATCAAGGAAGGCTATCTAACCCTTGATGAACCCGGACTTTGGGACAAAGAAGACGAAGAGAGACTTCCTGACTCATGGTTTAAAGAAACTAAAAAGCAAGGGCGTATTCCCGAAAAAAAATATGCACCTTTTATTCCCCAGAAACTGCAAGTTCTACCCAACGGTAAAGTCATAAACTCTGTATTACAGGGAACTACCTGTTGGTTTATTCCTAAACCCTTTCTTACTTGTCTGCACTGCGGTGTATTGTACGATCAAAAGAAAAACGAATTTACCAAACTCTCTCGTCTAAGTAGTGAAGGACGTAGTACCGCAACAACTCTACTTTGTCTTTCTACCGTCAGTCGCCTCAAGCAAGTTTTCACTGGCGAGAAAGCCAAAGCCGCAAAAATCCTCAGCTTTACTGATAACCGTCAGGATGCTTCATTACAGGCAGGACATTTCAATGATTTTGTCCAAACCAGTTTCTTACGGGCAGCTTTGAATAGTGCTATTCAAGAAAATGAAAAGTTAACTCACAAAGCACTAGCGGCGGAAGTTGTCAAACAGATGGGTTTATCTCAAGCAGATTATGCAATCGAAGCCGCAGAATTTGGCTTTGGTAAACGCAAAAATGAAGAAGCTTTTAGCAATTTAATTGAATATCGGCTATACGAAGATTTGCGTCGCGGTTGGCGAATTGTCCAACCGAATCTAGAACAATGCGGTCTATTAACCATAGAATACGCCGAACTTTTAGCAACTTGTGAAAATACTCAACTCTGGCAAAAATACCGCCATCCAATTTTACTGCAAGCCTCACCGTCACAAAGATATTTTGTTGTTAAAACCTTCCTCGACCACCTCAGAAAAAAATTGGTAATTGATGCGAAAATTTTACAACGAGAGGGAACAGAACAACTGAAAAAGGAAGTATCCCAAGCCCTAAAAGACCCTTGGACAATTGATAATTTTGAATATTTACACGAAGCTAGTTGGGCAAGCCTCAGTCCCACAGAGAAAAAAGGGAAATCACGGCGGAATACAATTAGACTGACATTTCGTGGTGAAATCGGACGTTTTCTGCGTTCTAATCGGGCATGGAATTGGTTGCAAAAACCTTTACCAGAGTCAGATTATAACCAATTAATTAATGCTCTAGTAAATGCTTTAGCAGATGCAGGTTACTTATACAAAAAGGAAGAAGAAGTCCAACTAAAAATTAATTCAATGGTCTGGGTTGCCTCAGAATTAAGTGAAATTCCCCCCGACCCTTTAACCTCGCGTCGCTTGCAGGGTAGCGACAGAAATACTTCTGTCAACCAATTTTTTCAAGACTTCTACAAAACTAACGCTCATCAAATTAAAGCATTAGAAGGGCGAGAACATACCGGACAGGTAAAAAACGAAAACCGCCAGAAACGAGAAGACGCATTCCGTCATGGCAAACTAGCAACTTTATTCTGCTCTCCGACAATGGAATTGGGGATAGACATTTCCGACCTCAGCGTTGTCCATCTGCGGAATGTTCCCCCCAGCCCAGCCAACTACGCCCAACGCAGTGGTCGCGCCGGCAGAAGTGGACAGGAAGCTTTAGTAATTACTTATGCCTCCATTGGTAGCGGTCACGACCAATATTTCTTTAAACGTCAAAGTCAAATGGTTGCTGGTGTCGTCGCCCCGCCCAAATTAGAACTAGCTAACCAGGATTTAATTAAATCTCATGTGTATTCAATTTGGCTAGCACACACTGGCTTATACCTGGAAAATTCCATGAACCAAATTCTGGAGTTAGATTCGCCGGACTGTTCGCTAAAAGAAGATGTAAGTCAGCGAATCACTATGAGTCAGGAAAAATTAGCCAAATGTCTGGCAGCTACAAAACTGATTTTATCTGATACCTTCTGTCAAAACGATCTGAACAAAACCTCTTGGTATTCTGAAAATTGGTTACATTTTACCCTAGAAAATGCACATAATGCCTTTGATCAAGCTTGCGATCGCTGGCGTAGACTATACAAAGATGCAGTTGAACAATTAGAAAAAGCCCGCGAAAGCACAAGTCGTTACACCAGAGGCTATGCAACCCAAGAAGAACGGGATATCGCTAAAGCCCAAGAAAAAGAAGCACTGCGACAAATTGACCTGCTAGTGGGACAAGTCCAAGGCAAAAGCAATAATCAATTTGAATTTTACCCCTATCGTTACTTTGCTGCCGAGGGATTTTTACCTGGGTTTAACTTCCCCCGCTTACCAGTCCGGGCATTTATTCCCACAGAAGAAAGTGGCGAATTTATTTCCCGCCTCCGCAGCGTGGCTTTGAGAGAATTTGCCCCTGGTAACGTTATTTACTACGAGGGTAGTAAATTTATGGTAGCTAAAACCAAAATCCCTGTTGGTGGTGCTGACTATCAACGCGTAAATGTCTGCTTTAAATGCGGTTATTTCCATGAAGGGGCAACCAGTAACCGCGATACTTGTGAGAACTGCGGGGCAAAACTTGCCGATAGTAACAATAATAAGGCTTTACTTACACGCTTATTATCAATGGAAACTGCGATCGCTTGGAGAAGAGAACGCATTACCTGCGATGAAGAAGAACGCCTTAAATACGGTTACAACATCACCACTCACTTCCGTTACGACCAGCAAAAACGCCAATCAGCAACAGTACAGACTGCCGATGGTACAGAATTATTACGTTTAACCTACGGCGCTACGGCAGACATCTGGCATATTAATCGCGGACTGAACAAGAAAAAAAGTGAGGAACGAGGATTTAAACTCGATATCAAAACTGGTATTTGGGGCGATGCCAAAAACGACTCAGCAAAAGATACCATTCACGCCGACGTTAACTTAATGGTGAAAAACACTTGCAATATTCTGGTTGTTGAACCATTAAGTGTACCCACAGACGAAAGAGAAGCTTTTATTGCCACCCTGCAATATGTCTTGGAAACTGCCATCCAAGCAGTGTATAAATTAGAAGCAGATGAACTCGACTCCGAACGCCTGGGAGACGGTAAATATTTGCTGTTCTGGGAGGCTACAGAAGGTGGTGCAGGTGTCCTTTCGCAACTATTAGAAAAACCTGATTCTTTTCAAAGAATAGCCGATGCAGCTTTAGATATTTGTCATTTCAAAGAAATGAAAGATAGCTGTGTCCAAGCTTGCTATGAATGCTTGCTTTCTTACCGCAACCAGTTCGACCATGCTTTGATAAATCGCCATCTCATCAAACCCTTACTTGACGAACTGCAAAAAAGTACAGTGCAGATAGAAGGAGTATGTCGTGATGAACAGTATCAACAACTGCTGCAACAAACAGACCCCAATTCCGAATTTGAACGCGTAGTTTTACATGAAATTTATCACGGGGGATATAAATTACCCGATACTGCACAGGAATTGATTCCAGAGTCAAACTGTAAGCCAGATTTTCTTTATAAAGAAAATTGCATTGCTGTTTTCTGCGACGGTTCAGTTCATGACAGCCCTGAGAAACGCAAGCAAGACCAAATAGAACGGGATAATCTGAAGCACAATACTAGTTACCATATCCTTACTCTACGGCACGATGAAGATTGGCGAAGAGAGTTGACAAAACTGGCAAGTTTGTGAATGACTTTAGAGTGCTATCTTACTTCCAAAACTAGAACTTAAGCATCAATCAGTAACTAAATTTTTTGCTGATTATGCATAAGTTCTTTTTCATTATAATCACTCGTTTAAACATTACTTACCATTGTTATTACAACCTCGCAAAGGGGAATACTGAGAGTAGTGTATAAATGATAATCTTATGTTTAATAAATCAAAGGAATCTTTACCGTTAGCAAAAGCCAAGCGGCATTTAGCAGACAATTGCGAACAGCAGAGACTCATAGCTTTAGAAGAAGCACTAATTTGGGTCAACAAGGTTTAGATTTGTTCACACAGCAAGCCTTACAGGATAATTCAGAAAAAATCCGACAATCTGCTTACTGGATACTCCATCAACACAACCCTTATCTCTGCAAAAATTCTGGAGAAATAAGCTTTAATAAACCGATATTCCCTACAGATACAATTGCCTGTGTTGCCATCAGTCCTGATAATCAAATTTTAGTGGGAGGAAGCTGGCAAAAAATTTGGGTTTGGAACTTACAAACAGGAGAATTGCTTCGCACCATCGATGCACATTCTCATTGGGTTTTATCTGTCGCTATTAATCGAGGTAGCAATACCCTTGTAAGTAGTAGCGCAGATACAACAATTAAAGTATGGGATCTAAGCAAAGGCTCATTAATTTGGGAGATCAATGCTCATTCCAACTGGGTTAATGCCGTAGAAATTACACCTGATGGCAAAACTATAGTTAGCGCAAGTGCAGACAAAACAATTAAAATCTGGGATTTAAATACAGGTAAATTGCAACATAGCCTTAAAAACCATTCGGGTTCAGTTTTGAGTCTAGCAATTAGCCCAGATGGAAAAGCTATTGCCAGTGGTAGTACAGATAAAACGGTTAAATTATGGAATTTACAATCAGGAAGATTATATTGTAGCTTAGAAACACATTCCGACTGGGTACAAGCAGTTAAGATTAGTCAAAATAGTAAATTATTGATTAGTGGTAGCCGTGATGGAGATATTAAAGTTTGGCAGGCAGATTTTAAGATTAAAAATGAATTAAAATCTTTTGATTCAAATAATACAGGCTTAATCACTAAAATTATAGGTTTTATATTTTTAATAGTAATTTCCAAGTTCACGGCAGAAGCAGTGTTTTGGATTGGTGCGCTATTCCTTGCTATAGGCGAGCTAATTAGCAAAAAAAATAAGCATACACATACATTCAATGTATCTAAATTAAAATATAGCTACTCTATTCATCAAGAGTTAACTGATACAGCCAATAACCTTATTATTAGCCCTGATGGCAAAAATCTTATTAGCGCCAGTAATGATAACGCGAAGCAGTGGTGTATTGAAACAAAACAATTAGTCCGTACTTTGACTGGTCACTCTGGTTTTGTTTCTTCTGCTGCTATCAGCCCTGATGGTAAAATTCTTGCCACCGCCAGTAATGACTGGATTAAACTTTGGAATTTCCATACAGGTCAATTACTGCATCCGCTAAAAGGTTGTGCTGAATCAAGATTAAGCCACATATCAATTTTTCCCCTTCAAGTACAGCTTGAGTGTGGCCAGTGCCAAACCTTTAGTATCAAAGGAATCGACCAAAATGGTTTAGACATTAGTGTTCAAGAATTATCATGGCAGGCAGAGGGAGGCAATATTGATAACAGTGGCTTATTTATAGCCGGTGAAAAAGAGGGACAATTTATAGTTACAACTACAGCAGGAAGCTTCCAAACCTCTGCATCAGTTACTATTATCGAACCTTCCAAATTGACACAATTAATTATTACACCTCAAGAAATAAAGCTGGAGTGTGGTCAAGTTCAAGCTTTTAATATCAGAGGGTTAGATCAACGAGGTTCAGAAATTAATGTAGAAAAATTATTGTGGCAAGCTACGGGTGGCACTATTGATAATCATGGAACTTTCCATGCTGGACAAAATCCTGGGGAATTTGCAATTACAGCAAATTTAGAAGCAGTCAAAACCTCTGTTTCAGTCACACTAATTGAACCAGCCAAACTCAAAACATTAATTATTTTTCCCTTAAAACCCACATTGACGTTCGGTGAGAGTTTGCACTTTACTATCAAAGGTGTGGATCAGTATGGTAGTGATATCAAGCTTGAAGAAGTAACTTGGAGTGCAACAGGCAGCACAATTTTTCCTGACGGTAGATTACAAGCAAGTTATCAAGAGCAAGAAATTACTGTCGCTGCCAGTGTTGGAGAGATTAGCACCTCTACAATAATTAATGTCATTGAACCTGCGAGATTAACTACACTCGTCATTTCTCCCCAAAAAGTTGAAATGAAGCCTGGGGAACACCAACACTTTAGCATTCAAGGTTTAGATCAACGGGGTAATGCGATCGCAACTGAGAAAATAGCTTGGAACGGCACAGGTGGAAAAATTGACCAAGATGGGAATTTTATAGTTAATCAAAATGCCAAAGGTGAGTTTAGTATATCAGCTTGTGCAATTGAACAAAATGTAAGTGCTTCTGCCAGAGTTGTTGTACCTGTAGTTTTACAACGGCTAGAAATTTTTCCTAAGGACATACAAATTGAACCTAATGAAATCCAAACCTTTACTGCCAAAGGATTTAACCAGGAAGGAGATGAAATTGGCATAGGAAGAGTTGATTGGCAATCTACAACTGGAGGATTGATTGATGATGATGGTATGTTCGTTGGTAGTTACGACATAGATACAGTTGACATCATTGCTACTGTTGGAGATGTCCGCGATGTAGCTTGTGTAGGCTTGCTTCCAGTTCTAAGAAGTTTAGAAATTGAGCCACAAGGAACGCAACTTAAACCGAATGAACAGCTTAATTTAAGGGTTAGGGGATTTGACCAATTTAGAAATGAAGTAAAAATTAAAAACATCCACTGGCAAACAACAGACGGCAAGATTTACCCAGATGGAACTTTTGTAGCAGTTGACAGAGATGCAAATATTACAGTAAGTGCAACGGTAGGAAATATTAAAGGTACAGCCCATTTTAAAGTCATTGAACCTTCAAGGCTAACCAAAGTGGTCATTTCTCCGCAGCAAGTTGTGATGAATCCTAGAGAATGGCAGCATTTTGAGGTAATGGGTTTGGATCAGCGTGGGGATGCGATCGCTATCAGTGGAATAAATTGGGAAGCAACAGGCGGCACGATTGATCACGATGCTTATTACTTTACTGACAGTAACCAAAAAGGTCAATTTACCATTACTGCCACTATCGGAAGATTCAGTGTCTCTGCTCATGTCAGTGTTCCTCCAGTATTAAGGCGATTAGAAATCTTTCCTCCTCAAATACAGCTAGAACCTGAAGAAAATAAAACTTTTACCGTCATTGGATTTGACCAACAAGATAGCCAGATGGCACTTGAAAAAGTAAATTGGAAATCAACCAAAGGAGGTTCAATTAGCCGTCATGGATTCTTCCAAGGCGGTTATAGCCAAAGAGAGGTTACTGTTACTGCCTCAGTTGGCAATATTCGGAAATTAGCTTATGTTACTTTACTACCAATCTTAAGAAGATTACATATTTATCCACCTGCTGTACACCTCAAACCTAATGAAAGCCAAACTTTCACCGTCATTGGTTTTGATCAGTTTGGTGATGAGATTGACCCCGGAGCAATTCTTTGGGAAGCATCTGGGGGAGATATTGACCAAAATGGTAATTTTATTGTTGATTTTAATGCTAAAGGCCAGTTTTTAGTAACTGCAACTTCTCGTTTAACTACTAAGTTAACCAAAAAGTCAAGAACGTTGCTCTTTAACGTTGGAATTTCGAGTAAGATTTTATCTTATTTTCTTCGTTTTTTAGCACAGGTTCAAGATGAATTTATTACTGAGTCAAATACCGAAGAGACATCTGAAGGTAGCAGCAGTATTACAGAAATAGAAATAGACAATTTCGAGCTAGAGTTACAAACTTGGATAACCAAGACTATTATAAAACTAGCTTCTCGTCTTCTTGGGTTTTTTAGTAGTTTGTGTTTAAACCAAGCAACAGCTAATCTAAGCGCTTCAGCAGAAATTACAGTTGTACCTGTTTTAAGACGATTAGAAATTTATCCTGATAAAGCACATCTAAGACCCTATGAAAGTATTACTTTTTCAGTTAAAGGCTTAGACCAACACTGCTATGATATAGACATTAATAATGTAAATTGGAAAACAACAAACGGTAATATTAACTCGCATGGTACTTTGTCTATAGATGATAAATGTAGCAACGTTACTATTACTGCCACCGTTGGAACAATTAATAGCTTTGCTCATGTGATTATAGTTAATTCACCACAGGTTATATCACCAGTATTTCCTTTTTCTCAATATGAAAATGACGAAAATAATGTACAGATAGAGAGGAACCTTGGGCATACCAAGACTAAAAATAAAGACATTAATAAAGAGAATGCTCATGAAGACAAAGTAACAAATACCAGTGGGGACGGTAACTCAGTTTCCTTCACATCCCCTTCAAAATTATCTAATATTCCGAATAGAAGTAGAAGTGATAGAGATAATAAAGGGATTGATAGTGAACATGAAGTAATAGATACTAGTGGTAACAGTAAATCAGTTTTCTTTAGTACCTCAAAATCCGTAAAAATTTCTGATCTCTACGATGATAAGCAGATTCTGAAAATCACTGAAGCACTCCTCCAAGCTTCACCTAATCGCTACCGTCTTGTCATCTTAGTAGCTCGCCGTGCTAGACAAATATTCAAAAATTACGTAGAGGAAGATATGACTTTAAAAGAAGCAGTCATACAAGCGATTCAAGAAATGTGCCTAGAATTATCACAACCATATAAGTAACCTGGCACAACATTCAACAAGATTTCTGACGCTTCGCCATCTTCGTAAAAGGCGAAGAACAATATGGGCATTCTCCTATCTCCCAATTAGTGGAAATTGAGAAAGGTGTCTCACGGTTAGTAGATTTGGTTAGCAGACCTAACTGGTGGCGATCGCACTCACGCCACATCAATAATAGAAACAACCTTATCATCACCACCATCCGGGGCATATTCCAAAAGCTCACCAGGCTGGCAATTCAACGCCTTGCAAATCCCGTTTAAGCGCTCTGGTGTTAATCGCGGCATCTCGTCAACCTTGCGAAGTCTATAAACCGAATTTTCTGTTATCCCTAGCACCTCTGCCAAGTCCTTGTTTCTAACTCGCTTTCGCGCCATCACTTCATTTAATTTCCAACGAATCACTTTATCCAAAGGCATATCACTACATCCTCAGTTTAGTAGCTGCTAGACGTAGATTTCTCTACTTATCAGTATCTATATTTACAGGTAGATTTATAACACTCTAAGTTTTATTAATCTACACTTGACGTAATTCTACGTGTCACGTAGATTAAGTTATAGAAAAAACAAAAGCGATCGCTCTCCGGGAAGAGTCTGCGATCGCCTTTTGTGCAACCCCATTGATGAGGTCATTCACATGATTACACAAGAAGTATTTGATAACCAAAGTTTGGCACAATCCGAGTTCGAGGAATACGTTGAGGAGTTAGCTGATGCAGTAGCGCCAGAAATTGAAATCGACTCAGTGCCAGATGATCTTGGAGAAATGTACCGAGTTTGGTATGGTTCTCAGCTTCTCGGAACTTTTTATCAAAATTTTGAGGGCAAATGGGTAGCACAACCCTGTAATAGAGATCAAAGACCTTGTTGTAACACTCCTGAGTTAGCACAGATTTTCATCGTCGCTGTCAACGGTTTGTTAGTAGCAGATGTAGCCTAATAACTTTCATGCATTAATTTTCCATTACCTGGAGACGTGAACTTAATCACGTCTTTTTCTTATTTGGAGTTTTTTCAATAGCGCTTCTGACGCTTCACCATTTTTGCAAAAGGCAGGGAACAATGGGTGCATTTCCCTAGTTCCCAATCAGCAGGGATTGGAAATGGTGTCTCACAGTTAGTACATTTTGTTAATAAACCCAACTGGTGGCGATCGCACTTCATTTTCTCCTTAAACTGCCACTCAATGCGGTGACAAGGAGCTTCTGCATAGCAAGCACCACATAACCGAATTGGTCTGGGTTTCATAGTCATACCCTTTGGTGGCAGCATCTCATATAACCTCTCCACCTGCACACCAATCAGCTTACTCAAAGCTTTTAATTCCTCAAGACTCGGAAAGGGATTGAAATAAAGCTTCTCCCATCGCGTTGTGATAGCACCAAGACCAGTAATTTTTCCTAAAGAATATCCTGAAGGAAGACTGTTAGCCTTAAATCGGCGCAAGCGTCCTAGATAATGACTGATGCTTTCATTTGGGTATGGCTCAACATAGCCCAACCTTGGCAGAATGTCATAATCTTCATTTATTGCTATTTCTATTTTCTGGGGGAATGTATTTTCTGCCATACCGACTAGCGATTTTTTCTAAAATGCTTTGATCAACTTTGCCAAAGCCATGCTTGAGTGAATGTAAAACTGCCTTCGTCAGTATTTTGACTAGCAGTCCTATTCGCGCACCTGTACTTTCGGCTAGAATCTCGAATATAGTTCCCTCAGATAAATTAGAAGCTTCAGGCAGAGCTAGAATATCGAATTCAATTGTACTTAGTGTTTTCTTAAAATCATCGTATTCTAGGCGGTCAAACTCATACAGTGTTGGAAAGCTAGTCAACAAATCAAAATCGGCCAAGATTTTATCTAGCTCCTGTCCTCCAACTAAGACGACAGGAACATGACATTCGTCAAAAAGTTGTTTGAGGTCTAGCAGTGCTTCTCTTTGGAGATTTTCAGCATTGTCAATAATGACCTGTTCTATTCCAAATAATTCAAGACTACCAGCCAATCTTGGACGTAAATCTACCCGCTTACCTGTTGGTGCTGCGTGGTTAATATCCTTAAGAATTTGCGAAAATAGACGCTTGGAACTTGATGCTGACCAAGCTCTTACATACGAAAGTTTTTTCCTATCCTCTTGGCGATAGTGAAGAGACGCTCGGCTTTTCCCCACATCTCTGGGGCCAATTACTCGACCGCATTGTTTCAGTATCCGCAACTCATCTAACCATCTGAAATATTCTGAAGCACGATCGGTTGGTATGAAGCAATTATTGAATATCTCTTCAACTTCAACGACTTTAGCAAGTTGAGCATTTAAATCTAGCTCAGGAGCTAAGGCTTCAACGGAGGACTGAATAGCAAGTTGCGATCGCGCCATAAATTACCAAATTTTCTTCAAATGTTGTTTACGGTTAGGGACAAGCAGCTTGTGTCTCTCCTGCTCTTGAATGTCAGCTTGACCAGATAGTTCTGGTTGCAGCTCTGTTTTCGGAAGCTGTATTTCTTCCCTTGAAACTCTCTCTGGCAAGAGTTCCAGTTTGTCATCTCTCTTTGAAGAAACATTAGCTCTACTTTTCCTCAGTTCAACAACATTTGAGGTTTTCTTGGAAGCTGAACGTAGACGCTTTTGTTCTGAGCGTCTTTTTTCCTTTTTGTCTTCTTTACGTTCCTCTACAAGTTCCTTCCGTTTACCTAATGCTAATAAGGCATCATAGTTAAAATGCTCCTTACGAGCTTGACTTCGCTCTTTATTCAAGGCTTTCAATTCTTCTATACTCAAATCATGGGTATCCATGTTGACGGCATGAGCATAGCCCAAAAAATCTTCTAAATTATCATTAGTTTCGCAACTGTAGATATATAAAGTCAGAATATGGTCTGGATCATATCTAAGCGTTACAAATTCACCTCTATATGCATTGAGTGATTCTCCTCGATAAATCAGGTTCTCAAACTGTATAGATCCATGCGCTTGAACAACTCGTTGCGCTTCTTTCATCAAACAGATATCTAATTCTCGCTCATCCAAAGGTTCAGGTAGTTTTCTTCCCATTCCTGTAAACCAGCGCTCAAATCTTGTTTCGCGGGGATCTTTGGGATATGGTTCGTGGTTATAAATATCACAAAAGAAACTAGCTAGGATCTTGTCTATATCTTGTATTGTCAAACACGCTTCTTTCTCTGCATTTTTGGGGCGTTCCTGAACATTTGCCCCTGTATAACCAGGTAAATCTTTGAGAACTTGAGTATTAATAGTTTTAAAAATACGTTCTACAATACCGCCTTCGGGAGGGCGATCGCGTAGTTCACACTTAAATCCTAGTTTCTTACCAATGGCTTTAAGATGTTTTGAGCGAAAATCTTTTCCACCATCAGTAAAGAAATATTGAAAAGGAGTCCCGCATATTTCCCAAACTTTATTTAACTTATAATCATCAGGATAGTTTTTGGGCAAAATAGCGTGCCTTAAAGCTAAAGCCACCTCTGTAGAACCTGGTTGTTTGATCCATAAGCGGAAACCAACAATACAGCTTGAATAAGTATCCACAACAGTAGTTAGCCAAGGACGGTCAGACAATAAATTACCATCACTATCAACTATGCAAATATCCAGCTTAGTATGGTCGCATTGAATAATTTGGTTACTAAAGTCAGCCTTCAGTAGCTGTCCATCTCGTGTTACAACTGTCATCCAAGATCCCGAACCCGGATTTCTGACTTTTGTCTTCTGTTTATGTTGTGCGATCAAAGGATCTAAAATCCTATAAACAGTAGCTTGATGAGGATAATCTCCTGGTTTCAGCTTAAGGTCAACGAGCGCGTGTCGCTTTACTTCGCGAACTATAGATGCTGGTGAAATTGGATGTTTGTTTTTAATACTTTCTTCATAAATTGCTTTGATAAATTCTTGCCAGTCTTCGCTGACTCGATGTTTTCCCTTATCTGAGCGTTGTACTCCTGCTGATTCTGATAATTTGTCATCATGGTATTGCTTCAGGAGACGTTCCACCTGGCGAGTAGAAACACTAAGAGTATTTGCAACAGCCTGCTTTCTCTGAGACTTAATCGTGCGATTCGGTGATTCAGCAAGCCACTGGATCAGATTAAATGTCAGTTTATGCCTATCTAATGTTTCCAGAATAATTTGGGATGGATCTATAACAAAATTACTCTTGTCAAGAAAAATTGCATCTGGAGCTTGCGTTAATTCTTCCGTGAATTCAAATTGTTTGTCTGCCATTGGAGTGAAAAACACTCATGAATAATTAAGGTACTAATGTACCATTAATTGACTAAGGATGCGACATACAATTTGATAAATGCCTAAATCTTAACAAACGACATTTAATTTGACAATCTAGGATTTGCGACCTAGAAAATGCGAATTAGGCAAATTTATTGTCTGCGTGAGTAAATAGTTTATAATCCTTACAGGATAAAGGTTTCAGGTATTTATATGCGGTTGCGACACTACCTGCGAATTGCGACATTTAATTAGCGAATGTACATCCATTTTTATAAACTGAAAATTGCGCCGTTTTTCGCTAACCAATCTTTTCTTTCCACGCAGTCAGGTAAGATTCGCTCTAGCCTGTCCCAAAAATCTCTATTGTGGTTGGGTTGAACTAAGTGAACCATTTCATGAACTACGACATATTCAATCATCGCATTAGGAAGCAAAGCAACCCGCCAGTGGAAATAAATATCACCTTTCGGGTTACATGAACCCCAACGATTACCGAGTTCGCGCACTTGGATAGAAGTAGGTTTTGCGCCGATTCTGTTAGCGATAGATGTAGTAATTAATTCTAAATGTTGTTGAATATGACCGCGATACCACTGAGTAAATAAATCTCGACCTTGCTGTTGATGCGATCGCTAAAGTTCAAAGCGTCCTTGGTAAAGTCTAAGTGGGTTGTTTGCGCTATCTACTAATTTCAGGCGATAGCTGCGTCCTAAATAGTGGAAGCCTTCGCCAGGTTAGGTGTTATGCCAATACATCACCTCGTTATGCCAATGCATCGGCTTGTTATGCCAATGCATCGGCTTGTTATGCCAATACATCGCCTCGTTATGCCAATACATCGGCTTGTTATGCCAATACATCGCCTCGTTATGCCAATACATCGGCTTGTTATGTTAATGCATCGCCTTGTTATGCCAATGCATCGCCTCGTTATACATCCATATTTTTAAACTTGGGGACTCATCCCTTAGAGTAATTACGAACTTGTACTGAGTTTCGACACTTCTCTTCGAGACGCTCCGCGAACGACAAGCTAAGTGCATCGCTGCGCGGTAATCGAGCGAAGTCAAGATTCAACTACCGCACAGCCGTTGGTCTGACTTTGCGATTAGCAGAAATTTGCTTTTACTTCGTGGGTATTAGCACTCATTGATAGCGAGTATAAACAAAGCTAGCGTTAATGACTTTTTTATTAACTTACTCTCTGTTTAATCCATCAATTAAATAAATGTCTTTAGTTGCATCCGTCGATTCGTGCGCTCGCGCACCACAAGTTGGACTGAATCAAAAAGACAATTACTAAACCAGTTTAGAGTATAATAATTTGCTCATTCAATAAATGCTTGTCGAACAGTAAATGCAAAAATGAATGCTTCAAGCTTCAGTAAAAACCTTTCATACGTGACTGTCTCTCCGAGAATCTTCATTTTGAACCTGTGTATCAGTTAAAACTTACAGCAACACCACTACGTGATGATAATGTTGATACCTATCGCTACTTTGGCAATATAACTTTTAATAAAAAATAATCCGTAAGAAATAGATTTAACCCCAAAACTCCATGTTACATTTAACCCATTGTTAACCTATTTTTTACTTGATTGAGCTATCCGGTAATTGAGGAAATGACTAAAACTATCAGTAGTCGCGAAAAATTAAGTGCGTCGGGTAAAATATCATCTGACTTAATCTCTACACAACAAAGTAATAAAAGTAAACATATTACAACTAAAGCGATGACACAGGCAACGCAGTCACAGCCCTCAGGTGGCTTGGAAATAGTTCATGTAACTACCGGGCGCGTGCGACTCCGTACCACTGACAGTAGTCTTAACTCGATACTGGACAGCATAGCCCAAGATTTACGCTCCTTAGAAGGAGTGAGGGAAGTTACTGTGAATGAGCAGACGGGCAGTTTGGTGGTTAATTTTGATGAAGATAAACTGTCATTACCGCAAATTTTGGCGCTAAAATCCGATATTGAGATCCAACAGCCGCAAGCTTCGTTTGATTCAGCTAGCAAGACTGATCCCTTTGCAGCTTGGAAATCGCCTTCATTTTGGAAAGAGCAAGGTATTTCCTTAATTCCGATGATGACAGGCTTGGCGGTAACAGGAGGGTTGGGAATTCATGGCTGGGTATCGATTCCAGTTTATATGATTGCGGCGGATGCAACCCGTGGTGTAATTGGTTATCTTGGCTCTCAAGTTCCGACATCAGAAAAAAACGAAGGTAATAACACCAGTTCGGCAATAAAAAGCGACATATCCGAATCTACTATCCAACCAGAAAATAGCAAGGTGGCAGCACCTGCAAAGATTGACTACAGTGTAGTCCATGCAATTGGTGGGCGTATTCGCTTCAATGTACCAAAAATTGCCCAAGATCGAGCTTATGGGCGGCGACTTGAGAGAATAGTGAAAACTGATGCCCAAGTTACCAGCGTGCGTATAAATTTTGGTGCAGCATCGATCGCGATCGCTTATCAGTCTCGTGATATTCCATTATCTTATTGGGTGAGTCTGATGGAATTAGCGTTGGAGATAAACCCACCAACACTAGGGATGACAACGACGAAACAACCCCTAGAAGAAGTTAGTCAGACTCCTGAAATTACAAACGCAACAACGACAAATCATACAACTCCCGTTAGTCAGACTGCTGAAGTTACAGACGCAACAACGGCAAACCATACTACTACCGTTAGTCAGACTGCTGAAGTTACAGACGTAACAACGGCAAACCAAACAACTCCCCAGTTATCCAGTCTGTGGAGTAGCCTAAAATCGCCTGCGATGTCTTTATCCTTAGGTATGATGGCGAACTTACCCTTGGAAACCTAATATACAGTTTCAAATTGCGGAATACTGGAGGGCAATTATGACTGGTTTAAATTTAGAAACGGCAGCAAATTTAAACAAAAAAGAAGAGCAAACAGTCACAGACGAGACTAATTGCCCAGCAACGCCGTCTTCAAGGGTAGCATATAGCATTATTTGTGCATTTCCCGGACAAGTGGCGTTTTGCATACCCCAGATTAGCGAAGATCCAAAATATGTGCAACGTCTTCTCGCCTTGCTTGCTAATGAGCCTTTGGTAATCAATCAGCAAGTCAATAATAGTATGGTAGGGTCAATTGCTATTACCTATAAATCTGATGTAATGTCAGATGTTGAGATGCGATCGCATTTGGCTAATTTGATTCAGTTGGCTGGTAATAAAGAAGTGGTATCAGCATCTGCAAACCAATTCCAATCATGCTCAACTGTGGTAACAACAGAAGACAGGCAGGATAGGAAGCCAAAAATCCCAGCAGAAAAGCAGAAATCAGCAACATTCTCCTTATCCTTTGCGGATGCGTCAGTCTCTAAGACTAAAAGCAATCCGGTATCCTCGACTCATTCTGTAATTCAACAACCAAAAAAACCTGTAAAAGTAGCTTATAGCATTGCTTATGCAATTCCCCGAAGGGTGCGGTTTCGTGTGCCTCGAATTGCTTGCGATCCAAAATATGTCCAACGGTTAGAGACATTACTCAAATCAGATTCTACAGTTACAAGTGAGCGAGTTAATAGCGCTGCGAAATCAGTTGTCATTACCTATAAAACTGGGATGATGCAGAATTCTCAGAAGCGAGTGCAGAACTTTTTGTCAGCAGCAATATCTCATCTAGCCAATCTAATTGAATCTGCCAACGATCCCGCCACAGCAATAAGTTAGCTAACGAATTCAGCAAATTACAAATAACCAAACTGTTGATAGCTAATCAATCTCACAGGATTGGTGGCTAATTTGCTCTCTTTATCTCAGTAAAGAGCCTAATTTTCATCGAAGTGTAAAAATTTTGGATTAAAGAAAAGAATGGCAAAAGTAGCACTGCAACTACCATCACCCCCAAAATCTCAATTCACTGTCTTGGAAGGGAATGGAAAAGTTTCTTTAATTGACACTAATGGACGCTCTCAAGGAGAGTTGCCCAACGTTACCTACAGCGTTGTCCATACAACTCCAGGAAGAGTACGGTTTCGCTTACCTCGCTTACGCCGTGATGCAGATTATGCCAAGCGTCTGGAAGTATTGTTGTCAGCAGATGCGCTGGTGAAGAATGTCCGTGTCAAGCCTGCGGCAATGTCAGTTGCAGTTACTTATAAGTCTGATAAAGTTTCTGATGCGAAGATGCGATCGCACCTTCACGATTTGATTCAGGCTGCAAGTGAAGTAGTCGTTCTCAAAAACTCTACATCTTTATCAGAAACGGAAAAAGAGCCATCTTGGCCAGGTTTACAACTCTCCGCCGTTGCAACTACTTTAGCAGTACTAGGAGGGCCGTTAGGATTATCGATCCCGCCTTTGATAGTGGTGCTTCCCATCGCCATTGCTACACTACCGGTTCTCCAACGAGCCTGGGAAGGTATTAGGGTAGAACGAAAATTGAATATTGACTTTTTGGATTTGATGGCGATCGCTATTACTACCTTCCAAGGGCAATTTCTCACACCATCGCTGATGCTGGGTTTAATTGAAGTAGGCGAAAATATCCGCGATCGCACGGCTCGTTCTTCTGCTCAACAAACTCTAGATTTACTTAGTTCTCTAGGGCAATTTGTCTGGGTGGAACGCAATGGCGACAAACAACAAATTCCCATTCAAGATGTGCAGCGTGGGGATACAGTGATTGTTTACCCTGGCGAACAAGTGCCGATTGATGGTAGCATTTTGCGAGGTAAAGCCCTGCTAGATGAGCAGAAACTAACTGGCGAGTCGATGCCGGTGCTGAAGAAAAAGGGACAACCAGTTTTCGCCTCAACGTTGGTACGAGAAGGACGAATTTATATTCTCACAGAACGGATAGGCAACGATACCCGCGCTGGACAGAGCATTAAGTTAATGCAAGAAGCACCTGTCCATGATACCCGGATGGAGAATTATGCCACGAAATTTGCTCAAAAAGCGGTTGTGCCAACTTTGCTACTTGGTGGGGCAGTATTTGCCGCAACTCGCAACCCTTCACGGGCAGCCAGTGTTTTAACTCTAGACTTTGCTACAGGGATTCGAGTATCAGTCCCCACAACAGTTTTAGCAGCATTAACTTATGCTGCCCGACGGGGGATTCTCATCCGTAGCGGACGGGCGTTAGAACAACTAGCAGAAGTTGATACCATAGTTTTTGATAAAACCGGGACACTAACTAAGGGAGAAGTCGATGTTGTCAGTTTGGAAAGTCTCAATCCAGCAACCTCAAGATTGCGGGTGTTGGAATTGGCAGCCGCCGCCGAACAACGTTTAACTCATCCAGTCGCAGAAGCAATTGTTCGCTATGCCCAAGCAGAGCAAGTGGAAATTTTGCCGCGTAGTAAGTGGGACTATCAACTAGGTTTGGGTGTGCAAGCTCTGATTGATGAAGAGACAGTTTATGTTGGAAGCGATCGCTTTTTGCGTTCCAGTGGCATTGATACCGAAGCGTTAAATGGTCAGCAAAAATCTCCAAATTCAGCGATTTATGTAGCTAGCAACGGTCAACTTCAAGGTATTATTAAATATAGTGACCTTCTCCGTCCCGAAAGTCGGGAAGTCATCACAGCACTTTCGACAGTCGAAGGTGTAGAAATTCACATGCTAACCGGCGATAATAAGCGAACTGCTACAGCCGTTGCTGCTGAACTTGGTATTTTGCCAACGCATACTCACGCAGAAGCTTTCCCAGAACAAAAGGCAACAGTTGTCCGCCAACTGCACGAACAAGGTAAGACAGTTGCATTTGTAGGTGATGGGATCAACGATTCGCCAGCTTTAGCCTACGCCGATGTTTCCGTATCCTTTGCCAACAGTTCTGAGATAGCCCGCGAGACAGCAGACTTAGTGTTGATGCAGAATGACTTGCATGGTTTATTAGAAGCGATCGCGATCGCTCGTCAAGCCAAACAATTGATTCGGCAAAACACAGCACTTGTTGCCTTTCCTAATTTAGCAGCAATGGCGATCGCCGTTTTCTTTGGTCTTAACCCCTTAGCTGCAACAGTAGTCAACAATGGCTCAACCGTAGTTGCCGGAGTCAACGGTTTGCGTCCAATTCTTAAAAATCGTCAACATAAAGCTCTACCATCGGCAAGATGATACAACTATGCCGCCAAGAGTATCTTAAAAAGCTTTCCGAGGTTTCTTAATTAATAGGAGAAAATTGAACATGGCACCTAAAATTAGTGATTTTGTTGAAGATGCAGGCGCTCCCGGTATCATAGCCGGAATTGGTGCAGTCCTCTTAGCACCCGTTTTATTGCCCATTGTCGCTGGAGTTGGTAAACCCTTAGTCAAATCAGTCATCAAAGGCGGAATTGGTCTTTATGAAAGAAGCAAAGGAACCATTGCAGAAATGGGCGAAACCTGGGAAGACATGGTAGCCGAAGCCAGAGCAGAACTTGCTGATGAAAAAGAAACCCCCGTGTTTGAAGCCACTGCCACCAATGGCGATAATGTCGCCGATAATGGTGTCTAATTTCATCAGCCCATTAGCAAGTTAAATTCTTTGCCATAGGCGACTTCCAATTCCCCTAATAAAAGAACCCCACCCCCAACCCCTCCCCGCAGGCGGGGAGGGGAGACAAAGCACAGCTTTGGCGGGGTGGGGTTCTCCGGGTTTAATAAGTAATCAAGCGGACATTATTATTCCTCTGTGTTCTCTGCGTCCTCTGCGGTTCGTTTTCCATTAATTTTCCACTCATTCCTGTAGATAACAAACCTACAACAAAAAATCCACTATCACACAAGTAAAAAAGGTGGTTGCATGTTGACAAATGGTTATAGCACCTACAATAAAATGCCGCAAATTATAGACAAACCCTCTTTCAAAACACCACAAAAACCGATATCTACAAAAGTTGTAAGTTCGACTCCCGGAAGATTGCGATTGAGAGTAGCTCATTCCCATCGTCAACCAAAAGAAATGCAAAGCATCGCCAATGCTTTGTCAGCAAATTCTCACATTAATCAAGTTAAGACAAATGTCCATCATGGCAGTATTCTTATCAATCATGATGGTAAAGATGGCAGTCTAGAAAACGTGCTAGCAACACTTAAAGATTTAGGAATAATTTTTGCCGATGTTACCGAGGGTAACACCGAAGCATCAGCAGGAGTATCATCTGCGGTTGTTGACTTAAACCAGCGCGTTAAACAGTCAACACATGGTGCTTTTGATCTGCGGATTCTTTTCCCTGTGGGATTAGCTAGTCTTTCACTGCGGCAATTACTGAATAAAGGGTTGCAGTTAGAAGTTATTCCTTGGTATGTTTTAGCATGGTATGCTTTTGATAGCTTTATTAAGTTGCATGGAACTAGCCATAAACGATCGCCAAACGAGTAACTAAAAAGCTTAATTAATCTGCCAAACCTTGATGGTTTTATCAGAACTACCACTAGCAAGAAAATGACCATTCTGGCTAATAGCAATAGAGTTTACTGCCCCTGAGTGTTCTGTAATAGTTTGCAATAACTCTCCCGTCCGCAAATGCCAAATTTTGATGGTTTTGTCTGCGCTACCGCTAAAAAGAATTTCTCCATCAGGACTAACAGCTAAGGATCTAACCTCTTCTAAATGTCCAGTCAAGGTGTGTAGAACTTTACCTGTAGCTAAATGCCAAACTTTGATAGTTTTATCTGCGCTACCGCTAAAGAGCATTTCTCCATCAGGGCTAATGATTACTGATTTCACCTCACCTGAATGTCCGTTAATGGTGCGTAATGGATCTCCCGTGCGTGGATTCCACAACCTAATTTTGCGATCGGAACTAGCACTAGCAAGGATTGTACCATCAGGGCTGATAGCAGCAGCATAAACTGCTGATGAATGCCAAAGGGTGCAAATGCGTTGGCATAGCCCGCCGGAGGCATCGCCTTTATGCAAATTCCAAATTTTGATTTTATTACTGCCACTAGCAAGAATTTGTCCGTCAGGACTGATGGCGATGCAGTTAACCGGTTTTTGATGTCCTAACAGAGTGTGGATTAGTTTGTCAGAATTGAGTTTCCATACTTTGACATTACTTTTGGGATGTTGGGAACTACCAGCAGCGAGATAATGTCCATCAGGACTAATTGCAACAGAAGAAATTTCGCCTAAATCTTTTGTGAGGGTGCGAATAAGTTTGCCGATTTTAAGATTCCATACCTTGATGGTTTTATCTGCACACCCGCTAACTAAACTCTCAGAATCAGGACTAATCACGACAGATGTCACTTTTTCGGAATGTCCAGTTAGGGTGTGGCTGAGAACGATATGTTGTAGTGTTACTTGGTGTTTGAGGTTGGCGACGCAATTTAAAATTTCCTCAACATCAGCAAGACTCTGACTATCACCGACTGCAACAAAATATTCTCTTAACTTTTTGACATATTCTTCATCTTTGACGCTGACGGCTGATTGCATTGCCTGAAGCGGGTTTGTAGAATCCTGTAGTGATATTTGGCGTAGTTGTAACCATGTATTCACAGAATAATCAAGCTGTTCGTTTGCCCAAGAGCGTAGTTTACCGCCGTAAGCATCGCTTAAATGAGATAAACTCTGGGCTAATTGCAAAGCCAATTCTGGAATCCAGTAACAACGCTCATTTTCCAGAGCTTGGTAAACTTGTTTGTAACCAGAGGCGATAACTTCTATTGATTGTAAATCAAAAGTATCTGACAACAAACTCGGCAGCAACTCTGGTAGTAGCGGAGGTACACCATGATTAACCAGGTGGTAAGCATCTGCTACCCAACCTGCAACCAAACAGTGATAAGTAATCAAAACCTGGCAAAGGTTTTCAAAGTCTTGACGGTTGACTTGATATTGTAAAGATAACTTACTAATATCAATTCCTTTCTCATTCCATTTTTCTACCTTTTCTAAAATTGCTAAATTAACAACATTCTCTTTGCCTATGTGATTAATTTCCTCGCTTTCTTCTCCCAATGCCAGCAGTTCATCTCTAATCTTTTTCCATTCTAAGGCTCGTCTTTTAGCAGACTCTACCAGGATTTCTCGATAAGGTAAACGAGCAATTGTTTTATAATAATAATAACCTTGTCCCAAACCCCAGTAGGCAATCCGAAAATTTAAATAATCGCCATCATTTTCTGACTCTAAAATCAAAGTTGGCTCTGTCTTCAACATTCCAAACAGAGCCTTAATACTTGATTCACTGTGAAAACGCTTACTATCCCAAGCTCCTGCTAATAATTCTGTTGGTCTAACTTGATTGTGTAGAGAGTAATGCTTGTTAAGAAAATCTCGTAATCCTTCAGCCAACATTAACTCAATTTTGGAAATTGTTTCATCTCTATTATCGCCAAATTGGTCAAAATGTATCTGAGGAGGAGCGATAAAAATTTTCAGTGGAGCGCGTTCATAATTGGTGCGATCTAAAATCTGTGAAGGATATAATCTTAAAGGCCAGCTATCAAGAATTTTATTGACTTCTGGCAACTTGAGCGCAGTTTCTCGCTCTTGAGCAGCTATTCTTAATTGCGTTTGCTGATTGTCGGCTACTAATTGCTGTTGGAAAATTCTTTCTTGTTCAAAGTCTTCAACATAACTGCTTTTTTTATTTGAAGGATTTAGAACTTTGAGTATTTCGGGAATTACTTCAATCGATTCATATTTACTCAGAGCTAAATCTTTACTTCTCTTTTGTACTAGCTCTGCAACAACAGGTGCAAACTCTAGTACCAGTTGAATTAGTAAGCTTAACCCTTGCTGCATAAACAAATACCTAGAAATTAAATAAAATAAATAAGCAAGGCTTGCATGAAATCAGGGCAATACTCCCATCCACTAAATTCATACATACTCTTGATCTTACTACTTGAGAGTATAGCCTCTCAACCATAAACTATTAAATTGCTTATATGTCAATAAGTCTATGTCATGAAATACTTGTGAATAAAAATGATAATCATCTCAGAAGGGAGGGGAGAGAGCAAGGGTTTAAGTACAAAGCCAAATCTCGGTTTTACTGGCTTGAATTAAGTACGATGCTGAATCTGCGAATATATTGCTAAGTGCCTTTTACCTTCTTCAACCTTTCTCCTCTTGATTATTTCATTATTATTAACGAAGTACAGTCTTAAATAAACTTAATGAACCTGATAGTAGCGAGAGCTAGATTCACTACTGAGATAGATTTTTTAATTCAGAGAAACAGATATTACTAAAGTAAAGTCAATGCAATTCAATAAAACGCTCTGTTAGAACATCAATGGATAAGTTTATAAGTTTAGTAGAGCGCGGCGTAAATCAAGTTACCATTTTCAACAAGCAAAAGCCTTGATATACAAAACTTTTGAATGCGTGACTTTTGCGGCTCGACCGAGCTTCGCCGAACGTCCTTGCGATACTAGTTGCGTTTTTTTTTGAAATTAAAAAAGTAATATGACTTCTATAAAACGGTCTAACTCTGACAAAAGTGCCAGCCTTAATCTGCGTTTACCACCAAAAAAGGCAGCTAAAAACGTAACGAAGAAAACAGCGCCATCCCAAAAGATATTCTATAGCATTGTCCATGCAATTCCTGGGCGGATTCGTTTTCGTATTCCTCTGCTAGCCAGAGATACTGAGTATGCTAATCAACTCAAGTTAGCGATAGAATCCGATCCTAGAGTTACAAATGTCCGTGTTAACCCAAAAGCTGCATCCATCGTCATCAATTATAAAGTGGGTGTACTTTCAGATAATCAAATGCGCGGGCATCTAGTCAACCTGATTCAAACTGCCCAAGATGTGGTTGTGCCAAAAAAGGTAATGGCAAAATCAATTGTAGGAACTATCTTTGATGCTCTAATCAACCTAATTGATAGTACACGCAAGATCAACCAAGCACGTAATGTTATTGTATATCGAAGGGTTAGGATAGACGTTTGGGAACGGATACTTTCTACCTCAAGAAGCATAATTAAGAGGCTAAAATCTGCCACTATGTTTGTTTTACCTAACAAGCGATGGCGATTGCGCGGCAATGGCAAGGTGAATTCCCAGCCTTTGAAACTGAAATCTGCCAGCGAACCCGATCTTGTCTAGTTGTTAATACAGAAACTATTAAAATTATTCATGATTAAGAGTAAGTAGCCATGAAATAACTAGTAGGTTTTGCCATAACTCATGAAAATCTCTCTTCCCTAGTCTTTAGTCAAAGCATTTTATTATCAATAACAAATGGGTACTCCTCACTTTCATAAACTTCCTAATGAAAACCATTGGGTTCAAGCAATACACACTGCTGTTAAAGGAAGAGCTAGATATAAGGTAAATGGGCTTTATCATTCAGAAGCTCTTAAAAAATATCTTGAATCAAGATTATTAGAAGAGGAAATAATCTCACGAGCTAGTGCTAATAGTTACACTGGGAATGTTCTTGTTATTTTCCATCCAGATAAGAGTTTAAATACTATCGGCCTTCTCATTCAAGAAATTGTCTTAGATTATCGGCAAAAAAGCAGCAAATCACTTCCTTCTACCGCAGTCACTAAAGAAAATACTGCTTCCGTTGGGGGTAATAATCGAAACATATCTGATTCAGCCGTACTGTCTCAAATATCTATACAGCAACAATTAAACCAAACAGGTAGTCAACTTATTCCGGTATTGGGGGCTGTTGGCGCTCTTGTATGCGTCACCGGATTGTTGTACGTATATAATCTTGACGAAGCCATTTTGCTCTTGATCCAGAGGTTGCATACACCACTGCGCGATCGCATCATGCTTAGTATCACTTTTATGGGCGATCCAGTAGTAATGCTGTTATCTTCTTTGGGGCTGGCGATTAGTCCGTTATTTTATAATCGTCGTCGGCAAGCAGCTATCTTGGGCATCGCTGGAGTTGGTGCAACCTTGCTAAATTGTTTGATGAAACTATTATTTGGTAGAGCGCGTCCAGCGCTGTGGAAACATATTATTAAAGTAGGTCAACATAGTTTTCCTAGTGGCCATGCAATGGTCTCAATAGTGATTTACGGTTTTACCAGCTATCTTCTGGCAAAGCAGTTTCCTGAATGGCGCTTTTGGATTTACGGTTTGACTATACTCTTAATTGCTGCGATCGGTTTCAGTCGGCTTTATCTTGGTGTACATTGGCTAACTGATGTGACAGCTGGTTACGGGGCAGGTTTAGTGTGGTTGATTGCCTGTATTCTTAGTTTGGAGGCTACAAGGAATCCCCGTGCGATTCCTTGTGAGTGAATCTCCAGTAAGTAATGTCAGTTTTTATGTTTGAACAACAACCTGAAGATTTACAATTTTATGTTAAACAGTTAGCTACCGAAGCTGTACAAAAATCAGAACCATCGGCATGGTTTGAAGTGTTATATACCGAAGCTAAAGGTGATACAGCAAAAATTCCTTGGGCAAAGTTAACTCCTCACCCTTATCTACAAGATTGGTTGACGAATCATCAACCGTTCGTTTCTGGGCAAAAGGCGCTAGTCATTGGTTGCGGCTTGGGAGATGATGCCGAAGCTTTAGCTCATCTGGGATTTGAAGTAACTGCTTTTGATATTTCACCGACAGCGATCGCTTGGTGTCAAGAGCGATTTCCAGATTCGACTGTCAACTATGTAGTCGCAGATTTGTTAGCAATTCCCTCACAATGGCATCAAGCTTTTGATTTTGTTTTTGAATGTCGTAATATTCAAGCTTTGCCGTTGAATGTGCGTTCTGGGGTTATTTCTTCAGTTACCTCCTTTGTTGCTTCTGGTGGCACACTTTTACTGATTACTCGTGTTCGAGATACAGAAGTTGAACCCTCTGGCCCACCTTGGCCATTATCAGACTCAGAATTAGCACAGGTTGAAAATGTGGGATTACAGCAAGTAGAAAAACTTGTGTTTTTAGAATCTGAGCTTGACGTTAAGCAAGTGCGGATTGAATATCAAAGGCATAATTCTTTGACAGATTTAAATTCTACAACCAAAATCTAATTCCTTACTGCGTATGTATTTTACAGATCCTAAAAGTTATTATTCTGGTTTACCGAACAGAGAAATTAGAGTAAACCGTAATCTTTTTTTAGGTCTAATTAAGTGCGGTAATCATCATTTGATGAGGTGATGATTACCGAATTTATAGAAGTTGAAACCATACTTATTATGAATACATACAGCACAAAATCAAGTGCAAAAACGATTAAACAATAGCTGAGTTTTTCCGAGAAAGAGTTATGGTACTAGTTCGTTACAACCCCTGGCAAGAATTGAACGCTTTAGAACGTCACATCAACGGCTTATTTGGAGATACCAGAGTACCATCTGCACGGCTTGAAAAAGGCTTTGTCAGAGTTCCGGCTGCTGAGTTGCACGAAACCGATGATGCGATTCATCTCAAGCTAGAACTGCCAGGATTGGAAGCTAAAGACTTAGATATTCAAGTCACCCAAGACGCTGTTCGCATTAGCGGTGAGCGCAAGTCTGAAACTAAAACCCAAGACAAGGGTATTACCAAGAGTGAATTTTACTACGGCAAGTTCCAACGTGTAATTCCTCTATCTGGTAGGGTTCAAAATACCAATGTTACCGCAGATTATAAAGACGGGATCTTGAATTTGACACTGCCCAAGTCCGAGCAAGAAAAGAACAAAGTTGTCAAGGTTAATCTAGAACAACCTGCTGCATAAGTGCGAAACTACTCACCTCCAATAATTGATTGAGATAGCTAAAAGCCCAGTTAGAAATGACTGGGCTTTTTTGTATGCAATCTCTAATTTAAGCTACTTTAGTGGACTGTGACGCTCCTACATCGCTATCGCTCTCTTTAGCTCTAAGAATTGGAGCGATCGCTGAACTGTTAGTGAATTTACATTAATTAAGAATAAATATCAATACAAATCACTGTAACGTATGGATTAATTACTGATTCAGGTACATCAATTGTTAATTCTCCTAACGGATTAGAATTGAGGATAGAATCAATAATCGCACAGCGACTTGTGTAGGTTAATGCTGTGCCGTCAGCAAGAACAAACACCGATTTTACTTGTTTGATTGGTATACCCCTAACTGAGATTGTTTCGTAAGGTTTCATTAATAGGTGTAAATAAATGCGATTGCCCTTACGAGTTGAGGGGCCATAAAATTGCCACGGTTCTAATCCTGGGGTTGTATCAAGTATACTTTCACAGTGGCTCCCCATCCAATCTGCTATATCTTTGAGACGCTCTGACTGCTCAGGAGGGATTTGTCCATTACCCATTGGACTAACATTAAGCAAGAGGTTGCCCCCTTTGCCTGCTACTTCGCAAAGAGTGTGAATCAATTGACGAGACGATTTGAAGTTGCAATCATCTGAATTATATCCCCAACTCTCGTTAATAGTCAGACAAGTTTCCCAAGTACGATCGGGTGGGTGAGGAGGAATAAACTGCTCAGGAGTCTCAAAATCTCCACAATTCGGAAGACGATCGTTGATGAGAATATTAGGTTGTAAATCACGAATCATTTTTGCTAATTCTTGAGCCTGCCATTGCTCAGGAGTGCGTTCCCAGCTTCCGTCAAACCAAATGATGTCAATTTGACCATAATTAGTCAATAGTTCTCGTATCTGATTGAACATAAATTGGATATATCGCTCCCACTGTTGCGCTGTCGGTTGAGGTAGCTGGTCAAAGCGATAAGGTTTATCTGCTTCTGTAAAAGCTGGATAGTCTGGATGATGCCAGTCACTAAGCGAAAAATAAAGACCAATACGCAATCCTACAGAGCGCATCGCTTCGATATATTCACGTACAATATCTTTTTTATAAGGTGCAGATGCAATTGAAAAGTCTGATTCTTGCGTATGAAATAGGGCAAACCCATTATGATGTTTGGCTGTTAATATGGCATATTTCATTCCTAGACTTTTTGCTAAATCTGCCCATTCTTGAGGATTGTATTGCTGTGGATTGAAAGTATTAGCTGTGTAGTGATATTTCTCAACTGGAATATCTTTGCAAAAAGGTAGGCTGAATACACCCCCAACTAACGGCCAAGATAACTCACATCCTTGTTGGGAACTATGTCCCCAATGAATAAACATCCCCAATCGAGCTGTATCAAACCAGTTATTCATCATGGTGAAATTTGGTAATAATTCTGCTTAATAAAGGAGAAATAGCTCCCTTTGCATATTAGTACATATACAGATTTTGGTTGTTATTATTTGTTGGCTGAGGTGAAAATGCGATCGCATTGGTTATAGAACCCAGTTGTCACGACTTATCCTCAATCACCAATGTAGACTCAGCAGTACGCCCAAATTCTTCTGGCGCATATTGCAAGTGAACTTCTGCACCAGGCCAAGAAAATGTACCAGGAGTAACAGAACGGACTAAGTAATGGAGGCTATAAACTCCTGGTTCGAGGTGGTCGGCGTAGGCGATAATGCGATCGCGGTACACATTCTTAAACCCAAGTTCCCAGCTATCGGCTTTTGCTTGTAATGCAGCGGTAGCAGTTTGAAAACTCGCATCCACCGCCTCAAAACCTGATGGTAGGGGATCTTTTATCACCAGATGATCCACAGGATGATCGGCGATGATTTCTAAACCAATATCAAACACTTGTCCAGAGGCTAAAGTCAAGGGTTTATCGAAAGCATAAAGACCTGTTTTTTGCAAAACTTTCTCTTTATTTACTTGACTAATTTCTCGTGTTATGCGTAATCCGTTAAATCTGCCTGGTTGATTTCCTTGCAAGCGATAATTGTAAGCAACCAGATAGTGCAAAGTGCCATTACCTGATTTTTGCAGGGTTAAATCATTACGCCCACGAGGTAATTTATTCATGGGCACATTTAGCTGTAAGCCGGGATTTTGATAGCCATTAAAGCGATTTTCTCCTAACTTATTACCAGCTAATTCCACTGTGGCAACAAAATTAGGTGGCGTGGGTTGCAGTTGGCTATATTCTACCAAAGCTGTTAAGGCTTGAGCATTATTATAGTTGGTTTGCCATGTACCATCGCGTCGTAATGCCAGAAGACTTTGGAATAATTTATCTATAACTTCGGGTTTACTCTGTTTGGCAATAAATAAGCGTAAAGCTTGCGCTTGCGTCGTAGTAGATGAACTCATCCATCCCCAACTAGTTGGTAAACTCACAACTGCTGTGCGACCAGTTTCATAGATATTCTGTTGCAGCTTGTTCACTAATTGTTGAGATTCATCTTGCCATTCTGGGAATTGAGATAAGTATCGCGCTAGTTTAATTTGAGTTGCTACATCAAAATTATTACGCTGTTCATAAATATCTGCGAGGAAAGTATTGCGTTTGTCTCCTAATTCTGCTAAAGAAATTAAAGCATTAAGTTGCAGTTGCCTTTTACAGAGTAGTTGTTTGCAAAAGTCGTATTCTCCGGGGTTCGCCAGAACTTTTTGTAAATAGGCTCTCAGGCGAGATACCATTACAGAATCGACTAAATTAGGGAACACCTGACTAGCTTTAGCCAAAGATTCACCCGTATAGGAAGAAGCCCAAGGGTCGGATTTTTCTTGTCCGGGGAAAGCAGCAAAACCACCATCGGCTATTTGGAGTTTTTGTAATTTTTCAATTGCTTGACTCGCTTGTTGGCTAGGATTAAATTCTGCAAATGCCTGACCGTATTTTTGGGCAATAGTTTGCAGATTTGCCGCAATTATTAACTGACTCGCCGCCGGTTCTGTGAATGGTAAATCATCATCTTCTAAAACTTGTTTTGCTGGTGCTTTAATTTCTGGAATCAAAGTACTCGCCAACTGAATATCTAAACCTCCCGCATCAGGGAAGGTATTTTTATCAACATTAAGAGGAATCTTCACCTGTTTGTCAGTGACACCAGATTCAACGACTTGTTCTGTAATTTCAATTGGCTTAATTTCCAAAGGTACTTCAAAAGCATCTGTGGCTGTACCATTTAGCTGAGTTGTAAATCGAACTTTACCAGTTCCCACACTATCCGCCAGCATAGGAAAGCGATAAGCATGAGTTGCAGATTCAGCTTTGGTTTGCAAAGAAGTCGCTGTGGGGTTTTTCTCAGCAAACTTCACCATACCGCTAAGTTCGCCATTAATTGAGAGATTTCCTGTATTCCCTGTGTTGTTTGTGACGGATAAACCAGCGAGGATGCGATCGCCTGGACGGGCAAATTGTGGCAAGATGGCATTAGTTAGCAGTGGTTTGGTGCTGATAAACGTCGCCTCCCCATTCCCGAAACGCAGATTCCCATCGGTGGCGACAGCCATCACTCGCCATGTAGTTAAGTCATCCGGGAGTTTAAAAGTTATCTGTGCGTTCCCATTTGCATCGGTGATGACAGAACCATTGTAGTAAGCTAAAGCTTTAAAATCGGTGCGAGTGCGAGTATTGGCTGCACCAGTGGAGAAACCACCGCCATAACCCCAACCTTTTGGTTTAGCTACATCTTGTGTTTGTAATATGACATCTGGGCGATTATCGTTAAAGCGCGTAGAAATTGGCTGTTCTGCATAAACTGTATCTACCAAATCTGGCGGACGATAACCAGAAAGTTGTAACACCGCCTCGTTTACTACCATGACTGTAAACTGTCCTTTGGTGGGGTTTCCTTGATTGTCCTTCAGTTCTAGTTGTACCGTTTCTTCTGCGCCAGGTTCTAATGATGCTTGCACTGGTTTAACTTGCAGTTTTAAATACTTATCTTCTAAATTAACTTTAAAAGGTGTAAAACCAATCTTCACCAAGTTATCTAAACTTCCCGCTTCCACTTGGTTAATGGGTTTACCTTGTCTGACTAAGACAGCTTCAATGGCTGCATTTGGCAGCATTTCTGGCGTAACTTGAAACTGAATTTGTGGCGCGCCTCCCTGAACTTTAATAATCTGCTGATAAAGAGGTTTATCTTTAATCACAGCAAAGTATAATTCTGCATCTGGATAGGGAGATTGAATTAATACAGTAGCAGTTTCACCAGGTTTAAACTCTTTTTTATCTAATTTAACTTCTAAGACATCATCTTCCTTAGAACCCCAAAATACCGGATTTTCTCCAGTTGCCCAAATTTGCAAATCTGTGGCACTTAATTCACCTTTAACATCGCTAAAATTAACTCTAATCCGATATGAAGCAGATTCCGGCGCTGTCAAACTTACTGATTGTGGATTACTTGCAGATGTAATTTCTGCTTGTCCTACTGTTTTATATTCAACTTGATTTTTTGGAGTTCGGCTACCTTCCACCAACTGCGTGACGCTGCTGTATTTAATCTGTTGTAATTCCAGGCGCACCCGTTGACCTGTTATCGGTTTTCCTGTAGGGTCAGTAACAATCACTTCAACAGGAAAAGCCTTACCAGCATCAGCGATGAAATTACTTTTTAATCCAATAAGGCGATTACTCGGTAAGGCTGTAAAAGTTTTAGAATTTGCTACCGACATATTAGAAACATCTGCAACTTGTACATCCACCTGGTAAGTCATCGGATATGGTAAATCATTCGCCACATTCACAGTTTGACTACTTTTACCATTAGCATCTAGCTGGGCATTAGTTTGCAATACATCAGTAGATATAGTAGGGGTTTCCTCCGGCCATAACCATTGCCTACCAAAAGTAAATCCCTCCCAACCTTTAGGAACAAAATCAGCCTGCTGGCGAGTAATAAAATATTTTGCTTCTCCACCTCCTACAGGCGCACCAAACAAATAATTGCTTGTAGCATTAATATTAACTTTTTCGTCAATATATGCAAATTCTTTATCTAAGTTGAGTTCGACTTTAAAGTTGGGTGGCTTAAACTCAGCTACCCGAAATTCTCCAGAAATTTCTTGTCCATTTTTACCTTTCGCCTGGACTGTATAGTAGCCTAAGCGCTGAGTAGTTTTGATTGGCAGTTCCAGAGAAAAACTGCCAAATTCATTTGTAGTTTGCGTACCTAAGCTAGTTTTTTGCCCATCGGGATTTACCAAAGTTAATTGGTAAGCAGCATTTTTATCTTGCTGAATTGCACCATTTTGTAAATAGTTTGCAAAACCAGTCAACCAAGCTTTTTCACCTGGTTGATATAACTGTCTATCCGAGAAAATTATCCCGCGTGATTCTGGCTTTTTATCTTGCCAACCCGCATCAATACCGTAGCCATAAACACCGCTATATTCTTCAGTTCTAGCAAATGCCCAATCTTGATTTTCACGGGCAACTACTAATAACTGTGGTGATTTACTAGAGCTTTCATTGCCAGAATAACATTTTTGTAATCCTTCACCAACAATTCTAAAAATTCCATTTTCATCAGTTTTACCTGTTGCGCAAGGTACTGGTTCTGGACGAGATTTTGCTTGTAATTTTGATTGATAAATTTCAACGGCAGCCGCTTTAACTGGCGAACCATCTGTAAGATGATTGACACGAATTAACCCTGACTCAGGAAACCACTGAGTAAATACGCCCAAATTCGTCAATTCAACTAAGCCATAAGTCGTAGGTTCGCGCCACAGTTCTTTACCATTTTCTTGATATTTATTAGTGCGGGCTTGAACTCCATAAGCTAACATCCCCGTAGCAGCACTAATTTTTTCTCGCAAAGGAACAGCAATATCAACTGATTGATTTTTCTTACCCGATACCTTAAAGCTTTGCCAATCAGAAGGTTGTGATAATAAATCACTACTATTATTAAAATAAACTAAATCTGTTGGTTGAACTACTCGATAAGCGGCTTTATATTTAGATTCTGGCAGATTTCCGGTACTAATATTTAGCTGTAAATTTTTACTTGTAGGAAAAATATTCAAATCTGATGGTACCCAAATATCCCCAGCTAAATCTCCAGTGTCATATTTAAGGGTGACAGGTTTACCCAAAGTTTGCCCAAACTTATCTTTGAGATTTTCGCCGATAGTAATTGTATAAGTCTTGGCGGGTTCTAGCGCATAAGGATTGATGCCGACAATCTTATCTTCATCATTAACTTGCAGAATTCTCGAAATTTCTTTTGGTGCTGGATTAATAGTAATGTTTTCTTTAGCTGAATCTGCTAATAAAACATTATTAAATTCTAGCTGGGGACTGCCTTTAACAAATCGTCCAAATGTTCCGCCTGAATCTGGCTGCCCGTAAAAGTTAATTTTCTGAAATGCCAAAGGCGAATAAGTTGCTAACTTACTGGCAAATTGTTTCTCTGTCGCTAGATTGCCATAAGCAGGACGTATGCCTGGAGAAAATATCAGGCGATAACTGGTTGCTTTTTCTAGATTTTGCTGTGGGATGAGATTATAAATCCAATTGCGTGCTGAAGGATCAAATTTTTCTAAAGGGTCTTCTTCATTTTTTACTGGTTTTTCTTCTTTGTTTAATCCAACTTTAAAACCTGTACTTTTACTTTTACCTTCGGGAATTAACTGTAAATGTTCTTGTACAGAAGCTAAATCCAATTCTACATTGGAAGTAAACTGTAACTTCTGTTGTAAATCAATTGGTTCGATATCAGCTTTCTCAATGGGATTGACACCGGGTAAATTAGTTAATTTAATGGATTCAGTGTTGAAAGTCCAAGGCAAATCTTTGTCTAGGCGGTGATTTTTTAAATCGGCTAAACCTGCTTTGAGAGTGACTTGAAACCTTGTCGCTATTGGTAATGCTTTTTCAGCTTGGAATCCCACCATGCGCGGTGTTAAAAAGCGAAATTGACCGGGTAAAGGCGGCCAAAGGGCAAATTTTTGTAATATTTTTTGCTGTTCTGGACTATCAAGACTTTCAACTGGGATTAAAGCTTCTTTAAAACGGATGCGGATTTGATTGAGAAGTTTTGCATCTCCAATGGGACTTATTTGTTCAATCCAGTCTGGTAATTTTGGTGGTGTAAGTGAGGAAACTGCTGGTAGTTGTTCTTTACTTGAGTTGATACCAAAAAAATTACACCCTGCCATCCCTAATATAAATGTAAAGAGAAGGATAAACTGTATTGTTCTCTTCTGGTTTGAAGAACGCCTAATTTTCTTTACCGAACTGCCAATAACCCTAAGAACGCGATAGGTTATTCTATGCTGGAAACGCAGTAAAACTCTGATAATCATTTTTCTAGTAATTAAAAATAAAAAATTCGCGCACTATAGCAAATAAAACCTTACATTACCTGATGGAGTCGGAAATGCCAACCTTAATAAAGGACGCAAGATAACTAGTTACTTTTACACAACCTGCGGATGTAACGTATGTTTATTTACATAGATAACTAATCTAGTGTTATTGTTCCAAAAATGACTACAATTCTTAACTATAAAGAAGTATTTAAATTTCGCAAACATTAATTTACATCTGCTGAGTTGGTAAAAATTAATTATTAAGGATTTGAAATATTTACAGATATAGATGTAATCGCTGCGTCAAGATTAAGGTAGATTTTCTTTGACAGGGGATTCCCTGATGAAACTAATTTTACGATCGCTACTCAAACTTAAGCACACTAGTAAAGTTATCCTGGCTGTGCTGCTAATCTGTCTGGTGGTACGCTTACTCCCTTATTTTGCGCCCATTCGGGCCGCAGATATTGCCCAAAATCAGTTGGCAATGCAATTTAGCGATCGCAATGGTTTACCATTAGGAACATTGCTCACCCGCGACCAAGAGCATACATCAGTAGTACCACTAAATCAGGTTTCGCCCCAGTTTATCCATGCTATTTTAGCCGCCGAAGATGGCAGCTTTTACCATCACGGGGCGTTGGATATGAAAGCTGTTATCCGCGCCAGCAAAGAAGCCATCCACGCCAAAAGAATTGTTTCCGGTGCTTCCACAATTACTATGCAGTTGGCGCGAATGTTAGATCCAGTGCCGCGTAGCTTCTCTGGTAAACTGAGTGAAATTTGGCTATCTTGGCGGTTAGCAGCAGGGATGAACAAAGATGAAATTCTGGCTGCATATATCAATCGGCTACCAATGGGCGGAAATATATATGGTGTGGAAGCAGCTGCGCAGACTTATTTTTCCATTCCAGCTAGTGAATTGAATCTTGCTCAAGCTAGTTTGTTGGCTGCTATTCCCAATAATCCCACATATTTTAATCCTTACGAACATTGGGAACGGCTGAAGCAGCGACAAAAATATGTCCTTAATCGGATGGTACAGGAAAAGTATATTAGTGGAGCGATGGCTGCGCCAACGTCTGCGACGAACGCAACTCGAACACACACCGAAAAGGTTGTGTTTCAGTCTCGCCAAGAGGGAATTATCGCTGCACCACACTTTTTATTTTGGTTAGCCAATCAGTTTGATAAGACGCAAACAGAACAAAATTCCCCCATCCGCACGACTATAAATCGCCCTTTGCAACAGTTTGTAGAAGCACAGGTACAGCAGGTAATTTCTTCCCTAGCCGCCAACAATGTCCATGATGCAGCCGCGTTGGTGATTGATAACCACACTGGTGAAGTTTTGGCTTATGTCGGTTCACCTGATTACTTTAATGAAGCCAAACTGGGGCGCAATGATGGAGTGCAAGCACTACGTCAACCAGGTTCTACCCTCAAGCCTTTTGTTTATGAATTAGCTTTAGAAAAAGGTTTAATTCGCCCAAACAGTATTTTGGCAGATGTACCCGCCCATTATGCAATTCCCGGCGCGAGACTTTACAGCCCCACAGATTACACCGAAAGATTTCTTGGCCCTGTACGGGTACGAATCGCTTTAGCAAATTCTTTAAATGTACCTGCAATAAAGGTGTTAGAAAAAGTTGGTGTGGAAACTTTCTTAGAACGACTGCATCAACTGGGATTTGAACACCTCAATCAAACTCCAGAACATTATGGTTTAGGTTTGACTCTAGGTAGTGGCGAAGTCAGTCTTTGGGAATTAGCCCGTGCTTATCTGACCATAGCACGAGAAGGAGAGGCGATTCCTTTAGTAAGCACATTTTCCAATTCCCCAATTCAAAATCGTTCGGTTGAGCGAAGTCGAAGTCCAAAATCTCAAATCGTTCGACTGAGCGAAGTCGAAGTCCAAAATCCGGCAATTTGGCAATTAATCACCAACATACTCAGTGACAGCTATGCTCGTGCAACAGCATTTGGTGTAGACTCGGTGTTAAATTTACCCTTTCCTGTGGCTGTTAAAACTGGCACTTCTTCCAATTTTCGTGATACTTGGACTGTTGGCTTCACTACAGATTACACCGTCGCTACTTGGGTAGGCAATTTCAACGGCGAACCGATGCGACAAGTTTCAGGTGTGACGGGCGCAGCACCCTTATGGAATCGAATTATGTTACATCTGCACGAACATCAAGAACCAGCAGCTTTTCCATCTCCAAAAGGTTTAGTGCAATTACCTGTTTGTGCAATTTCTGGATTACGACCCACACCAAATTGTACCTCAGTGGTGCAGGAATATTTCTATCCTGAAGATAAAAGTAATTACGAACGCGAGCATCAATTCAATTTGCCACCAGAGTATGATGAATGGTTAGCAAAACAACAGCAATCAAATTTTACTTCTGCCAGTTTGAGAATTTTATCTCCGCATCATGGCGATTTATTTTTAGTTTATCCTGGTGAACAAACGAAGCAAAAACTCGAATTTAAGTTATCGGGAAATAAATCTGCACCAGTAGAGTGGTGGTTAAATGGCGAAAAGTTAGATGCAAACTCAGCTAATTCTTTATTTTGGAATCTGCGTCCTGGTAAGTGGACTTTGGAAGCAATAAATGGGGAAATGAGCGACAAAGTAAGTTTTCAGGTGGAGTTAGCTAATGTTAAACCTACGCGTCGAGGATTTTCTATTAGTAATAATTGAAATAGCAAAGATGGCTCTCTGTCAATGCCTAACTATTGAACGCGTCTGCTTGATAGGAATCTCAATGATAAACTCTGTACCCTTACCAGGTACAGAAATACACTTAATTTTTCCTTGATGTTTTTCCACTATAATCTCGTAACTAATAGATAATCCTAAGCCAGTACCTTTACCTATAGGTTTAGTAGTAAAGAAAGGGTCAAATAATCTATTCTGATCTTCTTTAGTTATTCCTAAACCATTATCTTTTATACTAATAATTACATACTCTTCATTTTGAACTTGAGTATGGATAATAATAGAATTAAGCTGTCTTTCAATATCTCCTTTTAAATATTCTACTTCCCGTTGATGTAAAGCATCAATAGCGTTACTGAGAATATTCATAAAGACCTGATTTAACCCTCCTGCATAACATTCAACAAGAGGCAAATTTCCATAATCTTTGATAATTGCAATTTCCTGCTGTTTATGATTTTCTTTGAAACGATACTGTAAAATTAATAGGGTGCTATTAATTCCTTCATGAATGTCAACAAATTTCATTTCTGCTTCATCAAGGCGCGAGAAGTTACGCAAAGTTAGCACAATTTCGCGAATCCGTTCAGTACCAACTGCCATTGATGATAAGATTTTCGGCATATCATCAACAATAAACTCTAAATCTATCTCATTAATTAGAGTAGTTATTTCTGATTTCTCACTAGAACATTGTTGCTGATACAGTTTAATTAAAGTTAGTAATTGCTGGCTATATTCTCTAATATGTATCAGATTACCATAAATAAAATTAACTGGATTATTGATTTCATGAGCAACACCAGCAACTAGCTGACCTAATGAAGACATTTTTTCAGTTTGAATAAGTTGTACTTGAGTGTGTTGCAATTCTTGCAGTGTATTTTGTAGCTGAACATTTTTATGTTTTAATTTTGCCGTTCTCTCCGTAACTTGCATTTCCAATCGATAATTCGTTTCTTCTAAAGCGGCTTGAGCAAATTTTTTAGCTTTTAAGTATTGCTGTAATAAATGCAATACTAAAAGCCATGCCGGAATCAACATTGCTAAACTTATAATGGACTCCGAAATTGCCCATAGGATTCTTTGATAATATTCATCAACCTTCTGCTGTAATTCCAGTGATATATTAGACTTTCTTTTCATCACCCCATCAGCATAAATTTGCTTCTGAGTTTCATATTTACGGCTAAAAAGTAGTTGTTGTGCTGTCTCTTTTTGATTCTTATTAACTAAATCAAAAGATTGATATTCCATTGTCACCAGATGCTGATTAGCAGCATCAATTTTCTTGGCATCCTCATTTTTATATGCTTTAGGAGCTAGTTTAATCGATTCTTGAATAGCAATATCAAGCTTAGGTTCAAATTGGCGATATCGTTGTTCCCAAATAGTGTTTCCTGTAGCAGCATTCATGCGGGCTGACATAGTTAGTACTTCATCAAAATAAGTAATTTCATCACTTAATATTTGAAGTTTAAATTCATTTTTAGTAATGCTATTGAAGTTATAATATGCTTCCAAGTTGAGCCAAACTTGAGGAATGAATAAGAGCAGAGTAAGTAGTACTGTTACAGTTATTAGTTGAGAGGAAGCAAATCTCAGTTTATAAAGTAGGTGCATTTTAATACTATTTTTTAGATATGTTTTAATTCGGTATTGCCGCTATTAATACTCTTGCATCAGTTTAGACTCATCAATATTGATACCGAAAAAATCTCTTAAAAATCCTATGGTTTCATTTTGGTAATTTTCAAAGTTAATTTCATTTATTTGTTTGACTTTAATCTTTCTGCCATAAATAAATCCTAACTTAAAACTCATAAAGTCTAATTTTGAAAAATTATAAGGAACTGGATAGATAAATTTAGCAAAGAATTGATAGATGAATAAATGTAGCTGATTAGTCTTTAAGTCATTGCCCATTGTAAATCCTATGACAAAGGCTTCATCTTGAGAAGAAATTCCTCTATCTAAAAGTATGTGAATATAATCATGATGGAGCAGATTAATTTTTCCAGGTAAAGCCATTATGCTATTAGGATTCTCTAACAACCAAATGACAAAAGGCATTTTCGGCTCACCATGTAACCTAAATACTAATGAATGTGCTTTTTTTAAATTCATTTGAGCGATATCTATTTGAAAAGCTTTATTTAAATCAAAATCCATATTCTGTATATTTATAATCAAACAACTAACTTATTAATATTTGTTTTTCTTCTCATTTGTCTATAATTCTCAACAAAATTATTTTTATTTTTATAATTAAGTATATAAAAAATAATTTTACATAAAATTACAGTATTATCACTGAAGCTTGTGCTAAGGGCAAAAGCATCTAAATGAAGAATCATCGACTGAGATAAATTGCTGTAACTCTGCTATGAAAAAAGATGTTGCTGCAATAGCTCGATCGCGCTTTGTTGATGGACTATTTCTCACAGTCTTGAGTTCGATGAATGCGTTGTTCGATACAAGTAACGAATTAGATACCGGAAAGTGTCAAACTAAATATAAAGTTTATAGAAAAACTGCAAACTCAAACCATGACTCAACAACCAACTGATTTAGATAATAAAGCTGTATTTGAGCAGTTGTGGAAGATTACAAAGGAACTCCGCCAAAAATTAGAGGCTCGTTTTCAGTTACATCCAGACCCTTCTGTAGAAAATTTACAGCAATACAGCAGTCTTGATGGCAATATGAAGGGTTCGCTAACCGCTTTTTCTGGGAAAGAAATTGACTGGCTAGTGCATTCGTGGTTGGGAAACCCGGAAAAATCAAACTTTGGGACTATGCGTCTCACTACTTGGTTGAAGTCCCATATTCAGGTTCCTCATTTGGCCTTCGAGTTTGGCACACTTCCAAATATTTTCTTTTATATAGATTACATTCCTCGGACTGAGCTTTTAACCGATTTGGCATCTCTAGATCGCTACTATGAGCCAGTTAATCAAATATTCTTAAAGTTACAGGAAGATTCGCGGCTCAAGGTATTTACCAGCAAAAGTGCGTATATTCGCTTATTTCAATCGCCCGTTAGTCTTTGCTACACAGGCGCACCTACTTTGGAAACTCTCGAACTAACTCGCACACTTGCACACGAAACACTCGATCGCTGGCTTACTTGGGTAGATGCAGCTGAACCGGTGCCAGAAGATGCACGCACGGCTTTAGCTGCTCGTGATTTGGCGCTCCGCCGAATCAGTGCTGAACGCGATCCAGGTAATAAATTTGCTGCACAGATGTTTGGCTCGGAATTGACAGAGAAACTTGTGCGATCGCTCTGGGGTGGCGATCGCATTCTCTAAATTAGTTATTTGTCATTGGTCATTTGTCCTTAGTCCCATACCCTATGCCCACTAATCTAGAATCATTCCGCGCTTTGGCACTGCAAGTTACCTGTCATGCAGTCAATCAAACCAGCAATCGCCACGAAGCGCGATCGCTCATGCAAAACTCCATTAACCGCCTAGCTCAACAAATTGCTGCCAGTATCGCTTTCATAGGCTTTGATTGTCGTTTAATTGTACTGCCAGAATATTTCCTGACTGGTTTCCCAATGGGAGATACTCTAGCAGGGTGGGCAGAAAAAGCCTGTATAGAAATGGCTGGTGCTGAGTATGAGGCGCTGGGTAAAATTGCCCAAAAGCATAAAATATTTTTAGCAGGTAACGCCTACGAAGTTGACCCCAACTTTCCCGGATTGTACTTTCAAACCTGCTTTATTCTTGACCCCTCTGGCTCAATCGTCTTGCGGTATCGGCGGCTAAATTCCTTATTTGCTCCCACTCCCCATGATGTTTGGGATAAATATCTTGACTGCTATGGCTTAGAAGGAGTTTTCCCCGTTGCCAAAACTGCGATCGGTAATTTGGCTGCTTTAGCATCAGAAGAAATTTTGTATCCAGAAGTAGCGCGGTGCTTGGCGATGCGAGGAGCAGAGATTTTTGTCCATTCCACTTCGGAAGTATACAACAAAAACCTCACGCCCAAAGACGCGGCAAAAATCACTCGGGCCGTCGAAAATCTGGCTTATGTAGTTTCAGCTAATACCGCAGGCATCGCTAATATTGCCATCCCCATTGCTTCAGCTGATGGTGGCTCTAAAATCATTGACCATCGCGGAATCGTATTAGCAGAAACAGGTGCAGGCGAAAGTATGGCAGCATTTGCAGAGATTGATTTACCAGCATTACGCCGCGATCGCCGCCGACCGGGGTTAAATAATTTACTTTCCCGCCAGCGATTTGAACTATACGCCGAAAGTTATCGCCAATCACACTTTTACCCCGCTAATACTATGCTGGAAGGAGAAGTAGACCGCAAACATTTCCTGCAAACACAGCAAGCCACCATTGAGCGTTTAACCCAATTGGGCATAATTTGAATTTGGGAATGGGGCATTAGGCATCGAGCATGGGGAAATAAAGAATAGATAACTCTTGACAAATGACTAATGACCAATGACAAATGACAAAAACAATAGAAGTCCGCAATCCCCGAACTGGCAAATTTGACTACGTAATTATCCCGCCACCTCCAAGGTTGGTGGTACAGCAATGTAAGCGCACGCGCCGGGCACAAGTTCGCTGGCAAGAGTTGGGCTTAGAGGGGAGAATTGAAGCCTTACAGCAGTGGAAACAGGCGATATTATCTGAACGCGATCGCCTTACAGAAGCTTTGGTAAATGATACCGGAAGATTGTCAACCTCGGTATTAGAAATAGACTCTTTCCTCTCAAGCATCGATCGCTGGTGTCGGCTAGCACCGGAATTGCTGCAAGAATCGGCAAAAAATACAGCCATTCCGTTTATTGCTTTACAACAAACATCCGCTCCTTATCCTCTAGTCGGGGTAATTAGTCCGTGGAATTTTCCGCTGTTACTGTCTACCATTGATACCATCCCGGCATTATTGGCGGGTTGTGCTGTCATTGTCAAACCCAGTGAAATCGCTCCCCGCTTCGTAGCACCACTCAAAACAGCACTCAACGCCGTTCCCGAATTGCGCGATGTTTTAACTTTTGTGGAAGGAGCAGGCGAAACTGGATCTGTTTTGATTGAAAATGTAGATTTAGTATGCTTTACAGGCAGTGTAGCCACGGGGAGAAAAGTTGCACAGGCGGCTGCAAAACAGTTTATTCCAGCTTTTTTGGAATTAGGAGGAAAAGATCCTGCGATCGTTTTAGAATCAGCCAACTTAGAATTAGCAACCTCAGCAATATTGTGGGGTTCCGTCGTCAACACCGGACAGTCATGCCTCTCAATTGAGCGAATTTATGTTGCAGACTCTATATTTGAAAAGTTTTACCATCAACTAGTAGCCAAAGCACATCGCCTTGAGCTAGCCTATCCCACAGTCGAAAGTGGAGAAATTGGCCCCATCATCGCCGAAAAACAAGCAGCCATTATTAGCGATCATCTTCTAGATGCAGTGGAAAAAGGAGCAGTAATTCACTGCGGCGGTGTAATAGAGGATTTAGGTGGGGGTTGGTGGTGTCGTCCAACAGTGCTTACCCAGGTCAATCATTCCATGAAAGTGATGACCGAAGAGACTTTTGGCCCCATTATGCCAATAATGCCTTTTTCCACAGTTGAGGAAGCGGTGTCTTTAGCCAATGATTCAATTTATGGATTAAGTGCTGCTGTATTTGCCTCGGAAACAGAAGCCTTAGAAGTTGCCCATCAAATAGATGCAGGTGCTATTAGTATCAACGATGCTGGACTCACCGCCATCATGCACGAAGGAGAGAAAAACGCCTTTAAATTCTCTGGTTTGGGAGGTTCGCGTATGGGTGCGGCAGCGCTGAAACGGTTCATGCGAAAAAAAGCTATTTTGATCAAAACTAACGCTACTAATGACCCTTGGTGGTTTAATAATGAAGTTTGAAGGAGTCAAGAGGCAGGAGACAGTGTTTCGACTACGCTCAACAAACAGAAGGTAATATTTTTAAGAGCAGTGTAATGCATCGGCTTACAATGCCATTGTCTCAGATCGCAATACCATTGTATCGACTTACAATGTTAATGCTAACATTCAGCAGTTTTTGTAGAGTAAGCACTGCTTACCTGCTCAAACGGTTGTTTTTACCTAAGGTTGTTGAGAGGGGAATTACAATGTCAAATATTCGAGAAGGAATGCCCGTGCTTGCCCGTCATGAAGGAGATTGGGTAGGAACTTATACATTAATTGATACAACAGGAAAAATCCTCGACAAGTATGAATCTCACTTAACTTGTCAATTTCCAGAAAATGGCCCTCATCCCTACTACCAAATCAATCGCTACAAATGGTCTGATGGGAAACGAGAAGAATATGAATTTCCAGGAATCTATAAAGATAATAAACTTTGGTTTGACACCGATCGCATAGACGGAAAAGCCTGGGAAGCAGATGATTCGATTGTTATTTTGTGGTTTAGTTATAAGACAAACCCAGAAATGAGCTTATATGAAATGATTTACATTAGTCCTGATAATAACAATCGTGCCCGCACTTGGCATTGGTTTAAAAACAATCAAATCTTTCAACGCACCCTAATTCAAGAAGAACGGGTAAGATAGTAATTTCTCCCCTCAAAGATAAACACTCATTATTCTCCAGTCCGCGCAGGTGGTCACTGAGCCTGTGGTTCGCGCAGCGTCTCGTAGAGAAGAAGTGCGGACTTTGTTTGTGTAGCCACGGCTTCCAGTCGTTAAGCTTTCATCTCCAATCTCAACTTAGTAAGGTACACGCATGGCCAAAGGTGACAAAATAAACTTTTCTACTCCTAGCGGGTTTCCAGAATTTCTTCCTAGCGAAAAGCGTCTAGAATTATATTTGCTAGATATCATCCGTAAAGTTTTTGAAAGCTATGGATTTACGCCCATCGAAACACCTGCTGTAGAACGTTTAGAAGTCCTGCAAGCTAAAGGGAATCAAGGCGATAATATCATTTATGGAATTAATCCTATATTGCCACCAAATCGACAAGCCGAAAGAGATAAATCGGGCGAAACAGGTTCGGAAGCAAGAGCTTTGAAGTTCGATCAAACAGTTCCTTTAGCGGCGTATATTGCCCGCCACCTGAATGAATTAACCTTTCCCTTTGCCCGTTATCAAACAGATGTAGTTTTTCGGGGAGAACGCGCGAAAGATGGGCGTTTTCGCCAGTTTCGCCAGTGTGATATTGATGTAGTTGCTCGTCGCGAACTCAGCTTGCTCTATGATGCTCAGATGCCTGCAATTATCACTGAGATATTTGAAGCAATTAATATTGGTGATTTTCTGATTCGCATCAATAACCGAAAAGTTCTTACTGGTTTCTTTAAATCATTGGGTATTGCCGAAAATCAAATAAAATCTTGTATTGGTATTGTTGATACTCTAGAAAAGATTGGTGAAAGTAAAGTAAAACAAGATTTAGAAAAAGAAGGAATTGCAGCCGAACAATCACAAAAAATTATTGAGTTTATCAAAATAGACGGTTCAGTTGATGAAGTTTTAGATAAGCTCAAGCACCTCGCCCAAAATCTGCCAGAAACCGAGCAATTGAGTTTAGGAGTTACCGAATTAGAAACGGTAATTGCTGGAGTGCGTAATCTCGGTGTTGCCGAAAACCGTTTCTGTATTGATTTATCTATTGCTCGTGGTCTTGATTACTATACCGGCACAGTTTACGAAACAACTCTATTAGGACATGAAGCTTTAGGCAGTATTTGTTCTGGCGGGAGATATGAAGAATTAGTCGGGGTATTTTTGGGTGAAAAAATGCCTGGTGTCGGTATTTCTATCGGCTTAACTCGCTTAATTAGTCGCTTGTTAAAAGCTGGTATTCTAAATACCTTAGCTACTACACCAGCCCAAGTGATGGTAATGAATATGCAAGAAGATTTAATGCCCACTTATTTAAAAGTTTCTCAACATCTGCGTCAGGCGGGAATTAATGTTATAACTAGCTTTGATAAGCGTCCCTTGGGTAAACAATTTCAATTAGCAGACAAACAAGGAATTCAATTTTGCGTAATTATTGGTTCTGAAGAAGCAGCAGCGCAAAAGTCATCGCTCAAAGATTTGAAAACAGGCGAGCAAGTAGAAGTGCTACTAGAAAATTTAGCTGAGGAAGTGAAAAAAAGGTTTACCTAAAAGTTGATTTATCAAGTAGCAACTGTCTATTGCAATGCGTTACGAGTTCCACCTAACACACCCTACTGATCGAATTTTGGATTAGGAATCGCCTTAGTACATCTGACTTGGTGTGAATTAATCTATAGCAATTATTTTTCAAACTGGTATTTATTTGGAAGTCCTTTATGAGTTTGTCTGATTTTCCTAATCTCTGGGTTCCTCTAGCACTTTTAGGTTTAATTGTTATGGCTGCTGTATTCTTCAGCCGCAGCAATTGATATTTAAAACATTACAGAAATTAAGTAAGGTAAAGTAGGAGGGCCTTGTGCTGCCTGACAGAACTCTGGTTAGTAATCAACAATCTCGTTGTAGTAATCTGTCATCCAATCCAACATTTTTTCTTCACTCTAGTAATTTAGGAGTAGGGAGTGGTCAATTGGTAAGATCAAACTACCCCCGATAAATGCAAAGGTTTACCTTCTGCTTCTGTCAGAGTAAAATCTCCATTTCGTCTGGACAGTTCAAAATAAATTATGTCAGAGCTATTTGATTTACTAACAAAATATCCTGTATTGATTGCCGTTATTGTTGGTACTATTTCAGCTTTTGTTGCTGGTGTATCAGCCTTAACCACGACCGTAATCACTATCCGCTCTCAAAGAGATAGAGAAAGACAACAATGGGTTAGGGAAAAACTACAAGAAATTTATAGTAATTGTATTAGTTCCATTGAAGCATCGTGCGCTTTTGGTCTATATAATCCAGAGGAATTACTTAATGCTACCAAGTGGTTAAATATTTTGTTGATATATCACTCAAATAAATATAATAAAGAATTTTTAAGCCTCCCTGAAGAAATTAATTTATTTTCTATTCAACAATGGAGTGCTTTATTAATAAAATATAACATTATGGGGATAGAATTACATAATAATGCGCCTAGTTCTGGCGAATTTTATATAGCAGCAAAAGGATTGCAAAGCCGTATCATTAAATTAGCATCAGTAGATAAAAGGTTACATGGTTAAAGGTTAAGTTAAGGTGGAGGTATCAGTCGTATGTTTGCTGTTGTCACACCCGATACAATCCATTTGCCCCCAGGTGCGGTAGTACGCCTACCTGGAAGTTGGCAAGATTATCAAGCACTCAATGAACAACTAGGCGATCGCTCTTCGCCTCGTATCAAGTATCGAGATGGAGAAATTCTCTTGATGGCACCACTACCAGAACATGGGCGCAAAGTAAGTGTAATTGCAGATGTAGTAAAAGTTTTGCTCGATCATCTGGGACGAGAATACGAGGCATTTACCCCAATCACAATGGAACTACCACAGGAAAGTGGTATAGAACCAGACTACTGTTTTTATATTGAAAACTGGGAAGCGATTGCAGGTAAAGATCGCATTAATTGGGGTGTCGATCCATCACCCGATTTGGTAGTGGAGATAGACATCACTAGCTACACCGATGTCAATGACTACCTACCTTATCGAGTACCAGAAGTTTGGTTGTTTAGGAAGAACCAGCTTGTAATTTACAGATTGCAAGGCGATCGCTACACTGTTGAAACCAGTAGCCGTTATTTCCCTAACATCAATGTGTCAGAAGTAGTCACAGAGTCTCTAAAAATTGCCTACGAGCGCAATACTAGCGCTGCTATTCGGGAATTACGGCGGAAATTGGCAAGTGAGAATTAAAAATTTATTTGGCTTTTGCGTTGGCGTAGCCCGCCGATAATTTTCATCAATGGCAACTACTTGGTACGATAAAGTACAGGGTGTCACAACTTAACTATCAAGCAAATAGAAAAGGAATGCGTACATGGGAAAAGGGAGATTAGAAGCATTCAGCGATGGGGTGATTGCCATCATCATCACTATCATGGTGCTAGAAATCAAAGTGCCGCATGGGTTCGATTTAGCTGCGCTACGTCCATTAATCCCGGTATTTCTGAGCTATGTGTTGAGTTTTATTTATATCGGCATCTACTGGAACAATCACCATCACCTACTACAAGCAGTCCGACAGGTTAATGGGCGTATCCTTTGGGCCAATTTGCATCTGCTGTTTTGGTTGTCGCTAATACCCTTCGTCACTGGTTGGATGGGCGAGAATCACTTTGCCGCGATGCCAGTTGCCCTTTATGGTACGGTGTTGTTGTTGGCTGCGATCGCTTACTTCATTCTTACCCGCATCCTAATTTCTTACCACGGCAAGGATTCGACTCTAGCGATCGCAGTTGGTGAAGACTTCAAAGGAAAAGTATCAGTAGTTGTCTATGCTGTGGCAATTCCACTTGCCTTAATGAACTCATGGTTTGCCTGTGCATTGTACGTTTTAGTCGCAATCATCTGGCTGATCCCCGATCGTCGGATTGAGAAGACTCTTACTTCCTAAACGAATTACAAATTACCTACAAGTGCAATACCTAAACACAAAAAATATCAAAACAGCAAAACCAGTCGCGGCATAAAACACACTACTAATTATTTTTCTGCCCAATCTATCGGCAAGAATACCAATAATTGGCCCTAAAATAAGAGATGGTAATGTAAATGCTGTAATTAACAAACCCAAATTTTTCGGTTTAATATTTAAATCTTTAGCTAACTTAGGAAAAGCAGGAGTCACGCTAGAAACTCCAATAACAGCAATTAGTACAACTGCACAAACAATCTGAAAATTTAGCTGTAGATAAACTGGTTTCTGTCGTTCAAATTGACTGTTGTCTTGTGGTGAATGCATGATAAGATCCTGTGTATAAAGAATTAATTATGAACGCGAAGCATCCCAAGAGACGCTTCGCGTTTATTTGCTAAAAAAGATTGCCTACTTGATTGTCGTCTTAAGCTGCAACTTTTTCCTCAAATGGTTTAAAGGTTTTTTTGCTAGCACCGCAAATGGGACATTCCCAGTCTTCAGGAATTTCTTCAAAAGGTGTACCAGGCGCAATTCCCGAATCAGGATCGCCAGCAACGGGATCGTAAATCATGCTGCATTGTTTACAAATCCATTTCCGAGTTTTAGGATCTTCACCAGCAACTCTGGTTGCTGTTTGTCCACCGTTTAAGACATCTAAGGCTTCAGTGTAGCGATCGGCGTGATAATTTTCGATGAATTTTAACAAGCCAAAACGGTGAGCAGCTTCTCGAAATGTATTGGCATGATCGGTAGATTCTTGAGCTTGTTTGAGAAATTCTTCAGCTGCCGGATTATTGCGTTGGCTCTGCCCGCCGTAGGCATCGCGTTGCGCATCTGCGGCAAACTTTGGATACATTGTAGTATATTCGTAAGTCTCGCCTTCAATTGCCAAAGATAAACAGCGAGATACAATTTCCCGCTTTTGTTCATCAGTTAAAGCAGCTGCATCTTCTACCACAAGTTCTGGATGTAGTAACTTAAAATGTGCAAAAGCGTGTTCAGTTTCTTGATCTGCTGTTTCTTTAAAAAGTTTCGCCAAGTCTGTAAACCCAAGTTGACGCGCCACCTCAGCGAAAAACAGATACTTACTATTTGCCATCGATTCACCACCGAAGGCAGCTTCTAAGTTTTGAAGTGTAGTAAAGTTGGACAAATCCATAATTTTTTAATGCCTGATAAGTGATATTTAGTGCAAAAGCACAAACTCTACAACCGGATAATCAGCCGTTACTTGTATAAGTTATAAATGCTTTATACAAACTTTGTCATTCCATATTTGGCAATCCGTTTTAATCGGAAGCTAGCACGGCTGTGTTCTCCTACTTGGACAATTATAAAACCGAAAAATTGTGCATCTGACAAATTATATTTTTGATTTAGAGATGACTGTGATTGCTTTAATTTGTCTGAGTTCTAAAAATGGATAATGTATCCTGTAGCGTCAGGGGCTTAACAATTCAAAATTCAAAATTCAAAATTAAAGACATTTTCAGACGGGGATTTAAACCCCGACTGAAACTGATCTGAGGCGGAGCGGCTCCGCGCTACGTGTAGACGTAGGGGTTTAAAACCCCTTGATTTACGATAAAATGTTTTTGGATCTGGATCGTTTAAATGTGCGTTAAGTTCTAAACATTCTGGTAAGTCAGGATTCGCAAAATTGCTCGACAATCTCGGAAATTTCTGGGGTTTCTAAAGCGCGGGGAGTTTCCAACGATACTTTACCTATGGGTGTGTGGAGTGAGCCAATCCCTGCGATCGCACTAGTAGTCTGTCAAATTCATTTTGACGGTTATAGAGACGCGATAAATCGCCGTCTCCACAAGCAATTTATCCGTCAACTAGTTCTTGACAGACTACTAGGAGCAACTGGAAATTCTCCACCAAGTAAAGCCGAGTGAGAAACTCTCCCAGAATGCCAAAGTTGCAAAAAAATTCTGCCCCCTTGTTCGTGTACTGCATTAGTTATCAACCGCCATCCTACCACTTGCTATCCTGGGTAAATTACCGGACAGTTAATATATCCTAAACTCGGTTTTCCTCACGCGATTCCACCGTTGACACGGATGTTTTGCCCAGTGATCCACCTAGCTTCGTCGCTAGCGAGAAACGCTACTACATCGGCGATTTCTTGCACATCTCCCAGTTTGCCAAAAGCAGCCATTTGGGCTAAACGATCTATCTGTTCTTGTGTTTTGCCTTCTCGGAATAATTCTGTATCGGTGGGGCCAGGAGAAATAACATTAACTGCGATCGCTTTTGCACCCAATTCTTTAGCTAGTACCCGCGTGATTTGTTCAACAGCACCCTTAGTTCCTACATAGGCACTATAAGTTGGCAGCATCATCACTGTAGTAGATGAGGAAAAGTTGATAATCCGTCCTCCTTCTGACATGTGTTGCGCCGCTTGCTGGCAAGTAAAATAAGTGCCTTTGACGTTAATGGCAAAAATCGCGTCGAAATCTTCTTCTGTCACTTGAGTAATTGGTTTATAGAAGGCGATTCCGGCATTATTGACCAAAATATCGAGTTTGCCAAAGCGTTCAAGTGTTTGCTCAAATAACCGTTGGATGTCGGGTACTTTGCTAATATCAGCTTGGATAGCGATCGCTTCTACTCCCAACTTTTCAATTTCTGCAACAACTTCTTGTGCTTTGCCTGCATTCCCCGCATAGTTAACGACAATAGATGCGCCGTTACCAGCTAATTTTAGTGCGATCGCTCGTCCAATTCCCCGCGATGCACCAGTGATAATTGCAACCTTCCCTGTCAAAGATGCCATAGATTAAATCGAGTTTAATTTTGGTTAACTAAAGTGATTATCTATTGTTAAAGGTACTGTACTAAGGTTAAATTTAGCGATCGCTGCTAAAACTGCCGACTTCATTCCAGCCAAAATCCCGCCAGCGAATTCAAGTAACTCTCAGGCGGGAGAAATGAAAATACTTTGCAAAAGGTGAGGATACGTGCCCAACATCTTTTATAAATTGTCTGTCTTCGTTAACCAAAAGCTTATCTGGTTTATCATATCTGCGTAGATTAAATTATTTGAAGAAGGGATTTTCTGAACCTATCTCGGATTCATTCTCAATTGGACATGTTGGCTCAGATAAGAGTGTTCCATTAAATGTATAAGTAGTGCCTTTGGAATTAATAGCATTACCACTTATTCTCCGATCTGGAACCAAGTCTCTTTTTACTTGACCGCTAAGTGCGATACTTTCTTCTGAATTTGGATTTGTTACTGCTTGCCAATTTCTCTGATCCCGACCTAGATTTGTACGGCTATAAGTAGCAGTAGCATCCATTCTACCAAAACTAAGGCTGCTACCATTGGCGTTAAATTCAAAACAAGCAGTAAAATTATCTCCCTGACTCGAATTAACATTGACATCGTAGCTTTTGCCCTCCACTCCAGCTTGTACTGGCGCAGCCAACAACATTGTCTGTCCAAGTAAACAAGTTAAAACTAAACCGCACTTAGATTGGATGATTTTCACTGACATAATTGTTTACCTCTGTTACGTAATCAAGTAATTGCTTACTTTTACTCATTGGTGACAGGTTAAGGTCATTAACCTGTCACCAATAAGTAGTGGTGATTAAATTTAATCAAAATCGAGGTTGCAAACGCAAATTTCCAGCCTGCGATGCCTTCACATAGCGTTTCATAGACAAGACTAGCTACGCCTACGCATATTTAAAAGCATCGTTCATCCTTGCCATAAAATTTAGTATAAAGCTTAATGAGATACTCAATAGCATAGATAATTTACAGCGTAATCACTATTGACAAAACGAGTTATATCTTAAAATGTCATGAATGCTTTCTTTTTAGGAGAAAAGAATAGAAGTAAGTTCAGAGTGTATTGCATAGATAGACACCTAGAGACTACTTTACAAGTTCTCCAACAAAGAGCGATCGCTATAGTAAACACTCTTGGGTGAAGATTGGTAGGAGACAAGATTGAAACTTCTTCCTGCTCCTCCTCTCTACTCCCCTTAATTAAAATTCTGGAACGATCGCAACACCATCCCTAAGATTAAGCAACCCTGAAATAATAATTTTATCTTCTGGCTGTAATCCTTCAATAACTTGGTAATTGTTACCTTTAATCTCGCCTAGCTTCACTCGTCTTTGCCGAGCTACTTGTTGAGATACACCTTGGGGAGATGTCTCTGTTTCAACTACATAAACAAAAGTGTCCCCACCGACACGAGTCATTGCTGTTGTGGGAATTAAAACTCCGGGGCGTTGATTCCAGAACACTCTAGCTCTGACTAATTGATCTGCACGTAGCTGACCGTTAGTGTTGTCAAAAAGTGCTTTAATCAATATCGTTTGTGTTTCATTGCTGGCATTGGGTGCAATAAAAAATATCCTACTTCTACCAAGCTTTTGACCTTGTGTGTTCATCACCTCTACTGGCATACCCTTACGCAATTGAGGCCCTTGCTGTAGTGGTACAGAGATATTCACTTCTAAAGGCCGATTTTGCGTGATATTAACTAATGGTGTAGAAGTATTAACTAAATCACCCACTTTCACAGGGATGTTGCCAACTGTGCCACTAAAAGGAGCGGTAATTTTGTCAGACTGGGGCTGTTGTGTTTGAGTATTTACATTAGATTGCTGCAAAGATTTTTCAGCCTGTAAGATGGCGGCTCGTTGTGCTTGAATCCTGGAATCTATTGCATCCAGACTAGTCTTAGCATTGGCCAGCCTATTAGCAAACTGATTGCTAGTCTGTCGAGACACAGCTCCTTGTTCAGCTAGGCTGACAAACTTTTCGTAGTTCTGCTGGTACAATTGCACATTTGCAACGTAGGATGGTCGTTCTGCTTCTAAAGATTTGAGTGTAGCGCGGGCATTTGCCAGTTGCACTAAAAATGCTTGAGGCACAGTATTGCTTCCACTGATACCTGCTGGTCGTGTAGGATCTACTTGGAGAATTGCTGCTCCTTCGACGATTGGATCTCCTGATTTAACAAGTATCTGGGTAACTTGACCCTGCATCCTTGGCTGGAGCGTGACTGAGCGCAGGGATTTTAGACTAGCAATAAAATCTGAACTTTCCTCAATTATGCCGCTTTGTACTGTTGATATTTTGACTCTTACCCCTTGAGGTTGAGCGTTAGCAGTTGAAGGTGCTGAATTTTGTGGAGTGAGTAAACGCCAGACTAGAGTTGCTCCGCCCCCTAACAATAGGAGCGCGGCTAAACTCAACCAAAGCCACCGCCGTTTTCCAGAAGGTGGCTCAAATGACGTTTGTGGAGCTTTTTCTCCAAAATCAGTTTGAGGCTCAGGGGATGTCATGGCTTTTGAGGAACTTAAGGAACAAATTAACTAGAATTAAATCAAAATTTCATCTGTCGATCTTGAAATTACTGATTTAGCATGAGGTTTTGCGGCAAATTATGTGTTATCCCATCCAAATATACAGTTTTGATGATTCTGTCTAAATCTACCAAAAGGTGAATCCGCTCCTTAAATTTCTGACTTCAGCTATATCCTTCAAAAAGTCAGGATCTTTTTATTCGTAACTCCTGCACAAATTGCTATGGATGCATTGAAATAATTTCATCATAATCACTGCTATGCAAGTATAAATTAAGACTATTAGGTTGCTTTTTTCGGATATTGAAATTCAAACTAGCTACCACAGTTCAGATCGCTGCGTTGAACTCATATTTTATTAAGTAGTAAGAATAACTGTTAAATATTGATGCAAAATCGGGTAATTTATTGAATTTGCTTCGGAAAGTTTCAGATTATGTTTTCAACCATTAATAAATTTCAGGAGCAAATCTAGGTGTTGACTTCAACCTTACTCGCTGCTGCAACTACACCTCTGCAATGGAGTCCTACAGTTGGACTGATTATGATTATTGCTAATATCGTTGCCATTGCCTTTGGCAAATCTAGCATCAAGTATCCCAACGCAGAACCAAAACTACCCTCAGGTAATTTCCTTGGTAATTTTGGTTTACCAGCCTTTTTAGCAAGTGCTGCCTTTGGCCATATCTTAGGTGTGGGCACTATTTTAGGGCTGCATAACCTGGGAAGAATTTAGGTTCTTACCCAAGTTAGCCTTTATTTGATGATTCTTTTGTCTCCAGCTTTGAGCCAGAGAACTAACTCTCTGGCTCTTTTTTATGAGACACTAAGTAATATCAGTATCTCAACGGCATGACAGATATAACAGATTTATCAAAAAGAATTGCCAGCAAAGGCGATAATCCGCTAATTTTGCCACCTGTCAACTTGCAGTCAGAAGAAGACGTAGAACTTGAGCGAAAACTGCGAGAACTCAAGTTTAAAGAAGAACTAAGAAAAGATTGGATTTTATTTATTGTCAGGGACGTAGTAATTTTTCCTGCCGCCATCCTTTTTATTTTTGCTGTCAGTGGTTATTCCCTATTTATGCAGATTCATGGGTGACATATCTGGCTAGAATTTTTAATCGACCACAGAGGCGCAGAGTACACAGAGAAAAGAGAGATGATAAGTAGGTAGACATAATTAAATACAATAAAATAAACTCTTAGTTTGAGTGAGCGATTTATCGCTCAGAGCAAGGATTATCAGGACTAAAGTCCTTACTACAAACTTTAATTTATTTCACTCTGCGTTCTCTGCGCCTCTGCGGTTATTTAAAAAATCCTACATCAGTAAACTTGCGTAACTAATTTTACAGACGACGAAGCCAACTTGCGACAAGTAGACTCATCTTTATATCCACATAAATTCTGCTGGATATAAGAATTACCGTGATTGGTAAATCTGCAAAAAAGTAAGTACCTGATGGAAATAATCTAAAAATATGGGGTTTTTAATATTTTCTGTTGCTTTGGTTGCCATTGTTGCTGTAATTATCATTAATAGTTACAACGATTTAGTTAAGTATCGGAACCGTTACAAAAATGCTTACTCTCAAATCGATGTTCAATTACAGCGCCGTTATGATTTAATTCCCAACTTGGTGGAAACTGCTAAAGGGTACATGAAACATGAGCGAGAAACCTTAGAAGCAGTTATTGCCGCCCGAAACTCTGCAATTAATGCTAGCAGTCGTGCCGCCCAAAATCCTGGAGATCCCCAAGCGATGCAACAGTTGGGTAATGCTGAAGGGGCGCTGACGGGTGCGTTAAGTCGGTTGATGGTACTTTCAGAATCTTATCCAGAATTGAAAGCCGATCGCGCCATGACTCAGGTAATGGAAGAATTATCTTCCACTGAAAACCGGATTGCTTTTGCCCGTCAGGCTTTTAATGACGCAGTGACACTTTACAACACCAAGAGCGAATCTTTCCCTAGCAACCTGGTGGCAAATACATTTAACTTTACTGTTGCAGAATTGCTCCCCGAAGCTACTCCAGAAATCAGAAATGCTCCACGCGTGTCTTTTTAGGTGTCTATGAATTTCTTTGAACATCAGGATCGGGCACGCCAAAATACGCAACAATTAATTGGGTTATTTTCCCTGTCGATCGCAGTCATGATTATGGCAATTTATATTGCCAGTTTATTTCTGTTTCGCATGGCTCCTCGTGTTTGGTGGCATCCAGCGTTATTTCTCTACGTAGCTGGGATTACAATAATTGCGATCGCAATCGGAAGTCTGTACAAAATTGCTTGTCTCCGCCAGGGCGGAAGCGTAATTGCCCAAGAGTTAGGAGGAAGACTCCTGCTACCAGAAATGGCCGACGAACAAGGGCGACAACTATTAAATATTGTCGAGGAAATGGCGATCGCTTCTGGTATTTCCGTTCCACAAGTTTATCTCCTCGACAGAGAAACCGGCATTAATGCCTTTGCTGCCGGATTTACGCCCAATGATGCTGTAATTGGAGTTACTCGTGGAACTTTAGAACACCTGAGTCGGGATGAACTACAAGGAGTCATCGGCCACGAATTCAGTCATATTCTCAATGGAGATATGCGGCTAAATTTGCGTTTAGTGGGACTACTGCATGGGATTTTGTTCATTTATTTAACTGGGGAATTGCTGTTGCGCCTTCGCGGTAGCTTCCGCTTCGGAAAAGAAGACAAGGGTTTACCTATCTGGGCGTTTGGTTTGGCACTAATGGCAATTGGCGGTATCGGATTACTTTGCGGACGCTTGATTAAAGCCGCCGTCTCTCGCCAACGCGAATTTCTCGCCGATGCTTCAGCCGTACAGTTCACTCGCAACCCCAACGGACTTACCGGAGTCTTTCAAAAACTCCAACAGATGGATTCACGGTTAATATCATCGGGTGCAGAAGCCTCTAGCCACATGTTTTTTGGCAATGCCCTCAACCCCTCTTTCTGGGAAGATATTTTTTCTACCCACCCACCCTTAGCAGAACGTATCCGCCGTGTTGGGGGTTTGAACGTCAGCAATTTAGCAGCAATGCCATCTCGCAATCAAATGCGTTCCCCTTCCCAAGAATCCCTAACAATGGGCTTTGCTGGTGGTTCTAACGCCACGCCATCACAGGTTGTAAACCAAGTTGGCAGCGTTACACCAGAGCATTTTGCCCATGCTCAAGCGCTGTTATCGCAGTTACCAGAATCTTTGCGTTTGGGTGCGCGAGAGCAACAAAGTGCAATGGCGATCGCTTTGGCGCTAGCGTTAGATACGGAAAATCTCCAAATTCAAGAACGTCAGATTGCTTGGTTACGAGAGGTACAACCTGCTGATTTGGTAGAGAAAACCTTGGAATTAAGTAACGAAATTAGCCAGTTAGACTCCAGAATTCGCTTGCCACTTGTGGATTTGGCAGTGCCTATATTGCGCCAAAACTCTGCCAAAGAATGCCAAAGGCTATGCAAATGCATCCACGGTTTAATTGTAGCCACCGGAAGTTTATCGCTGTGGCATTTTGTGTTGCAGTTAATACTGTGGCATCGTCTTCAACCTAGTATAAATCCTGCATCTACTACAACGGTAGAATTCACTTCCATCGAACAGATTTGGCCAGATAGTCTATTAATATTGTCCGTAATTGCCCGTGTGGGACACTCCCAACCGGATGCGTCCACTGAAGACATCGCCTATGCTTTTCGTTCTGGAGTTTTTCGACTCCCCAAAGCTGGAGAGCAAGAAAAACCAGAAAAACCACTAAGCTGTAATTTCACTGAACTCAAAAAAAGTATTGAGCGTTTGCGTCTTGCCACTCCCAAACTCAAACAAGCTATTGTTGATGCTTGCGCCCACACGGTACTATTAGATAACAAAGTTACTCCTTCAGAAGCAGATTTACTCAGAGCGATCGCCATGACGCTAGACTGCCCTATCCCACCATTTTTAAACCCTCAGCCTAGTGTTTCAAAACAGAAACAACCTTCTCCAAAGCTAAGTTAATGTAACGACTGAGACATGATTATTTATAACTCAAAAAATAAACTCCGCAAAAACGGACTTTTCCATTATTAAATGACCGTTTTCCAGAACAAGAACCTGTTGCCTTGCGATCTATTTACAGGCAATTAATTTGTTTTTTATCCTGACTATTACATAGCAATCCGATTTATTCTGTGAGAATTACAACCCGCAGATGCCCGATTTATTAAATAAGTCGAGAATCTTGTTTCTCACGAATGATTTGGGATTACTATAGTAGACAGCAGATTTAAAGTTAGTGAGATACACAACCTAAATCTGTTACCCAGGTATAAAGCGTGTTTTACTCCTGAACTCAAAATTATGAATTATGCTGTAAATAGTTATCTTGGTAAAATAGTATCATATTGTACAAAAATATTGACATTGCCTATAAGTATTAACTTGCACGAAAAAGTTTAGACAAAATGCCAGCATTCTAGAAATTTGATTGCTATATTAGATTAAATAACTATTCTGGCAAGGGTTTAAAAGCTGTGCGGGATGATTTACAGGGCTTGGAAATTAGTCAGAACGATCTGCAAAAGCTGACTAATTTACCTGTCAATGGGGAACTTTTAATCATTACAAATCCTCTCAAGAGATTAGCCAATATATATATACAAAAACTTAAAAGCTCTGAAGGCGCAACTGTAGTTTTTATTGGATTTTCTACATTCGTCTTCGTCTATATTTTATTTGATATCATTATTAAAATTTTTGTTACGTGGATAACAATTCCATCATGGATATTATTAATTGTCTTAAATCTGTGGGTTGGTGGTTTGACGCAAAGCATCTTATATTTTATCTGGAAAACTAGAAGTAAGTTTGTTAAAGCTAATATGACAAAATCTCTGCAAATACTGTTAAATGAGGTTAATAGATATAATACTGTTATTAGAGTTATAGATATCAACGATCAAATAGAAGAAGCTGGTAATCCAGAAGTGATTATAAAGGAAAGAGAGGATGTAATCGAAGCACTTCAACTCACCAAAGCTGATTTAGTTCGCGCTTTAAAGACAGAAAGAATTTTGAGAGAGAATAAGAATTTTATCCTGAGTAATACAGAACTATTTGTCAACAATTTAGCAACTTTAACAGCTATGCAAGTAACAGAGGAGGCTACTGAACATGGAAGGTTACTCAATGAAGCATTACAAATTGCATTAGATGTGCAATACGAAATGAAAAGATTACAGACTCAACGTTAAGACAATTCGTAATTCGTAATGACGCTCGATGACTCGCTAACGCTGCGCTAACGTAATTCGTAATTAAGTTTTGTAATGGTGATTTAGAAAGAGTTGGAGAAAGCGTAGGTGCTTCTGATAAATCCATAGACGCTGCTGGGTGGGTTGGTTTCCAATCTACTCGCCAGAGATTATCAATGGCTTTTTTCCATAATCTTTCCCACGGTTGCAATCCTCGGTCTAACATAAAGAATAATCGTAAAGCGATCGCTTATCCACATGGACTGGAAAGAAATTAGAGGAAACTGGGTAATCATTCCCCGAAATCCCATAGGTATCGTTCATTTTTTAGGAGGTGCATTTGTCGCCACTGCACCGCACATCACTTATCGCTGGTTACTCGAACAACTGGCAAGTAAAGGCTATGTTGTAATTGCTACGCCTTTCGTCAATACATTGGATCATACTGCGATCGCAAAATCCGTGCTGTTAAACTTTGACCGCACCCTCGAACGATTGCATGATTCTGGGGCATTACGCAAGCTTTACTTTCCCATCTACGGCGTTGGACACAGTATGGGCTGTAAACTCCACTTGCTGATTGGTAGCCTTTTTAAAGTAGAACGTGCAGGCAATATTTTAATATCCTTCAACAACTACGCCGCGAAAGAAGCTATCCCTCTAGTAGAACAATTCAATTCTACTTTTAAAATCGAGTTTACCCCCTCGCCGTTAGAAACTAACAAACTTGTCCAAGAAAGTTACAATATCCGACGCAATTTATTAATAAAATTTAGTAATGACACCATCGATCAATCGGCAGCTTTAACCAAAATCTTACAAGAACGTTTTGATGAGATGGTGACAGCGCAAACTTTACCAGGAAATCATACAACACCTTTAGGTCAAGATATTAAATGGCAAACAGGAACATCTTTTTCCCCCTTTGATGCTTTAGGACAATGGTTTAAGCAAGAAGCATACCGCGACTTAAACCAATTAAAAAGCAACATTCTTTTATGGCTAAATCCTTTAGGAGCGCCATAATATTTTATGACTGTTAAACAGTCGTAAATTCCATGAGTAAATAGAAATGAGTTATGGTGCTTCTCATTTGAGTCTAATAAAGACCAAACCCTCAACTCCTTACGCCTGTTGCTACAACGTAGGGTACTCTCTCTTAAAAAGAGAGAGGAGTCAAAGTCTATTGCATACATAGACGCGTAGCGGCTACTTTACGAGTTCTCTGTTCGCGCTACCGTCTCCCCTTGGGAGAAGGTACGATAAGCGCTATAGCATCTCTGTATTGATACTACTAGCTTATTAGCTCATATCATATTTTTATTTTCTATTTTGACAAAAAATTATTAATGAGTGTTTTCAAAAAATTTATATGTTTCAAATACTAATAATTGATGATGACCATTCAATAAAAATACTCCTGAAAAGGATGTTGGAAAAACAGGGTTATGAGGTCGTTACTGCCAGTAGCGGCGAGGAAGGAATAGAAAAGGCACTAGTTTATCGTCCAGCGCTAATTATTTGTGATTGGATCATGCCGGGGTTGACTGGACTAGAAGTTTGCCACCGCATTAAGACAGACCCCAAATTTTTCACCACATTCTTTATTTTATTAACATCCTTAGATTCCGTTGCCGATTGTGTCAAAGGTTTAGATGCTGGTGCTGATGATTTTATCTCTAAACCTATTGAGCATAATGAATTACAAGCACGCGTAAGAGCGGGATTACGCCTGCATCAGTTGAGTAGAGATTTGCAGGCTCAAAAGTTGCTTCTAGAATCAGAAATGTCAGAAGCAGCAGAATATGTGCGATCGCTGCTACCTTTTTCCATGACCGAACCCTTCAATATAAATTTCCGATTCATTCCCTCGCGACAACTCGGCGGTGACTGTTTCGATTACTATTGGCTCGATGATGACTATCTGGCAATTTATTTACTCGATACCGCCGGACATGGACTCAAAGCTACTCTTCCCTCTGTTTCAGTGTTGAATCTACTGCGTTCTCGTGCGCTCAAAGGTCTTGATTACTATCAACCTAGTGATGTATTGAAGGCTTTAAATGACACTTTTCAGATGAATTATCAAAATGACAAATACTTTACGATTTGGTACGGAGTTTACAATCGAATCAACCGCCAGTTAATTTATGCTAGCGCAGGTCATCCACCAGCAGTTTTAGTAACCGGCACATCTCCAAGAAAATCTGAAGTTCAACTATTGAAAACCCCTGGTATGCCAGTTGGCATGTTTCCAGAGGCAAAATATCTTGATGGGTTTTGCAATATTGAAAAATTCAGTACCCTTTATATTTTTAGTGATGGCGCTTATGAAATAACTAAATCAGACGGCACACTTTGGAGTTTGGATGCTTTTATTCAGCTCCTGGTTAGCTTACAAGATCCTGTTGATAACCAACTCGATCGCGTACTAAGTTATTTAATCGCTCTGAACTCCAAAGATGCTTTTGATGATGATTTATCTATTTTGCAAATGAAGTTTGATTAATTACGTATTAGAGACTAAAACCTGATTAAAGGCATCTTGACTAGGAAAGATTTCAAATACTTTATCCATATTAGTCAGTTCAAATAATATTCTGACTTGCTCATTAATTGAGCAGAGAACAAGCTTAGTATCCGCTGCACGCAAGGTTTTAAAAGCTAATACTAAAGCTCCCAAACCCGAACTATCCATAAACGTTACATCTTTAAAATCAACTAACACAATTTTTGCACCACCTTCTAGAATATCAGTGATATTTTGTCGAAAGTCTTGTGAAGTTGTGGCGTTCAAATTACCACTAAGCTTAATAACTTTTACTTGTTCTCTCATCATTATGTCACTCTGATTTGTGTAAATAATTCTCTGATTTCGCCATTATAGAACATTTAAAAATGCTTGTAAAATAAAATTTAAGATTATTTATTGAGTAATCATTAATAATTGATCGGGATAGATAAAGATTAATTATAAAATTTTGAGTCTATTTTTTTGTAATCAAAATAAATCATTAGCTTAATTCAGTATAGTTTTCTTACTAGAAATAGACCAATTATAAATAAACGAGCTAAGTAAGTTGACATGAGAAACAACTGGTATATTTAGTTTTGTAAAAATCTTATAATGACGAATTTATAAGCGGTTCGTTGATTTGATGTATTGTCATGTATGTTCATTTTTTAACGCCGACTTACTTATATCTCATGGATTTAGATATATACTTACATACAAGCTGAAGTTACTGCTTTTCAGATTATTTACTAAAAATTTTTGTAAAACTGAGATTCTCTAATAAATCTCATGATAATAACTATCATTAAACAATTCAGAATTCAACTAGTACGCCACGGCGTAAATAGAGCAACCATTTAAAATCCCTAAAGAGCTTATTCCATAATACTTTTGACTTTTGACTTTTGACTCCTTTCGGCTGCGCTACCTCGACTTCTCTACGAGACGCTACGCGAACGCTCGGCACAAGTCAAGGTAAGTCGCTCAGTGTTAACTTTTGACTTCCGCCTTGCGGTACTAGTTGCAACAACGCTTACGGCGGGATACGCCTATACATAGCTAAACCGAGTTTAGCAGTAGCTTTTCCTCCCTGAGTACTTATGATGGTAACTAGGATCTATATTTATTTATGTCCAATTACTTACATAATTGAAATAATTTACCTCTGGACTACCGCTCTAGAGCCAAAAATTTAGGTTTCAACAGCGCCAAGCAAGCTAGAACCGACACTAAGGCTTTAAAAGAAGTTTTCTGAAGGCGATCGCCTCTGCTATTTTAGTATTCCCAATATCTGTCATTTCTCGACAGACAATACAAAAAGTAAAGAGTTGTGAATTTGTTACTCCTAACTCCTCACTCTCTCAAACAGGACTCACTTTGGCTCTGTGAAGCAGCTTCTCACCTTGAAGGTAGCCAGTGTAGCGTACTTTAACTGTTTCTCCAGGTTGTGCAGTTCCCTTTATCAATTGGTGCAGTTGGGGATCGTAAGGTAATTCTGCTCCCACAGGGGCGATCGCTTCCACTCCCCACGCCTGTAAAAACTTTTCTAGGGGTTTCTGCACCAACGGTACTATTTTGATTGCTTCTAGCTGGGGATTCTCCTGCGCTGTCTTTGCTGCTGTTGGCCATTGCAATAATAAAGACTCCAGCAGTTGCAAAGTCGACTGCTGGAGTTCTTGTAGTAATATTTCTCGCTGTTGTTCTAATTGAAGCTGTGAGCGATCGTACTCTCTTCTTAAATTTGTAATTTCTTGTAACAATTCCTGAGTTGGCGCTGTTTTTTCTTGTGATAACTCTACGGTTGAAAAAGTTGTGATTAATTCATTCAATGGCATCTGTAGCACTGACGAAAGCTTAAGCAGCACATCCACCCGCATCTGCTCTAACTTTCCTTGGCGTAACCGCGAAATTTGACGCTCTGAGACGCCAGCAGCGCGACTCAGCCCTTTAAAACTAGAAATACCTACTTGCTGCATTAAATCTTGCAACTTTTGGGTGAAATTAATATTGGGCATTTGGCAAAACAGTTCCGTTAGGGGATAGCTAAGGTTTAGCCCGTTCCGAGTTCCGTTAGGGGATAGCTAAGGTTTAGCCCGTGCTGAGTAAAGAAGTGAGATTTCCAACTCAGTACTCAGCACTCCTGAAGGGAATTGGGCATTGGCGATTAAGTTTTTCTTTGCCCCCTATGCCCTATTCCCTATTCCCTATTCTTCCAGTAAACTTCTCAACATCCAAGCTGTCTTTTCGTGTACTTGCATCCGCTGAGTCAATAAATCGGCGGTAGGTTCGTCGTTAACTTCCTCTATCACGGGAAAAATAGATCGTGCAGTTCTGACTACGGCTTCTTGTCCTTCCACTAACAAGCGGATCATCTCCACAGCTTTAGGAACTCCAGGAGTTTCTGGAATCGAACTCAGTTTGGCGTATTCGCTGTAGGTTCCTGGTGCGGGATAGCCAAGCGCTCTAATTCTCTCGGCTATTAAATCCACTGCTAACGCTAATTCTGTATACTGGGTCTCAAACATCAAATGCAATGTTTGAAACATCGGCCCCGTTACATTCCAATGAAAATTATGAGTTTTCAGATACAGTGTATAAGTGTCAGCTAACAGGTGAGATAAACCATCGGCAATTTTAGCCCTACTTGCCTCGTCAATGCCGATATTTACATTTTTGACTGTTACTTTCGATGACATAATTTTCTCCTAATTAGGTTATATGTAATTGGGGATTGGAAATTGGGAATGGGGCATTGGGGATTGGCAAGAAAATTAAGCCCTTGATTCCTAGTCCCCAGTCCCCAGTCCCTAGTCCCCAATCCCCATTGTCTATGCTAAGTGCATCTTCAAAACGCTACGGGGTGCTTTACGGACTCTGGCTAAAACGGTTTCTTTGCCTAAACGCTGGCAAGCTTCATACCGATGGCAACCAGAAAAGCCATAATATTGTCCATCTACTTCTAGGACATCGATAGGTTCTTGCTGCCCAATCTCCGCAATCGATTCCATTAAGGCTTGTACTTTTTTTGGATCGTTTGTACGAGGCAATGGCCGTTTTATCTGATTTAATGGAATTTCTTGGACTCTAACCATAAAGAGTTTATCCAACTAGTTCTGTTTTTTCTCTCTAAATAAATCATAGTCATTATGACTTCGTTTTGCAACTAGTATTTAGGGCAAAATTGGTAATGGTATCATTGGAGCATTCATGCGACAAAAAAACCGCGCTACAAAGCAATTGGAAAATCAGCTCCAACGACGCATTAAGGGGCAGAAGACGCTTGAGTACTCGCTATCGCTTCCCTATCAGGTAGCCATGAAATTTTCGTTTTGGCGTTTTTCCCACACTGTGCTGACAACATTTTGTCTATTGGGACTGACTGCTGCATCAGGCCCTGAGAGCAACATCCAGGATATAGAACTGAAAATTGGGATTGTGCAGCGATTTGGCGCCGAAGCCACAGCCAAGCTACAACTGGAACCCATCAAAGGCGATCGCTTAAGGTTAAAATTTCAAACGGGCAATAAGCAGCAAATCCTGTTTACTAAGAATCCTGTAAAGCTGGAAACAGTCATGCAAGCTTTACCCCAGTTAGCAGTCGAAGAAGTAGTAGTTTTGGGCACATACCGCACTTTTGAAACTGCGGAAGATAGTGCTAATAAATGGCGTTCTCAGGGAATGGAAGTGGAAATAGCCCAGCCAGAACGCTGGCAGGTTTGGGCTAAACGAGATGTTTACAGCACTCCTTTATTGCGACGCTTGTTATTACAAAACATCCAAGCTTCTACCCAAGAAAAAGTATATCTTGATACTAAAGTCTTGAAAAAAGTGCCGCGAGTGAGTTGGGTGGTGGATGGTAATCGCTATAGCCCGAATGACTTGGAAATTAGCACTGATAAAAACTTGATTCGGGTGAATAAAAGCGAGAAACCAGAAAATGCTCGTCTTTATGCCGGCCGACTGAATTTGCAGCCAAACGCTTATGGCACATACACTCTCGTTAACCAAGTACCTTTAGAAACTTATTTGCGTGGGGTTGTGCCTTACGAAATAGGAACAGATGCACCAAAAGCAGCGCTAGAAGCTCAGGCAATTCTCGCTCGGACTTATGCCTTAAGAAATTTACGTAGGTTTGCCGCAGATAACTATCAGTTGTGTGCTGATACTCATTGCCAAGTTTATTATGGGCTGAAGGGAGCAGCTGCCAAAACAGACCAAGCGATCGCCTCAACTAGGGGTAAAGTACTAACTTATAAAAATGAACTCGTAGACGCCCTGTATTCTTCTACCACTGGTGGCGTCACTGCTTCCTTTAGCGATGTCTGGAATGGCGAAGATCGTCCCTATCTGCGCCCTGTACTGGATGCTCCGACTAATTTTTGGGACTTGTCTAAGCAGAATTTAGCAGATGAAAAGAATTTTCAGAAATTTATTAATACGCAACAAGGATTTAATGAAAGCAAGTGGGATATGTTTCGTTGGCATAAGGAAACCCCTTTAAAGGATATTATCAAGGACTTGCAAAAATTTTTACACGTGAAAAACAGTCCCCATGCCAAATTTAAGACAATTCAGGCTATGGCAGTAGTGGAGCGAAGCCAGAGTGGACGTATCCTTGAACTTGCAGTTAAAACCGATCGCAGCACCTTTATTTTGCACAAAGACGAAGTTCGCAGTGCTTTTGCAGCCCCTACAAGTACGCTTTTTTACATCGAACCCCTGAACAAAGGCAAATCTGAACTCTGGGGATACGCTTTTATTGGTGGTGGATTAGGACATGGAGTCGGCTTGAGTCAAACTGGCGCTCAAAATTTAGCAAAACTAGGTTGGTCAAGTCTAAAAATTCTCCAATTTTACTATCCTGGTACTCAGATTCAAATTCTCAACAAAGAAATTAAGCTTTGAGCTATTAGCATTCAAGTTGCATCTGTGAGCTAGGAGTCGGGAGTTAAAAAGAGGCCAAAATATAGATAGGAAACTCCATACTTAAAAAATTAAGCAGGAACACAAGATTTGCTGTGTTCCTGCCCAACATAAAATTAGACTTTTTGTCAAAGTCGCTTTTAGAGGTACACACGGAATTGCATTGCAAGGGTGTTAACTCTAGATATTCTGCTTCTATCTTGTCGAAATTAGTAACTCTTGCAAGAGGTTCAAGTTTGAGTCGCTTAACTCTTAGTAAAGGTCTTCTTCTTTGTGAGTTTCGATTGTTACGTCAGAGGTTGGGTAAGCAACACAAGTCAGTACATATCCCTTTTCTATTTGTTCATCATCTAAGAATGACTGATCGCCCTGATCGACAGTACCCTTGGTGATTTTACCTGCACAGGTCGAGCAAGCACCAGCGCGGCAAGAGTAGGGCAAGTCAAGACCAGCTTCTTCGGCAGCATCTAGAATATAGACATCATCATCAACTTCAAGTGTTTGGTTCAGACCTTCGGCTTCGTTGAGTAGTGTCACTTTATAAGTTGGCATTGAGTAATCCTCTCTTTTGTAAACGGCAGTATAAGTTATCTTAAGGCAAAGATAGCGGCTGTTCTGTGGAATTAGCCGCTGGTTTAAATTTGCTTCATTTCTGATACTACGAGAAAAATTAAACGATGTAACTGGAAATTGAACCCGATTAGTAATGAAATTTAGTTACTTAATCCCGATAAGTTTTCTTTATATTATTTTCTACCCTAGTCAGGTTGTGATTAGAAAAAATTATATGCCGGAAACGTAAGTATGAGTAAGTTTAATGTTACCGATATTTTGTAGGACTTACGTAGAAGAGATTCCCCAACTCCTTTAAAAAATAGGGCTGTTTCATTTTCTAATCTGATTTAAATGCGCCTGTTATAAATGAAGGAAACATAACAGTACACATTTCTCACAAGCTTATGAAGCGTTTGATGATGAGTAATAAGTAATGGGTAATGAGTAATAAGTAAAAGAGCAACAGGCGCAATACCAGTGCAAGAACTTGTACATTCTGACTCATTACTCCTTACTCACTACTCATTACTCCTCCATTCGAGGTGTGGTGAGAAATCCGGGAGTAGAGATGTAATTTTTCTTTTGCCATTTTTTTTGTTCATTGATTGACAAATTTCTAACATTATGGGTAAAAAAGGGGCTTTTATTTTGAAGTCTTCCTTTTTGAGTACACGTAATTCTATCTAGCTGCAAATAAAGTCTTATTTGCCCTTGAGGGGGTAGGGCGAATGTTGTAGAGTCTAGACTGGTGAACCCCATGAAGAGAGAATCTCACCACTAGAAGCGTGGGAAAATCGAGAACAGAACTAATAAGGATAATGTATAATTCAGAGGCAGCTTTGGAAAAAGCAAAAGTGCGTGTAGGTTTGGTAGGTACTGGGTATGCGGCAAAGTTTCGGGCTGAAGCATTGCTCCACGATGAGCGATCGCATATAGTCGCAGTTGTTGGTCATACAAGAGAAAAAACCGAAACCTTTGCCAGAGAGTACCAGATTGAAGTCTTGAATACTTGGCAAGAGCTAGTAGAGCGTGAAGATATAGACCTAGTAGCGATCTCCACTATTAATCGAGATCATGGTGCGATCGCTCGTGCAGCACTTACCAACGGCAAACATGTGATTGTAGAGTATCCTCTTTCGTTGGATGTATTTGAAGCTGAGGAACTGATTGCCTTAGCCAAAGCACAACAAAAACTCCTACACGTCGAACATCTGGAACTTTTGGGTGGTTTGCATCAAGCTTTGAAGCAAAACTTAGACAAAATTGGTGAGGTGTTTTATGTTCGCTACAGCACCATCAATCCTCAAAATCCTGCACCCCGTAAATGGACTTATAACCACGAGTTTTTTGGCTTTCCCTTAATTGGGGCCCTGTCTCGCCTACATCGCCTCATCGATTTATTTGGTACAGTATTTACTGTTAACTGTCACCAGCGATATTGGGAAATAGAACCGGAATACTACCGAACTTGTTTCTGCACTAGTGAACTGTCCTTTAACAGTGGACTTTTAGCCCAAGTAGTGTACGGCAAAGGCGAAAGTATTTGGCAATCAGAACGCAAGTTTGAAGTTCACGGTGAAAAAGGTGGTTTAATTTTTGATGGTGACACCGGAATATTCGTCCAGCCAGGGGAAACAACACCTATAGAGGTTGGGCCTCGCCGGGGTTTGTTCGCCAAAGATACGAGTATGGTGTTAGACCATCTTTTTGACGGGACTCCTTTGTACGTTACCCCAGAGGAAAGCTTGTATACCCTCAAGGTTGCTGATACTGCACAAAGAGCTGCACAGACAGGGTTAACTATGTTTATGAAAGATACTTTAGATAAAAGTTAATGAAAACTGAACTAATTGTTATTTTATCCCAACGAGAAATAGAGAAAATGCGTCAAGCTGGGCGTTTAGCTGCTAAACTCCTTCAGCATCTAGAACCCTTTGTGAAACCAGGGGTTAGCACTCTCGAACTAAATGATGAAGCCGAACGCTGGACGCAAGCGCATGGCGCAAAAAGCGCACCCCTTGGCTATAAGGGTTATCCTAAATCGATTTGCACTAGTGTAAATGAGGTAATTTGTCACGGCATTCCCAACGCCAAGCAAATCCTGAAAGAAGGTGACATCATTAATATTGATGTAACGCCCATTGTTGAAGGTTATCACGGCGATACATCCAAGACATTTTTTGTTGGTACTCCTTCTCCAAAAACGAGAAAGCTGGTAGAGGTGACAGAAGAGTGTCTCCGTCTAGGTATTGCTGAAGTTAAACCTGGGGCACGCATTGGCGACATTGGTGCAGCCATTCAAGAGTATGCTGAAGGACAAGGCTTTTCTGTGGTGCGAGATTTCGTTGGCCACGGCATCAGTAATATTTTCCATACTGCGCCAGATGTTCCCCACTATGGCACTCGTGGTAAGGGCAAGCGCCTCAGATCGGGGATGGTTTTTACCATTGAACCAATGATTAATGAAGGTACTTACGAAGTCGAAGTTCTCAGCGATAAATGGACTGCGGTAACGCGCGATCGCAAGCTTTCTGCTCAATGCGAGCATACCTTAGCTGTAACTGAAGACGGCGTTGAAATCCTTACCCTTCCTGAAGGTGTGAATTACTGGAACCTAGATAAAACAGCTAGTTAGAATAATTAAGAGCAAGTATTGCTGCTCTAGTTCTGAACCTGGAAGGACAAATCTTGATGGTTTCAGCCACTATTAATATAAGCAATCTTAGCTCTGAGGCATTCGTTGCTGGCTATCTGGATGATGTACGCTACGAGTTAATTGATGGATAACTAATCGACTTGGAACCCACTGGACTTCATGAACAGGTAGCTGGGTTAATTAATCGTAAGCTCAACATCGCAATTTATCTGCTCAACTTGCTTTGGTTTATTCCCATGAAATGCCTGATTAAACCATTAGGTGAAAATTCAGCCTTTAGACCTGATTTTGTGATTCTCGATCGGATATGGAGGTAAGATTATGACTCAAGCGTTGCCCAAATTACTCGCCTTCAATGAATTTATCGAATGGTATCCCAACGATGGAAAACGCTATGAGTTGCACAAAGGAGTAATTGTTGAAATGCCGCCTCCAACCGGTTCGCATGAAAAAGTTGTAGGATTTATAGCCCGTAAGCTAACTGTCGAGTTTGATCGCCTGAATCTTCCCTACACTATACCCAAAACTGTATTGGTCAAAACTCCTTCTGCCGAATCCACTTACTCGCCTGATGTGTTGCTGCTAAATCTTGATAATCTCGACAATGAACCGCTTTTTAAAAAACAGTCAACAGTAAGCCAAGCAGCATCGGTTCCAATAGTTATTGAAGTTGTTTCAACCAACTGGCGAGATGATTACTACAATAAACTTAGGGATTATGAAGAAATGGGCATTCCCGAATATTGGATTGCTGATTATGCTGCATTGGGTGCAAGAAAGTTCATCGGCAATCCCAAACAACCCACTATTTTTGTATGTGAATTAGTTGATGGTGAATATCAAATGACCGCGTTTCAAGGTAACACCGCGATTTCATCACCTATTTTTCCCCAATTAAATTTAACTGCACAGCAGATTTTTAATGCGGCTAACTAATTTTTTATCTAGTCTTATAATTATCTTCCCAACTTATTGGGAATGCCTTCACAACCACCAGGAATAGTACCTCTGGTTTTTTCGCTACCCCAAGCGCAACAGTAGCAACGCGCAGACTCAGACATCCGCTGCACATTCGTAAAATCTGCATTTTCCACTACAGCGCCAGTGTGTTCGCCGATTTCATAATCTGGTCGTTCAGTCCGACTGCGGGGTGATGCTTTTTCCAGTAAACCGTAGAATAGGCGAATCCCGTTCAGGTCAGCACCACTGAGATTAGCATTATATAAAATTGTACGAGAAAGGTTAGCTTTTACTAAGTCACAACCGACCAGATTAGCGCGGACAAGATTAGCTTCGCTCAAATCAGTCCAACGCAAATCAGTGCCAGAAAGGTCTGCGGCGGCTAGCATTACGCCTAAATCGATGACGCGCACACCTTCAAGGCGGTCTTCTGCATATCCGCCACTCCCATCAAGAATGGCTCGACCTAATCGGCCATCGCGTTGTAGGGGTGAGAGCAACTTGGAACGTGACAAAAAACGGAGAATTTTCGCTTTCCCACTACCATCGACACTACTTAAAATTGCCGCAGTGCGTCCTTCTGCGATCGCTCTTTCTTGGGGCCAATCTTCTAATAATCCTTCTTCATCTAATACTAAGTCGGAAACGCCTTGGAAATAGGAATCAATCGTCTGTTGCTGGGTGATAATATTTTGCTGAACTGTTAGCAGGTTTTGCTGAATTGTCAAGTCTTTGGAAATGACATATTGTCGCCATGCTACGTAAACGGCAATGATAGCGATGAGAATTTGCCCCAAAGCGCCAAACCAATCTGCTAGGGTTCCAGCAATGTCCCAGTTAATTTGGCGTCCCAAAACAAGCAAGCGATCGCCTACACCTGTGAACCTGATTGTGCCGATGATGGCTACTAATAATCCCAAAAAGGCTACAAATAGCGTGCGTTCTTGGGGTGAAAACCACTCGTCTAAAACTTCTTGGAACCAAGGCAATAATATCGCCAGGGATAACAGCAAGCTTATCAGTGTTCCGATAATACCAACGATCCAGTTATTGAGGATAATTCCAATAAAGGTGATGGCGATCGCGATTAAAATAATCAGCAATGCCCTCGGCTTAACTGTGAATTGGTTGGTAATAGGTTGCTTGACTTCAGAACGAGCTTGTTGTAATGCAGTTGTATATTGGGGAGATTTTAAAGACGCGATCGCCGCTAGTGCTTGTTGTGACGCTAGTACTTCTGAATTCAGGTTCTTCTCAGTTGCATTACCGTCAAAGTCATTTGGTTGCGAATCGTTTTCGGGGTCTGGTTCTGGGGTTGGTAGATTAGAGGAATTGGATTCAATCGTCATGTTTTCTATTTTGCCCCACCAGATTCAGTTCAACATCTGTTTTATCAGAAATTGCACTAAACCAAAAACCTATATTCCATAAGACTGAGAACGCAAAGCTTTACTAAGTACAGCATTTCATTAATTCGTAGCAAATTAAATTTGGTAATACCCGACAACAATGTTAATGCGTCGGCTTAGATTGTTAATGCGTCGGCTTGGATTGTTAATGCGTCGGCTTGGATTGTTAATGCGTTGGCTTGGATTGCTAATGCGTTGGCTTGGATTGCTAATGCGTTGGCTTGGATTGTTAATGCGTTGGCTTGGATTAAAAACGCTTTTACGCAAAGCTTTACTAAGTTAAGAATAGACCTCTTGCATAAATCAAAAATAAGAAAGAACCCCACCCCGCCAAAGCTACGCTTTGTCTCCCCTCCCCGCAGGCGGGGAGGGGCTGGGGGTGGGGTATTAAGGGACTTTTGCAAGAGGTCTAATATAGCTCTTGCCCTAACTGGTTTCCAAAAGGCTGCCGCCTCCGCTGAGTTTCAGTCGGGGTTTAAATCCCCTTATGTAATGTCTTTTGTTAGCGCAACGCTAGCCCCGGATTTCTCACCACACCTCGAATGGAGGAGTAATGAGTAGTGAGTAAGGAGTAATGAGTAAGAATCTACAAGTTCTTGCACTGGTATTGCACCTGTTGCAATATGCTTATTACTCATTATTCATTACTCATTACTCATCATCAAACGCCTGAAACTTGTGAGAAATGCAGGTAGCGAGTCCGCGTAATACTAGGGAGAAGCAAGCTACGCACAGCGTCTCGTAGAGAGCGTCATTTTGAATTTTGAATTGTCAACATTTGCGGGGGCGTAGCATCAGGTGGGTAGAGAAAATCCACTTCTACCAGTCGGCGTTGGCCAGGAGATATTTTTAATTGAGCCAGCGGTTCTCCCATCTGTCCCCGTTGTTGAACTAAATGCCAATATTGGGTTCTGGGTAAGCCATTATCGTCATTGTATCGAATACGAACTGTGCCTCGGAAAAAGACAGATGGTGCGGGTGGTGAAAAAAAGCGTAGCCCTGGTTTACTTAACTCATCTTCTTTGATAGGCGTTTGGAAAAGTACATTTATAGTTTGCGGCTTATCCGTATTGTTGAATAATGGTAGAGAGATGTTGTATTCAATGCCGTAGTTGCCGTGAGCTTCGTAAGCAGTACCAGGATAACGCGCTACGAGTTTAGCAGTTTGGTTTTGTCCAGTACCCATTTTGCCAGCCAAAAGGGTACTTAAACCGTAGGAAAAAGCTTGTCCTGATTCGGGAATTGTCAGGTATAAACTATTAGAGTCGGTAACTTGTGCTTGCCAACGAGAGCCAACAGCTATCCCCGCTACTCGTCCGTAAATTTCTGTTGCTCCTGCAAGTTTATCTGGAGGACTGGGGGCAGGTTCGCGGGGCCCTGCAAAATCACCATTTTCTAATAAATTCTCCCATTCTTCTAAAGTAGGCGCTCGTTCGCTACCATCGGGATTGGGTTTGGCAAACATGGCCAGGTTCGCCATATAAACAGGACGATCGCTATACAAACGTAACAAAGTAGAACGTCCATTCAATGGCGGCGTTAAAGTCCGCACTGGAATTGGATGATTCATTAACATCCGGCTTTGTTTTGGTGGAATTACCAATTGGGCTGGCCATCCTTGTCGTCTGACTCGCAGCACATCATTCATGACGCGATCGCCCGGGCCGGCATAAATGTTTCCCCAATTATTTGACAGCATGGGGGGAAGCTTAACAAAAGGTGCGTCAGGTTGACTTACATAACTAGCTGCTTGCAAGATATTGACAGTTGCAGAGCGATCGCTGGGATTGTAAACAATCACTCCCAAATAAAGACTCCGCAAATCATTTGGCGTCTCAATCGCTCTAGCAATATGGTGAGAAAATAAATCAAACCTTCCCTGAAATGGAAAGTTTAGGTGGGCGCTGGGCACTTTTTTGCCTTGAGGAGGAAATGTAGATAGGAGAATTCCTTCACTCTTAACTACTTCTGGATTATTACTGTTAAATACTGGTACTTCGTCAAGATGTCCTGTTAAAGGTCTTGTTTGTTGGGGAACGAAGATTTCTTGCGGTGCAGGTGGAGGAGAAGGCGATGCTTGAGCTAAAAACAAATAGGAAATAAAATTAAGCATTTATTTAAAAAGCAATTTATCGCTGAAGTTCACAATACAGCATCCTAATATATACCTCCTGCGACCCGTAACAAGTTAGAGGAGGTTGCCTAGTTGAGAAGTGGCTAGGGTGAAATTAAAATCCCCGTGTCTTTAGACCGGGGAGCAATACGGTTTGGTTAAGGTTTTTTGATGAAAATTTTAGATCGCTAAATATGCGATAAATCATCAGAAAGACGCGAGAAATCGCCGTCTCTACAAAAGAGTAATTATTGTAGAGACGGCGATTCATCGCGTCTCTTGCATTAACCGAACAGTATCGAACCAGGGAGTGTCAATTGTTGCAATTTACAGGATTCCACACTCAATTAAGGTGCAAGGGCATTACCGCGAATTAAGCTACCAATCGTTTTGGCAGTAATTTTCAGTTGGGTGATGGGATTAGCTGGGACAACCGTTTTATACAGATAGCTATCGAATGTTAGCCGTTGTACATCGAGGTCATCACACATTTCCACAAAAGCTTCGCGGGTGGCGTCGGAACGATAGAACACGGTTTGCAGAATGTCCAACACCTTGTAAGTGAGTCCGTATCTTTTATCCCAACGCTTCAGGTAAACCTTGAGGTCGCCTTCTGTAGGAATCCGGCTACCACTGTTAGATGTTTCGACAATGGTTTCGGCACACATCCGCCCAGACTTAGCGGCAAAATAAATACCTTCACCAGAGGACTTGGTAACATAACCAGCAGCATCTCCCACCAAGGCGATGCGACCGACAACACGACGGGGACGGGGATGTTCGGGAATTGGGTGGGCTTCGACTTTGATGATTTTACCGCCTGCTAGCTTCTCGGAAGCACGGGCGCGGATACCAGCTTGCAACTGTTTGATGCTGGCTTTATTGATGTGCATCGTGCCAGTACCGACAGCTACGTGGTCATATTTGGGGAAAACCCAAGCGTAGAAGTCAGTAGAAACGTCATCACCGACATACATTTCGGCGAGATCGTTATAGTAGGCCATTTTGTCTTCGGGTAAGCGAATTCGCTCTTGGAAAGCGATCGCATAATTGTAATCCCCAGCGTCCATTTCTTTGGCAACGCGGGAATTAGCGCCATCTGCCCCAATAATCAGATCCACCTTCAGAGTTTTGGCAATACCCTGTGATATCCCATCTGTGTGGTCAATGTAATGAATCGTATAGGGATCGGTATTGTTTCCTGGTATATCGAGTTTATGAACAGTGGCATTAATTAAATTTGCGCCGACTTTTGCCGCGCGATCGCGCAAAAAGCCATCTAACACTTCCCGGCGGCACATTCCTATATATTCATCTTCATTTACCAAATTGATATCAACCTCGCGATTGGAAGGCGAAATCATTTTCATCTTCCGTACCCGGCGATCGATAATCTCTGGTGGTAAGTCAAATTCACTCACCATACACAGGGGAATTGCGCCCCCACAAGGCTTTGCATTGTCTAGCTTCCGCTCAAACAGGTAGGTTTCAATCCCAGAGGCTGCCAGTGTTTCAGCGGCAGATGAACCAGCAGGGCCTGACCCAATAACAGCAACCCGTAGTGTCAAAGGTCTTTCTCCCAATCTTCACATTTACCGAGAGCATACTACCACGGTCTTTCTAGTGATTTGGCGCTTTTCCTCTAGGTTTCTGCACAAATGCAATATTCCTTAATGTTTCGATACGAATTAGAGTTGGGTATTGGGCATTGGGTATTGGGAAGAATGAAGAATATTGCCTACCTAGTCCCCAGTCCTCAATATGCAGATTTCCTTATTCGATTCTTTTACTAGACAAGTTAGTACTGCCGCAATTAATGGATATCAAAAACATATTTCTCCGCACAAAGGTTTTGCTTGTGCCCACAGAAGACTATATGGCGGCGAATCTTGCTCTCAATACATTAAGCAAGTAGTTGTCAAGGAAGGGTTAAAAGCAGCTTTTGTTAATTCCCGCGAACGATTTCAAGCTTGCAAGCAAGCCAACCAAATTTTGCGAATGCAGAGCGAGAACTCAGAAGAATCCACACAGGATGAAGCGGACACGCAGCAACGACAAGCACGTGGTAAAGTTGCTCAAAAATCCTCGTTTATTAGTAGCGACAATACCAACTGTTTTGATTGTGCCGATTTGGGCTGTAATTGTGTCGAGATCGTTAGCATAACTCCCGATTGTGGTTCCCTAGATTGTGGTGCTGCTGATTGTAGTTCCCTAGATTGCAGTGGTGCTGATTGTAGCTTCCTCGATTGCGGCAGTTGCGGTAGCTAAATCTTGTTCATCCATAAATAACGATATATGGTATATGTAGGACACAGTAATCCTACCAAGGATCTGTAGATTTAGTTGCAGAGGTACAGCGGCAGTGGGCATAGTAGTTGAGAACGTCTCCAAACAATTCGGGAGTTTCAAGGCAGTTGATGAGGTCAGCCTAGAAATTAAGAGTGGTTCGCTAGTTGCATTACTCGGGCCATCGGGATCGGGTAAATCTACGCTATTACGGTTGATTTCCGGTTTAGAAATGCCAGATAGCGGCAAAATCCTGCTGACCGGTAAGGACGCTACATACCAAAGCGTGCAACAGCGAAATATTGGGTTTGTATTTCAGCACTACGCCCTATTTAAGCATCTGACTGTTAAGCAAAATATTGCCTTTGGCTTAGAAATTCGTAAGGCACAACCAAAGAAAATTAAGGGGCGGGTGGAACAGTTACTCGAATTGGTGCAATTGACTGGATTAGGCGATCGCTATCCATCACAACTTTCTGGCGGTCAAAGACAACGGGTAGCTTTAGCCAGGGCACTGGCAGTAGAACCTGACGTATTACTTCTAGATGAACCCTTTGGCGCACTTGATGCGAAAGTTCGTAAAGACTTACGGGCATGGTTACGCCGCCTCCATGATGAGGTTCATGTTACCACAGTTTTCGTTACCCACGACCAAGAGGAAGCAATGGAAGTTTCCGATGAGGTTGTGGTGATGAATAAAGGACGTGTGGAACAGGTGGGGACACCATCTGAAATTTACGATAATCCTGCCACCGCATTTGTAATGAGCTTCATTGGCCCGGTGAATGTGTTACCCAGCAACTCGAAGATTTTTCAAAGTAGCGGCTTTGATACGCCACACCCACAAGTATTTTTGCGTCCGCAAGATGTGATTTTAGAAAAGGCTTCTAACGGTACCACTACACCTGCAACAGTAAGCCGATTAATACATTTGGGTTGGGAAATTCAGGTGGAATTAACTTTCGATGACGGGCAAGTAGTGATGGCGCATTTAACACGCGATCGCTTTAATGACTTAGAGTTAGAACCCCTACAGCGAGTGTATGTCAAGCCAAAGGATGCAAAGTCTTTTCCAGTGTCTTATTCAATTTGAAGGAGGCAGGAGTCAAGAGGCAGGGGAGCAGGGGAGCAGGGGGGCAGAGTTAGAGACAAATCATTTGTATCAAGCATTTCGTAAAATGGTATAAATCATTCGTGAACAAAAAAGATCCCCGACTTCTTAGAGAAGTCGGGGATCTTTTTATTGCGAGTTTTAGCAATCAGATAGGATTACTATCTATCTAAAATAATTAGCTACCCTTGGTTACACTATCTCCAGGCCCGGCGGTGACAATCACCATATTTTCTGGTTTAATTAAATCTTCAATTGCCTGTTGCATATTAGCCATAGTGACTGCTTGAATCCGCTGGGGAAACTCTCGGATTTCTGACCGTGAAAGCCCCAAGACAGAATTATCCAAAATGATGCTTGATACATCACTAGGATTAGCTAAATCCACAGGATAGCTATTAGTAATTGAGCGTTTTGCTGCGTTGAATTCAGCCTCAGTCACTCCTTGTTCGCGTAACTGTTTTAGTAAAGCGAGAGTACTGGCGATCGCTTTTTGGGCATCTCCAGGAGCAGTCTGCATTTGAATCAAGAACGGCCCGGGATTAATCCCGGCGGCAAAACCACTATATATACCGTAGGTTAAACCTTGGCGATCGCGCACTTCTGTACCCAGGCGGCTCGATAAGGTATCACCACCCAAAATTTGATTTAGCACTAGTGCCGCATAATAACGTGGATCTTTCCGAGAGATGCCGTTATAGCCGATGTAGGTGACAGCCTCAGCTTTACCGGGAATTACTTTATTTAGTTGTGTCAAAGTTTGCGGTAATGGTACGGTTTGGATTTTGAGAACAGGTGGCTTACCTGTGGCTTGCCATTTACCAAATACATCATTTAGCAAAGCTTTTACCTTAACTGAATCAAAGTCTCCCACTAAAGCGATCGTCGTAGTATCCGGTCGGTAGTGTGTCTGGTAGAAACCAAGCAAATCATCACGAGTAATAGTCTTTAAACTCTCGGCTGTGGGAAAGCTGTGGAATGGATGATTTTCAGGGTAAATTGCCTGTTGGAACACTTGCCTTCCCAAACCTCTAGGGTCATCCAGTTGGACTTTCAGACTTGTCAATGCCCTTTGGCGACTCAGTTCTAACTGATCGGCGGGGAAAGTGGCGTTTTCTAACACATCTGCCAGAGTTTGAATCAATATAGGCAGATTTGCTGAAAGTCCCTCACCGCTGACGTTAACTCCCTCACGGCTAGCACTGAAGCTCAAACCGGCTCCCAGGTCTTCTAAGGTTTTTGCTAGAGTCAGAGCATTTTTAGTCTGCGTCCCATTCATTAAGTTGCTTGCAGTTAGATTCGCTAATCCAGCTTTTTGATTGCCATCAAATTCAGCACCAGCGTCAACTTGTCCGCTTAAATTAATAGTGGGAAGATTGCGATCGCTCAACAGCAGAACCTTCACACCATTCTTTAAGGTAAACTCTTCTGGTAGTGATTGTTTAGCTGAATCTGTTTCTGATGTAGCAGGTGGTAGATATTTCGCCAGTTCTGCTGGATCTACAGGCTTACCAGGGCTGAAATTTTCCACCGTGCGTCCAGAACCAGCGCTAGAAGTCCCTGGTTTACCATCTGGTTGAGTCGGCTCAAAGAAGCCGATGGTTTGTTGAGCCGGATTGAGGTAAGTTTTCGCTGCTTTCTGGACTTGAGCAGGAGTCACTTTTGCGATCGCAGCCAGATACCTTTCAATAAAATGATAATCCCCTGCGATCGTTTGGTTATAACCCAGTTGATTAGCCTGACTAGTGATATCTTGGTTTCCCAAAATATACGAAGCTTGCAGTTGCGTCTTCGCCCGCTTCAACTCTTCTGAGGTGACTGGCTGCTCTTGCAATTTTACTAAAGATTCCTGGAGTACCTGGGCAATTTTCCCCAACTCTTGACCGGGAGCCGCCGTAGCATCAATTTCATACCAACCCGGTTCGATGAGTTCGGCAGCACCACCACTCACTGAACTAGCGAGTCCAGATTCCACTAAAGCCTGATACAGTCGAGAACTACGTCCACCTGTAAGAATAGCATCCATCAAATCAATAGCTGGGACATCAGGATGTTTGATATCTGGCAGAGGATACACCACTTGCAATAGTGCTGTACTTCCAGGTTGCTTGAGGACAATCGGTGCTTTTTTCGCAACAGGGGTAGACGGGGAAGCGTCAGCAATGGAAGAGGAACTATCAATTGCTCTCCTGGAATTAGGGAGTGCCGTATCCTTTTTTGCTCGTTGCGATAATTTACCAAAAGTTTCTTGAACAACTTTGAGTGCGGGTTTTGTGGCAAAATCTCCAGTAATCACCAACGTGGCATTTTCTGGGCTGTAGTAGGTTTGGTAATAATTCCGTACCTGCTCCACCGTGAATTTCTCGACATCGGCTTTTGTGCCTCCCACCGATAAACCATAAGCTCGATTGGGGAAAGCAGCTCGCATCACTGCCCGACTCAGACGATAACCTGGTGAATTTTCGTATCCCTGTAACTCGGAGATCACCACCCGCTTTTCACTTGTGAGTTGTTCAGGCCCAACTAAGGAATTTTCCATGCGATCGGCTTCTAGTGTCAGCAGTGCTTCTAATTTGTCTCGCTGCACTGTGCCAAAGTAAGCTGTTTCGTCATAACTAGTAAAAGCATTGAACTGGCTACCCAAAGCACTAAACAACCGTCCAAACTGTACTGGACGGTCATTTGTACCTTTGAACATCAAATGTTCTAGCTGGTGAGAAATACCATTCTCTCCCTTTACCTCGTTGCGCGAACCAACTTTATACCAAACTTGCACACTCACCACTGGAGCAGTATGAACTTCTTTGGTTAACACCGTTAAGCCGTTGTCTAATACCGTTTTTTGCACTCCTTGGGTGAATGAGAGAGCTGAGACAGGTGTTACTGCTGTTGGTGTTGCAGCATTAGTGAAATTGCCAGGCATTGGCACGATAGTTAAAATAAGACTGAGGAAAAATCCTAGAAGCATGTACGATCGCCGTTTCATAAGCAATACAAAATTTCCAATTTTAAAATAAAACCCCAAAGGGTATTTCAAAATTTAAATCTAACTCAAGTTGCTAGTTATTGAGGGAATAAGACAAAAATGAAATCAAATCCCCTCAAAGGAGAGAATATATAAATTTATTGCTGCACTACTTTTTGCCCATAGCATATCTGGGTGCATTTGTTAAAACTACCCAAGGGTTATCAGGTTCGCAGATCGAACTTTTACAGAATATTAGAAATTATTGCAAATATATTAACAAGCATTGCAATGTGTTCCATTTTACACGACTGTAGTAATATTTACTTTTAAAATTAGTTTGATACTTATTGTCATCCCATTCGGGTAAGTATCTCTGTCAAACTAGCAAAAACTTTTTTAGATATGCAAACAAGAAACTTAATTGGATCGTTTACATTAGGTATGCTGTTAACAGCAATACCTGTATTATCAGCTAATGCCTCAGAAGTAGTACCAAACTTATACCAGTTTCAAGGTAAGAATGTCAGCATTAGTTACTCAACAACAAGCTTTATTGGCAAGCCCCTTTTTACCTATAAAGATAAGCAACAGACATTAAACTTTCAAGGTACTGAGCAGATCCGTAGTGTAGAAACAGAAATTGGTACACTAGTAACTGTGACTATCCGTAAGACAGTAGATACTGGCAATACCGTGTTTACTTTGATCTTACCCCGTGTAAACCTTGGAAAAAGCAACTCAGCCGCAGTAGAAACTAAGGGAATCACAACAACAAAACTCTTTTCTGTGATTCCTAAATTCAACCAGGGGCAAAGACAAACTTATACGACAATCCATTTGACTGGTACAGCCCAAGCTGTCGCGTTTTAACTACACAAGAAGGATAAAAATATTAAACTTCTTGCTCGCATCGGGAAAAGCGGTAATACTGTTCGATTAAGACAAGACGCGATGAATCGCCGTCTCTACAATAATCATTCCTTTGTAGAGAGGGTGATTTATCGCATCTTTAATAATCTAGAATTTTCATCAAAAAATCTTAACCGAAGCGTATTGAGAGTGAAGGTAAATAATTGTTTGTCTTCATTATTATTGCTTAACCATTTGTTAAGGTTGATATCGCATAATTTATGAAATAGATGATAATTTAAATGAAGCAAAGGTTAGTTTTATCCAGGTTTTAATTAAAGATTATCAAGACTTTTAAGATACATTTTAAAAATAATTAATTTAGGCGATCGCCTCTCCTATATTCTCTAATATTACCGTTTAATTTGCTTAGGAAAGTTAGGAAATAACAAAGATTGCTCTAACTCCACTTGCTCATTATAGAATGTCATTTTACCTTGTTCATTACATAACCATACTTCCACAGCTTCAGCTTCTAAATATAAATTTCTTTTAAATTCCATTTCTTCCAAAGTGTTACCACTAGATTTTACTTCTACACAAATTTCTGGTGCAATAGATGCTGATACTTCATCTTCAATTTGAGAAAATCTTTCTTCCGAACACCAGACAACATCAGCAACTTTCACACTGTCTGATGTGTTGATAGCACATTCTGGCATTACTTCTCCGGCATTCAATAAAGATTCTAATAAACGTTGAATTCTTCCTTGATAAAAAGAATGTTTAATTTTGACTGGACTCATGACGATTTGACCCCATTTATTTAATTCAATTTTGAAGGGTAAATCTTGTAATTGTTTGTGTTCGCAAACTTCTTCCCATTTCATAATTAATATTTGCCTAGAGTGATTGATTGAATTTTAACTCATCTATCAATATTAAGACTCACCCTCTAATTGCAGATAAGGAGAGTGAAACCAAATTCAGTCGTACTATTCTATGGGCACAATACAATAAATGGTATCAATATCTGGTTACACTCATTGCTATGGAACGCGAAGCCTTAACAATCTGTTTTCCGCCTGACTTGCTTGCAAAAGCCAGGAAACTCAAGGAAGGTAGCGAATCATTTAATGATTTAATAGTTAAGGCTTTAGAACGGGAAATGCGACACCGCCAGAGATCGGCAGCCGATCGCAAGGCAAGGGCAGAAAACTCCCTGCCTCAAGTTACCCAAGCCGATGCGTTTCGAGTCAAGCTCACCAATGCGCTACGCCCGCTGACTGATGCTAATGAGATTCAGACGATCGCTGCCCGTATTCTAGGCGAGTCTCTAGGTGCAAGCCGCGTCATTTACATCGAAGTGTTACCCGGCGGTAAAAAGGTCATCGTTCATAAAAACTACACGAACGGTGTTGCCGAACTGAGCGGGCTGTACCATCTAGAAGACTTCGGACGCAACCTGACAGATGACCATCGAGCGGGGCGAACGGCGATCGTTCCCGATGTGGCCAACTACCCTAAATACACAGCTAGCGAAAAGGCAAGGTATCGATCGATCGATATTGCCGCGCATATTGATGTGCCGCTGATCGAGAACGATCGATTTGTCGCTTTGCTGGCAGTGCATCAGGCAAACCCTCACCAGTGGACGGAAGATGAAGTGAAACAAGTCGAGGAAACAGCAGAGCAGACGTGGGCAGCCGTTGAGCGTGCCCGTGCTGAAGCAGCATTACGTGAGAGCCGCACCGAACTCGAAGGGCAACTGCGGAAGTTCAACGCGATCGTCGCGGCAATTCCCGATTTTATTTACACCTTTGATTTGGCGGGACGATTCACCTATATCAGCCCAGCGTTGCTCAATCTTTGGCAAAAAACTTCGGATGAAGCTTTGGGAAAAAACTTTTTTGAGCTGGATTATCCAACCGATTTAGCAACCCGACTTCAGCAACAGATTCAACAGGCGATCGCCACGCGCCAGCCAATAAAGGATGAAACACCCTACACTAGCGCAATCGGCACGCGCGCCTATGAATATATTTTCGTGCCACTTTTGGGTATAAACGGCGCAGTAGAAGCAGTGGCAGGTGTAACGCGAGATATCACCGAGCGCAAACAGGTAGAGCAAGCCTTGCGCCAAAGCGAGGAGCAGACTCGGAATATTCTGGAGAGCATCGCTGAAGCCTTCTTTGCACTGGATGAGAACTGGCACTTTACCTATCTGAATCCATCTGCGGAAACACTACTCGATCGCACTCCAGGCGATTTAGTTGGCAAGAATTTGTGGTCAGAGTATCTAGGACTGATTGGCAATGAGTTGGCGCAGGTCTACTTGAGCACCATGCGCGATCGTGTGGCTGCGTCAATGACTGCGTTTTATCCAGATCACGATCGCTGGTACGAAGTTCGCACCTACCCCGCCCCAAATGGCATCACCGTTTATTTCAGGAATGTTACCGAGCAAATTCAAGCCGAAGCCGCCCTGCGTCAATCAGAAGAACGCTACCGGACGCTGTTTGAGTCGATTGATGAAGGCTTCTGCATTGTTGAAGTGCTACTTGACGAAAATGATACGCCGATCGACTACCGCTTCTTAGAGATCAATCCCACCTTTGAGCAACAAACGGGAATTCAACAAGCTGTTGGTAAAACAGCGCGTCAGTTAAATTTAGAAGATCACTGGATTGAAATTTACGGTCAAGTCGCTCTGACGGGTGAATCCATTAGGTTTGAAAATAGCTCCAAAACCCTGAACCGTTGGTTTGATGTCTATGCCTGTCGCACGGATGAGCCGCAAGCGCGAAAAGTTGCCATTGTTTTTAAAGATATTAGCGGTCGCAAACAGGCAGAACAAGACCTGCGGGAAGCGCAAGTGCAATTAGAGTCTGCTTTAGCAGCAGGAGCCATTTACACATGGCGGTGGCAGATTCCTGAGGATCGCGTGATTGTGAATAAAGCCTTTGCCCTTCTGTTTGGTGTTGACCCAGAGACGGCGGCGACTGGCTTGCCGATCGAACTGTTTGTACAAGCAATGCACGAAGAAGACTGTCCACGAGTGGTTGCAGCTATTAACCAGGCGATCGAAACTGGTGAAGAATATACCGCTGAGTACCGCGTTTATACAGCGGCAGGTGAGGAACGCTGGCTGGCAGCACGTGGTCGCGTTGAATATGCGGCTGATGGCAGACCGCTGGCTTTTCCTGGGGCACTGGCAGATATCACTGACCGCAAGCAAGCTGAAACTGAACGGGAACGACTGCTGACACAAGAGCAGGTTGCTAGAGAAGCAGCCGATCGCGCCAACCGGATCAAAGATGAGTTTTTGGCGGTGCTGTCCCATGAATTGCGATCGCCTCTCAACCCGATCTTGGGTTGGGCGCGCTTACTACAAAACGGCAAACTGAGCAAAGCTCGTACAGCCGAAGCCTTGAAAACGATCGAGCGAAATGCCAATCTACAGACGCAACTAATCGAAGACTTGCTCGACATCTCCCGCATCATGCAGGGTAAACTCAGCTTAACAACGGCTCCGGTAAGTTTGACCTTTGTGATTTCTGCCGCCATTGAAACGGTGCGTTTGGCAGCAGAAGCAAAAAATATTGCGATCGCTCTCGATCTTGACCCTGAGATCGCTCTGATTTCTGGCGATGTAGCCCGATTGCAGCAGGTGGTGTGGAATTTGCTTACCAATGCGGTTAAGTTCACACCCAACGGCGGACAAGTGACGATTGAACTGCGGCAATTCCATCAATTAGCTCAGATTCGAGTAATCGATACTGGCAAGGGCATCAATCCACAGTTTTTGCCCCATGTATTTGAGTATTTTCGGCAAGAAGACGGCTCAACGACACGCAAATTTGGCGGGTTGGGATTGGGTCTAGCGATCGTGCGGCAGATTGTAGAAATGCACGGGGGCAGGGTTACAGCAGAAAGTCAGGGTGAAAATCAAGGCGCAACCTTCATCATCCAATTGCCTGTGATGCAGCAGGCAATATCAATCGCATCCGAGCCAATCCACACACAGACAGAACCAGAAGTGCCTTTAGACGGCGTTCAAATTTTGCTGGTGGATGATGAGCCAGATACTCGTGAGTTTCAGACATTTGTCCTGGAACTAAGCGGGGCAAATGTGACAGCCGTCGCTTCTGGCTTAGAAGCTTTGCAAGCTCTAGAGCAGTTCACTTTTGACGTGCTAGTGAGTGACATAGGCATGGCTGAGATGGACGGCTATATGCTGATGCAGCAGATTCGATCTCGCCCACCAAATCAAGGAGGAACCATTCGGGCGATCGCACTAACCGCTTATGCCGCAGAAATTGACCAAAAAAGAGCACTTCAGGTAGGATTTCAAACTCATATTACAAAACCTGTAGAGCCAGAGAAGTTAGTGAAGGCGATAGTTAGTTTAGTTTCGTAGGGTAGGCATTACCCACCCGACAAAGTTACTAAAATTTCACATCTAAAGCACGTACCAAAAAAGCCCATTTGTCTGCGGCTTCTTCGATAATTTTAGCCGTGGGTTTACCCGCGCCATGTCCTGCTTTAGTCTCAATTCTAATTAGGGTTGGCGCATCACCTGTGTGAGCTTCTTGCAAAGCAGCGGCAAATTTGAAACTATGAGCAGGGACAACGCGATCGTCATGATCGGCTGTGGTAATTAAGGTTGCTGGGTAAGCTGTATTTGGTTTGATGTTATGTAATGGCGAATAAGCATATAGCGCCGGAAACTCTTCTGGATTATCCGCTGAACCATATTCAGAAGTCCAAGCCCAACCGATGGTAAATTTGTGGAACCGCAACATATCCATGACGCCGACGGCGGGTATTGCTGCACCAAATAAATCGGGACGTTGCGTTATACAAGCACCCACTAATAAACCGCCGTTACTACCACCTGCGATCGCTAGCTTCTCAGTCTTAGTATACTTGTTAGCAATCAACCACTCAGCAGCCCCAATAAAGTCATCAAAGACATTCTGCTTTTGATCTTTTATTCCTGCTTGATGCCATTCTTCGCCGTATTCTCCACCGCCACGGATATTAGGCATAGCATAGACACCACCCATCTCCATCCACACCAACAGACTCACAGAAAAGCCAGGTGTCATTGAAGCATTAAAACCACCATAAGCATAGAGATAAGTAGGGTTATTTCCATCTAATTTAATACCCTTTTTGTGCGTAATAAACATTGGTACTCTAGTACCATCTTTGCTGTGATAAAAGACTTGTTTTGTCTCGTACTCATCAGGATTAAAATCCACCTGTGGTTGACGGAAAACCTCACTTTTTCCTGTCACCATGTTGTAGCGATAAATAGTACCTGGTATGGTAAAGCTGGTAAAGCTATAAAAAGTTTCAGTATCATAACGCTTACCCCCAAAGCCACCTGCTGAACCGAGTCCGGGTAATTCTATCTCTCGAATAAACGCACCTTTGAGGTCAAAAATTTTGATTTGACTGTGAGCATCTTTGAGGTAATCAGCAACGAATTGATTGTTAAGTATACCGACACTTTCCAAAGTTTCTGGTGATTGGGGGATGATTTCTCGCCAATTTTCTGGCGCAGGGTTTTTCGTGTCAATTGCAATAACTCTTCCCCTTGGTGCATTTAAATCTGTGCGAAAATAAAAGACGCTATCATCATTGTCGATAAAGCTATAATCTGCCTCAAATTGGTTAATTAGTTCTACAACTTCCGCATTAGGGTTAGTTAAATCTTTGGAAAAAACTAAATTTTTAGAGTCAGTCCCTAGCCAAATTGAAATTATTAGATAGCGTCCATCTTCAGTAACACCACCACTAAAACCCCATTCCTTTTGGTCGGGACGATGATAAATTAGTACGTCTTCTGATTGGGGTTTACCTAGTTGATGATAGTAGAGTTTTTGATAATAGTTGACATCTTCTAATCGAGTTTTTTCATTTGGTTCATCGTAGCGACTGTAGAAAAAACCTTGATTATCGTGTGTCCAAGATGCGCCAGAAAATTTAATCCACTTCAGATGGTCTTGGAGGTCTTCACCAGTTTCAACATTGCGTACTTTCCACTCTTGCCAATCAGAACCAGAAGACGATAGACCATAAGCTAAAAGTTTACCATCCTCGCTAATCGACAATCCCGAAAGAGCAACAGTGCCATCTTCTGAGAGTTTATTGGGATCGAGTAAAACTTTGGGTTGGTCGTCGAGAGTTTTCAAGGTGTAAAAGACACTTTGATTTTGCAGTCCGTCATTTTTGAAATAAAAGTAGCGATCATCTTCTTTAAAAGGAATACCGTATTTTTCATAATCCCAAAGTTTGGTGAGGCGCTGTTTAATTTTTTCCCTAGCAGGAATTTCACTCAGGTAGCCAAAAGTAACTTGATTTTGTGCCTCAATCCAAGTTCTTGTTTCTTCGGAGTCAGGATCTTCTAACCAACGGTAAGGATCTGCGACTAAAGTACCGTGGTAATTATCAGCTTGATTGCTTTTATCACTGGTTGGATAAGTGAGAGATTTTTCAGAAGAAGGCATAGTCTTAGGTCAAAGTGCTTCTTTACATACTACAAAGATAGACCCAAGACTTGGGGTATACACTCTAATTGTTCTCAAAAAGAAAGCCCCGGCTTCTGACGGGGCAATACGTGCTATTTTTGCTTATAGAACAATTGTACTATTAAAAAATAGTATTAGCTTTAATCGAAGTAGAAGCCTGTAGAGTTTTCCCTAAAATCGAAGTATTTTGGTTGATTTAGTTAACGAGTTTCTCTCCTTTCAGCATCCGCGCTGCGGCTTCAAGTAGAGCTTCTTCGAGATAGGGCTTGGTAAAGTAACCACTAGCACCGAGTTGAGCGGCAATTTGTCTGTGCTTGTCTGCACCGCGCGAGGTGAGCATTGCGATCGGTAAGTGGTTAAGGTTAGAGTCTTTCTGGATGCGAGAGAGCAATTCCAGTCCATCGCAACGGGGCATTTCGATGTCGCAAAATACGATATCGCAAGGCAGACCAGAGCGGAGTTTATCCCAAGCTTCCTGACCGTCACGTGCCTGTTCTACGCGATAACCTGCTTTGTTAAATGTCAGGGATAGCAATTCTCGGACTGTAATTGAGTCATCGACAATCAGCACTGTCGGGTCAATCTTCGCGGGAGAGGTATCTGGAGGAGTGAGTTTTTGTTGCCAAGAACTGCCACCAGCTTGAGTAGAAATCCGTCCCTGAAAGATGTCAATTATTTCTAGCACGTCAGCAATGGGCATAATCCGACCATCACCCAAGACTGTAGCACCAGCAACACCAATCGGTTTAGGTGCTGGTCCTTCAAATTGCTTAATTACAATTTCTTGTTCGCTTAACACCAGGTCAATCTGTAGAGCAATCAGGGTATTTGCCGATCGCACCACAACCACAGAAACCATATCATCATCTCTGGTGCCGCCATAGACATTACCGCGACTGATTTGGCGATTGAAGGTTAAAAGTTCCTTCAAGGGTCGGAATGGTAGCACCGTATCGCGCCAGGAAATAAATGATTGCCCATTGGCATCATGCTGAATATTTTTGACGGGAATATCTAGCGTATCTTCTACACCATCCATTGGGAAAGCGATCCTGGAGCGATCGGAGACGCAGCAGAGAGCTTTACAAATACTCAGAGTCAGTGGTAAACGAATCGTGAAGGTAGTCCCCTTGCCGATCGCAGAATCGGTGTTAACTGTTCCCCGAATTTCACTAATTTCGGAGCGCACCACGTCCATACCCACGCCACGGCCAGAAATTTCATCGGCTTGGTCTTTAATCGTAAAACCAGACTGGAACAGTAGATCGTAGACTTCCAGACGAGACATCGCTTTTGCCTGCGCTTCTGTAATCATGCCAATCTTCACAGCCTTAGCCTTAACCCTTGCCGAATCGATACCTGCGCCATCATCGCCTACAGATATGATCGTTTGGTTCCCTTGGTGGAAGGCACGGATAGTAATGATTCCTACAGGTGGTTTACCAGCAGCTTGTCTCTCTTCTGGCGTTTCAATACCGTGAGCGATCGCATTATTCAACATGTGAGTCAGCGGATCGGTAAGATGATCCAAAATCATCTTGTCAATTAAAGTATCGCCACCTTCGATCAGCAACTCTACTTGTTTGCCACACTTAATGGCGTTGTCGCGCACTCCTCGCCGCCAGCGATCGATAGTTTGAGCAAAAGGCACCATTCGCGCTCTAGTTAATCCCTCTTGTAGCTGGGTGGTTACTTGACGGAACTGCCTAGCGACTCGTTCGGTTTCTTCGGTAACAAAATCAATGTCACTAGCTGACTCACGCACTCGGACAATGCGCTCAATCATCTGCTGTGAGAGTGTGTGGAAGGGAGTAAAACGATCCATTTCTAGCTCGCTAAAACCCCGATCTGCATTAAAATCAGGGGCTTGTAAGCCGCCGGGGTCTTTCTTTTTGCGTCCAGCTAATAGAGACGCTTCCAGTAGCGATCGCTCATACAACTCCTGCATCCTTGCACCTACATCTGAGAGTTGTTGTACCTGAATCAACAAGTTATCTAATGACTGTCGCAGTCGTTCATGATCTTGCTCTAAGGTATTGCGATTTACCACCAACTCCCCAACTAAATTACTCATATCGTCCAGTTGCTTAACTGGAACCTTCATCGTTTCTTCAAATCTCGCAGCCCGACGAGTAGAGGGACGGTTAGCTTGGCTGGTGTTCGATTTTACTACAGTAGAATGGGATATTGTTTGATTTGCTTCTGCCAGCAACTTTTCTAAGTCACCAAATTCATCTTTTATAACTGGTGATGGAATAGCATTTTTAGCTGAGACTGGTTGAGTGTTGAAAGGCTGGCGTTGGCGTAGCCCGTCATAGACATCGCTGTTGTTATCTGTACTTAGTAAGTCTTCCAGGGCAGCAAAATCTACTTCTGGTATCTTCTTAGCTTTGGGGATGGGTGCTACTTCCTCTCCTAATAATGCTGCCAAGTCTGCAAATTCATCTTCTTGAGCAACTATTTCAGTGGTTTCTGTAAACAATAAATTATTTTCAACAACTGTGTTTTCTGTTAATTCAAAGGTAGTTTCTAAATTATTATTTTCCTCTGTCTGTAAAACTTCTGGGCTTGTCTGGGCTGAATCTGAACTTTCCCCAAAACTGATAGTTTCTGATAGTTCATCCACAGTATTCTCTGTGGTTTCCATCTGAATATAGGTCAATTCATTTATAGCGACATCCTCAGAGTCGAACAAATCACCTAGCTGTGCTTGGAATGATGCTGAATCTGAATTTTCCTCAAAATTGATAGTTTCTGATAGTTCATCCACAGTATTCTCTGTGGTTTCCATCTGAATATAGGTCAATTCATTTGTAGCGACATCTTCAAACAGCAGTTGTGGATTTTCATCGAAAGAACCGAACAATTCACTTGACTGTGCTTCGGGTGATGCTGAATCTGAACTTTCCCCAAAATTGATAGTTTCTGATAGTTCATCCACAGTATTCTCTGTGGTTTCCATCTGAATATAGGTCAATTCATTTGTAACTACATCCTCGGAGTCGAACAAATCACCTAGCTGTGCTTGGAATGATGCTGAATCTGAATTTTCCTCAAAATTGATAGTTTCTGATAGTTCATCCACAGTATTCTCTGTGGTTTCCATCTGAATATAGGTCAATTCATTTGTAGCGACATCTTCAAACAGCAGTTGTGGATTTTCATCGAAAGAACCGAACAATTCACTTGACTGTGCTTCGGGTGATGCTGAATCTGAATTTTCCTCAAAATTGATAGTTTTTGATAGTTCATCCACAATATTCTCTGTGGTGTCCATCTGAATATAGGTCAATTCATTTGTAGCGACATCTTCAGAGTCGAACAAATCATCTAGCTGTGCTTGGAATGATGCTGAATCTGAATTTTCCTCAAAACTGACGGTTTCTGATAGTTCATCCACAATATTCTCTGTGGTTTCCATCTGAATATAGGTTAATTCATTTGTACCGACATCTTCAAACAGCAGTTGTGGATTTTCATCGAAAGAGCCGAACAATTCACTTGGCTGTGCTTCGGGTGGCGCTGAATCTGAATTTTCCTCAAAACTGATAGTTTCTGATAGTTCATCCACAATATTCTCTGTGGTGTCCATCTGAATATAGGTCAATTCATTTGTAGCGACATCTTCAAACAGCAGTTGTGGATTTTCATCGAAAGAGCCTAATGAATTAACTTCCAGATCAACAGCAGATATTTCTGGGGTCTGATTAGCAAATTCTGGAACAAAATCTAAAGATTCTGGTTGTTGGGGTCTGAGAATTTCTTCCCCAGAATGCTGCGCGAACAAAAGCGTCTCACTCGTGGAGGTATCGTTGATTATAGGAGAAATAGTTAAGTTACTTGATGTTAATTCATCAAATAAATTATCTCCAGAGTCTGCTGATAATATCAAATCTAGCTGTTCTTGATGCTGGAAATTGATATCAAAATCTTCTTCTATATCAAAATTGGCTATAGGAGAAGGTATGGACTGCTGATTATCAGCAAAAATGTCATCAGCCGCCGCAGTAAACAAACTTTCATCTAAAGCCCTTTCCACATTCTGATCAATTAAGGAATCGAATTCGTCCTTTTCCTCTGTGGTTTCCTGGTTCCAGAAGTTGCTCAGATCGTTTTCTGATTGAGAAAACTCAGGTTCTGTTACTGGAGGCGTATCGAATAAATCACTGATTTCTGGTTCACTTGTCGATAGTTGTGGCTGTTCTTTCATTTCAGCAAACAAGTTGTCCAAAGACAAGTCTGTTGGCTGGGGTAATTCTATGTAGTCACTAGGGGTAATTTTTTCTATCCAATTTGCATTTTTAGTTTCTAATAATAAGTTATCAAAATTGTTTTGTTGGTTGGTAGATAGTTCCACACTAGCGAACGGCTCAGTTTCTGGTTGAGTGACTTCGCCTGTTGGCAATAGTTCATCATCATCTAACTCCAGTGTCAAGAAATCTTCAACTACACTATTTTGGATAATCTCGCTATTAGTCTGGTTTGTATCACTATAAATATCAATAAATTCTTGTAAAACTTCGGAAGAAGATGAGTCTAAATTTATATCAAATTCGTTAATATCGCTCAACTCTAAAGGCGTAGCAGATATTTGTTGATTTTGCGGTTCTGAATTATCTTTTTCTAGGAAATGGTCGCCAAATAACAGGGATAAATCTTCTGTTGTAGCTGTGGTTGTTGGGTGTAGTGCGTTGCTTATATCTTCATTAAAGCAGAGCAAGTCAGATAAATCGTTATGAGCGTCTTCAGCCTCAGTGCTGCTCAAATCAATTCCAAAGTCATCGGTAGTAACAATATCTAAGCTTTCTTCTTGATGCCAGCTTTCATCTAGTTCAGGAGTCTCACCATCAAATAAATCGGCAAGGGTATTTAACTCAGCTATTCCTACCTCTGGCCCATTGGGATCGAGATTGTTACTGATTGGATGTGCTTCGTCATGTGTAGTGAAAGTAAGACTAGTGTTTCTACTTTCATTTAGTGGTGTTCCTTGTAACTGAAGGGAGGGGCGTTCGTCAGAGACGTTGGCGTAGCTATGTTCTTCAGTTGTCTGGGCTAACGCCTTGGTGTCACCAGATAGAATTGACTCTGATTCTGTCAAAACCGGAGATTGTTCATCAAATAGATCGGGGGTAATTTCTAATAACTCAATTTCTGCAAAGCTTAAAAGTGCCTCTAGTTGCTGACTAATTGCAATTTCGGCTTCTCTACCTTGCAGAACTAATTCTTGAGCTTGTTTGATTTCGGTAATGACAATTTTAGCTAAAGTCAGATAAGTATTTTCGGGATTGCCGATCGCACTGGCTGCTGCTTGACACAAACCACACCAATTGGGCAAATTCCAAGTTTCACCAAGTTTGACTAACTGGTGACAGCATTGCTGGAGGTTTTGTCGAGTTGAAAGTGTTGTAGTTTGCTTAAATAATTGCAACATTTCCCGCAGTGTTTGCAGCACTTGGGCTTGAAACTCACTCCAGTTATTATTTTCTTGAGCGGTGACTGGCGATAGCGCAGCGTTAGCGAGTCCGCGAGCGTCTAGGACCTCGTGGGGTGCTACCGAGTCTGGAGATTCCTGATGGGTGTATTCTGCCAGATCGGGAATATCTCGCCGCATGAAAAATTCTGTAAGTGTGGGGATATTCTCTATAGAGGTTGTAAGTTCTGTTGCGTCAGAACTGCTGGCTACTCCACTCTTTGCTTGTTCTACAAGTAGTTCCAGATGCTGATACAGCCATTGAAAGACTGGCTCAGTTTCTGACATCAAAGTATTAGCTGCATCTTCAGAAAGACCATAAGGGCCACTCAAATGCTCTAACAGCGATTTTAGGGTATCAGAGACACCAAGAAATAAAGACTCTAACTTTTGGTCAATCTGAACCGGATTATCTTTGAGAATTTTGAAACAATCTTCCAGACGGTGGGAGGTATGCTGGATGCTAGTCAATCCAAGCATCGCCGCTCCTCCTTTGATGGAGTGAGCCGCCCGGAAGACCTCACTGATCATTTCCGGGTCGTTTAGAGTACCCTCTAAATTCAGCAAGCCCTGCTCAATGGTATTCAGGTGATCCCTGGCTTCTTCGATAAAGTAACCCAAAATCCGCTGTTGTTGTTCCGGCAGCATAGCAAAAGTTATGAGTTATGAGTTATGAGTTATGAATTATGAGTTATGAGTTATGAGATGTGAGTTGTGATTTTTATTTCTAACTCCTTACTACCTAACTCCTAACTTTGTTACCTAGTTTCCATAGTTTCCACTCGGAAACGTTCAACGGAGGCGATCAAGTCACGGGATACACCTACTAAGTGTTGTAGGGCACCTGAAACTCGCTGTGCTTCTTGGGAAGTTTCTTGGGCGGTCAGTTCTACTGATTGCATTACATGAGCAACGGCGCGGGAGGTTTCCGTTTGTTCCACAGTGTCGCTAGTAATAGATCGCACAAGAATATCGATGCGATTCGCCACTTGAATAATGTTTTCGAGCGATCGCTTGGCATCTTCTGCCAATTTTGTCCCTTTAATTACTTGTTGTGTGCCTTCTTCCATCGCGGTCATTACAGAACCTGTTTCGCTTTGGATTTGCATCACGATTTGTTCAATTTCCTTCAGGGATTTAGCAGATTTATCTGCTAGCTGGCGTACTTCATCTGCAACGATCGCAAACCCGCGTCCCGCTTCTCCGGCTCTTGCCGCCTCAATACTAGCATTGAGTGCTAACAAGTTTGTTCTCGAAGCAATTTGAGAAATCAACGCCACAATTTTAGAAATTTCTTGGGAAGATTCCGCCAACCGCTTCACTTTGCGAGTGGTTTCGGCAACGGTTTCTCGAATTTCTAAAATCCCTGCTACGGTATTTTCTACTGCTTCGCCACCTTTCAAGGCGATCGTACTAGCATCACGAGCAACGGTTTCAGCTTCCCGTGCCGCCTCTGCTACCCGCTGAATCGAGTCGGTCATCACCTGTACAGAATTCAACGTTACTGCCAACTCTTCTGCTTGCCGCAAAGCATCACTAGATAAGGCTCTGGCAAAGGTTTCGGAGTTGGTTGCACCTTTTGTTACATCCTTCGCCGCTACTTTTACCTGTTGAACGATATCCCGCAGGTTTTGAATTGTTAGGTTAAAGGCGTCAGCTACAGCTCCCAGTACGTCAGCTGTCACTTCCGCTTGGACTGTTAAATCGCCTCTAGCAGCTCCTTCCACATCATCCAAGAGGCGGATCACCTGACGTTGCAGGTTTTCTTTGGCTTCCTCTTGTTCATCGGCTTTGCGTTGGGCTTCACTTGTGGTTGTGAAAATTACCCGCGCCATTTCATTAAAGCCAGTGGATAAATGCCCCAATTCATCTTCGGAATATACTGTAGCTTGAGCATTCAGATTTCCTTGACGTACAGCCTCAAACTGAGCTTGGAGGTCATCAGTTGTGCGCCGAATTTGTTTAAGCGCCAGATTCCCCATGAAGCCTGCGGTAGCAAAACCTGCAATCCCAGCAGCTAGTGACATTGCCCAACCTGTGTTTCGTACTGATTCTCGTTGTTGGGGTGGCGAAAATGTGGTGGCGACAAAGCTAACTGTGGCTACAACCAGCGCTGAGACAATGCCCACACTTCCAGCAATTAACCATTGTTTTCGTTCAATGGAAGCATTTTCTAATGGTGCTAACCATCCCTGCTCAATGCTGACGTTGGGTTCTAGTTTGGAGATATCTGTTTGGCTAAAGACTGGAACGGCTTCATGGGAACCAGTCATTGAGAAAAGTTCTTCTTCGCGATCGGCTGAATTACTTGCAAAAGCCTCTGCTACTTTAGGGCGTCCAGTGTCACTAGTTTCTGATGGAGCAGAATGCATTGCGACATTACCGAAGTTAGAATCTCCTTCGATCAGGTCAAACCCTGGAATATTGCCTAAATCGTCAAATTCCTCAAAGTCATCTAAAAACTCAATATTGCTCTTAGAATTTTCTCCATTCAGTATATTGCTTGAGTCTTCATAAGAGTTTAAACCCTCTGAGCCAAAGGCAGACTCAAATGCTTCCATATCAAAATTTTCATCGTCATCGAAGCTATTTTTACCGATGAATTCGCCTGATTTAAACTGCTTTTCCTGCCGAGGTAAATTACTATTAAAAGCTGATTCATTATCGGGTAAATTCGGCTGAAAATCTGATTCTACCTCCGCTTTTTTTGGTGTTAACCAACTATGTGATTCGGTTTCAGATAAGTTATTTTGACTGCCGTATTCCAAGTTATTTGTTGTTGGCGAATCATTTTTCGGTTCTTCTGAAACAATCAGTAAAGTTTCGTCTCCAAAACTAGATTTTTTATATTCTAAATTCCCCACACTCTGAGATGGAGACTTTGCTTCACTCAACAAATCAGGGAAATTATTCTCGTTATTATCAGTTTGTGAATTAGCAGATGAAGAGTTATTATTGTCAATATTTGAATTTCCGTAAGGAGAATTTATCCCATTATCTGAGAATTGACTATTTGCTAATGATTCTTCGGAAATCTCTTCTGAGATACTTTCCTGCCAAAAAGCAGGCAACTCTAATTCTGTGTTCTCCTCCCAGTTTTTATTTGACTCTTGTTCCTGTGATTCTTCATTCATGGCAAAAGGGTCATCACCAAAAGCTATAGAAGAATCTGATATTTTTTCTGTTCCAATACTATCTTCTGTGGGCAGATCGAATGGACTTTTTGAAGATGTATCTTCAACGCCATTCATACTTTCTTGATGCTCTCCAAAAAAGTTCAAATCAAGGTTGTCGCTGTCAAACTCCTGATTAGCGCTTAAATCTTCTAATTCTGATTCCCTATATGCCAGTGGATCGGATATCTCTGAAGAGTTTATTTCTTCTTGACTTTCTGATGGATCGATCTGCCCACTAAATGACTCTAAATATTGATTGATATTGTCAATTCCATTCTTGGCAAAACCAAGAATTTCTCGATCGTTAGTCAAGCCTAACACCTGTTGATATTCTTCTTTTGCTACATCATAGTGCTGTAAAACATAGTAGATGTGACCCCTCAACAAATGGGTATTGGGGTCATCTGGTAAATTTTGCACCACTTGGTCAACTAAAGTGGCCGCAACCTCATAATTTCTTTGAACATAGGCGGTCATCGCCTGTTGATATGTTGGCTCGTAATTATCAATACTTGCTGCCATTTCCTCCTCCAATTTCATCCTGCCCACCTAGCACTTCGTACAATTGCCATTTGATCGAGCAGTCGTAGACACTGATTGCTTTTAGCACCTAATGACCACTCTCCACGTAAAAAGGGAGCCATCGTATCTGGAACACTAGTTGGTGGCATCAGATTCTGGACATCCAACCAGTCCATACCACCGATTTCCTCTACTGCTAAACCCACTATTGTGTCTTGCTCTTCAATGGCAATCACCGAAATTTCAGCTCTATCCGTGTTTAATGCACCTGCTTCCCCCAGAAATTGACCCAAGTCGGCCACCCAAATAACTCGACCTCGTAAATTTAGAGTACCCAAAAGTAAAGGAGAAGCATTAGGAATCGGGGTGATTCTATCAGGACTTAGTTCAATTACCTCTCGGATGCCAGTTGCTTGTAGTGCAAACTCCTGATGCGAGGGAATGTAAAACCTCAAATGTAACTCACCTTCAGGACTTTCTACTTGTAATTCTGGTCGAAAGTGGTCTTGACCGCTGCCACTTAAAAAGTCCGGTTTGCTGACCATGTTGTTTTTATCCTTATCCTCGCAGCAGTTGTTTGACTGTTCCTACCAACTCGGTTGGTTGAAACGGTTTGGCTATGTAGGCATCTGCACCCTGCTTCATGCCCCAATAGCGATCGAATTCTTCGCCTTTAGAAGAACACATAACCACTGGGACATTTTGGGTTTTTGGATCGGATTTTAACCGCCGACAAACTTCGTAGCCGTTCATTCGGGGCATGACAATATCTAATACCACTAAATCTGGAGGTGCTATTTGAATTGCCTCTAACGCTTCTAATCCATCACTAGCATGGGTAACTGTTAGGCCAGTTGCTTTCAGGAGGTCTGTAATCATCTCCCTTTGCGCTATACTGTCTTCCACAATCAGAACTGTGCTCATAATTGTCTATTTACCTCCTGATTTAGACGTTCCTAATTGGAACATTCCCTGATTCCTCCGCAAGTATTAACTGTATAAATTAATTTTATGCCTTCACTATTTTCCCGGAGATTGACGTTTCACTCAGTTAACTGACTCTGTGATAACATCTTTTAACTCATCTTTTAGTAGATCAACAAATCTTTGATCTCTTTATATGCCCCATAGGTGAGAGAGATGAGGGAAAAATAATTAATGCCCCATGCCCAATTTTCATTGGTTGTTGATATATTTTTCTACGAGCATAAGTAACTCAGTATCTGTAAACGGCTTTGTCAAATAATCTGTTGCCCCGACCATCCTAGCTTTGACTCGATCCATAAACCCATCTTTCCCAGTAAGCATGATAATCGGCGTGAGCCGAAATGCTGTTGAATGTCGCAGCATGGCGCAAACCTCGTACCCTTCTAATTCCGACATGGCAATGTCGCATAAAATTAAATCCGGTTTGAGTTGAAAAACCAGACTCAGTGCTTCTAAGGGATTGGTGAGAGCGATCGCTTCATAGCCTTGTGGTTGTAAGATGGAATTTATAGTCTCACCGATGGCGATCGCATCGTCAATACATACTATCCGCCCCATCGGTTTTTCTTTCAATTCCCAGCTATCCGTGTGTGTATCTGGGTGATTAGTCTCTGAATATACTAGTTGTAGCCAACTTTGTTGCACATAAGGATATATTGCCTTAGCGACTGTCAAAATATCTCGGTTGAGATGGCGAGCTAGTTGTCGCAAGGATGTTTTACCATCAGCCCAATGTTGTAGCTTATTCACAGTTGCTTCTGGTAAAGAAGATTGTAGCTGAACTTTGTCAGATAGCACTGGCAATTGCTCTGGAGACTGAATGTGTGGATAGAGTTGCTTCCACTCTTGCAGCTGCTTGGTAATTTTTGTCACCAATGGAGCAATCTCATAAGTGTTTAATTGCGGGGCAAGTGCTGCACCCTGATGGAAAATGAAGTTACCTTGGCGTAAACTCAGCAAATCAAAGAGGGTTTCATGCACCAAACCGTAAATGATACTAGCAGCTATCTTTGGGTTGATGATATTCCGCTCCAATAGTGACCAAAGATAGGCATACTCTGGGGCGTCGGTTGGTGGTAGAGTAGCAATTTGTTTGTCGGTGAGTCGCATCTCAACTCGATAATGACGCAAATAATCGCTAATTCTGGATAAACTACTCTCGCCTTCTTGGCAATAGATAATTTGACCATTCAGGAAAAAGACGAACCAAGACTGTTGTTTAGGGCGATAAATGTTTGCTCCATCTCCACCCAGTTTGTTGTTATGGTGAGAGCTATAAGCTTCTACCCATAGTTGCCCTGTTCGCTGTCCCAATTCAATCAATTGCAGGATACTGCAAATATCAATTTCATTTAAATTTCCCTGCATTTAGCTAAAAAGTACTCCTTAAGTATTGCTGAATTCTGAATCGTGAATTATGACTTATTGTTTAAGTATTGATTATGGAGTATTGAAAAGATTTTTACTCTATTCTGATTGTCATTAGGGAATATATTAAGCTATAAACCTTCATCTTTCGTAATACACTTTGACAAAGCTAGTGTTAACACGGAAGTCATCACCACTGTCATCAGTACAAAATATAAAGGCGCGACCAGATCGCTTCTATAAGTATCAAGACGTAACATCTTGCGTCTATAGTTTTGTCTGTCTTGTTCTCCTCAACCTCGGTTCAGTGAGACAAGTTAACAGAATTATTTAAGGTATATCTCAAAACACGAACTTTAAGTGCATCAATAAAGGACTAACGGTGTGCTGTATTTAGCAGAAGTACAAAAACAGAAAGGTGGTTTACTCAGTGGCGGTGGCAAAACCGAACTGAAACTGCTAGCTTGTCAGCGAACTGACCAGAATTGGAGTACTGTGTCGGAAGAGGTGATTGCCGCTGAGGACGCAAGCAAATTAAATGATGGTGCTTTGGTACTGGCTGAACTGAATCCGAATCGTCAAGTGCAGCGGATTCAAGAAGCAGGGCGTCCACTTGTCAACATTTTGCAGAATTTTTCCCGCCAGTTGGAGAAATTTAAGCTCAAGGAAGATGAGATCGATCAGTGGAAACAGTCACTAACATTTCAGGCGCAAGAGTTGAATCGCCGTGAAATGGACATGGAGGTACGAGCAGAACAGTTGCAGCAATTGGAGGATGAGGTACAACATCTAGAGGAGCAAAAACAAGAAGTTGACACCTCCCGCCAGGAAATTGAACGATTACAAGGAGAAATTGAGCGCAACCGCCAAGAGTTGGAAGGCGCTTGGGAGCATTTACGGGGTGAGCAGCGTCGCCTGGAAGAACGCCAAGCGGATTTTCAACAAGGGACGGTTTTGGATGAGGAGCAAAGTCGAGTAATGAGTGAGTTACTCGATCGCTTGTCTAATCGTGTTAATCCTACGGAAACAGTTAGAGAACACCTGCATCTAGCCTTTGAATTGGTCGAAAACCAGCAAGCGACTCTTACCCCACACTGGCAAAAACTAGAGGAGCATAAAAGTGCGATCGCACAACAGCAAGAAGAAGTTGAGCGTTTATCACAAACTTTTAGCGATCGCCAAAATGCATTGCAAGAAGCACAAAATTCTCTAGTTCAGCAAACAGCCCAATTACAAATAAATACAGCAGACCTTACCAATAAGCAAGAGTATGCTCGGATCGTCAAAGAGCAGTTACGAAACGCCGAAGAGTTATATCAACAGATTCACTCTTTAGCGGCAACATCTGGTGACGTAGTTCTCGGCAAGCAAGCTGATGTGGAGGCTTTGGATAAAATGCCTTTAGAAGAACTACAAAAGATAGTGCAAGACTTGCAGCATAAGTTAGAAATAGACGCTAGCTTTGTTCACGATCAAGAACAAGAACTGAAATATAAACAAGAAGCTATAGAAGAACTCCAAACTAAATTAAATCAAGCATCTGACAATGACCATATCAATTTGGAACTAGAACTAACTGATGAAAAAGACCTTTATCAGATGCTAAATTCCAGTTTGGTGGGACAGCGCCGCAATATGCTACAGCACCAGAAGTTTCTCAAGCAACACAAAGCTGTAATGCTGCGACGCCAAGGACATACTGTTACTGAAGAAGAAGAAAGTAACAACAAAATTAATTTAGAACCGATTCTTTTACAAATTGAAACCCAGCGACAACAATATTCACAGGAAATCCAAAAGCTGGAACGTGAGATTGAGCAAATTCGTTCTGGTGTTGAGCTAAATCAGGGAATGATTGACAATCAAACTCACGATCTAGATGAAAAGCGCCAAGAACTGAAAGCGATCGAGGAAAACTTGCTATCCCTACGAAGAACAACTGCTGAATTCTCTGGTCGAGTGAATCTTTATCAAGAAGCGCTACAACCAATTCAGCATTCTCTAGATGGATTACGGCAAAAGCTGCAAGGAATTGGAGAATCTTTGGATCAATTCCAGGAAACTGGTGATTATCAAGTCCAAGCGATCGCTCAGTTGCGTCAGACTCTCCAGAGTTTAATGCCTCAGCCAGAATTACTAGCGTCTTAACAATTTTTGGGGCTTTAGCTAGGCTAAAGCCCAAGTATGAACTACAAGTTTAGTTATTACTCTATTCAGGATTATCCACTTCATGGACGCGATGTAGGGCTACCTTATCTTGTAGAATGATAATCTTTAATTTAGGTATTCTATATTCTATTAGCAATTAAATTATTGGAAACTCAGGAACTAATATTCCTAACTATTTCAAACAGATCCAGTCACCTTCTACTTGAGCGATCGCACCACCAGGAAATGGATCGGTTTGCGATCGGTTGGGCGCTATAATTAAAGCCGTTAATTTTTCGATGTGTTCAAAACTGGGCGCATCAGTCAGTATTTGCTGCAATACCTGACGCATCACGCGACGTTGCAACGCCAGTGGTGCTTTTTGTAATACCCGACGATTTAACCGTAAGGGAAGAAGAGGGGTAAGAGAATCTTCTTCATGTCTCATGCTCAATGCCCGATCTCGCAATTCCTGGGCTGCTTTTTCTAAATATTCCACTTCCGCTTGTAAAAGTTCTGCTGTTTGGCCTAAGGCTGATTCTACTTGGGGGTTGAAATTATCTCGCAAATATGGTATTAATTCTTGGCGAATGCGGTTGCGGGCATATTGCAAATCTTGATTGGTGGAATCTTCCCAAATTGCTAATTTAAATTCTTGACAAAATTTCTCTGTTTGTAAACGAGTGATTTCTAAAAGTGGACGCACTAGCATAATGCCTGTAGTTAGAGGGCGTTGCCAAGTCAGAGCTTGTAACCCATCAGCACCAGTACCGCGAATTAAATTGTAGAGGAGAGTTTCGGCGCGATCGCTGGCGGTGTGTCCTGTCACTATATATTGATAATTATTGGACTGAGCGATCGCACTTAAAGCTTGATAGCGCCAATCGCGTGCAGCAGCTTCACTATTTATCGGTTTGTTCGCTGTTTCTAAATAAAAGGATATACCCCAAGTTTTAGCTAAATTTTCGACGTGATGAGCATTAGCTTCGGAGTCAGAACGCCAGCGATGATCGCAGTGAGCAATACCTAAATCCCATCCCCATTTGGATTGTAAATCTAAAAGTAATTTTATTAAACACAAAGAATCTTGTCCGCCGGAGACAGCGACTAATAGCCGCTGGTTGCGCTCAAATAAGTGGCGCGATCTGATTGTGCGATGGATTTTTGCATGTAGGGGAGTCCATACCATTTATTTTTTCAGCGCACACAGAGATAATTTTCTATTATATCTGTGTATATCAACTTGGGTATTAGTTTTTACCTTCATTCAGTTGCTGCCGAAGATCGTCAAGGGGAGAGTTTTCGTGTTTGATGTCTAATCGATTATCTTCGATTTCAGTTTCATCAGGGCAGAATTCTAGGCGTACTCTAATTTTACCTGTCCGCCATTGTTGACCGGGTATTAAAACACAACATTCAAATCCTTCTCCAAATACTCTCGATCCTGACGATGTACATTGTTCTGCCCAAATTTTTTTGATTTCCTTGAATAACTGAAACACTATTTGAGTGCGGGGTAAATTTTCAAATGCTTCTTGATGAAAATGCACAACATCATCATCAGGATTTAAAGGTTCCCATTCATCATTCATAATCAATTTCCTGTAACTAAATTTATAGTTCCCAAGAGATTGAAATTAATTGTTTGGATTTGACTGACAGCCGCAACTTATTTAACTATCACTGCTAGTTAGGGGAAACTAATGAAGAGTCTTGAGTACAGTTAGCGGTAGCGAAGCGTTGAGTAGCGATCATCAGCCTGAAGATGGGGTGATAGAGATAATTTACTTAAAAGTAATAGTGCTAATTAAAACTTAGTATCTATCTCTCACCCAAGGGTAGAGGACATTATACATCATAAATTTCTGTTGTAATTAGTGCCGGGTAGAGCTAGCGTAAAGTGGACAATTTGACAATCTTTAATACTCAAACTACTTGGCGTATAGTCATAATCTGTCCGCACGCAAGAAGAACGCAAGACACTTAATATATGGTTCAGAATCTCGAAAGAACACGCCAGAGTGCAAGGTTTCCAGAAACTGCACCGGCTGCTAATCCCGTATTTTTTAGAACTTATAGCCGCCGATCAAAGGCGGGATTAAGGGAAACATGGGATGAGGTATGCGATCGCACTCTACAAGGCTTAGTCGAATTGGGAAAGCTAACTCAAGAAGAAGCTGCCACGCTGGATAAAATGCAGCGCAACTTGAAAGCTATGCCCAGTGGACGCTGGCTTTGGGTTGGTGGTACAGACTGGATAACCAAGCCAAAGAATTTTTCCGGCGCTTATAATTGCACCTCTACCAATCTCGAAGACTGGAGTGCCTTCGGATTAATGATGGATCTGGCAATGATTGGCTGTGGTACTAGAGCAGGCTACATAAATAAGCAGAGTCGGTCTGGTGTTTCTCAGGCTCCCAGACTGACTCCTAAGTTCAAAAACATAGAAAGGACTGAAAATGATGAAACCTCAAATTCCATCTACTATCCAACCCCATTTAAAGGTTAAACCAATGGAGACAGAAAGAAAAGCCCCAGAGGAACCCTTCTGGAAGAAACTTCCAAAACCCATTATTAATGCTACCGTTATTGGTTCAGTGACTGCTTTGTTAATACCACTCTCAGCTTTGGGAGTGTTGGCAGGAGCCGACTGCGGAAGCCTACACGTTCAACTTAGCCCTTTTGAGTTGCAACTCATAAAAGGAAGTTGTACACTATCTGGTCAACAAATGAAATAACCTACCTTTGCTAGGGCAGGTTTATGATGCCTGCCCTTATCTGGGCGATCGCTCCTCACTTCTAGGGGGTAAATTTTCAAATGCTTCTTGATGAAAATGCACAAATTATCATCAGGATTTAGAGGTTCCCATTCATTATTTATAATCAATCTCCTATAGCTAGATTTATTTCCCCGTTCACGACCGTTGTAATTGGTGCAGTATCTAAAACGCTCAAAGTTAATCTCCGTAAAGGTTTGGGCATATTGCGCTTGTGAGAAATGCGGGCTTGGCGTATAGTCATAATCTGTCCGCACGCAACAACAACGCAAGACACTTTATATATGGTTCAGAATCTCGAAAGAACACGCCAGAGTGCAAGGTTTCCAGAAACTGCACCGGCTGCTAATCCCGTATTTTTTAGAACCTATAGCCGCCGTACAAAGGCCGGACTAAGGGAAACATGGGATGAGGTATGCGATCGCACTATACTCGGCTTAGTCGAATTGGGAAAGCTAACTCAAGAAGAAGCTGCCACGCTGGATAAAATGCAGCGCAACTTGAAAGCTATGCCCAGTGGACGCTGGCTATGGGTTGGTGGCACAGATTGGATAACCAAGCCAAAGAATTTTTCCGGGGCTTATAATTGCACTTCTACCAATCTCGAAGACTGGAGTGCCTTCGGATTAATGATGGATTTGGCAATGATGGGCTGTGGTACTGGAGCCGTCTTAGAACCAGAATTTATTAACCAGTTGCCTCCAATTCGTAATCAACTGAATGTCACTGTCAAAGGTGAAATTGGCAGCACCCCTGTCAAACAGCGACGTGAATATACTGAAACTCATATAGAAGGCAATAACGTCACTATTCACGTTGGAGATAGCCGTGAAGGTTGGGTTGAATCATATCAAGCCTTATTAGAACTCTCTACTGATGAGCAATTTTCAGCAGAAGTGGAAGTATTAGTTGATATCAGCGATGTCCGCAAAGCAGGAGAAACTCTCAATGGCTTTGGAGGAGTTGCTAATCCTGTAAAATTGCCCGGACTTTATCAGCGTTGTGCATCTATTCTGAATAAAGCTGTAGGACGACAATTAAATTCAGTTGAATGCTGTCTGTTAATCGATCAAGCTGCTGTCACAATTGTTGCCGGTAACATCCGAAGAAGCGCAGGGATGCGTCAGTTTATTGCTGACGATGAACAAGGAGCCACCGCCAAAGATAACTTATGGCAGCAAGATGAAAATGGCAACTGGCGAATCGATCCAGAGCGTGATGCACTCAGGATGGCAAATCATACCAGAGTTTTTCACCGCAAGCCGACCTTAGAAGAATGTGTTGGTGCTGTCCGCAAACAATATTATAGTGGCGAGGGAGCGATTCAATGGGCTGGTGAAGCTGTAGCGCGATCGAACATTGATTTGCTACCAACACAAGCTCTGAAAATTGAGTTTTTACAAGCTTACGAACAAGGAACAGCAAAACAGTGGTTAGAAGAACGTTATTCAAATCTTGATGCTAATGAGCTAAAACATCGTTTAGCTCGTTACGCTTTAAATCCGTGTGGTAAGTGATTTTGCCTCACGTTAAAAACCTCGCAAAAACGGGGAAAGCTGAGATGCTAATCCCGTGGTAATCAAAGGAAGTAAAAAGCCTTTGACACCGTACAGCGTAGAGAGTGAAACTAGATTACCCTAAAAATTGGTGTCTAGAATATAATCTCTCCAAGAGTGCGGGGGCGGATGTGAAAAACACTTTTATTATCTGATATCGCATCTGCAAAAGGTACGCGGAGCTACTGCAAATAATTAAGCAGTAGAACTAGAGGATAAAAAGCCTCTAGGGTAACAAATCTGGAAATCATCGGTAGTAACTTCCACTGTAATTTGTCAGAGGTTCATCTTAATCAAATTGACCCACATAACTACAAAGAACAAGAGGAAGCTTTCACTGCTGGAGCGCTATCTGTAGCAGCACTTTTAAATCATAAATTCCTGGAACCACGCTATCAATACAGCCGTGAATTAGACCCAATTGTGGGAGTTTCTTTTACAGGTTTATTTGATTTCTTTGTCCATGCTTTTGGTGTTGATTGGTTGCGCTGGTGGGAAGCAGGAAGGCCTGCAACTCCACAAGGATTAGCTTTCAAGCGTGAGGAAGAAAAATATCTAAGTTCTTGGAGAGATATTGTACATCGGGTGGTTTGGGATTATTGCGATCGCCACAATCTCAAGCGTCCAAATCGCTGCACCACAGTGCAGCCCAGTGGTACTAAGGCTTTATTAACTAATGCTAGTTCAGGATGGCATCCTCCCAAAGCTCAAAGATTCATTCGTCGGATCACCTTCGGTAAAAATGATCCAGTAGCCTTAGCTTGTATTGACTATGGTTACAATGTCATTCCCTCTCAATCAGATAAAGATGAACAGGGCAATTTGCTTAACGATCCCTTTGATTCACGGGTGAGTGAATGGCTAGTGGAAATCCCTGTTTCTGTAACTTGGGCTGATTTACCAGGAGCTGATGAAATTGATGTTTCTAAGTTTTCAGTCTTAGCCCAATTTGATTTTGTCCTCCAGGTTCAACGCTGGTACGTGACTCACAACACATCAGCTACTTTGGAACTTCGATCTGATGAAATCGAGCCTTTGGGACAGCGCATTTACGAGACCATTCAGAATGATGAGGGATATATTTCAGCGGCTCTTTTAGCCCGTTTTGACGATTTGCAATCATTCCCACGTTTGCCATTTGAACCAATAGATAAATCAACCTACGATCGCTTAACTCAAGAAGTGAAAGCGCGGCGCAAAACAGATGATTTCTGTGCAGTACTAAGCCGCTACGATTTAGGCGAAATGACAGAGGCTGGCCCTAGTGGTTGTGATTCTGATAAGTGTATGTTTCCCGATCAGCAACCAAGCTCATAAGGGGACATGAGTGGGGAGTTGAGGGAGATTAGGGGGATGAGGGAGATATTTACTCCCCCCTCTCCCTTGTCTTTCCTCTTTTCCTTGTCTCTTCTCCATGCCCATGCCCAATCCACAATGCTGTAACACGTTACGATCAATTAAGAAGTAATAATTTTTTACGGCAGTGCCAGGAGTCTTTTTATGTTCATTAATGAATTGTCACCTATATTCAGACAATTTACACAGCATCCAGTCTCATTTGTGGGTGGGTTCTTCTCTGGTGTGCTTCGGCTCAATCTTGCAGACGATCCCGTTAAAAGCTGGCTGGATAAACAGATCCGCTCAAATAGTTACACCAGCAATACAACGGATGCACATAACGGCAAAGCCACTGGCCCTCAGCAGATTTCCATTGACTAAAAACTCCAACCATACATAGTTAAATTTACTACAAATTAGGAGTCAGTGCTGCGTCGGCAGCACTGACTCCTAATTTCTACAATAATTATTTTATTTTGTTGGAAGTCATTTACTACTTGATTGCGCCACTATAAAGTCCCTAAAGCATCTGTCTTAACATGAGTTGGGCAAACAACCCTGGTTGATTTGCCAAATCAGTAAAACTACCTTGCTGTACTACCTTGCCAGCTTGGAGTACGTAAATTCGGTCAGCATTTTGGATGGTACTAAGGCGATGAGCGATCGCAATTCTCGTCACTTTTAACTGCTCTAAGCTTTGACTAACAATTGCCTGGGTTCTATTATCCAAAGCACTAGTCGCTTCATCAAATAGCAAAATCCGGGGTTTGAACGCCAACGCCCTCGCAATCAACAGCCGTTGTCGTTGTCCGCCAGAGAGATTACTACCTCCTTCACTCACTACTGTATGCATTTGCATTGGCATTGCGGCAACATCATCCGCGAAACCTGCCATCTGGGCTGCTTGCCAAGCTTCATCCATCGTCAGCACTGCGCCACTGGCAATGTTCTCAAAAATTGAGGCTGACATCAAGCGACTATTTTGTATGACAACACCTAATTGGCGGCGTACAGCATGGACATCCACAGAAGCTAAGTCTTGCCCATCGTAGTAAATGCTGCCAGATTTCGGGAATTCAAACCCTAAAAGTAATCTCAATAAAGTTGATTTACCGCTACCAGAAGGCCCAACAATGGCAATAAATTCTCCGGGTTGGGCGTGGATGCTGACATCATCCAACGTTAAAGGCCCATCATCGCGGTAGCGGAAACTTAGGCGATCTACAACTAATTTACCTGATAGCCTTCCCGGATCTGCCTGACTGGAATTGATTTCTAGTTCCCCTTGAAGAATTGGCTGGGCCCTTTGCCACAAGGGCAAGACTTGCAAAACTTCCACTACTGTACTGCTCAAGCTCGTAACCCCGTGGATAAATGTCCCAAAAGCCACGTTAAATGCTAAGAAAGTACCCGTGGATAAACTAGTCGCTCCTGGGGTTTGAGACTGTCCAATTAAGGTAGTAGCAAACCAGAAGATCGCCGCAGTAGTTAACACAGGTAACACTTGATTAATGACTGCAAGGCTATCTTCAATGCCTTGGGTACTCAACATTAGTTTCAGCTGATGGGTATATTTTTTTCCCCAGTAAGCAAAGGCGCGGGCTTCAGCTTTGGCAACTCGAAGTTTGGCTACTCCATTAATCAACTGCACCATCACGCCAAAGATTTGTCCTTCTTGTTCTAGGAGGGGGCGAACTTTACGGACAATGAGCATACCGGAAATGATGGTGACGGCAATGTTTATCAGTGCGACTACACAAGCTATCAGAGCTAAATAAATACTGTAGTAAAACAACAGTCCCAGATTCAGCAGGGAGAACATACTGGAAAAGATGGTTTTGAATACCGTATTACCCAATCTTTGGCGAATTTGACTAATAGCTGTGACTCTCGAATTTAAGTCCCCAACCGAGAAGGAGCGAAAAAAAGTAGCCTTTAAGTTCAATAATCGATCCCAGACTGCGGCTTCAGTGGCAGAATCGGCAAAAGTTTCCAGCCGGATGGTAGCAAACCCAAGGGCTAATTGAAACAGCATTCCGCCAAAGGCAGCAGCTAGCAAACCGACAACAAGTTGGCTCAACAACCCCCGATTAGCATCTGGGATAGCTTTGTCGATGAGGATAGCTGTAGCTTGAGGCGTTAGCATTCCTAAAAGGCTGATGGTAATTCCCATCACTACAATTACAATTAGTTCTTTGGAATGTCCTTGTACGGCAAACTGAAGCAAATCAAAAGTTTTTAGCTGTTTATTCGGTAAAGGTCGATAGAATACATAGCCAGTGGGAGCGAGGGCTGCGGCAATTCGGGCATCTACAGAGACGCGCTTCTGTTGCCAAGGAGCGTAGAGTTGATAACAAGTATCAGATATTGGTAACAGTGCCACTGGTAGGTTTTCCTGAAGCGTAAATGCCAACATTGGCCCGCAATCCTTTTGCCACCAGTTATCCCGCAACTGAATCCGCCGCACTCGAATATGCGAAGCGCGGGCGATCGCTTCTACAGGATCTTGCACTCGTTTCACGTCTTCTGACGCTGCTGGGGGACGAATCTCAACTCCTAAGGCTCGTCCGACTGCACCAGCAGCAACTAGCAAGGCTCGATCTGGGTGATTTGGATCAATGCTAGTACTGAATTCTGGGCTACTACTTAATCTGTTTAACTTTGGCTGTGGCAATACAGATGCTAGTTCTGCCAAAGTTTCTTGCATCACTTGCCTTTCAAGACTTTCCCTAGCTTCAAATCTGAGTAATTCTGCATCCATCTCTTGACGTTGTAGCAGTTCAATGCAGTTCAGGAAATAAGTTTGTAGTTGAGACAAACCGCCTAACAAGGAATTCACATCTGAAATTTCTAAAGTGCTAACAGTTTTCAACTCAACTGTGTCACTTGCCTCTAGCCACATATTTGGATGTAGAGGTAATATTCCAGAGACAGGAGTTAACAGCAGATCCCCAAACCCCATCCATTTAGTACACCCTTGGAGAATTTGCACCCATGATACATGACTAAGCGGTTGGAAGATTTGGTTTTTAGGTAAGGAATAGTATTGAATTCCTTGGGGTAATAATGGTGTTGTTGGCGTCGTGATACCTGCAATTACTGAACCTAATTGATAAATCCAGCCCTCGATGAAAGCTACTGCTTCTCTATTGGCATCAGCAAACAACTGATTAAACTCCCTTCTCGATACTTTCAGGAGTTCTGTTTCCTCAAGGAACACCGCTAAAATCTGGTGCTGCTTACCATCTAAACTTGGGGCAGTGCCAAACATCGCCTGTCCTGGGGTGCTGCTAAATAAGTAGCGACGAGTTCCTTCAGCAATGCCATCATTGAGAGCGATCGCAAATAGTGCCAAGTACCCAGATTTTACTACCCAAATTGTCTGCGGATCGTTTAATAGTAGCGATTGATTACCCTGAAAACGATAGCATTCTCCTAACAGAGGCAAAAAGGCGGCATTTCGGCTACGCAGTTCGACTGCGCTCACCGTAAACTCAGTTACCGAGGCGAAAGACTTACTACTACTTCTCCCCTGCTCCCCTTCTCCCCTGCTCCCCTGCTCCCCTTCTCCCCTGCTCCCCTTCTCCCCTGCTCCCCTGCTCCCCTGCTCCCCTGCCTCTTCATTTCCCTCGCTGCGAATCAACTGTAAATAAAGCCCCTCAATCTGTTGTAATTCCTCATGGGTTCCCCGTTGAACTATCTGGCCGCGATCGAGGACAATAATTTCATCGCAATCTCGGATGGTCGAAAGTCGATGCGCCACGATGATGCAAGTGCAACCGCGCAAACGCAAATTACGATTCACATTCTTTTCGGTTTCAGCATCCAAGGCACTAGTAGCTTCATCCATCACCAGGATACTGGGATTATTCACCAAAGCACGGGCAATTTCCAACCGTTGCCGTTGACCACCGCTCAAATTGGTAGCACCTTCTAACAGGTCGGCACTATAGCCTCCTGGCAACGAAAGAATGACATCATGGACTGCTGCATCTTGACAAGCTCGCATTAAATGACTTTCAGGTATGGTGGTATCCCAAAGCGTTAAGTTGTCTCTGACACTGCCAGCAAACAATAAAATCTCTTGCTCTACCGCAGATATAGAATTAGCTGATACTTGGCGAGAAATTTGCTCTCTGGGTTTACCGTCAAACAAAATTTCTCCCTGCCACGGTTGGTATAGCCCACATAAAAGTTTGGCAATAGTAGACTTACCAGAACCACTCCCACCCACCAAAGCAACTCGCTGCCCTGGCTGGAGTGAGAGACTAAAATTTTCAATCAACGGTGGAGCAATTTTGCTATAGCCAAATGTCACATTGTCTAATTCAACATATCCCCGGAGTTTGGAAAGAGGGTTGAGGGATGAGGGAGATGAGGAGGACAAGGGGGACAAGGAGGACAAGGAAGAATTTACTCCCATGTCTCCCCCTGCCTCCTCTGCCCCTCTGCCCCTCTGCCCCTCTTCCCCCCTGCCTCTTCTCTGCAACTGCGAATCAATGGGGTTACGCAAGACATCATCAAGGCGAGTCAAATTACCTTCCATCTCTTGCAGGTCACTTCCCAGATTGACAAGATTATTTATCGGCTGGAAAAAATTTTGCATCATGCCGAGAAAGGCTATTAACATCCCGATGCTCATGGTTCCATCCATAACTCGCAAACCACCTACAGCCAAAAGCAGCATGGAAGCGATCGCTGACAAGAAATCTGGTAAAACTCCTAATGTCTGGTTTGTTGTCTCTAATTCTTGCTGGGTATTAATGGCTTTGGCATAGTAACCGGCCCATCGAGAGAAGAAATCTGACTCTAACCCAGAGGCTTTAAGTGTTTCCATGCTCTGAAGACCAGAAATTGCAACGCCGCTAACTTTGCCATGTTCTTGGAGCAGTTTGATGTTGGCATCGACGCGCCGCCCTCTTACCCACTGTAAGGCAGCGAGGTTAACAGCGACAAAGCCGATCGCAATTAAGGTTAGCACTACATCATATTGCAGCATCACTACTACATACAGAAATATTGACGCTGTGGCGATCGCTGTAGTAGCTAATTTACCCGAAAGCATATTAGCTATACTGTCATTGAGTTGTACCCGGCTACTAATTTCTCCAGCAAACCGCTGATCGTAAAAACTCATGGGTAGGCGTAAAATATGCCAGAGAAATTTACTCTCCATACCCACCGACAACTTAATTTTCAGCTGACGCAAAAACTGCAACTGTAGCAGCGTTAAAAATCCATTCAGTCCGGCTGTGAAAATCATTCCTAAAATAAGCGGACGCAACCACTCATTCCGATGCCCAATTAATACGTTATCTATAAATACTTGAGAAAATGCAGGTATGGCCAGTCCCGGAATCACTAGCAAAAATCCTGCCACCACACAGTAAATCAATGCCCCAATCGAGCCTCGCAACCGCGACCATAAAGCGAGGATAGTGCTAGGTTTCCGTCCTCCTTGCTGAAACTCGGAACTCGGCTCTAAAGCTAGCACCACACCTGTGTAAGCACCGCTAAATTCTTCTAGAGAGACAGTGCGCCGCCCAGTAGCGGGGTCATTGAGATAAACTCGCTGTTTGCCAAATCCCTCTACTACTAGGAAATGATTAAATTGCCAAAATACAATGAAGGGAAATTTTAACTGAGACAGGGCAGCTAAATTTGTTTTAAAGCTCTTAGCGGTTAATCGATAATTTCTGGCAGCCTTCAAAATATTTAACGCACTAACTCCATCGCGGGATACACCACACGCTTGTCGGAGTTCTGTCAGGGGCACAATGCGACCGTAGTAACTCAGAATAATTCCTAAAGCAGCAGCACCACACTCTACTACCTCCATTTGCAGCAGAGTTGGAGTGCGACACCGTTTACTTTTAGACTTCAATAGATTTTGCAGATTTCGCCACAATATCATAGGAGCAACGCGAAGAAGTGAAATCATCATTTATAGGAAACCTCTTGCAAAAGTCGCTAACACCCCACCCCCAACCCCTCCCCGCTCTTCGGGCTACAGTGTACACACAAGTCTGAAATAGCTGATTAACCAGGGTTTTACCCCACCCTAACCCTGCCCTTATAAAGGGGAGGGAACTGGATTTCTTGTTTCCCCCCTTTATAAGGAGGGATTAAGGGGGGTAATTTAACTTGTGTGTACACCGTAGGCTCTTCGGGAGGGGAGACAAAGCGTAGCTTTGGCGGGGTGGGGTTCTTTCTTATTTTTGATTTATGCAAGAGGTCTAGGAAATTAGGCATTGGGCATTGGGAATAGTGAATGAGTCTTTGAACTCCATTAATGAGTCTTTGAACTCCATTAATGAGTCTTTGAACTCCATTAATGAGCCTTTGATCTCCATTAATGAGCCTTTGATCTCCATTAATGAGTCTTTGAACTCCATTAATGAGTCTTTGATACTCGTGAATAAGTTTTTTAACTCCACTCTTGCGCCCCTCCGCTCCCCTGCTCCCCTACTCCCCTGCTCCTCTGCCCTTATTGCCTACTCAATAAACCCCACTCCACGATCGCAAAATTGGCAGCACAAATGTAATCGGGGCACGTTCTTCGACGGTGACTTGTACAGAGGTAGTAGTTCCAGAAGTTACTTTCATCTCTGGCCCTTTGGAAGAAGACCATTTGTAGTGGCTGACTGTGGAAGTGTCTGGTTGCAGTCGGGCGGTAATTAAAATCTGTGGCCCTTGTGACATCAAACCTTCTACGAATTCGGAACTGCCTACTACACTTAATGCACCTTCTTTAGTCACGGGAAAGGCTGAGACATCTGTAACAGCACCAATGATGCCGCCAAAGCGTTCCCGTTGCACTGTACTAGGTGTGACTTGTAACTTCATCCCTGGTTGAATTTGCTTACCATCACCAACGGGAAAAAATGCCACACTCTCCAGTTGCACCGATCGCTTTTGTGCGGCGATCGCTCCTATGGGTGTACCCTGTAAGACAACCTGCCCCGGTGTTGCTGAGATTTCTAAAACTCGTCCTGAGTAAGTGCTTTTGATTAAGCTGTTGCTAGATAATTGCAGCGCCAATTGGGTAATATTCCGCCGCACTTCCTGAATTTCTTTCTGGCGAGTTGTTACGGCTTCTAAATCTTGTTGTGCCAATGTCGCTTGTTTACTATCTAGTTGCTTTAACTGACTTTCTAAATCTTTGATTGAGTTGATATTTTCTAGATATTGGCGTTGGGCATCTGCCTCTTTGACATCCAATTGCTTGAGTTGGGATTCGGCTTCGTTAATTTGTCTGACACCATTTAAGTAATCTTGCTGTGACTGTAAGACTGTATCCCCAGAAATCGCTCCCTCTCCTAATAGCTGCTTCCGGTTGTCTAATCTTTGTTTGAAAGTCGGCAGCAGTTCCCGTAGAGATTGTAGGCTTTGTATTTGGCTAGTGCGATCGCGTTGGATCGAGTTCAGCCCTTTTTCTCTTAAAATTGGCGTGAGTTTTTGGACTGTTTGGAGATTTTGCTGCAAACTTTGGCGTTGCTGTATAAGTGCCTGTTTATCTGCATTTTGCCGCAGTAGTTGCACTGTGTTAGCATCGCGATTCTCTTGCTGTAGTTGCTCTAATTTTGAGCGTACTAACTGTAGCTGTTTCATCAGTTCGTTTTGGTCTAGAGTCGCCAGCACATCTCCTCTGTTGACAAAATCGCCAACCCGAACGTTGACTGTTCGCAATCTACCTGCGATCGGTGACTGAAACGAAGTAATTGTACTGGGATAAACTATGATGCCAGTACCCGTCACCGTAATTGGAATTCGACCTAAAAAACTCCAAGTCAGCCCAGATGCCACCAAGGAACCAACAGCAACTAGAGGTAGCCACTTTTTGGGGCTGACTACCTGCATAATTTGATCTAGTTCTTCAGGTGAAGAAATACGCTCTAAAGCTTCTTTACGGAATAGTTTGTTTTTTTGATTAATCATCACAGACCATCCCAATTTGCATTGCAGTCAGAAGGAAATTGGGTATTAGGCTGAAAATTGATGAATAAAAAATTACCTTCCGCTTTCAGAGGAAGGCAGATATGTTTTGTTTGCTTTGGGATACTAATATTCATATACAAAATTCAACCTACCATCTGATGAAAGGTCGAAAGCTGAGAAAATCAATTTTTGATTTTTGCGTAGACGAGGAGTAATTTCTGTTAAAGTAACGATTTTGTAATCTTTATATGAAAACATTGACGGGTAGGTAAGAAGTAAGGGATAATAATGAGTGGTCGCTTACTATTTGACCTTTCGTTTTATCCGGCTTACACCCGCCAATGTTCGTGTAACGTTGTAGAAGGTTGTGATGCCAGAAATAGTCAGACCACTATGTTATAAGATGTCTGTAGCTTATTCGTAAGGGTCGTTTGTAGTCCTTTGTCAGTTGTTCGTAGCAATTGGCAAAGGATTACTGTTTAATAACTCTCTTAACGAAGTAATGCATAACTTACATGCTTGCTAGCTTAGTGTTGTTTTGATTTCTAATGATGATACAAATCATCATAGATAAATTTTTGGCAATACAAACCGTTAAAGTGACTTTTGGTTGAGGTATTAACTCAACATCAGCGTGCTATGGAGATAACCTAGCATCTATTGGTACTAGAAGCGCACACGGTCTCTGCTATTATCAATCCCTTGATTTGATTTTTGAATAACCTTAGCATCTCCTCCACCAATTGCTATTGCAATACCAAGTTGCTGGTTTATTTGTACGTCCTTACCTTTGGCATTAACGTCAAGTTTAGACTTGGTATCGATCTGTACACCTCCGCGTCCTCCGACAATTCCACTGATTTCTTCATCAGCTAATTCGGTCATGACTGCGAGTGTTTCTTGTTCAAGTGTTACAACTGACATCAAAATTCCTTCCTTGTACAAAATCGTTAAAGTAATTTTTGGTTGAGGTGGTAACTCAACATAAGCGTACTATGGAGATAACCTAGTACCTATTAGTACTAGAAGTACACACGGTCTCTGCTATTATCAATCTCTTGATTTGAATTTTGATAAACCTTAGCATCTCCTCCACCAATTGCTGTTCCGTTACCAATTTGCTGGTTTATTTGTACGTTCTTACCTTGGGCATTAACGCCAGCTTTAGGCTTGCTATAGACATCTACACCTCCGCGTCCTCCGACAATTCCACTGATTTCTTCATCAGCTAATTCGGTCATGACTGCGAGTGTTTCTTGTTCAAGTGTTACAACTGACATCAAAATTCCTTCCTTGTACAAAATCGTTAAAGTAATTTTTGGTTGAGGTGGTAACTCAACATAAGCGTACTATGGAGATAACCTAGTACCTATTAGTACTAGAAGTACACACGGTCTCTGCTATTATCAATCTCTTGATTTGAATTTTGATAAACCTTAGCATCTCCTCCACCAATTGCTGTTCCGTTACCAATTTGCTGGTTTATTTGTACGTTCTTACCTTGGGCATTAACGCTAGCTTTAGGCTTGCTATAGACATTTACACCTCCGCGTCCTCCGACAATTCCACTGATTTCTTCATCAGCTAACTCGGTCATGACTACGAGTGTTTCTTGTTCAAATGTTACAACTGACATAAAAATTCTTTCCTTGTACAAAATGGTTTTGGAATAGTGAAATTTTCCTTTTACTTAACCAAATAATAAAAATTCTTAGACGCTTGAAATCATAAGTATCTGACAACTTTTATTATCAAATTCTTTGTTAAAACACACTAAGTGTAATGCGTATAACTAAATTTGGTTTTGGTTTGTTTTGCAATTTCACTATCTTTAAACAATACATTTTTTTGAAAGAATTTTATATAAAGAAATGATGAAGTTAGGAAAGAGTTTTTTAAAGATTAATATTTTAAGAAATATCAAATATTGGGATTAGTTCAAGTTAATAAAGGTAGGATAAGCCGATGCTATATCTACAAATAATTTTTTCAAAAGTTACTATAGGTATTACAAAACATTGCCTAATAAGTAACGGCTAACATATTAAATTGCTCATAAAAATAATATCCCCAACTTCTAAAGAAGTTGGGGATACGCACCTTCAATTGGGTACATAAACCGTGAGTTGAATTTGAGTTATACCAATTCTGTATTAAGATGCGCCAAACTATATAAGAAACGAACTACATGGACGCATTCGCGGAGCATCTCGTAGAGAAGCGGCTTCCCACAGGGTAGGGCGCATACTCCTAAGAAGCAAGTTACACGCAGCATCTCGTCAGAAAAGCACACAAAGGAAGAAAGAAAAGTTGGCGCAACCTCACAAATAAATGGTATTACCGTGAATGCTAAATAGATGAAGTGACTGTTGAATCTATTGTTTGTACTACTCCATTTATAAGCGAAAATCTTCTTCTTGTGCGTGTTCTTTGCTTAGTTTTCGTATTCACAATGTCCTGATTGGAGTCTTGAACAGTAGCATCAGCACCATCAGTTGAAATCGCAGTTATCTGTGATGAAAAATCCAAAACAATATTTCCCCCCACTATTCCTTTTAATTCACTATCTATCAGTTCCTCGACAAGAAATTTTCGATTACAGGTAGATTTGAAACTCATTTGATTGATATTAGTCATAAATTCCTCCAGAAGTATACAGACAATTTTTGTCTGAGATGTATTTACCAATAACAGTTTATTTAATAATTTGTCAACAGATTATAAAAAATATCCTACTTTTCCTAACTAACTTACTTTTCTCATTTTTTAGTTTTTAATTCTCTAAAATTTCCCTACTTGTATTATTAATATGTCTGCGATATATAAGTTTAAAACTACGATTTTTCATGAAAAAAGATTGTCGGCTAGTCTTTGCCATCCAACAAAAGTGAACTATCAATAAAAGCTGTGGTGAAAATATTCATTCGATACTTGCCAAACTACTGTTAATGTTGGCAGCATCACGCATCTTTATTACGGCACTGAACCGCTCAAATCTCAAATCTTCAATCTCAATTCAAACTTCTGGCACAAATAGGTTCTTTATGAAAATAGAAGTGACATGAGAAAATTCAGAAGTCAGAAAATTCTGACTTCTGGCTATAGTACTCAACAATAAAGAGTGTATAATTGGGATTATACTAAATATTTGTTGAGCAACAACGAAGGTAAATTTGTTGTATTTTTTTAGGTCAACAAACTTTTATAAAAGTCACAACCTTTATAGGCTAATATTTTTATAATAGCTGCTTACCTGCCTTTGTTTACTTCTCAAAAATTACCTTGAGTTGTTTTATGATGCTGATTTGCTCAAATTCAACTCATGTATTAGAAATGAGATTTCCTAAACTTTGCTTTCGTCGAATTTGGCAGATCGACTACCTTAGAGAGGCCCTGAAAGCTGTCCAGACAATATATCGACAGATTTGCCCACGTTTCAGAGTGCACCGCCCACTGATATTAATAAACCGCCCAGTGCTGCGACTACACCGCCCAATGGTCCGAATCCTCCCGTTACTCCTTCCAATTCTTCCTCACTAATTTCTTCCAAAATGATTTCTTGATTGTTGGGTTGTGTCAATCCATTAACGTTAGTCATAATTTTCTCCAGAAAGTGCGTAGGCATTTGTGCCTTGGATGTACTTACAAATAGCAATTTATCTAAAAGCTTGTCAATAGTTTATACAAAACATCCTACTTTTCCCACTTAACCTACTTTTCCTACTTTTCCACTTAACCTACTTTTCCCACTTAACCTACTTTTCCTACTTTTTTAACTTTTCTTCCTACATTTACACGATGTCCAACATTTATAAAACCGCAAAAATATCATACCAAAGTAGGATGTTTTATATAGAATTTTGATCCTTTAATTAATATATTTTAAGTTATTGTGTAAGACCATAAATCTACAGACAAAGTTCTGTATCAAGTTACTTACACTTCAAATTGGACTTCACAGACAGTAAAAGAGGTTTTGCACACATAGGCATAGTCTAGAAGGGCTTCGGGAACTACCTGGTCGAGGAAGAAAGACCAAGTGGAAAGATGAGGATATAGTGTTAGTGTTTTTGAAAGAATGCCTTAAGAGGATGTTTGAAAATTCCTCTTGTCGGTAATAAAACGTTCTAGATCCCCCTAAATCCCCCTTAAAAAAGGGGGACTTTGATTCCGGTTCCCCCCTTAAAAAGGCTACGGTGTACACACAAGTTATCGAATCACTACCAGTCCTCAAATTACCCCACCCTAACCCTCCCCGTATGTATTGGGGAGGGAACGAGATTCTCTTGTTTCCCCCCTTTACAAGGGGGGATTAAGGGGGGTAATTCGACTTGTGTGTGTGTACACCGTAGCCTTAAAAAAGGTGGCTAGGGGGGATCGGTTAGTGCCTAAAATCACAGCCAACCACTTTTCAAACAACCTCTAAGAAAGAGGCACGCACATACAACAGTCCTCAATTAGCTAAAAAATTAGAAAGCGAAGCTCCGAAGGGAGCCGTTTCGCTAACGCAACGCGAAACTAAGTCCCGACAGATTAAGACGGGTACTCAAAAATTTTGCTCCTTAATTGTTTTTTCCAGGTCTAATACCAAATTGAAAAATGATTGCGACAGATGGAAACCTGAAACACTTATCCAATGGATGTTTCTCAATCCAAAATCGTTCGACTGAGCGACTTGTGCCGAGCATCTCGACTTACTTCGACTACGCTCAGTACAAGTCGCTTGATGGAACCGGAGCCGAGGTAAGCCGAAGTCTAAAATCTAAAATGGTATAATACGGCTTGAGCAAGAGAGTTTTTAAAGTTTGTTGTTCACAAGTCTCAAAGACTCGACAATTACGAGTAACGTTAGCGAGTCATTGTACTCCTGCAAAGCAGCAACCTACGTAGAGAATGTCATGATTTAACTGCGTTGCCAAATTTTAATTGTCTTATCCAAACTGCCGCTGACTAACATTTCACCGGAAGCCGTGAAGGCTAATGCTGTGACTATATTCCCATGACCTGTAAACGTACCCAGCAATTCCCCGGTTTGTAAATGCCACAACTTGATAGTTTGATCGGCACTACCGCTGGCGATAATTTGTCCATCGGGACTTAAAGCGATCGCATATACCCTATCTCTATGTCCTTTAAGGGTATGAAGTAATTCCCCAGTCTCCAATTGCCAAACTTTAATCGTTTGATCCCAGCTACCACTCACGAGCAGTTTACCATCTGCACTGATTGCTAAGGAACAAACGATGTGAGAATGACCCATGAGGGTATGCAGTGGTTGTGCATCTTTTAAACTTTTGATTCCCGTTTGAGGTGAGGTGCGCCAAACTTTGATTTTGCGATAGCTACCTGTAACTAGAGTTTCGCCGTCTCGACTCAAAACTAGGGAATGAGCTGCTGTATCATCTAAAGAAAGTGCGATCGCTACCTGACGTTGCATCAAATCCCAAAACAGAATTTTTCTGTCATCTCCGCCTGTCGCTAACATTCTGCCATCTGGGGTGAAAGCAGCACACCGCACTACCCCATTATGTTTGTGCAAAATGTCTATCAAGTCTAAAGCGCCTACGTGCCAAAGCTTAATTGTCGAATCTGCACCGCAACTGACTAAAGTCTGTCCATCTGAACTAAAAGCTAGGGAATTCACTTCATCCACCAGCCCAGATATTACCCAAGGATACTCTGATAAGGTCTCTATTAATTCACCCTTGCTTAAATCCCAGAGTTTCGTTTCTCCACGACTACCACTTGCCAATATGGGTAAGGCTTTGCCATTGTTGCACCCAGAACTGAAAGCTAGGCAATTAATGCCTCTGGTGTGTCCTTGCAAAGTCTGCCAGCATTCCCAGTCACCGACTATACCCTTGAGACAATGTTCTGATGGTAGAGTCTGTATTGTATCTGCGATCGCTCTCTCATTAATTACTGGGGACGTGTCTTTTTTACCCATAAGTGATTCTAAATACCAACTCAACCCCCCTGCATATAACAAATTACTTGGAGTTACATAAAGTTTTGGTTCGCTAAATTCAAGTTGATTTGTGGGTAAAAAGCCTGTTATTATGCTTTGCTTCTCGTAACCTAAATTACCTGTAGATGGATAAAACAAACACAGAAAAATTAATACTTGGTGATTTTTTAAATCTTCTTGAGTAACAGACCACCTAATTTTGTCTTTCTTAATACCATTAAAACTTTCTCCATCAGCAACATAAACTTGAACACTTAGCTGAGGATGATTTTTGATCGTATAAGGAAATTTACTTTCGCCACCCAAATTTCCCTCATCATCTAAAATCATGTTTTGCAAAGTATCTTGCGACACCTTTTTTACTAACTTGCCCAAGCGTTCAGTTATTATCCTGTCAACAATATGCTCTCGTAAAAGATAATCTTGGGCTTGTTGTTGGAAGTATTTGGGAAAAGGTATCGTCCAGTCAGGAGGCTCAGGATATTCTGGCGGCGTCGGCGGCGGATTTTTGGCGAGAACTTCTGCTTGTTGGCGAGAAAGTTCTTGGAGTCTAGCCAAAGGCTCGCCCCAAAAGGCCATAACTTCAGTGTGACAACCTTTGACTTGACTTTCCAGCAAAGATAAGTCATAAGTTTTAGGTTTTTTCACACGTTGAAGGAAGTCAGCTTGTTGAGCTTTGAGTAAGCTAATCCAATCCATCTGCATTCCTGCGGCAAACTATTGCATACCTACGGTAAGCTATACAAATACAATTACTCAAGTTTATAACCTTGGTTAATTAAAAATTCAGTAATATTAACAGTCTAATAAAACACAGCCATTGACAAATGTTTCCGGGAAAGAGATAGATGGATAGCACTTAGACATTTGATGAACTGATGCAGTTGAAGTATATAGAATTAGATGATATCAGTCAATTCTAACGGAGATGGATAACGAGATACTGTTTCCCTAGAAACACTTCTAACTGTAAAAGAAAGTTGAATTTGAGACGGATCTAAAGATTACAGTAACGTTAAGTCAGCAAATAGCTATATAAAATTAACCTAGTAACGATAATTCTCGGAAATATCATCTAAAATCGAAATAAATGGTGAAGGTTGGCTTATTTTAACCTTTGCGTTTTGGTTGTCTGGGTGTAGTACTTACATCAGAAGAGTCACCAAAAGTATCCCTTGCTTCGATCTGTTTAATTTTCATTTGCAAGTTCAAGTCATCGCTGCTAACAATTGTTTCTAAATTCGCTAATCTCTGCTCTAGCAGTTCTATTTGCTGCTGTTGCAAATAGTTAGTTTTAGATTTTTGCTCATCAGAACGCCAAACTGCAACTGTACCAACAGCTGCGCCACCAATAGCAACTAAAGGAAGAATAGCACCGCTTCTAGTAACGGCTGACAGTGGCACGCAAACTCCAAGAATGGCTACTGTAATTACCCAAATTCTTGTGGTAGCGGATAATCTGACATCTTGGTATGGTTCTAGATTGTGTTGAGGTTTTTTAGCCATAAGTTTATCAACAGAAAAGTTATTTGCTACATTTGCACAAATGTTTACTAAATTACTTCCTACCATTGGGTTAGGTATAATTGCTATTTTATATATTTTTGTAATTATAGTTACTCAGTTATTTGCGATCGCTAGATAGGGATTTTACCAGACTCGCTACCACTTCTACTGATGGGAGGAACCTGCAATGGAGTTATTGCGAACAACAGCGCGCTATGGTGTAAGAGGATGTTTGAAAAGTCCTCTTGTCGGTATCAAAAATTTTAGATCCCCCTAAATCCCCCTTTTTAAGGGGGACTTTGATTCCGGTTCCCCCCTTTTTAAGGGGGGTTAGGGGGGATCTAAAAGTGCCTAAAGTCACAGCGAAACATCTTTTCAAACAACCTCTAAGTTTATTGACACTTATGTTCGCCACCAACCAGAAGCATCTCAATCGCTTGAGCAATTGTCTGATAAAATCCTTTGAGCGTAAATAGTTAAGTTTATTATGACAAGTGCATCTTATATTTTTCTAGCTGGAGCAAGTCGCGGTGTTGGTCGAGAAATTGCTCAATATCTCACAGCGCAACAGCTAAAGGTTAAAGCACTCCTGAGAACAGCAGCAGTTGCTACTGAACTAGAAGCAATGGGTATTGAAGTAGTTGAGGGAGATGCCTTGAATCTTGGCGATGTAGAACGCGCAATGGTAACAGATGCACCTATTCACACCGTTATCAGTACAATTGGCGGTTTACCATCAGATGTAGAAAGACCGGATTACCCTGGTAATAGAAATCTGATCGATGCAGCAGTTAAAGCTGGAGTGCAAAAGTTTATTCTTGTATCTTCCATTGGTGCTGGCAATAGTGTTGTTGCTGCCTCACCCCAAGTTTTAGAGGTACTGGGAAAAGTTTTAGCTGAGAAAAACAAAGCCGAACAACACTTAATTGCCAGTGGACTCACCTATACAATCATCCGTCCTGGTGGACTAAAGTCAGAACCAGCAACGGGTAATGGTATTTTAACCGAAGATCCGCACATTATTGGTAGCATCAATCGTGCAGATGTGGCGCAGTTAGTTGGTCGCAGTTTAAATAGCGATCGCGCCAATAATAAAATATTGTCAGCCGTAGACCGAAATATGCTATTTGGACAAAGAGAATTTGCGGAATTTACTTTGGAGTAATTTAAGCACGCCAGCGGAGTATTTGACCTTTGACAGGATTGACAAATTCTCGTCCTTCAGCGACAGATCGAGCATACTCCCGCTTTAACTGGTAATACCACTGCGCTTGCATATCTGAGTCTTTAATCAGCCGCAGCACAGGGTTATATTTCAAACCTATTTGCTGTTTTTCCACAACCGTTCGGTCTTGGCCAATGAAAGTCCGCGCCAGCACGTGTAACAGTGGCTTGAAAAATCCTACCCAAGGAAGTGTCCAGTAAAGAGCAAAAGTTACTTCCGTTTCTGTGTCTGAAATCGGTGTAACTGCCGTCAAATTAACGACTCGATTATTACCAATGGTGGTTTCTTCGATTCTGACTCCAGGTAAACGAAAAGAAATCTCCGTTTCCGGGACACCACCGCCAATCAGCCAGTATAATCGACCCCCATTCGCTGGTAATCGGTGTCGTCGCATCGTGAAGCCATAGGGCGAAGCATCAAATTGCTTTACTTCTTCATGCAATTGCTCATTTCGCCACCACCAAGCGCGATGAACATAAGGTGAATGAGCCGGGTCCATCAGACCTACCACTGCATGATCTATAAAACAAGGAAATTTTACCACCTCTACAAACTGGTGAGAGCGATCGCCAAACCCAGGTATTACCGGAATTTCCATCTCAGATGCCGGTTGAGGGTTATCGGGATCGGGCATATATATCCAAATGTTCCCTTGGGCTTCGCGGATTGGATAAGACTGCACGTCAAAGCGACTCAAATCCATTTGCTGATCCTCTACAAGAGAAGGTATCGCAGTACAGCGCCCAGCGGAGTTAAAGCGCCAACCGTGGTAACAGCATTCAACTTCCTGCCCATTGAATCTCCCACAACTTAAAGGCACACCACGATGGGGACAAATGTCGGTCATTGCAGACACTTTGCCATCCTGGGTGCGAAGTAACAGCACTGGTTCTCCTAAGAAAATGCGGCCGATCGTCATACCTGGCTTGATTTGATCGCTAGGCAGAGCATAGTACCAAGTATTACGTAATACAAAATTATCGTTATTTTTCATAACTAATGGCCTCTGCCTTTGACACAACGAAAGTCCTGGTTTGTGGAAAGGAAGGTGATACTTGAAAACATTCTTTCAGGTTTTTAATTGCTGTAGGTAAGTTCAACTGATGTACTTATTAGTCGTGTTCGTAATTCTCTCAGATTTAGGTTGTTCTGAGAAGATTGCAAATTTGAAATTGGATTATTCGCCAGAAATTTGTACAAATACTGTTCTTTTCCGCGGGCCATCTAACTCAAAAAACAACACAGATTGCCAGGTTCCCAAAGCTAATTTACCATCCACAATGGGAATTATCTCACTAGTGTTCAGCATCATTGCCATTAAATGAGAGTGAGCATTAATCGGCTCATCTTCTGGGACATCTCTTAAATGCAAGTCATTATGCAAATAGCTGTCTGATTCCGGTGCTATTTTTTGCAAGAATACTTTTATATCTTCTAATAATCTGATTTCATTTTCGTTGATAGCTAACGCTGTTGTAGTGTGTCGAGAAAATACTAAAACTTGTCCATTTTTAATTGATGTTGAGGCAATAAAATCTTGAATTTGTGGGGTGATATGATGAATATTAATTTTTGGCTCAGTTTCAATTTCAATTAACTTATTAATAATTGGCATCTGTTGAATTTTCTATTTGGAATTGCGGACTAGGTAGGTTAACACAGCTTAACGCCTTTTTGAAGGAGGCAGGAATTGAATGACTTCTAACTCCTAACTATAGTTTCCAAACCTTGTACTAGTCTTTCTATACCTTCTTTTGCCGTCTCTTTTTGCAGCGCCCCATAGGCGACGCGTAGATAGCATCCGTCATCTATGCCAAAGGTTGTACCTGGAATAACTGCTACTTTATGTTCTTGGATCAGTTGTTTGACTAACTCAAAAGCATCCATCTGGGTATGAACTTTGAGGAAAAAATAGAAAGCGCCATTGGCAGGGATAATGCTACATAAGCCTTGTAGACGATTAAGAGAGTCTAATACTAGTTTGCGTACCTGAGCAATGGCTTCTATATGACTCTTCAAATAATCCTCTTTTGCCTGCAACGCCCCTAAAGCTGCATATTGAGAAATGACTGGCGGACAAATCAAAATTGTATCCTGGACTTTTTTAACGGCGACAAGTAAGTGTTTGGGAATCACCATATAGCCAATGCGCCAACTCGCAAAACCGTATGCTTTAGAAAAGCTATACAGAGAAATGGTGTACTCGCTGCTATGACTAAATGAGCCAGGTGAAACGTGTTTTACACCGTTATAGGTAAAATACTCATAAGCTTCATCGCTGATGTGGTAAATACTGTGAGTGGCACAAATTTGATTTACTTGGCGCAACGCTGCTTCAGAATAGACAACTCCAGTGGGATTATTTGGTGAAATCGTCACCACAGCCCGTGTTTTAGGAGTAATTGCTTGAGCGATCGCTTCTTTTCGCAGTTGGTAATTTTCATCCGTCGCCACTAATACCGCACGACAACCAGCCATTGCGATCGCCATTTCGTGGTTGAAATAGTAAGGTGTATTCAGAATAATTTCGTCGCCTGGATTAGTGATAGCAAGAATGGCATTCATAAATCCCATATTGCTCCCTGCTGTCACAACGATGCAGTTTTCCCCGTTGATTTCAATCCCGTTGAAGGCTTGCAATTTTCCCGCAAGTGCTGTCAGTAAAGGGGGAATTCCCTCAACTGATTTGTATAAATTATTGGCGGGTTCGGCTAAGAATTTGGCTAAAAATTCTATTGCTTCATGTGGTGGGTTGTAAGAAACAACACCTTGTCCTAGAGAGATGGTTCCAGGAGAGTTTTTAATCAGTTCCCCAACCACAGGAATAATTGGCGATTGTACCGCCTGCATACGAGAGGTTAGGGATTCCATATTTTCTTGCCTATGTATCTGCTTTTAGTATCTCTTAATAGGTGAACAATCAACTAGTACAGGGTGGTGGAAATAAACCACCCCTTCCAAATGAATGAAATGTTTACTCGCTACCATCTCAATCCCGAAGTCAAGATCGAATTTATACCAATACTCCAATCTGTGGAAAGTTTAGCGTTATATAGCGATCGTCAAAGAACGTACTCTGGTTCTTGATGTTTAAATTTAGGGCTATTTCACGATGATTTTGACCCTCTGATGCCATGATAATTATTTTGGTAGCGCTAAGAGTTGCGGCGTGTTGTGTCTATTGATCGATTGTTGGAGTTGATCTCGCTCGCCATCGCTTAAATTTAATATTTTAGGAGTTAATCTAGCCACATCCTGATTCCTCGATCGCGCCCCAAAATGGATGGGTTTTAACCTGATTATGTATTCTCTCACCAATCTGGTCTGTTTATTTCCACCGACCTATACTGCGTTCTGGCACTGATTTCAATATCTATCAAGTTAATAGATGTATAACAATCCATTTTCTACATTTAATTTTAGGGTTGGCTGAATATAAAATCCGATATCTGTGTTGTTTTTTGCTGCATGCATATCTTTTTTTTAATCTATCTATACCTTTAAAATATTATTTTAAAGGCAATCAATCAGGTATACTTTTACAGGTCTAAATTTTATTTTGACTATACTTTACGGACACTTTACACAGATTTTAAGCTGAATTGATATTAGTAGATATCTATCTTTTGGCGTGTAAGGTAGAATGCAATTAGAAAACGAAAGGCTTACATACTCTTAATTAATAAAAATAATGTTGATTTCACAACGTGGCATTATCACCTATGCTTACGGAGCATCTTATTATCTAGAAATGGCAAAGTCATTAGCACGTTCTCTACGTCTTCATTCACCAAATATTCCGCGTGCTATTGTTACCGATCGTGAAAATGATAAAGATTTACTAGAGCTTTATGATTGTGTTATAAACATTAGAGATGAATACGGTTCTAACGTAAAACAAAAGCTTCATGTCTATGATTATTCTCCATTTAAATATACACTTTGTATTGATAGCGATTGCATAGCAGTGAGGGATATTAACTTTATTTTTGATGATTTTAAAGGTAAAAGTTTTAGTGTGGCAGGTAATGTATATCTTCAAGCAGGTGATAAAGATACATTTATTGATGTAGATGATACACTCAAACGATTTAATCTGACAAAATTACCTAGATTTAATGGAGGTCTCTATTATTTTGAAAAAAATGATACTGCTAAGGTCTTTTTTGAAACGGCACTAGAATTGGCAAAGGATTGGCAAAAGCTAGGTATTAGCGAATTTCGTGGTGATGGCCCTAATGATGAACGTATTTTTGGTCTAGCTATGATGCTACACAATCAAAGTATGTTTGAAGATAATGGTCAGATGATGCGAACACCTATCGGTCTTCGTGGTTCTTTTAATATAGATGCTATTAAAGGTCAATCGACTTTTAAAAAATACAATCAGGTGGTGTCTCCCGCTCTTGTACACTTTGCCTGCGTTTGGGGAGAGCATCCTGTATATCATCGTGAAGTAGCAAAGTTAAAAAACCTAGAAAAAGGTTCAGTTAAGCAGATCAATTCCAATATATTTTCCGCAATTCAATATAAGTTTGGCTATCAGATTGCTTTATTAAGATATATAGCTAAACGTGTACCTAAAAATCCTAAATATATTCAAGCTAGAGTGAAAAAACTTTTGATACAATTGCCTGAGTTAGTTAAAACTAAATATAAAGTTGAGCCAGTTCATAGCAAATAAAGCTTGCTAAAACTCTGCATTCCTTTGTGCTTAATTTAAATTACTCAAAGGCTGCTGTGGTTATTTTCTATAAAGCTTTAATAGTGTATAATGTGCTGTCTGAAGTTCAGGCAGCACTAACAAAGTGTAATAGCGATCGCGCCTCACATCCTTCGCTCCTGACAGGTAATATAAATTATATTTTTGTGAAAGCTACAAGGATTGTATCTGTGGGTTTATTCTAGAAACTACACGGTACAGCACAAATTTGTATGTACCACAAAAATCTGTATTGCCGTACTTTTATGGAAAATCAATTAGGATTAATTCTAAAACTGCTTTTACTCTCGGCTTTGTTATCGGTATTGATTAAGTATGCAGGGCCAAGTCTACCAATTCCGGCGACAGCAACCAACGCGCTGATTATAGTATTTTTACCGATTGCGATCGTAGCGATCGCTCTACTGTGGCGATTTCAAGCACAAAAACAAAATTAACTCAAAGCATTTACGCACAAGTTCCTAAAATCAGCTAACCTAGCTTAATTACAAGAAAATTCCATCTCGCCAACCGTTGGGAGTTAGCCTGTGAACCTGGGTCAATGGATCGGCTTAATCGCCATACTTCTTTGTTTATACATCCTGTGGCAAATTCGGGAAGTGCTTTTGTTGATGTTTGCCGCAGTTGTGTTAGCCACCACCTTAAATCGCCTAGCGAAACGCTTCCAAAGATTTGGGATGAAGCGCGGATTCGCCGTACTCCTAGCAGTAGCTATCTTTTTCGCAGGTGTCGTGGGTTTTTTCTGGCTAATTGTGCCGCCATTTGCCCAGCAGTTTCAAGAACTAACATATCAAGTTCCTAAAGGGTTTGGACGCTTTAATAGTTGGCTTGATGCCCTGAGAACTCGTATTCCTGACCAGTTAGTTCCTTATATCCCAGATATCAATAGCCTCATTCAACAAGTACAACCCTTCGCCAATCGGTTACTGGGAAACTCCTTTGCTTTTGTATCTGGCTCTTTGGAAGTTGTCCTCAAGATTTTGTTAGTGTTAGTTTTAACAGGAATGATGTTAGCCGACCCCGTGGCTTACCGCAAAGTATTTGTCCGGCTTTTCCCCTCATTTTATCGGCGGCGGGTAGATGGGATTTTAGATAAATGTGAAGTCTCTTTGGAGGGATGGATTACAGGCGCTTTCATTGCCATCTTTGTAGTGGGGGTGATGAGTCTGATTGGCTTATCAATTTTGCATGTCAAGGCAGCACTAGCTTTAGCGGTTTTAGCGGGATTTTTTAACTTGATTCCCAATCTGGGGCCAACAATGAGTGTAATCCCAGCAATGGCGATCGCTTTCTTGGATGAACCTTGGAAAGCGATCGCTGTCTTGATTCTTTACTTTATTATTCAACAGATTGAGAGTAATTTCATCACACCTGTTGTCATGGCGCATCAAGTCTCATTACTGCCAGCTATAACCTTAATTGCCCAGCTATTTTTCGTCACTTTCTTTGGCTTTTTAGGATTATTTCTAGCCCTACCTTTAACTGTTGTCGCTAAGATTTGGTTACAAGAGGTATTAATTAAAGATGTTTTAGATGAATGGGGAAATAATCATAAAAAAGAGACTGAGTTTGTGATAGTTTCTGAATCTCCTAGAACAGATGATAATTGGACGGCAGAAAATCCAGATATAAATGAGAATCCCTCGATTGATGATGATATCTTGAAAAAATAAGATTAGTCACTCGATTTTGAATGCGGCAATAGGGTTCGGTTAAGGTTTTTTGATGAAAATTTTAGATCGAAAAGATGCTATAAATCGCCGTCAAGACGAAAGACTAATTATTGTAGAGACGGCGATTCATCGCGTCTCTTGCCTTAACTCAACGACACGAGTTATATCATGTCCGCTTGATTGCTTATTAAACCCGAAGAACCCCACCCCGCCAAAGCTATGCTTTGTCTCCCCTCCCCGCTTGCGGGGAGGGGTTGGGGGTGGGGTGTAATGACTGTGGTTAGCATAACTAATTATGCGGGCATGATATTATATGAAGTCTTGCAAATTTTGAAGCTATTGGGATAATGAGTGTTGGAGTGAAAAAACAATAAGATTCCCAACTTTTTTAATAAGTCGGGAATCTCATACTTTTGAGTCAGTCTGAATAAATCCTATTTGAAAGAATAACCATCAGGATGGACACAATTAGCTAATCAGCTATTGTTTGTTCTGGTTTGTTACCTCTGCTTCTGCTTTGTTTGACTCATTAGATGAAGCTGATTCTGTCTTCTCTGATTGCGTCTCGCTAGTTTGTTGCAATTGGTTGAGATGAATATTGTTGACTTGAACAATAAAATATTCTAATGCCTGACTTGCCTTTTGTTGCTGTTGGGTTTCGTCAGATACATCATAACAACGATAAGGCGGAGTCACGCCCAATATAAATTTCTCTTGTTCCGCTTCTAACAATTCAACGGCTGTATTAGCAGCAAGGGAATTCTTCTGAAAAGGAAAAGAGGTAACTATACTCGCAACTATAGAAGCAACAGCTGGACAAAGCACAGGTAGCCACTTCAGCCAAGCTTGTCCTGCTTCTAATTTGTCTACCAGAACTAAAATCGGTGTGACTCCTGATAAAATCACTGTCGCAATTTGCAAACTATAGTAAAGGTTTCTTGATAAACCCCTAATTCTTTTATAATCGTCAATCAAGTCTTGGCTGTATTGTAAAGCCTTCCCTCTTGTCAGAGTCAGTGTATCTTTATCCCAGGAATTAGGATTGGTCAATAAATAACTATAGAGTTCAGCTTTTTTGGTGAGTTCAGATTTATAAGCGGCCTGCTTATAGTTCTGATATACTTGTCTATTGATGAGCAACAAAAAAAACAAAAAAGTTAGAGATACTGCTCCAGAAATTACAACTTTTTTATCATCTGAAAGAAAAATAATAAAGAGTCCAGCAGAGACAAAAGCTGCAAGTAATAAATACTCTATTACTTTCAGGTTAAATAACTTTTTTTCATCTGATGAAGAGGATAAATTTTCAATCCTATCGGAAATCTTACTTTGGTTTCTTTGCTCAAGATTAGCTAATTCTGAAGTAGTCATTGCCTCTTACTCAATTCATTATCGGGTCAAATGTAGCAATAAAATCAATAGCAACAAGTAGAATTGCTTTGAGGAAGTAGAAGTCAGAATAAGTCCGCCAGAAAGCAACTTATTTTTGCTTATACCTCGCTTCTATTAACGCTCTTAAATAATTTCTACCTTCTCAAAACTTTCTAGTATCTGCTATTAACTCGCACTTTGCGATTGACTAGTTGGCTTATAATGCTTTACAAAAACCAGAAATGTTTGTTTCGGTTGACGTAAAATTATTTAAGTCCAGTAAGTCCACTTAATCCTAACGATACATACATTTGATTAATAATGCAAGGCTTCGTTTATGGTAATTTTACGTAGAATCAAAACTATTTTGGATACAGGCAGTTTGTTTGCCCTAAAAAATCTATCATTTTAATTTTGCAATACTTGAATTATTTTTTGGAATTTATCTTTATTCGGGGTAAGCTGTCGCGCAGAGATTGGCAATAACTATTTCGAGATGAAGTTTATCCAAAAGCCTCGATAATCTGCGCTCACAAGGAGCAATGAAAATTTCTTTTCTCTACTCCCTAATCCCCATTTCCCACTCACCAGGAAGCGTAAGCACTGATAAGATGCGAACAATTGCAGAAATTAACGAGAAAATTAAGCGCCAACGTGCGGTGGTGTTGACAACTGAAGAATTAAAAGCACGAGTTGTAGAAATCGGTGTTAGTAAAGCTGCTAAAGAAGTCGATGTAATTACCACTGGTACTTTTGAACCGATGGAATCAAGTGGTGCAATTATCAATCTGGGACATACCGATCCCCCAATAAAAATTCGTCGTTGTTGGTTAGATGGCGTGCCAGCATACTCTGGTTTTGGGGCAGTAGATTTATATTTAGGTGCGAGTTGCGCTGTGGAGACGACGGACGGAGAAGAAGTACGAGAACGTGGTGGCGGTCATGTAATCGAAGATTTGATCGCTGGTAAATCTATACACGTGAAAGCACAAGGACAAGTAACAGATTGTTACCCCAGAGCAAATTTTGAAACTACAATTACCAGTGACACAATTAATCAGTTTTATTTATTCAATCCGCGCAATCTTTATCAAAATTTTATTGTTGGTGTAAATGGTGGCGATCGCCCCCTCTTCACCTATCTCGGTCCTTTACAACCGCGTCTGGGGAATGCTGTTTATTCTAACCCCGGTGCGATTTCCCCCTTACTCAACGATCCCGATTTGCAACTCGTTGGTATAGGTACTCGAATTTTTTTAGGCGGTGGTATTGGCTATGTCGCTTGGGAAGGCACTCAGCACTTCCCTTTACAAAAGCGTTTAGCTAATCGTACACCGATTGGGCCTTCCGCCACTTTAGCTTTAATTGGTGATGCCAAGCAAATGGATGCTCATTGGGTGCGGGGGTGTTACTTCAAAAGTTATGGCCCCTCATTAATGTTAGGGGTTGGTGTACCACTACCTGTATTAAATGAACAAGTAATTGAACACTGCGCCGTCCAAGATCGAGACTTAGTAGCCCCAATAGTAGATTTTTCCATTCCCCGGCGCGTCCGTCCCACCTTTGGTTTGGTGAGTTACGCCCAACTCAAATCTGGGCGGATTGCCATAGAGGGCAAAGCAGTACGCTCTGCCCCCTTAGCGAGTTTGTTTTTTTCTAGGCAAGTCGCCCTAGAGTTGAAAAAGTGGATCGAAGCAGGTACGTTTACCCTTACAGAACCAGTTTCTCCAATTCCGATGGAGCGATCTTTTCTACCCCAAGACCGTCGGACGGATTTTTGATTGGAGCAGGGGAGCAGGGGAGCAGGGGAGCAGGGGAGCAGGGGAGCAGGGGAGCAGGGGAGCAGGGGAGCAGGGGAGCAGGGGAGCAGGGGAGCAGGGGAAGAAGTAGGAGTAAGTTTTTCCCCTCTGCCCCTCTGCCCCTCTGCCCCTCTGCCCCTCTGCCTCTTATGCCCCATTCCCTAATCTTGAGTCGGTTTCGGTCGCTTGATGGGTTTAGGAGCGGGTGTTCTTGGTATAGGTTTTGACACCACTGAAGGGTCGCCGCCTGTACTTGTTTTCTTAATGGGACGAGGAGTTTCGCCAGTGCGTCTGGGGGGGAATGGTTTTCTACCACCAGCACCACCAATGCCAGCACGAGGTCCACCTTTAAATGGTGGTTTGCGTTTTTTGGGCAAATCAGCGATCGCCTCAGCTTTTTCTACTATCAAAACGTCAGCTTCTCGCTTGGCTTGGAAGTCCCAGAATTTGCCCACTGCTTTGGTAGTTAGCACACCCCTTAATTTCAACTTAAAATATTTGGGTTTGTCAGTTGATTTGCGTGGAGCCTGCCTAATTTTGACTACCAAGCTTTTAGCATCAAAGGATTGGTAAACTACTTCACCACGAACAGAAAAACCGCCATCTGCAACTTCTGATGAAGGTCTGGGGGCAGTTGTATTTAGTTCAGAGTTCTCGGATAAGCCATCATCGAGTGTCTGTAACTCTTGCAACTCAAAATCTGATTCGTCCTCATCTGTTGAGTTTTTAGCCAGATTTTCTGGCTCCCAAACTCCGACGATTTGGATGTGCAAGGTATCATTTTCTTGTCTGGTACGTGGATATACTACCCATAAGTGTTCTTTTTCTAAGTCTAGATGATTCTTGACTAAGCTCATAATCCGGCCTAGGAGGACGGCATTGAGTTCTACACCATCTGGAGTCAGCAGCGTACCTTGAGTAAATTGTTCGCTGCTAGCATGATAGCGACCCCGGACTAAGCCGATCGCTCGATACTGCATCGGTTCACTGGGAGGCGGAATCGGTTGCTGGCGATTAATCAAGTTCCCATTTGAATCAGTCTCGCTGGTGTTGACAGGCAAATTGTCAACTTGTTTAGAGGACTGGGCTGCTATATGAACATTAGCGGCTGCCTCTACGTTAATTGGGCCCTGGTTAGAGGCAGAAGAATTGGAAGATTCAGGCAACGGCATCAGGTCGGAATTCATAAAAACTCCTTGCGGCGGAGACACATCCCATTGTGGGATTTTACAAAGGCAGCTGGAAAGAGCATTTGTGCGACTGATGAAAGTATATTGGCTTTTCACAAAATCACACTAGGGTACTCTATACAATCCTAAAGGCGCTAAATTTAATGTATAAACACTAAATGTCTAATTTAGCGGCTTTACACTAGTTTCGGAAGCATATCATAGCTACAATTCTGACGGCTCCTCCTAAAGTCATCACTTACTTTAGCAGTGTGGATAGTTAATTGTTATAAAATTCACAGGCAATTGGCGGTATTCCGCAAAGTTTTGGAAATTTTTAACTTTACGATTTGTGTAAATGATAATGTCATTAAAATTTAGGAGAAAGACAAAACCGTGTCTCAGCCGCGCAATCGTTGGATAGTTCAAGTCGTCTTAGCGGTGGCAATTCTTGCTTTTGTGGGTGTTTCGGTGATTCCCATAATTGGAGCATTTAATAATACGCCACCCTCAAGTCAAAATACCGCTAGCACCAGAGGTAGTTTGTCCTCTGCTGACCAAAAATCAAAACTGGAAGACGAAGCACGGGGTTATGAACAGGTTTTGCAACGGGAACCAGAAAATCAGACTGCGCTTAAGGGTCTGTTACAGGCGCGGCTGCAATTACTGAGTCAAAAAGATAAAAGTGAGGTTAAACCAGCTGATATCCAAGTTGTCATTGAACCCCTAGAAAAGCTAGCAAAGCTGAATCCCGAACAGTCAGAATATTCAGTGTTACTAGCTCAAGCCAAACAGCAAATTGGCGATCGCGAAGGAGCCGCTCAAGCTTATCGCTCGATTTTGTCCACGAAACCAGGTGATTTGAAGGCTTTGCAAGGAATGGTGGCTTTATTGATCAGTCAGCAACGCCCGGAAGCAGCCATTGGTTTGTTGCAAGAAACCCTATCTAATGCAGCCCAAGCAAATACAATTCAGCCTGGAAGTGTAGATATAGTAGCCGTGCAGGTGCTGTTAGGTTCTGTTCATGCTTCCCAGAAACGCTATGCTCAAGCTAGCTCTGTTTATGACCAGGCAATTAAGAAAGATCCCAAGGATTTTCGCCCCGTCGTGGCAAAAGCGATGCTCCTAAAACAACAGGGCAAAGACGCAGATGCAAAACCTTTATTTGATAGTGCCGCAGCTTTAGCACCTGCTAAGTACAGAGACGAAATTAAGAAGGCAGGAACGGTTTCCCCCATTCCTAAATCTGCTTCATCTCCCGCATCTTCATTGGGAAATACTCCCAAGTAATGGGCATAGGGTATGGGGCATTGGGCATTGGTTATTAATTTTTCTCCCCCTGCTCCCCTGCTCCTTCCCCTTACGCTCCTTCAATGGCAGCAACAATACCAAAGACTAAAAACAGGCATCCGCCAATCAGGGTGAGTTGACGCTCAGAAATGCGTCCGGCAATCATTTTGCCGCCGATAACTGCGATCGCAGCACAAATAGAATGTCCTAAAATTGCACCTATTGTCACTCCAATGGGGTTATTGCCTGCTGCTAGGGCAATGGTGGCAATTTGAGTGCGATCGCCCCACTCTGCCATAAATGTCAATACAAAGGCTTCTATAACAATTGCCAAACCAGTCTTTTGCTTTGGTAACTGTAAATCTGCTTGTTTCACCGCAGCTTCAGCTTCTTCCACAACTTCTGTATCACAAGCAGCATTGGACATCTTACTAGCGTCATACAACAACTTGATACCGAAGGCAATAAATAAAGCGATTTCGGCGTAATGAATATAAACTTTTGGCAACAAAGATACTGCTTGTCCAAATATCACCGAAAGGATTGTCATCGCGGCTAAAGCAGCTGTCACACCTATAAATACCAGCCGCCGCGGGTGGTGCATTGCCAAAATTACAGCAATAAAAAATGTTTTATCGCCTAGTTCTGAAACTGTAATTAGTAATAAACCTGCGGTAAAAGCTGTTAACACTCTCTCAAGCTCCTGAAGAATCGTTTACCGATGTGAAGCTTGATGAGAACCAAAAGACCTCACCAAGTTTACACTTTTCGGTGTGAACTTAGTGAAGGTCTCGCTTTCAAATATTGATTACTTGCCATCTGAACCAGGCTCATCGCCAGTATGTTGATTCAGATGTACTGGCTTTCAAGTTTTTTTGCCAGCAGCTACTCCCCTTCTATGCGTTCGCCATTATACATATTTTCCATGTATTAAGTCAAGAGAGTAACCAATATAGAGGTATAACTGTAGAGTGAAGCGGTACATACAGACTGATTCAGGGCTTACTGAGGTAAAAACTCATCATCTTCAATGCAATAAGGAAGAAATACTGCTCTGAAATCGTTAAGCACCATATCATTTCCTTTATCTAAAACTTTACAATTTTTATGATTTATTATCGCTCGCACTAAGTACTAGCTTTTTTCACAACTGTATTGGCTCTGTAGCGCTATTTAAAATAAAGCTATCAATAAAGTCAGAGGTGACGTAATAATCACCTCAACCATTTTTACCTCTGCATGATGCCAATTCAAAAAAGTGGATTGATGAATCGACGAATCATGCACAAGGTAACACCAAGTCCTGTGTCATCACCCAAGCCCAACCAATTTTGCGCTTAGTTCCCACATGCGATCGCCTTTGTCGTCATCGCGAGCTTGAGGAGAGACTTTTTGCACAAAAGACTTGCCATCTTTCTTCTGGCGATTTCCCCAACTCCAATAAATACCGGATTGATTATACTCAGGATCGGCAACCACAGCAGCAACCCGTTCTCCCGCCAACTCCTGAGACACATATCCCCCAGTAATATACTTCTGGAATAATGGAAAGATTTTCTGAAACAGGGGATAGTGGTTTCTAAATAGCGGTGTTTCTGCAACACATCCCGGATAAAGAGAATTGAAGACGATACCGGTTGACTGGTGATAGCGCTCGTGCAATTCCCGCATAGTCAGTACGTTGCAAACCTTGCTGTCTTTGTAAGCTTTAACTGGTTCAAATTTCTTGCCATCAATCATCGATATTGGCTCTTTAAACCCTTCTGCAAAGCCTTGCAAATCGCCCAAGTCGGGACGTGGTGGAATCTTTCCACCCAGTTCGTCTGGATTGTGCGTGACTGTTCCTAAAATTACCAGCCTTGGCTCTAAAGATGATTTCTTCAGATCCTCTATCATCAGGTTGCACAATAGGAAATGCCCTAGATGATTAGTAGTGACAGTTAACTCGTAACCTTCTGGACTGCGTAACGGCTCTTTGATTAAGGGCATATAAATTGCAGCGTTGCACACCAAAGCGTCTAAAGACTTGCCAGTGGCTCGGAAGTTCTTCACAAATTGTCGAACACTTTCCAAGGAGCCAAGGTCAATATGTATGCTGGTATAACTGTTGTAGGGGATTTCCACATCTTGGGCTGCTTTTTGTGCCTTCGCTAAATCCCGACAGGCTAGTACGACATACCATCCTTTTTCAGCAAGAGCTTTTGCAGCATACAAACCCACCCCCGAAGAGGCACCCGTAATTACAACCGTTGGCTTCTGATGTTGTTCCATTCTGTTCAGCTTCCATTGACTGTCTCTAGGATCTCATACCAGTGAGCCATCATTATCACCAGGTTTTTCAGGGCTGTATTTAGGCTGAACTAACGCCCTTCCATCACTCTCAGAAAACAATAATCGAAGCATAAAACTGAAACTATGACTAAATCAAGGTTTAAGGCTTTATTTTCTAATATAAATTCAAAAATGTAGCCAAAACCTGGAAAGTGATGTCTCGTAAGCCTTGCAGCGATTGCTTTCTCCAAGAGTGATGGAAGAGGGCTAACCCTCTTTCAAGAAACAAGACAGGAGACACGAGGCAGAAGGCAAAAGGGAAGAGGATTTTACTTGTTTCTTCCATCCATAACGGAAGCGATCGCGTCCGTAAACAGCTTTTGTCACTTTGGGAGAATCCAATCGCTCAAACGGTTACGGGGCTTTAATTTCTACTTTTTGTCTATAAATTTTAGTTTCTGTTGGAAAATAAAGCCTCAAACCTAGACTAAATCCAAGTCTCAGAATTTGGCTGAGATTACTGTTTTCCGAAAGTGATAAAAGAGGGCTAAGTAAGTGGGCGAGAAAATCCTCAAGTATTTTACGAAATGTAAATACAGCACATACTTTACAAATTCGTTATTTCACCGTTTTTACAAAACTAAATATATATTGGTTTTATCGTGCTTACCGACTTAACCTCTATACAAAAAACCTTCAAAAAAGTAATTATAATAACATTTTTGGTATACTGAAGAATCCAATCATAATTTATTTTTTCTGTTTTCAAATATTTTTTTTTCAGATATATTTCAGATGTATATTACTACTAGGCTGAAAAGTATAAGTAAATTGCCTAGCTGTTTAACAATTTATTGTCTGTGGATAAGCTTCTACAATCTGTAAAAAAAATTCTCCAAGACAAGCCTCTCGATTCAATTCAGTGGTTTGTGCTCTATCAATCGTGGTTGGGTAAAACTTATGGTGAGATGGCAGAGGTATCAGGCTACGGCAACAATTACATCAAGGAAATTGGTTCTGAGTTGTGGCAAGACCTTTCTATAGCACTTGGAAAAAGAATAACGAAAAAAAATCTGCATTTAGCCTTGAATAAACACTTGCAAGACGAGATAGGTAATCAAGAAAATCAAATCCAAGAAAAGTTTGGTGAAGAATCTAGCTTAAAAATTGTTTCTCCAGACTTTTTTTCAGCAAGCAAGATAGAATTTCCTAGCGGCCCTGTAGCACTAGGTTCTCATCTTTACATCAATCGCCCTTCCCTGGAAGAACTTGTTTGTAATGAGATTTTATACCCTGGTTGCTTAATCAGGCTCAAAGCGCCTAGAAAGATGGGAAAAAGTTCTCTGCTCAATCGGATGATTGCTTATGCTAAGGAGCAAGCTTATCAAATTGTCTATTTGGACTTTCAAGAAGCTGACCAAGACGTTTTTGCTTCCCTGGATAAATTTTTGCGTTGGTTTTGTGTAAATGTTAGTAGGCAGTTAAATCTCTTTCCTTGTATAGATGATTTTTGGGATATGGAAATGGGCAGCAAGGTCAGCTGCAAAATCTATTTTGAAGCTTATTTGTTGCAATACATTGATGATAGTCCTGTAGTTTTGGCTTTGAATGAAGTCCATCGGATTTTTGAACATCCCAATATTGCCCAAGACTTTCTACCAATGCTGCGATTTTGGCATGAACAAGCCAAGCAAGATCGGACTTGGCAAAAACTGCGGATGGTAGTAGTTCACACCACAGAAATTTATATTCCGCTTAAGCTCAACCAATCGCCTTTCAATGTAGGGATAACAATTACACTGCCACCATTTACCCTTAAGGAGGTACAGAATTTAGCATTACGTTACGGACTAGATTGGGCAGGAAACTCGGAAGGGATAAAATGCCTTGCACCCCTACAAGCAATGGTAGGAGGACATCCCTATTTGGTGAGCCTTGCATTTTATCATCTATGTCAGGGAGAAATGACGCTGGAGGTGTTATTAGAAACTGCATCTACACCAGTAGGAATTTACGGTCAGCATTTACGAGAACTGTTGACATTACTGCAAGCAGAACCAGAATTAATGTCAGCTATGGAACAGGTAATTGCAACAAATGAAAAAGTGGAGTTAAACGCGATCGCTGCTTACAAGCTAGAAAGCATGGGTTTGGTTCAACTAAACGGCAATCAAGCTAGCGCCATGTGTGAGTTATATCGTCTTTATTTTAGCCAACAGTTTTAAAAGCAAAATAGTGCTAATGCTTCTACTAAATTTACCATCTATTTTTGAGTGTTCATAGTAAGCACTAAAGTTCTAACTATGAACCTAGTTACTCATAGATTTTTTATGATTTTTATCAACTGTCCCAAAATAAACTTTTTTGAAATTAAAAATTAATTAATTAAATGAAAAATTATCGATACCAAGTTGGTGGTACTCTCACTAATGATGCTCCTAGCTATGTTGAGCGCAGAGCGGATGTGGAACTTTACGAAGCTTTGAAACAGGGGGACTTTTGTTACATCCTAAGCTGTAGGCAAATGGGTAAATCCTCACTGATGGTAAAAACAAAGAACCGCTTGCAAAAAGAGGGCTTTAGATGTGCCACTGTTGATATGACTAATATTGGATGTGAAAATATAACTCCAGAGCAGTGGTATAAAGGAATTGTTGGTGACTTATGGTTGAGTTTTAAACTATTAGGAAAAGTAAATTTAAAAGCCTGGTGGCAAGAACAAAACGATCTTTCTTTGATTCATAAAATCAGTCGGTTTATTTCGGAAGTTTTGTTAACTCAGTTTCCTGACGAAAAGCTATTTATTTTTATTGATGAAGTTGATAGTATACTCAGCCTCAATTTTTCTGTTGATGACTTTTTTAGCTTGATTCGGTTTTGTTATAACCAACGAGCAATTAATCCAGAGTATAATCGGATTACATTTGCAATTTTCGGGGTTGCTACACCTTCAGACTTAATTATATATCAAAATCATACTACCCCGTTTAATCTGGGTAAAACCATCCAAGTAAATGGTTTCACCTTTGAAGAAGCTCAACCACTATCTTTAGGACTAGATATTAAAGACAATCATCCCCAGAAAGTTTTGAAAGAAGTATTAGGTTGGACAGAAGGGCAACCATTTCTTACTCAAAAGCTGTGTCGGCTGCTTGTAAATTTATCTCAAGATGATATGGGTAGAAATCTCAAAATTCCCCCTGGCACAGAAAAATTTTGGATAGAAAATGTGGTGCGATCGCACGTCATCGAGAAATGGGAATCACAAGACGAACCGGAGCATTTACGAACTATTCGCGATCGCATCCTCCGAAACGAAAAATTTGCCGCCAGATTGTTAGGAATTTATCAACAAATCCTCCAAGGAATGAAAGTAACAGCCGATGATAGTCGAGAACAGGTAGAACTGTTGCTGTCGGGTTTGGTAATCAAAAAACAAGGTTTTCTCCAAGTAAAAAACCGAATTTATCAAGAAGTTTTCAATTTAGAATGGGTTGGAAAAAAACTAGCTGACTTGCGCCCCTACTACGAAAACTTCAATGTATGGGTAGCCTCAGAAGAAAAAGATAAATCTCGCCTATTGCGCGGACAAGCCTTGATCGATGCTCAAACTTGGGCAAATGGTAAAAGCTTGAGCAACTTAGATTATCGCTTTTTAGCTGCTAGTGAAGAATTAGATCGGCGAGAAGTACAGCAAGCATTAGAAGCTGAACGTGCCCAAGAAGTCGAAGCACGACTTCTTGAGCAACAAAAAAGGCTGGCTCAACAAAAGAAAAATGCCACAATAGTGACACTTTTGCTCGTGGGTATGACTATCAAGTTGGTGATTTCTATAGTGTGGGGAGTATCACTTTTACGAAAGATTGATGTTTTAGAATCACAGCTAAAATGTGCCGAGCCGACTACACCCCTTGAATTTGCTCACTGTCCAAAGTCAAGAGCTGCTAGGGAAACCTCGAATAACGATCGTTAAAAAAACTCTCAATAACCCAAGTGCAGGCGATGTATAGGTTAGTTATCACGAGCAAATTTAAAACAGCTTTCCGAAAATTTACTCGTCGTAATGCTGACTTACTCATGACGATGTTTATTAGCTCAATACAAGTGCGATCGCTAATATCGCTAATATTGTAGCGGCAGTCTTTAAAGTAAAGCCATCTCTCATGTATAAAGGTTGATTTAGTGCGATAAGTTAATATGAGTTTGACGAAGCTCAAAAAGCGATAAGGATAAGACTTACAAGTTTTTTATATCTTACGAGTTCTGTATCAACCCAAATAATTAAGAGGATCGAGCAATTGAGTAACCTAGATAGAGTTTTAGATGCCGCAATGGAGCTTACTTTAGAGCAGCAAGAAATGCTGGTACAAATTCTCAAAAACCGAATTATTGAAAGTCGGCGAGATGAAATTGCGTCAGATGCAGCAGCTTCCATTGCTGAATTTCAAGCAGGTAGGCTCAAAGTCCAGACTGCTGCCGAAGCAATTCAAGAATTACGGGAATATCTCAATAACCCAAGTGCAGCCGATGTATAAGTTAGTTATCACGAGTAAATTTAAAAGAGCTTTCCGAAAATTTACTCGCCGTAATACTGACTTACAGGCCAGAATAGAAGAAACTATTGCTGGTATGGAAAATGACATATTTGCAGCCACCTTGGGCACTCACAAGCTAGAGGGGAAGCTATCAGGATTGCTTTCATGCTCTTGTGGATATGATTGGCGCGTTGTTTTCTCACTGAAAACCGATGGAGAGAGTGGGGAACAAGTTGTTCTTTTGTTAGACATTGGTACTCATGACAATGTTTATTAGCTCAACACAAGTGCGATCGCTAATATTGTAGCGACAGTCTTTAAAGTCAAGCGTAGGCGTAGCCCGTCGTAGACATCGCATCATGTATGATGGTTGATCGGCGTGCGATCGTCAACACAAATGCAGGTCTGGCCAAAGCTACCAATGATGTGAGTTAAAATCCTGATATCTTCAATCACTACTAACGCAGACAGCCCCCGAAAAAGCGTTGGCAAAGCCCACCGTAGGTATCGCTATGCTTCAGTATCCCCATCTCGAACAATCGCTAAAATATCACTTCGGTTACGACCAATTCCGCCCCGGACAACGGCAAATTATCGAAGATGCGCTGCAAAATCGAGATTTAATGGTTGTGATGCCGACTGGGGGGGGGAAATCTCTATGTTTTCAGCTACCAGCATTGTTGAAAAATGGACTAACTGTGGTGGTGTCGCCGTTAATTGCTTTGATGCAAGACCAAGTAGAAGCACTGCGAAATAATAATATTAACGCGACATTTCTCAATAGCAGTTTGAACGCTTACAAAGTGCGATCGCGGGAAGAAGCCATCCTCAGCGGTAAAGTAAAATTACTCTACGTCGCCCCGGAACGTCTGCTGAGTGAAAGGTTTCTACCGTTTCTCGATTTAGTTAAAGAAAAAATCGGTATTTCTAGCTTTGCTATTGATGAAGCGCACTGTGTTTCGGAATGGGGACATGATTTTCGTCCAGAATATCGCCAGTTGAAATCTCTGCGGAAACGCTATCCTGATGTTCCTACTGTCGCCCTCACCGCCACAGCAACCGATCGCGTCCGTAGTGATATTATTCAACAACTAGGTCTGAAGCAACCAAGCATCCATCTTGCCAGTTTTAATCGTGAAAATCTTTATTACGAAGTTCGTCCTAAAACTAAATATGCTTACGCTGAATTATTAGAACTAATTCGAGAAACTGAAGGTTCGACAATTATTTATTCTTTAACTCGTAAAAAAGTTGATGAACTTACTTTTAAACTGCAAAATGATAAGATTGGTGTTCTGCCTTATCACGCCGGATTAACTGATGAGGAACGTAGTAGTAATCAAACGCGATTTATTCGAGATGATGTCCGGGTGATGGTGGCAACAGTCGCCTTTGGGATGGGAATTAATAAACCCGATGTGCGGCTGGTAGTTCACTTTGATATGCCCAGAAATATAGAAAGTTATTATCAAGAATCTGGTAGAGCCGGGAGAGATGGAGAACCATCTCGGTGTACGATATTTTTCAGCTTTGGTGATGTTAAAACAATTGAATGGAGTATCGATCAAAAAACTGACCCTCAAGAACAGTTGATTGCTAAACAACAATTACGTCAGATGATCGATTACGCTGAAGGTACTGATTGTCGGCGAACAATTCAACTGGGTTATTTTGGCGAAAGGTTTCCTGGGAATTGCGGTAACTGTGACAATTGTCGTCATCCCAAACCGATGCAAGATTGGACAATTGAAGCCATGAAATTTTTATCTTGTGTGGCCCGTTGCAAAGAAAGGTTTGGAATGCTGCACATAATTGATGTGTTGCGGGGGGCAAAAAAAGACAAAATTATCCAGTACGAACACGATAAACTTTCTACTTACGGTATTGGTAAAGATAGAACTGTAGATGAATGGCGAATGTTGGGGCGATCGCTTTTACATCAAGGGTTAATAGAACAAACTAGCGATGGTTACTCAGTTTTAAAACTAAATGCCCACAGTTGGGAAGTAATGCGAAAACAACGCACAGTTTCGCTAGCTATAACCACAGTCCAAAAGATTACCTGGGAACAGGAGAGTGAAAAAGCAGAAGTTGCAGAAATATTATTACAGAAGTTGCGATCGCTACGTAAACAATTAGCTGATGAGCAATCTGTACCACCTTACGTGATCTTTCACGATTCCACTTTAAAATTGATGGTACAGGTGCAACCCCAAAACTTAACTGAATTTGCCAAACTTTCTGGTGTAGGTAGTCACAAACTCGCTCAATATGGCGAAAAATTCATTACAGAAATTCGCGCCTACCGCCAAGAAAAAGGTTTGCAAAATAAATCTGCTACTTCCGTATCTTCTGCCAAATCATCTTCTTCTTACACAGAATTGCAGACATTACAATTACATCAACAGGGTTTAAATATCGCTCAAATTGCCGAAAAACGCAATCTTAGTCCAGCAACAGTTAGCAGTCATCTAGAAAAACTAATTGAAAAAAATCAGCCAGTTGATTTAAATCAATTAGTACCTTTAGAACATCAACAAAAAATTTGGCAAGTTTTAGAAGTACTCGGTGATATTTCCCTCACTCCTATCAAAGAACAACTAGGTGAAAGCTACACTTTTGATGAAATTCGCTTAGTGCGGTGTAAGTGGCGGCGCGAAAATCGCAAGTGATGATTTGCTTAGGACAAGTAATAAACAAGATTAAAGGAGTTAGCCGATGAGTGAGATGCTTAATACAGGAGTACGCTGGACAATTCACGATGTGGAACTATTTGCAGAAAATGAAGGGACGCGCTACGAAATAGTTGATGGAGAATTATTTATGACCAGGGCACCTCACTTTAAACATCAGCAAACTTGTGGCAAGATTTTTCGACAACTTGATGTTTGGTCAGAGTCTACTGGTTTAGGAGAAGCTGTAATCAACCCTGGCGTTTTGTTTTCAGAATCAGATAATGTGATTCCTGATGTAGTTTGGGCTACTAAAGAAACCTTGGCGCTAACATTGGATGAAGCGGGACATTTAACTGGCGCACCAGATTTAGTAGTCGAAGTTTTGTCTGCTAGCAACGAAGACCTAAGACGAGATAAAGAAGCTAAACTTAAACTTTATTCTTCCAGAGGAGTAAAAGAATATTGGATTGCTGATTGGCGATCGCGTAAACTAGAGGTCTATCGGCGCGAACAAAGTCAACTTAACTTGGTAGCAACCTTATTTAGTAGCGATAATCTCATTTCTCCGTTATTGCCTGGTTTTAGCTGTACTGTAAACCAGTTTTTTCCTGTATAAATTTTAGGTTGAATGGAAAAACAGCTCTCATTCTTTTCCCAAAACACAATTTGTATCATTTATTATTCAGAAATCGCCTTGCACCAATAACTAAGTTTTCTCCTCATCAAGGCGATATCTATAGATAGTCAGTTGATATTAAGAAAAACTGGGAATTTCAGAGTTAGAATCTTGTGATGTCATAGCAGACTTTGAAGACTCAGTGTTTTGGTTTTTGACAGTCAAAATTACAGATAGCAGCTTAGGCAGTCCTAGACAGGCAACAGTATTTAATATCGTCAGAAATATACCATCTATCAAACTCATATATTAATCTTCTCCGTTTGAAAATTGGTGGTGACTATATTTATTAGTTTGAAGCAAAATCAGTAGAATTGCGTAAAAACAGAATTTAGATTTCTTTTAGAGAATATAAGCTAAATAAATATATTTTTATCAAAACAGAATAAAGGCGTCAGTTGCCACAATGGGCTAAACGCCCCGCTACCGCTAACAGTTGGGTATTTTGAACGAAAAAGCAGATAGCGTCGCGTCTTGATTCTGAATTCTGAATTCTGACTTCTTCTTCAAGTCTTCTGACTTCCTGCTCTGAGATGTCTTAGGGGGTCAAACCCCCTATTCACCAGATATATCCTTGCAAAAGTCAGAGAACTGAGTCTCTAGGTAGAGAGCAAATTAAACTTGCCATATTTATTTATGAAATTAGAGCTAGACATGAATGAAAATATCCGATCTTTATCTATCAAAAGGATGAGATATAGGTATAACAATTTCCTATATCTAAAGAAACTAAATGTTTATTTTTAACTTAGAAGTATACTTCTGACAGAAGATGTTAAAAAAAATTAGACATAGTAAATTAAAATCAATAATAATCAAAGTTCCTAAACAATTCAGGCAAGTGTGCTATATACGTGCTTGGAACAGCCGAAAACTTTGTTAAAATCAGCAACACACAAACTATGAACTCTACCACCGAAAAACGTATCGCCTTGATTTCCGTCCACGGAGACCCAGCGATTGAAATAGGGAAAGAAGAAGCTGGGGGACAAAATGTTTATGTGCGTAATGTGGGTGAAGCACTAGCGCAGCTGGGATGGCAAGTTGATATGTTTACCCGCAAAGTGAGTCTGGAGCAAGACTCGATAGTTGAACATAGCAACAATTGTCGAACTATCCGTTTAAAAGCTGGCCCCCTTGAGTTTGTGCCGCGAGATGAAATTTTTGAATATCTGCCAGAATTTGTAGATAATTTCCTCAAATTTCAAGCAAAAAATGATTTTACATACGAGTTAGTTCATACTAACTACTGGCTCTCTAGTTGGGTGGGGATGGAGTTAAAGAAAATCCAACAGATCAAACAGGTTCATACCTACCACTCATTAGGAGCGGTGAAGTATAACACCATAGAAGATATTCCTCTGATTGCTAGTCAGCGATTAGCAGTAGAAAAAGAGGTGTTAGAAAAAGCAGAGCGAATTGTAGCGACCAGTCCGCAAGAACAGGAACACATGCGATCGCTAGTTTCCACAAAAGGCAATATCGATATCATTCCCTGCGGTACAGATATTCAGCGCTTTGGCTCCATTGCACGAGAAGCAGCCAGGGCTGAATTGGGGATTGATAAAGAAACCAAAGTTGTACTATACGTGGGGCGCTTTGACCAACGCAAAGGTATAGAAACTTTGGTACGGGCGGTAAACGAGTCTCAACTACGCGACTCCAAAAATATCCAGCTAATTATTGGTGGTGGTAGCACTCCAGGTAACAGCGACGGCATTGAACGCGATCGCATTGGGCAGATCGTCAACGAATTGGGAATGAGCGACTTTACCACCTTTGCGGGTCGTTTGAGTCAAGATATTTTACCAACTTATTACGCCGCGGCCGATGTTTGCGTTGTTCCCAGTCACTACGAACCCTTTGGATTAGTGGCGATTGAAGCGATGGCAAGCGGTACACCGGTAATAGCAAGTGATGTCGGCGGACTTCAGTTTACTGTAGTTAATGAAGAAACTGGTTTATTAGCTCCACCGCAAGATGTAAATGCTTTTGCGTCTGCTATTGACCGAATTCTCTTAAATCCAGAATGGCGAGATGAATTGGGTAAAGCTGGTAGAAAGCGCGTCGAAACTAAGTTTAGCTGGGATGGTGTTGCACATCAACTGAGTGAACTTTACACCCAACTGTTGCAGCCACAACCAGTAGCGGCAACAGCAAAAGAACTAGTACAATCAACTGCCGAACTAGTGCAATCAAAGGCAAAAGAACTAGTACAATCAACTGCCGAACTAGTGCAATCAACAGCAAAAAAGCCAGTTTTAGCTGCTAAATAATGCTTTTGCGTAACAGATAATGGTGAGTGAGTAACTCGGATAATATTTTGGGTTTAAATTTGGGAGCGTAGGCGTTGGCGTAGCCTCTCCAAGAGTTGCCCAACCTAGGCATCGCCTGAGCTTGGAAAACTCAACACCAAAAACAAACTGTATAAAAAACGAACTTATCACTTAAACGCAGAAGCTTATCTTATGATAATTTCTGCGTTTTTTGATTCGCAGCTATCACCAAAGCAAGTAACCGCTATGATAGGTGAGGTCTGTTATGCTTTAACTAAACAAAAATAAAAGCATAGCGATCGCTACCATTTGAATGTTAAAAACTAATCGCTTTGCAACCAGTTGACTTTACCACTCTCACAGCTGCTTGTAGCGAAATCCGCGCTAACTGGCTACCATCACGCTTAGAACAGGTTTACCAGCGCGATCGCTACACGATTGCGATGGCATTACGCACCCTAGAACAGCGAGATTGGCTACAGATTTCTTGGCATCCCCAAGCTGCACATATTTGTATTGGCGATCCGCCACCGCGATCGCCTGATACCTTTACCTTTAGCCAACAATTAATACACCAATTGGGTGGTTTAGCATTGGTGGCGATTGAAGCGATCGCCCCTTGGGAGCGTGTGATTGATTTGCAATTTGCCCGTCGTCCTGGAGAAAGCGCGCTATATCATGTCTATGCAGAAATCATGGGCAAGTATAGCAACGTCATTCTCACCGACGCTAACAATATAATTATCACCGCTGCTCATCAAGTCAGTCAGCAACAATCTAGCGTCCGTCCGATCCAAACCGGACAACCTTATGAAACACCACCGAAACTAACTGGAACTGTCCCCAGTTTGAGCGAATCTCAAGAACGTTGGCAAGAACGGGTAAGTTTAGTACCAGGGGCAATCAAGCGGCAATTGCTAAAAAGTTATAGTGGCTTGAGTGCAGCGCTGTTGGAGTTAATGCTGCTAGAAGCAAATATCGCACCAGAAACATCCACCGATACTCTCAACCCCGACGACTGGCGACGGTTGTTTGAACGTTGGCAAGAATGGCTGCAAGCCCTAGATTCCAAAGAATTTCAACCCGCTTGGACAAAAGATGGTTACACCGTCATGGGTTGGGGTGCGGTTGAAAAGGTCAAAAATATCCAAGAGTTGCTCAACCGCTATTACAGTAACCAAATTGACCAACAGTTATTTTCCCAATTGCGCCATCAGTTGAGTCAGAAATTAAATAATATTCTGGCGAAATTACGGAATAAAGCTCAAACCTTTCAGACGCGCTTGCAGCAATCAGATCGAGCCGATGAGTATCGACAGAAAGCTGATTTATTGATGGCTCACCTGCAAAACTGGGAACCGGGGATGAAAGAAATTATCCTGGCTGATTTTGAGACAAATTTGCCAGTTGCGATCGCTCTCCAGCCAGATAAAAATGCCGTCCAAAATGCCCAAAGTCTTTACAAACAGCACCAAAAGCTGAAACGCGCTCGTGCTGCCGTGGAACCACTACTATTGGAAGTGCAGACAGAAATTGAGTATTTAGAACAAGTAGAAGCTGCGATCGCTCAGATAGACACCTACCAAACAGCAGAAGATTTACGAGCTTTAGAAGAAATCCGCGAAGAGTTGATTGGACAAAAGTATCTAGAAGATCCCGAATACCGTAGTCGCAGTGCCAATGAACCTCCCAGCACGAACTTTCATCGTTACCTTACCCCCGGCGGCTTTGAAGTATTAATCGGTCGCAACAATCGCCAGAATGACCAATTAACCTTTCGTGTAGCAGGGGATTATGACCTATGGTTCCACGCTCAAGAAATTCCAGGAAGCCATGTGTTACTACGTCTAGAACCGGGTGCTGTAGCAGAAGAAGCTGATTTGCAATTTGTAGCTAATCTTGCTGCATACTACAGTCGCGCCCGTCAGAGTGAGCAAGTGCCAGTAGTTTACACTCAGCCAAAACACGTTTACAAACCCAAAGGAGCAAAACCGGGAATTGCGATTTACAAGCAGGAAACCATACTTTGGGGAAAACCACAATTAAAAATTAAAAATTAAAAGCATTGGGCATTTCCCCCTGCTCCTCTGCTCCCTCATGCTCCTCATCTGCCCATTCCCCACTACTAATGTCAAGACCCAACATAACTTCCATCCTGCCCTATAGCGATATCACAGTTTCAGCAGATTGTTCCGGCGCATGACGAGGGCGAAGATGCAAACTGATTTCCATATCGAGCCGCTTGAGGAAAATCAGGAGTTTGCCCTCGCTGAACCTTTGAAACTCTCCTTTCATCAAATGAGATACTTCTGGCTGGGGAATGCCAAGAAGTTCGCTGATTTCGCGCTGTTTCAGGTTGCGTTGAGAGAGAAGGCGCAATACCTGAATCCCTATCTTGCCTCGCGTAAAAAGTTCCGAAGCATTCGACAAACCGAGGTCAGCAAATACGTTGCCACTGCTTTCTTCAAAAACGGGTTCCTGTGTCATTGTTGTTTCTCCCTTGCCACTGCGTCCTTATAGCGTTGTTTAATCAGGTCAACATCAGCTTGTGGGGTTTTAATCCCCTGCTTTGATTTCTTCTGAAAAGCGTGCAGGACATAGATTTTCTCTGCAATCTTTACTGCATAGACTGCCCTGTAACTATCGGTATCGTAGCGTTTGACAATTTCATACACGCCGCTTCCAACCCCTTTAAAAGGCTTGGCATCTATTGGTGTTTCCCCTGCTTGCACCAATTGCAGCGAATAGCCTACTGATGCACGCACCTCTTCAGGAAATGAGCGAATATTTTTGAGAGAGTCTCCCATCCAAACCAGAGGTCGTAAAGGAATTTCTGTGATATCCTCATCATCGTCCATTTTATATGAAAATTCCTATAAAAAGTCAGGCGATAGCATGAAATGGGTGGGGTTCTAGGCACTTCAATTCGGTAAACCCTCTACCCGCATCAAATCTAATTCGCGTTCAAATATTTCATCAATTGGCAACATTTGACCATCAGCAGTCATAAATTTATGGTCTTTTGTTGCCCGAATCAATGAACCATCTTCTAAGCAATACTCAAACACCTCTTGTTGTCCGCGATCGTGCCACTGTGCCACAGGTTGCGTGTAAATATTTCCATTATTATCAACACTATACACACTGCATTCGATGCGTTTTTCGACAATTTCTCCAATTGGCATTAATCCATATTCTACAGTCAATATTTCCGTGTCATAGCTTAAACAATATTCCGCAAACTTCAGCATTTGCTCGAATAATTCATCCGCAACTTTTTTCTGTACGCCATTTTTCGCTGCGCCATCCACGAATTTTTCTCGCTGCTTTTGCATCTCAGAAACTTTCTTTTTCCCCATCGCCCGACGCAGCAAGTCAGCTTGTCCTAATGAATATCCAGCCATATCTTGAGCAATTTTCATGATTTGCTCTTGATAGACCATAATTCCATAAGTTTCGTCTAATATTGGTTCCAGAATTTGGTGTTGATAATCAATCTTTTCTCGACCATGTTTGCGGTTAATAAATTTAGGGATTAGTCCTGCATCTAATGGCCCCGGTCGATAAAGTGCCAAAATAGAAGAAATATCTTCTATATTAGAAGGCTTCAAATCTCGCACGATCTGACGCATTCCAGAAGATTCTAATTGAAATATTCCTTCTAACTCACCTGCTTCTAATAACTCATAAGTTTTTTGGACATCTTTTGGTAAACTGCTATGTTCACCTTTAGCTAATATCCTTTGGGCTTTTCTTTCATCGCGGGGAATTTCATCGGGATCGACCCGATATCCTCTCGTTTCTTGAATCAAATCCACAGTTTTTTGAATCAGTGTCAGGTTCCGTAAACCCAGAAAATCCATTTTCAACAAACCCATTGATTCCAGGTCTTCCATGAAATATTGGGTAATTACAGAACCGTCATTATTCTTCTGTAGTGGCACAATTTCATCAAGTGGATCGGCAGAAATTACCACACCTGCTGCATGAACACCAAAAGTTTTGTTAGTTCCTTCAATTCGCATCGCCATATCAAGCCAATGGCGAACATGGGGTTCTTTATCATACTTCTCTTTAAATTCTGGTTCTGGAGTTTTATCAGAAACCATTACCTTGAGTTTCGTTGGTTTCCCCCGCACCACAGGAATCATTTTCGCCATTTTGTCAGCTTCCCCATAGGGAATATTCAACACTCTGGCGACATCTTTCAAAACTGCTTTAGAAGTTAGGCGGTTAAAAGTAATAATTTGGGCAACTCTATCTGCACCATATTTTTCAGTGACATATTCAATCACTTTATCCCGTTGTTCAATACAGAAATCTGTATCAATATCAGGCATGGATTTCCGTTCTGGGTTCAAAAAACGCTCGAATAGTAACCCATGATGTACAGGGTCAATATTAGTAATTCGCATTGCATAAGCGACTAATGAACCAGCCGCCGAACCCCGACCTGGCCCCACAGGAATGTTATTATCTCTAGCAAATTTGATGTAGTCCCAGACAACTAAAAAGTATTTGGAAAAACCCATCTGCTGAATCATTTTCAACTCGTATTCCAATCTTTCTTTATAGACGGAATCGACTTCTTGGCGAGATTTGCGATTTAAGCGTTCTAACAGTCCACTCCATGCAACATCTTCGGCGTAAGTGTCAGCAGTATGGCCAGAGGGAATGGGCGGTGTAGGAATCTGAGGCTCACCCATAATATGGTAAGGCTCGACTTTATCGGCGACTTCTTCAGTGGTAGCGATCGCTTCGGCAATCACATCATCCGTTAAATGGTCGCGAAATAGCTGCTGCATCTCTTCACCAGATTTGAGATACTCTGTGCCGCTATAACGCATCCGCTTATCTTCAATAATTAACTTGCCAGTTTGAATACATAGCAAAGCATCATGGGCTTCAACGTCAAAGCAAGAAATAAAATGTGAATCATTAGTCGCAACAATTTTAATGCCTAGCTCCCGCGCAATTTTGACTATTTCTACATTCACAATTCGGTCTTCTTGGGAACCGTGGTCTTGAATTTCTAAATAATAATCATCACCAAATACATCTTTATACCACTGAGCAACTTTCCGGGCGGCATCTGGTCTATTACTGAGAATCGCTTGGGGAACCTCTCCACCCAAACAAGCGCTGGTGACAATCAAGCCTTCATGATATTCTTTTAATAAATCTTTATTAATACAAGGACGAGAAAAAATTCCTTTACCTTGAACACCTTTAAGGTGAGAAATTGTAGTTAATTTGACTAAATTTTTGTAACCTTTGGTATTTTTAGCTAAAACTACTTGATGATATTTGGGACGGCGTTCTTGTTTCTCAATATCGCCATTAATTACATACATTTCATTGCCGATAATCGGCTTAATATTTTGACTACGGCAGATTTTGATCAGTTCAACGGCTCCATACATGACACCATGATCGGTAAGGGCGATCGCTTTCATTCCCAGTGCGATCGCTCGATCCACCAACTCTGGTAGCTGACTTGCCCCATCAAGTAGACTGTAGTCACTGTGAATATGTAAAGGCACAAAGGACATAAGCATCTCCAACCACAAGCCAAGATATCTCTAGGGGCCTACCTTGTGGTATACCCTTTTGAGCTAGATTTTGCAAAGCAACGGAATCTTAGATTAACAGTTTTTAACCAAAATTAAAGCTGTTCTTTTTCGGGAATTATCACTATCATTAGTGTTGTTTTAATAGTTACAGCAGTTAACCAGTACCTAGCCAATGAGTCAAACAGAGAGAACTACTTCGCCTGAAACCAAAGCTAGCCCTTGGTGGCAGCGTATCCCTCTCACGTTGCAAATTCTCATCGCCTTAATAGCGGCAGTCAGTGTCGGAATTGCCCTTGGTGCGGGAAATCCCAATCCCAGCAACGCCGCTTTAATCAACAATTTAGCAATTCCGGCTGAATTGGTACTAAAGGCTCTCCGCGCCTTGGCTACACCCCTAATTCTGGTAGCGGTGCTGCATACTTTGATGACTACCAATATCCCTGGTACAGCCGGACGGCGGTTGGCAGTGTTACTTTTAACTAACACTACCGTAGCTATTTTGGTGGGACTGTTCGTAGCCAATGTACTGCGTCCGGGAACTTGGGGCAATGTAAACACCTCAACAAGTACAGAAATAGCTCCTCAGAGTCTCGATCCTTGGGGAATAGTCAAAGATGCTGTACCAGAAGCTGTCCTCAAGCCATTGGTGGATAATAATGTCATTCAACTGATTGTGATTGCCCTGAGTTTTGGCATCGTCCTGCGGGGATTAAAATCTGAACAAATCGCCCAAGGGAAGAATGGATTCCAGCCGATAGAGGATGTCATCGGAATTTTATTTGAAGCGGTAGTCCGCATTCTCAATTGGGTAATTGCTTTAGTACCGTTCGCAGTCTTTGGGATTGTAGCCAAAACTATTGCGATGCAGGGCTTTGCACCATTTAAATCTTTAGGTGCATTCATCGTCGCCGTATTGTTAGCACTGGTATTGCAAGCGTGCTACTACCTCATCAGAGTCAAATTTGGTTCTTGGGTACACCCGCTAAAATTCCTCGCTGGTGGTTCTGATGCCTTTTTGACAGCTTTCTCAACTTCTTCCTCAGCGGCAGCAATGCCCATAACCTTTGAGGTTTTGCAAACAAAAGTCGGTTTAAGGGAATCTTCTGCTGCTTTAGGGGCGTTAGTCGGGGCAAATTTCAATAATGATGGTACTGCCCTCTATGAAGCAATGTCTGCGTTGTATATTTCTCAACTAATTGGACAACATCTAAGTCTGACACAGCAGTTAGTTGTCATCCTCACCTCAATTTTTGCATCTGTGGGTGCGGCCAATATTCCCAATGCTGGACTAGTAACGATGACACTGGTGTTCACTTCTGTCGGCTTACCTACCCAGTACATTGCTTTACTAGTTACTGTAGACTGGTTTTTGGATCGCTGCCGCACCGCGATTAATGTTATGGGAGATATGACTGTTAGCGCTCTACTTGACGGCAAAAAGCCTCGTTCTGTGGACGAGGCTTAGTTTGCCAGCTTTTTAGATATCTAATGCTGTTGAGGCCCTTTGGCGTCACATTCTTTAGTCCAGCAACGTTCTAAAAGTTGCAGACGCCAGATCAATACAAACCGTTGGGGATTCAATACTAATTTAGTATCCCGACTAAATAAGGGCTGGTTCAGATACTGCCAAATAGGAAATTTAATTTTGGTGTGTTTTGGAGTCATAAGAACGAGAAAAATAATATAAAAGTTTTGTCTAGCAATTGCCTGATACTGTTTTTCTAGTTAAAGGCTACCCTGCGTTTTTGCGATTGTCCTGGTGGCAATTGCGGAATTTTAGCAAGTGAATTTATGTTGTTTCCGCTTTAATACTGAGAATTGCACGCGCCATTTTTCTGATTCCATATCCAGTGAAAAATTGCTGAATTAGACATAAATTTTGAATTGCTTCTTATCCCACTGTTATCACCCACCGAATTTAGTTGCTGCGAAATCCGATCGCCATTGGACGACGTACCCCCAAAAGTGCTACCACGTCGTACAATTCCAGTACCACCCCTTCTATGCGTAAGGAATGGACAATATCAACGCTTTTCAGGTTTATCACTAGTAATCCACAGCGAGGCTGAACGTTTTTCTGATGCAATTATCTCGTCTAAAGCCAAGCCGCTGAATGTCTTGTTATGCCTGTATTGCCAACCCATTCAGGTGACATCTATCTTCCGCCGCCAGTTTGCTAATAAAGGTTGTCCATAATCTGAGCAATGCACAAATAACAGCTGCTCTGTCAGGCCAAACAAAGCACATATCAAAATCATACCAATTTGAAAAAAGAATGCGACAGATACATACTCCCAAACCTTTGTTCTGTCTGGCTTTCTTAATGCGTGAATTTTGTTAGCGCAGCGTAAAGCCTTCTCTTTCAGAGACGCTAACGCGAACGGCATGGCTTGTCTGGGACACGTTATGCGAACGCTTAGAGCGAGTCCGCGATAGCGAAGCGGGAGCGTCGCCTCATTTTGAATTTTGAATTGGTATCAGCAATAGTATTTTAGAAATCTGCAATTCTCAAGATTGTGCGAGATTATCTTTTATTACACAAGTCTTGAAGTCTATTTGTAACTTAGACTACGATTTTTCCTTTTTTAGGGACGACTATTTACGTTTATATGTAAATTTATGTAACTTATGTTTTTATGCCGTGAGATATAAAACACAATCTTCCATGTAGTCTAATGTAGTACTTTGAAGGAAGAAAAACATGACTAATGCAGTTTTTACCGACATTTTTGATGGCAATTTAACCGACAATAACACCACAACAGGTACTAATTTAGACGATGTAATCCTTGGTGACAATGGAAGTGATTTTTTAAGAGGTTTAGCTGGTAACGATCTTCTGTTCGGTAATAACGGCAACGATAGGATCGAGGGTGGAGATGGCAACGATGAAATCAACGGTGGATTGGGCAACGATACAATCGACGGTGGATCTGGCCTTGATACCTTAGATGGTGGTGCTGGTATTGATACTCTGGATGTCACTTTTTTTAGTGGGGCTTATGTACTCAACTTGACAACCGGAGTCACCAACTTTGTGGGTGAAACGGCAATTAATTTTGAAAATGTCAACACTGGTTCTGGCAACGACAGTATTACTGGCAGTGCGGCTAATAACGTCATTAACACTGGTAGTGGCAACGACACGATCAATGGTGGAAATGGCGACGATATTCTTATCGGTGGAGCAGGTACTGATAGAATAACTGACGGCGGTGGCGATGACATCTATAAGTACTTCAGTACTTCTGAAAGTCAGGTAGGTGTGACACGGGATATCCTCACAGATTTCACATCAGGGTTTGACAAGATCGACTTGTCGGCAATAGATTCTGAACTATCAGTTTTAGGCAATCAAGCCTTTAAATTTATCGGTACTGCTGCCTTCACTGGAAGTGCTGGCGAAGTACGCTACTTTACAAGTGGTAGCAACCTATTCGTTCAGGCAGAGATCAATGGTGACGGTAACATACTCGCGGATTTAGAAATTCAACTGAATGGATTGTCAACGATCGCCGCGACTAATTTCATCCTTTAAGTTTGGGACATATTAAAATGACTCTTTAATAAGCATAAAAAACTGGGATGGCTATCTTGCCCATCCCAGAAAAAAGAGAATTTTCTCATCAAACGCCTTAGCTCTATAGCGAAGGCGATTTTGTTAACTTATACTTCTCACTATCTAATAATGAGTACCTGTTTTACGATGGTTGATGGCAGTCACAGCATCAGGCTTGAGTAATTTCCCTTCGTCCACAGTTGCATACACAACCCAGTGATCGCCACATTCCAGACGTTGGTTGACTGAACATTCCAAATATGCTAGAGCGTCGGTGAGGACAGTACAGCCGTTATCTGCAACTGCTGTACTAAAGTTGGCAAATCGATCTTCCCCAGGGGCGAAAGATTTACGGAAATGCTTCATGTATTCTTGATGATTGCCTTCAGGTAGAATATTTAAGGCAAACTTACCGCCTGGATACATCAAAGATTCTATCGCTCGCTCTTTAGCGATCGCCACTGTTATTCCAGGTGGGTTAAAGGTGGCTTGAGAAACCCAAGCGCCTAACATTGCGGTAGACACTTCTCCTTGTTTCGCTGTCACCACGCAAACGGAACCAACGATCCGGCCAACAGCCTGTTCCACTGGAGTCGCGGCTTGTTGGGGTACGCGTACCTTTTTAGCCTTTTTCAGTGCTTGGGCAAAGTCTGTACCTAATTCTTCACAGAATTTGAGAGTGACATCATCAGGTTTAAACTTCACCTTTAGGGTGTCAAAACCAAAGCGATATCCAGCATCGCGGAGTTTACCTTCGATTAAGTCAAATGCTTCGCCACTCCAGCCATAAGAACCAAATACCCCAGCGAGTTTACTGTTGTCACCACTCGATAGCACAATCCCTAAAGCAGTATGAATGGGAGTTGGTGCATGACCACCAATGGTAGGAGAACCGATGATAAAACCCTCTGACTGTGCGAGGTTGATACGAATTTCATCAGGGGTAGCAAATTCGCAGTTAATCGATTTAACTGCAACTCCACCTTTAGTTAGTCCCAGAGCGATCGCTTGTGCTAAAGTCGCTGTATTTCCGTAAGCTGAAGCGTAAAGTAGGGCAACGGAAATTTCGCGATCGTTGTGAGAACGGCTCCACTCTCCATAAGCTTTGGTGAGTTCGATTAAGCTGCTGCGTACTAAAGGCCCGTGACCCACAGCATACATTCTCACCTGCAAATCTGATATTTTCTCTAAAGCTGCTTGCACATGAGGAGTTTGGGGAGCCATCAGGCAGTTAAAGTAGTAACGCTGGTCTTCTTTGAGCGCTTCCCAGTTATCATCAAACACTTCATCACCACAGAGATGAGTTGCAAATAACTTATCTGTGTAGAGAATTTGAGTTTGCCGATCGTAGGTACAAAGTCCTTCCGGCCAACGCGGACTGGGAGTGGGCAAGAATTTCAAAACATGACCCTTACCTAAATCTAGAGTTTCTTTCCCCCGCATCACCAAGACATTTAAATCTTGCTCTAAGAAAGCAGCACGCAAATTGTTCGCACCAGGAAGAGAACAGACAAAAGTTACCTGTGGTGCTAGTTCTAAAATTGCTTTGAGGGTTGCAACTCGATTGGGACTAAAATGACCCAGGATTATATAATCCAAACTTTGTAAATCTAAAGTCTGCCGCAATGCCTCTAAATAAATTTCGGTAAAGCTTTCTGGCGGTGGATCGATAAGTGCGGTTTTATCAGCTTCAATTAAATAGCAATTGGAGGTAGTACCTCTTTCAAGTGCGTATTCAATTTCAAACCGCAGACGTGACCAACTACGCGCTCTGATCGCTTTAGTATTTGTAGCAATTGGTAGAACTTGTACGTCGCGTGGCTTGGAATTGGTCATAGCTGTTGGATAAAGTTAGGGAACAGGGAATAGGGAATAGGTTATAGGGTATAGATCGTAGGAAACAGGGGATAGTTTTCTTTGCTTTCCCCTGTCACCTGTTACCTTTTGTCTCTTTCTTAGTAGTAATTACCTACTTTCCGATGGCGAACGGCTGTCAATCCATCGTTTTTGGAGACACGACCTTCTTGGACGGTGCAGTATACAATCCAGTGGTCGCTGCATTCCATGCTGGTCTGTATTTCACATTCCATGTATGCCAAAGCATCTGTCAGAATCGGGGAACCGTTTTTTGCGGTTTGAGTTTTGACTCCTGCAAAGCGGTCAGCACCAGGATGCAAGCGCTTGAGGAAGTGTTTCTTGAGTTCTTGAAAATTACCTTCTTCCAAAACGTTGAGGACGAAGCGATCGCCTACTTGCATTAAGGAATCAATGGCGCGGTCTTTCGCAACGGCAATTGTGAATCCTAATGGTTGCAAACTCGCTTGCGTTACCCACGATGCCAGCATTGCACTTGAGACGTTATCTTTTTTGGTGGTGACTATATACAGCCCACTACTAATGCGACCCAGCGCCTTTTCCATGTTGACATCAAGGGACTTAATTTGCTTGATGTTGCGATCGCGCACTAGCAATTGTCCGATGTCTTTACCCGCTTCTTCACACAACTGGAATGTTGATGCTGTGGGAGCCTCTTTAATCCGAATGGGTGGGAAAGCTTCTTTGATGCCAGAGTCCAGAAATTGTCTGCGGAGTGTATCAATGGGTTCATCATCCCCACCGTAACATTCAAATAGCCCAAGAAATTGCTTGTTCTTGGCAACAGCTAGCACCGAACTGATACTAGCTTGGGCGGCAGCGGCGGTAGTCGAGGGCATACCGATAATGATCCCAGCTGCTCTCCCGGCTAGTTCTTGAATTTCTTGGCTCCCAGCAGTACTTAGATCCAGTACTTCTACGCCAACGCCAGTTTTCAGGATACCTTCGGCAATTGCGTGACCAAGGCGCTCGCCATATCCATATTCTGAGACAAAAAACAAGCCGACTGTGGTTTCTGCTTTAGCTTGTTTTTGGCTCCAATTTTCGTAACACCCAGTCAGAACATCTAAATGGTGGTATAATAAAGGCCCGTGACCATTGGCGATAATATTAATCTTTCCGAGATCGCCCATCCGCTTCATCGCATTCAGCAACGAACGAGCATTAGGGCCCATCAAGCAGTCGTAGTAAAATCTAAAGTCAGCTTCGATCGCTTCTAAATCTTCGTCAAAGGTGCGATCGTCACAAAAATGCATCCCAAAAGCATCACAGGTGTAAAGAATTTGGGTTTTGCGGTCAAAGCTAAAGATTGTATCCGGCCAGTGTAGGTTAGGCGCACTCACGAATTCCATTTCGTGGCCTTTGCCGATATCGATGCGATCGCCAGTTTTCACAACCCGCTTGGAAAAAGGATCGTGTACTAATCCCTCAAGGAATTGCAGCGCAACTTTTGAGGCTAAAACTGTAGCTCTAGGAGCTAACTGGAGGACATCTTCTACTAAGCCGCTATGGTCTGGCTCTGTGTGACTAACAATTATGTAATCAATTGTTTTGGGGTTAACAAGACTTTTAAGGGTCTCTAAATACAGATCGCGAAACTTCTGGTGAGAAGTATCAATCAAAACTGTTTGTTCGCCCCTAATTAGATATGAATTGTAGGTTGTACCGTTTTGCAGTCCGAATTCGATATCAAAGCGATCGCGATCCCAATCAAGAGAGCGAATCGCCGTTGTGTTAGGGGCAATTTCTACAGTTTGTATAGTTAGCCGATGTTGAACGTTCTCTGTGTTGGCCTTGCCGGTCGTAGACATCGCTACCATTATTCGTCTCCGAGCGCAAATTAACAGGTTTTTCTTCTGCCCCCATTGTCTCTATTATTTTTATTTGAAGTTGTAATGAATATTAGTTTTTTAAAAATTTAACTTGTATCAAATATTGCTGTTTTTCAGCAAAAAATATGACTCAAAAAATATACTAAATATTAATTTATTACTAAGTTTTACTGAGTACTTGTTTTTGCTATTTATCTGGTTTGATCTTAATTCAAAAATATCATAGCAATTATATTTTTTAACTAGAACAGCATAATTTAAACAATATTAGATTGCTGTTCTATGTACCAACTCTAAATTACTTGTGATACTTAATATTGTCAGAGAATATATTTTTCAACTAGAAAAATATATTTCTTCGGATACTCCCTTAATTAGAAAAAGTAGGAAAGGTGGGAAAGGTAGGAAAGGTAGGAAAGGTAGGAAAGGTAGGAAAGGTAGGAAAGGTGGGAAAGGTGGGAAAGGTGGGACAAACCTTATTAGACTTCCAAAAAGCATCGAGTAGGCTGTTAACATTAGTTTATTCAATAGATATTCAATCTATTGTTGTCTTAATCAAAAATATGGTACATAGAATATAAACTTTATGTAAAGTCGGCAAAACAGATATTTTTTTGGAGATAATCAAGTCAAATTTCCAGAGACTAGTTGAATAAAAAGGAACTAGGCTTGTATATCTTTTTCTGCTCATCCAAATGGAAACTAGGGTAAAAAAGAATTTTAAAGTTTCGATAAACCTGCGTAAGCATAGGAATAATCTTAGGAATTTAATGATACAGTCCTTTATTATCGACTTTAAACATTAATCAAGATAACGCCAACAAATTTTTCTTGTCATAGCTATAAGCTACAGCTTCAGGCTATCGGATAAGTTTGCCTATATAGGTTAATGTGTAATCTCGATGTGCCGAACTTTTTATAAAAATCCATTGTTGATGAAAAATTGCAAACTTTGATAGTGTTCTCAAGCCAATACCGATTGTGTAGCAGCCTTATAGACGCTGACATCCTTAATACTTGTAGTTCAGTTTTGTCGAATGTATGATGAAATACCTAAGTAATTCATCATACAGACGTAAATAGATACAAAAATGACAAAAATTGATTTTGTAAAAGGTTATTTTTTATGGGATGCCGATTAAAAGTGTTTCTCACAGAAGAGGAAAAGCTAACTTTAGAAGAGTTGAGAAAAGCCAAAGATGTTCCTCAACGTACTAAGGATCGCGCTCAAGTTTTACTGCTGAATACTCGTGGCTTAAAAAATGAGCAAATTGCAAAAGGCTTGAACTGGGCGATTTCAACAGTGCGTCAAACCCTTCATCGCTGGGAAAAAATGGGTTTAGCAGGTTTATGGGATGCTCCTGGTCGAGGAGGAAAACCCCGATATTCGGAATCGGATTTGGTTTATCTCGAAAATTGTTTAGCTCAAGAGTCAGAGACTTATAATTCTAAACAATTAGCAAAAAAACTGGCGTCTGAACGTCAAGTAAACTTGAGTGCAGATCGACTACGACGGGTACTGAAAAAAAGGGGAAGGAGGTTTGGAAGCGCACGCACACAAACCCAGAAACAGCACAATTAGTTAATTAAACCATCTTGAACTCGAATCACTCGTTTCGTTTGAGATGCGATCGCTAAATCGTGAGTGACAATCACGATTACCTTCTTGACAAGTTCCTGCTTTTTGCAGAGATAGTGCGTGTTGTTGCTTTACTTCTACACCGGCTTAATCGATATCTTGTTGACGGGTTCCCAATACGGTTTGGTTAAGGCAAGAGACGCGATCTAGAATTTTCTAACCTTAACCGAAGCGTATTGGACGGGTTCCTGCTTGTTGCAGAGATAGTGCTTCTTGCGCTTCTTTCTATTACTTTGGCTTAACTAAACGGTATTGCTATATTAGCCGTTGAACTCAAGTTAGCTGTGCATTATAGAAAATTCTCATGGGAGTTTCCCATAAAACAAAGTCCACTTACACATCACAGTGTCAAGTGGACTTGTTAACTATTTTGAGTGGATCCGAGCAGAGTCGAACTGCTGTCCAAATTGGGTATTGACTCCCCGCTCATTCACAGGTTTAGCCTTTTTAATCCTCAAGGCGGGAATCGTTCATTATCCCGAACGTAGGATGCTCTGATTTAATCTTAGCTAGCAAGCCAACCAGAGAACGCTTACTAGAGCATCCGTTGGGGTTTGGTCTTCAGTCCTTAACGGAGTCAAACCGAAGACGCTCGAACCTATAAGAGGTGTTTTAGGCTGCTACTAGAGCATCCTTACGAGCAAAGCTAACGATGTTATTCGCATTTACTTTTTGTTTGAGCCTTTGATTTGCGAGAGGAGACTCACTCTCGACCTGAATCACAGAGCAGCGTTCGCCAACCTGTCGAAACCGTGACGGACCCATGCGCTTCATATTTCAATTATAATACGCAATTCTTGAAATGTGTTAATAGACATAATTAAAAGTCCCCAATACTAAAATAGCCAATTGCTAATCTTAAGATAATTAGCAATTGGCTATATATTACAACGCACTACAAATAAATAATTAGCTATACCTTAAGTTAGTGCTTCAGCACCGCCCACAACCTCAAGGAGTTCTTGGGTAATTGCAGCTTGTCGAGCTTTGTTGTAAGACAGGGTGAGGGTGTTAATCAGTTCACCAGCATTTTCACTGGCATTACTCATAGCTGTCATCCGCGCTGCTAGTTCACTAGCCGCCGATTCTTGTAGCGCCCGTAATAACTGGTTACTCAGATACAGTGGCAACAGAGAATCGAGAATTTGCACTGGATCTTGCTCGAAGATCATGTCAGGAGCCAACGTGCGGGCTTGGCTAGTCACTTTCTCCCGTTCGACTTCAAATTTACCGCCACGGGTTGTCAAGCGGAAGACTTCATCATCGGCTGCTTCTAGACCTTGTGGATCGAGGGGCAGTAGGGTTTGGATCACAGGACGGGAGCTAACTAATGAAAGGAATCTGGTATAAATTAATTCGATACGGTCAACTTCTTCCGAAAGGAACAAGGAAAGTAGTTGATCGGCAATCTGATTAGCTTCCGCTGCGGTGGGAATTTGTTCTAAGCCGCTGTAGGTGGCATCAATTGGCTGATCGCGGCGTTGAAAGTACTGTGTAGCTTTGCGTCCGACGAGCACAAATTGATAGTTTAAACCTTCTGCCTTAATTTCTTTGGCGCGGTTTTCTGCACGACGGATAACGTTATTATTGTACCCGCCGCATAGACCGCGATCGCCTGAAATAACCAACAACCCGACTGACTTAACTTGGCGTTTTTTCAGTAGTGGTAGGTTTGCTTCTTCAAAGCGCAGACGGCTTTGCAAACCATACAACACTTGTGCCAAGCGATCGGCAAAGGGGCGAGTTGCTAGCACTTGTTCTTGCGCCCGACGCACTCTAGCCGCAGCTACGAGACGCATGGCTTCTGTGATTTTTTTGGTGTTTTTGACCGACTGAATGCGATCGCGTATTGCTTTTAGATTGGCCATATTTTTTTCCTTAGTAGTTAGTCATTTGTCCTTTGTCCTTAGTCACTAGTCATTAGTTCTGTACCAATGACCAATGACCAATGACTAATGACTAATTACGCTGTAGCTTTGAAGGTCTTCTTGTATTCGGTAAGCGCTTCCTTCAAAGCAGCTTCTTCTGCATCACCTAGTGCTTTAGATGCTTGTACTCCTTGAGCATACTGGGTCTTGCCAGTCTTTAAGTACTCACGTAGACCCGCAGTGAAAGTGGTTACTTGATTTACAGGTACATCATCTAAGTACCCATTGATACCCGCATACAAAATTGCCACTTGTTCGTATACCGAAAGTGGGGAATTTTGTGGCTGCTTGAGAAGTTCGCGCAACCGTTGACCCCGTGCCAACTGGTCTTGAGTGGCTTTATCTAAATCAGAAGCAAATTGTGCGAAGGCTTGCAGGTCGTCAAATTGGGCTAGTTCCAATTTAATCTTACCGGCAACTTTTTTCATTGCCTTGGTTTGAGCCGCAGATCCCACGCGGGATACGGAAATACCGGGGTTTACAGCGGGACGGATACCAGCGTTAAACAAGTCAGAAGATAGGAATATCTGACCATCGGTAATCGAAATTACGTTGGTGGGGATGTATGCTGAAACGTCACCAGCTTGGGTTTCGATAATTGGTAGGGCGGTCATACTGCCTTTACCTAATTCGTCACTCAGCTTTGCGGCTCTTTCTAACAAGCGGGAGTGAATGTAGAATACATCTCCGGGGTAAGCTTCGCGTCCTGGTGGACGACGCAGCAGTAGGGACATTTGCCGATAAGCTTGAGCTTGCTTGGAAAGGTCATCATAAATTACCAGGGTAGCTTTGCCTTTGTACATGAAGTACTCAGCAATAGTTGCCCCTGTATAGGGAGCTAGGTATTGTAGGGTTGCAGGTTCACTGGCGCTAGCGGCGACGACGACGGTGTAATCCATCGCGCCTTTTTCTTGCAATGTTTGCACCACGTTAGCAACTGTGGAAGCCTTTTGACCGATCGCCACGTAGACACAAATTACATCTTCTTCTTTTTGGTTGATGATGGTGTCGATCGCGATCGCAGTTTTACCGGTTTGGCGATCGCCAATAATCAATTCCCGTTGACCGCGACCAATGGGAATCATTGAGTCAATAGCTGTGATACCCGTTTGCATGGGTTCATGTACAGACCGACGGGCAATGATACCGGGTGCTGGAGATTCAATCAAACGGCTTTCTGGGGACTTGATATCTCCCTTACCATCGATAGGACGACCCAATGCATCTACAACTCTTCCAATTAAGGCTTCCCCTACTGGAATCTGGGCAATTCTACCAGTGGCAGTTACAGAACTACCTTCTTGAATTTCTAGCCCTTCACCCATCAACACCGCGCCCACGTTGTCTTCTTCTAAGTTTTGGGCGATGCCAATTGTGCCATCTTCAAATTCCAAAAGTTCCCCAGACATAGCCTTTTCCAGACCATAAATCCGGGCAATACCGTCACCAACTTGGAGAACAGTACCAACGTTAGCAACTTTGACCTCTTGATCGTATTGCTCGATTTGTTGTTGGATAATGCTGCTAATTTCGTCAGGTCTAATTGATATGCTCATGTGTCTATCTTGTTTGCTTTCGAGACGGAAAAATTCAAGAGTTAGGAGTTAACAGTTAGGAGTGATGAGTTAAGAGTGATGAGTTAAAAATGCAAAAATTACAAGTTAAAAGTCAAAATAAATTACTATTTACTTAACTCCTAACTCCTAACTTCTAACTTCTAACTCCTAACTTCTAACTCCTAACTCCTAACTTTCTAACCACTGGTTAAGCGCAATGAAAGGCGGCGCAACTGACCCCGGATACTAGCGTCAATTACCTGTGAACCTACTTTAATGATCACACCACCAATTAACTCGCTGTCTACCCTGGTTTCTAGTTCTACCTGGCGAGCATTGGAGATGGCGATGACCTTTTGGATGATTGCCTGCTGTTGAGCTTCTGTGAGGGGAACGGCTGAAATTACTTCCGCTAATACGGTTTGATTCAGCTGCCGCAACAGCGCCAGATACTGTTGAAAAATATCTTCCAAGAATGCAATGCGCCGCTTATCTACCAGTATCAGCAAAAAATTGCGTAAGTAGGGATTAGCGCCTTCACCGAGTATTTGTTTGATGAGAGATTTTTTGTTCTCAGACTGAATAAACGGGTTGCTGAAGAAGTTGTGTAGCTGTTTGTCTGCCCTGAGCAGTCCCAGGAAAGTCCGCGCATCTTCCCCGAACTCTTCGGTCAAATTTTTCGATTGCGCTATTGACAAAAGTGCCTGTGCATAAGGTTGGGCTACTTCGGCTGACGCTACTTGACTTGTCATACGTTGCCTCCCAGTTGTGCGATGCTGCGATCAATTAAACTTTGTTGAGCATCGTCGGCAATTCCGCCTTTGAGTTGCGATTCGACTTTTTGCAATGCTAGTGTAGCAACCCGTTGCCGCAGTTGAGCGATCGCTCGATCGGTTTCGGAGTTTAAATCTGCTGCTGCTGTTTGTTTCAAGCGTTCTACGTCTTGCACTGCCTTCGCTAACAAGGCTTCTTTCGCTTTTTGAGCGTTTTCTATGGCAGATTGGCGGATGCGTTCTGCCTCTGCCTGAGATTGCTTCAATTGCTCTTGCGCTTTTGAAAGGGCAGTCTTTGCCTCTTTTAAGCGCCCTTCTGCTTCCTGAATTGCAGTGGCAATATTGGATTGTCGCTCGTTCAGGATATTGCTTAAAACCTTACGTCCGAAGTAGAATAGTATGCCAATCAGAATCGCTAGATTAATCAGATTGGTTTCAAAAATGTCTAGGTTTAGACCGAAACCACCTTCTGCTGCGCCTTCTGCCAACTCAGAGTGAACAGCGTTCGCTTCTGCGGCAAGTAATAAGAATGTCCCCATGATACCCATTTACAAGTGCGCTGCTCGCTGCTAATACGTTGTATTTTCCCTGAAGGAAATTTAAGTATCTTTTCCCCGTAAGGAAATTAAGTATCTTTCCCCAGAAGGGGAAAAAGTGCCTTTTTTTGACACTTAATTAAGCGCTCTGGACTAGGGGCCAGTTGCGCGTATGCTTTCACAGAACCAGTCTAGTTAGCTTATCTAACTGGAGTTGGCCCCAATAGTTTTTCTAGAATCTGCCGGCTTAAAGCATCAACTTGTTGCTCTAAGGTGCGAAAAGCTTCCTGCTTTTGTTGTTCTATTTCAACAGCAGCTTGTTCACGTTGAGTCTGAGCTTCCTTTTGGGCCTCAGCGATTTTCTCAGCAGTAATTTTCTTAGCTTCGAGTTGAGCTGCTTCTACAGTTGCTTGCGATTGTCTGCGAGCGTCTGCGAGTTGCTGTTCATACTCGGTAGCCAAGCGCTCGGCTTTAGCCAAGCTCTCCCGCGCTTCCAGGGTATTCGTTCGGATATAATTATCGCGATCGTCTAGTACCTTGGTCAGTGGCTTATAGAAAATTGCATTCAACAAAGCTGCTAGTAGCAGGAATTGCAATGCCATGAAGGGCAAGGTAGCATCGAAATCAAACATTTGTCTCCTCTTTGGCTGGAGTAGCAGTTTTCGTGGCTAGCAACATCATCCAACCTTTCATATTTTAGAGACCCATAGCCAATAAGGGTCAACTGAACATTATAACTATTAAAATACCTAAAACATTTCGATTGTAGAGGCGTGATGGTTCACGTCTCCACACTCAGAAAAACTTTCAGGTATTAGGCGAAGGGGTTAGCAAACAGCAATACCAGGGCAATCACTAGACCATAGATAGTCAAGGATTCCATGAAAGCCAAGGTTAATAGCAGAGTACCGCGAATTTTTCCTTCTGCTTCAGGTTGACGAGCAATACCTTCTACTGCTTGTCCAGCAGCGTTTCCTTGACCGATACCAGGGCCAATTGCAGCTAAACCAATCGCTAAAGCAGCAGCGAGAACTGAAGCAGCCTGAACTAATGGATCCATGTTGATTTTCCTTGCTTTGATTACAAAACTAACAAAAGTACGTTAACGATTAGAAACGTGGTTTTCACGCTGCACCGGGTTCTTTAAATCGCGCTTTGCGATGTTTTGAGCGAACATGCTCTGGGAACTGTGCTATCAACTGAGAAGTTTAATGCTCCTCATGTTCTTCTCCGCCATGCCCCTCCATTGCCTCATGAATGTATGCTCCGGCGAGGGTGGCGAAAACCAGGGCTTGAATGGCACTGGTAAATAAACCCAAGGCCATTACAGGCAGAGGTACAAATAGAGGAACTAGCAGCACCAGCACCGCTACTACCAATTCATCCGCCAAAATATTACCAAATAGCCGGAAGCTTAGGGAGAGGGGTTTGGTGAAATCTTCTAGAATTGCGATCGGCAATAAAACAGGTGTTGGCTCTATATATTTCTTAAAGTAGCCTAAACCCCGTTTGCTAAAACCTGCGTAAAAGTACGCTAAAGAGGTCAGCAATGCCAATGCGACAGTCGTATTGATGTCATTGGTGGGAGCTGCCAATTCGCCCGAAGGTAGTCTGATGAGCTTCCAGGGAATTAGCGCACCTGACCAGTTCGATACGAAAATAAACAAGAACAATGTGCCAATAAATGGCACCCAAGGGCGGTACTCTTTCTCACCAAGTTGGTTTTTGGCCAGATCGCGAATAAATTCTAGGGCATATTCCATCAAATTCTGGATACCCTTGGGAATTCTTTGTGCATTTCGAGTAGCAGCTATTGAAGCCACTACTAGAATACTAATCACAAACCATGAGGTGAGAAAAACTTGCCCATGAATTTTAAGATTGCCCAACTGCCAGTAGAAATGATGTCCTACTTCTAATTCGGCGAGGGGAAAAGAATTAAAGGCGTTTAAGACACTAAGCATTTGCATTCTTCAAGCATTTTCCCCAACGAGCGAGGATGGGATTACTATCTTTGTGAGCCTGACTATTTAAGAATCAGGAATGAACGCAATTTGCACCATATAGACGAAGAGCGTGGCTTTGTAAGTTAGAAATCCCAAAAAAATGGGCAAAATCTGTAGCTCACGCCATTGAGTTGCCACGATCATCACTCCCATAAATAGAGCAAAACGAGTTTTGCTCAAACTGGTTTTTTCACTACCGAGCTGCTCAACGTCTCTAGCCAACATTTTTAAGTAAACCACACCTGTACACGCCCCAATTAAATAATTTAGGGCAATGTTTAAGGAATAAAAAATCCACACAGAGATAAAAATAACCCCCGTCAAGACAAGCGTGATTACCAACAATCGCTGGAAGAGTTGATGGAACTCTTGCATGGAGTTACCTGATTCTGTGTCTCCAGAACCAGTTTTAGCATCTTGTTGCGTTGTCGGAGTGGGCGCAATTGATTCGTCAGACAAGCTCACGGGACTTGAAACCAGTACAGTTAAATATGATGACTGCACATTCAGTCAGCTGAATCATATCACGATGCGGTAACAATACTTTAGGAAAAAACAATTAACTTCTTGTCAACATCAGGCAGTAAGTACCGACGGACTAAAGCCTACAACAATTTTACCCAGTCCACATTGCCGGACTTTGTGAAAAAGTAAAGGTTTTATAGAGTATTTGTAAACTGAGGGCAAGCAAAATGCCTGCCCCACAAGAGTCTTGGGTTGAATCTACCTCTCGATTAAATTATCTTGGCAGTCCGCAGCCCGAACAGCAAACCTACAGATAAGCCAAAGAATAAACCCAAGAAGACGACATAAGATACAATTGCAAACATTTATTGCTCTCCAGAATACTTCCTAAATCTATTGAATCATTAGTTGTTGGGTATTGGGCATGGGGCATAGGGCATAGGGCGTGAGGGTAGAGGAGAAATACTTACTAGAACTTCTTTGCTGCTTGCCTGCTTCTTAGCAATCCCCTATGCCCTATGCCCATTTTCTAGATTGCGATACAATACAGCCCACAGGCGCTGTTTGGGGTTGGGCAATGACTTCTGTAATTAATGTAAATCTACCAGAGCAGTCTTATGAAATTGCGATCGCACCTTCAAGTTTAGATCAACTGGGTCAACAGATGGCCAGTCTCAATCTAGGTAAGAAGGTATTGCTAGTTTCTAATCCGACGATTTTTAAGCATTTTGGCGAAAGAGCAATTACATCCCTAAAATCTGCTGGTTTTGAAGTTGCTAGCTGCACTCTACCACCAGGTGAACGCTACAAAACCCTCAATTCCATTCAAAAACTCTACGATGTAGCCTTGGAAAACCGCCTAGAACGTTCTTCTACGATGGTGGCTTTAGGCGGAGGTGTAGTTGGCGATATGACTGGCTTTGCGGCTGCAACTTGGCTGCGCGGTATTAATGTTGTCCAAGTGCCTACCTCTTTGTTGGCGATGGTAGATTCGGCAATTGGTGGCAAAACTGGTGTGAATCATCCCCACGGTAAAAATTTAATTGGGGCATTCCATCAACCGCGTTTGGTTTTGATTGACCCAGATGTGTTAAAAACTCTACCTATGCGAGAGTTTCGGGCAGGGATGGCAGAAGTTATTAAGTACGGTGTGATTTGGGATGCCGAATTGTTTGCTCAGTTGGAAGCAAGTAAACGCCTCGACCAACTCCGCTATGTCAAACCTGACTTAATAACAAGCATATTGACTCGATCTTGTCAAGCTAAAGCTGATGTTGTTAGCAAAGATGAGAAAGAAGGTGGATTACGGGCAATTCTCAACTATGGACACACCATCGGTCATACAGTGGAAAGTTTGACTGGTTATCGTCTAGTAAATCATGGTGAAGCGGTGGCTATTGGTATGGTAGCAGCCGGTCAAATTGCTGTGGATTTAGGACTGTGGCAAAAGGAAGACACAGAACGTCAAAATGCTTTAATTCAAAAAGCGGGTTTACCGACTCAGTTACCAGATGGGTTAGATATTGAAGCAATTATTGAAGCGTTGCAGTTAGATAAGAAAGTCCAAGCCGGGAAAGTTCGGTTTGTTTTACCAACAGAGATTGGTGTAGTAACAATTACCGATGAAGTGCCATCGGATATTATTCGGCAAGTTTTGCGAGGAATGCGAACAATTTGAAGAAGAATTCAGGAGTCAGAATTTAGGAGTCAGAATAAAAGTTAGTTGCTCTGTCCTTCAATTACGAATTAATGAGCCATGATACTCCAAGCCAAAAATCAATTAACTTTGCAAGAGTTCCTGAATCTTCCTCCAGGGGAGGGAGATATCACCTACGAATTTGTTGATGGTCAAGCAATTCCTAAAATGTCACCAAAAAATTCCACTCAAAACTTACCCGCGCCCTTCTCAATTTAATTGAGCAATGCTGTGAAGGGAAAGGAGAAGTTTGCCCAGAATTAGCTATTGCATTAACTCGTAGAGGACGAGATTGGATGCCAATACCTGATATTTTATATATTTCTAATGAACGTTTACCCCTTGATTGGGATAAAGAAAGAGCATGTTCTATTCCTCCTGATTTGGTGATTGAGATTATTTCGCCCTTCGGGTTCGAGAGTGACGCTCGAAGACTCGCTAACGCTACGCTATCGCAATCGACGGAAACCGCCAAGACTGCGACTCTCTCACCAGAACAAACCTTTGGACAAATGGCGGCTAAAGCCAAAGACTATTTGGATGCTAAGGTGCTGCGAGTGTGGATATTTAGATAGTAAAGCCAGAAGCATTACTGTTTTTTATCCAGATGCGGCACCACAAACTTATATGGGAGAAGAACTACTCACGGATTCTTTGTTTGAGGAGCTGCAATTTACTGTTGAGCAGGTGTTTCAAAAAGCGAAAATACCATTAGATGCTGAATAGTACAATTTTCTTGCTCTCAACATTCATCGAAATTTTAAGTGGCGCAAGTTTGCCTAGTTTTAACAAGTTGCTTGAGTAACTTGGCTAGTTAATTGAGATGGTAGCTAGATTGACGCGCACTGTAATAAGAGTTTAGCTAATTAATTCATCCATTTGTAGGAGGTAATTAGTAACCCAAGAAGTGTATTTTGCTTATAGTCAGACCAATACAAGATGGTTTGAAGCAAGATTCACGCAACAGATGCATCAATTATGTTAAACCTAATATTCACCGGATGTATAAAAATAAAACCTTTGCTGCTTTCAACAGCTTTTTTGCTAGCTATACAGACTTCTGTCAATGCTCAACAAGCTGTTCCTAGTTTGACGCCAAGACAAGCTCAACATTTATCCCGTGACTTGGTTCCATATAATTCTCAAGAATTTTTTAGACAAGGAAAAGATTCAATTGAGAGAGAAATTCAAATTCTTAGGCAAGGACAACAGCGCTCAATTAAACCTGTTCTCAAGATTGATTCAGTACCGCAGATCAAAAAACCGAATCCCCAGCAAAAACCTCAAGGTCTTATCTAAATAAGAATCATAATCCTTTTTTGAATCCTTAGATTGCTACTTATTCTAATGTTAATTCTTGAGACATAATACATCAACTACAGTCTCAGGCATCAGAATCGCTATGCTCTGCTTTTGGTTTACAGAGGTTTGGTGTTTTTAATAAACTTTGCAACACAAATTTACAATTTTAATCGTCTAGTAAACCCATCAACGCTTGAATTTCAACGTCTTGATCTTGCGGCTCTGATAATTGAGACTGTAGCTTTAATAATTGACTCTGTAATTCTTCTGCTACATGGATCATGTCGGATTCTTGTGCAATTTTTAGCTGATTTTCTTTAATTTTGATTTGTTTAAGCAAATTATTGTCAATATGAGTTGAGTTGTAATGTTGAGCAATCATAAGTTTATTTTTATTATGAATGTATGGAGTGCAATGAAATTTTTCACCTATGTATTATTCCACACTTTTGTCATTTTTTAAATATAGCTGTTCTTGGTGAGTTAAAAGAACCCCACACCCAATTGCCTCCTTGCTGGTTTCGTGGAGGGGACTATGATGTACCTTGTATTATTAGGAAACGCTATAAACATTATTTTTGTGAACAGTATGGACTTAAAGTTTATCAAGAGAAAGATTTATACCTTTGTAAAAATTATATCTACAGTGCTGATAACAAGTGCGATTGGATTAGAATCATGGAATATTTATGCAGCAATTACTAATACTAATGTACCAAGCAGCCTTAATCCAATTTTTTGGATTGAGCGTTTTGCGATGATGAGCCATTTTATCGAAAGTATTATAGCAGCTTTTTATGCACCTTCAAGACAAAAAATACCAATAAAATATGCTACTTATACTTTTTTTGTTGGCACAATTGGGTTGTTAGAACTGTTTGAGCGACAGGATGATTATTGACGCTTCTATGCCTTGAAGGCATGGGTTTTAGACTAGGTTGCTAGGGTGCGATCGCACCCTACGTAAAAAAAATAAGTTGTTAAATATACTTTAGAAATTAAAAATCATCTGTGGTAGTTTTCCAATGAATGTAGGTAACTAATAAATCTGGCACTCAGAAAGGAGTATAGTTTGTATAGTTAGCTTTTTGCTGAAATTTTAGTTTGACACTAAGGAATTAAAAAATGTCTACTGATACTGACATAGTTACTTACGTTGAAGAAAGTGAATTTGATGTTGTTTTAAACGGAAGTGAAGAGAAAGTTGTTGTTGTTGATTTTACTGCTACTTGGTGTGGACCCTGTCGCTTAGTCAGTCCGTTAATGGATCAACTTGCCGAAGAATACAAAGGTCGTGCTAAAGTCGTTAAGGTAGACGTTGACAGTAATAAGCCCATTTTCAAAAAATTCGGTCTTCGCAGTATTCCAGCAGTTTTAATTTTCAAAGATGGTATTTTAGCAGAAACCATTGTGGGAGTTTCTCCTTACGAAGACTTTAGCAATGCTGTTCAGAAGCTTCTTTAGATAATTCGTAATACTTCTCTACGAGAGGCTGCGCCAACGACTACGCTCAGTACAAGTTCGTAATTCGTAATTCGTAGATAGCATCATTAAGAATTACGAATTATTTTCAGTATTTGTTTTTCGCCTATAATGTGCTTGGAGTAAACCATTAGGATATTGTTTTGAGTTAATTAGTTCCAATTTTTCTTCAGGGGTAGGTGGTGGAAAAAGGTGTATACCGCCACCTAAGATAGTTGGAATAGTTGAAATGATATATTCGTCAATCAAGCTGTGCTGAAGAAACGAATTGATTAATTTTCCGCCACCAACTAGCCAGATATTTTTAAAACCTTGAGCCTCTATATTAGCTAACGCCTGTTTTACTGGGTCAGAAACAAACACAACGTCCTCACGATCGGATTGGAGATGACGCTGGGTGAATACGAAGGATTTTTTTTCTGGGTAAGGCCATCGATCAAAACCCAGCCCTACTTCATACGTCTTGCTACCTAAGACGATCGCATCAATCGATTCGTAAAAATCAGTGTAACCGTAGTCTTCATCTTCTGTATCAAGGAGTGATAGCCAATCAATTCCACCATCGCTGCGAGCAATGTAGCCATCCAAACTAGCTGCAATGTAGAGTGTAACTTTCGTCATTGTGCTTGTGAATTTGGTAGTTTTCACTCAATGAGTGCAAGCGATGCCTGTGGCAACGCAAAGCGCGATCGCAGGCTTATTTTTTCTACAGCATTTTAGCCCTTGATGGTTTATATCACAAAAGAGCAATCGCTTACCCAATTACTTACGTTTTTTGATTATGCGATTTAAATCGACCTGCAATAAATTCTCGCTGATATAAATGCTTTGTATTGCGTTTGGTGACTCGCTCTCGCCACATCTTGAAACTAGATTCTTTCATTTCACGCCTCATTAGGGCGATTACCTGTTTCTCCAGTAGCCCAAACTGAGCCTCAATAGCATCAAAAGATGTTCTATCTTCCCACGCCATTTCAATAATGCGATCGATGGTTTGTGAATCGAGGTTAGGTAGCTTCATTTTTTTTGCGGGCAATTGGTAAATTCGAGCTATATATCTATATATTTTACTTTTCGTTTTGAAGAACCATTGTGTCTGCTGCACCCAGTTGGAGAGCATAAAGGTTGGCATAAACACCCCGCTGATTGACGAGTTCGGCGTGAGTACCTTGTTCTACAATTTCTCCTTGCTGAATTACTAAAACCCGATCTGCTTGAGTAACTGTACTGAGACGGTGGGCAATTACGAAACTAGTACGACCTTGGAGTAATCGGGCGATCGCACTTTGCACTAGCGCTTCTGTACGCGTGTCAATGCTACTGGTGGCTTCATCCAGAATCAGAATTCGGGGATTAATTAATATCGCACGAGCAATACTGATTAGTTGTCGCTGTCCTTGACTCAGGGGTGCGCCGCGTTCGCCTAATTGAGTTGTATAACCCTGTGGTAGTGAGGTAATGAACTCATGCACATTTGCTAGTTGTGCAGCCGCTTCGATATCAGCTTGGGTGGTGTAAGGAGCGCCAAAAGCAATGTTTTCGGCGACGGTGCCGCTAAACAAAATATTGTCTTGCAGGACGATGCCTATTTGACGGCGCAGACTTGCTTGAGTCACGCTACGCACATCAATATCATCAATTTTCACTGCACCGCCAGATACATCATAGAAGCGCAAAATCAAGTTAATAATTGTACTTTTTCCCGAACCGGTCGGCCCTACTAACGCAACCATCTGCCCTGGATAGGCGTGCAAATTCACTCCTTTGAGAACTAGTCGATCTGGGTTGTAGCCAAATTTGACATTCTCGAATGTCACCTCACCCTGAATAGGCGGCATTTCTGTCGCATCGGGTGCATCTTTGAGTTCTGACGGTTCATCTAATAATAGAAAGATTCGCTCTAATCCGGCGAAGGCAGATTGAGCTTGAGTATAAAACTGGCTAAGAATTTGGATCGGGCGGAAGAATTGCTGGACGTAAAGTAAAAAGGATGTCACCACACCCACTGTTGCAGCTCCTGTTACGGCCAGATAGCCGCCGTATGCCAGCACGCCTGCGGTTGCTAGTGTGTTGAGAAAATCGATGGAGGGCAAAAAGGCTGAAGTAATTGCCACAGCTTCAACGTTGGCATCTCTATTGGCGGCGTTAAGAACGTCGAATTCTGCGATATTCATCTGTACGCGATTAAATGCCTGCGCTTCTCGCACGCTGCCAATATCTTCTTCTAACTTGGCGGAAAGTTCCCCAATCGTTTGTCGGGTGACGCGAAATCTGACTCTTGCCCAACGTGCAAATAAGCTTGTGGTAAAAATCATCAGTGGTACAACCAGATTGCTCAACAAACCAAGTTGCAGGTTGATTGAGAGCATCGCAATCACGATGCCAATTAAACTGAAAGTGTTGCCCAGCATTTGGGCGACCGTCAGTCCAAATGCTTGATTCACGGTATTGACATCATTCAGTAAGCGACTCATTAAATCGCCTGCTTCGCTGCGATCGAAAAAGCTGAGTGGTAAACTTTGGATTTTAATGAAAATGTCTTGCCTTAATTGAGCCAGCAATCGCTGCATAATCCAGCCGACTCGAATAATTTGACCTCGAATTGCTAAGACACCAAGTCCATAGTTCAGCCCTAGTAGCCCTAACAACATCAGCAGTCCTTGCAAATTCCCTTGTGCAATCAGACGATCGATTGACCAGCCGAGAAAGAATGGCCCAACTGCCTGAGTTATGGCACCAATTAATACTAATGTCAGGGCGATGGGAATTTCTTTGCGATAGAGTAGCACGTATTGCAAAAAGCGCCGCAGGGTGGAAGGTTGCTGACTCGTTTGCTCAGATGCAACAACGGGAATAGTGCCTCTCATAAAAATTTGGGATTTTAGATTTGGGATTAAAAGTCTTTATTACAAGGCTGTGAGCAAAATTAATTATGCTAATTGGAGATCATTTTTTCTCTTTTGGTTTTACCTGAGATTCCAAAATCACACCGTAGAGGGGGCTGTTTTGCATCAATTCCTCGTGAGTCCCTTGTGCTACCAATCGTCCTTTATCCATGAGAAAAATGCGATCGGCATTTTGGACGGTGCTAATGCGTTGAGCTACTACAAAGGTTGTACATGCTTTCTGGCGCATTAAGCCATCTAGTTCGGCTTGAATTTGGGCAGCAGTTTTGGCATCCACAGCCGAGGTACTATCGTCCAAAATCAGAATGCTGTAATCGGTTAGTAAAGTACGAGCGATCGCAATTCGTTGTTTTTGTCCACCAGATAAGCCCACGCCTCGTTCACCCACAATCGTCTCGTAACCATCGGGTAGACTGATAATAAAATCGTGCATTTGGGCAGTTTTTGCAACCTCAATCACCTGCTCTAAGGTGGCATCGGGTTTGGCGTAGGCAATATTTTCGCGGATTGTGCCAGAGAAGAGGGTGGTTTCTTGAAATACAATCCCAATACGCGATCTGAGGCTTTTGAGTGTGAAACTGGTGACATCTCGTCCGTCAATCCGAACTGCTCCATTTGTGGCATCGTAAAAGCGGGGAATCAGGTTCATAATTGTGCTTTTTCCCGAACCAGTCATGCCGAGAACGGCGATTAGCTCGTTGGGCTTGGTTTCAAAGGAAACTTCTTTGAGAGTTTCGGTTGTCGCTCCTGGATAGCGAAAGGAAACATTTTCAAAGGTAATTCTACCTCCACAGGTGTCAAAGGGGACAGCACCGGGGCGATCGCGAATTTCTACTTCTGCATCTACAACTTCATAGACTCGTTCGGCGGAAGCCGCAGCTTGAGAGATGGCGGGTGCGGCAAATCCAATTAACAAAATCGGTTGGAGAATCAACGCTAGGTAGGAGTTAAACGCCACCAGTTCGCCAATGGAAAATCTGCGCCCAATCACCTGCGCTCCCCCATAGGCGAAAACTGCCAGTGTTACCAAATTACTCACCAAAAAAATGAATGGGAAGGTATTGCGGATGGCGCTAATGGTCTTCATGTTTGCCCTGACTAGACCATCATTTAGAGTCGTGTAACGCGACCTTTCGGTTGACTCCCGCACAAACGCTTTCACCACCCGTATTCCTAGCAAATTCTCTTGTAATACAGCATTGAGGTCGCTTAGTTGCTCTTGTACTTGCCGAAAAAGTTTGTTATTGCGAGTAACGAATTGTGCCATCAACCATGCGGCTATGGGCACTGCCGTTAGCGTAATCAATGCTAGTTGCCAGTTCATCACTAGCAAAACTACCGAAATACTCACCAATGTCACAAGTGAACCAACAACTTGAATTAAGCTAGTGCCAACAAAGGTACGAATCTGCTCAATGTCGCTGGTGACACGGGTTAGTAATTGGGAAGTCTGCGCCTGGTCATGAAAGCTGAAACTGAGATTTTGAATCTTGCTGAAAATTTTGTTTCGCAGGTCATAAGCAACACCCTGAGACGCTGCTTCTGCTAGATAGCTTTGTCCAAAATTAAATACACCACGAGCGATCGCTGCAACTACCATCCAGGCGGCGCTATATAGCACAACTTGGAGGTTTTTTTGCATGATGCCTCGATCAATTCCCCACCGAAATAGTTGTGGGGTTACAGCGTTAGCGATCGTCAACAGCAACAGGCTGACCAATGCTCCAAGCGAAGTCCATCGGTAAGTACTTAAACTCTTAAGCACACGCTGGGTTGACTTGATCGACGAAGTTTCCTGGAGTTCTGGTTGCTGAACCACTGCAATTCATCCCTGTATCATTGGAAAATTATCTCGTATTTTGATTGTAAAAAACCAATTTATTCTTTGAGAGTGGGGAATGTGATATAGAAAACAGGCCTGTTCTTTGTGATGAAGATTCCAGGTTTTGGGACAGTGGCATGGGAGAATACATTTCTAGCAAGCATTGCGGCTAATCAATTTCAATACCGAAGAAAACCAAAGAACAAGAATAATGGCTCACAATTTTCATAGCAATTCCCAACTTCCCTTAGATATTTCATCTGCTATCAGTCGCACAGCAAAGCCAAGTTCTGAGTTCTACTCTCTTTTTTCTGAAGAAGAAGTTTTAGGGATAATTCATGCATTAGAAGTCAGACGAGAAATTCCTCTCAAGTATTCTTATAAAGGAAGAGGTGCAAAAATTTGGAACGATTTTTATTTGAAATATGCTATTCCTAGATGGTATGGAAGAGCAAATGTAGAAATTGACCTTTTAAAAGATAATTTCCAATACCTGAACGATCGTATAAAAATTGGTGAAGGAGTAAATATTATAGACGTTGGTGCTGGTAATTCCTATCCAGTTAAAAACTTTATTCGCAGACTAAACAAATTAGAAAAAATTAACAAATATATTGCTTTAGACATTAGTGAAGAATTGCTTCATGTCTCCAAAAGCAATTTTAAAAAATGGTTTCCACTAGTCGAGTTTATCAGTTCCACAATTGACATAGAAAGTAGTTGTGTACCCAAAATTTTATTCCAAAATCAAGCTAGTCTTGAAATTGACGACACAGCAAAAATATTTTTACACTTAGGAGTTACCATTGGAAATCATCAAAATAGAGATGATGTGTTGAAAAACTTTAGAGATAGTATGGGAAAACACGATCTTTTAGTATTTACTAACGAAACTGGTTCTAACTCTACATGGGATGGAATAGTTAGAGGTGGCTGCAAGTATCATGTAGAAGAAGTATATGGATGGATTAAAAAGAAGATTGGGATTAAATCTGAAGATTGCGAACTAGTGAGAAAATACGATTTAAAAACAGATAGTATCGTTGCTAATCTGAAACTACGTCATGATTACACTATAAATTTTAGTCGGATGGGTATAGATAAAAATATTGAATTCTCTAAAGGTGAAGAGATTACTATTTGGCGGCATCACAAGTATGAAATCCCTAAACTATTGCAAGAACTAGAACGTTCTGGACTACAACTTATTCACTATACTACTAACAAATACAAATCACATATTATGGTGATTTGTAAGCTTACTACTAACTAAGTTCTTCACTTAGAGGATGTTTGAAAAGTTATGATTAATGTATCAAATATTCTTTTACCCCACCCGAACCCTCCCCGATATATTGATTGGGGAGGGAACCGGATTTTCTTGTTTTCCCCCAATATATCGGGGGGATTAAGGGGGGTAATTCGACTTGTGGGTACACCGTAGCTTGGCAAGGGGAGGGAACTGCATTTCTTTCTCCCACCTTTCTAAGGGGGGTAATTCGACTTGTGGTACAAGCGTTTGAGCTTAAGTTGACAATAATGGGCAATACCGTGTATCCATTCAAATGAGAATCGCTATAACTTAGATACTATAATGGCAGCCAGTAGAATTTTTTAGGTCTTTTAGCGAAAATTTTTCCGATCCGTATCTAAGATGGTATTAAATATTTCTGATTATGCTAAAAAATCAGTTTAACTTGGTTTATGTATCAATTAAATGTACATCAAACGCGGTCTAGGTTCAGGAACTGGACGCCCCAAATCCTTAGCAGTTTCTATCCATTCCTGCACAACTAATTCTACATTATGCAGGGCTTCTTGATAAGTATCACCGTCAGCAGCACAGCCTGATAACTCTGGAACTTCAGCAATAAAGGCTCGATCTAATTCACTCCAGTAGAGAATAATTTCATACCGAAACATCATTTTTACTTCCTAGCTTATATTTGAGAATCACCGCCCGAACTTGTTTAATTTGATAGCTTTTGGCTTTTCCTCTTTTATGTTGCAGGTTCAATATCTCCTCAACATCGGCTTTGACAAAAATGCGATGATCGCCACGAATCCGTTCTTCAAAGCCTAGTGTATATAAAAGTTGCCACAGTTGGGCGAAAGGGATATCTGTATCAGAAGTCCCAGAGAGAATTTTGTCTAAGAGTTTGTCTTGCTGACTCACGTTTTTCTGACTGCTTTAATGCTTCTATAGTCTCATATTTATTTAAAATCAGGGTATACAAAAGCAAATCTATCATTTTGCTCCTGAGTTAGAGCATCCCTCATGATAATGACTAGCCCAGTTATAGGGCAAACTTTAGGCTTGGTTACTGCCCTACTAATTGACTTGATTTTAAAAAATACTAATTATTTGGATGTTACAGATGCTTTCTTTGAAGTGAAGCGATATTTTGCAATGAGTTTAATTTTTTGACACCAGTTTCGCCTTTAGTAGAGTGTATCATTTATCTTGACGAATGATGCTCATTTACCCTTGTTACTGGGGTTAGGAGTCTTAATATCGGCTCAATTTATACTTTCACGACTTTTCTAGAATCTTTTAGCATAGCCTTCCATAGGAAAGGTATCGCCAATTTATCAGTGATGTAGGCAACTACAGAGGACAAATTATTGAGATTGCTCATATCATAATGCTGAGGTATAAATCCATCTCAGTCAATATTGATATTTAGTAAAAAATATTACACAGACATGAAAAAACAAATTCTGAGTGTAGTTGCATTTTTAACCACAATTAGTTTGACAACAACCGTACAAGCAGCAAATTCTGAACATGTTAAACAGTTATTAGCCACCAAACAATGTCAAAACTGTGATTTGACGAGTGCAGGTTTAGTAATGGCTGACTTATCTGGAGCCAATTTAAGCGGTGCTAATCTCACAGGTGCTAACCTCAGTCGTGCAAACTTGAGCGGTGCAGATTTGCGGGGTGCAAACTTAAGTGGCGCGAGTTTATTTGGCGTTAACCTGAGCGAAGCTAAATTTAATGGGGCAAATTTGACGGGTGCTGATTTGAGAAATACTTATTTAGCAAATGCAGAACTAACTGGCGCTTACTTGAATGGGACTAACTTTCAAGGTGCAGTTGCGATACCATCACAAATTGCTTCACCAGCAGAATTTTATGCTTTGGGTGTAGCGGAAGGGCAAAAAGGCAACCAACAGCAAGCAATCAGTTATTTTAATCAAGCGATCGCAATTAAACCAGAATATGCGGATGCTTATCTCGCTCGTGGTGTCGCCCGTTACCAAATACTAGATAGACAAGGTGCATTCCAAGATGCTCAAGTTGCGGAAAAATTGTTTACATCCCAAAACAACAGCACTGGAACCCTAACAGCCCAAACTTTTATAAAAGAACTACAAACACCCGTCAATGAGAAGGTAAGTACTGGTAAGCCCAGCTTCGTTGACTTTTTAGGAAGTATTGGCTCAGTCTTGCTCCAGTTCTTCCCTTTTTAAAGGGGATAATAACAAATGACAAATGACAAATGACAAATGACAAATGACAAGTGACAAATGACAAGTGACAAATGACAAATGACAAATGACAAATGACTTTATCTAACGAATTATGGGCAGCAAATCAAGACTTAGCCCAAGCTTGCCTAGAGCATCCTTTCGTTCAAGGTATTGGCGATGGTACTCTTGAGCGAGCTAAATTTGCTTACTACGTAGGGCAAGATGCTTTTTTCTTAGAAGCTTTTGCTCGTGCCTACAGTATCGCCGCAGCTAAAGCACCAGACTGGTTAGGTTTCACCACATTTCATAATTTAGCTAGTGGAGTTTTAGAAGAACTACGGCTGCATAGTAGTTATGCTTCTGAGTGGGGAGTCAATTTGTATTCTGTAGAACCCGCATCTGCCACCCGCCGCTATACTGATTTTTTGTTAGCAACTGCTTGGAGCAAAGATGTGGGTTTAACTGCGGCGGCGATGTCTCCTTGTATGCGTTTGTATGCCTTTTTAGGAGAAAAATTGGCTTGTAACGGTATTCCCGATCATCAATATGCAGACTGGATTCGTACTTATAGCAGCGCAGATTTTCAACCACTAACACAACAATTAGAAAATTTAGTTGACAATTATGCCGCTACCAACTCTGTTGTGCATTCAACTTATCGTTATGCGATGTTTTGTGAACGCGACTTTTTTCAGGCTGCGTGGATGTTCTGTTAAACAAATTCATATCTAGCTAGCAAACTTTTTAACCTTTCCTAACTGTCGAACTCGCGTTGTTTTAAGATATCAAGCTGAGTAAAAATGCTGAGTTAATACCAGTTAAATTAATGATTGCGACCCATGCTTGGGTAAAGACGCGATGAATCGCGTCTCTACAGATGGTCTATTTGTCGCATTCTTTTTTCAAATTGGTATAAATTCTTAACCCTATACTATACACAAAAAGAAGACGCAAATTTATCCTTTGCGTCTTCTTTTAAGATTTTAAAAATTAGAAACTGAATGTGGTTCTCAATGCACCAATAACAACATCATCATTAGTGTCGTTGTGATCTGGAGATGTTAACCAGATGACTCCAGGAGTAATGGTGATATTGTCACTCAGCTTATACTGGTAGAATGCCTCAAGATGATAGGATGTATCAGGATCGCTATCCAAACCTGCGATGTCAGAGCTTGTAACTTTTGGCTCCATACCAGCGATGATACCTGCCAAGTTACCTTTTTTACCGAGGTCAGGGAAGCCCAAGGTGACAGCATAGTTCCAAATATCAACGTCTCCACGGGTTCCTCTCAAGCTTTGGCTGTTAGTGTATCCAGCCCAACCACCCAAGACGATATTATCAGTGATGCCAATGGATGCTTGGACGCCGTAAGAATTACTGGAAAATCCGACTTGATCTTCTGGTAAACCCTGGATAGCTGCTATATCCTGGAAAGTGGCGGCATTGCTACCTGTGAGTAGTGGTTGATTGTAGGAATTGATGTAAGTTAAACCGATAGAAATGCGATCGCTTGGTTTAACTGTCAGCTGTGCCAACGCACCATAAGAACCATTGAACAAACCATTATTGGGTGTAGGGTTATTAGCTGTACCACTCAAATACCCTAGACTTAATGCCAATTTTTCGCTGAACTCGTATGTTACTCCCAACCCCGCACCATTTATTTGGTTATAAATTGGGTTACGCGTACCAAAGGTAGATAAAGCACCAAAAGCGCCATCACCATCAAAGAGATTGACAGTGCTGGTAAGGTCGTCTGCTGCACCTGCATTAGCAATAGCGACAACCTCTGTTTTTTCGCCCAAGGGAAATCTGTAAAACAGTGCATCTATTGCAGCATCAGTAGTACCATCCTCGCCAGTAAAAAATAAGTTTCCCTCTGGCGTACCAATATCAGGGCTGAGAATATTATTAGCTTGGATTCTGGTAAACAGCGTATCTTTCCCTGTGAAGCTGGTTACTAATTCTATGCGTGCCCGTACCCCTAAAGTTGTATTCTCGTCTGTGATTTCTGCACCATTGACTGTATTTCCTGACAATACATCGCTAACAACTGCAACAACTTGTCCTTGCAATTTAGTTGTGGTTGAGAACTGATTCGCCTCCAATTCAGCAGTGCGCGCTTCTACTGCATCCACACGACCTCGGAGTGTCGCCAGTTCTGCGGAAAAATCTTCTTGCAGCTTTTGTAATGTGGCTAAATCTTGTTTACTAACTAAATCGCCAGTGGCTGTAGCAATAAGTTCGTTAACGCGATCGAGACAAGCATTCAAACCAGCAGCAAATTCATATCGCGTTAATGCGCGATTACCGCGATAAGTGCTATTTGGGTATCCTGCAATACAGCCATACCGCTCAACCAAGGATTGCAATGCTTGAAATGCCCAGTCGGTGGGTTGTACATCAGAAAATTGGGACACGGAGGTAACTTGTCCCATTTTCTGATCTTTTGTGTCTGGATTAGCTAAAACTTGCGGTTGATTGATTTCAGACTTACTCGATGTTTCACCTGCAAATGTAGCAGTATTAACAAATAGCATGACACCGCAGACTGCTGGACTAACTAGCAGATATTTCCAGAATTTTTGCATTTTTCTCCTCACACTGATCTCCAATTCACACCCAAACCACGTTTTTTTAACGGGTATTTTATGAAAATATTTGTCAGCAATCTTATCAGAAGTAAGCAACCTTTTTAACAAAAAAAGTCAATAACTCCTAATTATTTAGGGAAAACTAAATTGCAGAGGGCTGTACCGTCTGAAAAAGTTTTGTTGTTACTCATTACACAGAAAACCCAGAATGATATTATGTACTTAAAATGAGAATGAGAATTATTATAGTATAAAATTTAGAATACTTCCCATTGTCAATAGCGACGATCGCAGAGGTAGAGCAAGCATCCGTTTGGAGGAGAAATATCATGATTGGGAATTGCAGAGAAGTTAGAACAGGTAGGCAAAGAAGCGGCATCTTGTCCATAATTGCTCTGCTAATGTTGTCGATGGCTACTGGGTGTAGCCAATCGAATTCAAATCAGGGAACAACTTCCGAACAGTCGCCGCAAGCACAAGAAGCTGCTTCTATCCCACAGGCGCAGTCGGGAAAAACTAAAGTAGTAGCGACATTTTTGCCGATATATTTGTTTACTAAGGCAGTAGCTGGGGATGTGGCAGATGTAGAAATTCTAGTGCCACCTGGTACGGAGGTACATGAATACCAAGCGACACCAGGAAATGTCAAAGCGATCGCTACTGCTAAGGTGTTAGTAAAAAATGGTTTAGGCTTAGAGGAATTTCTGGAAGGTACCGTCAAAAATGCCCAAAATCCCAAATTAACTGAAATTGATGCAAGTATTGGTATTAAACCCTTAAATGAAATTTCACCTGTTGTCAAAACGACGCCAGATGAAAAAGACCACGAACATAGTCAGGGTAATCCGCACGTTTGGTTAGATCCAGTTTTGGCAAAACAACAGGTAACAAATATTCGAGATGGATTAATTGCAGCCGATCCGGCGAACAAAGCTACTTACGAAGCAAATGCTACAGATTATATTAAAGAATTAGAAAGTTTAAACAGTGAATTTCAGCAGACTTTGCAGAAAAATCCCACTTGCACCTTTATTACCTTTCATGATGCATTTCCATATTTAGCTAAACGCTATAACCTCAAGCAAGTTGCTGTGGTGCAAATTCCCGAAGATCAACTTTCACCAACAGATGTCCAAAATGCCGTCAACGCTGTGAAAAAATACAAAGTTAAAGCTTTATTTAGCGAACCAGGAGTAGATAATAAACTGCTGAACAGCCTCTCTAAAGACTTGAAATTAAATTTGCGTACTCTGGATTCTCTAGAAACTGGCGAAACAGATCCGCAGCATTATTTCAAGGCAATGAAAGCTAATTTGCAAACTCTGGAAACATCGTGTAAATAGATTTGTCATTTGTCAGTTGTCCTTTGTCATTTCCAAATGACTAATGACCAATACTTCTCTACAAGAGGTTGCACTTCTCTACGAGACGCTGCGCGAACGACTACGCTCTGTTACCACGCCAACTACTACGCTCAGAACAAGTGACCAATGACCAATGACCAATGACCAATGACCAATAACTAATGACCAATGACTAATGACATTCCTATTTTGAAAGTAGAAGGATTAACTGTTTATCAAGGCAGCTATCTAGCTGTTCGAGATGTTTCCTTTGAATTGTTACCAGGAACAGATACAGCCATTGTTGGCCCCAATGGTGCTGGTAAAAGTACCCTGGTAAAAGCGGTTTTAGATTTGATACCTCGAAGTGCTGGGACGATTGAAATCTTGGGTCGTCCAATTTCCAGATTGGGGCATTTACGCCACACGTTGGGCTATATGCCGCAAAACTTCATTTTTGACCGCAGTTTTCCCATTTCTGTCAGCGAATTAGTCGGACTGGGATGGACTAAGGAAGGGAAAAGAAAGAATTTATTTTTCTCCAAGCTGTGGAAACAAGACCGAGAAAAATCGGCAGCGGTAACGGAAGCTTTACGGCGAACTGATGCTTATCATTTACAGCATCAAGCTATTGGTACTCTTAGTGGCGGTCAACTGAAGCGGGTTTTATTGGCTTATTGTTTGGTAATGCCTCGGAAACTCTTGGTACTAGATGAAGCTTTTGCTGGTGTTGATGTACAAGGTGCAGCAGACTTTTACGCTTTGCTAAATGAATTAAAGCGAGAAGAAGGTTGGACAGTATTACAAGTTTCTCACGATATTGATATGGTAAATCGGCATTGCGATCGCGTGCTTTGCCTGAACCAGAGCATTGTTTGTACTGGTAAGCCAGAAATTGCCCTTTCACCGCAAAACCTGTTAGCAACCTACGGCCCAGGTTTCAGTCGCTACCAGCACCAACATTAATTTCCATAAATATGAATTTCTTCAATGATTGTCAGATAACTTGGCTTGCGATCGCTAGTAGTAATGACTTACTAGAGTTGTTACAACTTGCCTCGATACAACGTGCGATCGTCGGTGCTGCCTTGATGGGAATACTTGGCGGGATGTTGGGTAGTTTTGTCACCTTGCGCCAGTTGTCATTTTTCAGCCACGCGGTTGGTCATGCAGCACTAGTAGGTGTGGCGTTAGGTGTGCTGCTACAAATAAATCCTACTTGGATGCTATTACCTTTTACCTTAGTTTTTGGGGTTATTGTCCTCTACTTCATCGACAAAACCGACTTAGCTAGCGATAGCGTACTTAGCATAGTGTTATCTGGGGCATTAGCGATCGGTTTAATTCTCACGAGCCTAATTAAAGGATATCGTGGCAACTTGATGGCTGTACTGTTCGGGGATATTCTAGCGATCGACACTACAGATTTAATTTTGACACTACTAGTCCTTGTGGGAGGTAGCATATTTTTACTATCAACTCTGCGACAGCAAATTTTATTGACCCTTAACCCGGATGTCGCCCAAGTTCAAGGCGTTCCCGTTCAATTGTACCGCTACGCTTTTGTGGTCTTACTTTCACTCGCCGTTGCTGTGGCGATTAAAGCTGTCGGTGTTTTACTGGTGAACGCCTTTTTGGTCATTCCCGCCTCCACCGCCAAACTGATGAGTCACCACTTTAGCCGCTTTCTAGTCATGTCGACGATCGTTGGTTCCATCAGCAGCATTGCTGGCATCATGGTTTCAGGTATTTTCAACCTTGCTTCTGGGCCAAGTATTGTTCTTGTCCAGTTTCTCTTATTTGTAGCCGTTTTCATCTGGTTTAAGTTGAGTTTGAAAGCTGCATAACTATTTTTCTCCAAAGACTTGCTATATTCTTTTATCTTTGCTACATTGATTAATCGTGGCTCACAAAAGCCCCAGCCGGGATAGCTCAGTTGGTAGAGCAGAGGACTGAAAATCCTCGTGTCACCGGTTCAAGTCCGGTTCCTGGCATACTTTACAGCGAAAAACACCTCTGACATAAGACATAAGCTGGCATAAGTGAAAAGTTCATTAATGCTTATGCTGGCTAGACAGCTTATGTATTAGCGCAAAACCTTTTGAACAATGAGAGAACGAGTATATCCAGACGGAAGGAAGCTTCTAATGGGAAAAAGTGCAGCACTTGACTTAGGTGATGGAAACAATACTGCTTATGACATATTTTATACAGACGTGACTGGTGAGTGTGAACGTGTGGCAAGAGTGAGAGATGAACAAACAGCACATCAATTATTTGACCAATACGCAAAAGAACTAGAGTCATAAATAAAGCTTACGCCCTGCCACAAAAAGTTATTCTTACTGGTTAACCTGTCAGAAAAACTTTGTCTGCTTGCGCGATAATCTGGACTCCCATTTGTCTGATTTAGTAGCTTTTTACTAGCACCTCTCGCTAGTTTGTGAGGGCATTTCCTAAGCTTGTTTTTGATGCGGTCGTAATCAATCATGCTGTTAGACTTCAAGGTTTTAGATTTGAACTGTGTGTAGTCCTCAAACAGTCGCAGCAAGTCAACTGTATTCACTGATAGTCTTACCGCGATAATCTCCCTTGGTTCTTTAGCATCCTGGATAGCAGCTTCCTTTGTTCTACCTTGTAATCCGCTCGGCTTGTACTTTGTCAATGTGGAGTCAAAATATCCAGTTGTGCAATCTTGGTAAATTCGATTAGCAATTTCTTGATTTGCCAAGTAGTTGAAATCTTGTTAGCTTTTATGCTTAAAATTGCACAAGAGGTTTATTTAGCATCTACTGACAGCTAAAGTTAACCCTTTGCAGGACTCACCTAAGCAATGCTGACTGAAATTTTACCTTTCCGTTTTGAGTTAGACACGATCGCGATCGCTGGAGCGAGTTTGTGGTCATTGGCGCTATATCTAGGTTTTTCCAGAGTCAATGAATGGGTAATTGAGCAGCTCAATCGCTGGTTTAACTTTGCCGAGCGATCGCTTTATACCAGCCAGTCGGAATTTGAAAAGACTCGTAAAGCCAGAGAATCCCAAAATGCTTTCTACGCCTCACTGTTTAGCATTGTGCCTTTTTTGGTCGTCGGCGCTTTATGTAACTGGGGTCTGGAAATTAGTTTAGGTGAGAGTTGGGGAATTAGTACAGGTATATTAGCCTGTATGGGTGCTGGCATTTTTGAACTTGGGCGCAGGGATGGAGAATCTTCAGATTAAGCCAGAGTGAAAATGAGGGGGATGTTGCTTTGATTACTCCCTCATCTTTCCCTACTTCCCAATTTCCTCATCAACAATCTGTGCTATCTTCTGGGCTGCACCGCTTTCACCGCGAATATTACGGAGTTTGGCACGCATATCATCCAATTTTTCTGGATTCGTCAAAAAGTCTAAAACCATTTCCCCAACTTCTTGCGGTTGAAGTTTACCCATAATTTCTGGGACTATCTCTTCTTGTGCCCAAATATTTGGCCATGCTAATAAACCTTTGTGTTTCACAAATCTCAGAAATGACCAATTAATCACCTTAGCGCATAGTGTACCTAACCCTGGCAGATTTGCTAACAATCCAGGTAAACCATCCCAAGAACGCATGGCATCAAGTTGCTGCGTTGGTAGTAAAACAATCATTGGCACTCCTAAAGCACCAAGTTCGGCAGTGTTTGCCCCCACGGTAGTCAAGCAGATACAGCACTGGGATAATAAGTGATATGCAGGGTTTTCTTGCCACAGTTCCACAGTTAAGCCCGTTGCTGTTTTGAGCAACGCTTTACCTTTAGCATCCTCTGGGATAATTAATGAAGCACCGCCAAAGCCAAAGATTTCAGCAATAGAGTTCTTTTGGGGATCGGCAAAACTAGCTAAAGTTTGTAAATCCAAAGTTGGCGCTACAGGAATCACAAATCTGATTTGCGGTCTTTTTGCATGAACGTATTCGGCAATAGCTAAACATAATGGTACTCCTTGGGCTAATTTTGCTGCTTTTGAACCAGGGAGTAAACCAATCAATTCAGTTTTAAGTGATGGAGTGATAGGCAAAGGAGAATTTGAATCTAGGCTTTCCTCTGCTGCTTCTAGCATCAAATCGCCGACAACAGTGAATTTGTGAGCATATTTCTGGGGGACACGGGCTGCAACTTCGGGTTTCATGATTCCAAAGCGATCTATCCAGTTATGCCACCTGGCTTCCCATTCGGCGTAAACAACTGTGCGATATCCGAGCTTTTTGCCTATAATCACTGGAAAAATTTGATCGCCGCCCAAAAAAACGACTACACCGCGACTTCTCCAATCCCAATTTTCAAATGTTTTGCCCCAAAGCAAAAATTGCCAAAAATGTTCTGCTCCCTGAACTCTATCTACTTCTGGGAAAGAAAGAGCGATCGCTGCTTCTTTACCACTGGCATTTGAGCAAGGCGATAATATCACAGAAATCCTCACTAAAGAACGGTCATCCCCTAATTCTTGCCGCAACGCCTTTACTACTGGACGTACCCAGGTTGTTACTTCACCTGGGCCATTTGAAAGGATCAGAATATCTACTTGAGTCATTAGTCAAAAGGCAAGTATTACCTAATTCGTTCTTATGCTATAGGTATATACTGTAGCTTGTTAATGAGATTTGATAACCTCTTTCACATTGAATTTGCGTAGAGTTAGCAGTCATTTAATCGCTACCACTGTCAGCTAGATCGCGACTCTTGGCTTTCTCCTGTTACAAAATAATCTAAATTTTTTATTTTAAATACCTGTTTGACTGAATAAAGTTGACTATTTTTAGATACTGAAATATCAGTAATATTATCTAATTTATCAAGAAAAATATAGCGGCAAAGTTGATTATATTTTATAGAAAATATATTTTTTGAACTTACCCGATGGTAAGTCTATACATACTTCACAATACAGGTCTTTAAAGGATGGTTAGCAAAGTTTAGGGTATTGACAATCGCAGCTATGGGTAACAATCATAGCTGCGATTATTAATAATTTTTTGGGCAATCTAAATATAGCCCTTTTTTTTGCTTATCAAACCCATTGTTTAGAGGGTGAACCCTGTGATAAAAGGCAACTCCAGCCCATCTGACACCAAAATGTATTCCTCACGGAATTTACCGATTCGATTTATTCTTGGCGGCACTACTCTTATTGTGAGTATTTCTGCTTATTTTAGCTATCAAGCTGCTCGGAAAATAACGCTACAAGACTTGAGAGGAAAAGCTTTTTTAGAGGTACAGAGAGGGGTTGATGAAATTGAGGAGTGGTTACATGTTCGCAAAGTCGAGGTGCAAACCCTTGCTCATACTTCAACTGTACGCTCCTTAGACTGGTCTTTAGCAAAACCTTATTTAAAGTCAGAAGTTGAGCGGATCGATGAATTTTTCTTTTTCCAAATAGTTACCCCAGATGGTTCGTATTTTAATACTAAGGTTGGTCGATCAAATAAGAATATTAAGGATCGAGACTACTTTCAAAAAGCACTAGCCGGAAAAAGCAACATTTCCGATCCCTTTATCAGCCGTTCCACGGGTATTCCTTTAATTGCGATCGCCACTCCAATCTGGTCTGATTCTCCTACCAATCGTTCACCGATTGGGGTTTTCCACGGCAATGTTAAAGTCGATCGCATTGCTAAGGTGGTCAACTCTTTGCGCTACGGCAAGAACAGCTATGCATTCGCCCTCAATTCCCAAGGAGAAGCGATCGTCCATCCCAACTCAACCTTAATGTCAACGGTAGAAAAGCCAGCACCCAGCCTGCTGAAAATTCCAGATCGTAATTTAAATGCGATCGCGCAGCAGATGGTAAACAAACAACAGGGAATTCAATTGATGGAAATTGACGGCACTAAAAAGTATGTTGCTTATGTGCCGTTGCGAGAAACTAATTGGTCTGTGGCTTTGGTAATTCCGCGCCAAAATATTGAATCTCGGCTACAATTTCTCGATCTGATCGCCCTAATTGTGGGCGGATTGACAGTGACGATGATCGCTGTCTTGTGGCAGGTGCAAGCATTTGAACAAGCTCAACTGAAAAAGTCTAAAGCAGCTGCTGATACTGCAAACCGGGCTAAGAGCGAATTTTTAGCCAACATGAGCCATGAACTGCGAACGCCCTTGAATGGTATTTTGGGTTGCGCTCAAATTTTGCTGCGTTCTCAAGGTTTGTCAGAGCCAGAGCAATATCATGTAAACATCATTGAACAGTGTGGCTCTCATCTACTGACTTTAATTAATGACATTTTGGATCTTTCCAAAATTGAAGCGCGAAAACTGGAACTGCATCCTCAAGATGTTCATTTTCCGTCTTTTTTACAAGGAATTGGGGAAATTTGCCAGATTCGGGCAGAGCAAAAAGGTATTTTATTTGTCTATGAACTCGCCAGCAACTTACCCACAGGGGTTCATGTCGATGTCAAAAGGTTACGTCAGATTCTCTTGAATCTGCTGGGAAATGCCATTAAATTTACCGATGAGGGTAAGGTTAGCTTCAAGGTTGAAGTAATCGAGCGACTTCCTGCTGATGGACAGACAGAGAAATATCGCATTCACTTTAGTGTAAAAGACACAGGAATTGGCATAACTCCAACCCAACTGGGCAACATTTTTTTGCCATTTGAACAAGTAGGTGAAAAAAAGCATCAGATAGAAGGGACAGGGCTGGGTTTAGCTATTACTCGGCAGTTAGTGCAGATGATGGGTAGCGATATCCAGGTTAAAAGTGAGATTGGTCAGGGTAGTAATTTCTGGTTTGAAATTGCGATCGCCCAAGCCAGCGAATGGGTACAGTCTGCTATGGCTGCATCCAAAGGACAAATCATTGGCTTTGAAGGTAGTCCCCGCACCATACTGATGGTGGACGATCGCTGGGAGAATCGCACAGTAATTACAAACTTATTGCAACCATTGGGTTTCAAAGTGGTTGAAGCCATCAATGGTAAAGATGGTTTAGAAAAAGCGATCGCTCTGAAACCAGACTTGGTGATTACAGATTTGCTGATGCCAGAAATGGATGGGTTTGAATTGATTAAACACCTGCGTCATACCCCAGATATTCAAGATGTCAAGATTATCGTCTCTTCTGCTAGTGTCTTTGAAGCCGACCAACATCGAAGTATGCAAGCGGGAGGTGACACTTTTTTAAGCAAACCTATACAGGCAGATGAATTATTGCATCAATTAGAGTGCCATTTAGGTTTGACATGGATTTACCAGCAGTCTGAGGAACAAAAAATCAATTCTTCGCCTATAACACTTGATAGTTCACCAGATAAATTGACTCCTCCCTCTCCCGATATATTGCAAGAACTGATGAATTTAGCCAGTAAAGGTAACTTCAATGACATTCTCAAATGGGCAGATAAACTAGAGGAAACAGACACAAAAATCGCTCCCTTTGCTAACCAATTGCGGCAGTTAGCGAGGCAGTTTGACGAAGATTTAATCCTTAATTTTTTGACCGAAAAATCAAAGGATTGATTTTCTTAAATTTATTTATAGGGATTGTAGTGCGTTAATTTTAAATTTGAGTGTTCTCCTTTAACGTCTTGCAAAAAAGTAAGTGAATCAATATAGGATAGAAATATTATGACAGCAACCATAGGCGATCAAAAAAATTTCCTAAATAGCGATCCTAGCAGAGGAATTATTTTAGTCGTTGATGATAACCCTGCCAACTTACAAGTTTTATCGAGCTTTTTGGATCAGTCTAGCTTTGAAGTTTGGGCAGCTCGTAGTGGTGAAAAAGCCATTCAGAGATTAGAAAATGATGATTTACCTGATTTAATATTGCTTGATATCATGATGCCGGGTATCGATGGGTTTGAAACTTGTAAATACTTAAAAAGTGAAAGCAATCCTCGTGTCCGGGATATTCCGATCATTTTTATGACTGCTCTCTCAGATACTGCTGACAAGGTTAAAGGATTGAGACTGGGAGCCGTAGATTATATTACTAAACCTTTTCAGTATGAAGAGGTTTTGGTGCGAGTAGAGCATCAACTTAAGCTTAAAAATTTGACGAAAACCTTGATGGACAAAAACGCCGAATTACAACAGGTTCAAACCCAACTGATTCAAGCAGAAAAGGTCGCAACATTGGGTCAAATGACAGCAGGAATTGCCCATGAAGTAAATAATCCCATCAATTTTATCGCTGGCAACTTGAATTTTATTGAAGAGTATTTTCAAGAGGTTGTTAATTTACTTGAACTATATCAAAAGTATCTGCCCGATCCCCCAACTGAAGTTCAAAATGCTATTAAAACAAAAGATATTAATTATTTATTAAATGATTTATCTAAAATTATTCAATCTATGCAAGTAGGTACAGATCGCGTTACAGAAATTGTGTCATCGTTGAATAAGTTCTCTCGACACGGAGAAGCAGGTAAAAAACTGGCTAACCTGCATGAAGGTTTAGAAACTACGCTACTCATTCTTGGACATCGACTCAAAGCAAATGCTCATCGTCCAGCAATTAAATTAATCAAAGAATATGGGGAATTGCCACTTTTTGAGTGCTATCCAGGCGAACTAAATCAGGTTTTTATGAATTTGATTGCTAATGCAATAGATGCAATTGAAGAAATCCAAAAAAATCAGGATTTTGATGAAAACTTTAGACATATTGGTATGATTTGGATTAAAACTGAAGCAATTGGAGAGCGAGTTATTCTCAGAATTGCAGACAATGGCTCAGGAATCAGCGAAGCAAACCGGACAAAGATATTTGATGCTTTCTACACTACAAAAGTCATCGGTAAAGGAACAGGACTAGGTTTATCTATTGCTTACCAAATTGTAGTTAATAATCATCGCGGTAAGCTAAGTTGCCATTCAACACAAGGTGAGGGTACAGAGTTTGTGATTGAATTACCTATCCGATAAATTAGAATCCTAAATCCTAATTGCGATCGCATTTTCTGAACTCTATCGACTTCTGAGTAAAAAGAGCGATCGCGGCCTCTTTGACACAGCATTTGAACAAGGCGATCGCTCTTGTTGATTCCATTCCCAACAAAACACCTATAAACCAATACGCTTGGGTTAAGGGCTACTGGCAAAAATTTTGGGTTTTCAAGACGCGATAAATCGCCGTCTCTACAAGTGTTTTGCTCTTATCTGAACTATATTGACCTATAAACGCTATAGGATCAATACTTATAGATTAATATTTAATCATATTTATAATGTGTTATTGTGACTTCTGGCTGTCAAAAGTCAAACGCGACTTTAACTTAACTACAGTTGAAAGTGGACGGTTTTTACCAGAAACACAGTCCATAGAACCTAGTTTTTACCTCAAAGAAGCATTAAGCGAAGGACTACCACTAGCAACAGCAACTGGTTCAGAAAAAGCTCGTTCAGAGTTAATTATTAGTCCAATACTCGTAGAAGTTAGGAAAATTCTTGAACGCAAAGTCAGCTTTTTTTCGGGTGAAGATTTTACCGTTGCATCGGAGCTAGGCTTAAGTGGAGTATGTGATTTTTTAATTAGCCGCTCACCCGAACAAATATTTATTGAAGCCCCTGCGATCGTGATTATTGAAGCGAAAAAAGGTGATTTAAAACCTGGTTTAGGGCAATGTGCAGCAGAAATGATTGCCGCTCAAAAATTTAATGAAATCAATAATATACCGATTAAAACAATTTATGGCAGCGTCAGCAGCGGTACGGCTTGGCGATTTTTGAAATTAGAAGGGCAGACATTGAGTATTGATTTGAATGATTATACTGTTCCGCCAGTGGAAATACTTTTGGGAATGTTGGTTTGGATGGTGCGGGAAGGTTAAATATTTTGATCTTTGTGTCCTAGTGTCTGTGCTTAAAACAGGATCGCTTCAAAGATACGAAAAGCTGTACGCTAACCCTCTCAAACCTCTCTAAAGAAGCTCTATCTCAAAAAGAGCTAGAAAGTAAGTAAGCTCTACATACACTGTAAATAATACTTAATCAACTCGCACAAGCGGATTTGGTTTTGTAAATAAAATTATATATTTAAATAACTATGTAACGATTAAAAGTTGTTACGAAATATTTACATTAATGTGAGCTACTACTTTTAGATAAAGTCAACAATTACGAAGAAATATTTCGTTTTTTATATCGATTTGTGTCATATAGGCGATAAAATGCCTACTGGGCAAGCGTTTTCTGATAAAAAACAGATATTGCCTAAAAGATCGCAAGTTACCTGTGGCTGATGATGCCGCTAGGAACTTTCAGAGAGAACACGCATCAAAGGAGCCGAAGAAGCATGTTCACACACGTCAAGTCCACCATTAGACACATTGCGCCTGATAACTTACGCGGACGTAGTTTAATCAAGGTGGTCTATGTCGTGCTTGAGTCCCAGTACCAGAGTGCTTTGTCGCAAGCAGTTCGCACGATTAACGCGAACAATCCCAACTTGGCGATTGAAATCAGCGGGTACTTGATTGAGGAACTCCGCGACCCAGAGAATTACGAGGAGTTTAAACGAGAAATTGAGAGTGCGAATATCTTCATCGCTTCCCTCATTTTCATCGAAGACTTAGCACAGAAAGTAGTAGCAGCAGTAGAACCACACCGCGATCGCTTGGATGTTTCCGTTGTCTTTCCCTCGATGCCAGAGGTAATGCGCCTGAGTAAAATGGGCAGCTTTTCTTTGGCACAGTTGGGTCAGTCAAAAAGTGCGATCGCCCAATTCATGCGGAAACGCAAAGAAAAATCCGGTGCGGGATTCCAAGATGGAATGCTGAAGCTTTTGCGAACCCTCCCGCAAGTGCTGAAGTTTTTACCGATGGACAAGGCACAGGATGCCCGAAATTTCATGCTCAGTTTTCAGTATTGGCTAGGTGGTTCTCCAGAAAACCTGGAAAACTTCTTGCTGATGCTAGCTGATAAATATGTATTTAAAGGTTTAGATAAACAAGATTTTGCACCTTCTACATACGAACAGCCGGTGGTTTATCCCGATTTAGGGATTTGGCATCCTTTGGCTCCTAGTATGTTTGAAGATGTCAGAGAGTACCTCAATTGGTATACAGCTCGTAAGGATATTTCTAGCGATCTAAAAGATCCCCTAGCTCCTTGTGTCGGGTTAGTATTGCAACGCACCCACCTAGTTACAGGGGATGATGCCCATTATGTAGCAATGGTGCAGGAGTTGGAAGCATTAGGCGCACGGGTACTACCTGTTTTTGCTGGTGGTTTGGATTTCTCCAAGCCTGTGGATGCCTACTTCTACGAACCGACTACTAACATACAGTTAGTAGATGCAGTGATATCGCTGACTGGTTTTGCTTTAGTTGGTGGCCCAGCCAGACAAGACCATCCCAAAGCAATTGAGTCACTCAAACGCTTAAATCGTCCTTATATGGTGGCGTTACCCTTAGTATTCCAAACCACAGAAGAGTGGATGGATAGCGATTTAGGGTTACATCCAATTCAAGTAGCTTTGCAAATTGCAATTCCTGAATTGGATGGAGCAATTGAGCCGATTATCTTATCAGGTAGAGATGGAACTACAGGCAAAGCGATCGCACTGCGCGATCGGGTTGAAGCTGTAGCCGAACGCGCCTTAAAATGGGCAAACCTCCGCCGCAAGCCGAAGCTGGATAAAAAAGTCGCCATCACCGTTTTCAGTTTCCCGCCAGATAAAGGCAACGTCGGAACCGCCGCTTACTTGGATGTATTCGGTTCTATTTATGAGGTAATGAAAGCCCTCAAAAATAACGGCTACGACTTACCAGAATTGCCAGAATCCGCCGAAGCATTGATGCAAGAAGTCATCCATGACGCTCAAGCGCAGTACAACAGCCCAGAACTGAACGTTGCTTACAAAATGTCGGTTCCTGAGTATGAAGCGCTGACTCCCTACTCTCACCGCCTAGAGGAAAACTGGGGCCCACCTCCGGGACATCTTAACAGCGACGGGCAAAACTTGCTGATTTATGGTAAGCAATTCGGTAACGTTTTCATCGGTGTGCAACCCACATTTGGTTACGAAGGCGACCCGATGCGCCTGTTATTCTCCCGTTCAGCTAGTCCTCACCACGGTTTTGCTGCTTACTACACTTATCTAGAGCAAGTTTGGAAAGCTGATGCTGTACTGCACTTTGGTACACACGGTTCCTTGGAATTCATGCCAGGTAAACAGATGGGGATGTCTGGTGATTGTTATCCAGATAACTTGATTGGCTCAATTCCCAACCTGTATTACTACGCAGCGAATAATCCGAGTGAAGCGACAATTGCCAAACGTCGGAGTTATGCCGAAACAATTTCTTACTTGACACCGCCGGCAGAAAATGCTGGGTTGTATAAAGGTTTGAAGGAACTGAGCGAATTAATTGCTTCTTACCAAACCTTAAAAGATAGTGGACGCGGTGTTTCCATTGTCAACAGCATCATGGATAAATGCCGGATCGTGAATCTGGATAAGGATATTCACCTGCCAGAAACCGATGCCAGAGACATGAGTGCCGAAGAGCGGGATAATATTGTTGGCAACGTCTACCGCAAGTTGATGGAAATTGAGTCTCGGTTGTTGCCTTGTGGATTACACGTCATTGGTAAACCGCCAAGTGCAGAAGAAGCGATCGCAACTCTCGTCAACATTGCTAGTCTAGATCGTCAAGAAGAAGGACTTCAAGGCTTACCGGGAATTATCGCCAATAGCATTGGGCGTAGCATTGATGATATTTACCAAAATAATGACAGAGGCATTTTAGAAGATGTCCAGTTATTGCAAGATATCACCTTAGCAACCCGTGCAGCAGTTACCGCCCTTGTCCAAGAGCAAATCGACGCAGAAGGACGAGTTTCTCTAGTTTCCCGCTTGAATTTCTTCAACATGGGCAAAAAGGAACCTTGGGTAGAAGCATTGCATAAAGCAGGTTATCCCAAAGTTGACACCGCCGCCCTAAAACCCCTACTTGAGTATTTGGAATTCTGTCTGCAACAAGTTTGTGCCGACAACGAACTCGGAGCATTACTCAGAGGCTTGGAAGGTGAGTACATCTTACCTGGTCCAGGTGGCGATCCCATCCGCAACCCGGATGTATTGCCCACAGGTAAGAATATCCATGCTTTAGATCCGCAATCCATCCCAACAACAGCAGCAGTACAATCAGCTAAAATCGTCGTAGACAGGCTTTTGGTACGTAACAAGGCTGAAAATGAAGGAAAATGGCCAGAAACTATCGCCTGCGTCCTTTGGGGAACCGATAACATCAAAACTTACGGTGAATCCCTAGCGCAAATTATGTGGATGGTGGGCGTGCGTCCAGTTCCCGATGCCTTGGGACGGGTGAACAAGTTGGAATTGATATCTCTAGAAGAGTTGGGACGACCCAGAATTGATGTGGTAATCAACTGTTCTGGTGTATTCCGCGACTTGTTCATCAACCAAATGAACCTGCTAGACCAAGGCGTGAAGATGGCAGCTGAGGCAGATGAACCCTTAGAAATGAACTTTGTTCGCAAACACGCTTTGCAACAAGCTGAGGAAATGGGAATTAATCTGCGTCAAGCAGCGACGCGCGTTTTCTCCAACGCTTCTGGTTCCTATTCGTCAAATATCAACTTGGCGGTAGAAAACAGCACTTGGGATAGCGAAGCCGAGTTACAGGAAATGTATCTCAACCGGAAATCCTTCTCCTTCAATTCCGATAACCCCGGAATCATGGACGAATCCCGGCAGATTTTTGAAAGTACATTGAAAACTGCTGATGCAACTTTCCAAAATTTGGATTCTTCCGAGATTAGCTTAACGGACGTTTCCCACTACTTTGATTCCGATCCCACTAAGCTGGTGGCAAGTCTGCGGGGTGATGGTAAAAAACCAGCATCTTATATTGCAGATACAACCACAGCTAACGCCCAAGTTCGGACATTATCAGAAACCGTGCGTTTGGATGCGCGTACCAAATTATTAAATCCCAAGTGGTACGAAGGGATGCTGTCTCACGGTTACGAAGGTGTGCGCGAACTCTCCAAGCGGTTGGTGAATACAACAGGTTGGAGTGCGACAGCCGGCGCTGTGGATAACTGGATTTATGAGGATACTAACGAAACCTTCATCAAAGATGAAGAAATGCAGAAACGGTTGCTAAACCTTAATCCCCATTCTTTCCGCAAGATTGTATCAACTTTGTTGGAAGTGAATGGACGCGGTTATTGGGAGACTAGCGAGGATAATTTAGATCGTCTGCGCGAGTTGTACCAAGAAGTTGAAGACCGGATTGAAGGGATTGAATAATCCCTAATCATAAATGTAGGGACGTTTTATGAACGTCTCTACATAAAAAACGGTTTTGATAAATTGTATGGAATCCGGCTAAATGAAAATCAAATATATAATTATAGATAGGTATGTCTGCTAAAGATGTCTTTCATGAAGTTGTCAAAACAGCTTTACAGAAAGATGGTTGGCAAATTACTCACGATCCACTCACAATTAGCGTGGGAGGAGTTAACCTTTCGATTGATTTAGCCGCCCAAAAGCTGATTGCAGCAGAACGTGAAGGACAAAAAATTGCAGTCGAAGTCAAAAGTTTTTTAGAGAGGTCGTCTGCTATTTCAGAATTTCATACAGCATTAGGACAGTTTATTAATTATAGAGGTGCATTACGACGGCGGCAACCAGAGCGTGTTTTGTATTTAGCAGTACCTTTAACAACTTACAAAACATTTTTTCAACTTGATTTTCCTAAAGAGATGATTGCAGAAAATCAAGTGAAAATGCTTATTTATGATGTAGAGCAAGAGGTGATTTTCCAATGGATAAATTAACTCAATATCGCCAGCTTGTACAACAGATATTAAATGATTATAGTGAGCAAAAACCAGCCTACGGAAATATAGAAGTTGAAACAATTTTTGATACAGAACGTGACCATTATCAAATAGTTCATGTAGGTTGGGAAGGTCAAGACTGGGTACATAGTTGTATTATTCATATTGATATTAAAAGTGGGAAAATTTGGCTTCAGTGGAATGGTACAGAAGATGATATTGCAGCTAATTTGGTAGCTGTGGGAGTTCCCAAGGAAGATATTGTGTTAGGTTTTCAGTCTCCTTTTATGAGACAGTTTACAGAATATGCAGTGAGTTAGGAGATGCTTTGAAAATCTCCAAGTACTACTTAATGAATGTTAACCTCAACTCCTGTGTTAATATGATCTTAATTGGCTAGACAATGCTAAATAAGGTTGACTAAATTATTAAGTAAGAAGTATTAATTATGGATAATTGGCAAGATATTACTGATGATAGATTAGTAAGACCAATACATCCTGGTGAAGTAATTGCAGATATTTTAGATGATTTAGATATTAATACCGCAAATTTTGCAGAAAATTTAGGAGTATCTAATCAAACAATTGAGGAAGTTATTAATGGTCAAAGAGCAATTACAGTAGATATAGCAATACGTCTTGGTAAAGCTTTAGGAAATGGGGCAAGACTTTGGCTTAATCTTCAGCAAAAAGTTTTTGGGATGCTTTGCAAAGCCATAAAGAAGAATATGAGCAAGTAAGGATATTGGTTTAGAATAAATTCTGAAGAATCTTAGATCGCCTATACGATTTGTACCAACAGATTAAAGACCGAATTGAAGGAATAGAATAGTCTTTATAGGGCAGGCAAAATGCCTATCTTAACATTTCAATCTAATTGTATAAATATAAATGCTCAAACAAACTATTGAAAAATTATTATACGAATATCCAATAGTAAACCAAGAACAATTCAAAAATCATAATTTTCCAAGATATTTAAAGAATGATGTTCCAAAGTTGTTAGATAATTCTCTAAATCTTCCTGAAATATATAGTATACAAGCTTCAGCAGGAAATGGCTCATGGGCAAATATCCCTTGGATAGCTGTTTTTAATAAGCTGGTCACAGAAAGTGTGAGATTTGGATTTTTCCTTGTCTATTTGTTTCAGGCAGATTGTTCTGGTGTTTATCTATCTTTGAATCAAGGTACAGCATCTTTGAAAAAAAATTATGGACTTGGAGGTGCAAAAGATATATTACGAGAAAGAGCAAAAACTTTTAGGAAAATTATATCGACCGATATAAGTATTAAATATTCTGAAAATATTGATCTTAAACTTGAAGCAATTCCTAAAGAAACTACTGCTCGAAGATTAGGTCAGGCATACCATGCCGGTAATATATTAGCTGTTTATTATCCAAAAACAAGTTTGCCAGACTCAGATAAACTGGTCAATGATTTATTATTTTTTATCAAAATTTATGAAGAATTGATCGAACAGCAACCTTTAGATACTCAGGATAATGAATTACATTCTGAAGAAGTTTGGTTTGAAGATTTAACAAAGTATAAAATCCATAAAAGAGTAGAAAGAAATCAAGCTTTGTGTAATAAAGCTAAAGAAATACATGGATATATATGCAAAGCTTGCGGTTTTGATTTTGAGATGAAATATGGCAATATAGGCAAGAATTATATAGAAGCTCATCATCTAGTACCGATTGCAACTCTAGAAAAAACGAAAGTTCAGCTAGACCCTTCAACTGACTTTACTGTTTTATGTTCCAATTGTCACCGTATAATACACAGAATAAAACCTATACCAACACTAGAAGAGTTTAAAAATATAATCACAACTGATTAGTCAAGGCAAAAATTGAATCAGATTGTCCAAGTCCTGAACTGAAACAGCGTTTAATATCTGCCTGATCGATGATAATACTAAGTATGATTGCCCTCACTCTTCTACAACAAGCGATCGCTTTATTTTTGAGGTTTTCTGTAAGGCGATCGCCTAAAATGCCATCATAGAAATAGCGATCGCTTCTATATTTTTAATGATATCATAATATGATATCATTGTATCTATGGCTATATTCAAGTTAACTGTAAGATGGCTGTAATTGTATTGATTAAATGGATCTCAATAACAAACAACGTCAGATTTTAGAGTTAATTTTTACAAATCCTGTACCATCTAATATTCTTTGGAAAGATATTGAAAGTTTATTTATAGCTCTCGGTGCTGATATTACTCAAGGTACAGGTTCGCGGGTTCGTGTGAAATTAAATGATGTGAAAGCTGTTTTTCACGAACCGCATCCTCAAAATGAGACAGATAAAGGAGCAGTCAAATCTGTTAGAGAATTTTTAATTAAGGCAGGAATTGAAATATGATGACTTATAAAGGATACACAGCTAGTATAGAAGTAGATGTAGAAGCGGGAATACTTTTTGGCCAAGTCCTAGATATTAATGACGTAATTACCTTTAAGGCAAAAACTGTAGACGAAGCGCGTCAAGAATTTCAAATTTCTGTTGATGATTATCTTGCTTTCTGTGAAGAACTAGGAGAGGAGCCTGATAAACCATTCTCTGGTAAACTTCCATTCCGCACAACTCCAGAACACCACCGCAAAATATTTATTGCTGCTAAAAAGGCTGGCAAAAGCATAAATGCTTGGATGGATGAAATCTTAACTGGTGCTGCGGATAGGTAGAGATGTTGAAGTGCTGGAATCTCCTGCTAGTTTATCAGGAGAAGATGTGCTACCGGAATTTATGCTTAATTTTGAAAATATCTGGTGAATTGATTAACATACGAAGTGCGTTAGCGTAGCTCACCGTAGGTATCGCATTGTTTTTGAGATTTTCTGTAAGGCGATCGCCTTGTTTTTGAGGTTTTCTGTAAAGCGATCGCTCACTCTTGGACAACAGGCGATCGCTTTATTTTTGAGGGTTTCTGCAAGGCGATCGCTCACTCTTCCATTGGCGCTGTGGATAACTGGATTTATGAGGATACTAACGAAACCTTCATCAAAGATAAAGAAATGCAGAAACGGTTGCTGAACCTCAACCCCCATTCTTTCCGCAAGATTGTATCAACTTTGTTGGAAGTGAATGGACGCGGTTATTGGGAGACTAGCGAGGAGAATTTAGATCGTCTGCGCGAGTTCTACCAAGAAGTTGAAGATCGGATTGAAGGAATTGATTAGCTGATAAAAGTGTAGAAACACAAAATCAAGATGTAGAGACGTTAGATATACAGCACTTACGGCAGCTATGAGGTACATTCCCAAATCTGAAAGCTTTGATAGGAGAGGGCAAGGAGAAAAACTGTATTGCATAATAGCCGGAAGCGCTGTAACGTCTCTACATTTTTGATGGGTTTTTAGAGTTTTTAATTGCGTTTTTGTAAGCTTTATACCAAGTCTTTAGAGGGATACGCCAGAGCAAATGTAGTTTTTAAGTGATGCTCATTTTAACTTTTCAAAAACATAGTTTGGCGCAACTTCACAAATAAACTGTAAAGGTAAAAAATAGCACTACAGATGCTTAAAGCTCAACATCCAAAACTGACGCTGAGTATTGAGTTATGATATTTTCTTTTGTATCTTACTGGTTTAAAAACTATTTTTTAACTAGGAACACACTAAGACACATAGAAAAGAATACATAATTAAAGTTCATCTGTGGTTTTTTGCCCTAAGTCTCATGAATCGTCAGCTAGCTCTTGAAGAACCGATATTTTCCCATCTACCAGTGTTACCGCAAGAAGTGATTGTAGGTCTAGCGGTATCTCCAGGAGGTCATTATCTTGATACGACTGTAGGCGGTGGTGGTCATAGTCGCCTAATTTTAGAAGCTGCGGCGGATGTGCGGGTTACGGCAATTGACCAAGATGAGGATGCTTTAGCAGCCGCGAGGAAAGAATTAGCAGAGTTTGGCGATCGCATACAATTTATTCATCGCAATTTTGCTGACTACGAGTTTCCCCCCAACACTTTCGATGGTATCTTAGCCGATTTGGGGGTGAGTTCTTACCATTTAGACCAAGCAGAGAGGGGTTTCAGCTTTCGCCAAGCTGCGAATTTGGATATGCGAATGGATCGGGGGCGATCGCTAACTGCTGCTGATGTAATTAATAATTGGGATGAAACGGAATTAGCAGATATTTTCTTTAAGTACGGTGAGGAAAGATTATCGCGGCGCATTGCTCGTCGCATTGTCGAACGGCGACCGTTGCACACGACTACAGAATTGGCTGAAGCGATCGCTTCTTCAGTTCCCCCGAAATACCGTTATGGGAGAATTCACCCGGCTACCCGTGTTTTTCAAGCTCTGCGAATTCTCGTCAACGATGAGTTAAAATCCCTAGAAACCTTTTTGGATAAAGCACCAAATGCCCTTGTCCCTGGTGGCAGAATTGCAATTATCAGTTTCCACAGTTTGGAAGACCGCCCAGTAAAGCATGGTTTAAGAAATTCACCTTTATTAAAAGTCTTGACAAAAAAACCAATTATTGCTCAAGAAGAGGAAATTAGTCAGAATCCGCGATCGCGATCGGCCAAGCTGAGGATAGCCCAAAAGCTGCTGTAACACAATGCAGCGTTAAACCCCTCCATCTCAACAATCTGTTAACCTAGCGTTGTTGAAGAGTTAAAAAATAATAGATGGAAATTAGTAATCTGTTTACGGCAGGTGGCGTGGTCATGTGGCCTCTGCTGGCATTCTCTTTGTTAGGGGTAGCGCTAATTATCGAACGTATCATCTTTTGGATAAAGATAAATAATCGGCAAAACAAGGTGGTGCGAGAGGTGCTACACCTTTATCGTCTTGATAATGTAGTTAGTGCTTTAGATAAATTGCAGAAAAATACCGATTTACCCTTAGCTCGGATTTTTTTAGCAGCTTTAGAATTAGAGGAGCCAACACCAGAGGAATTTCGTTTGGCATTGGAAAGTGAAGCACAAGCCGAAATCCCCTTGCTCAAGCGCTCCCAAAATATTTTTGAGACAATTATTGGTCTTGCACCTCTGTTAGGACTTCTCGGCACTGTATTAGGATTAATTAACTCTTTTGCCTCTCTGAATATTGGAGATGTGGGAGGTAGTAAAACAACAGGTGTAACATCTGGAATTAGTGAAGCTTTAGTATCCACAGCATCAGGGTTGGTAGTGGCAATCTTTACACTATTATTTGCCAACACCTTCCGAGGACTCTACCAGCGGCAGATTGCCTGGATTCAAGAATATGGCGGACAGTTAGAATTACTCTACCGCCGTCGCTACGAAAGAGGAGATAAATCATATCTGCCGAATAAATGAAGCGGAACTGGGTAATTGTAAATTAGTAATCGGTAATTGGAATTAGTTCACTATTTGTTACCGAATTTTGCTCTAACACTTTTGACTCTAATAGTATTCTAAAATGACGAATAGCTTTGTTCGCTACAGTTATTGAGGAAATATTCCATGACTATTTGGGTAAATGAGCAAATCGATCCGTCTGGGATGATTCATGCCTGTATTGCCACTCGTAATGAATCTCAAGCCAAAGATTGCCATGATTCATTTCAGAATAATTTGACCGAAAAGCAAAAGGACTCAGGTTGGGTAGCGCGATTACGGACGGTCGATTCTTGGGATGAAGTGCCGGTGAATTCTTTAAAACTCAATTAATTGGGTGCTATAGAAATTAGCCTACATAGCTGAAATATCTTCTGGCAGACATAATTACTTTTGTTATTTTCTGCTTACTCCAACCTGCGTTGCTTTTTTGCGATTTTGAACGAACATATTTCATCTGCGTAGGCGTAGCCCGCCATAGGCATCGCCTGTCTACTACACGCTGTATCTATGCCAATGCCTAAAGCGATCGCAGCAACTTCCATGAGAACAGGTTAATAAAGGATAAAATTCGGATTAAATTTCTCAAATTATTATTAACTGCTTCCCAAAAAAGTAACATATTATAGAAAAATGATGATTTTTCTTAACTTTTAAGAGGTATCATCTATACCGTAGATTAAATTAAAAAATTTGTATAAGCCGAATCAATTTAGTGAACTATCCCAAAGTTTACACTTCGGAGCAAGCCTGTCCCATTAATTTAGTTGGCGAAACAGGACAAGCGGTTCAAATTTCAATTCATGCTCCCAGTCAATATATCTGTGCCAACTGCGAACGGATATTGCCAGATTGGAAACGGCAGCCATTTTTACGAGTAGTGATTGTATTACAACAATCGCGTTATCAATTAATCGAAAAGACAGCAGAAGTAGAGTCAGAGAAAGAACGCTTACGAGAAAAGTTTATGAGATTTGGCTGTGATTTAGCATTTAATTTGCGCGATCGCGGCTATTTAACAGACCTAATCGACCCTCGTACAGGCTATCCTTTACTGTCTCATCCCGGAGCAATTCCTCACGACGACACAGCAGTTGTCAAAGCTTTGCTAAACTATCCGGTGATTAAAAATCAATGCCGTGTGTTAGTTCATCCCGATTGGGGTGCAGCAGTTTATCCTAGTATTTTGATATCAGAAGCTCCCCCAATTTTGATCGAATGGGTTACAAAAGGCGTAGCATCCATGCATGGATGGAAAGAAATTAATTATTAGTCATTAATCATTGGTCATTGGTCATTGGGTATGTAAAAACGTATATCAGCACTTGTCTCTCCAAATAAATTCTTCCAAGAAACTAGGATAGTCGAAGCGATAGTGCGGCTTGTTACTTCTCTCTCATGAGTAGATGCTACGAAGTAAAACGAGGAATAATGGTTTTTGGTTCCTGTTTGGGTGACATCTCAGACCGATCGACAGGTATTTCAAATTGATGATAATTTTATCCACTACTGTCAGACTAAACTTTTAGCCCGTAGCGAAGAGAATGGTACTTTAGCAGCATCTGCGGGAATTATATAACTATTGGGAAAAATCCTGTTCCCAACTTTCTGCATATAAGTAGATGGATGAGGAAATTTATAACTATGTCCGTTGCGATCGCAAAGCGTGTCTCGTTAGGACTCAGCGAAGTGTTCGCGTAGCGTCTCGTAGGAAGCAATCGCAAGGGTTTCAAGCTTTTTATATCTCGTTAGATAGTTAGATTTATTTGTACTTACCTACCTTAGACACCGAGTTGATTCTGAGCAAAGTGAAATACTGGTTTCATAGCTATGCTCAACCACAATTCCCATAAATACAAAATTTCCCATACCTAATATATGAAAATATTAATTCAACACCGTCATTATGACAATGAAATTAGTGGAGTTTTAACTTATATTTATTCTATTATTCCTGAGTTGGAAGCTAGATTAATTGAAGTTAAAACTATTTCGACCAGACAAGATAATATCGCTAAATGGTTTAGTTATATTGCTTGGGCAGATATAGTACACATGAATTCCAATGACTTATTGTTTACTTTGTTATGTAAAGTATTGCGAAAAAAGATAATTATTAAATACCATTATTCCCTTTATCAATCTACTCATACTAGTTATGAACAGATGAAGTTGACGCAACGTTTAAAAGCTGAATTTAAACACACATTGCCCAAAGCTAATTATCCATTCAAGTGGAAATTACACACTTTTATCAAATGGGCACGCCTAATCACCCGGCTTTCTACTGCCTTCTTAGCCGATTATCATACGGCTTGTAGTAACTTTTTAGGAGAATCTTCTGCTTTTCCTTGGCCAGTTGATACTTTATATAATCCGATTGAAATCAAGTCGAAAAACCAGCTTAAAACTTTAGAAAATTTATCTCAGCCATATAATTTTATTTTTGTCGGGAGATTAGCTACAGACAAAGGCGTAGATATTTTATTAAAAGCAGCGCGGATTTTACAAGATGAAAATAAAGAATTTAAAATTACTATTATTGGCGATGGCGAACAATCTCAGGAATTAAAGCAGCTAACGTCTGATTTAGAAATTGCGAACAAAGTTAATTTTTTAGGTAAAGTTCCTCAAAAAGAAGTACTTCTAAAAGTTCAAGATGCTTTGGCTTTAATTGCTCCATCCCGTTGGCAAGATCCAGCACCTTACGTAGTGCAAGAAGCCTCTAGCGTTCAAACCTGCTCGATTGTCTCAAAAATGGGAGGATTGTCAGAAGTAGGAGGGCCGCACAGCCTATTTTTTGAAAATGAAGATGCAGAAGAATTAGCCAAATGTATGCGATATTGCTTAGATAATCCAGATGAAGCAATTAAGCGAGGTTTTCAGTCCAGCCAATATGTTGCGGAAAAGTTTTCGGCTGCGCGTGCTGTTAATAGACTACTGGAAATTTGTAGCCAACTTAGTCCTAAAGCATTAGGTAACAAAATCTGATACATAATTCCCATTACAGGGTTGCTGCCCTGTAACAGGCTCATTGGAAGCTCTACCAATAGTACATAAGCACTTCCTTATGGCCCAGAAAAGACAGCTTGTTCTACATCATCCCGACTAAGAGAATACTTGAATGAGCGTTGGATATCTTGTCCATTTTCCCCAGATTGAACATATCGCACTACAATTTGCTCAACATCGAGCCATAATTCAGCTTGCCAATTAGGTCGCTGTACGCGCCAGCAATGCCTTTGTGTTTCGTCTTGTTGACAGCCTTGATCTTTTAGCCACTGCTCAATTTGTGGCAGGGGATGATTATATAGGGGAGTATCAGAGGGAAGAAGAGCCATAGGAATTTTAGATTTTGGATTAGGGAATTGTTTAATTTTTAATTATCGGATGTGTAATTAGTTGCGACATATAGGTAATCTGCTGTTGTACAGATGTAGTTGGTTGCAACAAATGGGAATGGATCGCAGCCTCGCCACGAGTTAAACCAATGGCAACTGCTAATAACAAACAACCTACAAATGTTAACACCAGCATAAATAAAGCAAAGATTTCGCCAGATGATAAGGGGCGATCGCTCGCATCGAGGTAAGCTGATTTTGACCAGTCATGAGAACGCGAAACGGGATGATTCAAATCAGGGGGTGGTTGAATCACTCCAAAGCGGGAATAGCCAATTTTCAAATCGTAGCTTAATCGGCGTTCTGGATGGCTAAGGGTGGCGTAAGCTTCATTGATTTGCTGAAATTTGGGAGTGGCGATCGCAGTCGGCAAGTCTGTAGTATCAGGATGATAGACCTTGCTAAGTTGCCGATAAGCGCGACGAATGTCAATTACCGATGCCCAGGGATGCAGTCCTAGCAGGGAGTAATAAGTTGGTTCGCTGCTTTGTGGCATTGCCCCGTTTTGATTCACATCTGTTTGAGTCACTTTGCTCAAAGATATTTTTTATATTTTAAATCCTTTGTGAATTTGAGAAGACACAGCAGGTCTAGCATCCGATCAAATATCTTAATAAAGCATTTAATCTCTAAAATATTCAAACTCTTACCGACTTTAAGCGTATTGCCAAAGATTACGTAGAACGGATCGAGGCAACAAAGTCCCCGCTTGTACTAACGGTGAATGGGAAAGCTGAAGTTGTAGTGCATGAAGCGCAAGCGTTTCAACAGATGATAGATGAACTCCAGCGCCTTGAGAAAGAACTGCAAAAACTCAAGTTAGAAGCATTACGCAGTTAGATTGACATTGGTATTAAGCAACTCGATAGTGGACATTCTAAGTCATCAAAATCAGGTCTTCTCATAAGAGTCCATCGATCGCTTATAGATCGATAGTTCCCAATGCCCAATGCCCAATCTTCGTTTACCTTGTAATTCTCCGCATATAATTTCCCCACAACTGAGCTGCTTGAGCACTGCTGCCAGATGTCGGGGAATTATTGTCGTTTCCCAGCCAAACGCCAGTTACAAGTCGCTGACTGGGGATAAAACCAATAAACCACAAGTCAACGTTTTTATCAGTCGTGCCAGTTTTACCAGCTTCCCCTAGTCCAATGGCAGCACTACGACCAGTGCCTCTTGCGATTACACCGCGCATCAAACTAGTCATTTCATCGGCGACACCATTTGTCAACACTCGTTTGTTGGCACCTGGATCTTGGTCGAAGGAGTAGATTACACGACAGGTTTTGATATCCTTGCGATCGCTGCAATCGCCACTGTCTAAAATTCGGCTAATAGCATGGGGAGGATTCAACACACCGCGATTGCCAATAGCGCCAAAAGCACCAGTCATTTCCAAAACATTGACTACACTTTGACCCAGTACCAAGCCGGGAACCGGATCGAGGTTTGATTTTATCCCCAAACGCTGCGCCATGGCCACAACTTTATCCAGCCCGACTTGTCTGGCAACTCGCAAGGCGATGGGATTTTCTGAAAGCGCCAGTCCGGTGGCAATATCCAAACTCGTGTCAGCACCAGCACGACAGGGTTTATAAGTAAAGCCTTGCCAAGTTAAAGGGGCGCAGGAATAACTGTTGGATGGCGAAATTCCCTGTTGAATGGCGGCAGTGTAAGCAAAGATTTTGAAGGTGGAACCTGGTTGTCTTTTAGCTTGAACAGCACGATTGAACTGACTTTTTTTGTAATCAGTCCCGCCTACCATTGCGAGGATACTGCCTGTACTAGAGTCAAGAGTGACTACTGCTCCTTGAGAAAAATTAAAATTTCTACCAGAGTTGTTCACTGCATTATTCAACGCTGCTTCTGCTTGTCTCTGTATGGCTGGATCGAGCTTGGTTTCAATGATATAGTTTCCCTCTCTTGCAGCTCCCTCCCCTAAAATTGATTCGAGTTCAGAGAAGACATAACTGTAAAAATAAGGTGCGATCGTTTTAGCTTGCTGTTCGCAGACTTTAGGACTAATTTGAACAGTGGAACGTCTAGCTCGGTTTGCATCCTCTGCTTTAATTTTGCCCATCTCCAGCAACCGCTTAATCACACGATTTCGGTATTCGGCCGCTTCTAGCTTATTGGGGCCATCCCCACAAAAATCGAAAGCGTTGGGAGCAGGTAAAATTCCTACCAATGTTGCTGCTTCTGCCAAAGTTAATTCTTTAGCCGACTTCTCAAAGTAATATCGGGCTGCATCCTCAAAGCCAGAGGTATCCCCTCCCAAAAAAACCCGATTTAAGTACATCAGCAAAATATCATCTTTGCTGTAAAAGGTTTCGAGCTTTAGGGCGACAACTGCCTCCCGCAATTTGCGACCAAGGGTATCCTGTCTACCTACATACTCGCGGAATAAACTGCGGGCAACTTGCTGGGTAACAGTGCTGGCTCCTTGTTGCACATCTCCGCTGCGGCTATTAATCAACACAGCTCGTAAAATCCCCAGAGGATCGACCCCAAAGTGCCAGTAATAACGACTATCTTCTGAAGCCACTACCGCAGCAGGCAAATAAGGGCCAAATTCCTCTAATCGCTTCATGTCTACATGAGAGATTGTCCGAGGTTCTCTCAGGGGAGTGGCTCCATCACGGGCGTAAACAACTACTGGGGCGCGTGTCGCTGTCGGTAGAGGCTTGACTGAAAACTTCAGCCATTCGACGCCAATCACTAATGTTAATAGGGCGCTGACACCACCAACTCCATAAGCTGTCCAACTTGCAGCTTTGACATACCATGCTGGTGGATCGACATATTGCAACCGTACAGAAGCGGCGAGTTCTGGGGGCCCCAGAGTCAGAATATCGCCGTGACGCAGTTCTAGAGAACTAACACGACGTTTGCCACGATAAATGCCATTGGTGGAGTTTTCGTCTTTGATCGTGAAAACTGGTGTGCGTTGAGTAGAATTCCGCGATAGTGAGAGGTGAATTTGGCTGACAACCGGGTTACGGATAACGATATCGCTGGATTTGGAACTACGACCGAGAATATAGCGATCGCCCAACAGTGGATATACCTCTGCTTTATCCGCCCCCGCATCCTGCACCCAAAGTTCTGGTACTTTGGCATTAGGCTTGAGCGCCAATTTTGAAAAATCGACCCTAGCTTGAATCGTATGTACTGCTTGAGTCAGTTGACCTAGTAACGTTTGTGGCTTGTGAGGGGGTTGGGGAGAACTCATCGGCTATTCACATCACAGTTTTTAATGAAGAATCGGGCGAATTACAATCAATTTTAGATGTTAATCTTTCATCATTTTACTCATAAGCCAAAGCATAAATTAGCTATACGGGACTTTATTGATTTAATTTATACTTAATCTTAATATTATGGCTAGAATTTATTTGTGATTTTAGTCACTTCTTTATATAAGAAAAATTTCTTCTATATTCTCAAAGGCTTATAACTAGCTAGTATTATTCTTTCAATAACTATAAGTATAATTTTACCTTTTGTCTTTTTAAACACTAATTAGTAACAAAAAACTGATTTAATTGTTACCAATTTTACATATCCACATATTCTGAAACAAACCTAAATATCTTCATTTAGGAGGATTTTCTAAATTTTAGTTATCTGCTTTAATAGGGCGAGTGTTCTGTTGAGGTTAATTTCAGAATGATGGGAAAATCTCTGACCCTGATTGGTACAGCTTTATCTTTGGCACTTACCACTAATATTGCTGTAGCCGAATCCAGTAAATCCCCCATAGCTCAATCTAGTAGCGACTCCACTAGTGCACCAGCGGAAATTAAAATGTCGCCAGAAGGGATGAAAATTCTGTGCGAGCATTTTCCGCTCAACTCCCGCTGTTCCGGCGGCACAGCAGCCACCCCTAGCGCTCCTGGTGGCACTACAGTACCAGCAGAAACAACACCAGCAGAAACAACAACGCCTGATAGCAGCACCACTCCTGATAGCACAACTGCACCAGGAACCACTCCTCCTGAATCTGGCACTCCCGAAACAACTCCAGCACCAGGAAGCATAACCCCACCGGCACCTGGCGCACCTAGTAACTTAACTCCAGCACCAGGAAGCGTTACTCCAACCACTCCTGAAGGCGCACCTAGCAACTTAACTCCAGCACCAGGAAGCTCAACCACTCCTGAAGGCGCACCTAGCAACCTAACTCCAGCACCAGGAAGCGTTACTCCAACCACTCCTGAAAGCGCACCTACTACTCCTGGCAGCACTACCGAACCAGGTAGCTCAACTACACCTGAACAACCTGGCACTCCTGGCACTCCTGGCAGCAGTCTCGAACCAAGTAGTTCTCCCAGTACTCCCGGCTCTAGTTCGCCAAAAACTCCTACCACAGGTAACTAAATTTAAAGCTGGGGCATAATCTAAATAATGGTTTGCCATCAGCGATCGTCGGTGCATCTTTCTTGAACTCTTGCACCAGTTATGCAAACTGGTGTCAGATGACAAATAAAAATTGATAAAACCTTATACGTAAAGTCTTCGCATATAAGACTAAGCAAGGGTTTCACTAAGTCAATAGCCTGGGATTAATCATCCCAGGCTTAATAGTTTAATGGGATCTGCCAGATGAAGTGGGTGTTTTTTGCAAGGAAGCGATTAACAGGCAAACAATACCGATACTAATAAATGAATCTGCCACATTAAATACAGCAAAGTTAATCAGGCGAAAATCAAGAAAATCAACGACGTAGCCTAAAACAAAACGATCGATACCGTTGCCCATAGCTCCACCTAAAATCAAGCCATAGCCTAACTGATCCCACAAATTTAATGTTGGGCCAATTAACGCCAACGCTATCAATACTAGACTCACTCCTAAAGACAGCCAGCGCAACCACTCTACTTTCCCGCTCAACAGACTAAAAGCCGCACCAGTGTTAGTGACATACGTGAAGTGAAATATCCCAGGTAAGAGTGGTAGTGTCTGCCCCAAGCTAAAGCTTTGTACTATCCAGTACTTTGTTATTTGGTCTAAGAAAAAAGCGAGGAAGGCAGCAATCCAGAAAAGACGATTTTTTAAATGCATGGCGAATTAGTCATTGGTCGTTGGTCGTTGGTCATTAGTCATTGGTCATTGGTCATGAGCTTTTGACAAATGACAAAGGACGAAAGGCAATGAGCTAATAAAACATTAAGTGACGCAATATATATGCTATTACAGTAACTGCACAGACCACAGTTAGTTGACCTGGTAGTGCAAACCAAGAATATCTAAGGATTGCTTGCATCAAGGGTAGATTTTCTGTGCCTTTCCACTGAAAAAAATAGCTAATAATCAAATAAGTAATACCGCATAGGTGGAGAGTTAACAAGCCACAGATACAACTAAAGGCAAGAGTTTCTAGTCGAGGTCTCGCTTTAAAAGCAACTAAGCCACAAATCCAAGCTCCAGGAATAAAACCTAGTAGATAGCCAAACTGAGACAGCTTGACATAACCAATACCGCCGCCATCGGCAAATACTGGTAATAAGGTTAACCCCATGACTAAATAGGCAATTTGCGAGAGCGCACCCGCATTTTTGCCTCCTAAACAACCCACTAACAATACTGCGCCAATTTGAAAAGTGACACCTAAAGAAAAAGTCTGAATTCCGTGCTGACTCCAAGTCCAAGGAAAGGTGATGCCATAAACTTCTAAGAAGGTACCACCCATTGTCAGGAGTAAGCCAATCATAGACCATAGTAATTGATTGGAAGCAGCAAACATTTATCAGGCAACCAAGGAAAAGCAAAAGGCAAAACCAACAGCAACTAGTATATTCATTAATATTGAAATGAAATTTGTGCTTATATCTTAAGAACTAGCATATTTTCTTTTGCCTTTTTGGTATTGTAATTTTTCAGTTTTAAGAATTGTCGCTGAGGTGTCTATTATCTGATTTTCTTGGCTGAGGCGTGCTGTGAATTCTGGTATTTAACCTAAAATATGGTAAATTAACATTATATATATAAGTATTTATACTATTTTTGCAGAGCAGTGCTTAAATTTGGCTACAAAGTATTTAATGCTTAATCTTAATTAATATTTATATACTTTTTTATGACTTGACCAACGAAATTACACTAACAATAAATTTTTGTAAATAGGTATAACAAACTTACTTTAGTAATATTTCTATCTTAGACTTAAAGTAAGGTATAAAATTTACCAATAAAAACTAGAAACAAGGGTTTGCCCTTCATCAAAAAAACAAGTATCTTTTTGCTTTGTTAACCTTTCGTTAATCTCTATTGTTGTTCTTTGGGAGTATCTTAGAAACGCTCACCTGAAAAGTTACTAAAAAATTGATAGCGATGCTCTCACGTCTTAGTGCAATAAAAACTCATCGCCTCACAGGTTCAATTTCAGTGTTAGCACTGACAATCAGCCTAGCAGCTTGTGGCGGACAGCAAACACCAGATGGTACAGCCACCAAGGATACGCCTTCTGGTACTGCTACCGATACTACTGCCTCTAGCCCAGCTAAATTAGACCTTGGCGGAACCGTAAAGTTAAGCGGGGCTGGTGCGTCTTTTCCAGCACCACTGTATGATACCTGGTTTACAGATTTAAACAAAAAATATCCAAATCTGCAAGTTGACTATGCATCAGTTGGTAGCGGTTCTGGAGTTGAACAATTTATTAAAGGTACTGTAGACTTTGGTGCCAGCGATGTCGCAATGAAGGATGAAGAAATCCAGAAAGTACCAGCAGATAGAGGTGTTATTTTACTGCCTGTAACTGCTGGTAGCATCGTGTTGGCTTACAACTTGCCTGATGTTCCAGAACTAAAGCTACCACGAGCCGTTTACGCCGATATTCTACTAGGCAAAATCACGTCCTGGGATGATGCCCAAATTGCCAAGGCTAACCCAGGTGCAAAGCTTCCTAAAGAGGCAATAACGGTTGTTTATCGTTCTGATGGTAGCGGAACCACTGGTGTGTTTACAAAACACCTCAGCGCTATCAGCCCTGAGTGGAAGAGTAAAGTTGGTGAAGGCAAAACTGTCAACTGGCCTAAGGGAGTCGGTGCTAAAGGTAACGAGGGTGTTACTGCCCAAATCCAACAAACTCAAGGTTCCATTGGTTATGTCGAGTATGGCTATGCCAAACAAAATAGTCTCAAGTTTGCTGCTTTGGAAAATAAAGGCGGTAAGTTTGTTGTAGCTAGTGAAGAGTCAGCTTCTAAAACTCTCGAATCAGTACCTCTACCCGCAAATCTCCGCTCCTTCATTTCCGATCCCGAAGGGCCTGATTCCTATCCCATCGTCACTTACACCTGGATTTTGGCTTACAAGAAATACCCCAATGCGGCAAAAGCCAAGGCGATTGAAGCTGCAATTGAATACGCTTTAACTGATGGACAGAAGCAGGCTAGTGCATTAGGATATGTTCCTCTACCCTCAAATGTGATTACAAAGGTAGCTGCTGCTGCTGACCAAATCAGTCCAGAGTACAAAATTTCTGTTGCCAGTGGTACTAGCGCTAGCAAGTAAGCAAGCAATAAAACATGCCTATCCAGTAGTAACTTTGGATACGGAGTTACTATTGTATAAGTCAGTTTAAATAGATGATGAGGCGACAATTTTACTAATTTGGTTGCCTCCCATATTCTTCTCTGATTTAATTCTGAAAGTCGGTATTCATGACTACAAATTCTCAAAATCTGTCATCAGCGATGAAAAATCGCTCTGACGCCGAAAAATCCTTAGATTTGGGTTTTATTTGGCTGACTAAAATTTTTGCTTTTGGAGTTGCTGGAACTTTATTATGGATCGGGTCGCAGGTTGCAATTGCCTCATGGCCTGCTATCCAAAAGTTTGGTGCTGGCTTTTTAGTCAACACCACTTGGAATCCGGTTAATGATACCTATGGGGTGCTACCTCAAATTTATGGAACTCTCGTGAGTTCTTTTATTGGTCTGCTGATAGCAGTTCCCATTGGGGTTGGTACTGCTATTGTATTGAGCGAGGATTTTTTACCTGCAAAAGTGAAACTGGTACTGGTTTTTGCGGTAGAACTGCTCGCAGCTATTCCCAGCGTTGTCTATGGCGTGTGGGGTATTTTCGTTTTGGTGCCAATACTAACCAGCTTGGGAAAATGGCTGAATGGTTACTTTGGCTGGCTGCCATTTTTTAGCACTTCTCCTACAGGGCCAGGAATGTTGCCGGCGGGAGTCATATTAGCGATTATGACTTTGCCCATCATCACAGCTTTATCCCGCGATGCCTTGATTTCTGTACCCCCCAGTTTGCGCCAAGCCTCTATAGGACTAGGAGCAACCCGCTGGGAAACGATTTTGCAAGTTCTTATCCCAGCAGCCTTTTCGGGCATAGTTAGTGCTGTGATGTTGGGACTGGGCCGCGCAATGGGAGAAACAATGGCTGTAACGATGTTAATTGGCAACTCCAACAACATTAGTCTCTCTCTTTTTGCACCAGCCAATACGATTTCTTCTCTACTGGCAAATCAATTCTCAGAAGCTAGTGGTTTGCAAGTTTCGGCTTTAATGTATGCGGCTTTAATTCTATTTTTCTTGACACTAGTAGTCAATATTCTGGCAGAGTTGATCGTTCTGAGAGTCAAGCGAATATAGCTTAGTTTTGGGTTAAATTATGACTTCTAATTTTCCAGAGCGCAGTTTAACTCGCTCCGCCATGTCTCAAAGAACACTGTTTAATACAGTGATGACCGTAATCGCTTTTACCTGCGGAGTATTGGCACTTGTTCCTTTGCTAGCAGTACTTTCTTATGTGATTATTAAAGGCTTTAGCAGTCTGAATCTGGCCGTGTTTGTGGAATTGCCACCCAAAGCTCTCCAAAAAGGAGGAGGTTTTGGTAATGCCATTTTAGGCACGCTGCTGATGGTAGGAATTGCTGCCTTGATTAGTATCCCCTTTGGAGTTTTAGGGGCGATTTACATCACAGAATTTAGTTCGGCGAGAGTAGCTAGATGGGTGCGTTTTGCAGCTAACGTCCTTAGTGGAGTCCCCTCAATTATTGCTGGGGTATTTGCCTATGGGATTGTAGTTTTGACAATGGTAAAGTTGAACTTAGGATCGTATTCAGCTCTAGCTGGAGGGTTTGCACTAGCAATTTTGATGTTGCCAATTATTCTGCGAACTACTGATGAAGCGTTACAGTTAGTATCGCAAGATTTGCGACAAGCTTCTGTAGGGTTGGGAGCGACTAACTTTCAAACTGTAAGTCAAGTAGTCTTACCAGCAGCTTTACCAGCTATTGTAACTGGGGCAACGCTAGCGATCGCCAGAGCATCTGGAGAAACCGCACCTCTGCTATTTACTGCTCTATTTTCTAACTTTTGGCCAGATGGTGTATTCCAACCAACAGCTTCTCTGGCTGTTTTGGTTTACAAATATGCCATTTCTCCGTTTAAAAATTGGCAATCTTTAGCTTGGGCAGCATCTTTGATTTTGGTATTGATGGTTCTAATCACAAGTATCATCGCTCGCTGGGCAACTCGCCAAAAAGCTTAGTCAGCAACCATCCATAGTGCAGATCCCCATCGCTTAAACAAACACTAAATTTAATTTATGGCTACCAATACTAGGACAGTGAATGACACTGAAACCGTTTTACGGGCTGAAAATCTCAACATTTACTACGGCAAGTTTTTAGCTTTACAGAATATTTGGCTAGATATACCGAAAAATCAGGTGACTGCTTTTATCGGCCCTTCCGGTTGTGGTAAAAGTACGTTGTTGCGATGCTATAACCGTCTCAATGACCTGATTGAATCATTTCGGGCAGAAGGTAAAATACTTTTTTACGATAAAAATTTGTATGCACCCGATATCGACCCTGTAGAGGTACGTCGGAGAATTGGGATGGTGTTTCAAAGACCAAACCCATTTCCCAAGTCAATTCATGACAATATTACTTTTGGAGCTAAAATCAACGGCTACAAAGGTGATTTAGATGAATTAGTAGAAAGCAGTCTCAAAAAAGCAGCTTTGTGGGATGAAGTCAAGGACAAACTAAAGCAAAGTGGCTCTTCTTTATCTGGTGGACAACAACAGCGATTATGTATTGCTCGCGCGATCGCAGTCCAACCTGAAATTATACTGATGGATGAACCTTGCTCCGCTCTTGACCCCATTTCCACCTTGCGTGTTGAAGAACTGATTCACGAACTTAAAGAGCAATATACTATTGTCATTGTCACCCATAACATGCAGCAAGCAGCCCGTGTTTCTGATAAGACAGCCTTTTTTAATGTTCGGACTTCAGAGAAAGGAACCCGTAGCGGCTACATGGTAGAGTACGATGCAACAGAATTAATTTTCAACAATCCTCAACAGGAAGAAACCAGAGATTACGTTAGCGGCAAATTTGGATAAATATTTGTTTTACATTGTTGATATTAAAGCAATGAGGGATACTCGGAAATTAAAGCTGTGCGATATTCCTCTATGTTTTTTATTTAAAGGACTTTTTTCTCCCCAACAAACTTCATCTCCATGCTGTCCGATGTCTATTACTTAGTGCGCTCAAAAACTGACGGGAATTATCTTATAGCTCGTCCTGATGCTGAAACATCGGGTTATTTATTGCTGTTTCAAGAAAACTTTGACGCCCTTAGCTATCTCAACACCCACGCAGCAGAAGTGGCAAATCGCTTTGCGGTTGAATCTATTGCGCGTACACAGTTGGGAAACTTGCTCAAACGTTGGGGTTTTAGCGGTGTGGGCATTGTAACTGACCCGTTATTGCCCAAAGTTGAATTTTTACAGCACAGTTAAGCTTTATTTCCTCATTTGTTAATTGGATATTATTCATCAATTTTGGGTTTCGTTCTTTAACTAGCGACGGCAGCGATCGCACTAATTTCTTATTTATACTTATGGTCTATTGTTCACAATGCTTCCATCGGGCATGATGGTCTGGAAAAGAATAGCATTATTGACATCAGCATCAGTACTACCTGTCAAGTTAGCATAGCTGAGGTTAGCCCCCTCAAAAATAGCAGCCTCCAGCTTAGTATAAGAGAGATCAGTGTCAATCAACAGAGCGTTCTCCAGAGAGGCGCTATACAGGTCAGCCCTATTGAGGTCAGCACCACTGAGATTAGCCCCACTCAGATCCGCACTCAGATGACTACCACTGAGATTAGCCTGTCTGAAATCAGTATTAATCATTTCAGTAGCCTCGAAGTGAGTACCTGCCAAACAAGCCCCACTGAGGTTGGCATCCATTAGGTTTGCACCATCCAAGTAAGCTCTACTCAGATTAATACCACGCAAGTCCGTTCTACTCAAGTTAGCATTACTCAAATCAACCCCAATAAAATCTCTATCTCCAGCAGCATAACGCCTGAGCAATTCCTCGGCATCCATACCTCAATTCCCGCATTAATTAACATATTCAAAATATTATGGTGTTAAGTAAATAGTTGTGCGATCGCACAAGTAAAATCAGGCAATATGGGTGAACTCAATTCATCACCATTGAACAACGTAGCAACTAACTTTAAACTCGCTTGTTCGCGTCGATATACTTCCACCTGTTGCTTGCGCCAATCTACAATCCAATATTCTCTAACACCTCGTGATGAGTAGAGCTTAAGTTTTAATTCTTTGTCCCGCTTTTCGTTTTCACTACCAGCAGATAACACCTCTACAACCAGTTCTGGCGCACCAGTCAAATGCCCTGCCTCGTCTAAAAGTAAAGGCAATCTCTCGTTGCTAGCCCAGACAACATCGGGAATAACATTATCATTATCACCAAAAATTATTCCTGGAGCAGCCACAACTTCTCCCAGACCAGTAGTTTGTGACCAGTTATCCAAGGAAGTGCTAATTCTGACACAAGTTTTTTGATGCTTCCAGTGGGGCGCTTTAGTCACAAACAATTCTCCGTCAATAATTTCATAGCGATTCCCGTTATCTGGAAACAACTCTAAATCGGCGGTAGTCCAGCGCACTCTCTCAGATATCGGCTGGTTCATAAATTATCTTTGTTAGGGGATTTACCTAATTTTAGCCTGAGTGGAAATTGAACATTTTAGTTGCATTCCCATAATCTATGCGATATTCCTTATAAAGAATAATATAGTTGATATTCTTTATAAGGAATACTATACTTTGAGGTAGGAAGTGAATTGGACTTGGGAACTTTATCAAGATGTCAATGGGGAAATCCCCAAAGATTTGCTTGCTTTTTTCATTAGGATGATTCCTGAACAGGAGCAACCAGAAAATCCACCAAAGCCATTACTGAGTCCTTCCGAAACCAGGCGTTTGCAAGTTAACCTGGGCTACCTGTGTAATAAAGGACTCGCATCACTTACCAGTGGCATCTTTGAGAAACTCGGAGATGACCTGTATGAGTTACGTATGACCAAGAGCGAACATAATCCAAGGTTTATTTTAACGGCTGCGAGTCCTCAGCGGTTTGTAGTGCTGCACGCCTTTATGAAGAAATACGACAACGCTATTAAAGATAGAGACAAAGAGCCTGCAAAAGTAAGATTACGTGAATTGCAGCAGAAGGAAAATTGATGAAAAAGCCTAATTTTCAAGCTTGGTTGCAGCAGAAGGTAAGCGACGAGCCAGAAGTGATTTTGGCGGGAAAGTTAGAGTATCTGCGCCTATATCTTACTGATGCCATGCGGGAAATACGTAATAAAGCAGGGTTGACTCAGGCACAGTTAGCGGAAAAGCTGGGCGTAAAGCAGGCGGCTGTGTCCAAGCTGGAGTCGGCGTTAAAGGAACATGAGTTGGAATCGGTGTTGCACTATTTACATACGTTGGGTGCAGATTTGCTGGTAGCCGTCAAACAAGGAGATGACTTATATCAAGCTAGTGATAACGAAGGTGTGTTGCTGGTAGATGTACCAGATGTAGTTTTCCAAAAAGCATTGGCGGCAAACATGAGCGTCCGAGAATATGTGCGTGTCGCCGTTGAGAAGTTTTCTGGCGAGGATGAGCAATAGTGACTAATTTCCTGCAAAGTGATGACTTGGTAGCGGTGAAGGTAAGAAAGCAGCTAAAAGATAAATCGCTACAAAAAATTGCTGTTGAGTTGGAAAGATGTTTGAGTCTATCTGAAGAAGATAGGATTTTCGCTGTGAAAAATGTTTTGGCTGCTAATGTGGCGTGTGGAGAAAGTAATCGCGGAAGTAGTGATGAAATTGAGGAAATTGAGTTGCTAGATTTAACTGAAGAAGTGCTAGAGAAGTTAACATATATAGATTTTTTATTGCAAATATTGCTAAAAACCTCACAAAGTTCTGCTGATAAGAAAACAGTTTATCCTTTATTGCAAGATAATTTAGACAAACTAGATTTGAATTTTGCTGACTTATTGCGTCATTGGTCTAAAAATTACTTTGCTGGAGAAAGTCTATATAAAGTACAAACAGTAGCAGGAACTATTAGTAATTTTGGTACATTAATTGGACAGTTCCCGCAGGGAAACCTAGCTAACAACTTAGATATTGCAATTGTATGTTTTGAGGTTATTGAATTCATTTTTACTAGGGAAGAATATCCTATAGAGTGGGCAATATCTAAACTTAATTTGGGAAATGCTTATGGTAATCGTATTTACGGCGATCATACAGAGAATCGAGAAAAGGCAATCGGAGCTTATCAGGATGCTTTAAAAATTTATTCTCGTGAAGAATATCCTATAGAGTGGGCAGAAACTCAAACTAATTCGATTCTTCTTTACTCTGCAAAAATCAAAAATATAAAAATGGATGACAATTCCTATGTAAAATTATTAGATAAATTAGTATCAATCTGTAATGCAGTGTTAGAAATTTTTACCCAAGATAGTTTTACGGAAAAATGGGTTATTATTAAAAACAATCTCGCATCTATTTACTGTGATACTCCACATCCTAATCGCTCAGATAATTTGGAATTAGCTATAGATATTTACAATGAAGTATTAGGTGTATTGAATCAAGAATCACTTCCTCAAGAATGGGCAAATACTCAACTTAATATGGGTATTGCATATGATAAAAGGCTTCAGGGAGATCGACAAGAAAATTTTAATTTGGCAGTTCAAGCTTATCAGAATTCTTTAAAAGTTTATACTCGTGAGAATTATCCATTTACATATGCCATACTTCAGAATAACTTAGGTAATGCTTACCGTGATCAAGGATTAGCCACTTCTGCAATAAATTATTATTGGTTAGCCTTAGAAATTCATACACACACAGCTTACCCTAATGAATCGCTTAGAGCTTCTCGCAATCTTGGTAATACAGCTTTTAAATCTGGAGACTGGGACGAAGCTATTAAAGGTTATAGTATTGCTATTAAATCAGTAGAAACTAGCCGTAGTTGGGTAAAATCTGAATCACGTCGTCAAAAGATTCTAGAAGAATCCATCGGCATTTACGAAAGTATGGTGCAAGCTTGCATCAACGCTGGACAAATAGAAAAAGCCTTTGAATACTCCGAGCGATCGCGTTCCAAACGCCTGGTAGACTTAATGGCAAGCTACAACCTCTCTCAAGGCGAAGAAATCCCCCCAAAAGTTCAAGAATTATTGCAGCAGTATGAAGAACTGCAACGGCAAATTGACCAAGAACGCCAAAGCCATAAATCTGAAAATAACCGTAGTGAAACACGCGCTGCTTGGGAAGCTTATAATGAAGCGATCGCATCTTTAGAAACCCAAAAACAACAAGTTTGGGAAAATCTCAGACGCGAAGATCCCGTATTAGCGGGAGAGATCCAAGTTAACCCCCTCAGCTTGTCAGAAATTCAAAAGCTAATTGACCAACCCAATACAGCTATCCTCAGTTTCTACACTACCAACAGCGACACCCATATTTTTGTGGTGCAGCAAAACCAGATTACTCTCCACACCTGCACAGGAGAAGGGTTAGATACGTTGCAACGATGGATTGAGCAGAATTGGTTATTGCCTTATAGAGATGAACCCAAAAAATGGAAAACTCAAATTAACTGTATTCTCCGCGAACTAGCTGAACGCCTACAAATATCTGAACTCATATCTGAAGATCTTCAAGGAATAGAAGAATTAATTTTAGTACCTCACCTGTTATTACATCAGATTCCCTTCGCTGCTTTGCCTACAGGAGAATATCAGGAATATTTAGGAGATAAATTTCTCATTCGTTACACCCCAAGCTGCCAAATTTTAGAATTTTGTCAACAACGTGATACTGTAGGGACATTTAATGATATATCTCTACAATATGGAACTGTGGAAGATGCCGAAGATAACCTTCCCTGTGCCAGATTTGAAGGCGAACAACTCGCCCAAATGTATAACATTCCACCAGAAAATAGATTAATTGGTAGTAGTCAAGCCACCTCTAAGAACTATCGACAATTAGCACAACAAGTTCAAGTACTTCATTCGTGCCACCATGCCCAATCTCGCCTCGATAATCCCTTAGAATCACAGTTAAAATTAGCTGATGGTAGCATCACCTTGGGGCAATTGATGACACCAAGCTGGCGTTTACCTCAACTTGTAGAAGTGTTTCTGTCTTGCTGCGAAACTAATTTGGGTACTCCTTCTCTAACTGATGATATTTTTACTCTCTCCACAGGTTTTTTGTGTGCTGGTGCTAGAAGCGTTGTTAGTACTTTGTGGTCAGTCAATGATTTAGCCACAGCATTATTTTCTATCTTTTATTATCAGCAGCGACAAGAAGGTAAAAACCGTCCTGAAGCTTTACAGAAAGCGCAAATTCAGTTACGAGAATTTACAAAATTAGACCTTAATAAAATATTCCAGGAAGTAGAAGTAAGGGAAAAAGAACTGATAGGAAATAGGAAAAAATATCTTTCAGGTTCTATCGAATATGAAGAATGGAAGCTTGAATATAATATGTATGCTAAATTGAACAGACGAATTAAAGAAATCGAAAACTCTACTCAGCAATTTCCCTTTTCAGATCCTCATTACTGGGCTGCTTTTATTTGTCACGGTTTACTGTGAGAAAATAGTAGTATTGGAACGATTACTCGCCCTGTTCATCAACCTGATTAAAATTTGGTAAGAATTTAGGATTCAAAGTTTGGTCTAAAGTGTAGGGACAGATTTCTGGAAAAACATTTTCACCCAACTCAGTTTCTCGAATCGCTAAAGCCAAACCTAGTTCATAAACACTAAAGAAAACTTCATCAAGATAGGGTTTCAAACTAGGGCTATCTTGCAGAAGCAGCTTAATTTGAACACGTTGCTCTCGAATTGTACCCAACCAGCTATTGCTACGTTTTTCAGGTTGAAATTGCCATTTTAGTAGATGTCCTAGCAATACTCCCAGCCGATTTCGCAATTCTTGCCGTTCTCTTCTGCCCAAAGTTTCAATTTCTTCAATCAGGTTAAGCGTATCTAGTTGTTCCCACTGTTGAGTTTTGAGCAAGCTAACCTGCTTTTGCGTCCAACCATAGAAATCTGTTTCATAGAGGTGAGATGTGTACATTTTTTCCACTTTATTTACACCTATCTACTTACCTACCCCTGCGGTAACGCTTGCACGAAAATCCTAAATCTAAAAATAAATATTGGGTGGAGCGATGCCTACGGCGGCAAGTTACGCCCCACCCAACCTAAAATAATCTAATAAGTAACTACTAATTCGCTACCTCAGCCACCTCAATAACTCGCCCTTCATAGTCCTTGACCAAAAAGTTCAAGGGTTTGTGGTTACGAATCTTCAATTTCAAACCGCGCGTTTCGACTCGCATTAAAATCATTTCCAGGCAGTCATGGTCAAAACAAACGTGGCGTTGCTGATTTTTACTACCTAAACTCGCACCAGTAATGACGTGTAGCTGGGTATTTTTCTTCAATTGATACCACAGCCCATCGTTAGCATTATTCATCATTTTGCTAGACAAGCTCGGCCCAGTAGACATATATAACGGATCGATGCCAGTTGCGCCTATAGTTTGTTCGTAGTTGTAGTAGTAGTGCAATGGCACCTCAGCTGCTGGCAAATCTAGCAGTCCTTCATACAACTGTCGGGCAATCTCCAAATCTGACACCATTACAGTGTGTACTTTTGGGGCACTGGTGAGAAACATCCACATTGCACCAGCGTAAGCTGCTAGCAGCATCACCATAATGCCTTGGGTGGAGAACAGGCTATCTAAGGGCAGGGAAGGCAGAAAGGAGCCTAAAGTAAGGGGACTGAGCAGGAACGAGATCACACTAACTGCTATAACCATGAACAAATAAGGATTCTTTAAGAGAGTTGATTTTATGATTGTCGATTAAGACTAAAATTAAGTCCTTGTTTCTAGTTTATCAATACTCAAGTAGTCTGAGTCTCATCTACAAACTGAGCAACACCAAGATATTATGCGATTAACTAGGGGAGTGCAATTCCCAAAACTATTTTAACAACTATCAACTCCAAGACTTGTGCAAATCCCTCATTTTCCCGAAGCTAATCACCCACTGGTGAAGTCGTTGTTCCATCACAGTGACCATGAACTACTGACTCTGTTTCAGCGCTATCCAGATGCCGGAAAGTACTTTACCGTGATTTTCTGTCGCTACAGTCCCATAGTCTACACCTTAATTCGGCATTCGGCGCGATCGCCTGTGCAGGCAGATTATCTGTTTGCCCTTACCTGGCGACATATCTATTACGAACTCGGTGGACTCAAGTTAACTGACTCTGAATCAGGTGAGGAAGCTTTGACCATGCAGAATTGGTTAATTAATATGACAGCTTTCTGTATAAATGAGATTAAACTACCACCCACAGAAGCAATTCATTATTCTCTGCAAGCAACTTCACCGCCGCTATGGTGCTATGTACAACAGGCGTTAGACCAACTACCACCAGTTTTACGATTAATTGTGTTAATGGCTCAAACTTTCCACTGGAGTGAAACTAGAATCGCTGCTTATCTACAAGCTGAAGGAGAAGCGATCGCTCCTAACGAAGTAGCCAATTTTCTCCAGGAAGGCTATCGTATGCTAGAGGACAAATTGCCCACAGATATCCGCGCCATATACTTTGGAGAAGATTTAGCTCAATCACAACTTAAGTAAAAATGCGTATATTAATTGTCTTCAATTTTAAAACTTAAAACTTCTTCTTAGACCTTCTACTTAAACCCGCAACTTTACGGGTAATTTTTATGAAACAACGGCTTGTATTTCCCTGCCAAAAGGTAGGCTTAATTTGTGTAGATGCGATTTCTTGTCGCCAGGTACTTTTACACAGCTTTTTACTGTTTGCTTTTGTGCTGAGTCCTGTAGCGGGTGCGGTTGATATTTCCGAACAACTCCATCGCCCTTTAAATAATTCCGTTGGGCGACAATCAAGAGATGAAGCAGACAGCTTGCTGCGTATTGGTCAACAAGAATACACTTCAGGATATGCCGACAAAACAATTGCGTCCTGTTTGCGGGCATTAGAACTATATCATTCTATTGGCGACCTGAAAGCACAAGGTCTGACGTACAATTTGCTTGCCAAGGCTTATGTGCAGCTTGGTAGTTCAAAAGAGGCAGAAGATGCTTTCAGAAGAGGATTAGCGATCGCTCGTGATACTAAAGACTTTCAATCTCAGATTTTTGTACTGAATAATATCGGTACATTTCTGCTGCAAAAAGGCGAATTTGCTGCTGCTGGTAAAACAGTTGAAGATGCACTCACAATTGCTCACGGGGTGAAAAATATTGAAGGTGAAGGACTGTCTTTGAGTAATTTGGGCTTGGTAAATGCCAGGTTGGGAGATTATAACAAGGCGATTAAACTGTACGAAAATGCTTTAACTTTCCGCCGTCAGACTGGCGATGCCATCGGTGAAGCAAATACCTTGAATAACTTAGGAGATGCTTATTTAGCATCTGGAAATTATCAAGATACCATTGCTACTTATGGTGAAGCAATGCGGACAGCTAAAACTAACCGCGATCGCACCAATGAATTACGGGCAATTGACGGTTTAGTTACGGCTCACACTGCTGTAGGACGTTACGAACGCGCCTTTGACTTACTAGAGCAGCGTTTAGCACTCGCGAAAGAATTACAAAATTTACGCGAAGAATTAAAATCTTTTGAATCTTATGCCCAGTTATATAAGCAACAAGGTAACTATTTAACTGCCCGCAATTTTTACGAAAGGGCAATTATACTGGCGCGGACATTGCAAGATACCAGGCAAGAAGTGCAATTGCGGGATCAATTAACTAAAATGCTTCAGCGAAAGTAGCAGTCAATTTAAGGTTAAAAGGGCGGTTGGAAACCGCGTCTACACAGGCAAAACCGATAAAAGCTTGATTTTATCTTACCCAAGTGGTGTAGCTCTTATTTGCGTAGCCGCGAATTACCATCGCCCTAGTTCTAAATTAATTAATTCAAGAACACTGAACCGTTTCGTTCAATTCTCATCGCACTTCTGCCCTGTGTTGCATTGGTGGATTCCTTAAATGTAACTTCCAAGCTTCCTGGCTCTGAAGAACCTTGTGGAGTCACTATTAACTGTCCGCCATCTTGTCGTTCAAATGTTACTGTTACTGGTGCTTTTAAAGCTTGCAGCGTTACATCTGACTTACCTTCTAGCGATCGCGGTGCCGTATCGCCAATCACTTGGAAAGTTATCTTAGCCGCAGTATCATTCACCAACCTGATATTAACCATACCATTAGTGAGTGCGATCGTCGCACTGGGGGCTTGCCGTGGTTCTACCAGTGGTTGTTGGTCATTGGAAACCGCAGGTGGTGAAGACTGTTGAGTTCGATCGCCAGGAATTGGGCGTAGTGGTCTAGCGCCTGGTTGTGCTGGTAGGGGAGACACTTGCCCCTCAGCCGGAGGAACTGGTTGTGCTGGCCTAGCACTTGGTTGTGGTGGTACGGGAGACAGTTGCCCTTCAGCCGGCGGAACTGGGCGAGGTGGTGTGACACCTGATTCCGGCGATCCGGGAGCCTGAGAGCGGTTGTAGGGTGGTTCGCTAAAAATACTGGGACTTGGGTTAAGCTTGACAGTAGATTCTTGTGCTAATGCTTGAGGAATTGCTGGCAGACTAATTAGCAATCCCCCACAAAGAGCGCCAAATAACTTGCTAGACTTGCGAAAATTTTGAGACTTCATATTCGTTCTTGACTCCTAGAAAAACTTCAATTTTTTTCTTACTAAAGATTTCTCCAGCCGGAAATTAAATTAGGTTTTATCGGTCGTTCAGTACATCTAAACATTTAACAAACTACTCGATTTCTCGCATCTAGCTAAGGATACGGAAATAATCTAAAAAAATTGAAATATTTCATTCTCAAGATTTTAAATCTTAAGCATTGTCATTAAGCACATTTTTGTAACAGTCAAATTCAATATACCGCTAGAAAATAAATTTATTAGCTAAGAATTAAAGTCCACTTGAATAGACTAAAATATTACATCTATCACAGGAAATAAAAATTTATTAGCAAATTAAGACTCAAGAGTTATTGGTAAAGTGATAGTAAAGGTAGTGCCAATGCCTTGGGTACTTTCAACTTGAATATGACCGTGATGATGTTCGACAATAGCTTGAGCGATCGCTAATCCCAATCCTGAACCTGTAGCGCTGGCTGTCGCTGTATTCCCCGTCCTATGAGTACGTGCCGGATCTACTCGATAAAAGCGGTCAAATAAACGTGGTAGTGCTTCGGCTGGAATTCCAACTCCGGTATCACTCACCTTAACTTGCAACTGGGCACTGGTGTTACGTAGTCCAGAAACACGATTTATTCCTTCTATCCGCGCCAATTCTACTTTCACCCGTCCACCGGCTGGAGTGTAATGCAAAGCGTTAGCAATTAAATTTGTGAATAGCCGCACCAATTGATCCCAATTACCTACAAGAGTGAACCAATTTTCCAGTAATTCGGGGCTAGTTTCAGAGATAGGAGGGTCAATTAAGTCTAGAGAAAGGGTGATTTCTTTTTCGGGGACTAACAATTGTTGTTCTTCAACCACCTCTATTAGCAAAGCGTCCAACGGACAAGGTGAAAAAGTATCTTTGCTAATACCACTATCCTGTCTTGCTAGAAAGAGTAAGTCATTTACTAACTTACCCAAACGCTGCGTTAACCGTTCCACTACCTTTAACTGTTGTCGATATTGCAAAGAACTAGTCGTTTCTGTCTCTGCTAAATCCAAGTCAGCAAGCGCAACTTGCACATTAGTTTGAATCAAAGTGATTGGACTTCTAAGTTCGTGGGAAGCATCAGCAGTGAATTGTTTAAGACGTTGATAAGATTCACCCACCGGTTCCATCGCTTTACCCGAAAGAAACCAACCACTTGCGCCTACAGAAAGAACCATTAACCCAATACCTAAAGCCAAATCAAAAATTAACTGGCGACTAGGTTTAGTAACTTCAAACCAGGGATGACTAACGCGCAGATATCCTAATACTTGTCGCCTCACTTCTACTCGTTCGGTGACTTGTCGCAATAAGAGTGGGGAGTTAGGAATTTTAAATTTTGAATTTTCACTCTCTCTCTTGACTACGCGCACAGTTTCACCAGTGCGATTGGCACGAATGGGAATATTTAGGGGTTCAGATAGCGTTGACCAAAGTAATTTACCAGTTGGACTAAACCATTCTAGGTCAATGTGGTCATCTTCTACAGTGTCGGTACGATCGCCAAAACTGGCTTCTACATTAATGCGAAATTTATCTGTATCAGCATTAATTGGCTCAAATATTAGTGTAGATGCACAACCATTGGTTGTCAGGCAACGCTCCACTATTTCCACTACATGGTTAAGGGTGTCATCAATCCGCTCAATCAGCGTACTGCGGACGTATAAATAAACGCCACTGGCAAACAGTAGTAGTAATACAGCAGTGACGGCAGTGTACCAAATTGCAAGACGGCGGCGAGTAGCTTGAAACATATTTCCACCTACTTCGTGTTAAGAATAATTGAAAAGTGCTTTTTATTATTAACAACTTTGCTCCAAATAATACTAGTTTAATTGTTTGCGATCGCATCAAATTTTAACGCTCAAAAAATAATATAAATATAACTTTGATTCAATTTACTGAGTGGTTAAAGAAAAATTTTAATCTTTGTATACGTGAGTTTAATACGCGTATTATGCAACAAAAGATAAGGACTTTTAAAACCTAGTTTTTAGCCAAAAGTTATACCAACTTGAAAAAAGAATGCAACAAATAGACCATTTGTAGAGACGCGATTCATCGCGTCTTCTTCCCAAAGATGTGTTGCAATCATTAATTGAATTGGTATAACAGTTGAGTATTTTTTATCTGCAAGTCGCTTGAATACGAGACGCTGTACAAACGAATAGTACAGCGTTAGTTAAGAACGAGCATCTAAAGAAGCGTTATTACGAATTAGATGATATTAAACGCCTACCAAAACGGCCTCCCGCAGATTGTCAATCACATCACTCAGATTACCTGTATTCAGCCGGTAACTCAGAGGATGGGCAATCAACCGCGCCGTGCTTTCATACAGACTAGCAATTTCAATCAAACCATTTTCGCGTAAAGTCCGCCCTGTAGAAACCAAATCTACGATCGCTTCTGACATTCCAGTAATTGGGCCTAGCTCTACTGAACCATACAATGGCACTATTTCCACAGGTAAATCCAGACTATGGAAATATTCACGAGCGCAATTGACATATTTTGAAGCAACTCTACCATGCGGTGGTAAATCTAAAGGCGATCGGTAATCACTTGATTCTTTTACCGCCACTGACATCCGACAATGACCAAACTGCAAATCTACCAAGTGGGCAACTTGCGGCTGCTTCTCCCGCAGCACATCGTAACCAACAACTCCTAGTTGTGCTTGACCATATTCCACATAAACAGGTACATCTTGCGCCCGCACCAGTAAAGCTTTTGCAACTCCCTTAGTGTCAGGAATTTGAAGTTGGCGGGTTCCTGAATCTAAAAAAGCACTAAAATCTAATCCGACAGCTTGTAGCAAGCGGATGCTATTTTTAAGTAGTTCCCCTTTTGGCAATGCAACAGTCAGCATTTTTTTTATTGGTATCCTTAGCGTCTTGGCAGTTGAATAATATTGAGAATATCTCTATATGCTTACCACAAGCAGCATGAGAATTTTATTAGTTGATGATGAAGTTGAACTAACTCAACCCTTAAGCCGCTTGTTAACTCGTGAGGGTTATGACGTAGATGCCGTTTATGATGGGACATCTGGCAGCGAACTTGCACAGGCAGGCAGTTATGACCTACTTATTTTAGATTGGATGCTGCCAGGAAAAACGGGGTTAGAGATTTGTCAGGAATTGCGCCGCCAAAGCAAAACCACTCCCGTATTGTTTCTTACAGCTAAAGATACTCTTGATGACCGCGTACAAGGTTTAGATGCTGGTGCGGACGACTATTTGGTTAAACCTTTTGAACTGCGGGAGTTATTAGCAAGAGTCCGTGCTTTATTGCGTCGTTCCGGTACTCAAACCTATGAAACCACCACCGGACGTTTAACCGTGGCTGATTTAGAACTCGATTGTGAAAATCAAGTAGCCTATCGCCAAGGACGAATAATTGAGCTATCGCAAAAAGAAAGCCAGTTGTTGCAATATTTTATGGAACACACCGGACAACTTCTGACTCATGCCCAGATTATGCAAAATTTGTGGCAAGAGTCAGAACAACCCAGTAGTAACGTAATTGCGGCATTAATTCGTTTGCTGCGGCGTAAGATTGAGGTGGGTAAAGAAACTACGCTGATTCACACAGTCTACGGTAAAGGTTATCGTTTCGGTGCTTCCTCAGTGGAGTCGGTTTAGCGGCTGTTTTGACTCACAAAGATTTGGTTCATTGTTTAGGAGAATCATTGATATTTCTCAGTCTTTGCGACTTTAATTCCTGTCGAAGGTAACGACGACATCAGCATTTGCCACAAATAGATAAGCATTGGTAACGAAACAGGTTGTGTTGCTAACGAAACAGGTTGTATTGCTAACAAACGCACAAGCTGTGGTAGAAACAATAACTTCATTCCTAACAACACGTCAATACAGTATTACCAATGTTTTCAACGATTTTCTCTATTATTGGCTTAGGCAACAGTATAGTGGCGATCGCACTTACAACAGCCATCGGCGTCCCAGGTTGCATAAATGCACTACAAACTTACAGCAGCTTTCATTTAATTGAACCACATCGTAAACCTGTTGTAATCAACAAATTTTAGCTTGTAGTATTAAAATTTACCCAAAAAATGATTAATTTGAAGTTGCAGTTTTTCTCTTAATTGTTGCGCCTGTTGATAAGCTGCTGCACGCCCTTTCTTTGAGTGGTTATTCAATTCTGCTGGTTGCAAAGGGCTAATAAAGTAACGCAAACGAGTTCTCATTGCCCAAACTCCCATTGAGGGAAACAGAAGTAAGGCAAACATCAAAGGCGACAAAGGTAAGAATGGTAGTTTGACTAGTCGTTGTAACTTGGTGAAATTAACAGCCCAAGGATGCAGAGATTCACTGCCGATGCAAACTACTGGCAGAATCGGAATATGATAGCGATCGCTCAACTGAATAAAGCTCACATCAAACTTTTCTAGTTGATAGCGTTTTCTCCAACCTTTACCAGGCCCGCGAATACCTTCGGGTGCATATAAGAGAATTTTACCTTGAGCGAGTGCGCCCTCAAAATCATCTAATTCGGCTCGCACACCACCTAAAACCTGCGACCATTGAGGTGGTAGCCACCAAATCACCCAAGGATGCTCAAATAATACTGGATTTGCTATCGGTTGGACTACCCATCCTTTGGCTTCACTTAATAAATAACCCAAGGTTAAAAAGTCCCAAGGAAAACACATCCCGGCATGATTCATTGCCACAATCAATGGCCCTGTAGACGGTAAGTTTTCAACTTGTTGCAACTCTCCCCGAAAATAGTATTTAACGATAGGGGCTAGAAGTTCTTTACCAAAAGCTTGTTGATATTTAGGATCGAATTCACCAACTTCTTTTCGAGGTGAACGAAAACCCAGACGCAACCAGCGACTCAGCAACGCTAGATAAAATCCGCCAGGAATTAAAAATAATCCATATTCTAGCCAATTCCAACCATCTGAATCTGGGTGATAGTGCTGCCAATGGCGGTTGAATAAAATTAGCCACCCTGGAGGATACCAAAGACAAAACCAATCAAACCAGTTAAATATATAGCCTTCACCTGGTGCATTCTCTTGTTGACTGTTTAATAAGTTTTCGGAGTGTTGATTAATCAAAACAGTTAAAGATTAGGATTAGGCAAAAGTTTTATTAATAGTGGATCGTAACTTTCTAATTTTTTGACTGGCATCAGACCAGAGAAGTAAAGCTAACTACATATTTTGGAATTTCTTCTAGATTGACAGTGGATTTCGGTTAAATGCAGTATAAGGTTAGGGGCAAAATATATTGTGTCTCTACAATTATCTGTACCTCACCTTGGTGTAGCCTCTGTCTGCGAGACGCTGCGCGTTCGCGTAAGCGTCCCGCAGGGAACGTAGAGAAGTTGCAAGCTGCTGTAGTTACTAAACTAGCGAGATAAAAAAGCTTTGATCGAGTTCAAAATTAACTTTATATATAACAAATTAATTTAGATATGAATCATAAAAGTGTGACGCACTACCAATTGGTTGGCTGTGTGCGATCGCTAATAATTATTTAGTCAAATTGCCTTAGATAATACTATCTTACTATCCCATACTCAGCAAAACTTAATGTTTATTTTATATCTGCCTTTTAAAGTAAACACTAAGTCGTGAAGACTGATAACTGAATCTTGATGTTTCGCCAAAAGATGAAATTGATAACGACTAATGATTATTTAAATTCTTCCTCAAGCTGGAGACTAATGGCGAGACATCTGTCCTACTCTTCATACTATGGAACTAGGAAAGCCACTCAAAATTTCAGATTTAATCCGCGAACTTCGGCAGCAACTCGATCTCTCTCAAGAAAAGTTTGCAGCTAAGTTAGGAGTTTCCCTACGCACAATCAATCGCTGGGAGAACGGAGCTACAGTGCCTTCACAGATGGCACTCAAGCTGATTAAAGAGATGTTAGAGAAGATGGGCGAAGCAGGCAAAAGATTAGTGAACGAGTATCTCCCCAAATCGGAGCAACGGGAGGACTCTTAAGATGATGGTGAAAGTACCTGAAAAATTTTTGATGATGCGTTCTCGGTTCATAGCTTTTAATGTAATGATTTTGGCAGTCATAACGGCACTGCTGTTGACAAAAGTGTTACTGCCAGTTTTCGATCCGAGCGTATTTACACTATTTTATGCTGTTGTGGCAGTCAGCGCTTGGTATGGCGGTATGAGACTGGGAGTACTAGCGATCGCTTTATCTGTGACAACTGCCCTCTATTTTTTGATCGATCCAGTCTACTCCTTCGATTTCCTCAGCCTGAAAGTTCTGGTACGATTAACCACATTCTCACTAGTATCCTTCTTAATTACTGCGCTCTCTTCAGAGTTGCGAACTGCTAGATGCAAAGCAGAGACAAGTCTCAAGTTGTTGCAAAATAGCGAAATGCGGTTTAGCCGACTGGCAGAATCCAACATCATTGGGGTAATTGTAACTGATATGAACAACGGCTTCATTATCGAAGCCAATGATGCTTTTCTGAAGATGATCGGCTATACGCGAGAAGATTTTTCTGCTAACCAAATCAACTGGCGCCAGATTACCCCACCAGAGTATCTTCTTTTGAGCGAACGTTCAGTGGAAGAAGTGAGAACTAGTGGAATATGTAAGCCTTTTGAAAAAGAATACATTCGTAAAGATGGCGATCGCATTCCCGTTCTGCTCGGTTCTGTGACGCTGGGAAATACTCAAGAAACGGTTATTGCCTTTGTTGTCGATTTGAGCGAACAGCAAGCTGCGCTACGCGAACGCAAACAAGCAGAAGCGGCATTACAGCAAGCCAATCAGCGAAACACACGCACTCTAGAAAACATGAGTGATGCATTTATTACTCTAGACCGGGACTGGCGAATCATCTACCAAAATGCCGAAGCAGAGCGAATTAACGGTAAATCCCGCACAGAGGTGATTGGTAAGTCGCACTGGGAGGAGTGGCCTATATCATTAGGTACGAATCTAGAGCGTCAGTACCGACGGGCGATGGCAGAGCAAATTCCCGTCCATTTCGAGCATCACTACTACTTACCACCCAAATATGACTTGTGGCTGGAGATTCACGCCTACCCTAGTGAAGATGGTCTTGACATTTTCTACCGCGACATCAGCGATCGCAAACAAATAGAACGAGCTTTGCGACAGAAAGAGGAACGTCTGAAGTTAGCGAACGAACGGTTTGAGTTAGCAGCATCTGCGGTCAACTGTCTGATTTATGACTGGAATATAGAACAGGATAGTGTTGAAAGAACCGAGGGGTTAACCCGAATTTTGGGCTATTCTCTCGCAGAAGCTGAAGCAAGTGGTAATTGGTGGTGTGAGCTTGTTCATCCAGAAGATTTGCCAAGCGTACAAGAGGCGATACTTGCTTTGGAAAATAGCGATCGCTATGCTGCCGAATACCGAATTCGCAACAAAAACAATCAGTATATCTATGTTTTGGATCAGGGGATAGTGGTGCAACGGGATGCTGATGGAAACCCGTTACGTTTAGTTGGTAGCACTACAGATATCAGCAAACGCAAACAGGCAGAGAAGGCAGTCCAAGCAAGTGAGGAACGGCTCAGGAGTTTTGTGAAAGCGAATATAGTTGGCATTCTCTTTGGTGATGTGAATGGTAGCATCACTGAAGCCAACGACGAGTTTTTGCGAATTGTCGGCTATACCCAAGAGGATATTCAAGCAGGTAAACTATGCTGGGCTGATATCACGCCACCTGAGTATCAATATTTAGATGAACTGGCTATTGCCGAAGCAATAGCGAAGGGAACCTGTACTCCTTATGAAAAGGAATTTATTCGCAAAGATGGTTCTAGCGTCCCAGTTGTAGTTGGTTATTCTCTTTTAGGAGAATCTCGGCATAAATCAGTCGCATTCATTCTGGATATTAGCGATCTCAAACAAGTTAAAAAAGCGCTGAGTCAGAGCCAAGAGCAATTTCAAGCTTTTATGGATAATATTCCCGCCGCCGCATGGATTACGAATGCAAACGGACGTGTACTTTACCTCAGTCCAACTTATTTCAGCACATTCAATGTGCCAACAAATAAGGCGATCGATAAAAACATTTTTGACCTATACCCAGTCCAAATTGCTCAACCCCTCCTCGATAACATTAGAATAGTTGCCGAGACTAATCAGGTTGTTCAAACGATTGAGTCTGCCCCACGCACAGATGGCACTCTTGGCGAATTTTTAGTCTATAAGTTTCCCATTGCCGATGTGTCTGGCCAACGCTTAGTAGGAGGGGTTGCAATTGACATTACCGAACGCGAACGCGCCCTTCGCGAACGCCAGCTTGCAGAACAAGCCTTACAAGAACGCAGTGAAAGACTTAAACTGCTTTCGGAAACAACCAGCGATTTGCTTTCAACCGAGCGCCCTTTGGATCTAATGAACAGCTTGTTTAGCAAACTCTCGGCGCAAATGGATTTGCATTGTTACTTTCACTATTTAATCGAGACACACGAAAATAAGCAGAAACTCCGGTTAGTAGCTTGGAACGGTATTAGTGATGAAGTATTTCAAGCAATTGAATACCTAGAATTTGATGAAGGGATATGCGGACTAGTGGTGCAAGAACGCCGTCAAATCGTCGTCAATAATGTGCCGCACTCTACCCATCCCCATGCCAACATCCTCCATGCTTTAGGGATTACAGCCTATGCAGGTCAACCGTTAATTGCTCAGGGAAAGCTGCTTGGTGTCCTCTCTTTTGGCAGTCGCACCCGTACCCATTTTACTTCTGGGGAAATAGCTCTATTACAAGCAACTTCCGATCAGGTGGCGGTTGCTCTGGAACGTTCTCAGTTAATGGCTTCGTTACAGCGCCGGAAAGAAGAATTAATCCAAGCTAATCGAATCAAAGATGAGTTTTTGGCGGTGCTTTCCCACGAACTTCGCACTCCACTAAACCCGATTTTGGGATGGTCGAAATTACTACAAACGAAAAAGTATGATGAAGCAACCACTACTCGCGCTCTCGAAACCATTGAGCGTAATGCCAAGCTGCAAACCCAATTAATCGAAGATTTACTGGATGTCTCTCGCATTCTTCAAGGTAAGCTAAGTCTGAATATTGCTCCTGTAAATCTAGAAACTGCGATCGTCGCAGCAATAGAAACTGTACGTCTAGCCGCTGAAGCCAAATCGATCGATTTACGATTTACGATTTTAGACTTTGACGCAGGCACTCAGTCTTTATCTGCGGAACACTACGCGAACGACAAGGCACAGGAAGCATCGAACGATTTTGGATTAGACAATTCTCAAATAAATTTAGACTCTATCGATTTTAATAAGCAACTTAACAATTTAAAATGCCAAACTTCAAATTCTAAATTTTTAGTCAGAGGTGATTCCAGTCGCTTGCAGCAAGTTATCTGGAATCTAGTTTCCAATGCTATTAAGTTTACACCCCAGAGTGGAGAGATAGAAATCAGTTTAGAGTCTGTTGGTTCTCAGGTTCAATTGCGAGTCAGTGATACAGGTAAGGGAATTAGGCCTGACTTTTTACCATTCGTCTTTGACTACTTTCGACAAGCTGATGGTGCAACTACTAGAAAATTTGGTGGACTGGGCTTAGGATTAGCTATTGTTCATCACATTGTCGAGCTACACGGCGGTACAGTTAAGGCAGAAAGTTTGGGTGAAGAACAGGGAGCTACCTTTACAGTCATGCTACCGTTAATCGAGGTCGATCTAAATAGCCCTCAGATAGCCTCTCAAGCTGATGATTTGCCCGATTTCAAGGGGTTGAAAGTTCTGCTTGTGGATGATGAGCGGGATACAAGAGAGTTAATTGCTTTCATTTTGGAGCAATCTGGCGCGGTAGTAATCCAGGCTGCATCTGCGATGGAAGCACTACGAATTATGCCTCAGTTCCAGCCAAATTTGCTGTTAAGCGACATTGGAATGCCAGAAGTAGACGGCTATATGCTGATTCGTCAAATTAGAGCTATGTCACCAGAACTTGGTGGAAAAATTCCCGCGATCGCTCTTACAGCTTATGCTGGTGAGGTCGATTATCAACAGGCAATTGCCGCCGGATTTGGGCAGCATATCACCAAACCAGTGGAGCCAGCTAAATTACTTCGAGCGATCGCTAACCTAATTTATAGTTGTAGCAATTGTTAATTGAGAGACTTAATTAAGTTTACAACTCGTTCCTTAACTTCATCTCGAACGCGGCGAAAAGTTTCAATTGATTGCTCTGCGGGGTCATCAAGCTAGCAAATCTTTAAACACATCTCTATTACGGTTAAAATCTGCCAAATATTTCTCTAATCCCTCTTTTGTCACTTTCGGAAAACAATAATCTCAGCTAAATTCTGAGACTTTGATTTAATCCAGGTTTGAGGCTTTATTTTCTAACAGAGACTAAAATTTATAGACAAAAAGTAGAAATTCAAGCGCCCTAACCGTTTGAGCGATTGGATTCTCCCAAAGTGACAAAAGAGGGAATACATTACCCAACAAGTTTAATAAACTTTAATAAACAAAAAGCCCCAGGCTGTAATCGCTAGGGGCTTTTAGTTATGAATTATCAAACCTGGCATCGAGCTATTTTTGCGTA
>NZ_JBALDR010000033.1:0-22525 GCF_036917315.1 Nostoc sp. | reverse complement strand
ATTAGTTTGGCATTCATGTAAAGAATATATAGCTCATCGACTGTTTCAATCAGTATGTGAACTAAAATCTACCTTAAATAAACTCTTAAATGATGTAGAGCTTATTATTAAATGGGGAAGAAAAATAAAAAACAAGGGAAATGCTGTTTGTGCAAATTAAAAGCACAACAGCTTAATAGCGATCGCCAGCCTATTGCTAATACAATCCCCATTCTAATTTCAGAGTTTCTAACTTATTATTTTTTACACTCATTCTCCTACACTCTTCCAAAAATTCTTTGACTTGTCCTTCGTTAAGACTTAAACCGCCATCTTGTAGATTATTAATGTAAGTAATTACATCTGAAGTTGTTAAAGCCGAACTTATTTCTTCTAGAAGAATAGCATTTCTAACTTCCCGGCAAACCAACTCAATATCTGATGAAGTAAATCTCCCACTTTTATCTGCTAGAATTTCAAAGTTAACTAGCTGATTCATATCAATTTTTGATAGGTAGTGTTTGAACAAATCTATTCTTTCTACTCGATCGGGGGGAAAAACAGGAATCTTCCAATCTAATCTACCAGAACGCTTCAAAGCACTATCAATACCACTCAAATAGTTAGTAGCAGCGATGACAATTACATCACTATTTTGTAGATTATTTAGTTCTATGAGTAATTGGTTAATAGTCGCTTTTTGGTCTGTGTGTGCGTTGTCATCGTTACGATTAAACCCAATACTGTCTAACTCATCAATGAATAAAAGTGAAGGAGCTTTTTTCTTAGCTTGAGCAAAGATATCTCGAATATTCTTTTGACTTTGCCCTATCCAAACACTGACAATATCGGCAGGAGAGAACTTAAAGAAATATCTTCCAGACTCATTAGCAAAGGCATTTGCTAGTAAAGTTTTACCACATCCCGGTAAGCCATAGAAAAGAATTCCACCAATTGAACTCTTATATCCTTTAGATTGCAACTTCAAGAGTCTAGTTAGTTTCTCTTTTTCTTCATTCAGCCCTTGTACTTGGCTAAAATCAAGTTTAAATTCTTTGACGCGGTTAGTAATTGGATATGCTTGTACTAAACTAGGTTTTTTAGCTCCATAATTAAAAGATGGATAGTCGATAGAGTCAAAGGATACTGGGACTAATTGGTGTTTTTCATAATCAGGAGCCATGATTACAACTTGGAAGCGATCGCCATAATATCCAGAAAACTTATATTCTAATATCTCCTTAACTTTTTTAAGTTGGTAATAGTTGCGTGCTATCTCAAAACCAGGAATTACCAACCAAAGGCTTTCTAGTTGATTTGGCCATACTTTTGATTTCCTCAAAACTCGTTTAATTGAATCTAAAAAGAGATTATTATCCTGAAACTCTTGATATTTGAGAGTTTCTATCTCAACCACTACCTGATTTTTTACATAGACTTCTATAATTTCACTTTGGTACTCTTCATCATCATCTGATGTATCTTCATCGATTGTTTCTTCATCCCTAGAAGTCAACTCAACTTCACAGCCGATATTAGACAATCCATATCCTAGACTTTCCAAAGTTTTAATAGCAAAATACTTAAGGTAGATATATTCTTTACTTTCCTGCTGCCACTTCAGAGTGTAAAAATGTTCAGCTTTCATCTTCAACAATAACTGAGACTCAGCTTGGATTTGAGCCTTTTGTAATTCGACAAAGTAATCTTGCAAAGATGCATCATCTTCCTCTATTTCATAATATGGAAGTTCTAGTATTAGACGGAAATGGGCGTACACTTCCTCTTTATGTTCAATAGAGGCTTCATTTGGGTATTTACACCTGAGAGTAAAAGTAAAAGGAATTTTACTAGCAACTTTATCTACCAAATATCCTAAAGCATCTTCTTGCTGATGAGCTTGGATTTCTAATGCCGATGGACAATGAAATAAAATAAAAAATTGTTCGGAATTATATTTATTGGCATATAAGGATATTTGTTCAAACTGCCGATCGAATTTTTCATAATCAAGCAACTCTAAACCAGTGTTGCCAAGTATAATGCTGGTCATAGTCGAGCGATAAAATTGAAAAATACTAGCATCAGAGATAGGATTTTCTTGTTCGTCTTCACAATCTTTATCTTCTGAGGCAATACTTGTAGGGATTTTCCTAGTAGCAGCTTTGGGTATACTATTGTATCCTCCATACTGAGATTTTCTAATTAATTCATAATTAAAGATTTTGAGAACAATATCACAGAAGAAATCTTCTACTTGTGGAATCAAAAAAATACCTACTGGCTGGTGAGAATCTAAACACGCTTGGAATCTTTCATATTCTTGTTCAGATCCAAAATCAAACAAGTAGTAGAAAAAATCATGCTTGACTGAAATTGCCTCTGTTAGTTTGGCTGAAATTGATTCAGATTCAGCAACTTGATTTATTGGTTCTACACCTTTAAGAGAAATAGCTATTTTTGTATCTAACGGAATATGCAAATCCAACTGAGGAGTTGCACAAAGTCCCAATTCATCAAGAGCAGTATTAAAATCATCTATGAATGATTGACTTCTACGCTGGTAGCCAAACTGTTCTATGATACTTTTGACCCGTAGGCTTTTTTGAGTTTTACCAGTTCTCTGGAGTTTATTTTTAATCGAACGTAAGTAGGCTGTATATGACATTTTGTGTCCTCTTGCTTGAGTCGGATTAATTAGCATCCCCAAGGAAGCTAAATATATAGTTCCCTAAGTTGCATATCCAGCTAACTCACACAAGCGATGTCTTTTGACTTGCTGCTTTAATCTACGCTTTCCAAAGGTAGAGAATTATTTGATGAGGTTAAATATTTTTGTACAGGAGTACGATAAATAATCATGCACAAGCCATCGCTACAGTCGGGTTAGTGCGGGATTAAGCGGAGGTTCAGTAGTGTTTGAAATCAACAGGCGGCGCAGGAACTCCAGATGGAACATCACTGAAGACTTGGCTGGGTATATGTTCATGATGCCCACCATTCTAGTTTTGGGAACTTTTGTAGTCTTACCAATCCTCTACGCCGTTTTTCTTTCTTTGCAAAAAGTGCAACTTCTTGGTGGTATTGAATACGAATTCATCGGTTTTCGCAACTTCACGCGATTAGCTGAAGATGAACGGGTTTGGATTGCTTTAAGAAACACAGCCGAATATGTAGCCATTGTTGTACCAACTCAAACTATCCTGGCTTTAATTCTGGCGGTAACTCTGAATTCTGGGATTCGTGGTAAAAATTGGTGGCGTATCCTCTACTTTTTGCCCACAGTCACTTCTTCAGCTGTGCTGACACTCATCTTTATGTGGATTTATAACACTGATGGGCTACTAAACGATTTTCTCGCATTTGTGGGGCTACCTACTTACAACTGGTTGGGCGATCCAGCAGTTGCGCTCAAAGGCATTATGCTCATGAACATTTGGTCAACTGCGCCGTTTTTCATGGTGATTTATCTGGCGGCGTTGCAAGATATACCCCAAACGCTTTATGAGGCGGCGGAACTTGATGGCGCAAATGGGTGGCAGCAATTTATCCACATTACTCTTCCCTTGCTGAAGCCTGTAACCTTCTTTGTGGCGACAGTGGGGGTAATTGGGACTTTTCAACTTTTTGACCAGTCTTACATCTTCTCTGGCGGTACTGGCGGGCCAAACAACGCTACCTTAACTGTGGTGCTGCTGATTTATCAAGCTGTGTTTCGGAATTTACAAATGGGATATGCAGCTGCGATCGCATTTTTGTTAGCAGCAGTTATCATTGCCATCACTTTGATTCAGCGGCGACTTTTCGGAGGCGAACGGATTTGACTAACTCCTCTGGCTTATGTTGGCTCAAAGCCCTGTTGTACGTCTTACTGACACTCTATGCCATCGTTACCCTAATACCCTTTCTCTGGGCACTTTCAGCATCATTTAAGCCGCTAACAGAGATTGTCAGTGGTGAACCCAACTTTCTCCCCAAGAATTTTACTCTTGACAACTACAGGCAAATCTTTCTCCAAGAACCGCTGTTTTGGCGCTGGTTATTCAACAGTGTAGCGATCGCTGTCAGCGTTACGCTTTTAAACTTGTTGTTAAATTCAATGGCTGGTTATGCTTTGGCAAGACTGCGCTTTGTGGGCAAGCGCTTTTGGTTCTTCCTAATTTTGGCAGTACTAGCAGTACCGACGCAAATTACCCTAATTCCGACATTTTTGATTTTAAAAGCGATCGGCTGGCTAAATTCTTACCAAGGCATGATTGTTCCTAGCATGGTGAATGCCACTTTTATCTTCATGATGCGGCAGTTTTTCGTTAATTTTCCTAAAGAACTAGAAGAAGCAGCTCAACTCGATGGCTTAAATACTTTTGGAATTTTTCGACACATTGTCTTACCTTTGGCAAAACCAGCACTAGCAGCACAGGCGGTTTTTGTCTTCATGGGGAGTTGGAATAATTTTTTACTGCCTATAGTTATCCTATTTGACCCAGAAATGTTTACCCTCCCCTTGGGGCTGAACACCTTTAAAGGTCAATACATCAGCTATTGGAACTACATTATGGCGGCTTCTATGGTCTTTACCCTGCCAGCTTTAGGCATTTATGCCTTTTTTAATCGTTACTTTATTCAAAGCGTCACCTTCACCGGGGGAAAAGGTTAATAGGCATTAGTCATTAGTCATTAGTCGTTAGTCAAAAGTTAAAAATTCTTCCCCTACTTCCCCCGCTTCCCCTGCCCCCTGCCCCCTGCTCTCTTTCCCCTCCCATTCCCCAAACAGTATTTTGGGCAACAAATTGCACTCCTAACGTGATATTGGTATTACAGCGACTCAATCTCTCTCTATCAGTAAACAAGCATTATGGGTTTTGCAGACCTATCGATCGCAGAGATAGCAGCCGACTACAGCATTCCTGTAGAACAAGTGTTTTCTCTGTGCAACCAACTGGGAATCGCCTACAAACACCAAAAGACCCGTTTGGCGTTAGAAGATGCAAAGGCAATTATTTCCCAAATATCCTCTGAAATATGCCCCAAAGGTACTAACGACTTAGTGGACGATCGCGAAGTCACCTGAAGGGTTATCTCAGAACTTTGGCTAATAACTGATAGCTAATGATAAAAAACAATGAGTCATTAGCAATTAGCAGCTTGGAGATTGAGAATCGCGTTCTTAGCTGTGTTGAGCGTCAAAATCTTTAAGGGGAAACATGTTTATAAGACTAATTGGCGTTGTTGTGGCTACTGTTTTACTCTCGTTTCAGTTGATTGTCGGTAGCGCGACAGCAGTGGAACTAGACAAAGCTACCCGAACAGTGCCATTAAATACTCAAGGTGATACCGTTGTACTCAGCCTCAAACAAGTCAAAGAAGGCAAACGCTTATTTAATTACGCTTGCGCCCAATGTCATGCTGGTGGAGTTACCAAGACAAATCAAAACGTGGGACTCACTCCAGAGGACTTGGCACTGGCAACTCCTAACCGTAACAACATTGAAGGTTTAGTAGATTACCTGAAAAATCCCACTACTTACGACGGGGAAGAAGAGATTTCCGAAATACACCCCAGTCTCAAAAGCGCAGATATTTTCACAGCAGTGCGAAATCTGACGGATGATGACTTGGAGGCGATCGCGGGTCATATTCTCTTACAACCCAAAATCGTTGGTACTAAGTGGGGAGGCGGAAAAATCTATTACTAAATCCCGGAGTTGAGTCATTGGGAATAGGGTATTGGGCATTGGGAATAGGGCATTGGGAAGAATTCAGTCCCCATTCCCCATTCCCCATTCCCCGTTCCCTATTCCCCATTTACTGCTTATTGGATAGCTTTTTGCAATAAATTGCTCTCCATTCTTAAAAAAAAAATAGATATATGACAGATTGTCATACTTTGACGTTGATTTTATTTAAAATGAGAAAGGGAAAAAAATTGTTTGTTAGGAGAGAGCTATGAAATTAATTTCGGCAAGCTGGCGACGCCTTAGTTTAGCTGTGTTGACAATCCTTTTAGTTGTTAGCAGCTTTGCTGTTTTTACTCCCAGTGCTTCGGCTGAAACCTACAAGGTAAAATTGGGTAGCGATAAAGGACTGCTAGCATTTGAACCGAAAAAGTTGACCATCAAACCAGGTGACACTATTGAATGGGTGAACAATAAAGTTCCTCCCCATAATGTTGTGTTTGATGCTGCCAAAAACCCCTCTAAGAGCGCCGATTTAGCTAAATCTTTGTCTCACAAGAAGTTGCTCATGAGTCCTGGACAAAAGGAAACAACCACCTTTGCAGCAGACGCGCCTGCTGGTGACTACACCTTCTACTGTGAACCTCATCGTGGTGCTGGCATGGTTGGTACAATTACTGTCCAAGGCTAGAAACACCAGCGTTTGACACGAGATGATTACTCAGTGAAATTAGCTCATCGCCACACGCTACACTCCTAGAGTGACGCACAAAATGCAGAAATGGCGGTAACGAGTTCTATCCTTACCTAAGACGCTAAACAATCTGTAGCGATCGAGGAGTGAACTTGTTACCGCCAATTTTGATCAAATTTGACTTAATCAGGGATTAATCGCGTTTATACTCTTGCTGGAGGCTTGTTGCGAGGAAATACTGTTGAGAATACTTTTATTAATTCTACTGTCGGCGATCGCCCTATTCAAATTTACATTCATTAGTCCGGCACTAGCTGCCGAAACATCCAACGGTGCTAAAATTTTCGAGGCTAACTGCGCTTCTTGCCATATAGGTGGCGGTAACATCCTTATCAGCCAGAAAACCTTGAAAAAGGAAGCATTGTCAAAGTACCTAGAAAATTACGATCGAGACTCAATCGAGGCGATTATCCACCAAGTGCAAAATGGTAAAAATGCTATGCCTGCCTTTAAAGACAAGTTAAGTTCTGAAGAGATTCTGGAGGTAGCTGCTTACGTTTTTCAAAATGCGGAACAAGGCTGGTAAAGTAGCTATACCGTATAGTTTTTGTGAGGTGAGCGTTTTGCCTATCTTTAATTACTGACAAGCTAGACGCTCACCCCAAAACATTCGAGAATTTCTAAATTAAGTATTATGTATGACAAATTAGCGATCGCTAGTTCGTCAACTACTAAAAAAAATATTTTAAACCCAACACCCTGATGTAGAGACGCGATGAATCGCATCTTGAAACTACACCAATAACCCTTAACCCAAACGTATTGTATTTTAAACAGGACTTATGCAAAAATTTTTCAGATAGGGACAGTACCCTGCGGTTACTCCAGTTGAGAACTCGTAGAGTAGCCGCTTCTTTATCAGACGCTGCAAATGCGTCTAGATAAATTACCCCTACCTGAATCCGAAATTATCAACGGGCGATTATTTTTCTGGATTAGACTTTTGTCTGTTTTCCTTGACTTCGCGCAACCGTTCTACTAATTTTTTATCCGATTCAGCAGCAGATGTAGACTGACCCTGATTGATTTTTGGCAACAATAAAGGTTCAGAAGTAGTAGCTGCCGATGAAGGCGTAGACTGGTTATTTTTAATTTGCAGTTCAGATAATGGTTTGGGAGTAGCTGCTGGTGTAGTTAATGGTTTGAGAGTACCTGTTGGTGAGGACGTAGGCGGGTTATTTCTGATTTGGAAATTAGGTAATGGTTTAAAAGTAGCTGCTGGTGAGGGGGTAATCTGATTGTTATTGATTCCCGGTGCAGATAATGACGAGGGGTTTTGCTCTTGAGTAATCCCAGTTAGATTGCTCGTGCTGTTTTGGAAACGTAGGTTGAATGGATAGGAACTAATCTGTTTATCACCCTTGGGGGATTGCTTGTTGAAGTATTGCCTTGCTTTTAATTGCAATTCCGGGGAAATTAACTTGTCTTGAAATTTGATATCTAAGACCTTACCATCAGGATCGACAACCAATACTCCCAAAACAGCACCTTCAAGATTTGACTTATTTGTGGATAATGTTTGGCGGATGACTGGTTTTTGTTCAGCGTTGGGGTATTGTTGCTGGACTTCCTTTCTCAGGTTGGCGTAAGAGTCTAGCTGTGCAATTGCCTGTTGAGTTCCCTTCGTTGATAAATTCGCTGTTTGTAGCGTGCTTCCCCTAGTTCCAATTAAAGTATCCCCATTCCTAGGAGCTTGTTTTAGAGAATTTATCAGTGGGTTTTGAGCAATTGTAGACGACGCATTAGGAATTGGTTCCGTCATTGGCTGCGAAGTCATTGGCTGCGAAGTCGGATTTACCTGTGCCGTTGCAACGGGTGTACTGTCAGATAAGATTGGAGGCTGGGGATTCCGCAGAAGATCGGCAGGTATTTGCTGCGACTGCAATTCTGGCAACCTATTTACAGCTAGCGGCTTAGGTGGCTCGTATTTGGCGACACTCTCATTCACATTTACACGAGGAACTGGTTGAGAGAATCTAGCGCTGGTATTAAATTTAGAACTATCAAATTTAGAAGCATCAAACCGCAAATTATCACTAGGAATCATCCGCAAAGATTGCCTTGTAGGCAAAGAAGAGACTCGATAGTTATTCGATGATGCGGGTAGTGGAGGTAATACCAACTGGCCGGATGGCGATGGCGCTAATGGGGTTAATCCCGGTTGGAGGCTAAAGTTTGAAGCAGCAAGTGGGGCGACTGGAGGTAATTGTTGTAAACCAATTTGGGGGCTGCTTTGCGGCAAACGGTTTTGGTCAGCTTGACTCAATTCCAAAAGTCCGACTGTTTTGGATGATGCTGTTTCTTTGGGCTTGTTAGACTCCATCGGCATCAATGGTACGATCATGGCGATCGCACCGTGGATACCAAGGGAGGCTATAGCTGCTATCCCAATTGGCTGGCTTAAGATTTCTGGTATATTTTTCAGCAGGGAGACGTAAGACATGGCTGTTATCGTTCACTCACTCAGTTGCAGTTGACTAGCGATTTTCTCTTTTCGACTTTGCAATATCTTGCAAGATATGCGTTCTTCATAAGGAAATAATAACTTCCCCTGTTGGCAATCAAAACGCCAAAATTGCCATTTATTCAAGTTTTTAATTAATCTAATGACGCTGTATCATAATTTTCAAAATTCGAGCTTGCTAAAGAGATATTTGAAAAATTACTAATTTTGATTTTTTATTGTTATGACACACACAATTAAAATTAATATCTAGGAGTTTTATAAAGTTTAAGTAAACGCACAAGTTTGAATACATCAAAACATCTGCCGAAGTTGCCTTGTTTTTAAACTGTTTTTCAGTCAACTACACTTCTGTAACAGATGACACACGTATTTGTTCGAGACTGGGCCCTATTTGAAAATACTACCACATCGGTAGCCCCTCAAACTGTTGCAAATTGTACAATTTTATTGACATTCTAGCCTTAAATTTCACCAAAGCTATTGGTTTTTTTTCCAAGGAGTGAGTCAGGCGATCGCAATTCTAGCTCCTGAATATGACTACTTATTCGTGAAAAAAGTTCAAACCCTCAATCATTGCATCCAAAATTTCAAATGCCGTTACCGACAGTTATTTTGCCTGGATATTTAGAAAGTGCGATCGCTTATCGTAAACTAGAACAATCCCTACAAAACTTAGATTTTCCCACAGTTACAGTCCCACTGCGGCGGCGTGACTGGCTCCCCACTCTGGGAGTAAGACCCGTAATATCGATTTTGCAACAACTCGACCGCACGATTAAGCATATATTGCAGCAACATAATGCTACTCAAATTAACTTAATTGGTCACTCAGCCGGAGGTTGGATATCTCGCATTTACATGGGAGAAAAGCCCTATTTGGCAAGCGGTGATGTCAAACCATTTCTCTGGCAAGCGCATCCCTTGGTTGCTACTTTCATCACCTTGGGTACACCCCATATTAGCCAAGAACGCTGGACACGTTCCAATCTAGATTTTGTCACCAATAACTACCCAGGAGCGTTTTACAAAAACGTTCGTTACGTTTGTGTAGCTGGCAAAACTATCTTTGGGAAAAGGCGGCCTGGTAGTTGGTTAGCTTACAGTAGCTACCAATTAACTTGTGGTAAGGGTAACACATGGGGAGATGGCATTACGCCCATTGAAGCTGCTCATTTGGAGGGAGCGGAAAATCTGGTAATTGAAGGTGTCAAGCATTCTCCCAGAAGTCCCGGAATTTGGTATGGCTCACCAGAACCCTTAAAAGCTTGGGTGCAATATTTGATTTAAAAAACTTTATTTTTATATAAGGAAAGTAAAATTTATTAAAATTTCTTAGCTAAAATTGTAATAAGAATAAATACTTAGTTAAGAACAGGAGGGGTGAGCCATGCAAAGCACCCAGTTTGATAAGATTTTGCGAAGAATAGCGACGATATTATCAGTCGTGATTTTCACTCTGTGTTTAATTTATGTCTCTACCGGAGTTTTGCTGTCTTTTTACTATGAACCGACAGCAGGCGGAGCTTATAACTCATTGAAGATGATTAATACACAACTGCCATACGGTTGGTTGTTTTGGAGAGCGCATGAAATTGCTGGTAACGGGGTAATTGCGATCGCTCTCATTCAAATTGTGGTGATGTTTTTAGGTCGGCAATTTCGCAAGAGTTGGCTGGCTGCTTGGATTAGTGTGGTTTTGTTAACCCTAAGTGCGATCGGGCTGGATTGGACAGCGATGATTTTAGATTGGACTCAGGAAGGGTACTGGCGTTTTAGCATTGAGCTAGGAACCATCGAAGCCATTCCTTTGATTGGTGGGCAACTGCGCGAAATCCTGACTGGTGGTGGAGCCATTAACACAATTACCGTCGAACACCTTTACACAATCCACAGTTATCTGATTTCGGTAGCGACGCTAATTCTCGCCATAGTACATTTGTCTGCTTTACTCTGGCAAGAATGGCAAATGTATCAAGAAGCGCCAAAATCAGAAAGCGAATTTATTCCTTCTCAAGGCTAATAAAGAGCCAAAGAGGAGTAAAAGGGCAATGAGTATAAGGAAGAGACAAGGTAAATGGGGAAGATAACGGAGAGACTTGTTCAATAATTTCCCCTTGTCCCCCTCTGCCCCTCTGCCCCTCTGCCCCTCTGCTCCTCTGCTCCCCTGCTCCCCTGCCCCTCATCCCCCAGAAGCCTCACTAGTAGAAAGTTGAGATAATTGGGCGAGGGATAGGTCTTCAACCTCTGGTAACTTTTCTAGAGAGAGGGGAGTGGATTGGGTAGCACCAGATAAGCGTTTTAAAAGGCTAGGTCTGGGGTCATGCAATAGATAAATAATGCGATCGCCAATTTCCCAATCTTGGTTCGCTGGCATTACTTGTAAGCGTTCTGCTCGTTCTATCAATAACGGTATCAACACTCCAGTCCGAATCTTTTCTTGGATGCGATCGCATTGAGTCGAAAACTCCAACTCATCTAGCGTAGTTGTCCCCAACTTCACCCGCCCATCATTCAAATACTCATTCCAAGTTTTAATCGCTAAGTCTGGGATAAAAGCTTGATTAACTTTATTATTAGCCGACATACTAGCTTGCGGATCGCGGGGAAAAACAGCTAGGACGCGTGGGGGTTTAAACTCTTCAGCTGCTCTTTGAGCCAAAACAAAATTCACCTCCCCATTACTTGTCATAGCCAAAAAAGTACCTATAGAAGCAAGTCCTGCCTCTTCTAAAACAGCAGCATCCAGCGCACTGCTGGCAATAACCCGGAGATTTTGCGCCTCTGCTTGCACAAGACATTCGGGGTCAGTATCAATCATCACCACATTTTCTCCCCGTTCTTGAAAGAAGCGGGCAATCACAAGACTCAAGGGATTACAACCCACAATCACTGCCCCAGTTACGTCCTTAGAGGTGATTTGCAGCCATTTAGCAACCCAGCCAGCTGTTAGCCCTTGGCAGACAACAGTCATGATAATTGTGAGGAAAACTAAAGCTTTGATGGAATCACCGCCGTTAATGCCTCGCTGTGTCAACGAAATCGCAAAAAAAGAAGCTACAGAGGCGGCAACAATTCCTCTCGGAGCAACCCAGCTTAAAAACAGTTTCTGTCGCCAGTTTAAGTCACTGTTCCAGGTACACAACAAGATATTAATCGGGCGAACGACAAACATTAGTACCAAAACGGTGAATAAACTACCCCAACCCAAAGCAAACACACTGGCAATGGATAGGTCAGCAGCTAATAAGATAAATAGCACCGAAACGCTGAGGATTGTCAGCTGACCTTTAAAGCTGCGTAACAGACGTTCTTCCGGCACTGAGGAGTTAGCAAAGACTGCTCCTGCAACTACTGTTGTCATGACTCCCGATTCACTGCGGATCATCTGCGATAAGGTAAACAAGCTCCAAAGTATCGCCAACACCACTAAGTTTTTTAGCTCAAATGACAGAAAACTGGCGCGTTTGAAAATCAAACTCATCAGATAACCGCCAGCACCACCAATGGCTGCTCCCACACCCAGACGTATAAGTAAACCGACGATCGCATTGATCGGGTCAGCATCGCCGTTCAAAATCGTATCGAGGACAACGAAGGCGAGGATAGCCCCTACAGGGTCAATTAAAACCCCTTCTCCTTCCAAAAGTGTTGCCACTTGTCGATCTACATTGATTTGTTTGAGCAATGGGCCAACAACAGTTGGGCCTGTCACCACGACTATGGAAGCATAGAGAAAAGCTATGTTCCAGGGAAATTCACCCAGCCAGTGAGCAGCCATACTCCCGCCAAGTAGGGTGATTAGCGTTCCTTGAGTGACGAGCAATTGTAGGCTGACTGAAACTCTACCTAACTCACGCAGATCCAAGTTAAGTCCGCCTTCAAACAAAATGATTGCCGTTGCTAGAGCGACTATAACTTCCAGTCCAGTGCCTAGCGAATGGGGATGCAATAGCCCTATGCCATCGGAGCCAAACAAAATGCCCAACAGCAATAACAAGACGATGCTGGGTACACGAAGGTATGCAGCCAGCACTTGGGCGCTAATACCTGCAAAGACAGCGATCGCCATCTGTATGGTGATTTCAAAAGATGCTTCCATATTGTAGATTTTGAGCGATTTATTTCAAAATCTCTTGTAAAAAACCGTAGATATTAACTCTACAGGGTACAACATCATACCCTTTGTTCCTTGCTGTCTTCAGCGTTTGTTAGATATGTGTATACCCCGAAATTCCCAGCGCCCAAGGCTGACACACCCTGCGGCTGACCGCAGAAGTATCTACGGACTTTTTTATCTGTCTCCATATCTTTGTATCCTCTTCAAGCTTTTGCTTCCACCCAGTTTAGCTGCCACAAACTTTTTTTGGCAAAACCTGTTGACAAGAGCAAAAAAATTGGTTAACTTATAAAAGGTCTGAGTCCGATGCCCCCATCGTCTAGAGGCCTAGGACACCTCCCTTTCACGGAGGTAACGGGGATTCGAATTCCCCTGGGGGTACTTAAAAACAATAAAAAGCAAAAGCTTTTTTGTTTGAAATCTAGCAATAAAAACCATCATCCAGGAATACCCTGAATGATGGTTTAATTGTTATTATGCATACGGTTCTTTACTGGCTAGCTCTTCTACACGTTGGTGAATAGCCAAAAGATTTAACCGCAAATCTTTGCTCAGACGATTTTCAATAATTCCCACTGGCATAGTGAGTTTAGGCCAAACTTGAATTGTGTAGGACAGATTTGTTCCTAGATACTCACCGAAAGAATAAGGCTCTAAGCACCAGCTACCAGAAAAGCCTTTAAAATCTCCCTCTACCATGCGGAAATTAATTGCTTTAGGGAAGCATTCTTCCAAATCCAGAACTACCCGCGCAGAAAAATTGAAATTCAGTAAGCGCTGGGAGCCTACTTGCTCCAGTCGAATCCCACCATCGGGATGCTCAATTAGACAACTCTTAGCGAGGTTGGGGAGGAAGTCAGGTAAGGCTTCATAATTTGTCAGAACCTTCCAGATTTGCTCCACTGGGTGGGGAATTTGGACTTTAGCACTGATTTGCCGCTGTCGCTCTGCTATTTTCTCAATTTGAATTTCTACCTGAGCAAGCAAATCCCCTTCTAGGTTGGTGTCATCAGTGGAAGACTGCAAATCAGGGTTCTCTGTTGTGTTCTGTTTTTTAGTCACTTTCAGAATTATGGTTTGCTTTCGTCAGAAAATTGGGGCAGAGTCAAGGTGAAGCAAATTTCGCTCTGTTCAGAATCCGAAATGGGGAGACTTTCAACAGCGATCGCTCCATTCAGATGCTGCACTAAAGACTTGACTAAAGCAAGTCCCAAGCCAGTTCCTGGAGTCCAGCGCCCTTTTCCCCGACGGAACTTATCAAAGATGTAGGTCGCTTCTTCTTCAGAGATGGCACGTCCTGTATTCGTCACCTTCATGATAACTTGATCGATTTGTTGATCGACTCGGTGAGCCGCTTCAAGGCAGACTATTGTATCAGGTTCTGAGTATTTACAGGCATTCGTTAATAATTCTTGCAGGATACGGTCAAAACTCTCCAGTTCCGTTTGCAGTTTGAGCGATTCTTCCGGCAAATCTATAGAAATTCTTAATCCTTTTTCGCCAAGTTTTTTCTCGAAAGATGCTGCTATATCTTGAATTCTAGTATTTAAATCTATAGATTCTAATTGCGGGGCTTCATGAGGCGACTCTAGCTTTTGGAGTGTCAACAAGTCATTAATCAAGTTGATTTCCTTTGAACATTCCTGCTCAAGAATATCCAGATATCTACCCTGACGCTCTGGTGTTATTCCTGGCAAACGCAAGTTTTTTATTGACATCAGCATATTTGTCAAAGGATAGCGTAAGCGATCGCTCATGTTACTCAAAAATTCATCTTTGAGTTCATTAAGTTTCCGCAGTTGCTCGACATACTGCCGGGTTCTTTCATGCAATTTCGCTTGGAGTTCTATACTACTCTGGAGTTTCGCCGTCCGATCGTCTACCAAAGTTTGCACTTGACGCAATGTCTGTGACTGAATTATGGCGTTACTCATTTGAGCGCAAACCATTTCCACAAGATTTAATTCTTCTGGTTGCCAATTGCGAATCACAGATTGCTGTAGCACCAAGAATCCTAAAATTTTACCTTGACTTTCCAATGGCACTAAAAGTACCGCAGGCAATTTCTCTATCGCAAATAATGGAGAAGCTGTTAAGGTATCGTTTTGATCTGTATAGTCATGGAAGATTACTGGTTTTCCAGAATCCATGAAGGCACGCTGGCATAAACCACAGTCTGAAATCAAGAAAGACTGAGCTAAGGTGTCTGGTTTACTAGTGCCAGAATTTTGTGTTTCTCTAGCCCATTGGGCGATTACACTAGCTTTCGCTTTGGGGATTTGTTTTTTGGCTTGAGTCTTAAATAGTGGATCTGTATATTTTAGTAAGATGAGCAAACCCCGATCTGCCTGTAGAGATTCGGCTGTCGAGGCGATAACTAACTGGAGCATTTGATTCAGCTCCAAGTTGCTACGACTCAATAGGGTTAATTGCTTGATCAAGCTTTGATGGTGCTTGCTTTTTTGCAGGGACTGCTCTTGATGAGTAATTTGTTGAGCTTGTGCCACTCCAGAAAAAGCGATCGCGCAAGCTGACTCCACTTCTTTGAGCAATTGTTTTTCTGATTCACTCCATTCATAAGGTTGGAATTTAATCAGATTAATCACTCCATTATTATTGCCACCAAACCGAGTCGGAATTGCCAAAACCGCTTTTATGGGTAGTGGTAAATATTGGCACCCAATTACCAGACTATTCTGAATTATGGAAATGTCTTCAATAGTCAATGGTTGGGCAGCGCATTGCAGCACTGGCGAGTGCATAAGCAACTGTTCCATCGAAAACATTTCTTCTGGGTGCGGCAACCCTAGATACTCATCAGCGCACCAGTTAGTCGTAGTTGCTTCGTCGGATGTCTCATTCGCCACTGAAACCAAGCAGCAGCAATCTACTTGAAAAGCAACCCCTAGCAATTGGGCAATCTCTTGCAGCATCAAAGCCGTAGCAGAGCTATTAGCAATGATTTGGTTAATTTTTTGTACCAACTCGCGGGCAGGTTCTTCCTGATGCTGCATCAGCTTGACTTGGTAAGGTTGTAGTCGATCTATGTCATCTATGTAATGTGGCGGCGATGATAAAGGCTTTTTCATTTCTGGCACGCCCTCGGATAATAACCCCATTGTTCTTGCACCCAACCTCTTGGCATATTCTTCACCGTTAGTTGTGTTGCTACACCCTGAATAATTGACAAATTTTTTGTGAATACTTTCTCTCACCTGTTATAGCCCTTTTCTATCTCAGATGGCCAAGTTTCCACTGTATCAAGCAAATTGCTACATTGGTACATAAGTAATAGAATACTCAAGATATCCTATAAATGCTTAAGTTAGCTTATTTTTAACTGCTCTATTTTGAAATAATGCACTAACTTTATCTTGTCTGTAAGTATACATAAACCGTAATTTCTCTGGAATTACAGCAAAATTCCCCTTTTGAGGGCGTAAAATTACGTAACTTGCTTTATAAAGCTTTATTACATTTCTTGAAAAAACTAGTAGGTTTAACAAGCTACTCCTCGATCTCCGTAACTCTCAGTAAAATATCAACAAAAGTAAAGGAAACACGAAGAGGTTGCTCTTGCAGTGTAAGCTTCTCTTCTCTAGGAGAGGGTGCATCAACGAGACGCACTCGTGTTCAGACCCGATCTACACTGATAGCGTAACTATAATAGCGAGTTCGTAAGCGTCTTGTTCCCAACCTATGGCAGAAATTTGGAGTAGAGCTTAAATTTAAATAAATTCTTGCTCACTAGAGGTTGCGGTAGTTCTGGCTAAATTGTGAATGCAGCCCAGTTATGAGTAAAAATAACTAGGCTGCATTCGTCTGAATATAAAAAAACCACATCTATTTTCAGAACTATATTTTTTAAAGTAGTAAGAGCATTTTGTACTTTCTGGTGGTAGTGGCGGGCTTTTCGGCCCGCCCTACACCAGGTTTCAAAATGGACGAAGTTTATCCAGCCAAGCTCTCGACACTCAGAGGAACCATATCGCCATTCCTCGTTAGTCCTAACAACATCGGTTCTTGGGGTTGAATTAGTTGACCTGTAAGCACACAGCGTTCTTCTTGCTGAGCTGTGGCAGCTATGCTAGCTCGAATGTCGGATCGCGAAAATCGAGGCTTCCACTCACCTGATTTTTGCTGGACATAATTCCAAAGGATATCTCGGATCAGAGCTTGATATCCCTGATTCCCAGCTATTTCTTTGAGTTTATCTTTGAGTTCCCGTTCTAGGCGAATGCTGGTAACTTCCATATCGGTGGTTGGGGTGCGAGCGATCGTATGCATCAGTTTTTCTCCTTAAAGGTATAGACAGGATAGTAATACAAGTGTAGTATGTTTAAAGGAATGTTCAATAGGTGAAATTTTCTGTGAAATCCATTTACCCCATCTTTACTTCAATTTTGTGCGTTACCAATTGCCGAACCAATTGGGAATCAGCTGCTATGGAAGTGGAGTATTTATTTATGGGCGATGGTAGCCGAAATCATGGGCAAATCACAGAGGGCAATGATGATTATAAGTATGTAGGCTTTAGTGCACTAATTGCAAAACCACAACTAAATCAAAAAAGCGGGGGGTACAGGCGAAGGAATCCTGTACCGATATGAGACCAGAAAATTTTCCGGTCAATTCTAACCCCCGCTTCATCCAAAACTTGAAGCGGGGGTTTTTTTATAAGGAGTTAAGCTGTGACGATATCTTCCATGCGCGGCGCGAACGCAATGCAAGTGTTAGAGCAATCTGTGGTGGTGTTTTCTCAAAATTACTTGCCACTATGTCGGGTCAATATCAAGCGGGCGATTGTGCTGTTAGTAACCAACAAGGCGCAACCGCTGGGTTTTACCACAGAAAGCGGATGGCAAGTTCACTCACCCAGTTTGGTAATTGATGTGCCAAAACATATTCGCTTGACAATCACTTCTAATGAGCGGATGTGGAAAGTTCCGCCAGTGAATCGGCGAGAAGTATTGCGACGAGACCATCACAGTTGCCAATATTGCGGCAGCAGCAAACATCTAACGCTAGATCATGTGATGCCGCGTTCTAAAGGCGGTTCTCACACTTGGGATAACGTAGTCGCAGCTTGTGAAAGATGTAACTCCCGTAAAGGCGATCGCACACTGTTTGAAGCTGGTATGCAACTGCGTACCAAACCAAAAGCGCCAATCCACCCCGCGATTTCTTTTGCTGAACAGTTTTGGATAGATATGCAAGCAAACCTGGAATAACAGGAGAGCATAAGGAATGCTGAAATTAACTTACACTGAAAGCAGTTTTGATTTGGAATGTGTCACTTTGTCGCTAGAAGAATGGGTAGCGCAACGAGTGATTTTAGCCCTGCGAGTTGGGCAAAGTTTGTGCATTGAACCCAGCACTGCTTCCTTTTTGCTTCCTGTTGATTTACCAGGAGTAGAAGTGCTGAGGTCTGAGGTAAAAAGAGATGACAGAGAAATCATTGCTCTCTGTGCGTGCGATGCCGAATATATGGAAGTCACCCTGCGGGGTTCTTGGCTATCAGCTAGTTCTAAGGATTCTGTCGGTGTGTTTGTCACCACTATGAGCGATCGCGCTGAGTTCTTTTTGCACAAACTTTGGCAGGAAGCTCAATCTTGTGCTTCTGTGATGAGCGAATAAACGAAATAGTAGGGTGAGGAGAATTTCTCACCTTTATTGCTCCATTTGTAGTAGTTCAGGAATTGTTACAAATCGGTAGCCTTGCTGTTTGAGTCCGCTAATGATTTGTGGCAAAGCTTCTACAGTTCTTTGGCGATCGCCACCACCGTCATGCATTAAAACAATAGAACCAGGTTTCGCGCCTTTCAAGACATTATTTACAAATGCCTGCGGTTTGGCGTGAGGATCGGTATCAGCTGAAGTTAGCGACCACATAATTACAGCGTCTTTCTGGCTTTTGGCGTAAGCGGCTAGTCCGTTATTTAAAAAGCCTCCAGGAGGACGAAATAAAGAAGTTTTGACTCCTGTAGTTTTGTATATCAAATCGGCTGTGCGATCGATTTCACTCTTGGCTGTGGCTTCATCCATTCGCCGATACCAATGATGCCAAGTATGGTTGCCAATGGCGTGTCCCTCGGCTACTTCACGCTTGGCTAAGTCTGGATTTGCTTCTAAAGCTTGTCCTACCCAAAAGAATGTTGCTTTAACATCATTTTGCTTCAAGATGTCCAGCATTTCTAGGGTTGTCTTCGGCCAGGGCCCATCATCAATGCCCAGAGCAATAACCTTCTCGTTATTCCTGGGATGCACCTGATAAACTGTTTTTCCCTGAAATTTAACTGGGACTGTAAAGGTAGGGTTTTCTACTTTGGCTGGCGGTAGTTGGGCATTAATTTGGCCCTTTGCTGGATGAGCTTGAACTTGTGCAATATGGATTTTGCTTAAAGGCTGGTTCAACCCCGATTGTGGGGAGATACCTGGAGCAATACTACAAGCTGTAATACTAGAGGCGATCGCGACAATACTAATTATCTGTTGTCGCTTGAGGTGGTTGTCTGTCACGTCAGGCTTTTAAAGATCAACCAATCATAAGCTGTAGTTTTAGTTTTCAGAGGGTTTAGCAAGGTCAAATCTAAGCGCAGAAGCTTTTCTAGACAATTTCAAAAAAACTTTCTGAAACCCCTTGACACCTCTTGTAGTATTTTGTAGTATATATGTAGTGAGGCGAAAGACAAAGCTTCTCAAGAGTCAAATTTATGTTCTACATCCAACTAAAGGACAGGCGTTGGAATAAACCAAAGTCCCCAGTCAACAAAGCTGTTTCTACTTGCAAATCATCGGCAGTAGAGGCAAGAAACGAAAAAAGTTCTAAGTTTGCACCCATCAAAACCACTGAATACATCCGTAATACATAACAGGCTTGCTACCTAGAGTGTTGGTTGTTTTCCTAACAGTTTCTAACAGTAAATTTTCTGAACCTTGAAAACTAAATAAGAAATGGGCAAGTTCACCAACAAAATCTGTGCCTAAAAACTTAAAAGTTTAGGCACAGATTCCCAAAAATCGGGGTGTAGCTCAACTGGCTAGAGCGTTCCGTTGTCTGCGGAAATGTTGCGGGTTCAAGTCCCGTCACCCTGGTTGTAGTCCTGTAGGCGAATAGTTTAAGCCGTCAGCCTCTCAAGCTGAAGATTGCGAGTGCGAATCTCGTCAGGACTCCCAAATGGTCAGGTAGCCAAGTGGTTGAAGGCGTTGGTCTGCAAAACCGATTAGCGCGGGTTCAAATCCCGCCCTGACCTCTGTCGCAGCGTAGCTTAATCAGCAAAGCCCCAGGTTCATACCCTGGTATATGCGGGTGCAAATCCCGCCGCTGCCACCAAATGCAGGGATGGTGTAACGGTAACACCTCGTGACTCCAAATCCGATGTTCTAGGTTCAAATCCTAGTCCCTGTGTCAGACAATTTTAGATTTTTTAAATTAATAAATTTAATCCAAAATCTAAAATTCGGTAAATTATGCCCTTGTGGACTAATGGTTAAGTCAGTGTTCTTTCAAAGCACAGATGCGAGTTCAATTCTCGTCGAGGGAATGATTATGGGTCGGTGGCCGAGTCTGGCTGAAGGCGACAGTCTGTAAAACTGTTCTTTTTTGCACGCAGGTTCAAATCCTGCTCGACCCACTGTGGAGAGGTGGCTGAGTGGCTCAAAGCGTCCTCCTGCTAAGAGGAAGCGGGTAGTTAATACCCGTCGCAGGTTCAAATCCTGTTCTCTCCGTTTTGAGAGTGTGGTGTAACTGGATAACATCTCAGTCTACGAAACTGAAGACGTGAGGGTTCAAATCCCTCCACTCTCGTTATATGGGAGAGATGATGGGGTGGCTGATTCGAGTTGAATTAAACCAGTCTACTGGGTAAAACCTATCTCTCCTCCTTATCCCCCGGTAGCTCAGTTGGTAGTTAGCGCCTGTCTGAAGAACAGGAGGTCGTCGGTTCGATTCCGACCTGGGGGGCTTCGTTGCCTCATAGCTCAACGGTAGAGCAAGCGGCTGTTAACCGCGCGGTTGTAGGTTCGAGTCCTACTGAGGCAGCCATTCATTGCCGGGTGGACGAATTGGTAAGTCGCATCGCTCTGAACGATGAGGTTGCAGGTTCAAACCCTGCCCTGGCAATAAAGCCCTGTGGTGTAATTGGCAACATAGCGCCCTTTGAAGGCGAAGATTCCAGGTTCGAGTCCTGGCGGGGCTGCCAAACTTGCTCTTGTAGCCCAACTGGAAGAGGCTGCCGTCTCAAAAACGGTATGTTGTGGGTTCGATTCCCACCAAGAGTACCAAAATTTGCTCCTGTAGCCCAATTGGAAGAGGTGACAGACTTAAAATCTGTTTGGTTGTGGGTTCGACTCCCACCAGGAGTACCAACGGGATGTAATTCAGCGGCCAGAAGCCATGCTTTGGGAGCATGGAGTCGCAGGTTCAAATCCTGCCATCCCGATATGCCCCTGTGACGGAACTGGCATACGTGCTGGAATCAGAGTCCAGATTTTGCAGGTTCAAATCCTGTCAGGGGCACTAAGCTCTCGTGGCGGAACGGAAGACGCACTAGACCGAGGATCTAGTTTTTTGCAGGTTCAAATCCTGTCGGGAGTACCAAAATATCTGGGTGTGGCGCAGGTTAAATCCCTGCCACTCAGACTTTACCCTTGTAGCCCAACGGAAGAGGCGCTTCGCTTAGAACGAAGAGGTTGCTGGTTCAAATCCAGTCAGGGGTATTGGTGAATATGCGGGGATAGAGCAATGGTGGCTCGTCAGGCTCATAACCTGAACATCGGCAGGTTCGACTCCTGCCCCCGTCACCAAAATTAGTGCTGGTGTAGCTCAATTGGCAGAGCAACTGGCTTGTAATCAGTAGGTTGCAGGTTCAATTCCTGTTACCAGCTTGATGCGGGTGTGATGTAACGGCAGCATGAGACGTTTCCACCGTCTTCGTGCGAGTTCAAATCTCGCCGTCCGCTCTGAACTTGCGGGTGTGATGTAATCGGTAGCATCTGAGTACGCCATACTCAGTGCGTGGGTTCAAGTCCCTCCACTCGCTTGCGTAGTCCTGTAACTCAATTGGTAGAGTGTCTTCCTTACAAGAAGAATGTTGCGGGTTCAAATCCTGCCAGGACTACCAAATATTGGGAGTGTAGCTCAATGGAATAGAGCTTCGAGCTTCTACCTCGAAAGTTGTGGGTTCAAGTCCTACCACTCCCGCCTATGGGTCTGTAGCTTAATTGGTAAAGCGTCTAACTGGCTGTTAGAAAAATGTCGGTTCAATTCCGACCAGTATCCACCAAATATGGGGTCATAGCTCAAATGGCTAGAGCGCCTGCCTTGCAAGCAGGAGGTTATGGGTTCAATTCCCATTGATTCCACTGATGGTGTCTGAAGCCAAAGTGGTCGAGGCGCTGGTTTGTGGAACCAGTCATAGCGGGTTCAAGCCCCGTCAGATAAGTAGGTGGGCGGGAAAATTTCTAACTATGTAACGAAAGCTTAACCAGAAAGACTAGAGTTAAATTTAATACGTTTTGTACTGTATTTGCCT
>NZ_JBALDR010000032.1:0-32362 GCF_036917315.1 Nostoc sp. | reverse complement strand
TCACTATTAGCAAATATTGGCTCAATCGTATTCCCAGCAAAGGATACACGACATCCGTAAATGTTCCACTTCTACATAAAAGTGGAACATTTACATAATTTTGGCTACCGCATAAAACGGATTTATTCACTTCAATTAAAAATCCGTTTTGATTTATGGCAGAACCAACTTTAGTACAAGTCTTTGGCGCGAGTGCAACTCAGGACAGTTCTATACTTACTATTACAAAAGCCTCGTTAACTGGTCTAACGGCTTCTGGTAGTAATAGTGCTGAAAGTTTGTTAGTGGCCATTCTCCTTAAAGCCCAGTCTTACCTAACCCAAGCAAGTTTTGACGCGAATATTGACCAGTCAATTTATGCTGCTGCTGGTTTTTCAAGCTTTACAACTCGCGGGACAAATAACGACCCCTACAGAGTTGACCAAATCACCTTTAACTTAGCCAAGGCTGATACTGCTTCCACCTTAGATCCAGACGATTACTAATGCCGAGACAATCTGGAACCTGGGCAGTATCTGTTGTCTACTCACGCTTCTTCCCGCCCGATACTACTAGCGGTATTGCTGGGTATAGTGATGATGCGCCATATTTTGGGCTCACATCTGGCGGTAGTCAGTGGAGTTTGTTGAGCGCTGCTGATAGCAGAATTATGTACCCGAATTGGGTAGGTAGTACAAGCGCTACCCCTAGTATTACATCAGCAGTATTCACCGCTACCGCAACACCCCACGATTGCATTAATGGGGCTTGCATAATGGCTTCTGTTTATGGCACGCCGGGTATTCATGCCACGCTCGAAGAATGTGAAACCGCTTGTGGTGGTACTGGATGCAGCGGTAAATGTATTTCTAATTCAGATTGGGCGCAAATTCAAGGATTATCAAATCAATTAAAAAATAGAAATTGCACATAAATTATGAGTACCTCCAGCGTGATTGGGAGTATGCAATCAGCGCTAAATTGCGCTGGGAAGTGTGATTGCTGTGATAAGTTGCAATCCCAAATTAATGATTTAAAAGCTCAAATAGCACGAATACCACAGATAGATGAAAGTCGCATTGTGCGCACGACACGATCCGCGCTGCAACCAGATATAAATACTGCTGTTGCCGGAGGCGTGGTACTCGTAACTAACAAACTACAGCCTCAAATACAAAACTCTTTCGACAAAGCACGAGAGGCACTGGAAAAAGCTTTTAGCGCAAAAAACACAGCAGAAAGTGCTGTAAGCGATGCTGCAAATGCTGCTAGGGAAGCTGGAGCGGCTAGAGCAGAAGCAGTGACAGCCAGTAGAAAAGCTGTATCTGCACAATCTACGGCTGACGAAGCTTCCTCAATCGCCGGAACTGCTAAAGGCAAGGCGAACACGGCTTTCGATAAAGCTGGATATGCCGAACAAAAGGCTGAACTTTCAGCAAAGCAAGCAGAAGCGGCACGGATAAAAGCAAACTCTGCTGAGGATATAGCAAAAATTGCTAGCCGCGAATCAGAATTAGCGAAAGGATTAGCAAGTCAAGCTGATGGCAAAGCAGCAAGTGCTACTAGTAAAGCCGTGCAAGCATCAAGTGAAGCGCTAAAAGCATCAAATGAAGTTAGCGGATTGAAGGGTATTGTTGATGGAGTCAAAGGAAAATTAGGGGATTTGGGAAGAACTATTTCTAAAATTGAAAGTGCAGTGGGTGATGCTGTTGTAAAAGCCGCTGAAGCTATCGGAATAAGTAGGCAAGCTTTATCAGCAACAGCAAGGTTAGCGGGGCGAATTTTAGAAATATTTCAGGTAATCGGAACGATATTTACCTTAATAGAACAATTAGCAACCCTCGAAGTTTTAGGTGGCAGAATAGATGCCGTTGAAGCGGGTCTTGTAGCACTCGGTAACAGTGTCTCTGGCATACTTGGTAAACTGCTCGGACTACAAAATCGCATAGGCAGAAACGAGGGTGCGATCGCGGATGTAAAAAATATCGCTATTGATGCTAAAGGTATTGGTGAGGCAGCGAATTTAAAAGCAGGACAGGCTATTGAGTCTGTTACGGGTGTCAGAGTTATCGCAGTCCGAGCCGACGGCAAGGCATCTCAAGCGCAAACCACTGCTGACGGAGCCGTGAGAAATGCTTCGAGAGCAAATGAAAATGCCACAACCGCATATCAAAAAGCTACCGAGGCTCAAGGAATAGGAGAACAAGCCAAGCGTGTTGCCCAAGATGCACTTGGTAAAGCAGGTGTGGCGCTAACCACAGCTCTAACTGCGATCGCCTTGTACCAGGGCGTAAAGTCGCTTCGTGGATTGCAAGGTATACCTGGCATCCCTGGAAGGCAAGGGGAAAGGGGATTACAGGGAATACAGGGAGTGCCAGGTACACCAGGCAGAGATGGTGTAACAACTGTGGTAACTTTACCCGGCACACCTGGAGCAAGAGGACAGACAGGAAGGCAAGGCGTACCCGGCATACCCGGAAGGAATGGTAGGGATGTGAATCCAGCAGAAGCAGCTAGTTTAAGAGCGCTGATTATTTCACAACACACTCAAACTCGTGCAAATAGTACTGTTCAGCACACGGCCACACGAACCACAATCCTAACGCCGATCATGGCAGCACTAGCACCAATATTCGCCATCTGTCAGCAGATTTTAAATGTAGTCAGTGCGGCCGCAAGTGCAGCACAGTTGGCATTGTTAAACATCATTAATAGCAAGCTTGGCAACCAATTGCCGGGTGGTTTGTCTGGTACTTTTACTCGATTGTGGCAAACCTTGCAAATAGATAGAATTCTCAACATTTTGATTTTGATTACTACTTTTCATAATGCAGCAATGTTGAGCAATAACATTGTCCAAACATTATTTAGCGGGATTGATAACTTAGGGCAAGCTGTTGGATTCAAGTGGAAAAATGAAAAAGGTGAAGAGTCTGGTTTTGGTGGAATTATCAGCCAATGGACTGGCAACTTTTTTAAATCAATATTTGGAGAGACAACCCTTCAAAATATTAATACAACCTGGAATGCTGCTAATAGAACTTATCAAAGTGTTACCAATGCACTTTGGAACATTCAAGGAATGTTTGATTCCATGAGAAGCATTACAGAATTGATTGTTAATAATACGGGAAAAATAGGTAATGCTCTTAAGCGAGGAGGAGCAATATTTGAAGATGCATTTTCTGACATGAGCGAGAGAACTACAGCACGAACAGCACAACAAGCTAAGTGGGATGCAGTTCTAGAAAATGCTCAACCAATCGAAAATGCTGTAAGTGCGTTTTCTCAAGTAACTGGAGATATCGTGAGTATTGGAGATAATTTTAATCAACTCAAAGACCAGAAAAAAGAATTTGAAGATTCTAAAAAAACTGGTGAAGATGCCATCAAAGCACTAGTTACTGGTGAAAAAAATGCAGCTAAAGTTAATCAGCCAATTGAATCAACCGATGTTCAGAAAAATGATGACTAAGACAAGAATATGCCCAATCCTCCTAATGATGTTGAATTAATTCAGCAATTTTGCTTGCAATACGTAAATAAATCTGTGCGCGGACATTTTAAAGATTTAGATGAAATCGCAGAATCCGAGTTAACAACTACTAATTCTCGGCATGTTGCGAAAATGGTGAGTTTACACAAGGATAAAGACCCTATTACCCTTACGGTTGCAAGGCTTCTGTGCTTTTACTTCTCTATGGGAGATTTTGAAAGTTCATCTGATTTATTAGATACAGAAAAATACATTCCTGCAAAGCTAAGACAATATCATCCCCAAATAAAACTTTATTTTATAGAAGATTTAAATGATGTAGAACCTGGCTATTCTCGGCTAGATGGAACAATATCCTTCAGGTTGATGAGTGAAAATTCGGAAACATTAAGCAAGACTGACTTAGAAAGATACGGTAACAAAATAAAGTCTATATTTGGTGCTGGGAGTGGATTAATTTGGAAAAAAGGAAAAACAATGTATGTGTATGCTGATTGGGATAGAGGGTATCAGCTACAACTACTTTGCAGAAATACAAGTGATGCAAAAAATTTAATTCAAAAAACATTAGACATTCAAAATCACACTCCAGACTGGAAGTATTTATCTTTTGAAGAAAATGCAGAACCTGCTGAAAAATACCCAACAATTCCAGGACATAAGACAATTCTAGGTAAACAAATTAAAGACTCTCGCTCCCGTCCCATTTGTGAAGTAAAGTTTAAAGAAAGCATGATCCGAGTTCCAGGGTTGAAAAACCTTATTTGTCTGTATGACAGGACTGGATATAGGCGCAATCCGATCGTTCATAAGTAAGACCAAAAAATATCCGAAGGGTTTAACCCTTCCGGTGAAAAAAAACTACTCAAAAGCATTGCTAGTGTGGACAAACACACAACCGCTACAGGCAGCAAACAATGGGTAGATATAAAAGTATTGGCGACCTCACTGAGCTATTAGAACAGGCTAAACGCCGTAAAGCGGCGATGGAAAAGCGAAAGGTAGAAAGTACTGCTACTCCACAAAAAGCCAAAGATAAAGCTACGGTCTACTACCGCGATCCAGTAATAGCTGGAAGGCTTTTAAAGTTAACCGTGCCTCAAGCTGGGATTATTAAATTTGGTGGCAGTACATTAGTTGCTGGTATTACAGCCTGTGGATTGCTTGCTGATGCTCCTGATGGTTCTTCGCCAGTGGAAATACTAAAAGGTAGTAAAGTACCTATCATAAAAATTTGCTGGTACTTTGGCGATGCAACTGGCAAGCGTGTTGCTACTGATTGGGGAACAGTTTACACTAAGCCCTATGATGCAGACGGTGGACAATCACACTACTCAATTCCATTTACTACAGCTTCTGGAACACTTAACGTTAATACTTTAATTACAAAGTTCAATGAATTTTTTGACTCGGATCAAGAAGCTAACAAGCGGAATTTGATTGGTGTTTTAGGTGAAGCCACTTTGACTATTGGCTATGGGAACCAAACAACAATTCTGGCTCGTGCCAAATAATTTTTTTGGGATTAGTTAAAATCTAATCCCATGTAATATGACAACAATTACTGATAGCCTTGGCACGTGGGAACAGCTAGGAGAAATTACCGTTTCAAATCAATGGCAATTGTTCCCAGCTTCTACATTAAGTGAAACCTTTAGAATTACTACTACCATAGTCAACCAGCAAGATTGGGACGAATTAAAAATTAGAAGTGGTGCTTATATTAGGTTTTACTATCCAGACAATAGTAAATCACTCAACATTTACATTCCAGTCTCTGAAGATAGTATTATTCGGGAATTTCAAGTTCCAAAAGAGTTTCGAGATTCAGATATTATTACTCGCTCTGCTGGTTGCATTCTTTCTCATAGAAAAATCAATCAATACTCTCTAGCCTCTTATGCTCAATGGACTCTGAAGTTAGAAGGATTAGTTTAAATGAAATTCGATGCTAACTTAGCCAGTTTCTTATTAGCCTTTATCGGTGCTTTATCCGGTTGGTGCGCTTGGTGGTTAAGTAAATTTAAGTTTGAGAAGAAACAAGCAGCTCTTGAGAGACAGCAAGCCATTCAGGAAGCAAAAGTGGCTGCTGAGAAGGCCGTAAACGAAGAACGCGATTTTAACCATTTACGCAACAATCAGATACAAATCTCACAGGGCGTTGCTACTGGATTTAAAGATATTGAGTTCGCCTTAGCTCAACTCTCTCAGCAAGTAACTGAAATTAAGGCGTGGTTGATCCGCAATCAAGGGACTCTTCACGGTGAGTAGTCACACAGGGATTCACTTCAGGAAGCTTTGAACAATGAGATTTAACAGTCCAAAGTAAAAAGCTAACCCTATACACATAGATGCTGCTATGAGCATTCTTCCGTGTGGATACCCGAAGACATCATCCCAGTAGCTTATCAGTGATGAGAATAGAGGACGGAATGACGACAGCCATTCTAAAAATTTCATATTGCCTCAGTGACCGATTTTCCCCTTTATACTCCACTGGGGATTCCATAAACACCACAGGAACTTTGAGCAGCCTTTTAGCTAACTGCGAGAATCTAAATTTCTCCTTGAGCGTAGATAAGCCTATGGTCTTGTGAAATTGTGGCAAGTCTTCAAAAGATATTGGCACAAAGTCGAAGCGACTGTAAAATTGCATCAGCCGTTGACCTAAGCATTCCAGATAAAGTGGTTGCGTTGCTGTATTAATCAAATGCTGCGTTAGCAAACTACCCAAACCGCGACCTCTCCAAGCTGATGCAACGACCAAACTACCAAGTTCTTGTGCCCCTGAAAAATTACGCAGCTGTCCACAAGCTATCAGATTTTGATTGTATTCAATTACCCAAAATTGCTGCCAATTTAATTGGGTTGGGTCGAGTTTGGCTGAAAATACCAGCAATCGAATCGACCACTGATCCCCAGAGGTTGCCTTGCGAAGGACACATCCAGATGGTAACGATAGATTGCTCTGGTTCATTAATTACACTTTGATAGTTTGTATCACCATCATCACACCATATTATTCGCCTAGCCAGAATCAGATCGCTTGCCATTTCCTGGCAACTATCAATAAAGCAATTTTAAAAGTATCTCAGAGATAAAACCCCTTCTAGGTTCTCCATTAACGATAGCAAGGGTTCTAAGGTTAACAACTTCTATATTTATGGATTTTTGTCAGCAGACATGAGTAGTACAAAACAATACTTACGATAGAGGGAGGAATTAGCCATAACTATATTCTGGATAGATGCACCCATACTCCTAATTTTTTAAGATGATCCCAAGGATAAATAATTAGGAATGTAATCATGGCTGAACAACAAAAATCTAATAATCAACAACCTGCGTCTACTGCTTCTCCTGACGCCGAAACCCCTATCGACGAAAGTACCCGCAAAACTGGTGATGCGCAAAAGAGTGATGCTAAATCCACTGCTACTCCAGAAGCTCCAGAAAACGATGGTGTAGCAGGTAGCCCCAATCAAGGAACTGAGTCACGTTAATTAATTTTAACTTTCCCAAGTTTTAATCATCTTGTCAGGTTTTGTGTAATTACCCTAATAGAGTATGTATCGAGTGGATATGTGGTGTAACAGCTACAATTATCCACTTATTTTTTTGTGTTATGAGCTACATTATCTCTACGGGCGTTAGGGTTGCTTACCGCAGGTATCGCAGTCCCAAACCCCAATGTATCCAGCAGCATAAAGCGTTGCAAAACAGTGGGATGAATATATGATTGATGGGGCAAAGCGGATGCAGCAGTTGATTAAAGACTTGCTATTATTCTGCTTTGGGGAATCGGGGGTTAAGAATTTATGCTCATTGACTGTAATATAGCATTGAGTCTAGCTCTAAGTAATTTACATATAGCGCGAATGAGGTTTTCCACCGTCTTTATACTCGTCGAGAACAGTATGGCGATCGCATCTAGGCTGAGTCAGAACTGGGACGGGCGTAGGAACAGTATTTTATTTTACTCTCAACGCAAATTAAGGTATCTTTAAATATGTATCTAATAACTGCCTAGTAACCTTCTAACAAACGCATGATTTCTATCCCTATCTAAAAAATAGGAAATCAGGTGATTATCTAACAAATTGATATAACCCTGGACTATGGAAAAGCTCACAATTCACATTCTATTAGTAGAAGATAGTGCAAGTGATGCTCATTTGCTACGCCGGATATTTTTAAATTCAGATCAAGAACAATGGCAGATGTTACATGTTGAACGGTTATCTGAGGCGATAGAAGCTAGCAGGGAAAATTCTACGTCTAACCTTGATAATTCTCAGCTAGAGAGTCGAAAGCAACGCAGATTCGACCTAGTTTTGTTAGACCTCAGCCTTGCAGACTCTATTGGACTGGACACATTAAAAGAATTTAGAGCAGCAGTACCTGATATCCCAGTTGTGGTATTAACAGGTGTTGATGATGAAGATTTAGCACTGCAAGCATTAGCAGAAGGAGCGCAAGACTATCTAGTTAAAGATAAAATAACTATACAACGGTTAGTGCGTGCCATTCGCTATGCCATTGAAAGAAGCGAAATTCTCAACCAACTACGCGAGAGTGAAGAACGCACCCGTCAAGCACTGGCAAAAGAACAGGAACTCAACGAGTTAAAGTCAAACTTTGTAGCAATGGTTTCTCACGAGTTCCGCACCCCCATGACTACGATTCGGACGGCTGTAGATATCCTTGAATACAACAGCAATAAACTAACTGATGCCCGGAGAAGTAAATATTTCGATCGAATCCAAAATGCTATCAACCAGATGATTAATCTCTTAGATGAGATATTATTCTTGAGTAAAACGGAAGCAGCTAAACTCGAATACAAACCTACACTTTTAAATTTAGAAACTTTCTGTAGCGAACTCACAGATATTCTTCAACTAAATGCAGGTAGTAAGCACAGCCTGATCTTTACTTTTCAAGGTGAATCGACCCAAGCCCAGATGGATGAAGACCTACTAAATTGTATCTTAACCAATTTGATTTCCAATGCCATCAAATATTCCCCCGAAAGTGACACTATTTGGTTTGATTTAATTTGCAAAGATCGCCTCGCTATTTTCCAAATCAAAGATCGGGGAATGGGGATTCCTCTCAAAGATCAAACTCATCTATTCCAAACCTTCTATCGCGCCAGTAATGTGGGTGTAATTCAAGGAACAGGACTAGGACTGACTATAGTTAAAAAATGTGTAGAGTTACATGGTGGTCATATTCAATTAGAAAGTGAGCAAGGTGTTGGCACAACAGTAATTGTTACTCTACCACTACAATAGACCTCTGGCACAAATATAAAATTTGCCCTCAACCCCCAACCCCTTCTCCCAAAAATGGGAGAAGGGGAGCCAATTAAAAAGTCCCTCTCCCAAGCTTGGGAGAGGGATTTAGGGTGAAAGCTCATTGATTCATGCAAGAAGTCTAATGATTAGGCAAGTAAATTATAATAGTTAGGGATTGGGTATTGGTGTGAGTTATTCTCCTCGGCTTATTTTGGTGCTTGGGGATTTGGCGTTGGGCAAGTTTTCTTAGCAAAATCACACTGATAAATATAGGGTTCTTGCCAACTCAGAGGAATTTCTAACAAGTCTCGCGTTCCTGTCATACCTTGTCCAATAAATAGCAACAAAGCAATACAATTTAAAATCGTATGGACGAGACGCCAGCGATTGGACTTATCTTGATAAATATCTTGAACAATTGCTAATGAAAAAATCATCAGCAGTGCTGCGGTAATACCAATATAATAATGCGACCAATACCACTCATTGGTGCGGCGATAGACTCCATCTTGACAGCCTAGAATTACTAAACCTGCACCAGCTAAAGTTGCAAAAACTGCCCGCCACACCCGCTGTTTTGCCCGATAAAGAAATACTAATGAGGCGATGGTGGCAGCAAATATTAGCAGTATAAAAATAACTTGAAAAGGTGTTTGATTCCACAATTGATTTTTGATAATATTTTTGCCAATAGGGTAGCTTAATCCGATTAAAGTTAATCCCACAACTGCACTTGTGAGCCTTTCACCTAACTGCTTATGTTCTGCACCCACCACTGGAGGAATTTTACTCTTACTCCCTGCTAAAATTTGCAATCTGCGTTGGCGTGTTTGCCAAGCAAAATTAACTACTGTACCGATGAGTGGAAACACGAATATAATTGCGATCGCTGGATGTAAAAGACCAAGAAAATCTGTTATTTGCATAGAACACCTTTCAATGAATCATTGAATTCATCACAAAGGATAATTTAAAGGATCGTACCATTACTTAAATTAATTTCAGATGAGAATTTGTTTAATATTTATTTTTGTTGTTTTTAGCTGATTTTAATCAAGAAACTATTGAAATATCTTATAAAAGATAATTATTCTAGCAAAGAATAGTCGAAAATAAATTAAGTTTTTTCTCTAACTGACGCGAATTCATTTATATGAATTGCTCATAACTACAGCGTCTAGTTTTGGTTAAGTCCTAATTTTTTCAAAAAATATGTCGCTACGTGGATTTTCTATTTTCCAGAGCAAGTAATTCTTGTCGCCGTATACAACAAATGTTTTATAATTATAAATTTTTTCTATTTGCTTACGCCAAGTATCTGAAGGATTTAGTAAAAAAATATCAGTGAACTCATCAGGAATAGTGGGTATAGAACGGTTTTTTACTAATTGAAACTGCACTTTTGGCTGTAAAAGATAGCTGAGAGAAAAGACATTACCATAATTAATACCAGAATCATTACTAATCAAAAGTGGATGATTAGTCTGATTAATAATTTTTGCAACTTGTGGATTACCAGAGCTAATAACCTTACTCCACCAAGTATCAGCCTGAGAACTCACTCCATAAGAAACTAGCCCACAAATAATCACTAATCCCATGATTATTTGCCAGATTCTCCGGCGTGCAAAACTCTTATTGTTTAGCTGCGTAGCTAGTAAGTAAGTAACAGCTAGTTGAATTCCTAAATAAGAAATCAATAAATAACGTTCGGCAAGTGAGCGTATACCCCCAAAAAGTAAGTCTGGTAGCATTAAAGGTAATGCCGGAATCATAATTAGCGTGACAATAAACAACCAAATTTTATAGTTAGTTTTTCGACAAATAAAATAAATAGAATATCCAACAAGAACTAAAAAAAATGGTGTGATTAGATAGATAAACGGATTTTCAAAGCCTAAGTTTAAATCAAGAAAAATCCGATTTAACTGTAAAAGCCAAGATTTAATTAAACCATCTAAGGGTAAATGTGTTTTTGTCCAGGCTGTTGAACTTTTTAATTGCAACAAATTAACTATCACAACCACTATCCAAGGTGTAAAAGCTAAAAACCCTACTAAAGATGCTAATAGATAAGCTTTTACTGTTTTAGTAAACCTAAATTTTGCAGTGGCAATTACATAAATCCCATGAGCGATTACAACAAATCCACTGAACAAAAATGTATAGAGACTAAGCATCAAAGTGACTGCATACATTCCCCAATTTAATATGCGTAGTACTCGATCTTGTGATTCCAACCGTAAGGCTCGTAGTAATAAAGCGCTGCATAGTAATACAATCACTATCCAGAGAATGTATTCTCGTGCTTCTTGGGCGTATACTAAGTGAATAGGGGAGATTGCCATGAGTGCGATCGCCACCTCCGATACCCATGCCGATGTTTTAAATAATTCTCGACACAGCCAATAAATACTCGGAAAAATCAACAAACTGATAAAGGCAGATAAACTTCTAATTACCGTTACTGAATTGCCAAAGATTCCCACCCAAAGCCGAGCGAGTATATAATACAGTGGTGCATGCTGTGGATCGTCTACTTCCAAAGATATAATGGTGTCACGTAAGCCTTTTTCCATATTGGGACTTTGGAATTTGGCAAAACTTTCCTTATTAATTATGCGACCATTAAATATTTGCTGCTTGGCTTCATTTGACGTATAACCAGAAATCCGCAATGAAGTGAAAGTCTCATCGTGCCAGTAAACTTTGCGATCGAGGTTAAAAAAACGAAAAAATATACCCACCATTAACAAAACTACAATGAGAAACCGCAATCTAGTGGGAGCAAGTTGGAGATGCCGCATAACTAAATTTCACAATAACTTGTACAACAATTATCTACTTTAACGAAACAACTTTATGACTCTCAAAACTAGTTATTAAAAATGTCTAACCAAATAGACGTAGTATAGAGGCGATCGCTCAAAGTAAATCTTCAGGGTGAAGGTTTCGCCGCGCCTATGCCAAATCCTGATAAATGGTCATCATACGAGTGATTGTTGCGCAGTCAAATGTCCAATCTCTACCTATGCAGAAACTTAAAGTGGCGGTAAATTCTGTATAAAATCGGGGGTTTAAGTTCTTACACGAGTGCTGGAAGTTAATCCGGCACTTGTGATATTTATCAAGAAATTGCTGGCAAAGTTTCCACAGTAGTGGATTTTAATGGTAGAGAGTGAGTTAGTCAAGTAGCAGAGGGAGTAATTAGACTCAGTAGTTTTTTGTCCAAGATAAAATTGTATATTTAGCTACAAAAATACTTGTTTAGTGAAGTGGGAAAAGTGGATTTATGTACTTCAAGCAGACCGATCTGTGCAATAAAGAACTTATCAAGAGTTGGCAGCTATGGAAGAATTGTTTACCTAGTCGATCGCTCGGCAGATCGTTAATTATTAGGTGAGATATTACGTCGTCGCAAATTACGAGTTTTAGCCAATTTCCAGATTGAATAATAGCGATCGCTATAAACAATCTCTGTCTTGAATTTATACTTTTTTTCTATGGTTTTGCCCCAAGCCTCTGAAGGATTAAGTAAAAACACATCAGTAAATCCATCAGGAATTTTAGGAATTTTTTGATTGTTCACCAACAAAAATCGCACTTTTGGTTCCAAAAGATAGCTTAAAGAAAAGACATTACCATAATTATTGCTAAAAACATCACTAATCAAAAGTGGACGATTACTCTCATTAATGATTTGGGCAACTTGGGGATTGCCATAATTCATACCCTTATTCCACCAAGTTTCTGCCTGTGAACTCACCTTAGAAGAAATCAAACCACAAATAATCACTAATGTCATGATTATGGGCCAAAAGCTCCGACGCGATCCGCTCCCATTATATAGTTGCGTAGTTAGTAAATAGGCGACAGCTAATTGGATTCCTAAATAAGATGGGATTAAATATGGTTCGGTAGACGATCGTATACTCCCAACAATTAAATTTGGCAGTATTAGGGGTAATGCTGGTACTACAATTAACGTGATGATAAAAGACCAAGTTTTATAGTTAGTTGATTGACAAATAAAATAAATTGAATATCCTACCAAAGTTAAAAAAGCTAGTGCAATTAAATAGCCTAGATAATTTTCGGTTCTAAGGTCTATATCAAAAAAAATCCTGCTTAACTGCATCAATAAAAATGGAAAGATAGGTATTAAATCTGACTGCGTTGTTGTTTTATCTGCTGAAATCAAAAATTGAAAAACTTCACCAATTACAACTGTTATCCAAGGCATAAAAGCTAAAAAACCGACTAGTGATGCTAGCAGATAAGTTCTCACAGTTTCAGTAAACTTAAATTTGGCAGTTATCATCACATAAATTCCATGAGCAACTGCGACAAATGCACTCCAAATAAATGTATAAAGACTCATAGCTAAAGTGACTGCATAAATGCTCCAGATAGCGAATAAATCGGGTTTTTGTCGTTCCTTTGCTAGCTCATCTTCTAGCCGTATGGCTCGCAGTAGAGACGCACTGGATAGTAAAATGGTGACTAACCAAAGAATATATTCTTGTGCTTCTTGGGCGTATACTAGGTGAATTGGAGAGATAGCCATGAGTGCGATGGCTACGCCCGCCGCAGGCATCGCAACACCAGGAACTGATAATGGCACATCAAATAATTCTCGGCATAGCCAATAAACACAAGGGAAAACCAGCAAACTAATGCAGGCAGATAAACTTCTAATCGCCGTCACCGAATTACCAAATATTTCCATCCATAATCTGGCTATTATGTAATACAACGGTGGATGCTGAGAATCTTGTTTTGCCAAAGACATAATTGTGTCATTTAAGCTTTTGTCTGGATTTGCACCTTGAAACCGAGCAAAACTTTCTTTGCCAATCACACGATTATTAAAAAGTTGCTGTTTAGCTTCATTAATTGTGTAACCAGAAATTCGCAATGAGGCATAAACTTCATCTTGCCAGAAGACTTTACCATCAAGATTAGAAAAGCGAAACAATATACCCATCGTCAATAAGAAGATAGTTAAAAATCGCAACCAACTCGGAGCAAATTTGAGATGGCGCATAAGTGGGTTTCCTAAAAAGTTTTCTCAAATCATCTAGTTAAGTGGGCTGGATGAGGTGCCGCAGCTACGCCCGTCGTAGACATCGCCAACCAGACTTTAAATTTGATTGGGAAGATTGGCAATCAACACCTCTCCTTTATTAACTACAAAAAGACCTGGGCAAGGTTGTATCAAATCCCGCAAAACTGGATTTGGTTTTGAAACCGAGATATAAATGGAGTGTAAAATACACTAAGTGTAGCCAATCATTTTTCAAATTGGTATTACTTCATCCGATTAGTGTGTTGAAAATTGACCGTTCCTTTCTTAGCCCGATAGATACTAATGGCAATAATTTAGAAATTATTGAGACAATTATCACACTGGCACACAAATTAGGTATAGATATTACCGCCGAAGGAGTGGAGACAAAAGAGCAGCTAGCATTTCTGAAGAAGTTGAAGTGTGAATATGGACAAGAATATTTTTTCTCGCGTCCGTTAGATAAGCTGGGAGCAGTAGCATTAATCATGAAAAATCCTCAGTGGTAAGGTTTTTTTGAGAGGATTTGGATAACGCCATTTAGCAAAGTCTGCAATATTAGATATAGTTAAAAAATCAATAGTTTTAAACTGCCGATCAATAGCAGGAAGGCTGCATATTTTAGCTCCAATATTCAAGTATGCCTGCAAAATTTTCGGAATCTCAACATTAGATGAATCTGGACAATTTTGAGTCAGTTCTAGGCAAAATTGTGAATTTGGGTAAACCAAAATACTTGGATGCATCAAGTTATTCTGCCGAAAATAATCATAAGCGCAACTAGCTTGCACAGGAGATTGTGTGAGTAATGATGCACAACCAAAGAAATATTGGTTTTTACTCCAAATGAGATAATTTGCCAGCCCTTCCCAAAGTAGTAAAAGTGTCTGACTATTGCGATATTCTTTAGCTATACATGCACGCCCAACTTCTACCGATACCTGAAGCACAGAATTGGGAATTCCATTAAGATTAAATATATCGGTAGCATCAAAGCCTAGTCTTTGAGAAGCCATTATATAGGTCTGCATCCGATAAGTTCCAATGGTTTTACCTGTATGTTTGGAGATTAAAATTAAATGATGGCAAACCGCATCAAACTTATCTATATCCATCTGGGTAAAGTTAGAAGCAGAAAATCCCAAGCCTAGTTCAAGATTAAAAACTTCAAAGCGCAACCGAAAAATTGATTCTAATTCTTCTTCAGTTGAAGCCAGCCGTAGGGTATATTTTTCAGTTTGAAGGACGGGAAAATCTTCAAGAGGGGGAGGAGGATTCAGTGGGTAATTGATGCGTCCAGAAACTTCCATCTATCTTCCTACTTAGATTTGCGAAAATATTCTACTAGGATTTAGGCACTATACAAATAGCTCACATTATGCATTAATGTGCGAAGTGTAATTGAGACAGTTTTCGACAAAACATCCTTTAGAGCAATACCCTTCGGTTAAGGATTTTTTGTACTGATTTTTGACCTGTAAAGACGCGTTAGCGCAGCAAGATGTTAGCATAGCGGGGCGTTCGCGATCGCGTCTCCAAGAGTTGCCCAGTCCAATTTCACGTCTCTAGCAAGGATTTTAGGTTGAACTGAACGGTATTGTGGTCTAGAGAGCTTTTTTACTTTCTTAGATTAGGGTTAGAGTGCTTTTATTATGGGCATTAATTCCCAAAAAATCTGGCAATAAGATACAAAATTTTCTTTTGATATACGCTATAGATGTAAGTCATAACATTTTACACGAACCCTGATATACAGCAGAATACAAAATTCAAAATACAGAATTCCGAATTCAGGAGTAAAACACGCTTTATATTTGGGCAACAGACTTAGCTTGTGTACCTCACCAACTTGAAATCTGCTGTATATTGTGACAACCATTAACCTCAGTGAAGGAGTTATGTCAATTGGTCGACCGAGAGAACTTGCTATGGTTTTCAAAAGTTGAAGTATCACAACAAGCCTTATCAAAAAGATTTTTAGAATTTTCAGCTTCAAAACCAGTTCTGAATTAATTTGCTAACTGCACATCAAAGGGCTATTCCCGCTTGCTAGAGTGTGAGTAGTTCACGTAAAATATAATGCCATTGTTGCAGCAGTTCTCATGACCTCATCTGCGTCGTTTGACACATTAGAGTCTTTACAGGCGGATATCGCTGAATTGATCGTTCGTTTACCGACATTAAAAAATCGGCAATTTATTCAGCAAGCACTTACTACTATTGTTCGTCTAGCTGATAACGAAATTGAGCGTCTCGATTGGAAAATATTATCCGCTGCATTAGCAGATATGGAGCGCGGTTTCCAGCTTTTTTATGATTACCGACACGTTCGCAAAGTCACCATCTTTGGTTCTGCCCGTCTAGCGCCAGATAGACCAGAATATCAAATGGCCCTTGAGTTTGCTCGTGCTATTTCTCAATTAGGATTTATGGTGATGACTGGTGGTGGTGGTGGAATTATGCAAGCGGGTCATGAAGGTGCTGGGCGAGAAAATTCCTTTGGATTAAACATTCAGTTACCCTTTGAACAACAAGCAAACCCTTTTATAGAGGGCGATCCCAAGCTAATTAACTTCAAATATTTCTTTACCCGCAAGCTGTTTCTCCTCAAAGAAAGTGATGCTGTAGCCTTGTTTCCGGGAGGCTTTGGTACTCAAGATGAAGCCTTTGAATGTATGACATTAAGCCAAACTGGTAAATTTGGGCCAGTACCTTTAGTTTTAATCGATCGCCCTGGTGGTGATTACTGGCGCTCTTGGAGCGAATATATTGATAAGCAATTAGTGCAAAATGGTCTTGTCAATCCTGAAGATCCCAGCCTTTACACGGTGACAGATAACCTGGATGTGGCTTGTGATGCTATCACCGGTTTTTACCAGGTTTATCATTCCAGCCGCTATGTAAGCGAGAAGTTAGTCATCCGCCTGAAGACAGATATATCAGACGCTCTTTTAGAACAACTTAATGCTGATTTTAGCGACATTATTATTCAAGGAAGAATTGAAAAAAGTCAGGCATTACCTCAAGAAGCACAAGATGAAACTGTTGGACTACCTCGCCTCATTTTGTACTTCAATCAACGCGATTTGGGGCGCTTGTATCAGATGATTGCCACAATTAACCGGATGGGTACTCCTTCACCAGAGGATGCAGCGCATCCAGAAAGAAAGTAGGTAAGCTAAAACACATCTAATTAGCGGATTAAAATTTTCTCAATATCTTGTGGAGTGGACATCTTATTCGCCCTGATTACGCAACTTGAATGTTGATTAGTTTATTAAGGGAAAAAAGGGGGAGAATTTTGAATACTTTCCCTTTTTTTGTTTCAAGGTTATAGACTTACCAAGAGCGATCGCGCAACGTAAAGCCTTTTCTTATCAGGCTGCGAACCCTGCGCGTAGGTTAAGGCAAGAGACGCGATGCGCCGTCAAGACAAAAGACTGATTATTGTAGAGACGGCGATTTATCGCGTCTTTGTGATGATTTATCGCATCATTTAGCGATCTAGAATTTTCATCAAAAAACCTTAACCGAACCCTATTGGGATTATGCGATCGCTTAGAACGAGTCTTCTCTGTCGGAGACGCTACCGCAAGCTTGCCTTGCTTCCCTCTGGGGGTACAAGCGTCAAAGTCCGTTGTCGATATCGCCAACAGCGTAGTCTCTCCCCAGATCGAAAATATTTTTATATTCATGCGGCTATCTTCATGAGCAATGGGCATTTTGGCATTGTCCAAGCAAGCCACGAAAACAATATAATTCACCCTACTTACAGATGAGAAAAACACCAGTTATTATGACTCAATACTGATTATTGTAAAAAAGCTTGTATATTAGCACAGTAAACAACGCTTGAGATCCTAACAGAGGAATAAAAAATGCTGGAATTATTGGGTTCAGGTTTGGTGTCGCTTTGGCTGGAAATGGCTGGGGTACAAATCAAACCTCTAGATGCCTTAGATGCACTAACTTGGCAAAGTAGCCCTGGCTTTGTTCTTGCCCCCGATCCAAATCCAACTGGGGCGACTACGGTGCAGGAATATCTGAAAAAGCTCATCACCTCAAAGGTGGTAGCGCAAAATCTGGCTGAGAGTCAGGGAATTTGGATGCAGTCGGGGCCGATGCTGATGGCGAATCACCAAGGTACTACACCTCTACCGGCTGCTTCTTTAACCAAAATTGCCACTTCACTAGTTGCTTTGAAAACTTGGGGGCCAGATTACCAATTTGATACTTTGGTGAGTGTCACTGGCCCAGTGGTAAATGGAGTTGTGCAGGGCGATTTGGTGGTTACAGGCCGTGGCGATCCTTTGTTTGTTTGGGAAGAAGCGATCGCTCTTGGTAATACTCTCAATAAAATGGGCATCAAGCAAGTAAAGGGAAATTTGATCGTTACTGGCAGTTTTGCCATGAATTTTCAACGCCAGCCAATGCTAGCCGGTCTGATGCTCAAGCAAACGCTAAATCGTGCAACTTGGGGTCGTCCCGCTCTTTATACATACTCAATCATGCCCAAGGGAACGCCCAAGCCTCAAGTTGTGATTTCCGGCGGGGTGAAAGTTGAGGCGCAACCAAACCCTCAACAAACTTTGTTACTGCGTCATCGCTCATTGCCTTTGAAGCAACTACTCAAGGAAATGAACGTTTATAGTAACAACGATATGGCAGAGATGCTGGCAGATTCAGTAGGGGGAGCAACTGTAGTCCAATCAACTGCTGCTAACCTGGCGAGGGTGCCACAAGCGGAAATCCAGTTAATCAATGGTTCTGGACTGGGCCCGGAAAATCGCATTTCCCCCAGGGCTGTTTGTGCCATGTTTATGGCTATTCAAGCTGAGGCATCTGCCCATCAACTGAATCTGGCTGACTTGTTTCCCATGTCTGGATTCGATCATCGGGGGACACTACACACCAGACACATTCCCTTGGCGACTGTGATCAAAACTGGTACTCTCCGGGATGTGAGCGCCTTAGCGGGAGTGATGCCCACACGCGATCGCGGTTTGGTTTGGTTTGCTATTATCAACCGTGGGACAAATGTCTGGGGTTTGCGGACTGGACAAGATCAACTTTTGCAAAGTGTTGTTAAACAATTACAACTACCTCTCACCGTTCCTGTTAACCTCACTCCCCACTCAGCCATTAACTCTTTACCCCAGCTAGGCGCAGCTAATCGGAATGAAATTTTATACAAAAGTTAGTTCATCCATAGTCTAGAGTTTAGAACAGAGAGCGGACTAGTCTTATTAGCAATCCAAAAGTTTTATTGATGGGTAAAAACCGAACTTGTAAAGGGTAATGTCCATAATAGCTTTTGGGTTAAATTTTCTATTAAGTTGATTACAGGTAGTTCGCAAAATGCCCTCACCCCAGTATTGGAAAGAGCAGGCGAAACCTGAAATAAAAATAACTGTAAATAGATTTGTCACGACTAAGCAACAATTAGGCTTATAAATTAGGTTGTGATTATGCGATTTCCCAAAATATCTCGGTCTCTACGGCAACTAAGTACTCATGTTTTAGCGATCGCGCTAGGAGTTGTGTTAGCGGTTAGCACATTACAGGTGTTACCCTCCCAAGCCGAACCAGCACCCACAATAACTCCTGGAGATACTTCAAATCTAATTGCTCAACGGCAATCACCAGCCACTGCTGCGATCGGTACCACTAGCTTTGTCACAGCAGCAGTTAATCGTGTTGGTTCAGCAGTTGTCCGTATTGATACTGAGCGAACAATTACTCGCCGCGTCGATCCATTTATGGAAGACCCCTTTTTCCGTCGGTTTTTTGGTGACGGTTTCTCCCAACAGATGCCTTCTGAGCAGTTACGCGGTTTAGGCTCAGGTTTCATTATTGACAAGAGCGGGTTAGTTTTGACTAATGCTCATGTGGTCGATAAGGCTGATAAAGTAACAGTCCGACTCAAAGATGGCCGCACCTTTGAAGGAAAAGTTCAGGGTATTGATGAAGTCACAGATTTGGCAGTAGTCAAGATTAACGCTGGTAACGATTTACCAGTCGCACCCTTGGGTTCTTCCACCAATGTCCAAGTAGGAGACTGGGCGATCGCAGTTGGTAATCCTTTGGGATTTGATAATACTGTTACCTTGGGAATTGTCAGTACCCTCAAACGTTCCAGCGCCCAAGTCGGCATTAGTGACAAACGCTTGGATTTCATTCAAACAGACGCCGCCATTAACCCTGGTAACTCTGGCGGGCCACTATTGAATGGTCTAGGTGAAGTAATTGGGATTAACACAGCCATTCGCCCTGATGCGATGGGTATTGGGTTTGCCATTCCTATTGATAAAGCTAAAGCGATCGCCGCCCAACTGCAACGTGATGGCAAAGTTGCTCACCCCTACTTGGGCGTGCAAATGCTAACTTTGACACCCGATCTCGCCAAGCAAAATAACACAGATCCCAACTCTCCGATTCAGATACCAGAAATTAATGGTGTTTTTGTTATGCGAGTTGTCCCCAATTCTCCAGCTGCATCTGCGGGTATCCGACGCGGGGATGTAATTCTGCAAGTTGATGGTAAAGCAATTACCAGTGCTGAACAATTGCAGAATGTTGTGGAAGACAGTCGCCTTGGTCAAGTATTACAAGTAAAAGTGCAACGGGGTAATAAGACAGAACAGCTTTCAATACGCACAGCCGAGTTGCAAAATGCTTCGTAGAACGCATCTGTTATTGGTGTCAACTTAAGTATATTAGACACTCTAGAAAAGCTTTCTCTCGTTCCCAGCCTCTGGCTGGGAATGCCCCCTGTGAGGCTCCGCCTCGTTTACTAGCGGCAGCAGCCCAATGACGTAGATTTACCGATTGTACCTTCTTTTCCACGCAAATATATAATTTAAAAAATTTATTATCGCTGAACTCTTTTATAGAGTCTGTTTATGTTTCCATGTCTTCATACCTTTGACGAACCTCATTCAGAGTACTTAAACAGCTTGAGCTTAAGCCCAGATGGAATTCTTCTGGTAGGCTGTTTTCACAATGTTGTCAAGGTTTGGGATTTAACCACTGGGAATACCAACCATTCATTTAAACTGCATGGAGATCGGTATGGTCACTTTAATACTTTGGTAAATCCAGACTGGAAAAGCATCATCAGTAATGATAGGTATGGCAATCTCCGAACCTATGACTTTTGGAAAGGAGAGGAAGTCTTCTGTTTTCAAGGAGATTCCAGTGCTTTAGCATTTACTCCTGATGGAAAAGTATTATTTTCAGCTACCTGCAAAGCTCCTTATGGTACGAATGCCACGATTGAGATTAATATTATTGAATCCTCAACGGGACAATTACTCCGCACCTTGCTATTTGCAAATGCATATCTTCCAATTCGCTGTTTACTAGCCAGCCCAGATGGTAGTATTTTGGTAGCCCAAGCATCTGATCTCCTAACTCAAGTTTGGGATTGGCAAAATGGGCAAGTTCTCAGCACATTTAATGCTCTAGCTTCAAATTCTTCCCTCCATTTCCCCAATTGTGTTTGTAGGCATTGGCTTGATGCAGTTGCAACTCGCCCAAATGGTCAAATCATTGCTGCTGTGGCACAAAGGGACAAACCTAGTGAAGAAACGACCGTTGGCATTTGGGATCTACAAACCACGGAATTCCTTTATACACTTGGTATCAGCCAGCGCGAACCTGATTCGGGTACGCCTCATAATGCTATGACACCTGATGGCTCACTGCTTGCCCTTGGCAATATTAACGAAATTGAAGTTTGGGATCTAGAAAATAGGCAGCAGCTTTGTGTACTGTATGGGCATAAGTCTAGGATTGACAATCTCACAATTAGCCTAGATGGGAAAACCATTGTCAGCTATGCGTTTAATGACAGCATCAAAGTTTGGCATAATAATGAAAGTTGCCGTAATCATTAAAGCATCTGTCTTAGCTAACCCCGTGTAATGCTGAAATAACATTTTGGGCTGACTGATGCCGAAATTTACCTGTGTGAAAATCAGCTAGCGTTTGTTGGCATCCGTCGCTATTTCTGCACCACGATTTTCGCGGTGGCGGTTTTGGAGAATCTCGATCGGCGTTTCTTGCTGCTCAGGGGAAAGTTGCAAAGCGTCTTTCAGCACTCGATCGAGAGTACTCACGATAGAATTAGACTATCAACTGCTCTTAGAAACTCGATCGTGTCTAAATCACTTACCAACAACTAATACCAGACCTTCATGGGCTAATATTGCTTGAGGAAAAGTAGATTTAATATCGACTTGCACCCGATCGAGAAAATCATCATGGTCATCTGGGTGATGATGAGAAATGGCTAGCCGTTTGACGCCAGCACTCAGAGCTGCATTCACCGCAGCTTGCCAGAGTAAATCAGCAGAATCATGGTTGTGAGATGTCGGCGGAGTATAAGTGGCATTGGCAATCAGTAAGTCAACGCCTTTAATAAACTCTAAAATCCTCTCTTGCTCCACTTGATCGGCATTTTGGTGCAAATCTGTGATGTAGGCAACACTATACTCTTGCCAAGTAACTCGGTAGCCAACTGACCGCTGAGTTTGATTAATTAATGCAGTTGTAATGGTGACATCATCTAACTTCACGTCACTTTCTGGAGTCAGATTGTAAAATTGCAATTCTGACTGCATTACCTGTAAAGGGTAAGGAAAGTGTGGCTGGAGCATCTGATCGTACAGACATTGTTTGATTGAAGCTCCATTTGAGGCAGCTGTGCCGTAAATATGGAAGCAATTTTCCCCAATAAATGCAGGAGCAAAAAAGGGAAATCCTTGAATTCGGTTTGATTGGCAGTTGGTAAAAAATAAATGGGCTTCTAGTGGCTGTTGCAGTTCTTGCCAAGTTTTACCCAATATGCGTAAGCCAGTACCGCCATCAAAAATTAAGCGTTTCCCAGCTACATGTATTTCTACACAAGCGGTATTACCACCATAACGATTGGTGTTGCTACTGGGAGTGGGAATCAAACCTCTGACACCCCAGAATTGCACGATAAATTCACCTGCTGGGCTACTTGGCAGGGTAGATGACTTTTCTCTTATGTAGCTCTGGGAATCCGACAACTCAAAATTTGACATTTTCCTTGAAATTAGACCTTAGTGAGCAGGTCATCGTAGCGCCGCACTTCCAACAACCTGTTTTTTTCGTCCACAATGACTACCGTAGGAGAGTAACTTTTTAACTCTTCTGGAGTAAACTGCCCGTAAGTCATTATAATCAAGCGATCGCCAATAATGCCTAGACGTGCCGCACCTCCATTTAGCTCAATGATTCCTGAATGAGCTAGAGCGGGGATCGCATAAGTAATAAAGCGCTGACCGTTGGCACTATTAACTACTTGCACCTGCTCATAAGGTAAGATACCAGCTTTTTCCAAAAGGATTTCATCAATGCTGATACTACCCACGTAGTTGATATTCGCCCCCGTAAGGGTGCAGTTATGAATTTTTGCCAAAAGGAGAGTACGCTGCATTCTAGTTTGGGGTTGGTGGCAGATTTTAAAATCCGTAACAAGGGAAAGTTAGCAAAGTGAAGTGAGGAGCTAGGAGTGAGGAGTTAGGAATAAAAATTCATAACTCTTAACTCTTAACTCCTAACTCTTAACTCTTAACTCCTCTATTATCCTCTATAAGCTTTGACGGATTTTTCTACTAAAGCTGCAACCTTGTCCACATCTTGCCAACCGAGAATTTCAGTCACCTTTTTTTCCAAATTTTTATAACTACGGAAAAATTCAGCAATTTCATCTAAGCGGTGTGGTGCTACGTCTTTCAGGGATTTTACTTGAGTGTAGCGCGGATCTTTGTCAGGAACACAAAGGATTTTTTCATCGCGATCGCCACCGTCAATCATCTCCAAGAAGCCAATCGGTCGCGCGGCAATAACACAGCCTGGAAAGGTCGGTTCGTCAATTATGACCATACCATCTAGGGGATCGCCATCATCAGCCAAAGTATTAGGTACAAAGCCGTAGTCATAAGGATATTGTACCGAGGAATAAAGTACTCGGTCTAGAGCAAAAGCTTCTAGTTCCTTGTCGTATTCGTATTTATTTTTACTTCCGCCAGTAATTTCAATGAGAACGTTGATTAGACCCGGTTTCGGTTGGGCAGGAATACGAGATAAGTCCACAAAAAACTCCTCTGATAACGGTGAATCATGGGGGCACTCAGTCAGCTTCGCTCCCCGTGTAGAATTTTAGGGCAATATGGATCTCTTCCCAAGGTATTTGTTCTATGGATAGGGTACTGGGGAAGAAACTTTCAGATGTAACCTATTCCCTTGAATTAGCTAAAAAATAGAAAAAGCGTTACGAGCAAACTTCGCAACGCTTTTTCCAAGAGGGTATTATGGATATCCTCCGCCCTTAATTGTTGTTAGAAAGATTTCTGTCCTAACTTTGTTAAGACAACTCAAATCTGGAGTCACACAATCCAGATTTAGCTTATTCTTGACGAACTACATCCACATCTACAGAGATTGTCTACAAAATCGGTGTTCTGCTTTTTTGTAGGTCTCCTCATGAGGAAATGCAGCTGTGAAGCTCGATCAATCTTGATTTCCTTGTATGTTTTGGATCAGAGGTTGCTGGTTATTTTGAACATTAGTTGAAGAATAGTGGGCGATGACAAATACGGGTAGGGTAAGAGTCAACAGAGCGATCGCAGTTCCCACAATGTCTGCCAAACGTTGGGAATATGTAGCGGCATTGGCAGACTGGCTATTTGAATTCATACAAAAATTGAAGTTCTTCGTAACACTGTGTAGGTTGACTCTCTGAGTGAGAGTATTAATGCTATTTTAGCTATTTTTAAACTGTAAAATGTGTAGCATTCTACAATTTAAACCAGTTATACAACTGTCATAGTAGCCTTTTTATACATGGACTTCTTAATACAAAGTTACAACTAAACAAATCACGTTTTATTTTGTAATTAATATTTTCAGATGTTTCCCTGTATGGTGTAACCGGTTGCATACGCAAAGCAAACTTTGACAGCATCATAAGTTACATTTTTTCGCTGATTAAAGATTAATTAGCAAAACATATTTGTCCGATACTTCATGATTATAACATCGTACAACGCCTTTGATAAGGTCATTTTACTGGAATTGCTAATTTGTGATACAGGACACAAAACCGCAATTGCACTGATAGATATTCAGTATTTTTGATTGTTATATGGTAGTTATACACAAAAATATTTGACACCAGAGAAGAAATAGGTTGTAATGATTTTTGCAACCAATGATAACTACCGAATAAATACAGATACATCAACTCTATAAGGGAGAATGGATTCAGTGATATCACTAAACAAATATTTAATAATTTCAATTTTGCAATCTGTGTAATATCCCAGCAATTTTGTCAATCTATATAAAGGTAGAGTAAAAAAAGTTTTAGAAGGTGGCATAGACATTTAGTGGGTTATTACCAAACTTTCCTCATATCTGAACAAAATACCCAATCCCAATTTCCACATTCTAAATCCGTATAACTTTTTGGATAAATTAAAATCTCAGACGAAAAATTGTATAACAAATTAATCAGCTAAAAAAACCGCCACTAAATATAATAGGGCGGTTTGCTTAAGCAATCGGAGGGTAATTACAGATTACTCTGCCAATAAATGAAATTGCTGTAACGACGTTTGCACTAAATTGGGGATTGGGGATTGGGCAGAGGGGAAAGACTTACTGCAACTTCTCCTCAGTCACTGAGCGCAGCCTCTCGTAGAGAAGTGCTGCTCCTGGATTTCTCACAAGAGAGAAATCCAAATGGTGTGGGAGGTGTGGGAGTATGGAGAAGAAGTCTTACCCCCCATACTCCCCACACTCCCCACACTCCTCTGCCTACACTATGCGTGAGAAATCCGGGTACTCCCCTGCTTCTTCCTCACTCTCTTCCATAAACACTGATTGGTTCCTTGATAAATCGCGTGTAAAGATGCTTAAACGTAGATTTAATGACGCGGGGCATACCAAAATCAATGGGCATTAACTTCTCTGGTAGTCGCCAATCTTCTATTTTTAATAAGTCAGGATTTAAATGCGGAAACTCGATGGCAGCAAGTTCTGGACAAACTCCTAGCCTTTGAGAAGCTGCAACTGTGGGCACTTGTTCAGGAGAAACATTGAGGATTTCCACCATTGCCCGATCTAAGGCAAATATATCTGATGCGGCTGCTAAAATGCCCAGTTGGCGAGGTTCCCCGTTGCTGGGGCCATTACCTTCATGACCGATGATGCCATCTAATATGGTTAAGTCAGGGTTAATAGCTCTGGCAGTTTCTACTAACATTTCACCAAATCTATTTGCGTCTTTTCCCGCTTCCATGTGCCACCAAGCTTTCATTTTGCCGGGGACACAACCAAACAGGTTTTTTACGCCCAGTGTTAATGTCAACTGGGCATGTGATTTAACTTTCGGTAGGTTAATCACTACGTCTGCTTCCATTGCTTCTTTAGACAGCCGCAGATGGTTAAAATTGTCACTGACGGTTTGGTAACGCTGACCGTGAAAATCGATGATGGGAAGATTGAGTTCTTCTAGAATAGGCAGATAGCCATTTGCTATTGCTACGCCCTTGGCACTACCAAAAGCAGGACTATCGCCCAAAAATGGCTTACCGCCAACCTCAATTACCATTTGGGCAACTTCATAAACTAGTTCGGCACGGGTGATACATTCTTTACCAGGACGCGAGCCTGTAAGTAGATTCGGTTTGAGTAAAACGCGATCGCCTTTTTTTACAAACGCTGCCATTCCTCCAAAAGGTTCCAGCAGCGTAACTAAGGATTCTCGTAAAGCCTCTCGTTCGTAAGATGTAGCCCGAATGAGACTAACAGCTGGTTTTTGAGTCTGCATGATAGGTAGGGGATAGGGAATAGGGGACAGGGAACAGGCAATAGAGGCTAGTAACCTATAACCTGTAACCCATAACCCATAACCTATTATTCTGTTTTGAGCGGTAAGATACCACTCATTTGTTCTAGATTTAACACTGTGGCTAAATCTGTTTCACTCATTAATCCTCGTTCTAAAACAATTTGTCGCAGAGATTTACCAGTTTCTAAAGATTCTTTGGCGACAGCTGCGGCATTTAAATAACCGATGTGGGTATTTAGTGCAGTTACTAAAGCTAAACTGCCTTCGGCATAAGCTAAACAGCGTTCCCGATTGGCAGTAATTCCCTCAATGCAGCGTTCGGTGAGTGCAGCGATGGTATTACCAAGAATTTCGATACTGTGAATTAAGTCATAGGCAATCAGTGGCATCATCACATTTAATTCTAATTGTCCGGCTTGTGCGGCTAAAGCGATCGCACTGTCATAACCCATCACCTGAAAGCACACCATTGATGTCATCTCTGCCATGACTGGGTTATATTTCCCTGGCATAATCGAGGAACCGGGTTGCACTGGAGGCAGTTGAATTTCTTTCAAGCCTGTTTTTGGCCCCGAATCCATCAACCGTAAATCGTGAGATATTTTGACTAAATCCTGCGCTAAGTTGCGTAAAGCACCGGAAACATTTACAAATGGTGCCATACTCTGCATGGCTGCCATGAGATGCGGTGCAGGTTCTAAAGGAGTATCAATCAATTCTGAAAGAACTTCTACCACACGGGCGCGATATAAAGGATGAGTATTTAATCCCGTTCCGGCTGCGCTACCTCCCAAACCCAGCACCATCAAATCTCCAGAGGCGGTGTAAATCCGGTTTTGGTGTTCTGTAAGAATTTGCGCCCAAGCCCGAAAATTTTCACCCAAACGCACAGGTACAGCGTCTTGTAAGTGGGTTCTGCCAGATTTGACAATATCTTGAAATTCTACAGCTTTGTTTTCTAAAGATGCGATCGCACCATCTAAAGCTGGGTGTAATGTCTTAGATAATGCCAATAATCCACCAATGCGAATTGCAGTCGGAATCACATCATTGGTAGACTGCCCATAATTAACGTGGTCATTAGGACTAACACGTTTGTAATTGCCCTTTTCTTCACCAAGTATTTCTAAGGCGCGATTTGCCAAAACTTCGTTGATATTCATGTGGTGGGATGTTCCAGCACCCGCCTGATAAACATCCACAACAAATTGATCGCGGAACTTACCAGCTAAGATTTCATCAGTTGCTTGCACAATCGCCTGACTAATATCTTGGGGAATGCAATTTAGTTCTCCATTGACAATTGCTGTAGCTTTTTTAATTATTAATCCGGCATCTACGTAGGTAGCTAAAGGCTTGATGCCGCTAATAGGGAAGTTTTCGATAGCCCGTAGCGTTTGAATGCCGTAATAAACGCTACTAGCAATTTGGCGATCGCCCATCGAATCGCGTTCGATGCGGAATTGGGAGTCTGTGTGTTCAGTCATAGTATTGTTTTAAGAGAGCTACAGAAAACAGATTTTCCCACGCAGGTACACTCAGATACACTAATCTGCATATATTTTGCATATTTCCTTGGCTGTTTGTTGCTTTACACTTGTTAATTTTTAATTTTGCATGACTTTACCCAACTGGATTACCTTCTCTCGCCTTCTGGGTGTACCATTTCTGCTTTATGGCTTGTACAATCCCACACCACAAGCTAGGTGGATATGTTTGGCGATTTTTATCGTTGCGGCGTTAACTGATTGGTTAGATGGCTATTTAGCGCGTAAACTCAACCAAATCAGTGAGTTGGGAAAGTTTCTCGATCCCTTAGTGGATAAATTTCTGGTACTTGCGCCGTTGCTGGTTTTGATTGAACTAGGAAAAGTTCCAGCTTGGGGAGTGTTTTTGATTTTAGCGCGGGAATTAGCGATCGCTGGTTGGCGGGTGAATCAAACGACAATTACCGGGGCGAACATTTGGGGTAAACTCAAAACGGTTAGTCAAATAGTAGCGATCGCACTTCTGATTGCACCCCTACCTGAAGTCTGGCAAACTCCCTCTCTGATTGCCTTTTGGATTTCTGTCGCCTTGACTTTAATCTCTGGGGGTATTTATCTTTTGCCGCAAAAAGCTAGCATGGCTGATTGAAAACATCTACTGTATCGTTCCTAATAGGTCTGGGATTTTTCCAGATAATCATGACAAAATATTTGTAGCTACGTTAGAAATTTCTAATAGTGCCTAAGAAAATTCGGGAACTAAAAGCAATGCTCCTAAAAACTGGATTTACTTATAGAAGCGGTAAAGGCAGTCACACAGTATGGAGTCATCCTTTATTAGTTTACAGCCTCACTTTGTCTGGCAAAGACGGAGCAGATGCAGATCGTTATCAGGAAAAAGTTGTTAGAAATGCGCTTATAGAAATAAAACAATTAGAGGAAGAAGACAAAGGAGAACAGGAGTGAAACCACAATATAGTATTCTAATTCAGTGGTCGATAGAAGATAAAAAATACATCGTCAGCCTACCTGAGTTTGGCCCCTATGCACACACTCATGGAGATACCTACGCAGATGCTCTCAATAATGGTGAGGAAGTACTAGAACTTTTGATTGAAGATTACCAAGCACAAGGAAAACCACTGCCAGAGCCTTTGACTGCAAATGTTTCCTTTCAGTTTGTGTAATCCTCATCCTAATTATTAGCAGCCGTAACTAACTTTATTCTCACATTAGCGATCGCTGGTTGGCGGGTGAATCAAACGACAATTATGGGGGCGAATATTTGGGGTAAACTCAAAACTGTTAGTCAAATAGTTGCGATCGCACTTCTGATTGCACCCCTACCTGAAGTCTGGCAAACTCCCTCTCTGATTGCCTTTTGGGTTTCTGTCGCCTTGACTTTAATCTCTGGGGGTATTTATCTTTTGCCGCAAAAAGCTAGCACTAATGAAACGACAATATAGTATTGTAATTCAGTGGTCTGATGAAGATAAAAAGTACGTTGTCAGCCTACACTGATTGCAACCTCCTGCCTCCTGCCTCCTGCCTCCTGCCTTCTTCACCCAATCCTTACCCTAATTATTAGCACTCTGTTGCCTTGACGTTAATATCTGGAGCAATTTACCTTTTACCACAAATTCCAACTAGGGAAAATATACCTTTAAGTACAAAGTTAAACCAAAAAAGCTCCACTGGACTGATGTTTTTTTATTTGGAAGTCTCTTTCAACTCGGAAGTTGAGCCTCTGAACTCGGAAGTTGAACCTCTGAAGGAAGAAGTTGAACCTCTGAACTCGGAAGTTGAGCCTCTGAACTCGGAAGTTGCACCTCTGAACTCGGAAGTTGCACCTTTAAACTCGGAAGTTGAGCCTCTGAACTCGGAAGTTGCACCTTTGAACTCGGAAGTTGCACCTTTGAACTCGGAACTTCAAGATCAAAAGTTTAAAACTCGGAATTTTTAGAATTCGCAAACAAATAAAGAGTCGAGTTGAACAAATATGAGAGGCAATTTAGCGTCTCACCTTGACACAGCTACTACTTTATTTCTCAAAATCATAGCTAGGTAAGCCAGTAACATCAGTTTGGAGAGCAAACAAATCACCTGAGTAGAAACTTTTTTCTATCTCCCCTTGGCTGAGTCCAACTGAAGCTGTAGTGATATAAAGTGTTTGCAAATCTTCGCCGCCAAAAGTGCAACTGGTTGGTAATTGCACTGGTAAATTGATCCGCAATATCTCTTCACCCTTAGAGTTGAAACGAATTACACACCATCCATCCCACATAGCTGACCAAATATTTCCTTGAGTATCTATTGTCAAACCATCTGGGTAGAACGATTCATGAGTTAAATCAACAAAAATCCGGCGATTAGTAATGCTACCCGTTACTGAATCAAAGTCGTAAGCATATATCTTTTTGTGAGGAGAATCACTCAAGTAAAACGTTTTTTCATCGGGACTCCACCCCAGACCATTAGAGATAGTCAAACCCGTTTCAATCACATACAATGAACCGTCACGATCGTAGCGATAGAGGCTAGCCTGGGGTTTTTCCAAAGAACACATTGAGCCGATCCAAAAACGTCCTTGAGAGTCACATTTGCCATCATTCAGACGGTTATCTGACAGATTTCCTTCAATTTCCAAAATGGGAGTAACTTCACCTGTCTGGGTGTTGAGGAATGCCAAGTGATGACGCAGTGCCATAATTAACCTATCTTTACCTGCTGTTGCGATCGCACCTACGACATCTCCCACATTAAAAAACAAGTCTTTCCCCGTAGCAGGATTGAACTGATGTACCCGATGGTTGTAAATATCGATCCAGTACAGTAGGTTTTGGGTAGAATCCCAGATGGGCCCTTCGCCCAAGCGGGCACGGGCTTCTAATACATTCTGGAGTGGATATTGTAAAACCTGGCTCATTTTATCAACCAACAATAGTATTTACAGAAACTAGTTTCAGTAGCCTTCAAGCAATTCTAAAAAACATTTGCCTTGACTAATAAAGAAAATTTTCATTCCTGTTTCAGTAAAGACTAAAGACGCGATAAATTGCGTCTTCCCCAGGTAGAAGAAAATATTTTTGATTTTGACTCAACCTTTACTGCGATCCGTTAACTTAAAATTAGTCGGTCAAGATTCCCGTTATGTACCAAACAGACCCGCCTCTCTCTCCCAAAGAAGTCCTACCAACGATGTACGATCTTCCCAGTGAATACCCGGAGGACTCTGGTTTGCCTGACGAATTTCACCTTTTTCAGCCCCAACTTCTGCGCGAAACCTTCTGTCCACCTAACTATCCAGCAGAGGAAGTATTTGTTGCCAGTGACTTAAACCTTTACTATGACCTGCGGCATACACTGTGGTACAAACGCCCGGACTGGTTTGCTGCTGTGGGAGTTTCACGTCTCTACGAACAGCAAAACTTGCGTCTGAGTTATGTTATTTGGCAAGAAGGAGTTGCTCCTTTTGTAGTGGTAGAATTGCTTTCTCCTGGCACTGAAAAAGAAGACTTAGGACAAACTCTGCGGGAGATTAACCAACCGCCGACCAAATGGGAAGTTTATGAACGGATTTTGCGAGTTCCTTACTACATTGTTTTTGACCGCTACACTGACAAACTCCAAGTATTCCAATTAGTTGCAGATAGTTACAGCGAATTGGACTTGAGTACTCCACGGGTGTGGATGCCGGGTTTGGAACTCGGCTTAGGACTTTGGCAAGGTTCTTACCAAGGAATTGAGCTATTGTGGCTACGTTGGTATGATGCATCCGGGAACTGGCTTCCCACGCCGCTAGAACGAGAAAGTCAACGTGCTAACAGATTAGCAGCACAACTGCGCGAATTAGGCGTTAACCCTAATGAGTTATGAAAACGCGATCGCATCAGTCAACTTAAGCGAAACGGGCAGTTAGAAACCCCGTCTACACAAACTTGTGTTGAGCATCTCGACTTCGCTCGATGGAGCCGGAGTCGAAATACAAAACCCACCTCCGTGGGTTTCAAACCCTTAATTTGACCTTAGTCCGCGGAGGCGGACAATGCCAGTGTAGCCGCGAATTCTATGAGACTGTTGGCGAATAAATGAGGGGTCTTACCCCTCATCAAAGAAGGCAGTAATCAGTGAGCAGAATAATTGTGA
>NZ_JBALDR010000031.1:0-63586 GCF_036917315.1 Nostoc sp. | reverse complement strand
ATCGCAACTCGCTATGATAAACGGGCGACCAACTTTCTCGGTGCAATTTATCTAGCTGCTTCTGTTATTTGGCTCAATTGATGACACGCCCTAAAGTATTTAAAAGATTGGCGATCGCAAAAGCCAAACACACAGATAATCCCCCAACTATTCCAGCCTTGAGGGATTCTATGCGTTCTACCATTAATTGAGGATCTAAAGTTGAGTTCACTCTATATATAAATTAGGGATTGGTTACTTGTACTGAGTTTCGACTGCGCGGAAATCGAGCGAAGTCGAGATTCAACTACCGTGTTGCCGTTGGCGTGGTAACAGAGCGTAGTCGTACCACTTGCCTACGGCACGCTGCGCGAACGTGGAAGCAAGCTACGCGCAGCCTCCCGTAGAGAAGTGCAGCCTCTCCAAGAGTTGTATTGGGAAAACTTTTCCCCAGTCTCCAATATGATAAATGCTAGAGCTGTTTTGTAATTAATCAAATGTTGTTCTCATGTAGGAATTTTGATAATAAACTCGGTTCCCATACCAGGTTGAGAATTCACTTCTAATACACCTTTGTGTTTCTCTACAACTATTTGATATGCAATAGACAAGCCAAGTCCAGTACCTTTGCCAACAGTTTTTGTCGTAAACAACGGCTCAAATAAGCGTTTTTTAAGCCGTTCAGGAATACCAATTCCATTGTCAGCAATCCGAATTATAATCGATTGTTCAGAATCTATTTCTGTGGCAATTTTAATCTGAGGAATTAGATTGCTCATTTTGCCTTCCATTATAGCTTCATCAAGGGCATCAATTGCATTTGCGAGAATGTTCATAAATACTTGATTCATTTGCCCTAGATAGCAATTTACCTCTGGTAATATTCCATAACTTTTAATAACTTCAATACCGGGACGATCGCCATTAGCCTTGAGGCGGTGTTGCAAAATCATTAGTGTACTATCTATTCCTTGGTGCAAATCAGCAGATATTTTGGCGTCCCTATCCGAGCGAGAAAAGGTGCGGAGTGAATTAGAAAGATTCTGAATTCGTTCGCTTCCTATGTGGAGTGAGTTTAAGATTTTTCCCATATCTTCGAGAATAAAGTTTAGATCCAAGTTCTCAATAGTATTGGTAATTTTGGCTGTTGGGTTTGGATACTCTTGTTCATATAGTAGAAGCAATTCGGTTACTGCTGTAATATGTTCTTGCAAGGGTGGAATATTGCTGGAAATAAAGTTGATCGGGTTATTGATTTCATGGCCAATACCAGCTACTAGCTCTCCGAGTGTTGATAATTTCTCTTGCTGTACTAGTTGGACTTGAGCTTTTTGCAAAGCCCTAGTGCGATCGCTAACTTGTTGTTCCAAAGATTCAGTCAATTGTTTGAGTTGTAAATGTACGCGTACTCTCGCAATCACTTCTTCTTGGGCAAATGGTTTCGGGATATAGTCTACTGCGCCAAGGGAAAATCCCTTCGTTTTGCTCTCTGTATCTGCTAAGGCAGTAGTGAAAATAATCGGAATGTTTTGGGTAACAGGATTGGCTTTGAGGCGGCGACAAGTTTCAAATCCGTCAATACCGGGCATTTGTACATCCAGCAAAATCAACTCTGGTTGATTGCGTTCGACTTGAGCGATCGCACTTTCTCCATCGACTGCAACCCGAAAACGAAAACCCTCACTATTGAGTGCTTCACACAGGAGAGATAAATTTGTGGGATTATCATCCACAATCAAAATAAATCCGGTATCTGAGGTCTTAAGCATGATGAATTAACAATTGAAATTTGACTCAAATTAATTGATATATTGTTGAATAAAAGTTTCCAAACGTTTGAGTTGGAAATTACTAGCTAGCTGGATAATTTGCTGGACAAAAATGCTGAAATGCTCATCAGATTTAGAAAGTTCCTCGACCAGTTCCAAAACTTTTTGAATATCGCCGTCTTGCGTTAGTTCGAGTAAATCTTGTAAAACCTCTTGCGCAGGATAATTCATCTCATTTGGTCGATCCAAAACATCTATATTAATTTTTTTGATTTCATCTACCTTCACGTCAAAAACCCATTCCAGGTGCAAAAATTGTCGTAGCATTTCCAGCAGCGTTTCAGCTTCTACAGGCTTTGGTAGAAATGCATTTGCACCTACATCAATACTCTTGTACTGGTCGGCTGCAAACACACTAGCTGAGGAAGCGATGACAGCAATCTCTTTAAATTGCTCAGACTGACGCAAACGTTCGATCAACTCAAATCCATTCAATATAGGCATCACTAAGTCAGTGATAATCAAGTCTGGTTTATGGGCTAGAGTCTTTTCCCATCCTTCTTGACCCTGACTAGCTTCTACAACAGTAAACCCAACTGGCTCTAGTAAATTTACAATTACCGATCGATTTTCCCATTTGTCATCCGCAATCAAAATAGTGCGGTTTTGTCCTTGATAACCAATAATAGTTCCTTGCTCAACCACTCTAGAAACCTTTGCCCAGTCTTTAGATTCTGGAAATTCTGCCTCAAACCAGAAAGTACTTCCTTTGCCAAATTCACTTTGTACTTGAATTTGACCACCCATCAACAAAACAATGTTTTGGCTGATTGCTAATCCCAAGCCTGTACCTTCAGATTGTCGTTTTTGATTTCCTACTTGTTCAAAGGGTTGGAAAATTTTCTGTGCTTGTTCAGGGATTATCCCCGCACCAGTATCTATTACCTCAAAACGAATTTTGTAGTTAGTTTGTCCATTAGTATTTAATTGTTGATTAATGACCTTAACTTTAAAGGTGACAGTACCTTCATTAGTAAATTTAATCGCATTACTAAGCAAGTTAATCAGTACTTGCCGCAAGCGTTTTTCATCAGTATGAATGCCCGTTGGTAAATCAGAATCCAGTTGGACGTGAAATGCGATCACTTTTTGTTCTGCTCGGATGCGGGAAATTTCAGTCACGCTATCTATAAAGGCAGGTAGATAGAAATCAACAGGATACAATTCTAGTTTCCGGGCTTCTATTTTGGAGAGATCCAGAACATCATTAATTAGGGTTAAAAGATGAGAACCACATTGATAAATGATGCTGACTCCTTTGCGTCCTTTCTCACTCAAAGATTCTGTGCGTTGGAGAATTTGTGTATAGCCTAGAATACCGTTAAGAGGTGTGCGTAGTTCATGACTCATATTGGCGAGAAATTCACTCTTGGCTTGGCTGGAGTTTTGAGCAACTTCTTCTGCAAGGCGTAATTCTTTTTCGATGCGCTTGCGCTCGACAATTTCAGTTGAAAGCGCTCGATTGATAACTTCTAACTGGGTTGGACTAGGTAGTGTTAGAGCTTGAGGCATGAGATAAAATAACGCAAATGCCGTATATATCGAAATAATGGCAGTTAGAGCTTTTAAACTACCTGCAAGCCAATAATTTGGATGCCAAAGCGTCCAAATATCCATCAAGTGTCCAGTACCGCAAGCAATGATAAAAGCACCAAATAACAAAAAGACTCCATTGAAAGGAACGTCTTTACGCTTAGAAATAAAGTAAATCAGCAGGAAAGGAATAGAATAATAGGCTAGAGCGATCGTGGCATCAGAAATGATGTGCAGCGAAACTAATCCAGTTTGCCAGAGATAACAATGTCCGTGGGGAATAAAACCGTTGGAGTGGAAAGGATAGTTGAAAAATGTCGGCATGATATTAAGGGTTGCTGGATTGGAAATATATACGCATAGCCCTAGTATTCCCAAAGCATTAAATTAGAAAGCGCGATCGCTACTTTATTTATATTAGTTTTAATTATTACGTACATCAATAAAGTATCAAAAAAAGATAGTATCTGGTTTACGGCTGCACGTAAAATTTACAATGTCATTGATAAAAAAATCTCAGCCTGCCCAATCCCTGTATGATAAATATTAGAAACCTTTTGTAATTATTTGAAAAATGGGACTATGGAGATTTTGACACTAGGTTGGGTATCGTTGTTAGTTGTGTTCACTTGGTCAATTGCAATGGTAGTGTGGGGACGTAACGGACTGTAGAGGCATTGTGGAAAGTCCATTCTTGAGTATTTTGGCTTTATTTGCTGTAGTGCTGCTTGTAGTAGTCACTGGTGGTATTGGTTATTTGACCCTGGCAGATTGGCGCGATCGCCGTCGCCGAGATGAAGAAAAACGTACCACCCGCAGCGCCACTCCCAAGCGGCGATAGTTTTCTCGTGATTGAAAATCTTTTTGTAGGGACGCGATACAATCGTGTCCCTACATTGTTTTTATGACATTCCCAGGAAGTAACTGTTACCTTTGCGATCGCAACGGGAATCATGAAATAGAAGACTTTCAATATTTAAAGTCCCACTGGGAATGGAAAACTCCTCTACTAATCAACCTATACAACCAAATTCAGAACGGCAAGAATCTCATTCAGATGTAACATGCTCCTTGCGTCAGAATGAGCAACAAAAAGCCTTATCTGGAGTTATTGCCCGTATTCGGGAGTCTCTAGACATAGAAACTATCTTCAAAATTACAGTCACTGAAGTCCGCCAACTTCTGAAAAGCGATCGGGTTGGCGTGTTTCGTTTTTATCCTGAATTGGCATGGGAAGGAGAATTTATCTATGAAGATGTGGCAACCGAATGGGATTCGGCATTAGCAGCCAAACTACGCGACCACTGCTTTAGTGAGGAGTTCGCAGGACTTTATCAGCAAGGTCGAATTAGAGCAATAACTGATATTTATCAAGTTAATGCTAGTGATTGCTATATCCAGATTCTGGAAAAATTCCAAGTACGTGCCAATATAACTGCCCCCTTAATCAAAGGTAAAGATTTATGGGGATTGTTGTGTATTCATCAGTGTGGTAATCCTCGACAATGGGAAGCATCAGAAATTGAGTTTGTGCAATTAATTGCCGAACATCTAGGAGTTGCTTTACAGCAAGCAGATTTCCTGGAACAAGTCAAACTACAATCAGCAGAACTAGCACAAGCAAAAGCCAGAGAAAAAGCAGCCCAATGGCAGAAAACCATAGCCATCACCATTGAGAAAATTCGCCAGTCCCTAGATTTGGAAAGTATTTTCCACACAACCACCGCAGAACTTAGGCAGCTGCTAAATGCCGATCGCGTGGCTATTTATCGCTTTAATTCCGATTGGAGTGGTGAATTCGTGTTTGAATCAGTGGCAGAGGGTTGGGTTTCCCTCATAGATCAACAGTCGCAACGACCGGAATTGAAAGAGAATGTCAGCGAATGTAGTGCCAAAGATTTAGCTAAACCCCCAGTCGCTGATACCTATTTACAAGATACGGAGGGTGGGAGCTTCACTCAGTGTGAAGTGTACCGGATTTGTAATGATATTTACAATTCAGGCTTTAGCGATTGTTACATTAAAATTTTAGAGATATATCAAGCAACAGCTTATGCGATCGTTGCTATTTACCACGGTCAAAAGCTCTGGGGCTTGCTAGCAGCATACCAAAATGCTGGATCTCGTGATTGGCAAAAAGATGAGGTTTACTTGCTTACTCAAGTTGGCACCCAACTAGGTGTGGCTTTGCAGCAAGCGGAATTTATCCAACAAATGCAGATTCAAGCAGCAGATATCAGCAAAGCTGCTGAAAGGCAAAGAGCGTTGGCGCACACAGTAGAAAAAATTCGTCAGTCACTCGAAATTGAAGCCATATTTAAAACCACTACTCAAGAAGTTCGTCGCTTATTAGAAGTGGAACGAGTCGCAATTTATCGCTTCTATCCTGATTGGAGTGGGGAATTTGTGGCTGATTCCATCGTTGATGGCTGGACACCAATGGTTAAGCCGCAGCCAGTAACGGAACGCGTTCTTGTGCAAGGAAAACAAGCGGGTAAGTATGCACGTAATGAAGTTTTTGTACCCATTTCTCAGGGTGAAAAGCTGTGGGGATTGCTAGTAGCTTATCAAAACTCTCAGCCCCGTTATTGGCAAGATGAAGAAATCAACTTGTTAGCACAAGTTGGCGTTCAATTGGGGGTAGCATTACAGCAAGCTGAGTCCTTGAAACAGATGCAGGTGCAAGCCCAAAAACTGGCTAAAGCTGCCGAACGAGAACGGAAAGCAGCACAAAGGGAAAAGGCTTTAGCCGCAACGGTGGAGAAAATTCGCCAGTCTCTTGATATTGATACTATCTTTGCTACCAGTACAGAAGAAGTCCGGCGATTATTAGAAGTTGAGCGAGTGACAATCTATCGATTCCGCGCTGATTGGAGTGGCGAATTTGTTGCTGAGTCTTTAGCCCAAAGTTTGACACCAGTAAAGGAAATTGTGGCTGCGATGTCTACGACGGGCTATGCCTACGCAAGTAATTACTTGCAAGAAACCCAAGACGGAGATTTTGCTAATAATAAAACTCTTGTTATTAAGGATATTTACAGTACCGATTATTCTATTCCTTATATTGCCCTAATTGAGCTAATGGAGGCTAGGGCATATATTATCGTGCCGATTTTTCAAGGTGATAATCTCTGGGGATTACTAGCAGCTTATCAAAATATCAAACCCCGTGATTGGCAAGAAGATGAGATAGATTTGCTGATGCAGATTGGTACTCAGTTAGGGGTAGGACTTCAGCAAGCAGAATTACTCGAACAAACTCAAGTTCAAAAAGAAGAAATTACCCAGACTCTCAAAGAATTACAGCACACTCAGAGTCAGTTGATTCAAAGTGAAAAAATGGCAGGTTTAGGGCAGTTAGTTGCTGGTATAGCACATGAAATTAACAACCCGATTAGTTTTATTTACGGCAACATGACTTATGTTAAGGAACATACCGAAAATTTATTTAAATTACTGCGCCTTTATCAGAAACAGTATCCTAAGACAACAGAGGAAATTAAAAATCAAGTAACAGCATTAGATTTAGATTTCATTAATGATGACTTGCCCAAAATTCTTGCTTCAATGAAGATGGGGGCAGAGAGGATCTCTCAATTAGTCTTGTCGTTACGAATTTTTTCTCGACTTGATGAAACAGGAATAAAACCCGTTGATATTCATGAAGGCATCAATAGTACGTTGCTAATTTTACAACATCGACTGCAATCACAGACTAATTCTTTTGCTATTGAGGTAGTTAAGCAATATGGTGAATTGCCTCCAGTAGTCTGCTATGCAGACCAGATGAATCAGGTGTTTATGAATATTCTTAACAACGCGATTGATGCACTGGAAAACTCAGCAATTAGTGGAAAAAGAATTGACAATCCTAAAATTTGCATACGTACAGAAGTCATAGAAGAGAATACTATATTGATTTGGATTGCTGACAATGGGTGTGGGATTCCAGAGATTGTGCGATCGCGCATTTTTGAACCTTTCTTTACCACCAAACAACCTGGACAAGGTACTGGTTTGGGGTTATCTATTAGTTACCAAATTATTGTAGAAAAACACGGCGGTAATATCAAGTGTGTTTCTGAACCTGGTAACGGCTGTGAGTTCTGGATAGAAATTCCGATGAAAAGGAAAGTTAGTTAAGAAAAATCAATGACTTCTCTACAAGGCGCTACGCGTAGCTTGCTTAAGACTGAGAACAAGAGGCTACGCCAACGTCTACGCTCTTTTTAACGAACCACAGAGGCGCAGATAACACAGAGCAAGAAGAGAGCGATGCCTTCGGCGGGCTTTGCCTACACACGCTGAAGGTTTTGCAGGCGATCGCTTAGTGGAATCGATATTTTATTGCTGCTGTTGCAACCAAGTCACTAAATCAGCTTCAGTAGAGAAATCTAGTAAGGCTTCGGCTAAATCCTCTAACTGAGTTAACGATAACCCATGCAGTTGCTCTTGTAATTCAGCAGTAATTACACCAATTCGCTTTGTTAATAGACGCTGGATTATTTTCAACTCTCCTTGTTGTATCCCTTCTTCCATCCAACTGGTGACGATTTGCATAACTACCTGCTGTTGAGTTGGTTCAAATTGAGCAATTTCAGTCTGGAAAATTTCTTCTTCTTGAGCATTTAGCCGTAGGTAGGTGTCAATAAACCCAGAAATCAATTGTGTCCGTGCTGGATCTAGCTGCAAGGTAGCTAACAGGCGCAGACACTCAGATTTTACTCTGGGACGGTCTTTTGGCGCTATGTTCATTTTAGCCATGAGCGCACTAGCTACGGGATTTTGCTGTTGCAGATATTCTCGCCAATTCAGGCGATTTAACTGGATAACATCATAGTTGAACTGCAAGACAACTTTATTGGGAAATGCTACTTGATGAAAATTTTTTTCAGCTTTTTTGGGGCTATCGTAAGAAAACAACGCGATGGGATAGACTGGTAGAGCGTATTTTTCATACAGTCTTGCGAAGTAGCGATACATCCGTAAATCAAAAGCTTCTTGATAATAAGCTTGATGTTCTAGATGTACTAGGAAAAACGATTCTTGTCCTCTAAATCTCGCTTTTACTACTAAGTCAGTTTCATATTTTTCTCCAGCAGTCACATCGGTAAATACTTCTTTGTCAATGAAGGAGATGGTGTCCCGTTCCAGATAAGCTGTTATCTCTGGAAAAAATAACTCGATGAATTCCCAGAAGAAGGTTGTTAACAGTTCTTTGAATAGGCGATCGTGGTCTATCATGTCAAATTTATATCATGTTTTGATGGGCGATCGCACGCTGGAGATTTTGCAGGCGATCGCTCTTTTTAATGAACCACAGAGGCGCAGAGAACGCAGAGCAAGAAGAGAGCGATCGCACTGTAGAGATTTGGCGATCGCTCTTTTTAACGAACCACAGAGGCGCAGAGAACACAGAAGAAAAAGAGAACGATCATATACTGCAAATATAATGATATTACTAACATTAGTAATATTTAATTAGCAGATTAATATGAACTTTTTACTAAAGCTCGTTGTTTTTTGGTAGGTTTAATAATAATTACCAAGTAAAAAATTCTAAAATGGGCGAACTAAGTATAGTTGATTATCAGTCACGAGTATGGTTATTACTAATAGTTACGGATGAAGAACAACAGTATGCTGGTAATAGCGGATATGCTGATCAGTTATCGCAAATGTATGAGTATGATAACGATGTACCATACTGTAATCAAGTTTCTGAGGGTGATCTTGTTTTATTACGCAACACAACAAAACTGCTTGGAGTTGCACGAATTCAGTATATTGATGTTTATAAAGGTACTAAAGAAAGATTACTTTGTCCAGAATGTGGAATTTCTAAAATAAAACCACGAAAAAAGAAAAAACCTAAATTTCGTTGTCGTGAAGGTCATTTATTTGACACACCTATTCCTAAAATTGAAGAATGTAAGAAATTTAAAGCTAATTATAGTGGTAGCTTTGTTCCATCTGATGGAGCTGTAAGCCTTGAGGATCTAAAACAAGCTTGGCTTAATAAAAGTAAACAATTGTCAATGCGACCAATCGACTTTCAACGCATTGAAGCTACTTTAGTCAAAAACTCGCCTATGGTTGCTAAATTGTTGAAAAAAACCAACGATTGTAACTATCTCAAGGCTAATGATGCTGATGACAATAAAAATATTTCTGAGTATCTTTCTACAGAAGAAGATAGCCGCAAAATTGTATTTCGGCAAAGAAAAGAACGTCGTGGACAGTCAAAATTTAGAGAAGTATTGTGTAAACGCTATGGCGATCAATGTATGATTACTGGGCTGAAATTCCTTGATGTTTTAGAAGCTGCTCATATCTCACCCTATCGTGGTACTGATGATAATCATCCAGATAATGGGCTTTTGTTACGTGCAGATTTACATACTTTATTTGATCTTAATCTGTTGGGGATTAACCCAGAATCTCTAGAAGTGAAGTTTCATCCAAAAGTTATGGAAACTGGTTATCATAAATGGGAGGGTAGAAAACTTATATGCTCTAAATATAAACCAAGCCAGTCAGCACTTGAGTCTAGATGGAAGCAATTTTTAAACTGTCTTAACGAACATGATGAAAATTGAAAACTTAATTAAAAAGCTTACCTTAAAATTTTTAAATTCCAAAACAAATCAACTATCTTAATTCTTTCTCTTCTTTGCGCCTTAGCGTGAGACAACCTCAAAAAAACTCGCCTCAGAAGCATCACACCTCCAAGGCAAGCCAACTCTCTAAATTCTTTACTTTGCGCCCTTCGCGTCTTGGCGGTTCGTTACAGTTGTTTCACTTCCGAAACCAACTTCGCCACCATATCCTTCGCACTACCAAAAAGCATCGTAGTTTTATCCTTGTAGAACAACTCATTATCTACACCGGCAAAACCCGTACTCATCCCGCGCTTAATCACAATCGTCTGCTTCGCCCGATCTACTTCCAAAATCGGCATACCATAAATCGGGCTATTTGTATCACTCCGCGCCGCCGGATTTACTACATCATTTGCCCCAATTACTAAAGCCACATCTGCTTGTTCAAACTGGGGATTAATATCATCCATGTCATACAACTGCGTATAAGGCACATTTGCCTCTGCAAGTAACACATTCATGTGCCCCGGCATTCTCCCAGCAACAGGGTGAATGGCATACTTGACATCAACGCCCATTTTTTCTAACTGATCTGACAATTCCCGGACGCTATGTTGCGCTTGGGCAACCGCCATACCATAACCGGGCACAATTACCACAGAACGGGCATAACCCAACATCATCGCCCCTTCTTCAGGATCGATGCTGCGGACACTTTGATCGGTTGCACCACCACTAGCAGCACCACCACCAGAACTAGAACCTGTACCAAAAGCGCTGAACAGCACACTAAATAAGGAGCGGTTCATCGCCTTACACATAATTTCGGTAAGGATTAAGCCAGATGCTCCTACCAAAGCACCAGCGATGATTAACATATTGTTCATCACCACGAACCCCGCCGCCGCCGCCGCCACACCTGACAAGGAGTTCAACAGCGAAATTACCACCGGCATATCGCCGCCACCAATGGGGATGACGAACATCACACCCAGCACTAAGGAAACAGCTACCACTCCCAAGAATATGGGTAAGCTATCTGGTGTAATGATTAAATAGACACTGCCTACCAAATAAGCACCCAGAAGCAACAGGTTAAATGGTTGCTGGAAAGGAAATGTAATCGGGGAACCGCTAATTAAACCTTGCAATTTGGCAAAGGCTAAAAAACTACCTGTGAAGGTAACACCACCGATTAACACGTCCAACAGCATGGAAATGTTCACATCTATGGGTATGGGTGCGCCAGAATCCAATAATCGCCAGAATTCGGCAACGGCTACTAGTGCAGAAGCCGCACCGCCTAAACCGTTGAGTAAACCCACCATTTGGGGCATTTCGGTCATTTGGACTTTGTAGGCAACGATCGCACCAATTCCCGATCCAATTGCCAAGCCCAACAATATCATCTCGTAGTTCAACACATGCCGATCTAGCATTGTCGCCACAATTGCCAGCAGCATCCCCACAGATGCAATCACATTACCGTTTCGCGCTGTAGCTGGTGAACCCAGCTTTTTCAAACCAAAAATGAATAAGGATGCAGCGACTAAATATGTCAGCTGAATGCCAGTTGGTAAAAAGTCGCTCACGCCTTAATCTCCTTCTTCTTGAACATTTGCAGCATTCTATCTGTGACTAGAAAGCCACCTACAACGTTGACTGTAGCTAGTACTACAGCGATTAAACCGAGAATTACTGACACACTTGTTTCTCTAGCACCTGAGGCCACTATTGCCCCAAGTACCGAAATGCCAGAAATCGCGTTTGAGCCTGACATTAAGGGCGTGTGTAGAGTCGGTGGGATTTTATTGATGACTTCAAAGCCGATAAAAGATGCCAATACAAATACAAACAAAGCAGCAAGTAATGCCTCTGTCATGAAATCAAAACTCCTTGTATAAATGGGCATTGGGCGATTCAATTTTGGATTTTGGATTTTGGATTAAATTTCAATCTAAAATCTAAAATTCTTACTTGCCACTCCCTAATTAACCGCCGGTTGTTGAGTATTCGATGCTTGTAGCGCATCCCGCACTCGTTGATTGCGAATTTCACCTGCATGGGTAACACAAGCAGCATCAACGATGTCGTCGCTAAAGTCTACCTGCAAAGCCTTGTCTTTAATTAGCAATTGCATCAACGATGTTACGTTCTTGGCATACAATTGGCTGGCGTGAATTGGCATTGATGATGGGAGATTGATCGGGCCGATAATTGTTACACCGTTCCACACAATATCTTTGCCGGGTTCGGTGCAGGCGCAGTTACCACCCTGATCGGCAGCCAAATCTACAATTACTGAACCGGGTTTCATTTGTGCCACCATTTCTTCTGTAACTAGCCGTGGCGCTTGTCTCCCAGGCACTTGAGCAGTAGTAATCACTACATCAGAATTCTTAACGTGTTCGGCGACAACTTCTTGGGTACGTTGTTTGCTAGCCTCAGAAATTTCCTTGGCGTAACCGCCAGCAGCGACGGTTTCTTCGTCTAATTTGACTTCAACGAATTTTGCCCCTAAGCTTTGCACTTCTTCTTTGACGGCGGGACGAATATCAAAGGCTTCTACCACTGCTCCCAAACGTCTAGCGGTAGCGATCGCTTGCAATCCCGCTACACCAGCGCCCATAATAAATACTTTCGCTGGAGCGATCGTCCCTGCGGCTGTGGTTAACATCGGGAAGTATTTCGGTAATGCAGCTGCTGCAATTAATACTGCTTTGTAACCTGCTAATGAAGCTTGCGAGGACAAAGCATCCATACTTTGCGCTCTGGTGGTACGGGGGATCATCTCCATACTCAAAGCTGTGACTTTCCGATTTGCTAGTTGCTGCGCTACAACAGGATTTCCTAACGGATTGAGGAAACTGACTAAAACAGCCCCTTCTTTTAACAAATCAATTTCTGAGCGTCCATCTTCTCGTTCTTGCGGTGGACTGACTTTCAACAGAATATCTGTTTCGCCCCATAATTTGGCAGTATCGCTGATTATTGTGGCTCCTGCGGCTTCATAGTCAGGATCGCTGAAAAAAGATCGCTCTCCTGCACCTGCTTCTACCCACACTTCCAAACCTTGTTTTACCAATCGGGCAACGATGTCAGGAATTAATGCCACACGACGTTCACAAACTTCAATTTCTTTAGCAACTGCTATTCTCATGAAATCTCCTGAAGATAAATACTTAATCTCTGCCAAGTAAGTGATTGTCCAGATGATGCGTGTCCCGCACTCATGGTACTTAGGCAGGAACATCAGCCATGAATTTTACTTGTAGATTGAACCTTGAATCTTTCCTCTCCCACTCTTAGCTCTCCAGGCAAAGCCTCACTTTGCCGCTCGCAGATGTCATATTTTCAGATAGTTGCAAACAGGGTTATGTATTGCACATCCTAAATTGATTCCCAAATTTTGCATCTTTATCTTTAGCTTGTTTTCGGGATTGAGAAATTTTGGTATTCCTTTCTTATAGAGTAATATTGACCGGATTTTGAAAGCTTGATAATTTCCCAATCAAATTTTAATGATTACGACTTCGATTCCAATCCAACTTATTTTAATCAATTTAGCCCAACTTAACTGGCGATCGCTGATGACATGGATCAATTTTTATAACAAAATTCTCAAATTTAGATACACTTATACATATTTGGAAACACAATCCAACCCCCAACTGTGTTTATATCTAGTTCAAATTTGACCAACTTAGCAATCAAATCAGGGCTATATAAGGGTAATGAAGTAAATTCAATATCCGTTGTTTTTACACTAAGTAATTTTACTGTTGCCTAAAATTCAGATAGAATGACACTTTTTTTGGAAATTAAACGTCCATTGTCAGGAAGCGAGTAGTAAAGTTTAGTAAAGAATACTAACACACAGTCATTTTTAGATAACAGATTTATATTTTGGTAGAGGAAGCCCGATTATGCGACGTTTACTTTCTGCTTTAGCCGTGACTAGCTTTTTGGTTACTGGATTACCAGCCTTGACTTTGGCGCAAAGCTTACCTGGATTTACGCTGTTTAGCGGCGTCAAACAAGAAAATCAGCTACCCTTCCGGTTAGATTTTGGGGGACAAGCTAATGGTTGGGATCGATACATATTGAAGATTCCAGCCAAAAGAATGAAATTGGCAGTTGGTCAATTTGCCATTACCTACCCTGATTATTACAAAGGAACTTTTGACCAGAAAAAAATTGAAGTCCGAGTCAAAGGCAAAGCAGTTCCGCTTTCTGAGGTGAAGTGGGACAAAGAAGGTAAACTGATTAATATTTATCCTCAAGAGCCAGTACCAGCAGGTAGCGCAGTCGAAGTAGTGTTATCTAACGTGAAAAACCCATCCTTCGGCGGAGTTTACTATTTTAACTGTCAAGTGCTTTCCCCTGGTGATGTGCCACTACTGCGCTATATGGGAACATGGATTTTGAGCATTAGTTAAGAATAGGGAGTAGGGATATAACCAATCGGCGATTCCCAATTCCCTAACAAAGTGATAAAATTAGAGATTGTGAGTTTTTATAAAAATCACCTAAGAGGAGAACAGTATGAAAAGAACACTGGGCGGTACTAGCCGTAAGAGAAAAAGGACTTCTGGTTTTCGCGCCAGGATGCGGACACCAGACGGCAGAAACGTGATTAGCGCCAGAAGAAAAAAAGGCCGTCACCGTCTGGCTGTTTAGGAAAGATCGAGCGATAAAGAGCATCTGTGGCTTTGCCCAAAACAAATCGGCTAAAATCTCGAAAGGATTTCCAGGCAGTTTTCCGAGAAGGAATTCGGCGTCATGGCTTTTATTTAACATTGAGAGCCTTAAAGCCTTTATGTTCAAAAAAACCTTCTTTGGACACTGCCGCTCAAACTACACAAGCAATTGACTCAAAGCTCCTTGCCAGCACGCGGATCGGTATTTCAATTAGCACGAAAGTCAGCAAAAGGGCAGTGGTTCGCAACCGAATTAAACGGCAAATTACTGCTGCTTTATATAACCTGTTGCCAAAATTATCACCAGGATGGCGGCTAGTATTCATTGTCAAACCCACAGCAGCAGAATCTAAGTGCGTAAGCCCACAATTTCTGCAAGAATTAGAGCAGTTGTTGGCACAAGCTGAGGTCTTCGATGGGAATTCGTGAAGATGTTTATTATGAAGGTGGTCCCCATATTGGGGATTTAATTGTCAACCTGCTGATTGGGCTAACCATTGTCGGGCTACCATTAGCAGTCGGGGCAATTGTCAGGGCATTGTGGCTGCGTTTCCGCATCACCGATCGCCGAATTACTGTGATTGGAGGTTGGCAGGGACGCGATCGCACTGACGTAATTTACTCAGAAATTGTCAAAATCGTCAAAGTTCCCCGTGGCATTGGCTTTTGGGGAGATATGGCGATCACCCTAAAAAACGGCAGTCGTCTCGAATTGCGCGCAATTCCCAATTTTCGGGAAGTCTATGACTACATCAACGAAAGAATTGCTGCGAAAAATCCCGAATTTAGCGCCACTGCTAATCAGTGATGGGAGCAGGGGAAGATGAGGGAGATGAACCAATGCCCAATTCCCAATGCTCTATTTGAATGTGCGGCTATCCGTAGCGAAAGATAGTCGCCGACAAATCATGATTTAGATAAATTAGATTCAGTTTACAGTACCTCAGGTTGAATTCAGAATAATGGATTTTGGTATCGGCTTTCTCTCGAACAACGTGATGCTGCCAATCATAGATTTCTTCTATGGTATAGTGCCTAGCTACGGATTAGCGATCGTTGCTTTGACCTTGATAGTCCGCTTCGCGCTCTATCCCCTGAGTGCTGGCTCAATTCGCAATATGCGGAAAATGCGAATTGTACAACCTCTGATGCAGAAGCGGATGGCAGAAATCAAAGAGCGCTATAAGGATGAACCGCAAAAGCAGCAGGAGGAAATGGTCAATGTCCAAAAAGAATTTGGCAACCCCTTGGCAGGCTGTTTTCCATTACTAGTGCAAATGCCAGTCTTGTTAGCGCTCTTTGCCACCTTGCGGGGTTCACCTTTTGCAAGTGCGAACTACAGCGTTAACCTGCAAATTCTTCCCGCAGAACAAATCGAACAAATTCAACCACAAGCCTTTGCCACTGCTCCTCAAAATATTTATGTTGCAGATGGAGAACACGTTAAAGTAGCTGCCATTCTTCCTAGCGGAAGTAAATTAGCGGTGGGAGAACAAACCAAAATACAGTATCAGACTGTTGAAGGTAAACCATTTCAGGTACTCTTAGCAGAACACCCAGAAAATAAGCTGATTCCTGATTGGAAAATTACCAAGGGTGAAGATAGGATAAAAATTGATGCCGAGGGCAATGTAGAAGCCTTGCAACCCGGAGATGTGACCATTCAAGGAACAATTCCTGGACTAGCAGCAGAAAAAGGCTTTCTATTTATTGATGCTTTAGGCAGAGTTGGCGCACAAGATCCTGATGGCACAATCCACTGGGATATTGTCGCCATGATCGTCTTCTTTGGGATCAGCCTTTATGTTAGCCAAATGCTTTCCGGGCAAAATTCCAGCGGTGGCAATCCGCAGCAGGATACAGTTAACAAAATCACCCCCGTCATCTTTTCGGGGATGTTCTTGTTCTTCCCCCTACCAGCTGGGGTGCTGATGTATATGGTGATTGGTAATATTTTCCAAACCGCCCAAACTTATCTTCTCTCCCGCGAACCTCTACCAGAAGAACTGCAAAAAATCGTAGAAACCCAGGAGAAAGAAGCAGCAGTCACAGAACAAAAAGCATTACCGTTTGAACCAAAAAGTCCTAAGAAAAAGGCAACAGGGGGATCATGAGCGACATTCCGATGCAGCGAGGTCAGCAGTGGTTAAAAACCCTGTTGGAACTCACTGGAATACCTGCTGAGATTCAGGGTCATTTAGAAACTGCCCAATCTCAAGACGGCGATTCTCCAGAACCAGATAACTACTGGTTGACTATTGACCAAACTAATTTGACCTCAGAACAAATCCAAGTGTTAATTGGTGCTGATGGTTCTGTGTTAGATGCGATTCAGTATCTAGCAAATTCGGTTCTAAACCTTAGCCAACCCACGGAAGAACAAGCCTCTTACACCATTGAGTTAAATGGCTACCGGGTCAAAAGAGAAGCCGAAATTCGCGCATTAGCAGAAGCAGCAGCCGATGAAGTGCGCTTTTCTGGTAGAGAAGTAGAAATCAAATCTCTTAGTTCTGCTGAACGGCGTCAAGTTCATACCTTCTTGAAGGAATTTGGAGATTTAGAAACATTCAGTCGCGGTAAAGAGCCACATCGTCATCTGGTTGTCTGTCCAGCTTCGTTGGAAGGAGTTGGGAGTTAGGAGTTAGGAGTTATGAGTTTGGAGTTAATTGAAAACTCATAACCATATATAATTTCAAAATTTCTCTTGTTCTTAAGGGATAAAATAAAGATTCAGTATCAGTATAATTGCTGGTAATCGAGATAAATTTTAGTGAGGATGTCTCACAAATCCTATGGACGCAATTTATATTCCGCAGCTAACTCAAGCCCCGGAGCGGACAGAGGAAGTTCAGGTTAATGAATTTCTGCCTGGTCTGGAAACTTTGACACCAGTTCGCGGCTACGTGCGCGTACAGCATCATGGTAATTACTTACAAGTATCTACTCAGGCAGAAACAATTATTACTTGTACCTGCAACCGCTGTTTGCAGCAATACAATCGACGTTTAGGGCTTGATACGAAAGAGATCATCTGGTTAGACGAAACTGCAAATCAGGCAAATGACTTGCCCTTAGAAAGGGAAGTAGTTATGGAAGAGTTGCTGGAAAGCTTACCGCCCGATGGTTATTTTTATCCCAACGAATGGCTGTATGAGCAGATGTGGTTGGCAGTACCACAACGGCAACTGTGCGATCGCAATTGTCCAGGTATTCCTGTAAGTAGTACTGTTGAGAGTTCTGATAGTCCTGAAACTCCAGTTGATAACCGTTGGGCTTCTCTGGAAGCTTTGAAAAAGCAACTTCCGGGATAGATATTTAATGCGCCGTTTCCTGTATTACGGCGTAATTAATTATCTCTTTGTAAGTATAAATTGCCTAGACTACCTAACACGCCCTATAAACTTTACTCCTGATTAAAAAATCCGTTCTCGTGTAGCAAAGCAGCAATTTTATCAGTATATTCTATAGCTAATTCTGATGCCATTTCTTTAGTAAAAACTGTATCTTGTGGAATATCTTTGAAGGAATTTTCTATAACATTTTCAACTTTTTTGCTGAAGCTCTCATAAATTTGCTTATTATTTATAGTTTTAAATAGGCATCTCAAAGAATTCTGAATTTGCTGCAAGTTATTTTCTCGAAGTGTTACGGTTTTCAAAACTTCATCTCTAGAGAGATTAATCTCACTAACTTTATCCATATTTTTTTGACCCATAACATCAAAAGAATAGAATTCTTGATATTCTTTCCCAATGTAACGATCTGATAGTAAGACTATAAATTTGAAGGTACTAAAAAGCTCGATATAAGCATATAGTATTTTCTCGCTAGGATTGCCTACAACAAATAAAGTATGTAAAACTTCTATACTTTCTGAATTGGAATTAGTAATGTTTTCTGGATAATAGTGCCAAACAGTATTATTTAGCTGACCATCTCTTATATAAGGAATTAAGTGCGATATGTGATTTCGCTCTCCTCCTTTGTAAATATAGAAACTGGTTGCCATTTTACAGATAGCTCGAAATGCTTCATCTCCTCCAAAGGTGAGTTGATACTTAATAGGACTATCAATGAATTCTTGTCGCTTGATTGCATTACTCATAAATTCTTGAACGTCAATCCAGGGGTGATTACGTTTAAGCCCATTAAGCGCCACTTTCATCTGATTTTCATCTCTAGTAGAGACAGAAAGATAGACATTATCTCCATCGACTCTCACATCAATGTTTGGTTCTATTCGTGCTATTTTGCCGCCATGAAGTAGAAAAACTTTTTCAGATGTGCTAATTATTTCTGCTTTGGTGTGCGGATTCTTACCTCTATCGCGCTTGATATCAAGAATTAAACCTATAGTATTTAGCTGCTTACCAAGAGCAGCATCTATGCCATCCAACTGCGGAGCACATTTGTTACAAATCAAAGATGATGATTTGAGCCTGCCTCCTATGGAATTGAGTATTATATGTTCTTTGTAAATATTGTCTGAACTAATTTCGTATTCACAGATGTAACATTTAGACATATATTTTGCTTAACTCCTAGAATAGTCAATATTTATAAATTTTATTTAGCGAAATTAGGCTGAATTTGCTAACGATAAACAATGTTTACATCCAATTTTTAAGCATTTTGTGGCAAGAGTCTGTAAAAAATTGAGTAGTTTTAAGCACCTGATTATCCTGACAGATGATTCAACTATACCCACCACAAAAGAGCGATCGCTCACCCTTGAGGAATATCTCACATATAGCGCTCGCACTGGCAACCGCTATGAACTGGTAGATGTTGGTTTTTTAGTTGTTAGAGGCGATACAAACCTGAACAATGAGAGAAGAACAAATAACCATAGCTAAATATGAACTTCCGTGAAGAGTTTAAACTGCTGCTACGCGCTCGTTACCCCTTAATTTATATTCCCACTTATGAGGAGGAACGGGTAGAAGCAGCTATCCGGGAAGAAGCAACCAACCAGGGTAATCGCCCAGTATATACTTGGGATTTTGTCGATGGCTATCAGGGAAACCCCAATGATGTTGGGTTTGGGCGACGTAACCCGTTGCAAGCTTTAGAATTCATCGAAAAATTACCCGCTTCCGCACCTGCGGTATTGATTCTCCGAGATTATCATCGCTTTTTAGATGATGTAGCGATCGCTCGCAAACTCCGCAACTTGTCGAGACTTCTCAAGTCGCAACCCAAAAATATTGTCCTACTGTCGCCGCGCATCGCCATTCCTGACGATTTAACCGAAGTGCTGACAGTCGTCGAGTTTCCCTTACCCGCCGCCCTAGAAATTAAAACTGAGGTAGAACGCTTACTGCAAAGCACTGGTAACTCCCTTTCTGGCAAAGTTTTAGATGATTTGGTGCGCTCTTGTCAAGGACTTTCGATGGAACGGATTCGCCGGGTTTTGGCAAAAGCGATCGCAACTCACGGTGAATTGCAACCAGAAGACGTGGATCTGGTTTTGGAAGAAAAACGCCAAACTATCCGCCAAACCCAAATCTTGGACTTCTACCCCGCCACTGAGCAAATTTCTGATATTGGCGGACTAGATAATTTGAAAGACTGGTTGATTCGTCGGGGAGGCTCATTTACTGATAAGGCGCGACAGTACGGATTACCGCACCCCCGTGGTTTAATGTTGGTGGGTATTCAGGGAACAGGTAAATCGTTAACGGCAAAAGCGATCGCTCATCACTGGCATTTACCGCTGCTACGTTTGGATGTGGGAAGGTTATTTGGTGGTTTGGTAGGTGAATCAGAATCTCGGACTCGCCAAATGATCCAAGTAGCTGAAGCCCTCGCTCCCTGTATTTTATGGATTGATGAAATAGATAAAGCCTTTGCTGGGCTTGGTAGCAAAGGCGATGCCGGAACAGCCAGCCGGGTGTTTGGCACTTTTATTACCTGGCTAGCCGAAAAAAGCTCACCCGTGTTTGTCGTCGCCACCGCCAACGACATCCAAGCATTACCGCCGGAAATGCTCCGCAAGGGGCGATTTGATGAAATTTTCTTTGTGGGTTTGCCCACTCAAGAAGAGAGAAAAGCAATTTATGATGTTCATTTATCCCGACTGCGCCCCCATAACTTGAAAAGTTATGACATTGACAGGCTAGCTTATGAAACGCCCGATTTTTCTGGGGCCGAGATTGAGCAAACTTTAATTGAAGCGATGCATATTGGATTTAGCCAAAACCGCGACTTTGCTACCGACGACATTTTAGAAGCAGCCAGTCAGATCATACCCTTAGCACGAACTGCCGTAGAGCAAATTCAGCAACTCCAAGAATGGGCTGCTGCTGGGAGAGCGCGTTTAGCATCTAAACACAGTCCTTTGAGCGAACGCCTCCGGCGCACTACGTGAACCCAAAAATAAATGTAGAGACGTAGTATTCCTATGTCTCTACAAGGGTTCTAGATAACGCATATTTAATTTCACCAGATGTCTATTCAGCATAGCTACAATAATCAGTTAGTCAAAAGTCAATAGTTAATGATGAATTATTATGGACTATTGATTCTTATACTGATGGGTTACTTGCTTTTCTACTCGTAACCCTTGAGAGCCAGTTCAATACTGCTCCCCTCAATGGGGGGAAAATACGCAGATGACTGGCTCACCTTCACCCTTGACTCTTGATAATCAGGTTTTAATTATGTTGTCTGGCTTCACAAAGTTTATACTGGGGTTTTTCTTAGCGATCGCTGTGCTAGTAGGTGGCGGTGGTGCAATTGCACTCTATTTTATGAATCGCACCGGCATAGCACCTGCTAAACCCATTTATTCCAATGATAGTCCTTCGGTGAAAGCCCAAGCTCCTAAAAAAACTGAGCCTGGAGGAAGTAAGCCCGCTCTTACACCTGGGACATCTACTCAATCGTCTCCAAGCTCAACCTCTACTCCCACAGAATCACCAAAGGCTACCCCATCATCAAAACCATTACCAGCAGGAGCTTATCAAGGGCGTGTTAGTTGGGCTGAAGGCTTGAGTTTGCGATCGCAACCAAATCAAGAAGCTGAAAAGATTGGTGGGGTTCCTTTTAATCAAAAAATTATTATTTTGTCAGAAAGCGAGGATAAAGCTTGGCAAAAGATCCGTTTGGAAGGTAGCGAACAAGAAGGTTGGGTGAAAGCAGGTAATACTGAAAAAGTTGATGAACAATAAGTATGGGGCATGGGGCACAAGAGGCAGAGGTGCGGAGGGGCAGAGGGGCAGAGGGGCAGAGGGGAAAAACTTACTGAAACTTCTCCCCTGCTCCTCAATCCCCGCTCCCCAGGACACTTACTTGTAAAGAATCATACGAAAAGTAATTCTTACATATAGCTAAGTGGTATACTTTTTTATAGTCATTAACTTTAAAAAAGCAAGTGAAAACAGGGGTAGCTAGCCATTTAATCAAGCTTGCCTCAGTCTACGAGGCATCCGAAAGCATCAAGGTTGTTCCTATCGTAGTTAATTTTAAATTTTTAAATTGGAAAAAGTTATCGACTGGTGCTGCAATGCGTTTTTTGTCTGTGGCACTGATTACGGGGCTTCTAAGTATTGCTGGAGAAGCTTTAGCACTTCAGAAAATAGGAAGTAATGGGCCTGAAGTTAGCAGTAGCCAGAGATGTTTAAAAAAGTTAGGCTATTTTAACGGCCCAGTGACAGGTAAGTTTGCTAGCTTGACTCAAAATGCTACGATCAAATTCCAGCAAGCCAATAGAATATCATCTGATGGAGTTATAGGTATTAGTACTCAACGAGCCTTGCAACGAGCGTGTCAAAGTAGAAGTTCTAATAGAAATATCGGTGGCGCAGCGCGCTCGTCAGTTGGTCAATATCCTACTCTTTCTCAAGGTCAAACTGGTGCAGCCGTCACAAGATTACAACAGCGTCTACGGCAGTTAGGCTACTTTAATACTAATCCCACTGGGAATTTTGGACGAATTACTAAAGATGCTGTAATTGCATTCCAGCGAAGTTATCGCATAACTGCTAACGGGATTGTAAATCGACAAACTTGGAACGCACTAATGGGTTCCTCTCCGACTTCAGGAAGATCGAGTCTTTCCACTCAACAAGTCAGAGAACTGCAAGTGCGTTTGCGGCAGCTAGGTTATTTAAAGGCTGATGCCACTGGGAATGTTGGCCCAATGACTAAAGAAGCTGTAATGGCATTCCAGCGAAATAATGGATTATCTGTTGATGGCATTGCTAATGCCCAAGTTTTGGACTCAGTGCGTAGAGCCTCTGGTGGATCTACTACTCAACAACCAGGTAGAAATTATCTAACTGTAGGCGATCGCGGAGAAAATGTCAGATTAGTTCAAGAGCGTTTAGCGCAGTTGGGTTTCTCTAATACTAATCCTGATGGACTTTTTAACGATTACACCAGACAATCTGTGATCGCATTCCAGCAATCTTCTCGACTTAATTCGACTGGAAATGTAGATTGGCAAACTTGGGAAGCATTAGGGTTGAATAGCTCGACTGAGGGCAATTATACTGAGACGAATGGTTATGTATTCACTAATACTAGTGACTATGTAGCACCTCAGACTAGTCGCTATGTATTACCTCCTCCTAATGACTATGTAACACCTGTTACCAATGGCAACACCTTAGTTGCGAATAATCCTTACAGAGTGATAATTCCAATTTCCAATAATGATACTCTGAGTAAAGTGCAACAATATATACCGAATGCTATAGCGGAGCAATCCAATCTAGGGGATTATGTGAATGCTGGAGCATTTAGCGATCGCGCTCAAGCAGAAACACTATCAAAAAAGCTTCGCTCATTAGGTCTTGATGCACGGGTAAAATACAATTAAATTGACAAGCTCAACTGTGAACCTTCTTGAGTTTTATTGACTTCAATCCTAGCTTGGAAGGCTTCTTTGAGGTGGGGCATGTGGGTAACGGTGAGGATGCAGGCAAAATCGGAAGCGATCGCATTAATCGCTGCAATCAAGCGATCGCATCCTTCAGCATCCTGTGTACCAAAACCTTCATCTACAATCAACAATTGCAATGCCGCCCCCGCCCGTTGCGCTAATAATTTCGCCAAAGCTAAACGGATGGCAAAGTTAATTCTAAAGGCTTCACCACCTGAGTAAGTTTCATAAGCTCGTGTTCCTCTAGAATCGGCGATTAAAATATCTAAGGTGTCTATCAGTTTGGCATTTTTCTTGGTTGATTTAGCACTGCGCCCAGCTTTTTGAGTAATAAATTGTACATGAAATTGATTACCACTCAGCCGCGAAAGTAGTTGATTTGTCTCGGCTTCCAGTTGCGGTAACACATTTTCAATCATCAGTGCTTGGATACCATTTTTACCAAAAGCTTGCGCTAATTCCTGATAAACACGATATTCTTGCTTGCAAGATTGTAATTGCTGCTGCTGTTGTTCATACTGAATTTGCAACGTTTCCAGTTGATGCGCCAGCTGCTCTAAACGCCCCAACTTTGTAATTTGCTCATCGAGTTGCCGTCTGCGTATAGCTAACTGCTGCTCTAAAGCTTGAATTTGGGCAGATGGGTTAGCTGTTGCTTGTAGTTGCTGAATAATGCTTTCGATTTGTCCGCCGAGTTTTTGCCGCTCTGTTACTCTGGCACTTCTAGACTCCTCTAACTCTTGCAACCTCGTCTGGAGTTGCGGATACTGCTGCTGGGCTGATAGCAGTTGTTGATACCGCAAATGCCAAGATTGAGCTTTCTTTGCAGCCATACGCAGATTGTTGTGCTGCTCGGAACTGTAGCCAATTTCGACAATGTGACGCTCAAGAGCCGCGATTTGTTTAGCACATTCAGAATCAATCCGATCTTGCTGGATTCTGGCTTGTAATTGGACAATTTGAGATTGTAATTCTGGTTTTCGGGCTAATAGTTGCGCTTGTCGCTTAGTTGCATCTTTAATTTGCCCTTGTTTAATTTCTGCCCATCGCCACCGCTCAACTTCGCTCCGGGCGAGGGCGTGGTCTTGTTCATTATAATTAACTTGTTGCAGATATTGGTCTAGTTGTCGGAGTTCGGCTTGTTTATCGGGAGCGTAATCGCCAGCTTGGAGCGATCGCTCTAAATGCTGTTTTTCAGCAGCAATTTGTTGTAACTGTTGTTGGACATCAGTTGTCGCTTCTAATTGTGCTGCCAACTGTCCCCGCTGTTCGCGTAAACCATCATAGCCCGCCAATTGTTGGGATATATCGCGATATTCCTGTCTAAGTACCTGAATTTCTCGGTCAGACACAGCCATTTGTTCTCGCACTACCCAAAACTGCCCTTGAGTATCCTCTAACTCACTTTGGGTTTTTTCCACCACCCGACTCCAATGATGTTCGTCTAAAGGACGCTCACATAATGGACAAAGTGCTTCAGGATTTTGGAGCATTTGCAATTTCTGCTCTAATTCTCCCAGCAATTTTTCATAGTCTCGTTGATGAGCTTGCAGACGTTCGATAAAATGTCGCCTTTCTTGCCCCTTTTCTTGGACTCGTTGTAGATAAACCCGCTTTTTCTCCAGTTCCTCAATCTGGATTGCTACATCCATCACCGCTTGTTGTAGTTGCGGTTGGCGGCGGTGCTGGCGTTGCAATTGGTTCTCAGTACTTTGGAGTTGTTCGAGTCGCGCTACTAAACCAGCATGAGTGCGATCGAGTTGACTTTGTAAAGTTGCTCGTTGTTGCAACAAGGGAGTCACTTGCATTTGCAGTTGATCTAAACGAGCAACATGGTGACGGGCTGCGGTTAGCTGTGACAAAGCCGCTTCTACTTCACCTGATTTAGTCAGAGTTTGCTGAATGTCTCTCTCTTGTTGCTGTAAAGCTTCTAGCTGCGCTTGGGCTTGTTGCAGTTGCCGTTCTATTTCGTGAATTTGTTTGGTAAGCTGTTGTTGCTTTTGTTGGCGATCCTGTTGAGCGCGAGTATATTCTTCAAATTTGATAGCAAAAGCTTCTTCTTGAGATTGTAGACTTTGATATTGGGCATATCCAGCCTTAATTTCAGCTTCTTGGTGTAATATTTTTTCTAAATCTGATAGCTGAGAGCCAATAGCTGATTGTTCTTGTTGGAGGCGATCGCAGTCTTGGGTAAGATTTTGGTATTGCTGCTTTATAAAATTAAGTTGTTGTTCCCAATTTTGGCGCTGGTGCTGGACAACTTGCAAACTTTGTAATTGAATATTATCAAATGCTTGTACCTGTTGCAGTTGATTGAGTTCGGCTTCTAACTCCACTCTTTGCGCTTGGGTGATTTCGCGTTGTTGCAGCTGAATTTTTATCGACTCCAAAGAACGCTCTAACTCTACTGCCCTTGCTTTGAACTGACGAGAAGATTCCTTTGCCCGTTCTTCTAAATCATCATACTGATTGAGTTTCAACAACTCCGCTAAAATTTCTTTGCGTTCTGTGGGACGCTTGAGCATGAATTCATCTGCACGACCTTGACGTAAGTAGGCAGAATTAATAAATGTATCGTAATCGAGCTTGATGTGTTCTAAAATCAAATCCTGTGTTGCTCTTACCCCTTTGCCGGTGAGGGAGCGAAACCCAGATGGTATTTCTATTTGAAATTCAAGGACGCTAGTACCTCCCCGAATTCGGGTACGAATCACCCGATATTTTTGCTGGTTACTTTGGAAAGTAAAATCAACCCGAACTTCTTTTGCACCAGAATAGATGACATCATCTTCAACAGTGGCGCGGCTTTCACCCCAAATTGCCCAAGTGATTGCTTCTAAAAGGGAGGATTTACCCGCACCATTGGAACCACAAATACAAGCCGTATGCAAACCACCAAAATCTAAAGTTGCATCACGGTAACTGAGAAAGTTTTTGAGGATAAGTTGTACTGGGATCATTCACCCTATAGCGCCACATCTACTTTTAATAAATAACAGTACAGATGCACTGTTTGTTAGTTTAGCTATCTAGATATCAGGTTTCTAGTCTTGAAGACATCAATTTTACAAAAATTTACAATGTTATGAGTGAATTTTTCTTGTTGCATGAAAAAGTTTTGCTGTCTTTGGAGAAAAATGAAACTTTCCTGGAGGCTTTTGTTATTTCTTTCTGTTGTCTGGGAGGAAAATATGAAAATAATAGTTGCTCTCGGAGTTGTGGGAGATTATTTTGGCTTGATTTTTCCAAGATTCTTTACTTTTTAAAAGGAAGGGTAGCCGGAAATTGTCTTCGCTATGACTGTTTTAGGAGATTAGGCGTAGATCCGAAGGAGCTAGTCATCAGATGTCGCTTTTTGTAAAAAATACTAAAATAATCAAACCCTGCTAAGAAGGTTTTGATAGTGTCAAGTATCACCACAGACCAGAAAATATCTGGGCATGAGTATTGATAAAGAAGCTAAGGTTTACTTAAGCCTTGCTTGAGGATCGCCCCAGCGCCGATCAACAGAAGGTGCACAAAGATGATCGCGATCAGTCTCAAGATACTTAAATGTATTCAAATCACCTTGCCAGAAGCTTTCATCAGCGTATTTAGTGTAGAGAGTATAAACACGTTGATAAACTTCCTCAGCAGTCAAGCCTTCAGCGAAAGCGCGATCAATTTCTGAATCACATTCAAAAAATATATCAGCACTTTGAACAGTAAAAATAAAGTCTATATCGTAACCGAAAAAAGCACGACAACCATGTTGGACAAAATCAACTCCGAGCAGTGCAGCTATTTGGCAGGATAAAAAATGAATAATTTTGCCTTGAGATTCTTCTGTACTGTAGTTTCCGACTGTAAAAATTGGATTATTATATTGACCAGTAAAGGTGTCGTAGCTACCATGTCCCACCCCTGTCAAATATACAACATTAGACCTTCTTGCTGCTGACGTAACATAGATACGGCTAGCCAATTGACCTTGGCAACGTTCAATAAAAAAGCCTCTTTCATATACATAAGGATAAACTTTCTCTTGCCTATAATTAAATGCGGCTGTAGTAGCGAAATCATGGTTAGAATCAATTGCTACTACAACCGCATCCATTTTAATTTTAATTTTTCGGCGCTGAGGCTTATCAATCATTGATAATTCCTTTTAACCGACCACTTTCTGCTTCTTTAATTAGTCGGTTAATTAAACGTTGTTCTGCCTCAACTAAAGTTTGTCCAATTGGTGTTTGTGACTGAATCTCAGCAATTGCCCGCTCTTTACTGATAACATCACCTCCAATAGTGGCAATTGTCACTTCTGGTTCGCGTTTTATCCGTTCTACGGTAAGGTCAACTCGTTGCTTTGGAGTCAAACTTGATATAGAAAGGGACTCTTTATTCTTATCCTTAAGGAAGTGACGCAGAGTAACCTGTTGACCTTTGTAGTCAAAACTTACAGGTGAATCTAGCTGTTCAATGATTGCTTTCGGGAAAGTAGACATTCTTTGACCTCCAAGGTTAAAACTCTAAGTTTTACAAAAATAGGAAGTTAGTTTATCCCTTATATCATTCTCACAGAAGCATGTTTGAGTTTAGATTGAATTCAGGCTTGCGATGAGTATGATTAAAGATTGCAATGGGTATGATTTGTATATAAATTTTTATTTATTATATAATTGATATTATGAATATTTTTATATGACAGGGCGATCGCTTTGCTGTTCTCCAGAAGGTATCCAAAAAGCAAGAAGAGCTTTAATTGGTTATTCTTTAACTCAAAAGGTATTAGCTGATGAGTTAGAAGTAACTCGCCAGCCGATCGGAAAATTCTTTACAGGTAAACCTGTTGACCGTAATCTTTTTATCCAGATTTGTGACAGGCTAGACCTAGAGTGGGAAGAAATAGTTGCTGAACCAGCCAGTGAACCAGAGGTAAATCAAGATAACAGCATTGATATTGATGCGATCATACAATTAGTGCGCGAAAAGATAAAACCCCTCATTCAAGAGCGCTGCGGCACAATGCGGGTGTTAGATATGACTCAACCCATTGGGTTGAATGACATTTACACCAGCGTTAATATCCTGGAAAAAATCACTGGGCAACAACGGCTAGGAATTGATAAATTATTAGAACAGTATAAGAGCCAGGATTTTGACCGCTTTGGACTCAATAAAATTCCTGAAAAACGAGTGCCAGGACTGGAAGCGGTTGAGAAATATTCCAAGCTGATGATTTTGGGTAAACCAGGTGCAGGTAAAACCACATTTTTGAAGTATTTAGCGATTCAGTGTATTGAAGGTAAGTTTCAGGCTGAACGTGTCCCGATTTTTGTTAACATCAAAAACTTTGCGGAAGCTGCCAACAAACCTGGATTATTGCAACACGTCACTGAAGAGACGATAAATTCTATCTTTTCTATCCGAGATGTACTAACCTATGGCAAGGCATTAGTTTTACTCGATGGGTTGGATGAGGTTAGAGAAGAGGATAGCGATCGCATCTTAAAAGAAATTCGTGAGTTTTCTGATCGGTTCCTAAAAAATCAGTTTGTGATGACTTGTCGTATTGCAGCACGGGAGTATACCTTTGAGAAGTTCACAGAGGTAGAAGTTGCTGATTTTGACGATGACCAAATTTCTAACTTTACCAATAACTGGTTTAAGGATAAAGCTGTAAAACCAGAGACTTTTATCAAACGTCTCGAAGAGAATAGCCGAATCAAACAACTTGCTGCAAGTCCTCTGCTGCTGACGTTGCTTTGTTTAGCATTTGAAGAGTCAGGAGATTTTCCTGCAAATCGTTCTGAGTTATACAAAGAAGGACTGGATGCGTTATTGAAAAAATGGGATGCCAAGCGGGGAATTCAACGTAATCAGATTTACAAAAAGCTATCAGTCCAGCGTAAAGAAGATTTACTCAGCAAAATAGCGTTGACTACTTTTCAAAGGAGTGAATATTTCTTCAAGCAGAAAGTAGCAGAACATTACATTACAGAATACATTCGCAATTTACCCGGTGCTAATACTGACGAAGAAGCATTGCAAGTTGATAGTGAGCAAGTTTTGCGTTCAATTGAACATCATCATGGACTAGTTGTAGCAAGGGCAAAAGGGATTTACTCATTTTCTCACCTGACATTTCATGAGTATTTCACAGCTAGAGAATTTGTGGTTGTGAGACAGTCATCAGAGGAAGTGCTACAAAATCTTGTTAGCTATATCACTGAAAAACGCTGGCGGGAAGTCTTTTTGCTGGCGGTTGGGATGTCTCCAAGTGCAGATCGGTTATTGCTGTTGATGAAAGAGAAAATTGATTTTATAGTGGTTGATGATCAGAGGTTGCAGGAGTTTCTTCTGTGGGTAAAAGAAAAATCTCTTTCAGTTAATTTTCCTTACAAACCAGCAGCAGTTAGGGCCTTTTACCTCTCCTTCGACCAATCCCTCTCATTCTCCCTCGACTTTGATCTCTCCCTCTCCCGATCCCTTGATCTCTCCCGAACGTTCGACCTCTTCCTCTTCCGAACCGTCAACCTCGACCTCTCCCGAACCGTCGACCTCGACCTCTCCCCATCCCTCGACTCAGAACTCAAGAATTTGCTGCAAAAACTTCGAGAGCAACTACCAAGTAGACAAAACACGAAAGAATATCAGAAATGGTGGTTAGCTAATTGGAACACTTGGTCTGAAGAATTAAGAGAAGTAATGATTAAATATCGTAATATCGGTCATGATTGGCAGTTCAGTAACGAGCAAAAGGAATTGCTTCAGCAGTATTATGATGCCAATCAATTACTGGTAGATTGCTTAAATAGCGATTGTTATGTTAGCCATGAAGTGCGACAGCAAATTGAAGATACTTTGCTATTACCGATCGCAGAGATTAAACAGCGCCAGCAGCAATCTTAAATACCCGTATAACAGATAGTGAATCATTCGTTAAAAAAGCGAAAATGTTTTCCAATTCATAGCAAATAAATTTATAATAAAAGTAATAGTTCGCAGTCAGCCTATTCGCCTCTATTCAATGGCTTAGATATGTGTATATGAGTAATAAAATAGCATTTTAGAACAAAATGATACTCATTTACGTCGTATAAATGTCTCGCCTCTATTTTAGTGACGCACATTAGCAGGATACAAATTCTGAACAGCGATATCTACGACGGTCTACGCCCACGCGATCGCAAAGACTTCCCATCATAATAAGTACTTGTATACGTCTATAGACAGGTTTAAAAACAGTCAGAAACAAACTCAGTGAATCCTCGTCATTAAATACATCACATACACAAAGGATAACCCTCTTATGACACGCTTACATCAATGGAAATATGGAACCGCTGCATTTATGGCAATGGCCGTTACTACAAGCGTCATTAGCCCCCTATTCAGCTTGGCTCCTGCTAATGCTCAATACAACATTGGGCAAAACAGAACTGGGCAATACGGAAACGCTACCATTCCTTCTGGAGTTGCTCTTCCTGTCACCTACGAAAAAGAGACAATTACTATTGCTCCTGGGGAAAGTAAATCTCTAACCTTGAGAATAGCGAACGACATTATCGACAGAAATAGAAATGTCTTAATTCCTGCTGGTACTAAAATAAATGGACGGCTAGAATCTGTTGACTTAGATAGTTATTCCAGAGATACAAGAGATGAGGATAACCAAGGAAAAGGCGTAAGATTTGTCGCTCAAGAATTAGAATTTTCTAACGGTCAGCGTCAGTCGATTAATGCAACTTCTCGGACATACACCACAACTCAAAGAGTTTCACAGAAGCCCAACACAACTCAGGTTTTAACTGACGCAGCTATTGGTGGGGGTGCTGGTCTTTTAGGTTCATTAATTACTGGTAATCGCAGAATTGACGATTTAAAACCTGTTATTGGTGCGGCTGCGGGTGCGGGTGCTAGTGTGCTATTGCGGAAAAAAGAAGGAAATGCCTTTGTCCTCAGACCTGCACAGGATTTAAAGCTCACTCTGAATTCTAACTTGAATTTAGTACCAAGATCGCGCTAATAAATTTAACTTCATTCAAGTTGTGAATTTAATCATTCCTTATATGCGATCGCCATTTTAACTAGAGTGTGCGATCGCCTTTATTTTTAACCCTAAAAACTTCTATTGAACAGCAACTATTACACCTCTATATCGTCTTAATCAGTATCGATATTTATTCTAATACTTATTTAAAATTTGGCTCTATTCTATTCTGTATCTAAAAGAGTATTCAAAATTATAGAATATCCTGATACTTTTATTAAGTAGTAGCGATCGAGGAGCTTTTTCTTGTGGTAATTCAAGGTTTAAATTTAAGCACATATCTTGCAATTCCCGTAGTATTAAGTCTTTTGGTTCCGGGAGACAATATAAAAGTATCTTTAGTTGAAAACGTCCGTCAGGTATCCACTAACAAGGAAATGAGTCTATCTAGCCGTGAGCTAATCAGCGCAAATTCAACACCGAAAACATACTATGTTAGTGGTAGTGGAAACGACAATAATAGCGGACTTTCTACTTCATCCGCCTTTAAAACAATTCAAAAGGCAGCAGACCTTACTAACCCTGGCGATACAGTATTAATAATGAACGGAGTATACACAAATACAGGCAAAGCTGGGAGTGTAGTAAGTATTAAACGTTCTGGAACTGCAAATGCATGGATTAGGTATAAAGCATATCCTGGGCATTTCCCAAAAATTCAGCACAATACATGGAATGGGATCACGATTTCAAATAAAGCTTCATATATCGAGATTAACGGGCTAGAGGTTATAGGAAACAATGCCAATATAACCCTTGATTACGCGATGAGTGAGAAGACTAACAAACAAAACCCACTGACAAATGGAAACTGCATCAGTGTGGATGGACGAACCAATGGTCACGTTCATCACATCCGTATTTTGAACAATAAAGTGCATGACTGTGGAGGAGCAGGTATTTCAGCGATTCAAGCGGACTATGTGACGATAGATAATAATGTGGTATTTAATAATGCCTGGTACAGCGTTTATGGTTGCAGTGGCATTTCAATGTTGAGTAATTGGAATTCTGACAACAACCAGGGATACAAGATGTTTGTTACCAACAACAAGACCTACAACAATCGCATGTATATCCCTTGGATTGCAGTTGGCAAGATCACAGATGGTAATGGCATTATTATCGATAGTACAAGAAATGATGAAAACCCAAAATTGGGTGCATATAAGGGACGTACTTTAGTTAAAAACAATCTTGCATTTAATAACGGTGGATCGGGTATTCATGCATTTTTAAGCGAGCATGTTGATATTGTAAATAATACAGCTTTTTTAAATAATCAGAGTCCAGAACTTAATGGGGGGCAAATATTTGCTCATACCTCATCCGATGTCAGAATTCTCAGAAACATTCTCTATGCTTTTCCTGGAAAAAATATTAATAACAACACTAAAAATGAAAACGTTGTTTATGATTATAATATCTACCTCAATAGCTCTAAGATAACTGCTAAGGGACCTCACGATATTGTTGCAGACTCAGAGTTTTTAAGTAAGCATCCCACTCTCGAAAAAATCTCTGACGATTGGAAATCAGAATTAGATAAACAAAATCCGCCAACGCGAACATCTATAGAGGCTAACTCAGCAGATTTTGTTTGCGATCCAGTGAATTATCCTTTGCAAGACAAACTCATCAAAGTGGGATGCTCCCCGCTATCTTTAGCTCAAACTGCTTTTTCTGATGTTTCACCTAACTATTGGGCGGCACAATTTATTCAACAATTGTCTCAGCAAGGTGTAATTGCCGGATTTCCCGATGGTAGCTTCCGCCCTGAAGAACCGGTGACACGCGCTCAATTTGCCGCGATGGTTGACAAAGCTTTCCAAAAAGCACAGCAACGGCAGGCAATTAATTTTGCTGATGTACCCAGCAACTATTGGGCATCCAGTGCGATTCAGCAAGCTTATACCATTGGTTTCTTATCTGGTTATCCTGGAAATCGCTTTGAACCTAATCAAGCTATTCCCCGCGAACAGGTTTTAGTTTCCCTCGCTAACGGTCTGAAATATAGTCCTAGTGGCAATACTGAAAGCACTCTGCAATACTTCAACGATGCCCCTAACATCGCTAGCTATGCCCGTAGCCCAATCGCCGCAGCAACCCAAAAGCAAATTGTGGTGAACTATCCAAATGTAAAGTTACTGAATCCAACCGCAACTGCTACACGGGCGCAAGTAGCAGCTTTTATCTACCAAGCATTGGTTAGTTCTAATCAAGCCTCAGCAATTAACTCGCCTTATGTTGTGTTAAGACTTAGCAATTAACTCGCCGTATACAGTGGTTGTCGGGTCTACGACTTTAACACCTGTATTAGTCACAATTAGAATCTGTTGACTGAAATAGTTATTCAATAGGCGATCGCTACTTTAACTAGAGTGTGCGATCGCCTTTACTTTTAACCATAAAATTTTCTATTTAACAGCAACTATTCTTTTTCTACATCGTCTCACTCAGTATCTATATTTTTGGAAATTTGCTAATAGGTAATAGTGTGATGACATTACTTCTATCAGCTAGTTCGCTTGGCATATATTTTTTTAATGATGACTGTATGACTAAAGTAATGGTTTTTACCAAAAGCAGAAAAATTAGGAACCTTGTACTTTAGTAAATGTCTAACTAATTAAGAGTTAAAAAAATAATTGTACCGGAGTAAAAAAAATGTTTAACTTAAATCGTTGGCAATCTAGAACAGCTGCACTCATGGCTTTGAGCGTTACAGTCGGTACTGTAGCACCTTTCATTACAGCTTCACCATCTTTAGCTCAAACGACTTTTTCTGATGTTTCATCTAACTATTGGGCGGCACAATTTATTCAACAATTATCTCAGCGAGGTGTAATTGCCGGATTTCCTGATGGTAGTTTCCGCCCTGAAGAACCGGTGACACGCGCTCAATTTGCCGCGATGGTCAACAAAGCTTTCCAGAAAGCACAGCAACGTCAGCCAATCAGTTTTGCTGATGTACCTAGCAACTATTGGGCATCCAGTGCGATTCAGCAAGCTTATACCATTGGTTTCTTATCAGGATATCCCGGTAATCGCTTTGAGCCTAATCAAGCTATTCCCCGCGAACAGGTTTTGGTTGCCCTCGCTAACGGTTTGGAATATAGTCCCAGTGGCAATACCGAAAGCACTCTGCAATACTTCAACGATGCCTCTAACATCGCTAGCTATGCCCGTAGCCCGATCGCCGCAGCAACTGAAAGGAAAATTGTGGTGAACTATCCGAATGTGAACTTCCTGAATCCAACTGCAACCGCCACTCGCGCCCAGGTAGCAGCTTTTATCTATCAAGCATTGGTTAGTTCTAATCAAGCCTCAGCAATTAACTCACCTTATGTTGTGGCTGTCGGATCTACTACTCCAACACCTACATCAGTGACAATTGCTCAAGGGACTGCTATTCCTGTCAAGTATGATAAGGCAGAAAAAATTCTCGTTACAAAGGATGAAACATCACCCTTGACATTGACAGTATCCCAAAACGTGGTGACGCAAGACGGAGCCGTAGTGATTCCTGCTGGTAGTCAAGTTGTTGGTCAACTCAAACCTGCTACGGGTGGTTCTCAATTCGTTGCTGAGAAACTGGTTTTGACCAGTGGTCAAGAGTATCAGCTGAACGCTACTTCTGACGTTATTACCAAAACTGAAACCGTCAAGAAGGGTACTAGTCTTGGTTCAATTATCAAGAATACTGTATTGGGCGCAGGTGCGGCAACTGCGGTATCTGCTGTCACAGGCGATCGCGCCATTGCCACAGAAGAAGTCTTGGGTGGCGCTGGTATCGGTGCATTGGTTGGTCTGTTCTTCGGTAAGAATAGTGTTGACTTAATCGCCATTGACCCAAATACCGATTTACAAATGACCATCAATCAAAACTTGTTGGTTTCACTCAGATAGTCATTGGTCATTAGTCATTAGTCATTAGTATTTACAAAGGACAAAGGACAAAGGACAAATGACTAATTTTGAACTTCCGGCAACCAAATAATAAATGTAGTTCCTGGAGCATTGGGTGAAGTTAATTTAGAGTTGATTGCAGGGCTGAAAACCTCGATTTCGCCCTGCATTTGCTCTATTAATTGTTTAGCGATCGCTAACCCCAAACCTGTGCCAGGAATTTCTGTTTGCGCTTGTACTCCGCGATAATGCCGTTCTCCGAGATGTTCTAAATCTTGGGGTGGAATGCCAGGCCCGTTATCACTAATAACTATTCCCTGAAAATTAGCTTTTTCTTGTCCCGCCTGAATCAAAATTTTGCCACCAGTAGGAGTGTATTTCAAAGCATTATCAATAATGTTAGTTAACACCTCTCGTAATGCTTTGACGTTGGCACGTACTAGGGATGAATTCTCTTTAATTTCAGTTATTAGTTTTAGGTTTCGCTCTTGGGCGATCGCTTTGGCTGATATTAATAATGGTTCTAATATATCTGCTAGAGAGCAGTCAACTGCTTTATCTCCCGTTCCCGGTAATAATAGCGGCGGTTTAGCGTCTTTTTGGATAGTTGCTTCTACAAATACTCCATCTTCCGGTAGATGTAGTGGTGCTAAATCTGCCTCTGTCAAGTCAATTACTTGTTCAAATTGTTGCAGTAATTCTTTAAGGCGATCGCTTTCTCGGACAATACTATTTGCTACATCCCGGTTAGCGTCTGCTGGTCGTAGTCGTTTCAATAGCAGTTTGCCAAAAGTCCGTAACGCCGTTAATGGGTTACGAAACTGATGCAATAGATTATCCAGCAAATCCCGCTGTTTTTCTTGGAGAATTTGTTGCTCGCGCAACTGTTGCTCAAACCATGCTCGCCGCTGATCTAAAATACAAGCGATCGCTAATGTTTGAGCTATCCGTTGAATTTGATTTTGCTCGTGTTCGTTCCATACCCGATCTTTCCTGCGTGTCACCAGTAACCCCATCATCACACCCTCATAAATCAGAGGTAAAACAATTTGGTTGCCACTAAGTAGGTATTCCTCTTTGAGATCGGGTTGAGATGGATCTGGTATCTCAGACTCCCGTGACGAAGTTGGAGATTCTGAAGCTGCTGTCAATAACCTTCCCTGATGATTGGGTAATATAAACGCATTTCCAACTTGAAGTTGCTTATATGCCGTCGCTTCAATAGTTTCCTCTCCTGGCAGCAATAATGCTGTTTCCGGGTAAATCACCACAGGAATAAGTTTGGCATCGCCAGAAGGAGTATCTACCAATTCTTGTGTTAGGTACACAATACTTAAAGTTGCTCCCAGCCCTTGGGTTAGTAGCGCTATTTGCTCTCGACACAGAGCAAGAAAATCAGAACTGGCAGACATTAACATTTTTTAGCTCTTGCTCAAGATTATAGATTTTGAGGCATGATGTAAGAGAGGATACTTAATTTTTACCTCACTCATTTCATAAAGCTTAACTAAAATTTTCTTAGAGATGGTTTCTACTAGGGGATTATATTCTTAGGTGATTTTATTTTCTCGATGTTTCAAAGATATTAACTTTCTTATATTAAAAGGTTAAAAACTATTGATATTCTGAACTAGAACCTATATAATGACGACGGATTTTGTAGCTATCACTACAATCTATAAGCTTGAAAGAGGAGGACAATAGATTGGCAAGGAGACGCAAAAGGAAGAGTCGTCGTCGTCAGGAAGGACGGCGCATTTTGGAGCACGTGCCTCAATATAGCATCGAAAGTGGCGAAGAAAAGCCTGTAACAGCAGCTAGAAGATTCATTCAAGCTGAAGGAATTTTGCCACCAGCGTTGCTACTTGTAAAGCGAAATGAACACACTACAGATCGTTATTTCTGGGCAGAAAAGGGACTGTTTGGTGCTCAATACGTAGAGGAAAACCATTTCTTGTTTCCTAGTTTGAGGGTGTTAGAACCTTCACCAGGTCAAGAACCTCTTGCTTTAGCTAGTCGGTAAACCATAGATGGTCATCTTGAGCATTGAATGTGGCTCCTGACTATTATTAACTGGCAAAATTGCTAAGTTTATGCAAAATTTAATTTTTTTTTAGTTTGTAGCTGATTTGCCAGTAAATCTAGTCCAGGTAGTTGGAAAGTGAACCTGTTTCAAACCACGCTAGATTGCATGGGTTGATACTAATTTGATGATGCAGAAGGGAGTGAGTATAGAGCCAAGCGCGTCTAAAAGGAAGAGTGAAGTTGCGCTCTTATGCCGTAGATGGTTAAGTAAGCTCTGTCAATGAATTTAAGTTAATGAATTTAAATTTTTTCCCCACGACCAAAGTCGTGGGGAAAACTGACAAAGCAGCAGTCTTGATTTTCTCCTGACTACTTTCCATTGCCTAAAGAGTAGGTTAGGTCAGAAGTCTGCATATCATAGTTAAGAGATGGTCGCAAAAATCAACAATTATTTCCCAGGCTTGAGCTGTAGAGTCCTCTGCAACTCACTGAGTTCATCTCGATGGGCGACTACAGTTATCTTACTTGAGGAGGTTTGTTCGCTCTGAGTTGTTTCTACTTTGAGCGACACCTTCTCAAGTCTTCCAGATTTTTTCCAATAAAATAGACCACTTAAAGGCGACAGCAGTACCATCGCCAGAACAAGGGTACTGAGGCTAGGAAAAAGCAGGTATGTAACCAGAGATAGACAAACAATCCCAGTCGCTGCCAGTAAAGTTAGAAATATAGCTAAGAACCAGCTGGGACGAACATTACCTTCAAAAATTACCTGATTTTGTTCTCGGTCTACCGCTGCCACTCGGTAAGACCGCGATCGAAAGTACTCTTTTAATTGAGACATTAAAACAGCTTCATCTTGCTCAGATACCAGTTGCGCTATTTCTATGCGGTCTTTAGTCGAGGCACGAATAAAGAAAAACAGCCCAACCGATAACAACAAGGTTAGCAGGAACGTAGATGGCAGAATAGCAGTATCCATAACTAATTGTTAGTGTTTGACTGGAGGAGACTTATTCATTATCAATGATTCGTTACTTTTTCCTCCCGTTGATGTAGTGAAGCCATTGAAAAGCTAAATCCTGAGCTTGAACTTGCCATTCGGGAGAAACTTGGTACATCCGCCTGGGGCGCCCCCGTCCTTCGAGTTTCTTCCAATATCCAGTGATTGCCTTTTGGTCTTCCAGAAATTTGATTGCACTGTAAAGTACGGTATCTGAAAGCCGATAAACGGGATACTCAGTTTCTAATTGCTCAATCAACTCGGTTCCGTAGGATTCACCTTGTAATAAAACAGACAGTATGTAACAAACTGCTAGTTCCTGACAAAGGTAAGTTGGCGGAGGATTCTCAAAAAATTGATATATATCCTCAAGTTTCATGGTTAGGTGAATGGCTAAAAAAATGCCTTAGGGTAAATTCTATAATCCTTGTAGTCAGTATACAGTGCTACTACTACGCGAGTAATACATATAAAGCTACTTAGACTAGATATCCATTGCGTAAACATCAAACAGTTACCCACGCCTGTGAAGTTGTGGGGCGAGTTTGTGAGTTTTAAGGGCACAAAACAATGTACCCCCACTCAAGCTCGATACGGTGTGGTGAGGAGCGAACAGACAGTGAGAGAGTCACTATCTTGGTGTTAACTGATGCCGAGCTGCTTAGAACTGCTTAAGCAATAAAATGCCATCGAAGAAATTTTACAGGTAAAATGCTGTTTTGTCTGTAAAACTTAATAAACACTTTTTTTTACAGTGATTTTCCCAATGCAAATTCTAAAAGCTTAAGCTAAGGGATATATCTGGGATCGAGCTGCTATGTCAGTGGACACACTTAAGCAGTAACCATTTCTGATTTCCTCGATCGCAGAATTTCTTGTCTTATTTGGCAAGTGTGATAGTAAATTTATCAAAGAAGGCGCTAAACCACTAGGGGAAAGAAGACAGGAGAGGGGAGACGTAGGGAAAGAACTCTCCGTGTCCTCGCATCCCTTCGTCCTCTTGTCCTCGCCTTCTTTTATCAAGCACCCAGCATATTCGCGATCGCTATGTCACAAACTCCCGATGCCCCATCATCTTCCTCGACTCTTAGGGCAATTGCCCAAACTTTTCGCCTTACAGGTTGGATTAGCTTCTGGATTCAGCTAGTACTAGGCGTTGTTTCTAGCATAATTGTGCTGCTGTTCGCTATCTTTAATCAAAGAACTGGCAGTTCTAGTAATAATCCTGGGACTGGCTTTGGCGTATTTTTAGCAATTTGTGGACTGGTTGTTTTAGGTGGGGGGATTTATTTAGCTTACCGTTACACTAGGATTGGCAAGCAACTGGAATCCTCCAATCCCAGCAACCGTCCCAGGAAAAGTGAGACTGTGCAAGTATTACGCTTAGGGGTGTGGGTGAATTTAGGAGGAACGCTAGTGACTCTTTTGGGGGCACAAGCGATCGTTGGCACACTGGTAGCGCGATCCATATCTCCACAAGCGATAACTACCCAATTTTTTGACCCTACCCGAATTATTAGCGGTCTCGATATGCTTGTAGTACAGGCAAACACCAACACCGTCTCAGCCCACTTTGCAGGGCTGGTGGCGTCACTTTGGTTACTCAATCGCATTAACCGACCTTAGAAAAGGCAGTCAGAAGAAAAGGTAATAGTCAAAAATCAGCAATTCTTTTGACTTCTTTTCTCCTCTTTTTCAGCGGTTGTATAGCAATAATTCAAATATGTTGATTGAAGTTTTCCGAAATTATTAAATTAGAGTGTGAACCATAATACAAGTTACTTATATTAGCACCCATCTAAAGAGTGATATTAGAACCGTGATCAGGGTTAATTAATTTTTATTAGAGGTCTGACACTATGAAAAAACTATAAATATGGAAGTTTGGTATACAAGTATTTTTTAGCACATTGATGATTGGATTATATAGTTCTCTAATCTTTATGGAACGCGATAATAGCCAAAATCAGGCAGTGTACTGGAGTGGTTTCTCAGGTGTACTTGCCTACTGGCTACCCTCACCTACAAACACTCAGGAGTCTAGAAAATCAGAAGATTAATACTAAATTTTGGATTTTCAATTTTTCTAGCCCTGGCAATATTGCCAGGACTAGAAAAATTGAAATGCTTGCTTTTCTGCTCATACAAAGCCAAAATCAGTATATGCTGATGTGTTGGCAGGTAGATAATAGGCTAAAAACTGAGAAAAATCTGTGCTGGATATCAAGCAAATACGGGAAAATCCGCAATTAGTTCAAGAACGATTGAATAGTCGTAGTGGTAAATACGACATCGAACCGATATTACTGTTAGATCGGCAACAACGGGAACTTGAGGGGAGGCGTAGTCAACTCCAAGCCCGTAGCAACGAAATTGGTAAAATAGTTGGCCAAAAGATTAAATCTGGGATTAATCCTCAAGACCCAGAAATTCAAGCTTTGCGGGATGAAGGTAACTCTGTCAAAGCGACATTGAGTCAACTGGAACCCCAAGAAAAAGACCTCAAAGCTGAAATTGCTCAACTTGTGTTGGCACTTCCCAACTTGCCAAGTGACTCTACACCCCTTGGAAAGAATGAGGAAGATAACGTAGAAGTGCGCCGTTGGGGTGATGAGTACATTCCCCAAAATCCGAATATTCTTCCTCACTGGGAAATTGGCGAAAAGCTGGGTATTCTCAATGTTGAACGAGCTGTAAAAGTTGCCCAAAGTCGCTTTGTGACATTAATAGGTGCTGGTGCGGCATTGGAGAGGGCATTAATTCAATTTATGCTGAGTCTCCATACTCAAGCTGGGTATGTGGAAGTCAGTCCGCCACTGTTAGTGAATACTGAGTCTTTGACGGCGACAGGTCAGTTACCCAAGTTTGCAGAAGAAAGCTTTAAATGCGCTGATGATGACTTATGGCTGATTCCTACAGCTGAAGTTCCAGTTACAAATCTCTACCGGGGTGAAATTCTCGCTGCTGAAGATTTGCCTATTTACCACTGTGCCTTTACTCCCTGTTTTCGCCGCGAAGCTGGTAGTTATGGGCGCGATATGCGGGGATTAATTCGCCTGCATCAATTTAACAAGGTGGAAATGGTGAAATTTGTCGAACCCAGTACGTCTTTTGATGAACTGGAGAAATTGGTGGGGAATGCAGAAGCAATTTTACAGGCTTTGCGGTTGCCTTATCGAGTAGTAAATTTAAGTACTGGGGATTTGGGATTTGCCTCTACCAAAACTTATGATTTAGAGGTTTGGTTGCCCTCTTCTGGCAAATATCGCGAAATTTCTAGCTGTTCCAATACTATAGATTTCCAGGCGCGACGGGCTGATATTCGCTTCAAAGAGGCGGGGAAGAAAGGCACTCAGTTCGTACACACTCTGAATGGTTCAGGTTTGGCGGTGGGAAGGACGATGGCAGCAATTTTGGAGAATTATCAACAACCTGATGGGACGGTGAGGATACCAGAAGTGTTGCAACCTTACTTGGGACGTGAAGTTTTATAATTTGTCATTAGTCATTTGTCCTTTGTCCTTTGTCCTTTGTTAAAAACTAATGACCAATGACCAATGACCAATGCCCAATGCCCAATGCCCAATGCCCAATGCCCAATGCCCAATGCCCAATTAGAATGGAGATAACTATAGCTTAATATCTTCACAATTTACTCTATGTCAGTTTTAGCAGCGATCGCAGTCTTGGCTGTTTTGATCTTGGTACACGAGTTGGGGCATTTTGTTGCAGCACGTTCTCAAGGCATTCTCGTTAACCGTTTTTCTTTGGGTTTTGGCCCAGTTCTTTTAAAGTACCAAGGTTCACAAACCGAATATGCTGTCCGCGCCTTTCCTTTGGGCGGTTTTGTGGGCTTTCCCGATGATGACCCCGATAGCGATGTTCCACCCAATGACCCAAATCTGCTGCGTAACCGTCCAGTTTTAGACCGGGCGATAGTTATCAGTGCTGGAGTAATCGCCAATTTAATATTTGCTTACTTGGTGTTGGCTCTGCAATTGGGTATTGTCGGCATTCCCAAGGAATTAACCTATCAAGCTGGTGTCATTGTACAGCCTGTTAATCAAGAATCTGTTGCCTATCAAGCAGGAATTCGGGAAGGAGATATTATTCTGGCTGTTAATGGTCAAGAACTCCCGGCTTCTGACAAATCAACTCCTTTGCTGACTAAAGAAATTCAAACTCATCCCAATCAGCAAATCGAACTGAAAATTCTGCGTGAAAACCAACAACAAACCCTGAAATTAACACCGAAATTGGGAGCCGATGGTAAAGGCGTAGTTGGTGTGGCACTCAGTCCAAATGCTACAGCAATTTATCGCCGTCCTAATAGTCCTTTTGAAATTTTCGGTCTTGCTGCTAATAGATTTCAACAATTATTTGTTGGGACACTCAGCGGTTTTGGGCAGTTAATTACCAACTTTCAACAAACTGCTGGACAAGTTTCTGGGCCAGTTAATATTGTCAAAATAGGTGCAAAATTAGCTGAGGATAATAGCGTAAATCTGTTGTCTTTTGCGGCAATTATCAGCATTAACTTGGCTATTATCAACATTTTGCCTTTACCCGCTTTGGATGGCGGACAACTCGCTTTTCTGCTGATTGAAGGTTTACGCGGTAAGCCTGTACCCGCCCGGATTCAAGAAGGTGTAATGCAAACCGGTTTGGTGTTACTCTTAGGCTTAGGAATTTTTCTAATAGTCAAAGAAACTACCCAATTAACTAGCCAATTGGAATGGGTACAAAAATTATTCCAGTGAGCGTTACTACCCGCAAATCGTTATCTAAAAAGCAACGGGCAATAGAAATTTTAGCTCGTTTGAAGCGTCTTTATCCAGATGCTACTTGCTCTTTGAACTACTCAACGCCAGTACAACTATTGGTAGCAACGATTCTCTCGGCTCAATGTACTGATGAGCGGGTAAATAAGGTGACACCAGCTTTATTTGGTAAGTTTCCTGATGCTGAGAGTTTAGCGATCGCTGACTTGGTAGAATTAGAAACTTTGGTGCGTTCAACCGGATTTTATCGCAATAAAGCCAAGAACATTCAAGCCGCCTGTCGGATGATTGTCACTGAGTTTAACTCTGTTGTCCCCAACCAGATGGAGCAATTATTAAAGCTTCCCGGTGTGGCGCGCAAGACAGCAAATGTAGTTCTGGGTCATGCTTATGGGATTAATGCTGGCGTGACAGTAGATACTCACGTCAAGCGCCTCAGCGGACGTTTGGGTTTAACTGAACATACAGACCCCGTTCGGATTGAGCAAGATTTAATGGGTTTATTGCCTCAGCCTGATTGGGAAAATTGGTCAATTCGGCTGATTTATCACGGTCGTGCTATTTGTAAAGCCCGCTCTCCCATCTGCGTTGCTTGTGAGCTTGCCGATTTATGTCCTGCTGCAAATAAGCCAGTGGTTGTAGGGTAAGCGACACAAGTAACCCCAGAATTGATGGAGAGACTGTAGAATGGAAAACGGTGTCTTTAAATAAGTTAGAGAATATATGGCTAAAAAGAGCATGATTGAGCGCGAGAAAAAGCGCACTAGGTTGATAGAAAAGTATGCTGACAAGCGGGAAGCTCTTTTAGAAGAGTTCAGAAGTGCAGCATCTCCTTTGGATAAGCTAGAAATCCACCGGAAGATTCAACAGCTACCCCGGAATAGTGCGCCCACCCGCCACCGCAACCGTTGCTGGTTGACTGGTCGTTCTAGAGGTGTTTACCGCGATTTTGGGTTGTCTCGGAACGTACTACGAGAATGGGCGCATGAAGGTCTTTTACCTGGAGTTGTTAAGTCTAGTTGGTAGTCAAGAGTCATTAGTCATTAGTCATTAGTCATTGGTAAAGAACAAATGATAAAGGACAAATGACAAATGACAAAATATTATTGACCACAACACTTATCAATTCCCAGACTTTCTAAGAGTAGATCGCTGACGGCGTTAGCGATCGCAAACTCTCCGTAGAAGCTATTGGAAAAATCATAGGACTGCATCTCTGTGACAATGGCAATTACCAGAGAACCAAGGTCGTTTTCTCCTTCCATCCGTTGACGCACAAAAATCTGTGCGGCTCGTTGGGCAATATTTTGGTTGACTGCTTCGGGGATAAATTCTGTATCTAGCCACCGTTGTAAGCGTTCTCGTAACCATTCACCTTCGAGTAGAGGGTTTTCGGGCGGTGGTAGGGTGATGGGTGGAATTGGTTGAGTCATTTTTTTTTAACGCAGAGGGACGCGGAGGGAAACGCAGAGGAACGCTAAGGTTGACTGTTAGCATCAAATTGCGTTTCTCTAGTGTTTTTTTATTATTTATTTATGCAATATGATATCGCCGCTATTGTTGAGGGCTATGCACAAGGCTATTTTCTCATGGCTGATGAACGCGATCGCTTGAGTTGGTACGGAAGTCGCGATCGGACTTTTATTCCTTTGGATGAGCGGTTTCGTTACCCCAAGTCTTTGCAGCGCGTTTTGAATCAAGAACGGTTTACTGTGGCGATTAATCGGGACTTCCAAGCTGTGGTGGCTGGGTGTGCTGACAGAGAGACAACTTGGATTTCACCGGAATTGGCAAAGATTTATTCGCTACTTTACCAGAGTGGTTATGCTTATAGTTTTGAAACTTGGCAGGGTGACGAATTAGCTGGGGGAATTTTAGGGATTGTGATTGGTGGGGCTTTTATTGGCGAGTCAATGTTTTACCGCATTCCCGAAGGCTCAAAGGTGGCGATGGTTAAGTTGGTGGAAAGATTGCGTCAGAGGAAATTTGTGTTTTTTGATGCCCAAATGATGAATCCCCATTTGGAAAGGTTTGGGGCTTATCGGGTTGAGGATAAAAAATATCAATCTTTACTTCAGCAAGCGTTGCAACGTGCTTGTAAGTTAGTCTAATTTGAGAGAAAAGCCGGATGTAAATGTTACTGATGTATTAATGGCGGAAATGAAGGTATTGCCATAAAAAATGTTTTAATCATTACAATAGCGATCGCGCCCATTTTGTTTGGCATCGTACAGTGCTTTATCTGCTGAAGCAATGAGTGTGTCTGGCCTAATGTTCCAAATAGGTATGCGAGAGGTAATTCCTAAGCTAACGGTGATAATATTCTTGACATCAGACTGTAGATGGGGAATAGCCAGAGCATGAATTGCTTGCTGAATACTTTGCGCTACTTTAATCGCTCCCGCTAAGTCAGTATTGGGCAAGAGTACCAAAAATTCTTCTCCACCGTAACGCGCCACTAAATCGGCAGGACGACGAATTGTCTGTTGCACTGTTTGCGCTATCCTCATTAGACAATCATCGCCTGCAAGATGACCATAGTAATCGTTGTAAAGTTTGAATTTATCAACATCAAACATAATCAGTGACAGGGGTTGTTGTTCTCGTGCAAGGCGTTTCCATTCTGCTTTCAGTCGTGCGTCAAAGCAACGACGGTTAGCCAGCTGAGTCAAGCCATCTAAATTTGCCAGTTGTTCTAGTTTCTGATTTGCATCTTGCAGAGCCAATTCAATTTGTTTTCGTCCAGTGATGTCGCGTATGGTAATAGCAAAACCATCATCTAGTTTGACTGCAACAAAGTGATACCAGCAAGAATTGCCTAATGGATGGTAAAAATCTCGTTTTAAAGCTTCTCCCGTTTCGACAAGATTAACGAAGCGATTAAAGAGTTCTGGTTCTAGATGAGCTAAGAATTCTTTGAATAGTAATTTGCCAATCATCTCTTCACATTTGCTTCCGAAGGCTCTAGCAATGACAGGATTGATAACTAAGCAACGAAAATCCTCAATGTATCCGGTTACAGGGTTGCGGACAGCTTGCATCGCGGCTATACCATCTAGCGAACTATTCAAAATACTGGCTAGCATTGCCCTAGACTGATACAGTATCTCTTCTGTTTCCCTACGCTTAATATTTTCTTGTTCTAGAAGCCGTTGCTGGCGTTGAATGGTTAATTGATTTTCTAGACGCGCTACAACTTCTTCCATCTGAAAGGGTTTAGTGATGTAGTCTATGCCCCCTGACTCAAAGGCTATCACTTTATCGAACACATCATCTAAAGCACTAATAAAAATAACGGGAATGGTGCGTAGAACTTCATCCGCTTTCAGAGTTCTACAAACTTGATAGCCATCCATTTCTGGCATCTTAATATCTAAAAGAATGATGTCTGGTTGCTTGGCCTTTACTGTTTTTAGTGCCATCCGTCCACTTGTGACACTGCGAACAGTGTAGCCGAGTTTGACCAGACAATCACTTAATAAATGTAAATTTTTGGGATTGTCATCTACTAGGAGAATATTACCTTTATTTTCTTTATCATAATTAAGATTCATTGCTTCTCAGGGGTTCGACTAAATCAACTAATTCCTCAAATTCAAATTGACGAGCAAGTTTTGTTAAATATTTAATTAAAAAAGTTTCTCTTTTGGGAATATCTCTAATTAATTCTATGACACGATTAGTATTTGCTTCTAATGCAGCTTCATAAAATTGATTAATCCATTCTTGAGACATACAAATTAGATTGTTGGATGTTAAAGGATTTTTTTCTATATACTCCAAATTTGAATAATTATTTTTAGCAAATATATATTTGACACCAAGATGTTTGGTTAGTGTGTCAAAAATTGTATGTTCTGCAAAAGGTTTGCGGAGAAAGTCATCACATCCGGCTGAAAGAACGATCGCTTTTTCTTCTTCTAAAACACTTGCCGTCAGAGCAATTATAGCTGTAGCATTTCCCTTTGTAGTGGACTTGATATATTTTGTAGCTTCGTAACCGTCCATGACAGGCATTCGCATATCCATCCAAATCAGGTGGGGTTCCCATTCATTCCAAATAGCGATCGCTTCTTTGCCATTACTAGCTTCTTTCATTTCAAACCCTAACGGTTGTAAAAGTTTAATTAATAATTTGCGATTAATAGGTTTATCATCTACTATTAATAGTTTATATATAGGTTGTCCTGGTGCAAGTTCTAATACTTTTGGGTGTACTTCTAAAATATTTTTATTGGTTGGTTGACCTAACTTTGCTTGAATATAAAATTTAAAAGTTGTCCCGACTCCTAATTTACTTTCAACAGCAATATCTCCTCCCATTAACTGAATAAACTTGTGACTAATTGCTAAACCTAAACCCGTTCCTTCTTGAGATTCTTTTCCAGCTTGGGCTTGAGAAAAAGCATTAAATATTTTGGGTAATTCTGCGGCTGCAATCCCCACTCCTGTATCGCAGACTTGAAAATCAAGATTGAAAATATCTGTAATTTCTTCACTAGTATTATTTACTGTTAAACTAATTGTTCCTTTTTGAGTAAACTTAATGGCATTAGTAATCAAATTAATTAATACCTGCCGGAGTTTTAACTCATCTGTGCAAATATAGCATGGGACATTTTCACTACGTTGAAATATTAAATTTAAGCCTTGATTACTTGCTTGTAAGTGTAGCATATCTTCTAAGTCATCTAGCAAGCGATATAGATCGAAGTCTCTAGGATTAAGAGTAGTTTTACCCGCTTCTATTTTTGATAAATCGAGAATATTATTGATGAGCGTTAGTAAATAATCACCACTGTGATAAATGATCCCGGCATTTTCATAATGCTCGGCAGGCAAGTTTTTAGCGCGTAACATTAACTGAGAAAAACCTAGAACAGCATTGAGGGGCGATCGCAACTCATGACTCATATTGGCAATAAATAAACTTTTAGCTTGATTTGCTACTTCGGCTTTGTCTTTAGCAATGGCTAATTCTGCTGTTCTCTCTTGTACCCGTTGTTCCAAAGTTTCCAAAGATGTTTGTAACTGAAGTGCCATGTTATTAAACGATTTTGCCAGTTGACCTATTTCGTCTTTTGATTTATTTTTGGCGCGGATATCTAAGTTACCTGCGGTAAACTGGAAAACTATATTGGTAAGGTGAATTATTGGATTTGTTAGCAGTTGCCCAATGACAAAAGCGATGATTGTCACTACTCCAGCGATAAATGCAAATAGAAAAATTGTGTCACGAATTTGCTTTTCTACAGGTGCTAGGGCAACGGCAAGGGGTCGTGCAAACAACACAGACCAAGGTTTATATTGCAAACGAGCGATCGCAATCAGATTAACCCAATCGCCTGTTGCTTCCAAGGATGCAATTAAATACGACTGTTTATTATCCAATGCTTGTTTAAGTTTTGACTCATTAGTTGCCAATTCTTTGAGAGAAGAATTAGGCAAACGACCTTCCTGTTGCAGTTGAGTTACAACATCATCAGGCAGAGGCACAATTGATTTAAAAAGTAGTTCTGGTGCAGTACTATGTGCCAGATAAATATTATTGTCATCTAAAAGAATCGCAAAAGATTTTGCCCCGGCTCGTTCAGTTTGTCGAGTTACTAACTGCTGAACAACAGTAGCATTATATGAAACACGCAATATACCTAATATATCTCCCTTGGCATTGCGAACCGGACTACTAAAAAAGAGGGTAATAAGATCGGGAATTGTCGGCGATCGCTTCATGCTAGAAACAAAAGAAAAACCAGTTTGTAGCGGTTTTTTAAAATAATCTTGAACTGATTCATCTTTGCCAATATTCAGCGTGCGTGTATCCAATACATTTTTACCGTTTAAGTCGAGCAAAGCATACGAGAGAATATTGAGCATATCTTTGCGACTGAGACGGATTAATGTTTCTGTCGCCAATTGCATTTCGGGGCTGCCATCTCGCTGTTTTGGAGTTAGGCTGAGGTAGCGTGCCAAACCTGGTAAAATCGCCTCCACGCGCACGGCATTGAGATTTCCATCAATAAAGGCATCTATTCTGTTAGCAGTTTCGTTAGCCGCCGCAGATAGGGCTTGTCGGGCGTTGTCAGTTAGTGCTTTTTCAGTTGTCTGTTTGTTGACAAATGCCAATAACAGCAACGGAATCAAAGCAACAACGAGAAACGAGGCGATCAACTTTGTACGGATGCCGCCCAAAAAGGAGTGCTGCATAGCTTCAAACTAGGGGGGATTCAAGAAGGAAGAATTAAACAAACTTTTTAGCTCAGGAATACGTGTCATGTTTCCAGAGCGAATAAAAAAGTCTGCATATATCTTGGCAGTTTTGTAAATGGAGTTAGGGTTACTAGATTGAAAATATTTTTGATTTTTACTTAAATCAGTTAGGTCTATTCCCTCCAGTGAGAGAGTATCGATCGGAATTTTTAACGCTTTGCTGACGATAGCTTTTCCTTCCTCAACATTTGCTTTCCAGTAGGTCGAAGCTTGCAGCCATCCTCGCACAAATGCACGAATGTCTTCGGGGCGATCGCGGATTGTCTCACCGCGAAAGATAATTAAATCTAAAATCAAGCCAGGGGTTTGTTTGCTAGTAAATAGGATATTTCCCCCTAATTTCATCGTTTCAGAGAGATAGGGTTGCCAAGTGTGTCCGGCTTGAATAGTATTATTTTTCAAGCGTTGAGGAATTTCTGAAGCCTCTAATTGAACTAAATTCACATCATCACTGGTTAAATTGGCAGTTTTTAACATTTCAGTCACGAAAACTTCGCTAAAACCGCCTAGATTTGCACCCAGCTTTTTACCTTTCAAGTCAGCTACAGTATTAATTTTTGATTGGGCGACTACCACATCTGCTCCTATTGATTCATCTATAACGATCGCGCCTTGTATATCTGGATTTGTGGCACTCAAGATTATAAAATTCCCTAAAGACGATGTAATCCCATCATACTTACCCGCATTGAAGTTTGCTTGTTCCAATTGGGCGTATTGTGTATGAATTAGTTCCACATCTACCCCTTGGGCTTTGAAGAATCCTTTTTTTTGAGCAATGATGCCTGGAAGCTCTCCAACAAAAGATCCAAATATCACTTTCAATGGAGGGCGTTTTACTTCAGTTGGTACTGAAGTATTACAAGCAACTAGTAAACAGGCGGTAATCAGGAAAATACTAATGTATCTGAGCGGTTTAAGCATAGAATTTTTGATGTTTTTTAATTATTGTTAATCAAAGATTCAGCTAAACAAACTAATTGTTTAAATTGAAATTGCCGTGGAAATTTCGTCAGTAATTGTATTCAAGGAGTTTTGGTTGTTGGAATTGCTTCAAAGCGGCTTGAGAATTTAATTCACAGGTATTGTTTTGCAGCCGCCCCAACAAGGTATTATGGTTCAAATCAATGAAAAAGACTGTAATTGCAAAGAGAGCGATCGCTCTTTTCCACTGTTATATTAGTCTTTAAATAATCCCGTACCCAATCACAACTGTATTTCAGTAGGTTGAGATGGAGAATTTGTTCTAAATCCCACAGAATCACAAGTTGGTCATCTCCGCCAGAGGCAAGGGTTTTACCATCGGGGCTAAAGGCAACACTCCAAATAGTTGCGCTTCCGGCTGTGAATGTTTTGAGCAGCGTTCCATGTTTTGTCCATCAAGGCTAAGAGGTTGTTTGAAAAGTGGTTAGCTGTGATAAAAGCACATCTCGATCCCCCCTAGCCCCCCTTAAAAAGGGGGGAAACTTCTTAAAGTCCCCCAATTTATCGGGGGATTTAGGGGGATCTAAAACTTTTTGCTACCAACAACAAGATTTTTCAAACATCCTCTAAAGGCAACTCGCCACACCGCAGATTTGTGCCCTTTGAAGATGGTTGACAATTTACCATCGATCGTCCAAAGACGGATAGCGCCATCAATACCGGCAGGGACTATCCGGGCTGAAGCGGACACTTTGTATCGTTGCAGTATGTGGCAATACGGTTCAGTTAAGGCTAAAACTCTGCTACCAAAGTCAATTTTTTAACGAACCGCCAAGGCGCAGAGGACGCAGAGAGAAAGCAGATGCGATCGCCCGTACCTCACTTAGTGATGCTTGTCGATCGGCGTAAAGTGTTGTGAACCCCAAGACAATAACTGCTAGTAGGGCCAAACTTACCCCTAGCAGGAGGCGTCGCTGAAGGCGGGCGCTCTTTTGTTCGCTCGCCAATCGCGCTTCCATTTCTTTGAGCCGTTCTACTTCCATTTTTTGCTGGACTTCCCGACGCTCCAATTCTTGGCTGGCTGCTAAAAATCGATAGTCCAAATCGCTGAGACTTTGACGCTGAGTCCAGTCCAAAACCTCTTGTAAGGCATTACCCCGCAGTAGGCGTGACTCATCTTGAAAGCCCGATGCTACCCAAGCATTGAATGGCTGTGAATAAGGGCGCAGATTGTTTAACTGCTTTAACACCCATTCAGCATTAAAAATACTGCGGTAGATGGGATTTTTAATTCTGAGATAGCCGTTGTGTTTCTCGACTAATCCCGATAGTAAAAGCTCCGTCTGTTCTCGACTATCATCGGTAGGCACGGGAGATATTGCAGGTAGAAGATGCAAAAAGTCGCTAGTGTCTTTCCTTTTTGCATCTCCCCGTCCCCCCATCCCCCCATCTTCTATTTCCTCGGCTTGCAAAACCTGCTGATAAAGACTCAATAACCGTCCAGCTTGTTGTTGGTTGAAAAGTAGGCGATCGCGAATCGTGCGGAGGTGTTCGGGTTCATCTTGTGATTCCCAGTGTTGGATAATGTGCGATCGCACTAATTCTTCTACCCAATACGCCTCAGTTTTTGGGGGTAGAAAAATTTTCCGCTCTGATGTCTTTAAGGCAGTTTGGAGAATTAATTGACAGAGTTTTTGAGTGAGAAACGGTTGTCCTCCTGTCCAATAGATCGCCTCTTGCAGCACAACTTCTGGTTGACTGATTGCTCCTTTTAATCCGTTTAGCAATGGGCTAGCTTCATGCAATCGAAAGCCGTATAACTCTATAGCTGTCCCAATGTTAAAAGGTGTTCGGCGTTTGTCAGCAATTAAGTCAGATGGACTGGCGACTCCAAACAATGCAAATCCCAGGCGTTGAAAATTTGGATCGTGTGCCTGCTGATTGTAGCAATGACGAATCCAGGCAAAAAAGTCATTGACCGGAAAATTCAAACTCAGCAAACTATCAATTTCATCAATTAAAATAAAAATGCCTTTAATTTCGCCGCCTTCAGAATCGCTCTTGACATTTGGCAGCAATACTTCCTCAACAAACTGGTGTAGCTTTTGTACAGGAGAAAGACCTGTTTGCATATTCCACCATTGCTTAAAGTTGACGTGTTCCGCCAGATTTAACCCGTAGAATATGCTGACAATGATTCCTTTATACCACTGTGCTGATGTGGTATCCTCGCTACCCAATTGCGTTACGTCTAAGTAAACACATTTATAGCCTTCTGACTTGAGACGACGACTTATTCGCTGTAGTAGGGATGATTTACCCATTTGGCGAGAGTTGAAGACGTAGCAAAAATCACCATTTTTCAGACTGTTATAAAGTTTTTCGTCTGCTTGACGCACAACATAAGTGGGATCGTCACTGTGGAGGCTACCGCCAACTTGGTATCTCATGGGCAAAGTGTGATTAGAAAAGGAAGGATAAAGATGGAGTCAGAATTCAGAATTCAGGATTCAGAATACTATATCCATGCCACACTATCCCGTTCGTGACGCTTTGCGAACAACCCCCACCTTATGAGTACATTAAAGCTGGGGACTTCCGCGACAGGTTATAATCCGCCAAATTTATCAAAGCAATTTCGTCTTTGTCTAACCATCGCTAACCTTGACCCGGAAAACATGGCAGATTACTTGAATAAGTACCAAAAGTCTGATAGGAAAACCATACTAATGAGAATTTGGACTACTACTGCTGTGCTAGCTGCTTTTTGGCTAATATCTGGGGTCATCGGTTCTAAGCCAATCAACGCTACTTCTGTTTTGGTAGAAAATGGCATATCATCTCCAGCGCCAACGAATGCAAAACAGATTACTGTCAGTAACACCGAGTTTGGTCTGAAGAGAGTTGATTCCAAAGGAAACGTTATCATTTTCCAGACAACAAGAGTGCCACTTCAGGAAGGAAACACCTACGGGTGGCGGATTAAACTCAAAAACTACCAAGGTGAAGTGAAATGGCGTGAAGTCTTGTATTTACCAAAACCTCCAGAAACTTGGGGTACAGATAATGGTGAAGATTTCTCAATATCAGCAGACGGGAAGACATCTGTAACACGGCGTACACAGTCGGCTCCAGAAGGTGTAATTGAGAATTTTTGGACAATCGCCCCTGGCGATCCAGTCGGTAAACATAGAATAGAAGTCTATATTGATAACCGTTTGATCGGTACTTTCCAGTTTGAAGTTATTCCAGTTAAGTAGAGATGAAGGGCATTGGGCACATGAGGCACATGAGGCAGAGGGGCAGAGGGGCAAAGGGGGAAAACTGACTGTAACTTCCTTCTTACTTTCCTGCTCCCCTGCTCCCCTGCTCCCCTGCTCCCCTGCTCCCCCGGTTACTGAGCGCAGTCGAAGTATGCTCCCCATCCTCCCCTAAAACTGAGGAGTATCTTAGAAATAGAAGTTTAATTTTTGTTAGGTGGCGATCGTGAATACAGAAGAATTCCTGCGATTGATCGAAAAACAGCGCCCATGTCCTCAGACACTACCAAAAGGGCTGCAAGCAATGTGGTATGACAATAAAGGTGATTGGAACAAAGCTCATGAAATAGTTACAGATGCCAGCGATGCTGACAGTGCTTGGGTTCATGCTTATCTGCACCGCAAAGAAGGCGATTTGAAAAATGCCCATTACTGGTATCAACGCAGTGGTCAGCCAGAATTTTCAGGAGAACTAAGCCAAGAATGGGAACAAATAACTTCTGTATTGCTAAAGAAGGTGAACGTGACGCATGAATGCTGAAGAATTAAAAAGGCGTTTTGCCGCAGGAGAAAGATATTTTCCAGCCGTCAACTTGAGTAGTAACAAGCTGATTGGAGCCGATTTGCCTGGAATTAATTTATGGGGATCTGACTTGAGTGGAGTTAACTTAGCTAAAGCTAAACTCTGGGGAGCAGATTTGAGTAGTACTAATTTAGCCAAAGCAAATTTGACCAGAGCTAATTTGAGCGGTGCCAATCTGAATGAAGCAAATCTTCGAGGAGCAAAACTCAACTATGCCAAGTTGTATGGAGCGAATCTAACTGGCGCTTACTATGATGAAAGTACGCGGTTTTCTAGAGGTTTTGACCCCATCAGTAGAAATATGCGGAAGGTGTAGGAAGCAGGGGAGCAGCACTTCGGCTACGCTCTGTTACCGAGGAGAAGTTGCAGTAAGTTTCTCCCCTCTGCCCCTCTGCCCCTCTGCCCCTCTGCCCCTCTGCCTCTCTGCCCCTCTGCCCCTCTGCCCAATCCCCAATCCCCTTTAAATAACTGAAAAATGTTGATGTGAACCATCCAACACAGACGATATCAACATTTGTTCAAAGACTTTGGAAAGAGCAGTTTGAAAACGCTGACGGTGTTTGATTTTGAAAAAAGGTCGAACTATTTCTGCGTAGGCGTAGCCCGCACTTCGGCTCCTTTCGACTTCGCTACCTCGGCTCCCTTCGACTGCGCTCAGGGCAAGCCGCTCGGCACTAGTCAAGGCAAGTCGCTCTGTTACCGCCGAAGGTATCGCACCGTTGCTTTCTCTATTATCAACAACTCGAATTGCCCGCAGAGTTCCAAGCTGGATTTCTTTTTTTACCATCAACTCAGAAATTCCAGTTGCACCTACGCCATTTTCAATCGCGGCTTTTGCCATCTCACCACTGGTGAACACTAAAATTACATTCAGTTCGCTGAGGTTGATCCCCCAATTTTGCAACGCTTCCTCAAACCTTTGCTGTGTTCCAGATTCCCGCACCCGCATCACCCACGGAGTCTGAGTTAGTTGGCTTAAATCAACTTCTCCCCACTCAAACCAAGGGTGTTTTTGACCAACCACAATTTGCAAGCGATCGCTAGCTACTATTTCATAGTCTAAAGTATTCTGAAGGGCTGGCTTCACATCTCCTTCCACCAAACCTAAATCAAACTGTCCCATCGCTGTACCGACACAAATCGTTTCTGCATTGGCTAGGGTACAGTCAATCTGGATACCAGGATATTGGCTCTTAAACTCACTAATCTTACTTGGTAGCCAGTAGTTGCCAATTGTCAGACTTGACCCTAATTTCAATTCACCCCGTTGCAGATTGTTCAATTCTCGCAATCCCCTTTCTGTTAAGGAAACTTGATCGAGAATTTTCTGCGCTTCCACTTGCAGTAATTTACCCGCCTCAGCAATCTCGATATGGCGACCAATCCGATGAAATAGTTTCACTCCGTATTCTTGCTCTAAGTTGTGAATCGCTGCACTGACGGCAGGTTGTGTAATATAAAGCTCCTCGGCTGCGCGAGTAAAGTGTAAGTTCTGCGCCACAGCCAGAAATATTTTTAGCTGCTCAAGCGTCATTCCTGCCATTTATCGTATCCCTAAGACTTGATGTCAAAATTTTAATCACTTTCATTTATCATTTTGACAAATAAAAGCATTTGATTCTATCGGTTAATTTGACTAAAGTATAAATCAAAGCTTCGGCACGGACTCAAACGGCCAAGTAGAGAGCAGGGGGAGATGAGGGAGAGTAACCAATGCCCCATGCCCAAGCATGAAAATAAGGACATCAACGAAATGAACGATTTAGTAACTGCAATTACCACAGGGATTACCGCATTCACTGCCACCAACATCGATGATATTGTCATTCTGACGTTGTTTTTTTCACAAATAAGTAAAACGTTTCGCAGTCGTCACATCCTTGCTGGTCAGTATCTCGGTTTTGCAGCATTGATCGTTGCTAGTCTTCCTGGTTTCTTCGGTGGACTAATTATACCGCAGGACTGGATTAGACTACTTGGGTTAATGCCAATAATCATTGGTATGAGCAGTTTACTAAAACGCGAAGAGGATTCACCAGAGGAAGCCGAAGAAGATACCGAGCCATCTTGTCCCTCTATAGTTAGTAGTTTTCTCTCTCCGCAAACTTGCAATGTAGCCGCGATCGCTTTTGCTAATGGCAGTGATAATATCAGCGTTTACGTGCCCCTGTTTGCCAACTCAGAATTAGATAGTCTGCTGGTGATTATAAGTGTATTCTTTACCCTAGTGGGTGTATGGTGTTATACCGCTTACAAGTTAACCTACTTGCCTGCGATCGCCAACTTTTTAACTGAAAATGGCAACACTTTTGTCCCTTGTATATTGATTGGTTTGGGCGTGTTTATTGTCACAGAAAATGTTACTTGGACTCTTTTATCTGTAGTTTCTAGTTATATATTCTCATTAATCTTAGGTTTGACTACTCAGCCGTCGAGTGAAGAACAAGAAAAATTAAGTGTCTAATAAAGAGGTGCATCATCAATTTTCTGAGCAAAATGAATTCTAAACTGGAAAATATCTTACCCATCAACAGGAATCAAAACATGAAAATCTGGAAATCTCTGCTAATTGTCTTAATGATTGTCGCTAATCTAGCCTTTGCTCAACCTTCTTTTGCTGATAGACCAAAATTTAGCAAAAACCCTGATTACATCGAAGTCACTAAAGCACTTAAGCAACTCTCGCAGACAAAAGATACTCAAACTCAAGTTGAAGGTCTGACACCAGAAGAAATTAAAACAAGAACCGAGGAATTAACACTGCAAAAATATGCTTTAGAGACGGGAATCAATTGGGGTCAATGCAGCAACCAAACAGGTAATACCATAGCGGTATATGGTAAAAGACCAAATGATGATGAAGATGAAGATGCAGTATACGAGAATGGTCTATATTTTCTAGCTGATGGTCAATCCACTAAAAATAACTGGGATTGTGATGGCATCTATCTACCGAATGATGTCCAGGTAGAAAATTTCACTTCTAGTCCTAATGGGCAAGGTGAAGAATTGACAGGATCGGCGGCTCTGAAGATCCTTGATGGAACTCAGTTGGTAATTAAGAGGAATCCAGATACTGCTGCGATTGAATTGAATGTCCCGACTGTAAAAGTTATAGACAGCAAAGAGGCTAACTGGTTTATCCCAGATATATCGCAGGATCTCATAAATACACGAGTTCCTAATGCGCCTAGCAATCAGTCTTGAAATAGAACTGCATAGTCTATTTTTGAATGATTGTTCTGAATTTAAATAGGGTAACAGCCAAAATCAGAGAAAAACAGGACAAACACTGGTGAAACATCTCTCCGATCTTGGCTATTTTTTTTGAATTTATCTATCCTCAATTTTAGGCTTGTTTTATTTTCATATCTGCATTAAGATAAATTTTGTAAAAAATGTACAATCACAACAGGCATATTTCAGTAGCGCAACTATTGCGCTGGGTGCAAGTAATCTGGAAAGAGATTTCCTACTACCTCCGCATTTTTTTGATAAGAGCCGCTTTGGGGATAAGGGTGTTATTGATGCAGTTAAAATTGAAACCTACAGAAGAAGAAAAAGATAAAAAAAAGCCAGGACGACTGAATCCGTCCAGAATCCGAGATCACTTGGCAAATGAGCGTACCTACCTCGCTTGGATGCGGACAGGGATTGCTCTTTTAGGTTTTGGTGTCGTCATCGTGCGTTTGCGTGCCTTCCATGTACCTTTAGTACCTCGTCCCGGTAACGGCTGGAAGTTAGGTTTAGTTTTCTCGCTAGTGGGTTTAATTACGGTGTGGCTTTCAACGTCACACTATTTCGCTGTCCGTCGTGATATCGAAGAAGATACTTACGAACCAACAGACAGATGGGTATTGCTGTTCAGTCTCGCTGTGATGATTCTCGGAACTGGGGTAATCTATTTTGTTTTTACAACTTCTTTAGATCCAATGAGTCCAGTTATCCCTGAGTAATAGTATTTTTAAAACCGCACCTTATACACCTCGAATAATTCCCCTGATTTGTGCGTTACAACTTTAGCACCAGCTGCCTTAATCGTTTTTTCCCACTTAGCCAAAGGCTCTAAAAACACCTCAGCCCCTAAATAGGTTTCCAGAACTGCCCAATCTTCTGCTAAAGGCTGTTCTGGATTGAGAACGTCAAATACAAAATGTCCACCTGGCTTTAACACCCGTTTGACTTCTGCTAGTACAGCATCCCAATATTCAAGGGGAAAATAGCAGCTAAATCCGGTGGCGATCGCTAAATCAAATTGCTCTGATGGATAGTTTAACTGATGAGCTGCTCCCAACTCAACCCCTTTGAACAGCTTAGAATTCAACTGGGGCCCGCGAGAATTCAGGGTATCGCGTGCCACGTTACTGATTTCTTGCCCATGAAAAAATGCTTGCCAATCCCGCCAAGGATAGATTAAAAAGCTGATACCACAGCCGATATCTATACAGTGTTGGTTCTTTTTAGGTTCAGCAACTTCCCAAAAAGGGGAAGCAATTCTACTTGAGAAACTACCTCCAATCCACTCGCGGAATATCGGCATCGCCTGTACTTCTGCTGGGAGTTCAAAGGTTTCACGTTGATACTCTCGGTTAAAGCGATAGGCTATTTGGGCTAATCTTTCGTCCCAGTTGCTTGATTTGGGTGAACTAAAGAGATTTTGAAACTGAGAATCGGACTTTTTAGACATTTAGGTTTTTGCTACTCTTTCTAAGAATTGTAGTCAAATTCGCTTTGCGATCGCCTACAGAGCGCGGGTACGTCATCGCACCCCCATCCAATCTCCTGCTAAGAGGTTGTTTGAAAAGTGGTTAGCTGCGATCAAAGCACATCTCGATCCCCCCTAGCCCCCCTTAAAAAGCAGGGAAACTTCTTAAAGTCCCCCAATTTATCGGGGGATTTAGGGGGATCTAAAACTTTTTGCTACCAATAACAAGATTTTTCAAACATCTTCTAAGGTTTGTCCGAAGTCATTGGTACTAATGACAAATGACCAATGACTTCGGACAAATGACTAATGACTGCTACTCAACTTTTTCATACCAGATACCTACTTTCTCAAAAGCACCATAAGCAAGCTTCAGAAAATTCACTATTCTCTGTTTTCCAATTATCCCAAATTCTTTATATTCTCTAGCCTCTGCAAAAGTTAGGCGATTTTGGTCAATTATGTTTCTTTCTCTGTATGCTAACTTCGGAAAATCTATAACTTTTATCTGATATTTATTTACTATGTTTTGATAGTTGGAGTCTGAGTCTAGATGCTCCCAATCATCACACAGCCCTAAATTTCTTACCAGAATATGAGGGATTTTGTCACCGTAAGTATTCACTGACTGAGCAAACAGGTTGATGCTGTCGTATCCTCCTGTCGATACAAACCATTTGCAAAACAGAACTCCCTGCGAACTTCCTAGTTCAAGTAATTGATTAGATTCAATCCACCCTTGCACTGCTCTATGCGATTGTGCTGCTAAATTCACAATTACTGGCTTCTCTATCGCCCACTCAAATATTCTATCTGCCTTATTTGCCTGTCGTTCATTCTCGCTAAACACAGCATATTTACATATCTCTTTATATACCCCTGCGACATCTGGATTCGATCTATCTGTCTCCACTGGTACAAATGGGATTCTCTTATCCAGACAATACTGAATCATTGTTCTGGCAAAGAGAGATTTTCCTACTCCGCCTTTTTCACCATCCACAAAATGAATCGTCGGCATTACAGCCACCTCTAATAGTTATTAAAGTCTGATATGTCTTTCCCAAACTAAGAACTTTTTGGCCATTGCCCCCAAGTATTTTGATGGTTTTATGAGAAAGTATAGCCGTGATTTGGATATATTCCAACAGTCTCATTTTACACAGGCAAAGTCAGTCTCGCGGACTCAGACAAAACAAGAGGCTTAAGCTCCTTGTTGTAAGTTGATTGAGAACTAAAAACCGAAAATTTAGGTTTTCAGACATTCTTGACGACAAGAATTAGGAATTTTTAGAATAAATTGCCAAGGGAAGTTGTTTAAAATAAGCCTGGAGTTACTTGCAGATCGACACTATGGCAGAAATTCAGTTGGCGATTGAGGGTAAAGATGCGATCGCAGCAACAGAGGCGCTTTTGGAAATTCCTGGTATATCTGGTAACTATGCAGTGAATTCAGATGCACCGGAAAGAGAAGGAGTAACCGCAACAGTTGCTACCATCGTTGGTATTGTTGGGGGTGCGATCGCTATTGCTGAACAAATCCGCAAGTGGTATCAAGAGTATAAAGCTAAACAGTCTGGTAAAAGAATTGAAAAGGTGTTGATTGTCGGGCGCAATGGTAGGCGACTCCTTTTAGAGGATGCAACCCTGGAAGAGATTCGTCAAATTTTAGAATCGTAGAGACGCGATTAATCGCGTCTGTTTTTACGGAATTGGCGGTGGTAGACTTGGGGTAAATACTGAAGTCTCAAGATTCAAAGCGTGCAAACCCTCCACCTCGACCTTAAGCCGATTAATGAGAATTACGTAGAGTTACGTTATTTTGTTGATAATCCTAATCAGTATGAAAAGCGATCGCTCTGTTTAACAGAAATCGCCGACTTGATTAAGTTGGCGGAACGAGATTATTACGTTTCGTTTTTCCCAGAGGATTATACGGTAACTGGACGGCGGTTGTATAACTGGTTGGATGGGAGCGATCGCATTCTGCAACCCTTGCTAGATAAGCATCGGCGGGAGGGGATTGTGTTAGCGATCGCTACATCTGAAAAACTTGCTCATCTGCCTTGGGAAGTGCTGCACGATGGCAATGGTTTTTTAGTGCAGCGAGTCCCGGCTATTGTCCCGGTGCGGTGGGTGTCGGATAGCACAGTAAAAAAATTGACCATTGACGGGGAAGCAGAAAACCGGGCGCTGCAAGTTTTGTTTATGGCGACTTCGCCGTTGAATGTCGAGCCTGTGCTGGATTTTGAGGGAGAGGAAGCACGGATTTTGGAGGCGACAAAGCGGCAACCTTTAGCCCTGACGGTGGAAGAAAGCGGCTGTTTGTCGGAGTTGGGTTATTTAGTCGATGGTTACGGCAGGGATTATTTTGATGTTTTACACCTGACGGGTCATGCTACTTTACAAGATGGGCAACCCCGCTTTATTACAGAAACGGCAACAGGTGAAGCTTTCTATGCCAGTGCTGGGGATATCGCCCAAGAATTACAATTTCGATTGCCTAAACTCATCTTCCTCTCTGGTTGTCGCACTGGGCAAGCTGGTAATGGCGGTTCTGTGCCGTCAATGGCTGAAGAATTGCTGAAATCTGGTGCAAAAGCGGTTTTGGGTTGGGGTCAAAATGTTTTAGATCCTGATGCTACAGCCGCAGCTGCCGCATTATATGAGGAATTATCAGCCGGAAAGCAAATCATTGAGGCTGTTGCTTGTACTTATCAAGCATTAATTAAGAACAAAGCGCGGGATTGGCATTTATTGCGGCTTTATGCAGCAGGCAATTTACCGAGTTCATTAGTCACACCTTTGCGGACTCGTGGACGTAAACCAGCGCCACTGCATTCTGTTGCTACCCAGTTTTTAGATCCTGCGGGTAAGGTGAAAGTCCCGACGCGAGAGAGTTTTGTTGGTCGTCGTCGTCAATTGCAAAATTGTTTGCGGGTGCTGAGTCAATCCACCGATGAAGTTGGGGTGTTGATTCATGGCATGGGCGGTTTGGGTAAAAGTAGTTTAGCAGCTAGGCTTTGTGACAGACTGCCGAATTTTGAGCGTGTTGTCTGGGTTGGGCGAATCGATGAAGCTAGTTTGGTGAATCGCTTAGTGGAAAAGTTGGATGACAACGAACAACGCAAAAGCTTACAAAATTATGATGAAGAATTGAAGTTTCGGCTGCGGCGAGTTTTCCAGCAGTTGCATGAGGAAGCGAAGCCGTTTTTGTTGGTGCTGGATGACTTTGAAGTGAATTTAGAACCTCGCAATCAGAATTATGTCTTGCAATCAGAAGCAGCAGAGGTAATGAAAGCTTTAGTTTGGGCAATTAGAGAAAATTCCACTTCCCACCGCATCATTATTACCTGCCGTTACGATTTTGAATTTACCCAGTTGCAGCATTTCTATAAACAGCCGTTGGAGGGGATGCGAGGCGCAGATTTGCGAAAAAAGTGTAATCTCCTCACAGCCTTTGGTGCAGAATCTCAGGTGGATGAGGCGTTAAAATCACAAGCGCAGAAGTTAGCGGATGGTAATCCCCGCTTGCTGGAATGGTTGGATAAGATTCTGCAAAATACAACAGTTGATGTGGCGGCAATTTTGAATCGGTTAGCAGCAGATCCGGTGGAGTTGCGAGAGCAAGTTTTGGCAGAGGCGTTGCTGCAACAGATGGATACAACCATGCGGGAGATGTTGTCACGGAGTTTGGTGTTTGAGTTGCCAGTACCAAGGGAAGCTTTAGCCGCAGTTTGTGACACTATCCCCAATTTAGAACATTATATTAGTCGGGCGGTGGCGTTGGGGCTGTTGGAAGTGAGCCATGATCAGGCGTTACGAGTGCCACGTATTTTGCCTGTGCAGTTACCGGAAGATGGGGAAGCTTTGCATAAGCAAGCGGCTGAGGTGCTGTATCGTCTTTGGTGGGAGGAGACGGAAACCACAACTGAGGAACAAGGCTTAGAAATTCATCGGTTGGCGTTGTTGGGTAAACAAGAAAAAAAAGCCGCAGAAATAGCAAGCAGTTTAGTACATCGCTGGTGGCAACAAAGTCGATTCAGGGAAGCAGTGCTGCTGTGCAAATCAACCTTAGAAATTACTCAAGACTATCGTGTTCTCAGGGAAATGGCTTATTGTGAGAGCCAAGTTGGTGAAGTTGATAAGGCACTAGAGCATTATCAACAAGCATTAAATCTTTGTCCCTTAGAAGACAAACAAGAACAAGCATCAATTAGTCACTATTTGGGTATGCTCAAAGCTGATACAGGAGAAATAGAAGAAGCGATCGCCCTTTATCAACAATCCCTTGCTATTAATGAACAAATCGGCAATGTCCAAGGCAAGGCAGCGACGTTGTACTGTTTGGGGAAGATCAAAGCCGATATCGGAGAAATAGAAGAAGCGATCGCCCTTTATCAACAATCCCTTACCATCACTGAACAAATCGGCGATGTCCAAACTAAAGCGGCGACGTTGCACAATATGGGGATAAGCTGTTGCGCCTACAATTTGCATATAATAAAGATGAATATAACTTCGGGTACAGGTTGTTATGCCGGCTATTGGCTTTCTAAGTTTAGAA